>NZ_BOOB01000007.1 GCF_016863015.1 Microbispora amethystogenes | reverse complement strand
TTCGTGGCCTGCACCGCGTTCGTGGCCTGCACCGCGTTCGTGGCCTGCACCGCGTTCGTGGCCTGCACCGCGTTCGTGGCCTGCACCGCGTTCGCACCTGGCCGGCCCACTCCACGCCGGCTGCGGGAACCGCGGCCCGGCCCCTGTGCGGGTACGTACGACCCGTCCGTGGCTGCCGCGGGTCCACGTGACCCCCTACAGGCCGCCTCGTCAGGCGGGCGGGCGGGGGGTGCTGCGCATCCGGCCCGACGGCGGTGCCAGGGGCACGGAATCTCCGCCGTCCTGGGTGGTCTCCTGAGAGGACTGCTCGCCGTCCTCGGCGACGTACTGGTCGTGCCGTGCGGCCTGCTCGTCCGGTTCGGCGCAGTCCGCCGCGTGCGCGGGGTCGGGGACGTCGCGGATGGTGCGGAGCGGCTGGGTGTCGATGCCCGCCTCGTCCTGTGCGTCATCCACCTGCGTGTCGTCCACTTGCGGGCCGTCCGCGATGCCGTCCGGCTCGGGAGTCTCCTCCGCCGCCGGCTTCGGCCGGGGATGCACGAGGACGTCGCCGGTGTGGGGCCGGACGAGATCACCCCAGCGCACCGGCCGGTTCCGCCGGGGCGGGGCCGTCTGCTCGGCCGGGCCGGGTTCCGCGGGGCTCTGAGGGTTCTCGGGGGCGGGGTTCTCGGCGGAACCGGTGACGGCAGGGTCGAGCTTCTCGGAAGTCTCGTCGGCGACGGGCTCCGGGGCGGGCGCAGCCGCCTCGGCCGTCTCATCGGACGACGCGTTCCGAGCCGGCTCCGACATCCCCACGTCGTTCTGCGCCGTGGACTGCTCGGTGGTCTGCGCTGTGGTCTGCTCCACGGCCTCCTCGGCGGGCTCCTCCAGGGGAAGCTCCGTCACGGGGGGCGTCGGGGGCGCCGCCGTCGGGGGCACGACCGCCAAGGCCTCGGGGTCGTCCCGGTCCTCGGCGGCCTCGGCCTTGGACACCGTTTCGCCGGGGACCGCCTCGGGAGGCAGCCGTACGCCGTCCTCGTCGGTGTCAGGAGTGACGGCGTCAGGGGTGACGGGGCCGGGCTCCGCGGCGTGGGGGCCGGTCGTCTCGTCGTCCGCCGGAGCGATGACCGGCAGGGGCGGGGCGTACTCGGGTGGTGCGACGGTTTCGGAGACCGGGCTGACCGGCAGCGGGGGGACATAGCCAGGCGGCGCCACGGCCTCGGGCGCGGGCTGCAGCGAGGCGGCATGCTCCTCGCCGGGCGGATGCGGGGGAGCGTGCCGTTCCTCGTGGACGGCGGGATAAGGGACGGCGGGGTAGGGGGCGGTGGCGGCGGGCAGGGGGGCGCGCCTGCTCATGGGCTCGCCGTCGAACGGCAGGAGGCCCTCGTCGGAGTCGCCGTCCAGGTCGAGGTCGGCCCGGTTGGTCCGCACGTGCTTCAGCAGGAGCAGCAGCAACCACAGCCCGACGGTGAGCATCACCCAGGGCAGGAGCGCGACGACGAGCGCGGCGTCCTCGGGATCGAAGGAGACGCCCATGGCGGCCGAGGCGTTCGCGGCGGCGGCGGACGCGAGGAGGACCAGCAGGACGAAGCCCGCCTGCACCCGCACCAGGAGACGCGCGCCCCGCAACACGGGCACGCTGACCAGGGCGACGACGAGCAGGATGTCGAAGGCAGCGGGATAGAGGTAGGCGAGGCGGGGCTCGGCGCGTCCGGAGACGGCCAGTGCCCGCAGATCCTCGAAGGAGAGCGCGCATGCGGCTGCGGCGAGCATCGCGAGGGCGGCGCCCGCGAGCCCGACGGCGAGGCGGCGCAGCACCAGCGGGATTCCGGAAGGGGTATTTCGGGACGGGCGGGAGGCCCTGCCTGCCGCGCCGGGGGGAGTCACGTCCATGGCGTTTCGAGCCTACAGAATCGGACCGGCGGGTTGATCGCACTGGGGTGCCGGCCCGCTTCGTGTCGTGACGGCGCGTCGCGCGGTGTGAAGGGTCGGGCCCTGCCCGCGGGGTGTGTCCGGAGCGCGGCCGTCGCGGCACTGGCGGCGAGGCTTTCGCGCGGTCCCGATTCGATCAATACCGGTTTTGCTGGGGCTTAAATCGGGACTTATGTGACGTATGTTTCACTGCTCCGCCAGGCGGAGGCATTCACCGGCGCCCAAGTAGCCCTGTGCTGTGGCGTCAGGCGTTAGCCTAGCCTTCGTGAGCCTGCACCTCTACGACACCAGCACGCGTACGGTCCGTGAATTCGTACCGGTCGAGCCCGGCCGGGTCTCGATGTATCTGTGTGGTGCGACCGTTCAGGCTCCGCCGCACATCGGTCACATCAGGTCCGGCGTGAACTTCGACGTCCTGCGCCGATGGCTGCTGCGGCAGGGCTTCGACGTCGTCTTCTGCCGCAACGTGACCGACCTCGACGACAAGATCATCAGGGTGGCCGCCTCGGAGGGCGTGCCCTGGTTCGTCGTCTCCGAGCGCAACCAGCGCGCCTTCACCTGGGCGTACGACCAGCTCGGCTGCCTGCCGCCGACCGTCGAGCCGCGCGCGATGGGCCACGTGCCCGAGATGGTCGAGCTGATGCGGCGCCTGATGGACAAGGGCCACGCGTACGCGTCGGGCGGCGACGTCTACTTCGACGTGGTCTCCTACGCCGACCGGTACGGCAAGCTCTCCAACCAGAAGCTGGAGAACATGCGGGCGGCGGGCGACACAGACACCGACTCGCTCAAGCGTGACCCGCGCGACTTCGCGCTGTGGAAGGGCGCCAAGCCCGGCGAGCCCACATGGCCGACGCCGTGGGGCCGGGGCCGTCCGGGGTGGCACCTGGAGTGCTCGGCCATGGCGACCAAGTATCTCGGCGGCACGTTCGACATCCACGGCGGCGGCGTCGACCTGATCTTCCCGCACCACGAGAACGAGATCGCCCAGTCGCAGGCGGCGGGCGACGGATTCGCGCGCTACTGGCTGCACAACGGCATGCTCAAGCTCGGCGGCGAGAAGATGAGCAAGTCGCTCGGCAACTCGCTGCTGATCCCCGACATGCTGCGCAAGGTGCGCCCGGTGGAGCTCCGCTACTACCTGGTCGCGGCCCATTACCGCTCCGCCATCGACTACTCCGACGAAGCGCTCCAGGAGGCGGCGGCCGGATACCGCCGGATCGAGGGGTTCGTCACCCGGGCTGCCGAGGTGATCCACGACGTGGACGCCGCCGCTCCGCTGCCGCAGGCGTTCGTGGACGCCCTGGACGACGACCTGAACGTCTCCCAGGCGCTCGCCGTGGTCCACGAGGTCGTCCGCGAGGGCAACGTCGCCCTGGCCCAGGGCAACAAGGAGCAGGTCGCCCGGCTGCTCGCCGAGACGCAGAACATGCTCGACGTGATCGGCCTCGACCCGAGGTCGGAGCAGTGGCGTACGACCGGCGACTCGGGGCTGCGGGAGGTCGTGGACGCGCTCGTGGCGGTGGCGCTGGAGCAGCGGCAGGCCGCCCGCGCCCGCAAGGACTACGCGGCGGCCGACGCGATCCGCGACCAGCTCGCCGCCGCGGGCATCGTGGTCGAGGACACCCCGCAGGGCCCGCGGTGGGAACTGGCACGGTAAACGTGGCCCTACGCTAGAGACCATGGCGGGTAGGGCTTCAGGGAAGCCGTCGAAGAAGCAGGGGCCGGCAAAGGGCTCCGGTGGCAAGGTTCGCCGCTCCCTGGAGGGCAGGGGAGCGACGCCGCCGGCGGAGATGCGGCACTGGTACAAGGACAAGGCCCGTGCCGAGCGGATCGAGCGGGAGTCGCGGGGCGGCGCCGCATCCTCGCGTACGCCGAGCCGTACGCGCAGGGACGACGCTCCCGAGGTCATCGGCGGGCGCAACCCGGTGGTCGAGGCGCTGCGGGCCGGCGTCCCCGCGAGCACGCTGTACGTGGCGCAGCGGATCGACAGCGACGACCGGGTCCGCGAGGCCATCAAGATCGCGGCCGATCGCGGGATCGCGCTGCTGGAGATCGGCCGCGACCGGCTCGACCGGCTGACCGAGAGCACGGTCCACCAGGGTGTCGGGCTGCAGATCCCGCCGTACGAGTACGCGCATCCCGAGCAGCTCGTTGAGCGGGCCAGGGACGCGGCGGAGGTGCCGCTGATCGTCGCCCTGGACAGCGTGACCGACCCCCGCAACCTCGGCGCCATCGCGCGCTCCGCGACCGCCTTCGGCGCGCACGGGCTGCTCATCCCGTCCCGCCGCTCGGCCGGCGTCAGCGCGGGCGCCTGGAAGACCTCGGCGGGCACCCTCGCCACCCTGCCCGTCGCCCGCGCCTCGAACCTCACCCAGACGCTCCAGGCGTACCGGGAGGAGGGCCTTTTCGTGGTCGGCCTCGACGGCACCGCCACCGTGGACATCGCCGACGTCGAGCTGGCCTCCGAGCCGCTCGTCGTGGTCGTCGGCTCGGAGGGCAAAGGCCTGTCGCGCCTGGTCAAGGAGTCGTGCGACCAGATCGCCCGCATCCCCATGAACGCCGCCGCCGAGTCGCTGAACGCCGGTGTGGCCGCCGGGATCGCCCTCTACGAGGTCGCCCGCCACCGCCGCCGGTGATTCCGCCGTGACGGTACGGCCCCCGGCCCACTAAACTCGTCTGGGTAGCAGGCCGCCTTAGCTCAATCGGCAGAGCATCTGTCTTGTAAACAGAAGGTCTGGGGTTCGATTCCCCAAGGCGGCTCTCGTACGACAGGCCCCTGACCGCGCTCTCGCGGTCAGGGGCCTGGTGCTTTCGGGCTTCATGCCTATGCCGAGGCAAGTAGGAGGCGCGGCGGTGGGCATGGGAGGAAACCAGATGAGCAGACTGACGACCCAGGGCCGAAGCATTCTCATGTCGTGAGACCGAGTAGCTGGGCCGCGACCGCGAAGCCCCACAGCCTGGCGCTCCCTCAGTGGGGGCCGGAGCGGGCCATGGACGGCGCGGGCGCGATCGAACTCGAACACCAGCGACGCATGGTGTCGCTGCGCGCCGAGGGGGTGATCGCGGTCCTGTGCCCGGTCGCCTCCGACACCGTGGCCGACGTCGCGATCATGACCGTGCCAGCCGAGGAAGCCGCGGAGATCATGTCCGGGGACCCCTGCGTTCGAGCGGGGACGATGCGCTGCGAGGTTCACCCGTGCCATGGCTTCCCCGGAGACGCCCTTCCCGCGTAGGTGGTCCAGGCCAGGGCAATCAGCGTCTGTCCGATCCCGGCGTACATCTCGCGGCAGGCGGCCCTTCGAGTGTCAGGATGACAGTCTCTGTCGGCGGAAACGGTCCTCTGCGTAATCAAGGCCGATGCGTTCTCATGGTGTAAAACCGAGTAACTGATGGCCGTCCGCAGGATGGCCGCGGTAGTGGTCGGTGTCGGCGGTGATGTCGGTCCAGCCGACCAGGTGCGCCACGCTTCGGCCCTGAACGACGACCGCCCTGCACCTACGTCACAGTCGTGGTCACAACCAATCTTCTTCTGGTGGCCCCAAATAGGACGTGTGATTACTATGCCCATCCGCGTGGCCGGTGCAGCGAAGTATTGAGAATCTTCTCGGGGAGAATCGGCTGGAGCCCTTGCCGGGAAACGCTGCCCACAATAACAGCAGCCCAAGAGCGCTCAGAAGAGCGGGATCCACCCAAGGAGGAGCGCCAAGCCAGGCGGACGCCGAAGGCGGGACCTTGAGGTACTCAGGGAGCTGGCCCTGTCGATAACTGTCTCGAAGCCCCGTCCATGTGGAGGTGAATGTCGCATGACTCTCAAACAGGCCGAACAATATATTACCGAAGAGCCATCCGGCCACGATGGTGGACAAGATCCACCGTGACCATGCCCGCCTCCTGGACTTTCTCGGGGGGGAGATGAAACTCCAGAGCAGGCTTAAGGGAAGTTTGATGAGGCCGGTTATCGAGACGGGAATTCTTCCTTTTTCTCGAAGGCAGCGCTGGCATATCACGGCTTTTTTGGACAAGATACGCGTATTTTGTCTTTTTCGCACCCTGCTTTTCGGCATGACCGATGCCCTTTGCCACGGACGACCGAGATGGCTCTCCAGGTCGAAGCTACTCCAGACGACCTCGGACTGCGAGGCCCTTTAGGTGCCTATTCATGATGAGCTGTCCTACCGAATCCGGATTACGGCATGCGCCTCGCATCGGCAGTGTCATGCCACGGTCCCGCCGGCGGCACTCGCGAGGAGTGCCGCGACACGGTGACCAGCCTCCATCGCGTGGCCATCCGCAGCCGGAACGCATCGCCTCAGGCCGGGATCGTACTGCGTCATCACGATGCCCGCGTGATTCGTCTCCAGTTCGTGAAAATGCACTGGCCAAGCGTGGTCGTGCAGCACCTTCGCGAACTCACGTGAGTGCTCCACGTCCACCAGTTCGTCATCAACCCCATGCAGGAGCCAGAAGGGAACGGGGACCAGGTCATCGTGCACTACCGCTTCAAGCGGCACCCTGGGGGAGATGGGAGTCGGTCGGCCGTAGCCTGTCGCCAGGCACGCGACTGCCGACGGCCGCCAACCGCCGGCGGCCGAAACATCCACAGCGATCCCCGAAGCCGCCCGGGCCCCCCGCGACCAACCCGCGAGAAGCACGCGGCGTGGATCTCCGCGAAATGCGTGAACATGGGCCCGTACGAAGGAGATCGACGCCAGCAGATGAGCACGCCCCCCATCTGGGGCATCGGAGCGCCAGTCAGGAACGAACACCACCACGCCGAACTCGGCCGTAGCTCGAGCCAATGGCTCCAGAACGCTCCGTTCATCGGGACCACTGCCGTGCCAGAGCAGCATCACCGGATCCGACTCCGCGTTCGCACGGCGGTAGACATCCAGCAACCTGCCTGTCGTGCCGTAAGCGACCCCTCGATCGACGTGGAGAGTCACATCGCCTCCAGTGCAATGCCTTCGGCTGGAATCTCGACCGTCGGCAGGGTGGGCCGCGGGCGGTGCGCGTGGCACCGTCCGCGGCCCGGTGGAACCGTTACGTCAGCTGCGCAGGCTCCACTTCTGGTTGTTGCCGCCGTTGCAGGCCCAGAGGATGAGCTTGGTGCCGTTGGCGGTGCCGGCCGCGTTGGCGTCGAGGCACAACCCGGACTGCACACCGGTGATGGTGCCGTTGGAGTTGACGTTCCACTGCTGGTTGGTCTGACTGTTGCAGTCCCAGATGATCACCTGGGTGCCGTTCGTGGTGCCCTGGCCGTAGGCGTCCAGGCACTTGTTGCCGAACACCTGCAGCTGCTTGCCCGACGTGTACGTCCACCGCTGGTTGGTCTGGCCGTTGCAGTCCCACAGCTGCGCCTGAGCGCCGTTGGTCGCCGAGCCGCCGCTGACGTCCACACACCGGCCCGACTGGGTGCCCACGATCGTGCCGCTCTGCTGGCCGTTCCCGCCGCCGTTTCCTTGCCTGACGAGCGACTTCGACTCAGCCGATCGATTTCCCTGGGCGTCCACGACGTACAGCCGATATTCACCGTTCGTCGTCGGAACGGCGAGGGAGGTCGCGGTTCCGTCCGCCCTGGTCATCGTGGCGCCGGCGGTGAAGGACGTCGTGCCCGAGGGAGCCAGCCAGACGGTCTTGCTCGCGTCGCCGGCGCTCCGGATGGGAATCGATGTCGCACCGGCGGCGACGAACGTGCTGGCGGGCAGGACGTAATCCGGCAGAGAGAGATTGCTCTGCGGGACGATGTTCCGGTACGCGTCCTCGAGCCCGGAGTTCACGGCGATGCCGTAGGCCTGCGACGGCCAGACATAGTCGGAGTACACGAGGATGTCCTGGACCGTGCTGTTCGGCAGGTTCTTGTTGGAGACCTTGTTGATCGGGCCGTATGTCTGCGTGATGCTCAGGTCGTGCTTACGCCCGAAGTCGTCGGAGTTGATGAGCCACGTGACATTCTTGTCCACGCTCAGGACGTTGTCGCGGAACGTCATGTTCCCCGAGCCCTCGTCCGGGTGGAGTCCGTACTTGTGACCGGACGGGACGCCCTGCAGGTAGTTGTTGGTAATCGTGGTTCCTGGCTGGTTGCCCAGCGTGTAGATGGGCGCCGTGTCGCTCAGCCGCTGCACCGTGTCGATGATGTGGTTGTAGCTGATGGTGTTGTTCTTCGCCGTGGTGGTCGGCCGGTTGGGTGCGATCGAGCCTGACGACCCGTCGAAGTTCCACCACCCCCAGCCGAGCGTGATGCCGGACCACGGGGTCTTCTCGATGCGGTTGTGCTGGATGGACAGGGTGTCGGCGAAGTACGCCGAGATCGGGCTGTGCCCGTTGAACAACACGGCGCTGTCGTAGATGTAGTTGTTCTTGATCTCGATGTTCTTGGGCGCGCCTTCGACCTGAACGGGATACTTCTCGCGGTTCGTCGAGGTGTAGTCACCGATGTAGACATGCTGGGGATGGCCCACGGAGATGGCGGATCCGGCGATGTCGTTGGTGTAGTTCCCGATCAGCTGCGTGTTCACCACGTCGTTGGCCAGGGTGATTCCGTCGACGCCAGTGTGCTGGATCCGGTTGTTCTGCAGGACGAGCCCGTCGGCGTTCTCGACCTGGATCATGCCGGGCGCCAGGTCGACGTTGCGGTAGTAGTAGGCGTGGAAGTTCTGCTTGGCGTACGCGATGGCGCCGAGATTGCCCTGCTGGGCCTGCTTGAGCACCGAGCCGGCCACGTTGAACAGATTCCAGTCGGAGTGCTGGACCGTCAGGCCGGAGAACGTGATGTTCCGGGCGCGGCTGCTCGTGGAGGTGCCGGCGACCCGGAGAAGGGTGGACACGTTGTTCGGCGCCCAGACCGACGCGGTCGTCATGTCTTCCGAGCCCGATTTGTAGTAGTACAACGTCCGGCTCGTCTTGTCGAAGTAGAACTCGCCCGGCGCGTCAAGGAACTCGTAGGCGTTCATGACCTTGTGGCTGCCGCCGACCTGGGCGTTGCCGTTGAAGGCGCCCTGGGCGATGGCCGCTCCCGGCTGCTGGAACAGGGCTATCCGGTTCGAGCCCTCGGTGGTGACCTGCCGGACACCCACGATGGCCGTGGTCCAGGTCGTCGCGGTCTCTATCTCGATGTCGTCCTGATTGGCTGCGACGGCGGGAAAGTCGTTCAGGCTGTACTTCGCTCCGGCGCACTGCGAACCGGATTCCCACGCCCAGGACGCCTGACCCGCCGTGATGGTGTAGGTGCCGTAGCATCCCGCCGAGTTCATCGTCTTCGAGGCCATGAACGCTCGCTTGTCGTTGACATAGAGCGCACGGAGCTTGTTGCTGCGATTCAGCGGGGCTTTCCAGATGTTACCGCTGTGCTGCGTCCATCCGGTCACCTGGACGCCTCCGGTGAGGACCGGCGTCTCGTTCTGGTACGCGGCGTATGTGATCCGATAGCCATTCGTGCCGGAGTCGGCGGGCGTGAAGTCGATGGTGCTGCTGACCGAATAGGTGCCCCCGCGGAGATAAACGAAGATGTCACCCGTCATGTTGGCGTTCACCGTGCGGACGACGTCCCTCGCGCGCTGCAGTGTCCTGAACGGTGACGTGATCGTTCCGGGGTTGGCGTCGTTGCCGTCGGGGGCGACGTAGTAGGTGGCCTGGGTCGCCGCCGAGGCCGGGGTACTACCTGCGAAGACCGGCAGCAGTGCAGCGGCGACGAAAACCGCAAGCGCTGCTAACGCCTTCCCAGTGGTGGACAGGGCTGACTTCACGCTCTGTTCCTTTCGCTGATTCCGAGCAGATTTTCACCGCGTAATAACCCCGCCGTGAGAGAACTCCTCGGGGTGTGCCCCGCAGGTGGCTCATTGGTCGCAGTAACGTATGACGTATGCCGACTGATGTGTGGGGGTAATGTCGCATTAACAGAGGTTCCTGGCAACAGTCGATGGAGCGCGGGCAGGCAGCCCTTCACCCACCCGGCGACGCGATGCCGGGTGATCAATCCGCGGCGCGGTGGACCTCCCGTGGGTCGCGGTGGGACGCCGCCGGTCGGGCGTACGGGGGGATCTGGTCGCTCGTGGGTCCGTTCTGCCAGTTCAGGTGCCGGTTCCTCCGCCTTCGTGCCGATTGCCTGTCGCCTGGCGTGGCCCTGCAGGCGGTGTCAGTGGCGCACCAGACCCCCTGTCCGGACCGGTCCGCGATCCGGGCGGGCCGAGGGAGGAGCGGCTCGCATCACCGGTGGTGAATCGCACATGCTGGTGAAACTTTCATCAACAAAAGCGATCACATTCGATCGGTGGCCCACAGCTGGTCGAGGCTGGAGCCGGCGAACAGCCGGTCGACGATGCGGTGGCGGTCGGTGCCTGCGGACCGGGCGCCGGTGGCGGTCGCCGGGCGCCCCACGATGCCCGTGCGGTGCGGGGACATCAGCACGACGGTCGTGTCGTACGGCGTCAAATAATTCAGCGCGCGGAATTGTCGGTCGGCGTGGACAGTGTCTGCTCGTCCTTGTCCTCATCGACAGACGGGAAAACTGTGGGATTACTCAGTAGGGCCGGGCGTCGGATCGCAGGGCTGGCGGGCATCGCGGTCCTCGTGTCCGGTGCTTTCGTTCCCTCTGCGCAGGCCGCACCCCTGCGATCCTTTTCCGGGACGGCTTCCGCCCCACTCGCATCGGCCGACAATCCGGTGCGGAAACTCACTCTCTCATTCGAGCGAACCACTGCGACGAAGTGCCCGGTCACCTTCGATGTCTACGGGACCTTCGAAGGACTCCCTCCGGGTCCGCAGCTCATCCAATACCGCGTCGTCGGCACCGAGCAATGGAAGAACCTGAAATCCCCCACCAGGCACCACGGCAGCTTCACCGCCCTGCTCGCGACGGTTCCATCGGGTCATACGTCGGTCCAGATCGAGCTCAGGCAGCCCGACGGTCTGATGTCCGACACGCTCTACTACTTCAAGTGCGGAATGCCCGGCGCGGACGAGACCTTCGGTGAGACCTCCGAGCCCATCGTCCGGACGCCCAGCGGCGGCCCACTGGCCGAACTGGTCGCCGACGCCAACCTCGCCGCGGTCCAGGCCCGGTCGGGCGCGGAGGCGGCCCTGGTCAGCAGGTACGGATTCCACCAGGACCTCGACGCGGGCCCGGTCACCTACGAGGAGGTGTTCGTGACGCTTCCGGCCGGGTTCGCCGTGGACGTGTGGGAGGTCACCGGCGCCGCGCTGAAGTCCGTCCTCGCTTACCCGAACGCGCAGGGCTGGGTGCTCACGCCGTCGTCCTCGCTCCGCTACACGCTGGAGGGCGGCGCCGTCACCGAGATGACGTTGAACGGCGTTCCGGTGGCCGACGACCAGGTCATCAGAGTCGCGGCCAACTACGTCCTGGTGGGCGGCTACGAAGGTTTCCCCCGATGGCCCGGAGTCACCAGTGTCTATCACGGCGGCCCGGACGACAGGGGTGCCCTGGCCACCTATCTGGTGAAGAACTCACCGGTCAGCGCGCCGGCCGGCGACCGGGTCACCATTCGATGAGCATGGCGTGAACGAGCTGATCGCCGGGCGGAATTCGTTCCGCCCGGCGATCAGCGAACCTCGGATCCGGTCACGGCGCCGGAGGACCTTTTACGGGACGCTCCAGAGGAACCAGAGGTTGTACTGGTAATCACAGCGGTACCAGGTCCACATGTGGTTCTGGACGCCGTAGTCCCCGTACCGGTAGCAGTCGGAGGAGGAGTAGTAGACGTTGCGAAGTGTGTCGGCGTGCGCGGGGGCGGCGTTCGCGACGACCGTCAGCCCACTGATCAATGCGCCGGCGACGGCCAATGATTTGATTTTCCGCACTTACCCTCCTTGGAGCGGATGTCGTGCCGGACTTCCACTGCGAAGCATCACAGCGCGGGCGATATCCGTACAGTTTCATCTTCTCCGCCGTTGTTTTCCTAAGAGACGACCTGCGGCGATGCCGGACGGGCGCTGAAACTTTCCCCGCCAATCTCTGGCCGGCACGGGTTAGGTTGGCCGGGTGGGGATCTATACGGATCTACCGGCCGAGCTGGTGACCGAGCGGCTGCGGTTGCGGCGGTGGGCGCCGTCGGATGCCGAGGACTACCGCGGGTTGTGGCTTGAGCGGGGTCCCACAGCGCTACGGCGGATCGACGCCGAGGGACGCCCGACGATCGAGGAGATGCGCGGCCGGCTCCTCGGCAATCCGCTGATGGCGGATCCGGGGCTCGGGTTGCTGCCGATCGAGCTGCGGGACACCGGTGAGTTCATCGGGTACTGCGGACTGACCGTCGGCCAGGCGACCTTCGACGAACCCGAGATCGCGTACGAGCTGGCCCGGCGAGCTCACGGCCACGGTTACGCGACGGAAGCCGCCCGTGCGGTCATGGAAGCCGCGGCGCGAACAGGACGCCGACGGCTCTGGGCGACCGTGCGGGAGTGGAACGCACCCTCGTTCCGCGTCCTGGAGAAGCTCGGTTTCCACCGAAGCGACCGCGTCACCGAGGACGCCGAACGCGGCGACACGATCTGGATGACGCGCGTACTCGATCAGAGATAGCGCCGTGAACACCGGCCGCGGTCCACTCCCCGGGGAGCGCCCGTGAGGTGATCGCGTGCTCTTGGAAAACGGATTCGCTGACAAACGGGTTCAGGTCGCGTGCGGGCACGCTCGTGACGGGGGGCTCGTCCGTAAGCTGAAGGTGTGTCCCCTGAACTTGTCCTGCTCGACGGCGTCCGCTGGCGGGGTGCGCGCGTGGTCGGCTTCCGTGCGCAGACCCTGCTGGCGGTGCTCGCCATGCACGGACGCGCGGGGGTCGGCGACGAGCGCCTGATCGAGGAGCTGTGGCCTGAGGAGGCGCCGGCCAATCCGGCGAAGGCTCTGCAGGTGGTCGTGTCGCGGACCAGGGCGGCGACCCACGCCGATGTGGTGGTCCGGGTCCCGCGCGGTTACCGTCTCGGGCTCGCCGCCGACCAGGTGGACGCGCTGCTGCTCGCCGCGCTGGTGGAGCAGGCACGCGTCGCGCTGGGAGAGGACGACGTGGCGCTCGCGCGCCGCCGCGCCGAGGAGGCGATCGATCTCGGGAAGATCGGTTCGGACGGCGCGACGGGCCCGCTCGCGGAGCTCAGGGGCGTCGCGGCGGGGTGGGCGGCCGAGGCGCGGCGGGTGGCGGCGATCGCCCGTGGCCGGAGCGGCGCCCACGAGGGCGCGCTGCCGCTGCTGGAGGAGGCCGCCGCCGACCGGCCGCACGACGAGGAACTGCTCGCCTGCCTGCTGCGCAGCGAGGCCGCCGTACGGGGCGCCGCCGCCGCGCTGGAGCGCTACGAGCGGTATCGCGCGGCCGTGGCGGAGCGGCTCGGCGCGGAGCCCGGGCCCGAGCTGACCCGCGTGTACGCCGAACTCCTCGCCGCCGACCGGCCCGTGCGTGAGGGCATCCTCTTCGACGGTTCCTCGCTGCTGGGCCGGGACGGCGACATCCGCGCGGTGCACGCCCTGCTCCGGACCAACCGGGTGGTCTCCATCATCGGCCCCGGAGGGCTGGGCAAGACGCGGCTGGCGCACGTCGTCGGCCGGAACGCCGCGCAGCCCGTCGCGCACTTCGTCGAGCTCGTCGGCGTCTCCTCGCCGGAGGGCGTGGTGGGCGAGGTCGGCTCGGCGCTCGGGGTCCGCGACTCGGTCAGCGGGCGCCGTGCCCTGACCGCCGAGCAGCGCTCCGACATCCGTGCCCGGATCGCCCGGCACCTCGACCAGGCCCCGGCGCTGCTCATCCTGGACAACTGCGAGCACGTGATCGAGGCCGTCGCCGACCTGGTGGGCTTCCTGACCGTGACGACCCGCGACCTGCGGGTGCTCACCACCTCGCGCGCCGCCCTGTCGATCCCGGCCGAACGCGCCTATCCGCTCGGCGCGCTGCCCGCGCCCGACGCGGTCGAGTTGTTCCGCCAGCGCGCCACCGCCGCCCGTCCCGGCGTACGGATCGACGACGGCGTGGCCGAGGAGATCGTCGCCCGCCTCGACGGGCTGCCGCTCGCGATCGAGCTCGCCGCGGCCAGGGTGCGGGTGATGTCGGTGGAGGAGATCGCGCGGCGGCTGGCGGACCGGTTCGCCCTGCTGCGCGGCGGGAACCGTACGGCTCCGGACCGGCACCAGACGCTGCTCGCGGTGATCGACTGGTCGTGGAACCTGCTCGACGAGCCGGAACGGCGGGCGCTGCGGAGGTTGTCGCTGTTCGGCGACGGCTTCACGCTGGCCACGGCCGAAGAGGTGCTCGGCCCGGACGCCCTGCACGTCCTCGCCGCGCTGACCGAGCAGTCGATGCTGAGCCTGACCGAGACGCCGCACGGCCTGCGCTACCGGATGCTGGAGACCGTCAGGGAGTTCGGGCGGATGCGGCTGAGGGAGGCCGGTGAGGAGACGGACGCCCGGGAGGCGCAACGGGCCTGGGCGACGGCGTACGCCGTGGAACACGGCCGCGCGATGTTCACCGCGGCCCAGTTCACGGCGGTCGACGCGATGCGGGCGGAGGAGGGCAACGTCGCCGATCTGTTCCGGCAGGCCCTCGGTGAGGCCGACCCGGCCACGGCGATCCAGTTGCTGGCCGGCCTCGGGGCGCTGTGGTCGATCCGCGGCGACCACTCCCGGCTTCTCGTCCACCTGGACGCGATCTGTGAGGTGGTCACCGCCTGGGCGCCGCCCCCGCACCTCGTCGAGGTGACCAGGGGCGCCATGCTGCTGACCCTCATGAACAGCATGGTCACCGATCGCCGGGCCGAGCCGGTGCGCGACCTCCTCCAGAGGCTGCCCGTCAGCGCCACGACGGACCCCCGGCTGGTGGCGATGGCCACGGTGCTGTTCGCGTGTCACCTGGGCGACGGGCCCGAGATACACCGCCGGCTGGCGGAGCTGCGCCGTAGCCCCGACCCGCACGTCGCCTCCATGGCGACGCAGATGAGCGTCTACATCCTGGAGAACGCCGGAGACGTGGCCGGGGCGATCGAGGCCGCCGAGCGGACCCTGGCGATGCTGCCCGAGGACGACGGGCCGTGGCTCGCCGCGATCCTGCACACCGCGCTCGCCCACCTGGTGATGCGGCGCGGCGACCACCGGGGGGCGGTCGGGCACGCGCTGACCGCCCTTCCGGTGCTGCACCGGCTCGCGGCGACCGAGGACGAGAGCCAGCTCCGTACGGTGCTGCTGGTGGCCGCCCTCGCCGACGGCGATCTCGCCACCGCCGAGGCCCAGCTCGCCGAGATCACCCGGATCAACGCCGGCGAGGCGGTGCTCGGAGTGTCGGCGATCGCCTCGATGTGCTCGGCCGAGCTCGCCCTCACCCGCGGCGAGACGGCCGCGGCTCTCCGGGAGTATCGCCTGGCCGTCGAGCGGGCGCGTGACCTCCGCCTGCCGAAGAGCAGCCAGCCGGCGGAGACGCCGTGGGTGGTCGTCGCGGTGTCGGTCGCCCTCACGGCGTACGCGTACCACGCCTCGCCGGAGGACGCCGGGTACGGCGAGACGCTGTTCTCCGTCGCCCGGAGCCACAACCCTCTAGCCCCGGAGGGTTCGTTCTCCGACACCTGGGGCCCCGCCCTGTGGTCCGTGGACGACCCCGCCTTCGACTTCCCGTTGTGCGGCACGGTGCTCTTCTCGCTCGGCGCCTGGGGGCTGCTGCGGGGAGCGATGACTCCCCGCGAGGCGATCGGGCTGCTGGTGCTGGCCGAGCGGTTCACGTACCACAACAGCATGCCCAGCATGTCCTTCGAACGGATCGAGCCGTACGCCGAACGGGCCGCGCCCGGGACGCTCGCCGCCGTCCGGGCCGCGTACGGCGACCGGCGCGGCGCGGACCTGCTCCCCGAGGCGCGGCGCCTCGTGGAGCAGGTCTTCGGCCAGGACGGACGGGCGTCACATGTGCCGCTTGTAGCTCCGCACCGACAACGGCGCGAAGATCGCGATGACGACGGCGCACGCGAGGAGCGTCCAGCCCACCTCTCCGCTGACGACTGCGTGGTTGGCGAGGTCGCGGGTGGCCGTGACCAGGTGTGAGACCGGGTTGACCCGGACGAACGCGGCCAGCCAGCCGGGCAGCGTCTCGACCGGGACGAACGCGTTCGACAGGAACGTCAGCGGAAACAGGATCATCATCGAGATGCCCTGCACGGCCTGGGCGCTCCGGGCGATCGTGCCGACCCAGGTGAAGGCCCACGCGAGCGACCAGCCCGTGACGACCGCCAGCAGGATCGCGGCGAGCACTCCGGCCGGCCCGCCGTCCGGGCGGTAGCCCATCACCAGGCCCATGGCGAAGGTCAGCGTGGCCGCGATCGTGTAGCGCAGCAGGTCGGCCACCATCGGGCCGGCGAGCGGCGCGATCCGGGCGATCGGCAGCGACTTGAACCGGTCGAAGACGCCCTTTTCCATGTCCTCGCGGAGCTGGGTGCCCGTGGCCATGCACGTCGTCAGCACCGTCTGGGCGACGATGCCGGGGATCATCAGAGGGAGATAGCTCGCCACGTCGCCGGCGATGGCGCCGCCGAAGATGAAGGCGAACATCGCGGTGAACAGGAGCGGCTGAAGCGCCACGTCGAAGAACTGCTCCGGGTTGCGGCGCATCTTCTTGAGCGCCCGCCACGCCATCATCAGGGTCTGGCCGAGCGTCTCCCTGACGGAGACGCGCGTCCGGGCGGACGCCACGCGCTCGGCGGCCCGGACCACCTCGCGGGAGGGCGCGATCACGGTGCTCATCGGTTCTCCTTCGTGCGGTTCTCGTCGTCCCCGTCCGTCTCGTGGCCGGTGAGGGCCAGGAACACCTCGTCCAGGCTGGGCTTGTCCACGCTCACCGAGGTGATCGACACCCCGGCGGAGCGCAGCGCTATCAGTACGTCCGCGGCGAGGTCGGCCTGGTCGAGGGGGACGTTGAGGCGGCCCTTCTCCGGGCTGAGGACCGGCTCGGAGCCGAGGACGCGCCGTACGACCTCCACGGCCGTGGGCACCTCACTCGGATCGGCGAGCAGCAACTGGAGGGTGGAGTCGCCGACGGCGGTCTTCAGTTCGTCGGGAGTGCCCTCGGCGACCTTGCGGCCGTGGTCGATGACGGCGACGCGGTCGGCGAGCTGGTCGGCCTCGTCCAGATACTGCGTGGTCAGCAGCACCGTGCAGCCGTCCGCGACCAGACCGCGGATGGTGTCCCACATCTGGCCGCGCGTACGCGGGTCGAGACCGGTGGTCGGCTCGTCGAGGAAGATCAGCGGCGGCCTGGTGATCAGGCTGGCCGCCAGGTCGAGACGCCGGCGCATGCCGCCGGAGAACTGCGAGATCGGTTTGTCGGCGGCGTCCTCCAGGCCGAACTGGCCCAGCAGCTCGGTGGAGATGCTCCGTGCGCGCGGCCCGGCGACGCCCTGCAGGCGGCTGAAGAGCCAGAGGTTCTCGCGGGCGGTCAGGTTCTCGTCGACCGACGCGTACTGCCCCGTGACCCCGACCAGCTGCCGGATCACGTGCGGGTTGCCGGCCACGTCGACCCCGAAGATCTCGGCGCGGCCCTCGTCGATCTTCAGCAGGGTGGCCAGCATGCGCAGTGTCGTGGTCTTCCCGGCGCCGTTCGGGCCGAGGACGCCGAAGATCTCGCCCGAACGCACGTCGAGGTCGATGCCGTCGACGGCGCGGTGCTCGCCGAACGTCTTCACGAGCCCTCGCACCCGCACGGCCAGATCGGTGCCCCCGGCCGGGGCCGGGCCGCCCCCGGAGGGTCGGAATTCTGTGATGCTCATGCCATCACTGTCGGCGGCCCGGGTTTCACGGTGCCCTCGGCCAGGTTTCACCGCTTTCCGGTGACATCGGTACGAGTCAGGCGTTGACCTCCAGGGCCGCGCGTACGGCGGACTCCAGGGCGCCCTCGATCCAGGAGTGCTTGAGCGAGGTGTGCTCCCCGGCGAAGTGCAGCGGGCCTTCGGGGACGGCGATGGCGGGGTGGATCTCGGTCATCTGGCCGGGGGTGAAGACCGCGGCCTCGCCGAAGGCGTAGCGGTTGCGCATCCAGCTCTGGGTCTGGCCGTGGCCGGTGTAGAACTCCGCGATGCGGTCGCCGTGCACCTCCTGCAGGCCGCGCAGCGCGTAGCCGTACCGCTCCTCGTCGTCCATGGAGTCCCAGCGGGTCGCGTCGTCGGCCCACGAATAGCTGGCCAGCACGACCCCGCCCTCGCTGCCGGGCACCGGATGCGAGGGGAAGTACATGAACCGGTTGGCGTTGTCGCAGACCGATCCGCCGCCCGCCACGTGCGTCAGCGGCCCGGGTTGGTAACGGCCGCCGAGTTCGCGCTTCCAGTCCTCCTCGGTGAACTCCCACCAGCGCCTGCCGAACTCCAGCAGCACCTTCGTCGCGGAGTCGTAGTGCAACTCCATGATCGAGCGGCGCTTGGCGTAGGACAGGGCGGGCGCTATCTCGACGTGGCGTAACGCGGAGAACGGCACCGTGATGATCGCGACGTCGCCCTCGAAGGTCTCGCGCCGCCCCTGCCGGGTGAACTCGTCCTCCGTGCTGCCCGCCTCGCTGACGGTCGAGATTCGCACTCCCCGGCCCGAGGTGTCGATCCGCATGGCCCTGCGGTCCATGCGGATCTCGTCGCGAAGCCCGGGCTCCAGCGCGTACGGCAGCGATCCGCTGCCGCCGGTCATCTCCCAGTAGGTCACGTCGGGGTTGACGAGGCTGCGGGTGAGGAACGTGTGCATGAACGACAGCGGCAGGCGGGAGGTGAGGTTCTCCAGCGTGCCGATGGCGTCGATCGCCTCGTCGCCCAGCTTCGCGTGCTCCTTCAGGTAGGCGTACATCGAGTAGCCGTCGAAGTCGTTCAGCAGCCGGGCCCAGCCGTCGACCAGTTCCGGGAGCGGCTTGTCGGCCCGCTTGCCGCCCCGGACCACGGAGAAGTAGTCCCTCGCCGGCTCGAGCGCCTCGTCGAGGATCCGGGCCGCGGGCCGGCCGTCCTTGAGCCCGAACGTGGCGTTGACCCTGCGCGGGTCCGCGGCGTACTTGTCCCTCCGCTGGGTGACGCCGTTCACGTGGATGAACGTGTGGTTCATCCGCGGCGGGGCGGTGAAGTCGCCCTTCGGCGGGCCGGAGCGCCACACCTGTCCCTGCCGCGAGGTGTAGACGACCGGCGGCACCGGTCCCTTGGGCAGGACGCCGGGCGTCACGTCGACGTTGTAGAAGGGGCGGCGGGTGATCCCCAGCTTGTCGATCAGCGCCAGCGTCAGCGGATGGAAGTCGGGGATGCGCATCGCCCCCGCCTCGGCGTACTGCCGCCGGTCGCGGAACCCCGAGCGGAAGGTCTTGATCCGGCCGCCGATCCGGTTGCCGTTGGCCTCGATGACGGTGACCCGGTGCCCCGCCTGCTTGAGCAGCGTGGCGGCCACGAGCCCGGAGATGCCGGCGCCCACGACCAGGACCCTCTTGGGCGTACGGGCCCGGGGGAGACCCTTGTCGATCAGCACCTGGAGATACCGGTGCTTGAGGTCGGTGCCGTCCTCCCCGACGAGCAGGAGATCGCGCGCCACCCGAAGACAGGTCTGCCGGCGCTCTCCCGCGTACGGCGCGCGGGCCGCCGAGGCGGGGGCCGCACCCAGGGACGGGCCGGCGACGGACGCCACCGCCCCCAGCCCGGCCAGCTTGGCGAATCCTCGCCGGTCGATTGTGACCACGAACTCCTCCTCCACGAGATGGTTGCGGAGAGTGAGTTTCGAGACCGTGGCCGTACGGCGGCACCCGACGCGCCGGGGGCGGGCAACTGGTGCCCCAGGAAATCGCCAAGCGCGGGTCAAGCGACGGGCGGCTCCTCGTCGAGCAGCCGTTCCCAGAAGATCTCGTCCCGCCACGCGCCGTCCACCAGGATGTGCGCGTGGGCGATCCCCCAGGGCCGGAAGCCGTTGGCGCGCAGCACGTGCTGCGAGGCGAGGTTCTCCAGTCGCGTGTGCGCCTCCGCGCGGCGCAGGCCGAGGTCCCGGCGCATCACCGTGAGGGTCTGTGCCACGGCTCGCGTCGCATGCCCCTCGCCCTGGCGGGTCGTCGCGACCCAGTAGCCGAGGAAGCCCTTGCCGAAGGGGCCGCGCAGGATCGTGCTCACGGTCACCTGGCCGACGACCTCGTCGCCGGCCACGATGACGGCGGGCCACCGGTCGCCCCGGCGGTGGTCGTCGAGCAGCCCCTCGATGCGGGCCCGCTGCCCGGCCGTGGTGTAGAAGCCGTCGGGCTGCGCGGGCTCCCACGGCGCGTGCTCCTGCCGGTCGCGGGCCTTGTGCGCGGCGATGACCTCGGCGTCGTCCACCCGGATGAGCCGGATCGAGGTGGTCTGATCCGCCATGTGGCCTTCTCTCTCTGTAGCCGTCAGGGGCGAGACTCGCCGGGCGAATCCGCATCGGGTCTGGCCCGTCACGACATATGACGATATCGACGCTCCGCGCTTCTACCAGCGGCATGCGGACCGTCGGTGTGACGCCGGAGCGGCCGGCGAGGTGGAGCCGGCGCTGGAGACGCGGGTGTGATCGGACCGCGTTGACAGGAGGAGATCGCGCCGGTTCTAATGATCGGCGTGCCGCGTGGCGCCGATCACATGGACGCTGCCCCAGGGAGGCAGCGATAGGCCGATCGGCAGCCGGGCCGCACCTTCGTGAAGGGACCTCCGCCGTGAGTACACACTCCGCGTCTCCCGCCTGACGCCGCGCTCCGCGGTCGCGCGTCGCGGCTGAGCCGCCGCGTTCCGGTGCCTCCGGTGCGGTTCTCGCCGTCCGGCCGCGTACGGAAATCTCCGCCTGCCGGTCTTTCCGTGTGCCGATGTGCCCAAGCGGCATGCCGGTACGCGCCGTCACCGCACCTCACCCCGGCCTGCCCGTGCCCGCCCGCTGCCGCCTGTCGCGACGACCGGCCGGCGGCCCGGCGGTGCACCGTGCCCGCCCTTGTATTCGTTCGTCCCACGCTCTTGGAGTTCATCAGTGTCCGAATCGTTCAACCAGTCCGTCATCGACGAGTTCCGCGCCAACGGCGGCAAGGTCGGCGGCCCCTTCGAGGGCGGCGACCTGCTCCTGCTGACCACCGTCGGCGCGAAGTCGGGAAGGGAGCACACCGTTCCGCTCGCTTACATCCGCGACGGCGATCTGCTGCTGGTCGTCGCGTCCGCGGCCGGCGCTCCCCGCCATCCCGCCTGGTATCACAACCTGCTCGCGCGTCCGGCCGTACGGGTCGAGCTCGGCGAGGAGGTCTTCGACGCCGTCGCGGTGCCGGCCGAGGGCGCGGCGCGCGAGCGGTTGTTCGAGCACGTCGTGCGGGTGGCCCCGGGGTACGGCGACTACCAGGCCCGTACGGCCCGCACCCTGCCGGTCGTCGTGCTGGAGCGCCCGGAGGTGCCCGCCGAGGTGCCCGAGGACGTCACCACCATGGCGGGCAAGCTGCTGGAGATCCACGCCTGGCTGCGCGCCCAGCTCGGGCACGTACGGGAGGAGGCCGGGGCCCACTTCGCCGAGCGGGCACAACACGAGGAGACACGCGGCGCGGGGGAGGCGGGGACCGCGAGGCCGGGCGGGGCGGAGCGCGGCGATCTCAGGCTCGGGTTGCGGCTCAGGCAGCACTGCCTGGCGTTCTGCCAGGGCCTGGAGCTCCATCATCGGGGCGAGGACGCCGCGGTCTTCCCGGCGCTCGCGGACATGCACCCGCACCTGCGCGACGCCCTCGACCGCCTCGGCGAGCAGCACCGGGTGATCGCACGCGTCCAGGGCGAGCTGGTCGCCCTGCTCGACGGGATCGGCACGGCCGAGCCTCCGCGCTTCATGGCGGAACTCGACCGCATGTCGGAGGAGCTGCGGGCGCATCTCGACGACGAGGAGGAGTGGCTCCTCCCGGTCCTGGCGCAGATCCCGTTCCCGCCGGTGCCCGGTCCGCCGCCGTCCGATCAGCCGGGAAAGTGATGGCTCGCGGCTTAGGGTGCGGCTGGACCGTTTCAAGGCGGGTCCCTACCATTGGCCCGTGCGGCTGAACGTCCTCGGTCCCATGGAACTCGTCGTGGCCGGGCAGGCCGTACCGCTGGGGCCGCCCAAGCAGCGGGCGCTCCTGGCCCTCCTCGCGATGCACGCCGACCGGGTGCTCCCGGCCGACCTGCTGGCCGACCGGCTGTGGTCCGGCAGCCCGCCCGACAGCGCCCAGGGCAGCATCCAGGTGTACGTCTCCAACCTGCGCCGTTGTCTGGAGCCCGGCCGGAAGGCGAGGACGCCCTCCGCCGTCCTCGTGAGCGCCGTGGACGGGTACGGCCTGATGACCGGCGGGCTCGACCTCGACACGCGGGACTTCGACACGCTCGTGTCCACGGGGTCGGGCCACCTCGGCGAGGGACGGAACGAGGAGGCCGCCGCCGTCCTCGCCGAGGCGCTCGCCCTGTGGCGGGGGGACGCGTACGCCGACGTGCGCGCCGAGGAGTGGGCGCGGCCGGAGATCGCCCGGCTGGAGCAGCTCAGGCTCGACGCGGCCGAGGGGCTGGCGGAGGCCCTGCTCGACCTGGGCCGCCACACCGACGTCGTCGCGCGGCTGGAACCGTTCGTCCACGACCACCCGCTGCGGGAGCGGGCGTGGGAGATGCTGGTGCTGGCCCACTACCGGTCGGGCCGCCAGGCGGCGGCGCTGGAGTGCCTGCGCAGGGTGCGCGAGGTGCTCGCCGGCGAGCTGGGCATCGACCCCGGGCCGCGGCTGCGCGAACTGGAGACCGCCGTCCTGCGCCAGGACGCCGCGCTGACTCCGGCGCGGAGGCCCGCCCCGGCCCCCGTGAAGCGGCCCGCACCCGGCCGGCACATGGATGACGGGCCGTTCGTCGGCCGAGAGAGCGCGCTGGAGTTCCTGGCCGGCGCGGCGAAGGCGGCGTCCGCGGGCCGGCAGATCGTGCTCCTGGACGGCGAACCGGGGGTCGGCAAGACGAGCCTGCTCAGGAGGTTCCGCGCGACGGCCGGCGTCCCCGTGGGGTGGGGGTCGAGCCCCGACCACGAGACGGCGCCCGCCCTGTGGCCGTGGGAGCAGGTGCTGCGCGATCTCGCGGACGCCGTGCAGACGGGCGGGCAGGGAGCCGCGCTGCCCGAGGAGGTCCGTACGTTCCTGTCGGGCGGGGTGGAGGCGATCCCGGCGTACGACGCGCAGGGGGCGCGGCTGCGCTTCTTCGAAGCGGTCGGCGCGTTCCTGGCCGATCTCGGCGCGGTGGTCGTCGTCCTCGAGGACATCCACGCGGCCGACGACGCGACGCTGCGCCTGCTGGTCCACGTGGCCTCCACCGCGCGGCCGGGCCTGCTGGTCGTGGCGAGCTTCCGGCGGCACGAGGCGTCGGCGCTGACCGCCACGCTCTCGGCGCTGTCCCGGCTCGGCGCGCGCAGGCTGGAACTCGACGGTCTCGCGACGGAGGAGGTGCGCGCGCTCGTACGGGAGCTGTCCGGCCGCGACCCCGGCAGCCGCAAGGCCGGGGAGCTGCGCGGACGCACCGCCGGGAACCCGTTCTTCCTCACCGAGCTGGCCCGGGCGGGCGAGGAGCTGCCGCAGGGCGTGCTCGACGTCGTGCTGCACCGGGTGGCCGGGCTGGGAGAGGAGGCGGCCGGCCTGCTGGAGCTGGCCGCGGTCGCCGGCGACGAGTTCGACGCGGCGGTCATGGCCGAGGTCGCCGGGCGCGGCCTGGGAGACCTGGTGCCCTCGCTGGACGCCGCGCTGGCGGCGGGCCTGATCCGGGAGTCGGGCGACAGGCTGGGCGGGTACGCGTTCGCGCACGCCCTGGTGACCGACGCGCTGCTGTCGCGCCGCTCCCGCCTGTGGCAGGCGGGGGTGCACGCGCGGCTGGCGGGCGTGCTCACCCGCGCGTACGGGGACCGGGACGACCAGGCCGCGACCATCGCGCGGCACTGGCTGGCGGCGGCGGAGCTCGGGCCCGAGCCGGCCCGCATGGCGACGAGCTACGCGGCCCGTACGGCGCGGGCGGCCATGCGCAGGCACGCCCTCGACGACGCGGCCACCTCCTGGCAGGAGGCGCTCGCCGTGTCCGAGCTCGCCGGGGCGGGCGCGGGCGAGCGGTTCGAGCTCGCCGTGGGCCTGGCCGAGAGCCGCTACGCCGCCGGGCGGTTCGACGAGGGCTACGAGGCGATCGAGCAGGCGCTGGCGCTGGCCGGCGACGACCTGGACCAGGCGGTGCGGGCCGCCGACATCGCCATGGGGCACGGCGTCTGGGTCCCGTTCCGCTACGGCCTGGACGTGGCCGTCCTGCAGGAGTCGATCGAGCGCGCCGTGAGTGCGCTGCCTCCCGCCTCGGCCTCGTGGGCGACGGCGCAGGCCGTACGGGCCGTCCTGCTCGCCCAGACCGGCCGTGAGGACGAGGTGGATCCGGTCTCGTCCGAGGCCGTCACGGCGGCCGAGCGCCTGGAGGACCAGAATCTGCTGCGGCGGGTGCTCCACCTGCGGCTCGTCGCCATGCAGGGGCAGGACTTCATCGTCCAGCGAGCCGAGACCGCGCATCGCCTGCTCGCCGAACCCGACCTGTCGCCGCAGCTGGAGACCATCGCGCGGCTCCATGTCGCCGCCCACCTGGCCGAGCAGGGCCGGGTGGCGGACGCCCGCGCGGCGCTCGCGGAGACCGACGGGCTGCTGCGCGAGCTGCACAGTCCCACGCTGGCGATGCAGGCGGCGGTCGCGCACGCGGGGCTCGACCTGTTCCTGGACATGCCGGACCCGTCCCGCCACTACGGGCCGGTCAGGGCGACGCTGTCGTTCTCCGACCTCGCCTACTTCGAGGTCTCCCTGCTCGCCCAGCGCTACGAGACGCTCATCAAGGAGGACGCGCTCGCCCCGGAGGCGGAACGGCTGGAGGAGATCGTCCGGCGCACCGGCGTGCCCGGGTTCGTCTACCTCCTGGCGTACGCGCTGTCGGGGCGGGGGGAGGTCGAGCGGGACCGCGCCCGGCGGCTGCTGCGGGAGACCCCTCCGCCGCCGCGCGACTACACCTGGATGATGGCCATGATGGTGCGGCTGCACACGGCGATCCGGCTCGGCGAACAGGACATCGTGCGGGAGGTGCACGACCTGTTCCTGCCGTTCTCCGGCGGCCTGCTCGTGAACGGCATCTGCACCACGGTCACCGGAGCGTACGACGGCCATCTGGGCGAGGCGCTGCTCGCGCTCGGCGACCGGGCGGCGGCGCGCGAGCGGCTGCGGGACGCGGTGCGCCTCCTCGAACAGGCCGGGGCCGGCTACTGGCTGTCTAGGGCCCGCCAAGCCCTCGACAAGTGCTCATAAGGGCAGGAAACGCACGCTGTTCCCCACAGGCGAGAGGGAACAGAGAGATGATCACAAAAGACGACCTGGCCGGTTTCCTGCTGATGCACGCCGGGTTCCGCGCGGAGTTCGGCCGCCTCGCCGAGGCGTGCCGCGACCCCCGCGACGGCGAGCACCGGGAACTCCTGGAGGAGCAGCTCACGCTCGTGCTGGAGATGCTCCACGCCCACCACACGCACGAGGACGCCACCCTGTGGCCGAAGCTCGCCGGCCGCGACCCCGAAGCGGGGGCCGCGCTGGCCGAGCTGGAGGCCGAGCACGCCGTGCTCGACCCGCTCGTGGCGGCCGCCGCCGACCGCGCGGTCCCGATCCCGGAGCGCGCGCCCGTCCTGCGGCGGCTGCACGAGCTGGTCGGCGAGCACCTCGACCACGAGGAGCGCACAGCCGTGCCGCTGATGCTCCGGCACCTCACCGCCGACGACATCGAGGCGGACAAGCGCCAGGCGATGGCCGACTTCGGCCGCCGCCGGGTGCCCGTCATCTTCGGCTGGCTCGCCTCCAGCGCGGACGCCGGCCTGCTCGCGACCGCGTTCGCGGACCTGCCCGGGCCGGCCCGGCTGATGTTCCGCCTGTTCTGGTGGCCCGCCTACCGGCGCCGGTTCACCCGGCTGTACGGCACCGCCGCCGCCCTGCCCGCCGTTCTGCCCGCCGTTCCGGAGGCGTGATGAGCACGCTCGTCACCTGGCCGCGCGAGGCGGCCGACCTGTTCGGACGTGCCGTGGTGTGCGAGTACGCCTCGCTCACCCGCGACGGGCGGCCCGTCACCTGGCCCGTGGCGCCCTATGCCGGGGCGGGTGGCACGCTCGACGTCAGCACCGGCCTCACCTACCCGGACAAGGCGGAGCGGGCCCGCAGGAACCCGCGCGTCGCCCTGTTGTACTCCTCCGCCGAGGGCACTGGCCGGGCGCCCGTGGTCCTCGTCCAGGGCCGGGCGACCGTACGCGACGCGGATCTGCAGGCCGGCACCGACCGGTACGTCCGCGAGTCGCTGGCCGCGAACGCGGGCGGCATGGCCGGGATGCCGTGGTTCCTGCTGAAGCGGCTGGGGTGGTACTTCGCCCGCATCTGGGTGGAGGTCACCCCCGAGAGGATCGTCTGGTGGCCCGAGGGCGACCTGTCCGGGCCGCCGGAGGAGTGGGCCCATCCCGGTGAGCCGGTCGTGCCTCCTTCCGACCCCGCCCCGAAGGGCCCGCGGCTGCCGAGCCGCTCGGCTCCGCCCGCGGACTGGCGGCCGTTCGCCGAGCGCGCCGCGCGGCTGGGCGAGCCGGTCGTCACCATGGTCGCCGGCGGCCGGCCGCTGCCCGTGCGCGCCCGCGCGGCCGTACGCACCGGGACGGGTTTCAACCTGCGGCTTCCCGCCGGCATCGAGGCGGCCGACGGGCCGGTGTGCCTCACCTTCCACCGGCACGGGCCGGCCCTCGCCTGGCAGGAGAACGTGGTGCTCGTCGGGACCGCGACGGGGGATGGCGACCGGCTGAGCGTGCGGGTCGAGCGGGCGCTGAACGACTGGAGTCTTCCCCGGGGCGGCGCGCGGTTCAGGTCGTTCCTCGGCGAGGGCAGGAAGCTCAGGAGCCGCCTTCGTTCCGAGGCCGCGCGCCGCGGCCAGCCCGTCCCCGTCGTCCGCCGCCCGCGCACCTGATCCCACGTCCGTACGGCAGCATGTCGGGGGTGGAAGGGAAAGGATCACCGCTGTGGCGTGACCGGAACTTCATGGTCTTCTGGGGCTCGCAGACTCTGTCGGTCGCGGGGGACTCGTTCGCCCTGATCGCCGTCCCGCTGCTCGTGCTGCACGTGACCGGGTCGGTGGCGCAGATGGGCCTGCTGACCGGCCTGGCGAGCGCGGCCTCGGTGGCGGCGGGGGTCTTCGCCGGGGTCCTCGCCGACCGGCTCGACCGCAGGCGCCTGCTGATCTGGTGCGATCTCGCCAGGATGGCGTTGTACGGGATCGTGCCCGTCGCCTGGGCCTTCGGGCCGAAGATCTGGCTGCTCTACGTG
Organism: Microbispora amethystogenes; assembly: GCF_016863015.1. Lineage (GTDB taxonomy): Bacteria > Actinomycetota > Actinomycetes > Streptosporangiales > Streptosporangiaceae > Microbispora > Microbispora amethystogenes. The sequence goes on along the minus strand of NZ_BOOB01000007.1, from coordinate 126,643 downwards.
GTCCTGCCCGCCGCCGAGGCGATCGGCATGGTCTTCCAGGTCACGTACGTGACGGTGGTGCGCAACCTGGTCGAGCCGAGCCGGATCACCGAGGCGAACGGGCGGCTCGGCGCGACCTCCGCCGCGGCGGGGATCGGCGGGCCGCTGCTGGCCGGTGTGGTCGCGGGCTGGGCCGGGCCGACGGCCGCGATCGCGGTCAACGCGGCCAGTTTCGGGATCTCCGCGCTCGGCGTCGTAATGATCAGATTCGGGCGGCAGCCGTCGGCGGGGGTCCGGCAGGAAGGCGAGGCTCCCGACGGCCAGGAGCACCAGGAGGCCCGCGGGCCCTGGCGGGAGATACTCGCCGGGGCCCGCTTCCTCTGGCGGCAGCCGGTGCTGCGCGCCCTCACCGTGCTGCTGTCGTTCTTCATCTTCCTGACCCTCGGGCTGACCGACGTGCTGATCTACCACCTGAAGCACGACCTCGGCCAGCCGGACGGGGCCGTCGGAGCCGTGCTCGCGGTCGCCGGGCTCGGCACCGTCGCCGGTTCGCTCCTGGTCGGTCCCGTACGCCGCAGGCTGGGGTTCGGCGCGTCCTGGATCGGGGCGATCGCCGTCGCCGGGCTCGCCGTCGTGGGGCTCGGCACGTCGGGCGGCGTGCCCGCGGTCGCGGCGGCGGCCGCGGTCTACCTCGGCTGTGTCAGCGTGGCCGGGATCGCCTCGATGTCGCTGCGTCAGCAGGTCACCCCCGACCACCTGCTCGGCAGGGTCACCTCCGCCTTCTGGACCATCCACTTCTCGCTCGGACCGGCGGGGGCGGCCGTGCTGACCTGGGGCGCGCAGCGTCACGGGGTGGCGGCGGTCTGCCTGCTGGCCGGGGCGGCCTGCCTGCTGATCGCGCTCGCCGCGTTCTTCACCCCGATCCGGCAGCCGAACCCCGAGCTGTCCGGCGCCGCGGGCTGACGCTCACTCCGCTCAGGCCCCGGCGCCGGAGGGGGCGCCGAACGCGGCGGTCAGGGCCGCGCGCAGAGCGTCGCGCTCCTTGTCGTCGGGGCGGGGCGAGTCGGAGGCCCAGGCCACGTAGCAGTCCGGCCGGACGAGCAGCGCGGCGGGGGCGTCCCCGCCCGCCCTGCCGGTGACGAGGCCGGTGACGAGGTCGACGCGGTCGCGCCGGCCCTCCAGCGCCCCGGCCAGTGCCGCGTCGGGGGTCAGATCCAGGAGCAGCGGGCGGGCCGTCCTGGTCAGCTCGGCCAGCCGTACGGGGCCGGTCTCCGTCTCCAGCGTGAGGTCGGGGGCGAGCCGGCCGGTGAGGGGATGGCCCCCGCCGAGGTCATACCTGATGTCGGCGCCGGACATCAGGTCGGCGATGTGCTTGGTGGTCCGCTCGTCCCGCAGCAACTCGGTGAACAGCGCACGGAGCGCGGTGACCTCCGGCCCGGGTGCGATCAGCGCCGACTGGGCCTGCGTGTGCATGACGACGCGCTCGGCGGCCGGCCGCCGCTCTGTCTCGTACGTGTCGAGCAGGCCGGGCGGCGCCCAGCCGCGGATCTCGGCGGCGAGTTTCCACCCCAGGTTGATCGTGTCCTGGAGACCCAGGTTGAGGCCGGGACCGCCGATCGCGCTGTGCACGTGGGCGGCGTCGCCGACCAGCAGCACGCGGCGGTCCCGGAACCGCTCGGCCAGGCGGGTGTTGCCGCCGCTCAGCCGGCGCAGCAGGTGCGGGCCGTCCCCGGCCGGCGGGCCGAGCGGCAGGTCGGCGCCGAGCACTCGGCGCACGCTCTCCCGCAGGTCGTCCAGCGTCGGCGGCTCGTCGCCGCCGCCGTCCCGGTCCCACTCCGTGGTGTTCACGAGCGTTCCGGTGGGGAACGGCGCGTACACGAACAGGCCGTGATCGGTGCGGTGGTGCATGAATGGGGGGATCAGCCCGTAACCGGGGACGTTCAGCCCGCCGGTGGCCGCGTCGACCAGTTCCGCCGGCACGGTGACGTGCGCGCCGATGGAGACCGAGTCGTCCCTGGTCACTCCGGGGAAGCCGATGCCGCACAGCTTGCGGACGCGGCTGCGTCCGCCGTCCGCGCCGACGAGGAACCGGGTACGCAGCGTGTAGGGGCCCTCCGGGCCGGTGATCTCCACGGTGACCCCGTCCTCGTCCTGGGCGAGCCCCGTCAGGTCGTGCCCCCGGCGGATCCGCACGCCGAGTTCCCGGGCACGCTCCTCCAGGACCTGCTCCACCCGGCGCTGCGGCACCGCCAGCCCGTACATCGGGTTGTCGTCGAGCCTGCCCAGATCCAGGGGCATCGCGCCGAAGACGAAGGCCGGGCTCGGCCGGGGCGGCTCGGTGCCGCCGGTGAGGCGCTCGTACAGGCCGCGCCGGTCGAGGGCCCGCACGACCTGGCCGACCAGCCCGTTGGCCCGGTTCTCCTTGGTGTCGTCCGGCAGGCGCTCCAGCACGATCGGCCGTACGCCGCCCAGGCTCAGCTCGCAGGCGAGCATCAGCCCGTTCGGCCCGGCTCCGGCGATCACGACGTCGACGGTCATGGTGGTCCTCCTTGGTTTCCGGGCGTGCCCGGAGATTCCGGGCACGACGAATCAACCGGCGGCACCGGCAGACGCCGGTGCCCGGTCGGGCGGATCAGGAAACGAACGGCCGCGTGCCGAAGACATGGCACGTCAGTCACACGGAGAACGGCCGTTCCTCAGGAACTGAATCGGTGAGGTCCGGCGGCCCGCGGGCCGCCGGTGACGACTACGACGATCGGGGTTCGGGCAGACCGGCGGCGAGCCGGCCGAGCGCGTCCTCGATCAGCGGCCGGACAGGCACCGGCGGGGAGGCCCGCAGCCACTGGTCCATCGCCACCCTGATCGCGGCCCCCGCCGCGCCCGCCACCAGGCGTGGGTAGAGGTCGTGGTCGACATCGGTGCCGGTCCGCTCGGCGATCGCGGCGGCCAGCTCGTTCTCGGCGATGGCACTCGCCCTGAGCATCTCGCCCTGCAGCGAGGGCTCGCTGATCATGAGCCGGATGCCGGCCTGCCACTGCTGGTCCGGCCGCCGGTCGTCGTAGTCCGCACCCATCGCGAGCTGGGTGATCACGGCGCTCGTGATGGCCTCCCACAGGGGCTCCGACGCCGGGCGGCGGCGCAGCTCCTGCGCGATCATGCGGGTGCGTTCGAGGTGCCTGGCGGCGATCGCCTCGCCCTTGCTGGAGAAGTAGTTGTTGAACGTGCGCGGAGCCACGCCGGCCTCCGCGGCGATGTCCTCCACCCGGACGTTCTCCAGCCCGCGCTCCACGACGAGCCGGATCGCCGCCCAGCTCAGCGCGATGCGCGTCTCCTGCTTCTTGCGCTCGCGCAGCCCCGGGCGCCCGTCATCCCCGCTCACAGGACCACCATACAACTACTTGCGCGTCCCGCAAAGATGCGCAAAAGGCAAATTTGCGGAACGCGCAATTTCCTGATGTTGGCGTCTCAGTCGCGGGCGCCGGCCAGGCGGACGAACTCCTCCAGCGAGAACCGGCCGTCGGCGTCCACGTCGGCGACCCGGTCCAGTGCGGCGATCGCCTCCGGCGGCAGGCCGGGGAAGTAGGAGAGCAACTCCGCCTCGGTGATGAAGCCGTCGCCGTCGCGGTCGATCGCGTCGAATTCACGCTTGAGGGTCTCGAACCGCTCGTGACTGAGCTCGTGAGTCACAGTGACCTGCCTTTGCCGTCAGTTGGCTGGAACTCCAGACAACCTATGCCGCGACCGGCGGCAGATCGACGGCCGGTTCCCCTCCTTGATCCTGCGGTTCCGTCCCCGGCAAGGCGTGACGCGCCGGTCGAACGGTTCAGGCGCTGTTCGCGAGGGTCAGGGGCACATAATGATAGGCGATGGACACGGAGAGTGACCGGCGCGTCGGCCGGGGGCCCCACGGGCGGATCGACGTCAGCGTCGTCGTCCCGGCGTACAACTGCCGGGCGTCCGTCGACCGCTGCCTCACCTCGCTGCTGGTCCAGCGCGTCGCGAAGGAGATCGTGGTCGTGGACGGCGGGTCCCGCGACGGGACCCGTGAGCTGCTCGACCTCTACGCCGCCTGCCATCCGCGGCTGATCACCGTGATCCACGACCGCCACCCCTGCACCCCGGGCGGCGCCCGCAACAGAGGGCTCGCCAGCGCGGCCGGGCGGTACGTCTTCTTCTGCGACGCCGGGGACCGTCTCGCGCCGGACGCGTTGGCGCCCCTGGTCGCCGCGGCCGACCGGAACGGCTCGGACGTCGTCGTGGGACGGGTCTCCGGCGCTCGCGACGGGCTGCGGGACAGCGCCGACCGGGCCTCCTTAGCCGCCGTCTACGACGACCTGACCTGCTTCAAGCTCTTCCGCCGGACCTTCCTGGAACGGCACGCCCTCCGCTTCGACGAGACCCAGCGGACCGGCGAGGACATGACCTTCACCGTGCACGCCTACTGCCACGCCCGGGTCGTCTCGGTGGTGGCCGATCACGACTGCTACCAGGCCGAAGCCGTGGGAGAGCCCTCCGGAGCGGAGAGCGTTGTACCGGGATGCGCGGCCGACCCGCTGACCCGGCTGCGGCTGGTCCGCACGCCGATCGAGGTGATGGCACGGCACGTGCCGCCCGGCGCGCTGCGCGACCGGCTGCTCCTGCGGCATCTGCGCCGCGACGTGCTGGCCCGGCTGGGGGCGCCGTTCCTGGCCGCGGACGAGGCGGACCGCGAGAAGATCGCCGTCGAGGTGGCCGACATCTGCGGCCAGTGGCTGACGCCCGGCGTGCGCGCCGCCCTCGACGACATGGACGCCGCCAGGCTCGCCGCGCTCGACGACACCGCCCGTCTCGTGCGGCTCGCGCGGGTCGAGGCCGCGCCGCTGCGCCATCGGCTGACCGCCGTCACGTGGCACGGCGATCACCTGCTGGTCGGCGGGCACGCCTGCCTGGCCGAACCATCCGCCCACGGCGCCCCCGCCTCCGACGCCCCCGCCTCCGACGCCCCCGCCCCCGAGGCCCTCGCATCCGCACCACCGGACCCCACGCCGGCCGTCGTCGCGTCCTCCACCCCCGCTCCGGGCGCCCCCGCTCCGGGCGTCGCCGGGCCGGGCCGGGGTGGTTTGGGCGGGGTCGTGGGGCTGGTGCTGCGTGAGCGTCTCTCAGGGGAGGAACGGGCGCTCCCCGCGCACCACGCCGCCGGCTCCTTCACCACCGTGGTCGACGTGACCGCGTTGCCCCCGGGCGTGTGGGACGTCCACGTGTTCGTCGAGTGCGAGGGCGTGCGCAGACCGGCCCGGTTCGGCTCCAGCCGCGACCCGGACGTGGGCGTCCCGGGCCCGCGCCTGGTGAACGGCGTCGCCGTGGCGCCCTTCCTCACCCGGTCGCACGGCACCTTGTCGCTCGGACACCTGTCGATCGACGCCGGAGGACACGCGGTCAGGGTCCCGGCCGCCGCACGGCTGACCCGGGCCCGTCGGCGGGCCGGGCGGCTGCTGATCGAGGGGCGGGTGCGGGTCGGCGAGGAGCCCGCGGCCCCGGCCGTACGGCAGCTGGTGTGGCGCGAGCGGGGATCGGGACAGGAGCACCGGGAGCGCGCCGCGGCCGTCTCGCCCGAGGGATTCGCGGCCGAGACGGACGTCCCGCGGCCCGGCACCTGGGACGCCTACCTCGAACTCGACCTCGGCGGGCCGCCGGTGCGCCTCCCGGTCAAGGTGGCCGCCATGGACGCGCCCGCCCGGACGATGCGGTGGTGGCAGGGGCCGATGCGGTGGACGGCCAGGCCGTACGCGACGGCGGTCAACCGGCGGCTCAGCCTGTCGGTGCGCGTGGACACCCCGCTGACCATGGTCAAGCGGGCGGTCCGGGCCCTGCGTCGGCGCTAATTGCGAATTAGTTGCAACTACAACCCCGTGCTCTAAAGTGGGATCGAGATTCGCCCGTTTCAGAGGGGTTTGATCGTGCACGTACCCGATGGGTTTTTCGACGTTCCCGTGTCCGTCGGCGCCGGCGTCTTCGCGGCGGCCGGCGTGGCCGTGTGCCTGCGGGGCGCCCGGCGGGAGCTCGACGACCGCACCGCTCCCATGGCGGGCCTGGTGGCCGCGTTCGTCTTCGCGGCGCAGATGCTCAACTTCCCGGTCGCCGCGGGCACCAGTGGCCACCTGCTCGGCGGGGCGCTGGCCGCGATACTCGTCGGGCCGTACACCGCCGTGCTGTGCGTCGCGGTCGTGCTGCTCGTCCAGGGGTTCTTCTTCGCCGACGGCGGGCTGACCGCCCTCGGGGTCAACATCACGCTCATGGCGATCGTCACCTCGGTCGTCGGCTGGGCGGTGTTCCGGCTGGTCACCCGGACCGGCCCACGCGGGCGCGGCACGCTGGTGGCCGCGTCGTTCCTGGCCGCGCTGGTCTCGGTGCCCGCCGCGGCGCTCGTCTTCACGGTCCTGTTCTGGCTCGGCGGCACCGCGCCGATCGACCTGGGCACGGTGGCCGCCGCGATGGGCGGCGTCCACGTGCTCATCGGCCTGGGGGAGGGCCTCATCACCGCGCTCACCGTGAGCAGCGTGCTGGCCGTACGGCCCGACCTCGTCTACGGCGCGCGCGGGACGGCCGCGCCGCTGGTGCTGCGTACGGCCGAGGGGGAGGTCGAGGTCGGCGGGCGGCCCGCCGAGGCGCCCCCGGCGGGGATCGGCCTGCGTCCGGTCCTGGCGGGCGGCGTGATCGTGGCCGTGCTGCTGGCCGGCGTCGTGTCGTTCTACGCCTCCAGCGCCCCCGACGGGCTGGAGAAGGTGGCGTCCGACAAGGGGCTGAGCGCGCAGGAGAAGCCGCACGCGGCGGAGGACGCCCCGTTGGCCGGATACTCCGTGAAGGGCCTGAGCGACCAGCGGCTCTCCGGCGGGCTGGCCGGGGTCGCGGGCGTCGCGCTGACGGTCGCGGCCGGCGGCGGGGTGTTCTACGCGGTCCGGCGACGCCGGCGGCTGACCGGCGGCGTGACGCCCGCCGGGGCCCCGTGAGCCCTGCTCCAGCGTCCGGTGAGCCCTCTCGCGAGCACCGCACCCTGCGAGCTCTCGCGTGAGCTCCTCCACGAGCCCCGCCGCCCCTCGGGTGCGCGGAGGGCGGCGGCGGGTCGGCCATCATGGCAGTGTGAGCGCGAAGTCGAGTGTGAAGTCGGGCGCGAACTCAGGCGCGAACTCAGGCGCCAAGTCGGGCACGCAGTGATGGGCGCCGGATGAGCGCCGGGCACCATCATCCGATCTACCGGCCCGCCGACACGCCCGTCCACCGGCTGCCGCCCCAGTGCAAGCTGGTGGCGGTCGTGGCGTTCGCGGTGTGCGTGGTCGCCACGCCGCGCGAGCGTTTCTGGGCGTTCGCCGTCCACGCGCTGCTGCTGGCCGCGGTCGCGGTGGCCGCGCGGGTGCCCGCGGGCGCGATCGCGCGGCGGATGGTGATCGAGGTGCCGTTCGTGCTGTTCGCCCTCGCGATCCCGGTCATCGGCACCGGTGAGCGGGTGCAGGTGCTCGGGATGTCGCTCAGCCTCCCCGGCCTGTGGGCCGCCTGGAACATCCTCGCCAAGGCGACGCTGGGGGTGGCCGCCTCGATCCTGCTCGCGGCCACGACCGAGCCCCGCATGATGCTGCTCGGCGCCGAACGGCTGCGGCTGCCCCGGCTGCTCGTGCAGATCGCGACGTTCATGCTGCGCTACCTCGACGTGATCCTCGACCAGATGCGGCGCATGCGGGTCGCCCGCGAGTCGCGCGGATTCGTCGCCCGTGACCTGCGGCAGGCCCCGGTGCTGGCGAAGTCGGCGGGCGCCCTGTTCATCCGGGCGTACGAGCGGGGGGAGCGGGTCCACCTCGCCATGCTGAGCCGGGGCTACACCGGCGAGATGCCGACGATTAGGGATATATCGGCGTCTGGGCGAGACTGGGGGACGGCCGCTATCCTTCCCTGCCTCGCCGCGGCGACGGCCCTACTGGCGTGGAGCACCACATGACCTCCGGCAGCCCCTCGCTCGTGGTGAGCAGGCTCGCGTACGCCTATCCCGACGGGACGCAGGCGCTGTACGGCGTGGACCTGACGATCCGGCGGGGGGAGCGGGTGGCCCTTCTCGGCCCGAACGGCGCGGGCAAGACCACGCTGGTCATGCACCTCAACGGCATCCTCACCGCGGGGCACGGCACGGTGGAGGTGGGCGGCCTTCCGGTGCGCGCCGGCACGCTGCCGGAGATCCGCCGCCGGGTCGGGCTGGTGTTCCAGGATCCCGACGACCAGCTCTTCATGCCGACCGTCCGCGAGGACGTCGCGTTCGGGCCGGCCAACCTCGGCCTGCGCGGCGCCGAACTCGACCGCCGCGTCCGCGACGCGCTGGAGCGGGTCGGCATGCTCGACGCCCTCGACCGGCCGCCGCACCACCTGTCCTTCGGCCAGCGGCGCAGGGTGGCCGTGGCGACCGTGCTGGCGATGGAGCCGGAGATCCTCGTGCTCGACGAGCCCTCGTCCAACCTCGACCCCGCCTCGCGCCGCGAGCTGGCCGAGATCCTCAGAAGCCTGGACGTGACCGTGCTCATGGTCACCCACGACCTGCCGTACGCGCTGGAGTTGTGCGAGCGGTCGCTCGTCATGTCCGAGGGGGTGATCGCCGCGGACGGGCCCACGCGCACGCTGCTCGCCGACGAGCGGCTGCTCGCCGAACATCGGCTCGAACTGCCGTACGGCTTCGCCGTGCCGGCTCACCCCGGGTGATGGATAAGTAAAGTGGGCGCAGCGGAGGAGGTCTCACGATGAAGCTGCGGCTCGCGCGCCAATCGCGCCCCAACGCCGTCGTGGTGGCCGTCGAGGGTGAACTCGACCTGTTCACGGCGCCGTTCCTGCGCGACGAGGTGCGCGATGCCATAACCAATGACAGCCCGACTCTCGTGCTCGACCTCGGCGAGCTGTCGTTCATGGACTCCAGCGGCCTGAGCGTGCTGATCGAGGCCTGGCGCCTCGCCACGAGCGAGGGCGGCGGGGTCAGCCTCGCCTCGCCGCAGCCGCCGGTCGCCCGCATCCTGCGCACGACCGGGCTGGACCGGCGGATCAAGGTCTATCCGGACGTCGATACCGCGATTTTGCGTCACCCCGAGTAGAACTTCATTCGGTTGTCGCGTTAGGGTCCGGCTATGGATCTGAACGGAGCAGCAGCAATCATCTCGGGCGGCGCCAGCGGCCTCGGCGAGGCGACGGCCCGCGAGCTGGCCCGTGTCGGCGCGACCGTGGTCGTGGCCGACCTGAACGCGGAGCGCGGCAAGGCGCTGGCCGACGAGATCGGCGGCGTGTTCGCCCACACCGACGTGTCCGACGAGGCGTCGGTGCAGGCCGCGGTGGAGACGGCGGTCGCCACCGGAAAGCCGCTGCGCGCCGTGGTCAGCAGTGCGGGCATCGGCTGGGCCCAGCGCACCGTCGGGCGGGACGGCTCTCCGCACGACCTGGCGTCCTACCGCAAGGTGATCGACGTCAACCTGATCGGCACGTTCAACCTCATGCGCGTCGGCGCGGCGGCCATGGCCAGGACCGAGCCGGTGGACGAGGACGGCGCCCGCGGGGTCGTGATCAACACCGCGTCGGTGGCCGGCATCGAGGGCCAGACGGGCCAGGTGGCCTACTCCGCGTCCAAGGGCGGGATCATCGGCATGACCCTGCCCGCCGCCCGCGACCTCGCCGTGGTCGGCGTCCGCGTGCTGACGATCGCGCCGGGCATCATCGACACCCCCATCTACGGCAAGATCGGCGACCAGGACGCCGAGGCGTTCAAGGCCAAGCTGATCGGGCCGGTGGCGTTCCCGAAGCGGCTGGGCAAGGCGTCCGAGTTCGCCCACCTGGTCCGCACGCTGATCGAGAACGACTACATGAACGGCGAGGTCATCCGCTTCGACGGCGGCATCCGCTTCCAGCCCAAGTGAGGTCAGGTTGTCCGAGGTTGACTCAGGGGCGGCCGGCCCGCCGGACGAGGTGCTCGCCGAGATCGTCGACGGCGGGGTCGCCGTCGTCACCATCAACCGGCCGAGGGCCAGGAACGCCGTCAACGGCGCGGTGGCGCGCGGCATCGCGGCCGCCCTCGACGAGTTCGACGACAGTCCCGAGGTGTCGGTGATCGTCCTGACCGGGGCGGGCGGCACGTTCTCGGCGGGCATGGACCTGAAGGGTTTCCTCACCGGCGACATGCCCACGGTCGAGGGCCGGGGCTTCGGCGGCATCACCGAGGCGCCGCCGAAGAAGCCGATCATCGCGGCCGTCGAGGGATACGCGCTGGCCGGCGGGTTCGAGCTGGCGCTCGCCTGCGACCTCGTCGTCGCGTCCGAGGACGCCAAGTTCGGCCTGCCGGAGCCCAAGCGGGGGCTCGTGGCCGCCGCGGGCGGGATCATGCGGCTGCCGCGCAGGATTCCGTACCACGTCGCGATGGAGATCGCGCTGACCGGCGAGCACTACCCGGCCGCCCGGCTGTACGAGCTGGGGCTGGTCAACCGGGTCACGTACCCGGGCGAGGCCCTGCACGGCGCGCTCGAACTGGCCCGCACGATCGCCGCGAACGCGCCGCTGGCCCTCGCCGCGACCAAGCGGGTCGTCGTCGAGTCGGCCGACTGGTCCCGGGAGGAGATGTTCCGCAGGCAGGGCGAGATCATCGGCCCGGTCTTCACCTCCGCCGACGCGATGGAGGGAGCCGCGGCCTTCGCGGAGAAGCGCCCTCCCGTCTGGAAGGGCGAGTGACTCTCAGCTTCTGAGGTCGGCAAGGCCGCCGGGGCGCTTCCACGGGGAGGCGCCCCGAGCCGTGTCCGGGCCGAGGACGGGCTCGTCCGGACTCGGGACGGTTTCCGGGACCAGTGTCCCAGGCGTGTCCCGGGCGGGTCCGGGACATCGTGGCCGCGCGCTAGCCCGGGCGGCGGACCGGGCATCGCCCGCTGGGATGACGCGTCGCTCCGGCACGCCCGTCTAGCTTCCTCGTGTTGATCAAATTGAGGAACGAGGAAAGGGTGATCGCACGTGAGAGCTGGTCGTAGCGCCTGGCTGGCGGCCGGGGCTGTCGCGGGGCTGCTCGTGGGCGGCGGGGGAGTCGCCGTGGCCACGACGGCGGCGACGGCCGAGCCGATCGTGGCCTGCGTGGGCCCCGACGGCGTCATGCGGATGCCTCAGGCGCCGGAGGAGTCGGTCCGGGGCCGTACCGCGGGCGCGCAGGTCGCCGCGCCGGGCTCCGTCGGCACGTGTCCCGCCGAGTACCGGACCGTTTCCTGGAACATCGCCGGACCCCAGGGCCCCGTCGGACCGGCCGGACCTCAGGGCCAAACCGGGCCGACCGGACTTCAGGGGCTCAAGGGAGAGACCGGTCCGCAAGGGTCCCAGGGCCCGGCCGGACCCCAGGGCCCCAAGGGGGACAAGGGCGACCCCGGTGCCGCGTACGGAAAGACCTACAACACCCAGAAGAGCGTGAGCTACATGGATGGGAAGCAGGTCGAGGTGGCACGGATCCCCGAGGTTCCTGCGGGGGAATACATCATCCAGACCAGCATCAGTACCAAGATAGTCGCGGTGTCGCACGGGTCCCAGATCCTTACGTGCGACGTCAGCACGCCCACGGGTGTCACCTCCGCCACGCCGCGGCAGTCCGGCTCCAGTAAGTTGGACGGGGGCATCCTGCTCGCCTTCTTCGTCACCGCCAAGCTGGACACGCCCGGCCCAGTGATCCTCACGTGCCAGCTCTCCTCGACGGAGACCATCACGGTCACCTCCGAGAGCAGGCTGATGGCGACCAGCGTGCCCGAGGTCGTCACCACCTCGCCGTCCGCCACGCCGTCCGCCACGCGACCTGCGACGCCGACGCCGACGCCGTCCGTCACGCCGTCTGCCACGCGGCCCGCGACGCCGACGCCGTCCAAGACGCTCTGACCAACCCGGAGGACGGCTGCGCGCGATGCCGGTGTCCTTGCCGGCCGGGGTGACCCGCGCGGTGGTCTCCTCGATGATCCCGGGGCGGTCCAGGTCCGAGCGGCCTCGATGGCATGATCCTCGCAGACCGGGGCAGTCCGCTCGTCCATGGGCGTGACTGCGTACGGTGAATCCATGAGTGTATCCGGGCCCGGGCTGCCCCCGTCCGGCCGGTCGATGCGGGAGCGCACGTCCGAGCTGCTCACCGGCGCCCTCGGCAGCGCGATCCTGATGATCGTGCTCGTGTCGGCGATGTGGGCGATCGAGATCCTCGACTACGTCGAGAACAACAGACTCGACCGGTACGGCATCGTCGCGCACGAGCCGGACGGCCTGCCCGGGATCCTGTTCGCCCCGTTCCTGCACGCGGGCTTCGCCCACCTGATGGCCAACTCGGTGCCGCTGCTGATCCTGGGGTTCGTGGCCGCCATCCGGGGCATCGGCCGCTTCCTCGCCGCGAGCCTGATTGTCATCCTGGTCAGCGGCATGGGCGTGTGGCTCACCAGCCCGCCCGACACGCTCACGATCGGCGCGAGCGGCCTCGTCTTCGGCTACTTCGGCTACGTCGTGGCCCGGGGCCTGTTCGACCGCCGGGCCCTCGACATCGTGCTCGGCGTCGTGGTCGCCGTGGCGTACTACTCGATCCTCTGGGGGGCCCTGCCCACCCAGCCGGGCGTCTCCTGGCAGGGCCACCTGTTCGGCCTCATCGGCGGCGTGATCGCCGCCTGGCTGCTCCGCCGCCGCCGGGCCTACTGACGCACGGACTCACGACCCGGGCGGCGGGCCGGCGGTCCCCATGTCGAACGCTCCGGGATCGTCGACCACCCGGCAGGGCTTCACCGGGCCGTCCGTCAGGCGCCCGCTGAACTGCCAGGCCACTCCGGGGTGGGCGGTGTCCGGCGGCACCGGGTTCTCGTTGATCTCGATCAGGACGATCTGCCCCGGCCCGATGAACCGGGGACGGATCGTGATGCCGTGCTCGGACCGGATGGCCCGGGCCGAGGCCAGCTTCTGCGCCTCCTTCCGGATCCGCGCCTGCACGGCCGGATCCTTGCTCGCCAGGTCCTCCTTCGAGGTGGACGTGTGGTCGCCCGCGACGAAAGGAGCGCGTCCGTCGGCGCATCTCTTTCCGAGCGGCAGATAGGTGACGTCGGCCCGCACACCCATCTTCGCAAGGTCCAGCTCGACCTGGTCAGGGTCCCTGAACTCGTTGATCTGAAGGCTGATGGAGCCGTCGGGGTGCCTGGTCAACGCGTACGCCGGGGTCTGCTGTCCGGCCACGAGCGGCACCGCGACGGCCGTGGCGGCGGCGACGGCGATCCCGGCCCCGGCCCCGGCCAGGAAGCGGGGCCGGATGATCCGGCGCGAGCCCGGCGCGCGCGTCCGGGCCTCGCGTGCCACGATCTCCGCCTTGAGCTCCGCGAGCAGCCTGTCCTCGAACGTGTCGTTCACTTCGTTCCTCCGATCAGCTCCATGACTCCGGGGACGCGCTGGATCCGCCGCCGGGCGCGGTGCAGCCTGACCCGGGCGGCGCCCTGCCCGATGCCGAGCGCGGCGGCGGCCTCGGAGGGGCTGAGCCCGTCCACCGCCACGAGTTCGAGCAGCGCGCGGTCGCCGTCCGGCAGATCGGCCATCGCCTCCAGCGCCAGCCGGGCCGGCGACTCGGCGTCGACGCGTTCCTCCAGGCGGGCGATGTCGTCGGCGTCGAGCAGGCGGCGGCCGGCGATCCGGCCGGTGGCCCGCAACTCCCTCGCCGTACGGCGGCGCTGCGCGAGCACGGTGTTGCGTGCCACGCCGTACAGCCAGGCGATCTCACTGCCCCGGTCCGGCCGGTAGGTGTGCGCCGAGTCGAGCACGGCGAGGAACACCTCGGCGGTGAGGTCGGCCACCAGGTGCGGATCGGCCGCCCGCCTGGCCAGGAACCGCGTCACGGCGTCGACATGCCGCCGGTAGAAGGTCTCGAACGCGTCGGGATCTCGGGCGAAGTCCGGCGGACCGGTCTGTTCACGGCGCACCGGCGCTCCCCTCGGTCGTGTGGTTCAGCACACCCCTGCTTGGACGGAGCACCCCGCACCGTTACACGTCCGGAGGAAAAAGAAAAAGCCGACGGCCTGAGGCCGTCGGCTTGGACGGCGGCCGCCGGAGAGGCGGCCACCGTGAAGAAGCGTCAGAGGCGCTCGACCACGTAGTCGACGCAGACGGTCAGCGCCTCGACGTCGGCCGGGTCGACGGCGGGGAACATCGCGATCCGCAGCTGGTTGCGGCCGAGCTTGCGGTACGGCTCGGTGTCCACGATGCCGTTGGCCCGCAGCACCTTCGCCACCGCCGCCGCGTCCACGGAGTCGTCGAAGTCGATGGTGCCGACGACGTTGGAGCGCTGCGCCGGGTCGGCCACGAACGGCGAGGTGTACGACGTCTTGTCGGCCCAGGTGTACAGGCGCGAGGCGGAGTCGGCCGAGCGGGCGGTCGTCCACCCGAGGCCACCCTGCCCGTTCATCCAGTCGAGCTGGTCGGCCAGCAGGAACAGCGTGGCGACCGCCGGCGTGTTGTAGGTCTGGTCCTTGACCGAGTTGTCGATTGCGGTCGGCAGGCTGAAGAACTCGGGAACGAACCGGCCGCTCTCGGCGATCTCCGTCACCCGGGCCAGCGCCTTCGGCGAGAACAGCGCGATCCACAGGCCGCCGTCGGAGGCGAAGCTCTTCTGCGGCGCGAAGTAGTAGACGTCGAAGTCCTCGGCGGAGACCGGCAGGCCGCCCGCGCCGCTGGTGGCGTCGACGAGAACGAGAGAGTCGTCGCCGCCCACGCGCTTGATCGGCATGGCGACGCCGGTGGAGGTCTCGTTGTGGGTGAGCGCGTAGACGTCCACGCCCTCCTCCGTGACCGGCAGCGGGTGGGTGCCCGGCTCCGACTTGATCACCGAGGGGTCGGCGAGCCAGGGGGCCTTCTTCGCGACCGTCGCGAACTTCGAGGAGAACTCCCCGAAGTTGAGGTGCTGCGACTTCTCCCGGATCAGCCCGAAGGAGGCGATGTCCCAGAACGCCGTGGTGCCGCCGTTGCCGAGCACGACCTCGTACCCCTCGGGGAGGGAGAACAGGTCGGTGAGCCCGGCGCGGACGCGGGCGACGAGGTTCTTGACGGGCTTCTGCCGGTGGGACGTGCCCATCACCTTCGCGCCCTCGCCGGCGAGGGCGGCGAGCTGCTCGGGGCGTACCTTCGAGGGCCCGCAGCCGAAACGGCCGTCGGCGGGCTTGATGTCAGCGGGAATCACGATGTCAGCCACGGTTCAAGCGTAGTGAGACCTGCGAATGCTCTAGACCATGGTCCGGATTATGAGACACCATGGTCGAGTTTCAAGCGCGCGCACCACCCCGAAAACGGACTCCGCCTCCCGGGAGACATCCACGTGGCCGACGTGCACGGCGTCATCGAGAAACTCGTCCGCAGGCCGTTCTTCTGGCTGCCGGACCAGCCGCTGCCCCTGGTGTTCGTCGTCGAGCGGGACGGCGACGCGTTCGAGGCCGCGCGCCGCCTCGCCGCGCCGTTCGAGGACTGCCTCCCGCACGCGACGGTGGCCGCCGGCCGGTACGGCACTCTGCACGACCTCGTGGACGCCCTGGCGGGGGAGCAGGGGCAGCTCGGCAGGCCGGTGGGCGGCTCGTTCCTGCCGCCGCCGCGCTTCTCGCTGGTGCAGTTCGTGCTGTGGGCGCGCAGGCAGCGCGACCTGCCGCCGGAGCCGGACCACGGCGGGCCGCCGCCCCCGCGCTGGCCCGACCCGCAGTCGCGCGGGAGCCTGGAGGAGTTCAAGGAACGGCTCAAGCTCTGGCGGGGCGGCAGGCACGGCGGGCACCAGGGCCGCAGGACGGCGGCCGACTTCTTCGGGCGCGCGGCGACGACCTGGCTGCCGGTCGGCACCCTGGCCGCGGTGCTGCTGAGCACCCGGGTGTCCGGCGACCACGCCCCCTGGTGGCTCGACAGCGCGCCGGACCTGGTCGGCGTGCTCCCGTGGGCGCTCGGCCTGCTCGTCTTCGCGGCCGGCACGGTCGTCCAGGGGCTGCTGTCGGTCCGGGGATCGTTCTTCAACGGCTGGTTCCGGCGCCAGCCGTACCTGACCAGGAAGCCGTACGAGCGGCTGGCCCAGTACGCCCTGCGGGTGGCGAGCGCGAGCGACGAGGACGCCGAGCGGCTGCTGGTGCACGCGATGTGCCAGGACCTCCGCCAGGCGTACCAGAAGTGGATCATTCCCTGGCCGAGCTGGGGCCGCGGCCTCTACGGCCTGCTGGTCCTGGACGCCACGCTGCCGGGCTGCGCCAACGAGCGGTTCCTGCGCCTCCTGGAGGAGACCACCGAGGAGACCGGCCTCCTGCCGCCGATGCTGGTGCTGGCCGCGGTGCCGGAGCCGAAGGCCGCGGAGGCGAGGGCGGTCACAAAGGGCCGCCTGACGGAGCTGCCGGCGCTGGCCGACGCCTGGCGGGCCCGGGTGCGGCGGCGGGTGCCGCCGCTGCGCCTGCTGGCCGCCACGTCCGGCCCCGCCCTCGACGACGACTACCGGCCGCGGCTGCTGCCCAGCCGGATGCGGGCGCTCGGATACTGGTGCGTGATCGCGCTGCTCGTCGTCGGCCCGGTCACCCTGGCCTGGCGCATCTACCAGGACCAGAAGGCCCGCTGCGGGGGCCTGTCCTGGGCGGAGCTCGTCGGTGACGAGTGCGTGGGCGTCGTCAACGCGGACGGCCCGGCCCCCGACAACCTGTTCGGCAGGAACATCGGCGCCGTCGTGAAGAAGATCGACGACAACAACGCCGCCGCCCGGAACGTCGGCGCGTACGTGAACGTGGTCCTGTTCGGGGAGTACTCGATCAGGAGCCCGCGGCCGGACGGCGAGCCCGCCGAGCCCGGCGAGAACGCGCCGGAGGACGACAGCCGGGTGGCCGGGGCGCTGGCCGAGCTGAAAGCCGTGGAGCACTACCAGAGCGCGGTCCGGAACGTTCCGCGCCTCCGGGTCCTGATCGCCAACGCCGGGACGGACTTCCGCCAGGGCCGCCGGGCCGCCCGGCTGGTCAGCAGGCTGGCGGCCGAGGACCCGCACACGCTCGGCGTCATCGGCTTCCCGCGCAGCGTCAGGGGCGTCGAAGAGGCGATCAGCGTGCTGCACCAGGCCAAGATCCCGATGCTCTCCACCACCGCGACCGCGGACGACCTCGGGTACGTGCCCGACACCGCCGATGTCGCCGGCGCGTCCGATGCGGCGCCCAGGCGGCCGTCCCCCTACTACTTCCGCATGGGCCCGACGAACTGGCGCGAGGCGGAGCTCGTCGCCCGGTTCGTCCGCCGGACGCTGCTGCCCGGGAAGGCGTCGCCCACCGCGGTGATCGTCCAGGACCGGTCGCCGGGAGACAGCTACACCAACAACCTCGCCCGCGACTACAAGGAGGCGGCCGGCGACCAGGGAATCAAGATCTCCGAGCGCGACGAGGTCTACTACACCGTGGACGGCGGCGGGATCGCCGAGGCGACGTCGGTCGCCTGCGGGCGCGATCCCGACGTGATCCTCTACGCGGGCCGGGCCACCGAGTTCCTCGGCTTCGTCGACGCCGTCGAGAAGTGCAGCGACGGCCAGGTCAAGGTGATCGCGGGGGACGACGTGATCAAGGTGGTGACCGACCACGGCAAGGAGATCGGCGACTACAGGCGCGTGCAGGTGTACTACGCCGCGCTCGCGAGCCGGGAGCTGTGGCGGGATCCGGCGCGCGACCACGGCACGCAGCCCACCGGATACATCCAGTCGCTCTTCGGCCGGGACTCGACCGATTCGGAGGACAACCTCATCCTGAGCTACGACGCGGTCGAACTGTTCTACGACTCGGCCAACCGGGCCTACCAGGGCAGGAGGCTGCCCAGCAGGGGAGACCTCCTCTACCGGCTCGCGCTCGTCTCCGGGCGGCTCGCCCGGAACGGCTCGAGCGGAGTGATCGACTTCGGCGGCCGGGAGGCACACGACCCCGTCGACAAGACCATCGCCATCATGCGGGTGAAGGCCGGCGGCGGCGTGAGCGTGGCGGTCCGCTGCGGGCGTCTCAGCCTGCGGGAGCCCGCGCCGCCCGGCGGCGTCTGCGACCACCTCGCCGACGTGTACGGCGAGGACGCCGGATCCCGGCGCTGAGAGCCCACGTACGTTGAGCGAAGCGGGCGCGGGGGACGGCCGGGGGTCCGCGGCTCTCTCGGAAAGCCGCGGGCCCTCGGCGGTCCCTCGGACGGGCTCAGACCCTGCCGACGACCTCGCCGGCGCCGGGCACGTCGTTGATCGAGCGCTGCTTCGGGCCCACGTAGTTCGCGCTGGGGCGGACCAGCCTGCCCGTGCGCTTCTGCTCCAGGACGTGGGCGGCCCAACCGGCGGTGCGGGCGCAGGTGAACATCGAGGTGAACATGTGCGACGGCACCTCGGCGAAGTCGAGGACGACCGCGGCCCAGTACTCCACGTTCGTGGCGAGCACCCGGTCGGGCTTGCGGGCGTGCAGCTCCTCCAGCGCGGCGGTCTCCAGCGCGGCGGCGACCTCGTAGCGCGGCGCGCCCAGTTCCTTCGCCGTACGGCGGAGCACGCGGGCCCGCGGGTCCTCGGCGCGGTAGACCCGGTGGCCGAAGCCCATCAGGCGGTTGCCCTTGTCCAGCTCGCTCTGGACGTACTTGCGGGCGTCGCCCATCTGCTCGACGCCCTCGATCATGTGCAGCACCCGCGCCGGCGCGCCGCCGTGCAGCGGGCCGGACATCGCGCCGACCGCGCCCGACAGGGCGGCGGCGACGTCGGCGCCGGTGGAGGCGATCACGCGGGCGGTGAACGTCGAGGCGTTCATGCCGTGCTCCGCGGCGGACGTCCAGTACGCGTCGATGGCCTTCACGTGCTTGGGATCGGGCTCACCGCGCCAGCGGACCATGAAACGTTCAACGATGCTCTCGGCCTCGTCCACGCGCTTCTGCGGGACCATCGGCAGGCCCAGGCCGCGGGCCGACTGCGCGACGAACGACAGGGCCGTGACCGAGGCGCGTGCGAGATCGTCGCGGGCCTGGTCGTCGTCGATGTCGAGCAGCGGGCGGAAGCCGTACGCGGGCGCCAGCATGGCCAGCGCGCTCTGTACGTCTACTCGGATGTCGCCGGAATGGACGGGAACGGGGTACGGCTCCGCCGGGGGCAGCCCCGGCTGGAACCTGTCGTCGACGAGCAGGCCCCAGACGTTCCCGAAGGAGACGTTGCCCACGAGTTCTTCGATGTCGACGCCCCGGTATCGCAGGGCGCCCCCTTCTTTGTCCGGTTCCGCGATCTCGGTCTCGAACGCCACCACGCCTTCGAGCCCGGGTTTGAAGTCGGACATTCTCGGCCGCCTCCCTCTCTTGTGAAGTCCAGAGCCTTGATGTCGAGATACCGGCGGGTCAATTTAACCCGCAGTGTGACACTGTCGTGTCGCCGCCCCTCCCCCACGCCGTTCCCCCTGTTGGGGGCCACCGGGTGAGAAGTGCGCCGGGCGCGCGACAATACCTTTCCGTGGACAGCGCTTCGCACCTGCCCGGGCTCCGGCACAGCTACGAGGGTGAGCCCCTGCTCGAATCCGGCATGGCCGACGACCCGGTGACGCAGTTCGCGCTCTGGTTCGCCGACGCCGTCGCCGCGGGCCTGCCCGAACCGAACGCCGTGGTCGTCGCCACCAGCTCCGCCGGTGGCCGCCCCTCCGCCCGCACCGTCCTCCTCAAGGGGTTCGACGAACGCGGGTTCGTCTTCTTCACCAACTACGAGTCTCGCAAGGGCCGCGACCTCGCCGAGAACCCGCGGGCCTGTCTGTTGTTCCCGTGGCATCCCATCCGGCGGCAGGTCCGCGTGGAGGGCTCGGTCACCCGGATCTCCCGCGAGGACAGCGCGGCCTACTTCCACTCCCGGCCGTACGGCTCGCGGATCGGCGCGTGGGCCTCCCGCCAGTCCGCCGTGGTGGAGTCGCGTGAGCGGCTCGACGCCCGCTACCGGGAACTGGCCGAGCGCTGGCCGGAGGACCCGCCGATGCCGGACTTCTGGGGCGGCTTCCGGGTGGCGCCCGCGGAGGTCGAGTTCTGGCAGGGCCAGACGGACCGCATGCACGACCGGCTCCGTTACCGGCTGGCGCACGGCTCCTGGGTCATGGAGCGCCTGGCCCCATGACCCCGGAGGCGGCGGTCCGGGCCGCGACCGTGAGGTCGGCGAGGAAGCCCGCGTACGCCTCGTCCCTGTCGGGCGCGCGCAGGATGGCCGAGGGGTGGATCGTCGCGACGTAGTAGGCGCCCTCCCGCCGGGGGACCGGTTCGCCCCGGTGGCGGGTCACCCGGAAGTCCGGGCCCAGCAGGGCCCGGGCGGCGGTGGCGCCCAGCACCACGGTCACCTCCGGGTCCACCAGGAGCATCTCGGCCTCCAGCCACGGCCGGCAGGCGTTGATCTCGCCGACGGTCGGTTTCTGGTGGATCCGGCGTTTGCCGCGTGGCGTGAACTTGAAATGCTTCACCGCGTTGGTGACGTACACCGCCTCGCGGTCGATGCCCGCCTCCTCCAGCGCCCGGTCCAGCACGCGGCCCGCGGGCCCCACGAACGGCGCGCCCTCCTGGTCCTCCTGGTCGCCCGGCTGCTCTCCGACCAGCATGAACCGTGCATCGGGGACGCCTTCGCCGAAAACCGTCTGGGTGGCGTCGCGGTAGAGATCGCAGCCTTCGCAGCGGCGCGCGGCCTCGCGAAGCGCGGGCAGGCTGACCTCGGCAGGAAGGAATCGCTGGGCTCCGATGTTTCCCATCCTGGGTCGCTTCCCCAATAGGGTCGGCTGCGAACGCGGGGGAGGTCGTAGCATCGTTGTAGTAGTGGAGGAGCCTTGACCGCACACGGCCTGATCGACACGACGGAGATGTATCTCCGTACGATCTTCGAACTCGAAGAAGAAGGCATCGTGCCGCTCCGTGCCCGGATCGCCGAACGCCTGCAGCAGAGCGGCCCGACCGTGAGCCAGACGGTGGCGCGGATGGAACGCGACGGCCTGGTCAAGGTGCAGGGGGACAGACACCTCAGCATGACCGACCTGGGCCGCACGCTCGCGATCCGGGTGATGCGCAAGCACCGGCTGGCGGAGTGCCTGCTGACCCAGGTGATCGGCATGCCCTGGGAGGAGGTCCACATCGAGGCGTGCCGGTGGGAGCACGTGATGTCGGAGTCGGTGGAGACCCGGCTCGTCGGCCTGCTGCAGAACCCTCGGTTCTGCCCGCACGGCAACCCGATCCCCGGTCTCGACGAGCTGGGGGTGCCGCAGCCCGGTTCGGCCGGAGATGAGATGGTGTCTCCCATGGTGACCCTCGCGGGTCCGACCGCCGTGCCCGTCGTCGTGCGGCGAATCAGCGAACAAGTGCAAAGCGACCCGGCTGTGATGCTTAAACTCAAGCAAGTTGGGATACAACCCGGACGCGAGGTCACGCTCGCGGCGAGTGACAACGGTGTACGGGTGACAGGTGATGGTGAGGTGGGCAGCACGACCGCGGACCTTCCGCGTGATGTTGCCTCTCACGTTTTCGTCACCAGACGATGACGGAAAGAGTTGTGCCTGGTTGAATCCCGTAGGGAGTCCCTTCATTTCTCGCGACCCAGCCTTCGCAGGAGCGCCCGTGCCCGGCATAGCGAACCCGCCCCGTCAAGGGAAGGTCGTGGCATGAGGCGCTGGGGAGACTTGTCACAGGACGCGGACGACCGCCTCACCGCGGGTTCCGTCCTGGACCACGCGGAGATGGCCGTGGTCGTGACCGACCGGTTCAGCAACGTCCTCTACTGGAACCCCTTCGCCGAGCGGTTGTTCGGCCGGGTGGGCGCCAATCCGGGCCGGGAGTCGCTGCGTACGCTCGGCATCTCCGAGCACGACCACCCGCTCGCGGCCGACCTCGCCAAGCAGGTGCTGCGCGGCGGCGTGTGGGAGGGCACCTTCGACGTGGTCCGCGGCGACGGCACGCTGATCTACGTACGGGCCCAGGCGGTGCCGCTGCGGCATCCGTCCGGCTCGATCACCGGCATCGTGATCACCGCGCGCGAGGCGATGCGCAGCAACGAGCGCGAGAAGGACCGCTTCGGCCTGCTGGAGCGGATCGGCGAACGGCTGGCCGGCTCCCTCTACGTCGAGGAGACGCTCAACCGGGTCGCGGAGTCGCTCGTCCCGCAGTTCGCCGACCACTGCTTCATCGAACTGGCCGAGGGCGACCGCCTGGTCCGCAAGGTCTCGACCCACGTGAACGGCTGGACGCCGCCGCCGGGCTCCTGGCCGCCGGTGGGCGCGGAGATCTCCTACCCCCTCGGGCACTTCGCCGACACCGCGCTGCGCCGCCAAGAAACGATCATGGTTGAGGACTTCTCCCAGGTCAGTTATCCGGCGCCGAGTGAGGGCGAGGCTCGCCTGTGGGGTGAGATCGGGGTGACCTCCGCCATCGTCGCCCCCCTGTGCGTGCGCGGCGAGACGCTCGGGCTGATGTACCTGATCCTGTCCAACCTCACGAACCGGCACTCGCCCCACTACGACACCTTCGACCGCGACTTCGTCGGCGCCATCGCCACCCGCGTCGCGCTCGCCGTCGACAACGCGCTGCTGTTCGAGGAGGAGCGGCACACCGCCGAGTCGTTCCAGAAGCACCTGCTCCCGCGTGTGCTGCCGTCGTTCGACGGGCTGGAGATCGCCCACCGCTACTTCCCCGCCGCTCCGCTCGCCACCCACGGCCAGGGCATCCAGACCCAGGTGGGCGGCGACTGGTACGACGTGATCCCGCTGTCGGCGGGCCGGGTCGGCATCGTGATCGGCGACGTCGAGGGCCGGGGGGCCAAGGCCGCGGCGGTCATGGGTCAGCTCAGGGCCGCGCTGCGGGCCTTCGCCCAGGACGACAAGCCGCCCGCCGACATCCTCGCCCGGCTGGACGAGTGGACCCGCGTGGTCGCGTCGCCGGAGCACGACGACTTCGGCGCCGACATCACCAACCCGCCGATCGTCACCTGCCAGTACATGGTGTACGACGCCTGGTCGAGGCAGCTGTGGTTCGCCAACGCCGGGCACGCGCCGCCGCTGCTGCTCGTGGACGGCGAGGTCAGGGACCTGGAGATCACCGAGGTCGGCCAGCCGCTCGGGGTGCGTGCCAAGGGCATGCACGCCGACCTGGTCTACAAGGAGGAGACCAGGATCCTGCCGGCCGGGGCGACCCTGCTGCTCTACACCGACGGCCTGGTCGACCGCAGGCCGCCGCGCGACGCGGCCGCGGGTGCGTACGACGACGACGAGACGATGACGGTGCTCCGCGAGAAACTGGCCAAGTCCTCGGCGGAGTCCGTCGAGCGCATCGCCGACCTCGCCACCGGGGCCGTCCCCGGCGAGATCGACGACGACATGGCCATCCTCGTCGTCCGCGCGGCCGGCACCGAACTGCAGTCGCAGGAGCGGACCTTCCCGGCACAGCCGATCATGGTGAGCGAGGCCCGGCGGATGGCGTCCGAGGCGTTCGAGGCGTGGCAGGTGCCCGAGGAGCGCGCGGAGCTGGCCTGCCTGCTGGTCTCCGAGGTCGTGACCAACGTGGTCCTGCACGCCGCGAGCGCCGGCGTGCCGCGCCGCGAACTGGTGCTCGACGGCCCGCCGCTGCCCTTCGACGAGTCATGGGACGTGCCGGGCTTCGAGGAGGAGATGGCCGGCGACAAGGAGTTCACCCTCCGGCTGCGCCGGGGCGGGGAGTCCGTCTGGGTGGAGGTCTTCGACCAGGACCTGCGCCTGCCGCGCATCCGCAGCGCGGGGGAGAACGACGAGGGGGGCCGGGGCCTCTACCTCGTCGACCAGCTCGCCCGGCGCTGGGGTTCCCGTCCGACCCGTGAAGGCAAGGCGGTCTGGTTCGAGATCCCCATCGGCGGCCGGTAGCTTGCCGCGCGCGGGCGGGGAAAGACGCGCATACTGATCGTCATGGACCCCGGACTCATCCTTCTGGTCTTCCTGGCGTTCCTGTTCGCGTGGCTGCTGAACAAGGTGCGCCGGTTCTTCCGGCTGGGCACGGTGGCCTACGCGGGGGTGATGATCGTCTTCGTGCTGGTCATGCTGCTCCTGTGGGGTCAGCAGCACCGCTGACACACGTCGCGGCGACTCCCTCCAGCAGGCAGGCCAGCCCGAACTCGAACCGCTCGCCGTGGGTCTGGTCCCGGGCCTCGACGACCCTGCGGGCGAACTGCGGGTAGGCGCCGCTCTCGATCACCTCGCGGATGTACGGGCCGACCCCCGCCCGCCACTGCTCCTCCGTCAGGCCGGTCCGGCGCTGCGCCTCCTGCTCGGCCACCTCGCGGGAGACGGCTCCCGCCAGGTAGTCGCCGACGAGGGCGACGACGCCGGCCGCCAGCGTGATGTCGGAGGTCAGCTGTCCGGCGGCGGCGAGCGCGTGATCCATGTGGCGCAGGGAGTTCGGGCCGAGCGCGGGCCGGGTCGCCATGACCGCGCCGAGCCAGGGATGGCGCAGGAGCGTCTCCCGGTGCCCGCGCGCCATCGCCGCGAGGTCGGCCCGCCAGTCCCCGGTCAGCGGGGCGGGCTCCGTCTTGCCCGCGATCGCGTCGACCATCAGCTCCAGCAGTTCGTCGCGCCCGGTCACGTACCGGTAGAGCGAGGTCGTGCCCGAGCCGAGATCGGCGGCGACGCGCCGCATGGAGAGCGCGTCGAGCCCCTCGGCGTCGGCCAGCGTGATCGACGCCTCGACGATCCGCCCGACCGTCGGCGCCTGCCGCCGGGGCGTGGGCCGCTCCCGGCCCCACACCCGGCCCGGAAGTGAGCTCTCCGCACCCATGGCGCCCATCGTACCGGTGTGGGTACAGTGTTCCCGGAAAGGGAACACCGTGCCCAAAGATAGAGGGAGAGTCATGCGGACGACAGAGGTGCTGGTCGTGGGAGGCGGCTCGGTCGGGCTGGCCACGGCGGTCTTCCTGAGTCACCACGGAGTGGGGACGCTGCTGGTGGAGCGCAATGAGGGTCCGCAGGCGCACCCGCGCGCCACGGGGATCGGCGTCCGGACGGCGGAGATGCTCCGGGAGGTCGGCCTGGCCGGCGCGGTGGACGCGGTCGCCCTCGACTGGTCGGCGGGAGCCCTGGGCAGGGTCAGGGCGCGGACCCTGGCCGACCTGGCGGAGACCGCCCCGCCCGCGCCCGCCGTCCCCCGGCAGGCGCCCTACAGCCCCGCCGCTTTACGCGGCCCCTGCCCGCAGAACCGGCTCGACCCCGTGCTGCTGGCCGCCGCCCGCGAGCGCGGCGCGACCGTGGCGTACGGCACCGGGCTGGTCTCGTTCACCCAGGACGAGGAGGGCGTCACGGCCGTGCTGTCCACGGGAGAGTGGGTGTCGGCCCGCTACCTGGTGGCGGCCGACGGCGTGCGCAGCGGGGTCCGGGCCGCGCTGGGCGTCGGCCTTACCGGTCCGGGCGCGCTCACGGAACCGGGGCAGAACATCTTGTTCCGGGCCGACCTGCGGGAACTGGTCCGCGGGCGGCACTTCGTGGCCTGCGAGATCACCGATCCGGCCGCGCCGGGCATGCTCGTCACGATCGACGGCGAGAAGGAGTGGGTGTTCCTCACCGCACTCGACCGGGAGCCGGCCCCCGCGCTGATCCGCGCCGCGACCGGCGTGCCGGACCTGGAGGTGGAGATCCTCAGCACGCTGGTCTGGCGGGCGCGGGCCCAGGTCGCGGAGAAGTTCGCGCAGGGGCGGGTGTTCCTGGCCGGAGACGCCGCGCACGCCGTGCCGCCGCTCGGCGCCTTCGGCCTCAACACGGGTGTCGCCGACGGGCACAACCTGGCCTGGAAGCTGGCCCTCGTGCTCCGCGGCGAGGCCGGTCCCGCGCTGCTCGGCACCTACGACGCCGAACGCCGGCCGGTCGCCTCGCTCACCATGGAGCAGGCGCTGGTGCGGATGTCGGACCCCGCCCTGCACTGGGGCCAGGGCCCGGCCGCCGCCGAGGCCAGGGCGCGGGCGGGCGCTCTCAACGCCCCGGTCGTCCACCTCGGCCAGCGGTACGTCTCCGCGGCCGTGATCGATCCGCGGCCCGAACCGCCCTCGGCCGAGGACGTCGTGGCCTGCCTCGACGGCTCCCCCGGCTCCCGGATGCCGCACGCCTGGGTGTCCGAGGGCGTCTCCACCCTCGACCTCGTACGGTCGCGGTTCACGGTCTTCACCAGGCGGTCCGGCGGCGCTGTCTGGACGGCCGAGGCGGCCCGGCTCGGCCTGGACGCCCACGCCGTCGATCTGGCCGAGATCCCGCCGGGCGGCGCCCTGCTGGTGCGCCCCGACGGGTACGTCGCCTGGCGGGCCGAAGGCGCCCCCGAGCGGCTCGGCGGCGTGCTCGACCGCCTGCTCGCCCGGGGGCAGGACGGCTAGAAGCCGAACGACCTGCCGATGATCTCCTTCATGATCTCGGTGGTGCCGCCGTAGATCGTCTGGACGCGGCTGTCCAGCCACGCCTTCGCGACCGGATACTCCAGCATGTAGCCGTAGCCGCCGTGCAGCTGGACGCACCGGTCGACGACCCTGTTCTGCAGTTCGGTCGTCCACCACTTGGCCTTGGCCGCGTCCACCGCCGTCAGTTCCCCGGCGTTGAGCGCGCGTACGCACTTGTCCACGTAGTGGCGGGCGATCTCGACCTCGGTGGCGAGCTCGGCCAGCAGGAACCGGGTGTTCTGGAACTTGCCGAGGTTCCGGCCGAAGGCCGTGCGGTCGCGGCAGTACGCGATCGTCTCCTCCAGGACGGTCTCCGCCGCCGCGACGGCCGCGACCGCGATCGACAGCCGCTCCTGCGGCAGGTTGTTCATCAGCTGGAAGAACCCCTGGCCCTCCTCGTCGCCGAGGAGGTTGGCCACCGGCACCCGGACGTTCTGGAAGAACAACTCGGCCGTGTCCTGGGCGTGCATGCCGACCTTCTCCAGGTTGCGGCCGCGGGTGAAGCCCTCCATGCCGCGCTCCAGCATCAGCAGCGACGTGCCGCGGGCGCCCGCCGAGGGGTCGGTCTTGACGACGACCACGACGAGATCGGAGTTGATGCCGTTGGTGATGAAGGTCTTCTGGCCGTTCACCACGTAGTGGTCGCCCTCGCGTACGGCGGTGGTGCGGATGCCCTGCAGGTCGCTCCCGGCTCCCGGCTCGGTCATCCCGATCGCCGTGATCAGCTCGCCGGACGCGAAGCCCGGCAGCCACCGCTGCTTCTGCTCGTCGTTCGTGAGATCGACCAGGTACGGCGCCATGATGTCGTTGTGCAGGCCGAAGCCCAGGCCCGTCGCGCCTACGCGGATGATCTCCTCGACGATCACCGTGTTGTAGCGGAAGTCGGAGATGCCCGAGCCGCCGTACTCCTCTGGCACGGAGAAGCCGAACATGCCCAGCTCGCCGGCCTTCTTCCACACCT
Organism: Microbispora amethystogenes; assembly: GCF_016863015.1. Taxonomy (GTDB): domain Bacteria; phylum Actinomycetota; class Actinomycetes; order Streptosporangiales; family Streptosporangiaceae; genus Microbispora; species Microbispora amethystogenes. The sequence goes on along the minus strand of NZ_BOOB01000007.1, from coordinate 99,308 downwards.
CGCGGGGAACGATGCCGTCCTTCTCCCACTGCGCGTGGTGAGGGACGACCTCGCGGGCCAGGAACTCACGGACGGTCTCACGGAAGAGGTCGTGCTCCTCGTCGAAGAGGTCTCGCCGCATCAGGTACGCCTCCGAAGCAGGAACGGTCTGCGGCACCAGAATACGATTCTGGTAGGGCCCCGGTCGATCGGCTCCTCCCTTAACGGCGGGTCACAACTCCGACACCATCGCCATAACGACCCCTTTGACCACTTCCGTACCTCTAAGATCTAGCTCGCGTTTGCTGTAGGCCCGCCAGGGCGCGGACCTTTGATCGGAGTATGTGGTGAAACGGTGGAGAGCGGGCCTCCCTAGGACCATGGCCGCCTTGGCCCTCGGCCTGGCCGGAACGGCGGCGATCGTCATACCGTCGATGTCGGCCCAGGCGGAGACCGTCCAGGTCGACATGAACTACCACTGCACCGGTGGGGTAGCCGGGGCGGCCGGGGTGGACCTGAAGGTGACGCTCACCCTGCAGACGGCCCTGGCCGTCGGCCAGCCGCTGGACGTCAGGTGGTCCCTGGCCTACCGGAACAACACACGCTTCCTGTCGCCGGGCCTGTTCCAGCCCGGCGCCCGCCTCACCGCCACCGGAGTGGTCGGCGTCACCGACGAGCTGTGGACCGGCGAACTCAACTCGGTCGGTTCCAAGGACCAGGTCCTCCTGCAGAACGGCGGGCCGCTTGAGCTTCCCGACCTCGTGTCCGGCTCGGTCAGCACGACAGAGGCGGGAGTCTTCGAGGTCGTGCCTCGCCGGCTCCTGATCGACTTCACCCCGCCCGCGGCCGAGACCGTGGTGAACGACGACGATCCGGCGGTGACCTACGTCGGCACGGACTGGACCGACTACAACGACCGCCCGGCCCAGAACAAGGACATTCACGAGGATGTGCACGCATCCGACGTGAACGGCGCCGAGGCCAGCTTCACGTTCACGGGCACCGGCGTCGACTTCATCACGGAGCAGGACTACCGGGCCGGCCAGGTGCGGTTCACCGTGGACGGCAAGCCGGGCATCCCGGCGACCGCCGACGCGTCCAAGGACACCGAGGGCCGGCCGGTCGTGGTGGCCAACCAGGGCAACTACACCCTCTGGGGCATGCGCAAGCTGCCTTATGGCGAGCACACGCTGGTCGTCAAGAAGACCGACGCCAAGTGGGCGATGGTGGACGGCTTCCGTGTGGTCACCGAGGCGCTGCTCGACCCGCCGAAGCAGTTCCGCGCGCGGTGCGAGCCGGTGAAGAAGCCGACGGCCATCCGCGTCAACATCGGCGGCGGTGACACGCCGACCAGTCCGTCCCCCGACAGTTCGCCGTCTGCTTCGCCGGACACCTCGCCGTCGGGGTCGCCGAGTGCTTCGCCGAGCGGCACGCCTGGCGGTAACAGCCCGTCGCCGTCGCCGTCGGGCACGCCGAGCACGACGCCGAGTTCGTCTCCGTCGGCGGCGGCGACGCAGAGCTATCTGACGAGTGTGGTCGTGAAGGGCAGCCCGTCGCCGACGGCGACGCGTACCGTGACGCTGACCGCGACACCGACGGTGGCCCAGGTGGCGGTCACTCCGCAGGGCGGCGCGCAGACCGGTGAGGCCCCGGAGCGGATGGCGGCCTCGGGCCCGCTCCTGCTCGGCTCGGGTGGCGCGCTACTGACGATCGGCGTGCTCAGCGGCGTGGCACTGCTGCGGCGCAGGGCGGCGCACGCGGGCGAGCGGGGCTGAGGAGGATGACGATGAACCCGACTCCCGAGAACCCGACTCCCCAGGGCGGCACCCCCGCCAAGGACGCACAAAGCGGCGAAGCCGCGCAGTCGGCAGCGAGCGGCGGGGCCGCGCAGTCGGCACAGAGCGGTCAGGGTGCGCAGAGTGCCCAGGGCGTGCCGAACGCGCAGGGCGTGTCGTCCGTGCAGAGTCCGCAGAGCGGCCAGGGGGACGCGGCGGGGAAGCGGAAGGGCCTTCCGCAGCCGGTTCTCGCGACGCTGCTCGTGGCCGGGTCGTTCGGCGGCATCGCCGCCGTGATGGCGGGCATGCTCGCCGTACTGTCGCCCGGTGACTCCCAGAACACCGCTCAGCAGGTGCCGGGCGTCCAGTTGAACGTGCAGGACGTCGGAAGCGAGGCGTACCTGCCTCCGACCGTCGGCCCGGGCGGGCCGGGCGTGCCGCTGACGGCGGCGAACCCCACCGCGCCGCCGCCGCTGCCCGCCATCCAGCCGATCGGCCCGCTGGCCCTCACCACCACCACGGCCTCGTCGTCCTCCTCGCCGGTCTCCTCGTCCTCGAACAAGGCGACCACGAACAAGGCGAAGACGAGCACGGCGGCGAAGAAGGTCACCGGCAGGCCGGTGAAGATCAGCATCCCGTCGATCGGGGTGAAGGCCAGCGTCGGCTCCGTGGGGGTGCAGAAGTCCGGCGTCATCCAGGCGCCGCCGCTGAGCAGGCCGAGCCTCACCGGCTGGTACCGCTTCGGGCCCGCCCCCGGCGACCAGGGGCCGGCGATCATCCTCGGCCACGTCAACACCCGCAAGGGCGCGGCCGTGTTCAGCCGCCTGCGCGAGCTCAAGCGCGGCAACAAGATCGCCGTACTGCGCGCGGACGGCAAGACGGCGATCTTCACGGTGGACGGGATCGAGCAGGTCAGCAAGTCGGCGTTCCCGACCAAGCGGGTCTACGGCAACACGATCACTTCATCGCTGCGGCTGATCACCTGTGGCGGCGTCTTCAACGCCAAGCAGCACAGCTACACCGACAACATCGTCGTCTACGCCACGCTGACGTCGACCAAGGGCAAGTGATCCGGCCCGCCCGCCGGTGAGGGGCGCCGTCGCGCCCCTCACCCCGCGCGGGTGGTCAGCCCAGTCCGATCACCTCCTCGCCCTCCCGCGCCTCGCGCTCGGGCGGGGCGTACGGCTCACGGCTTCTGGCCGCGCGAGCGGCCCGGACCGCCCGCTGCACCAGCAGCGTTCCGGCCACCGCCGCGAGCGCCACCACGATCAGTGCGTACGGCTGCCGCCAGGGTGAGGAGTCGCCGGCGCTCGCGGCCGTGGCTCCGCTCGCCCGCATCGCCGCGGGCTGCGAGGACGGCGGTGCGAGCCCTGCCTGCCCAGCAGCCTGCGCGGTCGCCTGACCGGCCTTCTGCTCCGACGCGGAGCCCGACGGGGTGGCGAACGGCGCACGAGCGGGGATCACGGTCGCCGCCTTCCAGGGGAACCCCGGCGGCTTCACCTGGCCCCAGTAGTCCGTGATCTCCGATCCGGCCTGCATCGCGTACTGCGGCGGGGCCGGCTTCAGCGTTCCCGGCACGGTGAGCGTCCCGACCTCGTACGGCGCGAACTTGCCCTGCACGCCCTGCACCCGCCACCGCCCGGCCGGCACCGTGATCGTCGTCGCGTAGTGGGCGGGATCCGGCAACGGCGTTCCACCGAAACTCAGGGTCGTGCCGTCCTCTCCCGTCAGCAGCAGGCCGGTCGGCCCGAGCGCGCCGTTGTCGTCGTACGGATGCGTGCCGTGTTGCAGCACCCAGTAGCCGACCGTGTAGGACACATCGGGCCGCAGCGTCGCGGGGAGCGGGTCGAGTTCGGTGACGGCCCAGAACCCCGCCCGGGCGTGTGCGGGCGGCGCTGTCACCAGAACCGCCGCCAGTGCGGCGAGGACCAGGATCAGTCGTCTCATCTTCAGTCACCTCCGTCCTGCTTACCGCCGGAAGTCCATGAGGGTTCCCTGAGAATTTCCTGACTTCTCGGTGCATATGGTTATGGCGATGGTCAACTCCTGGGAGACTGATGGCCAATCTGTACGCGACTGAGGTGGCGGGAGAGACGTCGTGGCCGACCCCAGCGCCCGGCAGCGGAATGCCCGGCGACGAATCGCGGTGCGGGTGGCGGCCGGAGCGACGGCGGCGTTCGCGCTGATGACGTGGCCGGTGCTCGCCGCGAGCGAGACCACGACCGTCGTCTACTCCTGCGACGCGCTGGGCGGCGGCCAGGAGACCTACCCGGTGAGCGTGACTCTGCTCGGGCCCGACAACCCCGCGGTGGGCGGCAACGTCCCGATCACCTGGCGCATGGCCCCCGCCACGACCGCTGAGGACCAGAAGCCGATGCTCGCGCCGACGTCCATCGCGTCGGGCGACACCGTGGTGGCCGAGGGCGTGATGGAGGTGAGCGGCACGCCCGTGGTGAGCGGGTCCCCCTCGCCGTCCCCGAGCGCCAGCGCGACACCCACACCGACTCCGACTCCGACTCCGACACCCACACCGACTCCGAGCGTGACTCCGACTCCGAGCCCGTCCGACGAGGACACGGATCCGCCGGGCGGCACCGACACGAAGCCGTCCCCGGACGAGTCGGAGCCGCCGAAGGGATCCCTCGCGGCGCTGGGCGGCCGGACGCTGAGCCCTGCCGCCACGGTGACGGCCGGGACGCCCGTGGCGGCGCAGGCCACCCTGTCGCCGATTCCCGAACTGGTCGTCACCCTGGCCCCGACGGCCACCGGGGTCGTCGGCGTGACGGCGAGAGACTTCACGCTGCGGTTGCTGCCGTCCGGGACGGGCACGGGAGCGGCGCTCTACACGTGCACCCTGCCGGCCACCGCGTCCGGGGCCTCGCTCGCGCTCACCGTCGCCGCCTCGCCGTCGACCTCACCTTCGCCGTCGGCGTCGCCGAGTCCGTCGGACACCGACGACGACACGACCCCGACGCCCAGCCCGACCGAGACCACGACCACAACGGCGACCGCGACGGCCACGGTCACCCACACCGCCACGGCCAAGGCGACCACGACCGTCTCCCACACAGTGACCGCGCAGGTCAGCAGGACCCCGATCGGCGGCGCGCAGACGGGCGCGGGCGGCGACGCGGGCCCGGACGCCAGGGTCGTCGTGCTGACCGGTCTGCTGCTGATGGCCGCCTCCGCGGCCGGAGGGCTGCTGCTCCGCCGGTTCGGCCCGAACCCCCGCCCGTACGGTGGCCGGTAGCGTGGCGTGACGTGAAGATAACGAAAACATGACCAGATTTGGGGAATCGGCGGCAATGTTGGGGCTTTTGTCCGTAAACTCTCTACCCTGTCGTGACCGTACTCTGGAATGCTGGTACGCCTGTTCATCCTGAGCACAAGTAGGGGAGAGAAGTCAGTGCTGAAGTTCAAGGCGCGGGGCCGGGTCGCCGGGAGAGCCGCCGCGGCCGGCGTAGTCAGCGCGGGCGTCCTCCTCGGCCTGACCGCGCTCGGCGCGCAGGCCGACTCGAAGACGGTGAGCTACACCTGTCGGCCGCAGACCACCGGAGCCACCCCCGTCACCCATGACTTCACCGTGTCACTCACGGAGAACCCCAGGGGGGCGGGGACCGGCACGCAGTACACCGCGACCCTGACCATCTCGGCGGTCACGTCGTCGGCGTTCCCGGCGCCGGTGGCGATCGAGAGCGGCGCGTCGATCCAGTTGCTGCCCAGCGTGGCGGCCACGGTGCTGCCCGCCACCGCGACCGCGGGCGTCTCCACGCCCTCGCCGACCAACACGGTGACCGCGAACGTGACCGCCCAGGGGACGATGCCCCCGCTGCCGGTGGCGACGCTGACCATCACTCCCTCCGCCGGTGCGACGTCCGTCGCCCTCACGGCGAAGGACTTCAAGATCAATATGTACGCACCGGCCGGGACCGGCACCGTCACGACGACGCCCACCCTGCTCTACACGTGTGAGATCGCGTCGTCGGGCACCAGCACGACGCCCGCCTCGGCGACGATCGCGGTCACGGCCTCCGCCAGCGCGACCCCCACTCCCAGCCCCTCCGCCACGCCGAGTGCGACGCCCACGCCGCGCGGCACGCGCACCGTGTACGAGACGGTCACCGCGAAGCCCGCGACCGACAAGGCGACGACCAGGCAGGAGCAGGTTCCCCACACGCCCGCGGGCGGCGCCGCCACCGGCGGCGGAGGGGACGCCGGTCCCGACGCGCGCCTGTTCGTGCTCACCGGCACCGCGCTGATGCTGGCGGCGGGGGGCGGCGGGCTCGTGCTCCGGACCCGGCGCAGGCCGGCGAGGCAGTAGGACGGTGCCATGACGACCCCGCCACCTGGACAGTTCCCGCCGGGCCAGCCGTACGGCATGCCTCCCGGGCCGGGCGGTCAGGGGTACCCGCAGCCGGTCTACGGCCAGCCCGTCTTCCAGCCGGTCATGCTGCCCCCTCAGATGCAGCCCGCGCCGCAGCCGCAGCCGCAGCCGGAGCCGCCTCCGGGCGGCGCCGCGCAGACGGCCCGCCGCGTGCTGATCACGGCGGCGATCGTGGGGCTGGTCACCGTGCTCGTGGGTGTGGTGATCATGGTGAACCACCCGGACGAGTACGCTCCGTCGAGCCGTACGTCGCTGAACAAGATGGTGGTGCCGCCGAACGGCCTGGCTCCGTCGGTGGGTCCGGGCGGAGCGGGGCAGCCGCTGACGCAGGCGGTCGCGAACGCCCCGGCGCCGTTGCCGAAGCTCCCGGCCGCCCCGGCGCTGCAGCCGTCCACGCCCAAGCGCCTGATCATCCGGAAGATCGGCGTGAACGCGCCGATCACCTCGGTCGGTCTGGATCGCGCCGGTGCGATCCAGACCCCGCCGATCAACAACCACAACCTCGTCGGCTGGTATCGGGGCGGCCCGACCGCGGGAGAGGCCGGTCCGGCCGTCATGCTCGGCCACAAGGACACCGTCTCGCGCAGCGCCGTCTTCAGCCGCCTGCACGAGCTCGCGTACGGCGACACGATCGAGGTCACCCGCATGGACGGGACGATCGCGGTCTTCACCGTGGGCGGCATCGAGCAGGCCGACAAGCAGACGTTCCCCACCAGCCGGGTGTACGGCCAGGCCGCGGACGCCGAGCTCAGGCTGATCACCTGTGGCGGCACCTACAACCACACGACCGGTCACTACACCGACAACGTCATCGTGTACGCACTGATGACCGGCACCCGCCTGGCGAAGACGAAGTCCTGAACCGGGCGGCCCGCCGGAAAGGGTCGTGGAGAACGCCCCAGTAGGGCTATCGTCTCTTCGACCGATCATGAGGAGGGGCTTGTGGGCTGGTTGTCGAATCTTCTGCTCCCCGGCCGGTTGCGCACGGGCCCCACGGCGCTGCTGCCCGCCCGGCCGGACCCGAAGACACTGCTGGCGATAGCGCAGCTCGCCGATCCCGAGGCGAGGCCGGACGGGGACGACGTCCTCGTGGGCGGCTCGCGCGTCCAGCCACCGATCGAGCTCGGCCCGGACCTCCTGGCCAAGCTCGGCGTTCCCGGCGAGGAGCCGCTCTGGGCGTGCCGCATCGCCGCCGACGGCCCGCTGCCGGTGGACTTCTTCGACAAGAGCCTGGCCGAGGGCATCGCGTACCGGCTGGGCGGCTGGTCGGTGTGCCAGGGCGAGCCGGTCGACCCCGCCGAGGAGGCGGGTGGCGATCCGGTGGTCTACCTGCCGGCCGTACCGGAACCCGAGGAGGTCCTGCCGATCCTGGCGGGGCTGCTCCACACGGACGCCGTGGACACCGGCAGGTGGCCGGAGGGCGAGCTCGTCGACGGCGTCGTCCACGTCCCCGTGCGCCGGGGCCGGGTGGCCGACGTGTACGCGGACGACGAGCTGGTGGTCACGATCGAGGAGGGCCACCGCGTCCCGCCCGTCGCCCAGGCGCGCTGGCCGTACCTCACGGAGATCGCCGTCGTGAGAGTCTCGCCGGCCGGCCGTACGGAGGAGACCCGGCCCGCCGCGGAGGCGGCCGGAGGCACGGTGGACCCGGTAGACGCCGAGGGCGCCGAGGACGAGGCCGCTGCCGCGCCGGGCGAGGAGGTTCCCGTCGCACCGGGCGAGGAGGCCGCGCGTTCCGAGGACCCGGGTGATCCGGACGCCCTGGCCGCCGTCGCCGCGGACACCGGTGCGGTCGAGACCGCTGCTGTGGACACCGGCGCCGCGGAGACCGGCGAGGCGGAAACCGGTGCCGCGGAGACCGGGGAGGCGGAAGGCGGTGCCGTGTCCGATCGCGACGTATCCGACGGTGACGCGGTCACCGTCGCGCGGGACGCGCTGGTGCGTCGGGCGGCGGTGGCGCTGGAGATCGCGCAGCGGCTGCAGGGGATCGCCGCCGACAGCCGTGGCTTCCAGCTCGCCGAGCCCGCCGACGCGCTGCCCGGGGGATACGCCGGACCCGCGCTCGCCTGAACCCGCTCAGCGGACCCGCTCACCTGAACCCGGCCCTTACCGCGCCCGCCCCGACGAAAGCTCTGGTGTAACCTCTCACTAACCGAACATTGCTCGGTTTTGCTCGGGAGGCACTGTGGCAGAGGCGTACATCGTCGGGGCGGTCCGCACGCCGGTCGGCAGGAAGAAGGGCGGGCTCTCCACCGTCCATCCGGTCGACCTGGCCGCGCACACGCTTTCCGCGCTGGTCGAGCGCACCGGGATCGATCCCGCCGCCGTGGACGACGTGATCATGGGTTGCGTGATGCAGTTCGGCCCGCAGTCCATGGACATCGCGCGCAACGCCTGGCTGAGCGCGGGTCTCCCGGAGACCGTGGCCGGTGTCACGATCGACCGGCAGTGCGGGTCGTCGCAGCAGGCCGTCCACTTCGCCGCGCAAGGGGTGCTGTCGGGCACCCAGGACCTGGTCGTGGCGGCCGGCGTGGAGTCGATGTCGATCGTCCCGATGGGGTCGAGCATCACGGCCGCCCTGGAGAAGGGCATGCCGTTCCCGTTCGGCGACAAGTGGGTCGAGCGGTACGGCACGCAGGAGATCTCCCAGTTCCGCGGGGCCGAGCTGATGTGCGAGAAGTGGGGCCTCACGCGGGAGGACCTGGAGGTCTACGCCTACGAGAGTCACCAGCGGGCGGCCAAGGCGATCGCGGGCGGCCACTTCAGGGAGCAGATCGTCCCGGTCGGCGACGTGACCGACGACGAGGGGCCGCGGCCCGACACGACGCTGGAGAAGATGGCCGGGCTCAAGACGCTGCGCGAGGGCGGCCGGATCACCGCGGCCACCTCCTCGCAGATCTCCGACGGCTCCGGCGCACTGCTCATCGCGTCCGAGCGGGCGGTGCGCGAGCACGGACTCGTCCCGCGCGCCCGGATCGTCACGCTGGCGCTGGTCGGGGACGACCCCGTCTACATGCTGACGGCCCCGATCCCGGCCACCCGCAAGGCACTGGACAGGACCGGGCTCTCGATCGGGGACATGGACGTCATCGAGATCAACGAGGCCTTCGCCCCGGTGCCGCTGGCCTGGCTCAAGGAGATCGACGCCGACCCGGCCAGGACCAACCCCAACGGCGGCGCGATCGCCCTGGGGCACCCGCTCGGCGGCACCGGCGCGATCCTCATGACCAAGCTCCTGCACGAACTGGAGCGCACCGGCGGCCGGTACGGCCTGCAGACCATGTGCGAGGGCGGCGGCCAGGCCAACGTCACCATCATCGAGCGACTCTGACCCCACCCCACCGGCCCACCACGCCGAGCGGCGGAACTCGGCTTCCCCTGGGTCACATCGATCTGTGCTGGTGGGACTCCGGGTGAAGGAGGCGGGTGAGCGCCGGTTACGACGACTCCAGGCGCTCTCGTCGCAACGAGAAGAGGGGCACTCCGGGCCGGAGTGCCCCTTTTGGCGTGGGTGGAACGGCCTACTTGGCCTTCGGGAGCCGCCGGGGCTGCCGTACGGGCCGCATAGGCGGCGCCGGGATCTGACGCGGTGGTGGCGGGAAGGAACGCCGGGGCTGCGGGGTGCGCGGGTTCTGCTTGCCGCCGTCGCCGCTTCTGCCGGACACGCGAGTACGCATAAGGGATCTCCTGGTACGTCGAGACGCGGCACCGAGGTGCCGTCACTCAGCCGCCGCGTCGGATGGACAGGGCCGGAAAGCTGAGCGGATCAGCGTGGGCTGATCAGCGGTCGCCGTAGAGAATCCACATGCCGGTGACACTAACAAGGCACCGCAACCGGGCACAAAGGCTTTTTCGTGCGCCTGGGGACATCCAACTAAGCGACCGCTCGAGCACAAGCGGAGTCCAAGTCGACTCCCAGATCGTCCCAAGTGGCGTCGTGTCTACTCATATGTGTCAGAGAGACACACGTACCAGGAGTGATACCAGTGAAGTCCATCAAGCGTGCCGCCGCCGTCCTCGCCACCACGGCCGTGGCCGTCACCACCTTCGGCGTCCTGTCCGCCCCGGCGCAGGCGATGCAGCCGGAGGGCTGGTACCGCTGCTACGTCCCGGGCTACGGCACGATGTGGTGCCTCGACGTCTGAGCCGAACCGGCCGCACGGACCCGGCCCCGTCCCGCAGTGTCGCGGGGCGGGGCCCGTTCCGTTTCCGGGCGAATTCCGGGCGAAATCGTCCAGACGGCCGAGCGGCTCAGCCGATGCGGCGGTGGACGTCGTCGAACGTGGCCGGCCCGGTGCGCTGCGAGGCGATCCACGGCCCCTCCAGCGACGGGTCCACGATCCCCTCCTCCATGAACGTGTACCGCCCGTCGAGCACCCGCCGGGCCAGCCGTACGTCCTGGGCGTCGGTGTTCTCCCACAGCCGGTCGAACAGCGCCTCGGCCCGCGCCCGGGCCTGGTGGCAGAAGGTGTCGGCCAGTTCGTACGGCTTGAGCCCGAACTCGGCGGAGTCCTCCTGCGCGCGCACGCAGACGGCGGTGATCGCGAGCAGTTCCGCGCCGATGTCGACGATCCGCGCCAGGAACCCCTGCCGGTGCTCCAGCCGCCCCTGCCACCGGGACATCCCGTAGAACGTGGACCTCGCCAGCTTGCGGCTGGTCCGCTCGACGTACCGCAGGTGCCGGGCCAGCGGGCCGAACTCCGCGTACGACGTGGGCATCTGGCCCGGACCGGTCACGAGGCCCGGCAGCCACCTGGCGTAGAAGGCGCCGGCCCGGGTGGCCGCCCGGCCCTTGGCCCGCAGGTCGGCCTTCGGGTCGATGAGCTCGCCCGCGACCGACAGGTGGGCGTCCACCGCCTCCCGGGCGATGAGCAGATGCATGATCTCGGTCGAGCCCTCGAAGATGCGGTTGATGCGCAGGTCGCGCAGCATCTGCTCGACGGGCACGCCGCGCTCGCCGCGGGCGTGCAGCGACTCGGCGGTCTCGTAGCCGCGGCCACCCCGCATCTGCACCAGTTCGTCCATGACCTGCCAGCCCATCTCCGAGCCGTACAGCTTGGCCAGGGCGGCCTCGATGCGGATGTCGTTGTGCTCGTCGTCGGCCAGCCGGCCGACCAGGTCCACCACCGCCTCCATCGCGTACGCGGTGGCGGAGATGAAGGCGACCTTCCGGGCGACGGCCTCGTGCTCGCCGACCGGGCGCCCCCACTGGACCCGCGCCCGGCCCCACTCCCGGGCGATCTTCGTGGCCCACTTCGCGGCGCCGACGCAGGTGGCGGGCAGCGACAGCCGCCCGGTGTTCAGCGTGGTGAGGGCGATCTTCAGGCCCTGCCCCTCGCGGCCGATCAGGTTCTCGGCCGGTACGCGCACCTGGTGGAGGCGGGTCACGCCGTTCTCGATGCCGCGCAGGCCCATGAACGCGTTGCGGTGCTCGACGGTGATGCCGGGGGCGTCGGCCTCGACGACGAAGGCGGAGATCTTGGCGCCGGTGCGCGCCATCACGACCAGCAGGTCGGCCACGACGCCGTTGGTCGTCCACAGTTTGACCCCGTTGATCACGTAGTCGTCACCGTCCCGCACGGCGGTCGTCGACAGGCGGGCGGGGTCGGAGCCGACGTCCGGCTCGGTCAGCAGGAACGCCGAGATCTCCCCGCGCGCGCACCTCGGCAGGAAGCGCCGCTTCTGCTCCTCGGTGCCGAACAGCCGCACGGGCTGCGGCACCCCGATGGACTGGTGCGCCGACAGCAGCGCGCTCAGCGCGGGGGAACACGAGGTCACGAGGGCGAGGGCCCGGCAGTAGTACAGGTGGCTCAGCCCCAGCCCGCCGTACTCCTCCTCGATGGTCATGCCGAACGCGCCGATGGCCGCGAGACCCTTGATCACCTCGTCCGGGATCACGGCGGTGCGCTCGATCAGCGCGGGATCGACCTTCTCCTGCAGGAACGTCCGCAGGACGCGCAGGAAGTGGTCTCCCTTCTTGACCTCCTCCTCGCTCAGGCGGGGAGCGGGGTGCACCAGGTCCAGACGGAAGTCTCCGAGAAAGAGCTGCCTGCCGAAACTCGGGCGGGTCCACTCCGTCTCGCGCGCCTGCTCGGCCACCTCTCGGGCCTTGGCGTAATCGGTCGTCATGGTCGGCCTCCTCGGCGGTGAAGCGAGCTGTGCTCGTTACCTACCCGCCAGTAGCCTTTTGCACCGCCGGGAGCCCGATATGTACGGCCGTGCCTCCGCCGGGGGAGGAGATGATCCGGCACCGGCCGCCGTGCGCCTCCACGATGGCCTTCACGATCGACAGGCCGAGCCCCGCGCCGCCCGACAAATGGTCCTCTCCCCGCTGGAACCGGTCGAAGGCGCGCTCGGCCTGCTCCGGGCTCATACCGGGGCCGGTGTCCGACACCTGGATCGTCACCGCGCCGGGGGCGCGCAGGATCCGTACGGTGGCCTTGGTCTCCTCGGGGGTGTGCGCCCGCACGTTGCCGAGCAGGTTGACCAGCACCTGGCGGATCCTGGCCTCGTCCACCACCGCGACCAGCGAGGACGGGGCGTCCACGGTCACCGGGTACGCCGGGTCGAGGGCCGCCGAGTCGGCCGCGACCTCCCGGGCCAGCTCCGCCAGGTCGGTCTCGGCGAGCGCCAGGGCGGTGCCCCGGTCGAGCCGCGCGAGCTCCAGCATCTCGCCCACGAGGCGGCCCATGCGGTTGGCCTCGGCCTCGATCCTGCCCATGATCTTCGGAAGGTCCTCGGACGGGATCGCGCCCGCCCGGTACAGCTCGGCGTACCCCGAGATGGTCGAGAGCGGGGTGCGCAGCTCGTGGGAGGCGTCGGTGGCGAAGCGGCGCACCCGGTCCTCCGACGCCTGGCGGTCACGGAAGGCGTCCGCGATCCGGTCGAGCATGAGGTTGATCGCGGCGCCGAGCCTGCCCACCTCCGACGGCCCCTCGGGCATGCGGGCCGACAGATCCCCTCCCTCGGCCACCAGGTGGGCGGTCCGCGCCATCTTGCCCAGGGGAGCCAGACCACCGGCGATCAGCAGCCGCCCGCCGGCGGCCAGCAGCAGGATCAGCACCCCGCCGGTCGTCAGTTCGCTGACGAGAAGATGGCGCACCGGGTCGTCGACCGCGTCCAGGGGCACCGCGACGACCATCAGCCGCAGGCCGCTCCGGGACAACGCGGCCGCCGCGATCATCTCGTTCTCCCCGCCGGGATCGAGGTCGAAGGTGTCGCCCCGCGCGGCGTACGCCAGCAGCCGGTTCCGGCCCAGCGCCTCGGCCAGCCCGGGGACCACCGCGGCGTTGTCGGCGTCGCCGCTGACCAGATGGGCCGTTCCGTTGGCCATGTCATAGGCGGCGACGGCGTAGGTGGAGCCGGTCAGCGCCTGCGCCAGCGGGTCGTCCTCGACCACCCGCCGCGCCGCCGTGACGGTCGCCGCCTGCACCTGCCCCTCCAGGCGCGTACGCAGGTGCCCGCGCAGGACGAGGACGCTGGCCAGGGAGAGCACGACGAGCAGGACGGCGCTCACGCCGAGCAGTCCGGCGAGCAGCCGCGTCCGCAGCGACATCAGGAACCCTGGGGCGGGCGCAGCGCGTACCCGATGCCGCGCTGGGTGTGGATCAGCGGCGGCCCGAGCGGGTCGAGCTTGCGCCGCAGGTAGGAGATGTACGTTTCGAGCACCTGGGAGCTCCCGCCGTAGCCCCAGACCTCCTCCAGCAGGCGTCTCTTGGTGAGCACCAGCCCGGCGTTGGCCATCAGGAACGCCAGCAGGCGGAACTCGGTCGGCGACAGGTCCACCGGCACGCCGCCGCGGCGTACCTCCCACCGCGCCTCGTCGAGCTCCAGGTCGGCCACCCGGAGGGTCGGCCCCTGGCCCCGCTCGGCCGCGGCGGGCACGGTCGTACGGCGCAGCACCGCACGGATCCGGGCGACCAGCGCCTCGACGGAGAAGGGCTTGGTCACGTAGTCGTCCCCGCCGAGGCCCAGCCCGCGCACGGTGTCGGCGACCGCGTCGCGGGCGGTGAGGAAGATCACCGGGGGATGGACCCCGTCCACACGGATCCGCCGGCACACCTCGAAGCCGTCGATGTCGGGCAGCATGACGTCGAGGACGACCAGGTCGGGCTGGTCCCTGCCGACCTCGTCGATCGCCGCCGCCCCGGTGCCTACGGCCGTCACTGTGAAACCGTGGAACCGCAGGGCGACTTCCACGATGTCTCTGATGTTCGGCTCGTCCTCCACGACGAGGATCCTGGTTTCACTCATTGGGGACCCATTGTGCAGGTCTACGTCCTTGGTCGCATTCCGCCGGCGATTCCGGGAGGCGGGCGACGCGGGCGACCTACCTCGGAACGCGGGCGACGCAGAACACGGTCTGGCCGAACGGCGGGGTGACGAACCGCTCGATGAACCGGGTCACCGGCACCACGGTCCGGTCGTAGATCTTGACGAGCCGGGGGTCGGGATAGCCCACGCCGCCCCGCCGCACGGCCGCCCACCAGGCGATGCCGCCGAGGAAGTTGATCGGCTTGAGCACCTCGACGTCGAGACCGGCGTCGGTGACCGTCTTGCGGAGCGTGGCCGGGGTGTAGCGGGTGACGTGTCCCACCTTGCGGTCGAAGTCCCCGTAAAGCTGCATGTAGCCCGGCACCCAGATGACGATCCGGCCGCCGGGGGCGGTCACCCTGGCCAGGGACCGCAGCGCCTCGGCGTCTTCCTCGATGTGCTCGAGGACGTTCATCATCACAACCGTGTCGACCGGCTCGTCCAGCGGAATCTGGGTCGGCAGGCCGAACTGCAGCACCGATATGTCGTCGCGGTCGGCGAAGCGCTTCCGCAACTGCTCCACGCAGTAGGGATCGAAATCGCTCACCACGAGCCGGTCCAGGCGCGGCAGGAACTGCTCCGCGAAGTGCCCGAGCCCCGAACCGATCTCCAGCAGCGACCGACCGACGTGCGGCGCGACCATGTCGAACTCGTACTGCCGGTAGTTCTTGGCCTCGTCGCCGCCGAGGTGGTTCTCCAGAGCCTCGTCACCGGCGGCCGGCTGGACTACTCGGTCATATCCAGACATAGAATCCTCGTTTGCAGCGGCTGACGATCGTGGAAAGTGTAGTGCCCGTCCCATCGGCCGGTATCCGCTTCGCCGCGGGGGTGAGCTGAGACACGCTTCGGGGTTCTCACGGTCTTTTCCCCGTAGTTCGTGGACGGATCATCCGTCCCCCCATCAGATTCTCCCGAGGGGGCCGTCGCCTTGAGGCGACGGGGGAATCGGGAGCGGGCGGGCCGCCAAGGCCCGAGTGTGCTCTGACCTGCGGGGTCTGCGCATCACGGTTTTCTTTCCAGGTTTCGTCGGTGTAAGGCGATACCGTGGTGTTCTTGTTCCCGCATGTGGGAGGTGGGCGTGCGCAGATCGTTCACGTTCCTGCTGCGTCCCACGGCCAAGCAGGCGGCCGCACTCGCCGCGTGCCTGCACGACCACCGGGAGCTGTATAACGCCGCTTTGGAGCACCGCCGTACGGCCTACCGCAGGGCTGGGGTGACGGTTCGGTACGGTGACCAGTCGGGCGAGTTGAAGCACATTCGCGCCGACGACCCGGACGGTCAGGGCCGGTGGTCGTTCTCCTCCCAGCAGGCCACCCTGCGCCGGTTGGACAAGGCGTTCGCGGCGTTCTTCACTCGGGTGAAGGCCGGGCGCACCCCGGGGTTTCCCCGGTTCAAGGGGCGCGGCTGGTTCGACACGGTGGAGTGGCCCAGGGACGGCGACGGCTGCCGGTGGGACTCCCAGCCCGAGCACCCGGCCGCGACCTACGTGCGACTGCAGGGCATCGGGCATGTCCGGGTCCACCAGCACCGCCGTGTGCCCAGCACCGTCAAGACGATCAGCGTCAAGCGGGAGGGCGCCCGCTGGTATGTGATCCTGTCGTGCGATGACGTGCCCGCCGAAACCCTTCCCGCGACCGGCGCGGCGGTCGGGCTGGACATGGGTGTGGCCTCGCTGGTCACCACCAGCGACGGGGAGCGTCTGGACAACCCGCGCCGCCTTGCCGCGTCCGCCGGCCGTCTCGCGACGGCACAGCAGGCGCTCGCCCGCACAAAGCGCGGGAGCAAGCGCGGCGGTAAGGCCGCTGCCAGAGTCGCCGCGCTGCACGCCAGGGTGCGCCGCCAGCGGTTGGACGGCGCGCACAAGGCCGCGTTCGCACTGGTCCGCGACTACGACGTGATCGTGCACGAGGACCTGCGGATCGTGAACATGACCCGCTCGGCCTCCGGCACGATCGCCCAGCCCGGCCGGAACGTCGCGCAGAAGTCCGGCCTCAACAGGTCGATCCTGGACGCGGGTTGGGGGGTGTTCCTGCGTGTGCTCGCGCACAAGGCTGAAAGCGCCGGTCGAGAGCTGATCGCGGTGAACCCCGCCGGCACCTCCCGCACGTGCTCGCGTTGCGGGCACTGCGCGAAGGAGAACCGCGTCACCCAGGCCGAGTTCCGATGCCAGGCGTGCGGCCACGAGGCGCACGCCGACGTGAACGCGGCCAAGAACATCCTCAGGGCAGGGCTTGCCCTTCGCGACGCTGCGGAAGCGGCTTAGCGAGAAGCCGCTCCCTTCGAGGAGCGGAGGAGTCACAGTCTTCACCTTTCCGAGCTGCCCCCCGAGCGATATTCCCCCCGATGGACGACGACGAGGCTGTGACCCGCGCGCTGGCCGGTGATCTCGGCGCCTACGAGGTGCTGGTCACCCGCTACAGCGCGATCGCCCACCGTACGGCGAGCCTGCTCGGCGCGGGCGACGAGGCCGAGGACGTCGTCCAGGACGCCTTCGTCAGGGCGTTCCGTCACCTGCGGAGCTTCCGCAGGGACGCGTCGTTCCGCCCGTGGTTCCTGCGGATCGTGGCCAACGTGACCCACGACCTCACCCGGTCGCGTGGCCGCCGCTCCGACCTCGCCGTACGGCTGGAGCGGGAGCCGTACACGCCGGACGGGCCGGACGACCCGGAGAGCGCGGCGGTGGGCGCCGACGGCCGGAGCCGCCTGTACGAGGCGGTGCGGCGTCTGCCGGCCGGGGAACGCGAAGCGGTGGTGTGCCGGTATTTCCTGCAGTTGTCCGAGGCGGAGACGGCCGAGGTTCTCGGCGTACGGCTCGGCACGGTGAAGTCGCGGACGTTCCGGGCCCTGCGACGCCTGCGGGAGGAGGTGGGCCGTGAGCATCTCTGACGACGGCCGCTCCGGCGACCCGGACATCCCTGAGACGACGGAGCCGACGGAGCCGACGGAGACGGAGGCGCTGGAGGCTCAGCTGCGGGCGCTCGGAGAGCGCCTGGGCGCTTCCGGGCCGCCCCCCGCCGAGGTGGCGCTCGCCGTCCGGGCCCGGCTGGAGAACGCGGACGCGCCGATCACTCCCGCTCACCGGCCCGGCTGGAGGCAGGGGTGGCGGCCCAGGTGGTGGATCAGGCGGCCGTCGCCGCGCCTGGCGGCCGCCCTGGTGGCGGTGCTGGTGTCGGTGCTGCTCGGCGCGACCCCGCAGGGACGGGCCGCGGTGGTGTCGGTGCTCCGGTTCGCCGGGGTCGAGATCCACGTCGGCGGCGTGGCGCCGCTGCCGACGGGCCTGCCCGGCCCGCTTCCGGGAGAGCGCCGGGTCACGCTCGCCGAGGCGCGGGGGGCCGTGCGGTTCCCCGTCGTCGTGCCGTCCGCGCTGGGCGAGCCGGCGGACGTCCGTGTGGCCGACGGCGGCCGGGTCGTGACGCTGCTGTGGCCGGGCATCCGGCTCGACGAGTACGACGGGACGCTGACCGTGGTCTGGCACAAGGAACTGGGAGAGCCGTGGCCGGAGCAGGTGAGCGCGGTCGACGGCTGGTGGATCTCCCGGAACCATGGCGTGTCGTACGTGTCGGCGCAGGGCCGGGCACGGGAGGAGCGGGTGGCCGGGCCCACGCTCATCTGGCAGCACGGCCTGGTCGGGCTGCGCCTTGAGGGCCCCGGCCGCGACGAGGCCCTACGGATCGCCTCCTCCGTCCGCTGAGGCGGCGACCTCGCGCGCCAGCCGGTCACGATCCTCCCGGACGGCCGTGAGCCGGCCTCGCAGCCGCTCGGCGCGGCGGCGCGACAGGTGCGGCTCCGGCGTGGACTCGCCCTGCCACAGCCGCAGCGTCGCGTCGTTGCCGCCAGTGGCCAGCAGGTGCCCGTCCGGGTGGAAGGCCAGCGCGCCGACAGAGCCGCCGTGGGGGAGGAACTCGCCGACCGGCCGGCGAGCCGGCACATCCCACAGCCGCACGTTCCCGTCCTCCAGGCCGGCGGTGGCGAGCAGGTGGCCGTCGGGGTGGAAAGCCGGATCGGCGACGAAGCCGATGTGCCCCATGAGCGGGGAGCAGACCGGTTCTCCCGTCATCACATCCCACAGGCGCACGGTCGCGTCGTTGCCGGTGGACGCGAGCAGATGACCGTCCGGATGGAAGACCACCCCCGTGACCTCGCTCTGATGCCCGACCAGAGGTCCGCCGACCGCTTCGCCGGTGACCACATCGCACACCCGCACGGTCGCGTCGTTGCCGGCGGTCGCCAGCAGCCGGCCCTCCGGGTGGAAGGCCAGAGCCCGGATGGCGAAGACCGGATGCCTGTGGCCCGTACGGACCTCGCCCGCGGGCCTGCCGGTGGTCACGTCCCACAGCCGCACGGTGTCGTCGCCTCCGCCGACGGCGATCAGCCGGCCGCCGGGGTGGAAGGCCACGGTGTGGTGGCCTGTGGAGTGGATGGTCAGGGGGTCGCCGACGGACTCGCCGGTGGTCCCGTCCCACAGGCGCAACGCCTCGTCGCCCACGGTGGCGAGAAGGTGCCCGTCCGGGTGGAAGGCCAGCATGTGCACCCAGCCGTTGTGGGTGATGAGGGGGTCGCCGAGAGGATCACCGGTGGCCACGTCCCACAGCCGCACCGTCGCGTTCCTGCCCTCGGTGTGCGTGGCCAGGAGACGGCCCTCGGGATGGAACGCCACGCCGCCGACCGCGTCGCCATGAGGAAGTGCGGTACCGGTCGGCCGGTACGGCCCTCCGGGGCGTGCCGGAGGGCGCGTGCCCACCGCCGCCGAGTCCGCTGCCGAGTCCGCTGCCGAGTCCGCTTCGTCGGCGGCCAGCCACAGGGCCTGGTACGCCTCCGGGTCGCCGCCCAGAGCCTCGACGACGAGTTCGAGCTGGCCGAGGCGCGGCAGCCTCCGGCAGTGGATCACCATGCCGACCGTGGTGTGGCTGAGCGCCTGGCCGGTCAGCCTGGCCAGCTCGCGATAGCTGGGCCTGCCCCGGCGCCGGTACAGCTCCTGTAACCGGTCGCGCAGCGCGGCCAGCGCCTCCTCACCGGAGGCGGATGACGAGTTCTGGGACATCGTGGACGAGCATCCCAGACCACCGCACAACGCACGGCGTTTCGCGTGACGTCACTGACGCAGACGTACGGCGCCTGTCAGGGGGCGTACGACCTTGTCCGGCGGCGTCAAAGATCGGCCGTAACCGTCAACGGGCCTCCGGCGTCTTTCACCCTGGGATCACCGCCGAATCACCGGCGGCCGGCTGTCGGCCGTACGGCGGGTCCACGGGACGACGCCGGCCGCCGGGCCGTCCCCGCGGCGCACGCCGCCTCCTCGAAGGGATCCACCCCATGACGATCCTGTCCCAGCTGACCGTCGCAGGCGTCGTCGGCCTGTCGCTGCCGGCCGTTCTCACGGCGGTCTACCTGTTCTCCGCCGACTCCGCCCGCCGCGCCCGGGCCATGCGCGTGCTGCGGCTGTTGCTGCGCCGCTGACGTCGCGGGCCGGACGGGAGAGATCAGGCGGGAGCGGCGAGCCAGGTGTCGATCTCGGCCAGGAGTTCCTTCCTGACCGGTTCGGGGGCGGCCGACGACCGGATGGACTGCCGGGCGAGCTCGGCGATCTCCGCGTCGGCGAAGCCGTACACCTCCCTGGCGAGCTCGTACTGCGGCAGCAGCCGGGCGCCGAACAGCAGCGGGTCGTCGGCGCCGAGCGCGATCGGCACTCCCGCCTCGAACAGCCGCCGCAGCGGCACGTCCTCCGGCCGCTCGGCGACCCCCAGCCCGACGTTCGACAGCGGGCACACCTCGCAGGTGACCTGCCGGTCGGCCAGCCGTTCCATCAGCCGGGGCGACTCGGCCGCGCGCACCCCGTGCCCGATCCGGTCGGCGGACAGCTCGTCGAGGCACTCGGCGACGCTCGCCGCCCCCAGCAGTTCGCCTCCGTGCGGTACGGCGAGCAGGCCCCCGCGCCTGGCGATGCGGAAGGCGTGCTCGAAGTCCCTGGCCCGGCCCCGCCGCTCGTCGTTGGACAGCCCGAAGCCCACCACGCCCCGGCCCTCGTACCGCACCGCGAGCCGGGCCAGCGTCCTGGCGTCGAGCATGTGCCGGGTGCGGTTGGCGGCCACGATCACCGCCATCCCGATCCCCGCCGCCCGCGCCGCCTTCTCCGTCGCGTCGAGCATCAGCTCAAGGGTCTCGGTCAGCCCGCCGAAACGCTGCGCGTACCCGGACGGGTCGACCTGGATCTCCAGCCAGCGCGAGCCTTCCCTGGCCTCGTCCTCGGCGGCCTCGCGCAGCAGCCGGTAGACGTCCTCCGGGCGGCGCAGCACCGACCGCGCGATGTCGTACAACCGCTGGAACCGGAACCAGCCCCGCTCGTCGGTCGCCCGCAGTTTCGGCGGCCAGTCCTGCACCAGCGCGTCGGGCAGATGGACGCCCTGGTCCCGGGCGAGCTCGATGAGCGTCGAGTGCCGCATGGAACCGGTGAAGTGCAGGTGCAGGTGTGCCTTCGGGAGCATGTCGAGTGGGCGTGCCATCTCCATATCCTGCCGTATGCCGCTCTCAACCCGCCGCCGGGCTCGCGCGTTGTGGACAGGCGAAAGGGGAGCTCATGACCGATGAAGACGAGGCGGCCTTCGACGAGTTCCTGGCCGCGCGCAGCACCGCCCTGCTGCGCACCGCGATCCTCGTCTGCGGCGCCTCCGCCGTCGACGCCGAGGACATGGTCCAGAGCGCGCTGGAGAAGGTCTACCGCCACTGGCCGCGCATCCGCCACGACAACCCCGAGGCGTACGCGCGGCGGGTCGTGGTGAACGGCGCGATCAGCAGGGCCAGGCGGCGCAAGGTGATCCGGGAGATCACCTTCGCCCAGCCGCCGGAGACGCCGGTGGAGTCGCCCGACCTCGGCCTGCGGGAGGTGCTGCTCGCCGAACTCAGGAAACTGCCGGCCCGGATGCGGGCCGTGCTGGTCCTCCGCTACTGGGAGGACCTGTCGGAGGCCGAGACCGCCGCGCTGCTCGGCTGCTCGGTCGGCACCGTCAAGAGCCAGGCCGCCCGCGGCCTCGCCCGCGTGCGCGCACGCATGGAGAACCTGGAAGGAGCGTCGGCATGAACGTCGAAGAAGCGCTGAGGGACGCGATGGCCGCGCAGGTCGCCGGCGTGCACGCCTCGCCGTACCTGGGCCAGTCGGTCCGGCGGCGCAGCCGCCGCGCCACTGTCCGGTTTCGTACGGCGGGAGCCGCCGTGCTCACCGCGGCGGTCGCGGTGGGGGTGCCCGTGGCGATGACCGCACAGCCCGGCACCGACCCGGTCGCCGGCGGCCTCGCCGGACCGGGGACCGGGGCCGGCGCCGGCGTCGCCGCTCCGGGGACGGCGACCCCGTCCGAGACCGGCTCCGGTGACACGATCGCCGTACCCGAGGGCGTCGTCCCCGACGTGGTCGGCAAGAGCGCCGGGGACGTCATGACCCTCCTGGACGAGGCCGGATACACGGTGCGGATCGTGAAGGTCGTCACCGGCGACGCCCCGGAGGGGACGGTCATCGCGCAGATGCCGGCCGCCGGGACGGCAGCGCCCGCCGGGGCGGCGGTCATGATCACGATCGCGACGACGGTCGTCTCGACGTCCGACACCGCGCCGGACGCGCAGACCTCGTGGACGCCGCAGGACCTCGGCGACCTCGGGGACGGCCGGACGCTCGGCGGCGTCCACGTCGGTTACCTGCCCAAGGACCTCGAATGGGGCAAGTGGTCAGGCAAGGACGGGTTCGGCACCGAGAGCTACACCACGAGCTGGGTGGAGCCGGGGCAGGAGCCCGGCGTGTACAGCATCCAGCTGATCGTCTACCGGAAGGAGGCGGCGAGCCTGCTCGCGAAGCGGCTGAGAGGCTACGCCGGGCAGGGCGCCAGGCCGGTCGACGTCGACGGCAAGAGGGCGTACCTGGTCAGCCTGTCGGAGGGAGGCGACCGGATCACGGACGGGGGCACCCGCACGATCACCTGGACGCTCGCCTCCGGCGTTGGGATCGAGGTGATGATGAGCCCCGACTACGAGGCGAAGCTCGGCCGGGGCGCGGCCGACCGGGAACTGCGGAAGATCGCCGCCGGAGTCGCCCTCGACCGCTGACACCCCACCCCGCCTCCGGCCCCCAAGCCGGAGGCGTCACCCGCACCCCGTTGGGTCGATGTCGCATCGCGACGTGGGTCAAAGTTGTACTGGCAGCTGGGGGAGATTGGTACTGCCGGCTGGGTCAAATCGGTAATGTGCCTGCGTGCGCCGTGATTCCTACATCCCGAGCATGGTGGATCCGATTATCGACGCCTCTTCCAGACGCTACCCGCGATCATGCTGGTCGGCCCACGAGCCACGGGCAAGATCACCACGGCCATCCGGCACGTCGAGACCGTGGTGCGGCTTGACCGGGACAGGGAGAACGCCGCCTTTCTCGCCGATCCGGATGCGGCCCTGGGCCGGCTCCCGGAGCCGGTCCTGCTACCGCGGGTCCAAGCGCTATCTCGTCGACCCTGCCCTGGTCGCGGCCCTGCTGCGGGTGGACGAACGAGCGGTCCTCCGCGACGGCGATCTGCTCGGCCGGTTGCTCGACACCTTCGTGGTTCAGCAGCTACGCGCGGAGGCACCGGTGTGCGACAGCCGGCCCCGCATCTACCACTTGCGGCAGGACCAGGGACGGCACGAGGTCGACATCATTCTGGAGCTCGGCATGGGACGAGTGATCGGGGTCGAGGTCAAGGCCACCGCCACCCCTCGCCACGACGACGCGAAGCACCTGCGGTGGTTGCGGGACGAACTGGGCGATCGCTTCGTCGCCGGTGTCGTGCTGCACACCGGTCCGCGCGTGATCGAAATGGACGACAAGATCGTCGCGGCGCCCATCTGCGTCCTCTGGTCCTGAACGCGTCCACGGCGGTTTGCAAGCCGTCGTTCACCTGATCGCCGGCATGGCGAAGGCCCGGTCCCGCGTGGCGGGGGCCGGGCCTTCGTGCCGGGTGAGCCCAGGTGGGCGAGGTCCTAGTGCGCCTCGGACAGGAGCTTGGCAACCCGGCTGACACCCTCGGCCAGGTCGTCGTCGCCCAGGGAGTAGGAGAGGCGGAAGTAGCCCGGGGTGCCGAAGGCCTCACCGGGCACCAGCGCGACCTCGGCCTCCTCCAGGATGAGCTCGGCCAGCTCGGCCGACGACGCCGGGCGCCTGCCGCGGATCTCCTTGCCGAGCAGCGCCTTCACCGACGGGTACGCGTAGAACGCGCCGAACGGCTCGGGGCAGACCACGCCGGGGATCTCGTTGAGCATCCGGACCATGGTCTGGCGGCGCCGGTCGAAGGCCGTGCGCATCTCGGCGACGGCGGACAGGTCGCCGGAGACCGCGGCGAGGGCGGCGGCCTGCGCGACGTTGGAGACGTTCGAGGTGGCGTGGGACTGCAGGTTGGTGGCCGCCTTGACCACGTCGGACGGGCCGATCAGCCAGCCCACCCGCCAGCCGGTCATCGCGTACGTCTTGGCCACGCCGTTCAGCACGACGACCCGGTCCCGCAGCTCGGGCACGGCGGTGGCGATGCTGGAGAACTCCGCCTCGCCGTAGACCAGGTGCTCGTAGATCTCGTCGGTGACGACCCACAGGCCCTTGTCCAGCGCCCAGCGGCCGATCTCCTCGACCTGGGCGGGGGAGTAGACGGCCCCCGTCGGGTTGGACGGCGACACGAACAGCAGCACCTTCGTGCGGTCGGTCAGCTTCTCCTCCAGCTGCTCGACCGAGGCGAGGTAACCGGTCGTCTCGTCGGTGACGACGTCGACCTGGACGCCGCCCGCGAGCTTGATCGCCTCCGGGTACGTCGTCCAGTACGGCGCCACGACCAGCACCTCGTCACCGGGGTCGAGCAGCGTGGCGAACGCCTCGTAGACCGCCTGCTTGCCGCCGTTGGTCACCAGGACCTGGGCGGCCTCGACCCGGAACCCGCTGTCGCGCAGCGTCTTGTCGGCGATCGCCTGCCTGAGCTCGGGCAGGCCTCCGGCGGG
Organism: Microbispora amethystogenes; assembly: GCF_016863015.1. GTDB lineage: Bacteria > Actinomycetota > Actinomycetes > Streptosporangiales > Streptosporangiaceae > Microbispora > Microbispora amethystogenes. Next base: position 74,864 of record NZ_BOOB01000007.1, on the reverse strand, counting down.
CGTGTACTTGTGGAACCGGGGGTTCCGGCACGCCTCGACGGCCGCCTCGACGATGTAGCCGGGCGTCGGGAAGTCGGGCTCGCCGGCGCCGAAGCCGATGACCGGCCGACCGGCCGCCTTCATCGCCTTGGCCTTGGCGTCCACGGCCAGAGTCGCGGACTCGGAGATCGCGGAAATACGTGCGGAGATGCGAGGTCGGGTCATGCCTCCATCGTTCCAGACGCGCCGCGCGGTTTCGCATCCATATCCGGCCCGCGGACGCGTCCGCACGGTAACTTTGAGCCCGGGCCGGAGCGGCGCCGGACCGTCTCCGGACGGCGGGCGAGCGTTCCGGTTCGACGCAGTGGTGATTCCCGCGTACACTTCACCGACTAGTGGGCCACGTGAGAGACGGACGGATGCGTCAACGCGTTTCTCGGGTATCGTGGTGCACGGCCTAGGGCACTAGCGCAATTGGTAGCGCACCGGTCTCCAAAACCGGCGGTTGGGGGTTCGAGTCCCTCGTGCCCTGCGGAGTGCGGTCCGCGCAACAATGGCGTGAAAGCGCGCCGCAAGCTGCGACGGACACGACGGATCAGGTGAGGACTGTGGCGATCGACACCCGCGGCGAGACCGCTGGAAAGCCCGGTAAGCCAACCGGCGAGAAGAAGGCAAGGCGTACCTCGCCCGCTCTGTTCTACCGGCAGGTCGTCGCCGAGCTGCGTAAGGTCATCTGGCCGAGGCGCACTGAGCTGATCTCGTACACGGTGGTCGTCCTGGTCTTCGTCGTGATTATGGTTGCGCTCGTTTTCGGGATCGACACCGTGCTGGGTAAGGCTGTGCTGTGGGTCTTCGGCGGATCCTGATCCGGCCCGAGACGTCTTAGCACGTCCACGACACCAAGCGAAGAAGGAAGAGTCCCGTGTCCGAGTCCCCGATGCCGGCCGACCGCTCCCATGACGAGCATGACGAGTGGGGCACCGAGCAGGACGAGGCCGTAGAAGAGGTCGAGGAGACCACGGCCGCCGACTCTGACGGCGGTGACGGCGGCGAAGACTCGGCCGAGGCCGCCGAAGAGGTCGACGCCGCGCAGGTCGACGAGGACGGCGACGTCCTCCCCGATGTCGACCCGGTCGAGGAGTTCAAGCGTCAGCTTCGCGGTCAGTTCGGCGAGTGGTACGTCATCCACTCCTACGCCGGTTACGAGAACCGCGTGAAGCAGAACATCGAGAGCCGTATCGGGTCCCTCAACATGGAGGACTTCATCTTCCAGGTCGAGGTGCCGACCCACACGATCACCGAGTTCAAGGGTGGCAAGAAGACTCCGATCAAGGAGCGGGTGCTCCCCGGCTACGTGCTGGTCCGGATGGAGCTGTCCGACGAGTCCTGGGCCGCCGTGCGCAACACGCCCGGTGTGACCGGCTTCGTCGGGCTGTCGAACAAGCCGAGCCCGCTGAACCTCGACGAGGTCGCCAAGCTGCTCGCCCCGGAGCCGTCCGAGGAAGTCAAGAAGGCCGCGGCCAAGACGGCCACCGCGACCGTCGACTTCGAGGTCGGCGAGTCGGTCACCGTCATGGACGGGCCGTTCGCCACGCTGCCGGCCACGGTGAGCGAGATCAGTGCCGAGTCGCAGAAGCTCAAGGTCCTCGTCTCGATCTTCGGCCGGGAGACCCCGGTTGAGCTGTCGTTCAACCAGGTCTCGAAGATCTGACCGGCTCGCGTAGACTCGATAGCCGTCCTCACGCACGCCGTGTTCCGGCGTGCCGTGAGGCTTTTGTAGGACCAAGGACCCGGAGAAGGACTAATGCCTCCAAAGAAGAAAGTCGCGGCCCTGGTGAAGGTCCAGCTTCCCGCTGGCCAGGCCACCCCCGCGCCGCCGGTCGGTACCGCGCTCGGTCCGCACGGCGTCAACATCATGGACTTCGTCAAGCAGTACAACGCTGCGACGGAGGCCCAGCGGGGCAACATCATCCCCGTCGAGATCACCATCTTCGAAGACCGCAGCTTCACCTTCATCACGAAGACGCCGCCGGCGCCTGAGCTGATCAAGAAGGCCGCCGGTCTGCAGAAGGGCAGCGCGAACCCGCACAAGGACAAGGTGGGCAAGCTGACGCGCGAGCAGCTTCGCCAGATCGCCGAGACCAAGATGCAGGACCTCAACGCCAACGACGTCGAGGCCGCCGAGAAGATCATCGCCGGCACCGCCCGCTCCATGGGCATCACCATCGCCGACTGACTCTCACCGGCGAATTCGAACGCTGTGGGAGGGCCGAGGCGCGGCCCGGACCACGATCTCCTTAGGAGTACGAAGTGAAGCGCAGCAAGAGCTGGAAGAACGCGGCGGCCGAGGTCGACCGCGCGGCCCTGTACGCCCCCCTCGAGGGCGTGCGGCTGGCCAAGAAGACCGCGACCACGAAGTTCGACGCCACCGTCGAGGTGGCCCTGCGGCTGGGCGTCGACCCGCGCAAGGCCGACCAGATGGTCCGCGGCACCGTCAACCTCCCGCACGGCACCGGCAAGACCGCCCGGGTCCTGGTCTTCGCGACCGGTGACCGTGCCGAGGAGGCCCGCGCGGCGGGCGCCGACATCGTCGGCTCCGACGAGCTGATCGACGAGGTGTCGAAGGGCCGTCTGGACTTCGACGCGGTCGTCGCGACGCCGGACATGATGGGCAAGGTCGGCCGCCTGGGCCGCGTGCTCGGCCCCCGTGGCCTCATGCCGAACCCCAAGACCGGCACCGTGACGCCGGCCGTGGCCAAGGCCGTGACCGACATCAAGGGCGGCAAGATCGAGTTCCGGGTCGACCGGCACGCGAACCTGCACTTCATCATCGGCAAGGCGTCCTTCGACGACCGCCAGCTGGTGGAGAACTACGCCGCCGCGCTGGACGAGGTGCTTCGTCTCAAGCCGTCGGCCGCCAAGGGCCGCTACCTCAAGAAGGTCACCTTCACCACGTCCATGGGCCCCGGCATCCCGGTCGACCCGAACGTGACGCGGGCGATGACCGCCGAGATCGACGCCTGACCGTTCCACGACGGCCGGACAGGCCGCCGAGCCTGACAGAAGCCCCCGCCCGGGACATCGGGCGGGGGCTTCTGTCTGTCTGTCTATGTGCAGGTTTCGTGCACATGTCATGAGGGTTGCGACAGGGGCGGCGCACATAGGGCGTTAGGCGAATAGGGTCAAGGGCAGGTAAAGGGGGAACCCAGAAAGGGATGGAAAAATGCGACGACTACTAGTGGCCGCGGGGGCGGTTGCCGCGATCACGGTCGCGGGCTGCGGGACGACCGCGACTCCGTCTCTCGAGAACGTCACGCTCTCGGCGTCCGAGGTCCTGCAGCAGAGCGCGCAGAAGGCCGACGACGTCAACACCTACGCCGCGGATCTCGTGGTGAACGTCACCGACGCCAAGGGCGCCCAGGCGGGGCTCGTGCAGGGCACGATGCTCTACCAGAAGAGCCCGCAGGTCGCCACGGACATCAACCTGAGCCAGGTGTCGTTCAACGGCCAGAACCTGCCCGGCGGCGTGCGCGTCATCGTCGACGGCGAAGTGGCGTACGTGAAGGTCGACATGCTCAAGAACCTGCTGGGCGCGACCAAGCCGTACATCAGGCTCGACCTGAAGCAGCTCGGCTCGCAGGCGGGCGTGGACGTCGACCAGTACCTCGCCCAGGCCCGGCAGTTCGACCTGAAGACCAGCACCGCCCTGCTCACGGCGTCCAAGGACGTCAAGTCGGTGGGCAGCGAGCAGGTCGGCGGGGTGGACACGACCCACTACTCGGGCACGTTCCCGGTGGACGAGGCGGTCAAGCAGCTGTCCGACGACCAGCGCTCGCAGCTGCGCGGTGAGCTGGCCGGCGCCAAGGACGTCAAGTTCGACGCGTGGATCGACGCCCAGGGCCTGCCGCGGAAGGTCGAGCTGAACGGCGGCAAGCCGGACGCGGGCACCTTCAAGGCCACGGCGATGTTCAAGTCGTTCAACGAGCCGGTCTCCATCAAGGCGCCGGCGGCCGACCAGGTGGGCGAGCTGCCGCAGCGCGCCACCGCCGATTTGCCGTCCTGACGGTTGACAACGTAGTCTGTCTCCTGCCGAAGACCGCCGGTCGTCGCCGGGCGTGCAGCCCGATGACTGAAGGATCCACGTGAGTGGACGGCCCGCGTAGGTGTGGAGACGCTTGAAGACGTGTGACGTCTGCCCAAGCCCCGTGCGCCTGCGCCGGGGCTTGTCTGTTTTCCGAGGGCCTTCCGCCGGCGGCACATCTGGAAGGAGGCCCATGGCGAAGTCGGAGAAGAGCGTCGCGATCGCCGAGCTCAAGAATGAGTTCGAGGGATCCAGCGCCGCCGTTCTGACCGAATACCGCGGTCTCACCGTCGCGCAGCTCAAGCAGCTGCGTGTTTCTCTCGGTGGGAATGCGAAGTTCGCCGTGGCGAAGAACACGCTGACCAAGATCGCGGCCAACAACGCCGGGATCACCGCTCTGGACGACCTGTTCCAGGGCCCGACCGCCATCGCGTTCGTCAAGGGCGACGTGGTGGAGGCGGCCAAGGGGCTGCGTGACTTCGCCAAGGCCAACCCCCTCCTGGTGATCAAGGGCGGCGTCGTCGACGGCAAGTCGATGACCCCCGACGAGATCACCAAGCTTGCCGACCTCGAGTCCCGTGAGGTGCTCCTCGCGAAGCTGGCCGGTGCGCTGAAGGCCAAGCAGTCCCAGGCTGCCGCCACCTTCGCCGCGCTGCCCACCACCATGGCTCGACTGGCCGAGGCTCTGCGCGCCAAGCGCGAAGAGGCCGGCGAGTAGGTCCGCGCAGCGGGCGGGGGAAACGCGCACCGCGGTCCCCTTACACGTTTTCTGCTAGATCCACTGGAGGAACACCATCATGGCGAAGCTCAGCACCGACGAGCTGCTCGAGACCTTCAAGGAGATGACTCTCCTTGAGCTGTCCGACTTCGTGAAGGTCTTCGAGGAGACCTTCGACGTCAAGGCCGCCGCGCCGGTCGCCGTCGCCGCCGCCCCGGCCGCCGGTGGCGCCGCCGCCGCCGAGGAGGCCGAGGAGCAGGACGAGTTCGACGTCGTCCTCGAGGCCGCCGGCGACAAGAAGATCCAGGTCATCAAGGAGATCCGGGCCCTGACGAGCCTGGGCCTCAAGGAGGCCAAGGACCTCGTGGACGGCGCTCCGAAGCCCGTCTTCGACGGCAAGGTCAACAAGGAGCAGGCCGAGAAGGCGAAGGCCGCCCTCGAGGGCGCCGGCGCGACCGTCACGGTCAAGTAGTCTCCACGCTTCACCGAAGGGGCGGGTCCATCCAGGTGCCGGATGGGACCGCCCCTTTCGCGTGCCCGGGCCCGTACGGAATCGAGACCCTATGGGCAGGGCGGGCCCGTTGATCTATGGTCGGGGCGTAGGATCCGGCGCGACGTGATCAGGCCGAGACGGTCGGGTGCTCGGGGAGGTGGGCGGGGATGCGGCGCGCGCTGACCGTCGGGCTCGTCCTCGTCGCGGTCGCGCTGGCCCTGGTGGTCCAGCGCCTCGCCGGAGCCCGTACGGAGGCCGAGGCGGCCGCACAGGACCGGCAGATGGCCGTCCGGGCCGCCATGGCGCACGCCGTGAGCCTCATGACGATCGACCACCACCGCATCGACGACGACATCAAACGCGCGCTGGCCACCTCCACCGGCCCGGAGAAGGCGCGCTACGCCGCGAACCAGGCGGCCCTGAGGTCCGCCACGCTGAAGAACAAGGCCGTTCAGACGGGTGTCCTGCGGGCCTCCGCGCTCGCCTCCATCGCCGGAGACCGGCGTACGGCGCAGGTTCTGGTCGTGGCCGACGCGGTGATCCACTGGGAGGACGGCAGGAAGGCCGCGCCCGAGGAGCGCTTCTTCCGGTGGCGGATGGACGTGACCAAGGCGTCGGGCCTGTGGCTGGTCTCCGGGGCGGAGCTGGTGCAGTGAGGCGGCTGCTGCGGGCGCTGCCGGCGCTCGCCGCCGTGGGGCTGGCCGTCGCCGCCGTGTGGCTGCTGCTCGACGTGCGCCGTCTCCAGGCCGCCGACACGGCCTCCCGCGAGGCTCTCGCGGCCGCCCGGTCGTACGCGCCCGACATGCTGTCGTACGACTACCGTACGATCGACCGGGACATGGCGCGGGCGGGCGCCCACGCGACCGGGGAGCTGGCCGAGCACTACCGCACGCTCGCGGCGACGCTGGGCCCGGAGGCGCGGGAGCGGCGGACGGTCCAGCAGACCGTCGTGGCGGCCGCGGGCGTGGAGTCGGCGACGCCCGAGGAGGTCCGCGTGCTGCTGTTCGTGAACATGGTCACGACACGGTCGGGCGGGGGCGAAGAAGAGCCCAAACAGCAGGTCAGCCAGGGCAGGGCACGTCTGGTGATGGTGACGCAGGGCGACGGCTGGCGGGCCTCCCGGCTGTCGACCCTCCTGGGGGACACGCCCGCCCCGTGAGCGCGTGGCTAAATTGTTAGCAAAGACCGCGTTTGAACCATGCTTGCCGATGGGTATTCAAGGGCACGGCAGCGTAGACCCACGGTCAGCGTTGGGCCGTTCGCGTGACTGAGCGTTACCCGTCTCCGGTCCCGGGTAGGGACTGGATCCCCGGCGTTCGCTAAGGTCCCGAGGGCGGGAAAACCCAGCGTGACCCCTGTCGGTTAGGCGAAATGTCGGCTCTCGGGCTTGACGTTTCGGCGCGGACGGGTGATGCTGCCAGCAACGTGGAGCGCAGAGCGAGAGCGAGTGGACAGGTGTATGCCGATCGGCTACACTGCCCCTTTGCGCTGCCCTTTGACGACCGCTTCTCTGAGTAACCTCTGATCTTGGTCGTCTGGCGTGCGTGTAGTCAGTCCGCGAGCCCTCGGAAGGACATCTGTTGGCAGCCTCGCGCAACGCCTCCGCCGTACCCGCCGGTCCCCGTACCGTGTCGTTCGCACGAATCGAGGAGCCGCTCGAAGTACCCGACCTTCTCGCCCTGCAGACCGAGTCGTTCGACTGGTTGCTCGGAAACGAGAGATGGAAGGGCCGGGTCGAGGTGGCTCGCCAGGCCGGGCGCAAGGACATTCCGGCCCAATCAGGTCTCGAAGAGATCTTCGAGGAGATCAGTCCCATCGAGGACTTCTCCGGAACCATGTCCCTGTCGTTCCGGGATCACAGGTTCGAGCCGCCCAAGTACTCCGTAGATGAGTGCAAAGACAAGGACATGACCTACTCCGCCCCGATGTTCGTCACGGCGGAGTTCATCAATAACACCACAGGTGAGATCAAGAGCCAGACGGTGTTCATGGGCGACTTCCCGCTCATGACCTCGAAGGGCACCTTCATCATCAACGGCACCGAGCGCGTGGTGGTCTCGCAGCTCGTCCGGTCGCCGGGTGTCTACTTCGACCGCTCTGTCGACAAGACCTCCGACAAGGACCTGTTCGGCTGCCGGGTGATCCCGTCGCGCGGCGCGTGGCTCGAGTTCGAGATCGACAAGCGCGACAGCGTCGGCGTGCGCATCGACCGCAAGCGCAAGCAGCCGGTCACCGTGCTGCTGAAGGCGCTCGGCTGGACCAGCGACCAGATCCTCGAGCGTTTCGGCCAGTACGAGTCGATGCGGGCCACCCTGGAGAAGGACCACACGTCCGGCCAGGACGACGCGCTGCTCGACATCTACCGGAAGCTGCGGCCGGGCGAGCCCCCGACCAAGGAGTCGGCGCAGGCGCTGCTGGAGAACCTGTACTTCAACCACAAGCGCTACGACCTCGCCAAGGTCGGCCGCTACAAGATCAACAAGAAGCTGGGCGTCGGCTCCGACATCACCCAGGGCACGCTGACCGACGAGGACATCGTCGCCACCATCGAGTACCTCGTCCGGCTGCACGCCGGTGAGGAGTCGATGGGCGAGAACGGCTCGGTCGTCGTCGAGACCGACGACATCGACCACTTCGGCAACCGCCGTCTGCGCACGGTGGGCGAGCTCATCCAGAACCAGGTCCGGCTGGGCCTGGCCCGCATGGAGCGCGTCGTCCGCGAGCGCATGACCACCCAGGACGTCGAGGCGATCACGCCGCAGACCCTGATCAACATCCGCCCGGTCGTGGCGTCGATCAAGGAGTTCTTCGGCACCTCCCAGCTGTCGCAGTTCATGGACCAGACCAACCCGCTGGCCGGCCTGACGCACAAGCGGCGTCTGTCGGCCCTGGGTCCCGGTGGTCTGTCCCGTGAGCGGGCGGGCTTCGAGGTCCGCGACGTGCACCCCTCGCACTACGGCCGCATGTGCCCGATCGAGACGCCGGAAGGCCCGAACATCGGTCTGATCGGCTCGCTGTCGTCCTTCGGGCGGGTCAACTCGTTCGGCTTCGTCGAGACGCCGTACCGCCGCGTGGTGGACGGCCGGGTCACCTACGACATCGACTACCTGACCGCCGACGAGGAGGACCGGCACGTCGTCGCCCAGGCCAACACGGTCCTGAACGCCGACGGCAGCTTCGCCGAGTCCCGGGTGCTCGCCCGGCGCAAGGGCGGCGAGTTCGAGGCCGTCCACCCGTCCGAGGTGGACTACATGGACGTCTCGCCGCGCCAGATGGTGTCGGTCGCGACCGCCATGATCCCGTTCCTCGAGCACGACGACGCCAACCGCGCGCTCATGGGCTCGAACATGCAGCGCCAGTCGGTGCCCCTGCTGAAGAGCGAGGCCCCGCTGGTCGGCACCGGCATGGAGTACCGCGCCGCCACCGACGCCGGCGACGTCATCAGCGCCGAGAAGGCCGGTGTCGTCGAGGAGGTCTCCGCCGACTACGTCACCGTGATGAACGACGACGGCACGCGTACGACGTACCGGGTCGCGAAGTTCAAGCGGTCGAACCAGGGCACCTGCTTCAACCAGAAGCCGATCGTGGCCGAGGGCGACCGGGTCGAGCAGGGTCAGGTCATCGCCGACGGTCCGTGCACCGACAACGGCGAGATGGCGCTCGGCAAGAACCTGCTCGTGGCGTTCATGCCGTGGGAGGGTCACAACTACGAGGACGCGATCATCCTGTCCCAGCGCCTGGTGCAGGACGACGTGCTCTCCTCGATCCACATCGAGGAGCACGAGGTCGACGCCCGCGACACCAAGCTGGGCCCCGAGGAGATCACGCGGGACATCCCGAACGCCTCCGAGGACGCGCTGGCCGACCTCGACGAGCGGGGCATCATCCGCATCGGCGCCGAGGTGGTGACCGGCGACATCCTCGTCGGCAAGGTCACCCCCAAGGGTGAGACGGAGCTGACCCCCGAGGAGCGCCTGCTGCGCGCGATCTTCGGTGAGAAGGCGCGTGAGGTCCGCGACACCTCCCTGAAGGTGCCGCACGGCGAGTCCGGCAAGGTCATCGGCGTCCGGGTGTTCAGCCGCGAGGAGGGCGACGAGCTTCCTCCGGGTGTGAACGAGCTGGTCCGCGTGTACGTGGCGCAGAAGCGCAAGATCACGGACGGCGACAAGCTCGCCGGCCGCCACGGCAACAAGGGTGTCATCTCCAAGATCCTTCCGGTGGAGGACATGCCGTTCCTGGAGGACGGCACTCCGGTCGACATCGTGCTCAACCCGCTGGGCGTGCCCGGCCGGATGAACGTCGGCCAGGTGCTGGAGACCCACCTCGGGTGGATCGCCGCCCGCGGATGGGACGTCAGCGGCATCGAGGAGGCCTGGGCCGAGCGCCTGCGCGAGAAGGACATGGACAGGGTCGAGCCCTGGACCAAGGTCGCCACGCCGGTGTTCGACGGTGCCCACGAGCAGGAGATCGTCGGCCTGCTCGACAGCACCCTGCTCAACCGGGACGGCTCCCGCATGGTGGGGGAGAACGGCAAGGCCCGGCTCTTCGACGGCCGCTCCGGCGAGCCGTTCCCGCACCCGATCTCGGTCGGCTACATCTACATCCTCAAGCTGCTGCACCTGGTCGACGACAAGATCCACGCTCGCTCGACCGGTCCGTACTCGATGATCACTCAGCAGCCGCTGGGTGGTAAGGCGCAGTTCGGCGGCCAGCGCTTCGGCGAGATGGAGGTGTGGGCCCTCGAGGCCTACGGCGCGGCGTACGCCCTGCAGGAGCTGCTGACCATCAAGTCCGACGACGTCCTGGGCCGGGTGAAGGTCTACGAGGCCATCGTCAAGGGCGAGAACATCCCCGAGGCGGGCATTCCCGAGTCCTTCAAGGTCCTCATCAAGGAGATGCAGTCGCTCTGCCTGAACGTCGAGGTCCTTTCGAGCGACGGCATGTCGATCGAGATGCGGGACACCGACGAGGATGTCTTCCGCGCGGCAGAAGAGCTTGGCATCGACCTGTCCCGGCGTCCCCACGAGGGCGCGATGACCGTCGACGAGGTCTGATTCAAAAGGGGATTATCTAGTGCTCGACGTCAACTTCTTCGACGAGCTGCGCATCGGCCTCGCGACCGCCGACGACATCAGGCAGTGGTCGCACGGCGAGGTGAAGAAGCCGGAGACCATCAACTACCGAACCCTCAAGCCGGAGAAGGACGGGCTCTTCTGCGAGAAGATCTTCGGTCCGACCCGGGACTGGGAGTGCTACTGCGGTAAGTACAAGCGCGTCCGCTTCAAGGGCATCATCTGTGAGCGCTGTGGCGTCGAGGTCACGCGCGCCAAGGTGCGCCGTGAGCGGATGGGCCACATCGAGCTGGCCGCCCCGGTCACCCACATCTGGTACTTCAAGGGCGTCCCGTCGCGCCTCGGTTACCTGCTCGACCTGGCCCCGAAGGACCTGGAGAAGGTCATCTACTTCGCGGCCTACATGATCACGCATGTCGACAACGAGATGCGTGACCGCGACCTGCCGTCGCTGGAGGCGAAGATCTCCGTCGAGCGGCAGCACGTCGAGCAGCGCCGTGACGCCGACATCGAGGCCCGCCAGAAGAAGCTCGAGGCCGACCTGGCCGAGCTGGAGGCCTCCGGCGCCAAGGGCGACGCCCGCCGCAAGGTGCGCGAGGGCGCCGACCGTGAGATGCGCCAGCTCCGCGACCGGGCCCAGCGCGAGCTGGACCGGCTGGAGGAGGTCTGGAGCCGCTTCAAGAACCTCAAGGTCCAGGACCTGGAGGGCGACGAGCTGCTCTACCGCGAGATGCGCGACCGGTTCGGCCGCTACTTCCGCGGCGGCATGGGCGCCCAGGCCATCCAGGAGCGGCTCGGCGGCTTCGACCTGGAGGCCGAGGCGGAGAACCTGCGGGAGACCATCCGCAGCGGCAAGGGCCAGAAGAAGGCCCGCGCCCTCAAGCGGCTCAAGGTCGTCGCGGCGTTCCTCAACACCCGCAACTCGCCGAGCGGCATGGTCCTCGACTGCATCCCGGTGATCCCGCCGGACCTGCGGCCGATGGTCCAGCTCGACGGTGGCCGCTTCGCCACCTCGGACCTGAACGACCTGTACCGCCGGGTGATCAACCGGAACAACCGGCTCAAGCGTCTGCTCGACCTCGGCGCGCCCGAGATCATCGTGAACAACGAGAAGCGGATGCTCCAGGAGGCCGTCGACGCCCTGTTCGACAACGGCCGCCGCGGCCGTCCGGTCACCGGCCCCGGCAACCGCCCGCTGAAGTCCCTCAGCGACATGCTGAAGGGCAAGCAGGGTCGTTTCCGGCAGAACCTGCTCGGCAAGCGCGTCGACTACTCCGGCCGTTCGGTCATCGTCGTCGGCCCGCAGCTCAGGCTGCACCAGTGCGGCCTGCCCAAGCAGATGGCGCTGGAGCTGTTCAAGCCGTTCGTGATGAAGCGCCTGGTCGATCTCAACCACGCGCAGAACATCAAGTCCGCCAAGCGGATGGTCGAGCGGTCCAAGCCGGTCGTGTGGGACGTGCTGGAAGAGGTCATCACCGAGCACCCGGTGCTGCTCAACCGCGCGCCCACGCTGCACCGCCTGGGCATCCAGGCCTTCGAGCCGCAGCTGGTCGAGGGCAAGGCCATCCAGATCCACCCGCTCGTCTGCACCGCGTTCAACGCGGACTTCGACGGCGACCAGATGGCGGTGCACCTGCCGCTGTCGGCCGAGGCCCAGGCCGAGGCGCGGATCCTGATGCTGTCCACCAACAACATCCTCAAGCCGGCGGACGGCAAGCCGGTGACGATGCCCACCCAGGACATGGTCATCGGTCTGTACTGGCTGACCACCGAGAAGGAGGGCGGCCAGGGCGAGGGCCGGGTGTTCACCACCGTGTCGGAGGCCCTCATGGCCCACGACCGGCACGAGCTGGACATCCAGGCCAAGATCCAGGTGCGGCTCAAGGACGTCCCGCCGCCGCGCGGCTGGGAGGCCCCGGAGGGCTGGGAGGCGGGTGACGCGATCCGGCTGGAGACCACGCTGGGCCGGTGCCTGTTCAACCAGACGCTGCCCGCCAACTACCCCTTCGTGAACTACCAGGTCGGCAAGAAGCAGCTCTCGGCGATCGTCAACGAGCTGGCCGAGCGGTACCCGAAGGTGGAGGTGGCCAACGCGCTCGACGCGCTGAAGGACGCCGGCTTCCACTGGGCGACCCGCGCCGGTGTCACGATCTCCATCGAGGACGTCGTGGCGCCGCCGAACAAGGCCGCCATCATGGAGTCGTACGAGCGGCGTGCGGACAAGGTCCAGCGCGAGTACGACCGTGGTCTGATCACCGACGAGGAGCGCCGTCAGGAGCTCATCGAGATCTGGACCCACGCGACGGCGGACGTCGAGACCGACATGGTCAACGCGTTCCCGGCGACCAACCCGGTCTGGATGATGGTCAACTCCGGCGCTCGAGGCAACCGCATGCAGGTGCGGCAGATCGCCGGCATCCGCGGCCTGGTGTCCAACACCAAGGGTGAGACGATCCCGCGGCCGATCAAGTCCTCCTTCCGCGAGGGCCTGTCGGTGCTGGAGTACTTCATCTCGACCCACGGCCAGCGGAAGGGTCTCGCGGACACCGCTCTGCGGACCGCCGACTCCGGCTACCTGACGCGTCGTCTCGTCGACGTCGCCCAGGACGTCATCGTCCGCGAGATCGACTGTGGCACCGACCGCGCCGTCCCGCTGCACGTGGGCGAGCGCGACTCGTCGGGCGCCCTGGTCAAGGCCGAGAACGCCGAGAGCAATGTGCACGGCCGCATCCTCGCCGAGGACGTCGAGGTGGACGGCAAGCTCGTCGCCGCGGCGGGTGTCGACATCAACGACGACACCGTCACCGCGCTGGTGAACGCCGGCATCGAGACGGTCCGGACCCGCAGCACGCTGGTCTGCGAGGCCAAGATCGGTGTCTGCGCGACCTGCTACGGCCGCTCGCTGGCCACCGGCAAGCTCGTGGACGTCGGCGAGGCCGTCGGCATCATCGCGGCCCAGTCGATCGGTGAGCCCGGCACCCAGCTGACCATGCGTACCTTCCACACCGGTGGTGTGGCGGGCGCGGACATCACCCACGGTCTGCCGCGTGTCCAGGAGCTGTTCGAGGCGCGCATCCCCAAGGGTGTCGCCCCGATCAGCGAGGTCGCGGGCCGGGCGCGGATCGACGAGACCGACAAGACTCGCAAGATCGTCATCACTCCGGACGACGGCTCCGAGGAGATCGCGTACCCGGTGTCGATGCGGTCGCGGCTGCTGGTCTCCGAGGGACAGCGCGTGGACGTCGGTCAGCTGCTGATCGCCGGTGCGCGCAACCCGAACGAGGTCCTGCGGATCCTCGGCCCGCGGGCCGTCCAGCTCCACCTCGTGGACGAGGTGCAGCAGGTCTACCGCTCGCAGGGCGTGTCGATCCACGACAAGCACATCGAGGTCATCGTCCGGCAGATGCTCAAGCGCGTGAACGTGCTCGAGTCGGGCGACACCGAGCTGCTGCCCGGCGAGCTGGTCGAGCGGCCGCGTTTCGAGGCGATGAACCGGCAGACCGTGGCGGAGGGTGGCCAGCCGGCCTCCGGCCGTCCGGTCCTGATGGGCATCACCAAGGCCTCGCTGGCCACCGAGTCGTGGCTGTCGGCGGCGTCCTTCCAGGAGACGACGCGAGTCCTCACCGACGCGGCGATCCACGCCAAGTCCGACTCGCTGCTCGGCCTCAAGGAGAACGTCATCATCGGTAAGCTCATCCCGGCCGGTACGGGCATGCCCCAGTACCGCAACATCCGGGTGGAGCCCACCGAGGAGGCCAAGGCCGCGATGTACACGGTCGGCGGCTACGACGGCTCCGCGGCGGACTACACCTTCGGCTCCGGCAGCGGCGAGGCCGTCCCGCTGGAGGAGTACGACTTCGGCCAGTACGGCCGCTGAGTCACCGGCAGCTGAGTCCCGAACACCGAACCGCCCGGAGAGCACCCGCTCCCCGGGCGGTTTGGGTTTGTGGCCGAAAGCCGCGTGGGGTGGGCGGAAATGGCGAGGGAAGGGGTGGCGGGCGAGTACACTCTTCCCGAGCCCTCTGGCTGTCTGCCTGCAGGCAGGCGGCGGGAACCATGACACGGACCCGACGATCCGGCGGCGGTCGTTTTGACGACTTGCGAACCGCTGGGTAGTCTTTTCCTTCGTGCCCATGGGTTCGTGGGCTCGCATGCGTGCGCTTGACAGCCGTTCTCCCTTGTGGGAGGCGGGCGGGGGCGCCGTGTGAATCCTCCAGATCGACCGGGTCTGTCCGGGTGTGGCGTGCGCAGAGCGCGACACGCCCGAGCGCGTGGGTCGGCGGGGATGGAAAATCCGCAGGTCATGACACCGGCAGCACCTGCAAACCCGTGAGGGGCGGCATCGCCAGGATCGGGACGACGTATCACCGGCTAGGCACGAAACGGAGACGCGGTGCCCACCATTCAGCAGTTGGTCCGCAAGGGCCGGCAGGACAAGGTCAGCAAGACCAAGACTCCTGCCCTCAAGGGGAGCCCGCAGCGGCGCGGCGTTTGCACCCGCGTTTACACGACCACGCCCAAGAAGCCCAACTCGGCGCTGCGCAAGGTGGCCCGTGTTCGGCTCACCAACGGCATCGAGGTCACGGCTTACATCCCCGGGGTGGGTCACAACCTCCAGGAGCACTCGATGGTGCTCGTGCGCGGTGGTCGTGTGAAGGACCTGCCGGGTGTTCGCTACAAGATCATCCGTGGTTCGCTGGACACCCAGGCCGTCCGCAACCGCAAGCAGGCCCGCAGCCGTTACGGCGCGAAGAAGGAGAAGAGCTGACATGCCGCGCAAGGGTTCCCCTGGCCGCCGCCAGCTGGTCGCTGACCCGGTGCACAACTCGCCGCTGGTCACCGCGCTCATCAACAAGGTTCTCCTGGACGGCAAGCGCTCCCTCGCGCAGTCGATCGTCTACGGCGCTCTCGAGGGCTGCAAGGACAAGACCGGCAACGACCCGGTCGTCACCCTGAAGCGGGCCCTCGACAACGTCCGCCCGACGCTCGAGGTGAAGAGCCGCCGTGTCGGTGGCGCCACCTACCAGGTGCCCGTCGAGGTGAAGGCCTCGCGCAGCACCACGCTGGCCCTGCGCTGGCTCGTCCAGTACTCCCGGGCGCGCCGCGAGAAGACCATGACCGAGCGACTCATGAACGAGCTCCTCGACGCGAGCAACGGCCTCGGCGCCAGCGTCAAGCGGCGCGAGGACACGCACAAGATGGCCGAGTCCAACAAGGCCTTCGCCCACTACCGCTGGTAGTGAGCACCGACGACGAGTTAAGGACGCGAAGAAGTGGCCACCACGACCGCTCTTGACCTGGCCAAGGTCCGCAACATCGGGATCATGGCCCATATCGACGCGGGCAAGACCACGACGACTGAGCGCATCCTGTTCTACACCGGTATCAACTACAAGATCGGTGAAGTCCATGAGGGCGCTGCCACCATGGACTGGATGGAGCAGGAGCAGGAGCGCGGCATCACCATCACCTCCGCCGCGACCACCTGCAGCTGGCTTGATCACACGATCAACATCATCGACACGCCCGGACACGTGGACTTCACCATCGAGGTCGAGCGGTCGCTGCGTGTTCTCGACGGCGCGGTCGCGGTGTTCGACGGCGTCGCCGGCGTGGAGCCGCAGTCCGAGACGGTGTGGCGTCAGGCCGACCGCTACGGTGTGCCCCGGATCTGCTTCGTCAACAAGATGGACCGGGTCGGTGCGGAGTTCCACCGCTGCGTCGACATGATGATCAGCCGGCTGGGCTCCACCCCGGCGGTCATCCAGCTTCCCTGGGGCGTCGAGGCCGACTTCAAGGGCGTCATCGACCTGGTGAAGATGAAGGGCCTGCTCTGGAGCGCCGAGGCGGCCAAGGGCGAGATGTACGACACCGTCGACATCCCGGCCGACCACGCCGACGCGGCTCGCGAGTGGCGCGACAAGCTGGTCGAGACGGTCGCCGAGAACGACGACGAGCTCATGGAGCTCTTCCTGGAGGGCGTCGAGCCCACCGAGGAGCAGCTCGTCGCCGCCCTCCGGCGGGCGACGGTCGCCGGCACGATCAACCCGGTCCTGTGCGGCACCGCGTTCAAGAACAAGGGCGTGCAGCCCCTGCTCGACGCGATCGTCGCCTACCTCCCCGCCCCCACCGACATCCCGGCCTTCAAGGGCCACGCGGTGGGCAAGGAGGAGGAGATCGTCGAGCGCCACGCGGACCCGAGCGAGCCGTTCGCGGCGCTGGCGTTCAAGATCATGAGCGACCCGCACCTGGGCAAGCTCACCTACATCCGCGTCTACTCCGGAACGCTCGAGACCGGCACCACCGTGGTGAACTCGGTCAAGGGCAAGAAGGAGCGGATCGGCAAGATCTACCAGATGCACGCGAACAAGCGCGAGGAGCGCCCGTCCGCGACCGCTGGTCAGATCGTGGCCGTCATGGGCCTGAAGGACACCACCACCGGCGACACTCTGTCGGACCCGGTCAAGCAGGTCGTCCTCGAGTCGATGACGTTCCCCGCGCCGGTCATCAACGTCGCGATCGAGCCCAAGACCAAGGGCGACCAGGAGAAGCTGGGCACCGCGATCCAGCGGCTGGCCGAGGAGGACCCGTCCTTCCAGGTCCGCCGGGACGAGGAGACCGGTCAGACGGTCATCTGGGGTATGGGTGAGCTCCACCTGGAGATCCTCGTCGACCGGATGCGCCGCGAGTTCAAGGTCGAGGCCAACGTCGGCCGCCCGCAGGTCGCCTACCGCGAGACCATCCGCCGCAAGGTGGAGAAGGTCGAGTACACGCACAAGAAGCAGACCGGTGGTTCCGGCCAGTTCGCGCGCGTGATCATCAACCTGGAGCCGCTGGGCGAGGGCAACGACGGCTACGAGTTCGAGAACAAGGTCACCGGTGGCCGCATCCCGCGGGAGTACATCCCGTCGGTGGACGCGGGCGCGCAGGAGGCGGCCGAGTTCGGCGTGCTCGCCGGCTACCCGATGGTCGGCGTGAAGGTCACGCTCCAGGACGGCGCCTTCCACGAGGTCGACTCGTCGGAAATGGCGTTCAAGATCGCTGGCTCGATGGCCTTCAAGGAGGCCGCGCGCAAGGCGGACGCTGTACTCCTCGAGCCGATGATGGCCGTCGAGGTCACCACGCCCGAGGACTACATGGGTGATGTCATCGGCGACCTGAACGGTCGTCGCGGGCAGATCCAGGCGATGGACGAACGGTCCGGCGCCCGTGTCATCAAGGCGCTCGTGCCGCTGTCCGAGATGTTCGGCTACGTGGGCGACCTGCGCAGCCGCACCCAGGGGCGCGCGAGCTACAGCATGCAGTTCGACTCCTACTCGGAGGTGCCCCCGGGCATCGCCAAGGAGATCGTCGCGAAGGCTCGGGGCGAATAGTTCCGCTCGGTGCACGGCGGAGGGAGTGATCCCTCCGCCGGGCACAGCCTGAGTTGCAAGACGCAAGTCAAGTCAGAATCTCTAAGGAGACAGACCAGTGGCCAAGGCCAAGTTCGAGCGGAACAAGCCGCACGTGAACATCGGCACCATTGGGCACATCGACCACGGCAAGACCACTCTGACCGCGGCGATCACCAAGGTGCTTCACGACCGTTTCCCGCAGCTCAACGAGGCGACCCCGTTCGACAAGATCGACAAGGCGCCCGAGGAGAAGGCTCGCGGAATCACCATCTCCATCGCGCACGTCGAGTACCAGACCGAGAAGCGCCACTACGCCCACGTGGACTGCCCCGGTCACGCCGACTACGTGAAGAACATGATCACCGGTGCCGCCCAGATGGACGGCGCGATCCTGGTGGTCGCGGCGACCGACGGCCCGATGCCGCAGACGAAGGAGCACGTCCTCCTGGCCCGCCAGGTCGGCGTTCCCTACATCGTCGTGGCCCTCAACAAGGCCGACATGGTCGACGACGAGGAGATCCTGGAGCTCGTCGAGCTCGAGGTCCGCGAGCTGCTGTCCGCCCAGGAGTTCCCGGGCGACGACCTGCCGGTCGTGCGCGTCTCCGCGCTCAAGGCGCTCGAGGGCGACGAGAAGTGGGGCGACTCGATCATCGAGCTCATGAACGCCGTGGACGAGAACGTCCCCGAGCCGGTTCGTGACACCGACAAGCCGTTCCTCATGCCGATCGAGGACGTGTTCTCGATCACCGGTCGCGGCACGGTCGTCACCGGCCGTATCGAGCGCGGTATCGTCAAGGTCAACGAGACCGTCGACATCATCGGCATCAAGGAGAAGAGCACCACGACCACCGTCACCGGTGTCGAGATGTTCCGCAAGCTCCTTGACGAGGGCCAGGCCGGTGACAACGTCGGTCTGCTCCTCCGCGGCATCAAGCGCGAGGACGTCGAGCGCGGTCAGTGTGTCATCAAGCCGGGCACCACGACCCCGCACACCGAGTTCGAGGCGCAGGTCTACATCCTGTCCAAGGACGAGGGCGGCCGCCACACGCCGTTCTTCAACAACTACCGGCCGCAGTTCTACTTCCGTACCACGGACGTGACCGGTGTCGTGAACCTGCCGGAGGGCACCGAGATGGTCATGCCCGGTGACAACACCGAGATGACCGTCCAGCTCATCCAGCCGATCGCGATGGAGGACGGCCTCAAGTTCGCGATCCGCGAGGGTGGCCGCACCGTCGGCGCCGGCCGCGTGACGAAGATCATCAAGTAGTAGCACCGCTGGGCGGCGGTCGGGTCCCTGAGGGCCTGGCCGCCGCACCACGGAGGGGCCGGAGACGGCCCCCCACGGACGACGAGACCGTGATCTCGCAGTGCTTTCGGCCGCACTTCGACCGAAGCCACTGCCAGATCACGGAACACCGGACGGGCTCCGGAACGTCGGTCGCGTGGAAAACGACCTGCGGCACCAGGCCGCGTGAAGCTTTATAGGACGACAGCGAAGGACACCGAGGCCATTATGGCGGGACAGAAGATCCGCATCCGGCTCAAGGCGTATGACCACGAGGTCATCGACAGCTCGGCCAAGAAGATCGTCGAGACGGTGACGCGGACCGGCGCCAAGGTCGCTGGCCCGGTGCCGCTGCCGACCGAGAAGAACGTGTACTGCGTCATCCGGTCGCCGCACAAGTACAAGGACAGCCGCGAGCACTTTGAGATGCGTACGCACAAGCGGCTGATTGACATCATCGACCCGACGCCGAAGACGGTCGACTCGCTCATGCGTCTCGACCTTCCCGCCGGTGTCGACATCTCGATCAAGCTCTAAGGAACGCACTGACATGGCTAAGCAGATCAAGGGCGTCCTGGGCAAGAAGCTCGGCATGACCCAGGTCTTCGACGAGACGAACCGGGTGATCCCGGTCACCGTCGTCGAGGCCGGTCCGTGCGTGGTGACCCGGGTCCGCACTCCGGAGAAGGACGGCTACTCCGCCGTCCAGCTCGGCTACGGGCAGATCGACCCTCGTAAGGTCAACAAGCCCCTGGGCGACTACCTCCGCAAGCACGACATCACGCCGCGCCGCTACTTCGCCGAGGTCCGCACCGACGACGCCTCCGAGTACACCCTCGGCCAGGAGATCCTCGCCGACGCCTTCGAGGCCGGGCAGTACATCGACGTCACCGGCAAGAGCAAGGGCAAGGGCTTCGCGGGTGTCATGAAGCGCCACAACTTCCGTGGTCTCGGCGCCTCGCACGGTACGCAGCGCAAGCACCGCTCCCCGGGCTCCATCGGCGGGTGCGCCACCCCGGGCCGCGTCTTCAAGGGCCTGCGCATGGCCGGCCGGATGGGCAACGTCCGCACGACGGTCCAGAGCCTCAAGGTGCACGCCGTGGACGCCGAGAAGGGCCTCATCCTGATCAAGGGTGCGATCCCCGGCGCCAACGGCAGCCTGGTCCTCATCCGCACCGCCGCCAAGAAGGGGGTTGCTGCCAAGTGAGCACGACCATTGACGTCCTCGACGCCAGCGGCGCCAAGGCGGGGACCGTCGACCTCCCCGAGGAGGTCTTCGGCGCCAAGGTCAACGTCCCGCTGATCCACCAGGTGGTCGTCGCCCAGCTGGCCGCGCGCCGGCAGGGCACCCACGCCACCAAGACCCGCGGCAACGTCTCCGGCGGCGGCAAGAAGCCGTACCGGCAGAAGGGCACCGGCCG
This sequence comes from Microbispora amethystogenes, assembly GCF_016863015.1. Classification (GTDB taxonomy): domain Bacteria; phylum Actinomycetota; class Actinomycetes; order Streptosporangiales; family Streptosporangiaceae; genus Microbispora; species Microbispora amethystogenes. Next base: position 54,418 of record NZ_BOOB01000007.1, on the reverse strand, counting down.
CGCCCGCCAGGGCTCGACCCGTGCTCCGCAGTTCGCCGGCGGTGGCGTCGTCCACGGCCCGCAGCCGCGCTCGTACGAGCAGCGGACGCCCAAGAAGATGAAGGCGGCGGCCCTGAAGGGCGCGCTGTCCGACCGCGCCGGCGGCGGCCGCGTCCACGTGGTGAGCGGCCTCGTCACGGGTGACACGCCCGGGACCCGCGCCGCCCTGGAGGCGCTGCGGAAGATTACGCAGGCCCGCAGCGTTCTCGTCGTGGTCGACGAGAACGACGAGCTCACCTGGCTCAGCCTGCGCAACGCCCCCGAGGTCCACCTGCTGGACGCGGGGCAGATCAACACCTACGACGTGCTCTGCCACGACGACGTGGTCTTCACCCGTGAGGCCTACGACCAGGTCGTGGCGCGGCTGGGGAACAGCGGGAAGGAAGAGGCCTGATGCAGAAGATCGCCGACCCGCGTGACATCATCCTCAAGCCGATCGTCTCCGAGAAGAGCTACGGCCTGATCGATGAGCACAACAAGTACACGTTCCTGGTGCGCAAGGGTGCCAACAAGACGCAGGTGAAGATCGCCGTCGAGCAGATCTTCGGCGTCAAGGTGACCGGCGTGAACACGATCAACCGCCAGGGCAAGCGCAAGCGGACCAAGCACGGCTACGGCCAGCGCCCGACCACCAAGCGCGCGATCGTGAGCCTGGCCGAGGGCGAGCGGATCGACATCTTCGGTCAGATCGGCTAGCACCTGCCGCAGCGGGGAGAGGGGCCCCTCGCCATCGTGCGAGGGACCGGCCCCGAGGAAGAGAGCACCGGGGGGACCGCCGTGAGGCGGACCCCGACCGGTACGAACCGACGAAGGATGAACGAAAAAGATGGGCATCCGTAAGTACAAGCCGACGACTCCGGGTCGGCGCGGCGCGAGCGTCTCGGACTTCGCCGAGATCACGCGCAGCACGCCGGAGAAGTCGCTGCTTGCCCCACTGCACAGCAAGGGCGGCCGCAACGTCCACGGCCGGGTGACCGCCCGGCACCAGGGAGGCGGGCACAAGCGCGCCTACCGGATCATCGACTTCCGCCGCCACGACAAGGACGGGATCCCGGCCAAGGTCGCGCACATCGAGTACGACCCGAACCGCACCTCCCGCATCGCGCTGCTGCACTACGCCGACGGCGAGAAGCGCTACATCCTCGCTCCGGCCGGCCTGAAGCAGGGCGACCAGATCGAGAACGGCCCCACGGCCGACATCAAGCCGGGCAACTGCCTGCCGCTGCGCAACATCCCGACCGGTACCTTCATCCACGCGGTGGAGCTTCGCCCCGGTGGCGGCGCCAAGCTCGGCCGCAGCGCCGGCGCGCAGATCCAGCTGCTCGCCAAGGAGGGCATGTACGCCACGCTGCGTATGCCGTCCGGTGAAATGCGCCAGGTCGACGTGCGCTGCCGGGCCTCGGTGGGCCAGGTGGGCAACGCCGAGCAGTCCAACATCAACATCGGCAAGGCCGGCCGCAACCGCTGGAAGGGCAAGCGCCCCACGGTCCGCGGTGTCGCCATGAACCCGGTCGACCACCCGCACGGTGGTGGTGAGGGCAAGACCTCCGGTGGTCGCCACCCGGTGAACCCGAAGGGCAAGCCCGAGGGCCGTACGCGGCAGCCGAACAAGCCGAGCGACCGGCTGATCATCCGTCGTCGGAGCAAGAGGAAGAAGCGGTAGGAGCAGCCGATATGCCACGTAGCCTTAAGAAGGGTCCCTTCGTGGACGACCACCTGCAGAAGAAGGTGGACGCCCAGAACGAGAAGGGCACCAAGAACGTCATCAAGACGTGGTCGCGGCGCTCCATGATCGTGCCCGACATGATCGGCCACACGATCGCCGTGCACGACGGCCGCAAGCACGTTCCGGTGTTCGTCACCGACTCGATGATCGGTCACAAGCTCGGTGAGTTCGCCCCCACGCGGACGTTCCGCAGCCACGTCAAGGAAGACCGCCGCAGCCGGCGGTAAGCGCCTTCAAGCCAGCAGTTAGAGGAGAAAGCGATGGAAGCCAGGGCACAGGCGCGGTTCGCGCGCCACACGCCCCGGAAGGCCCGCCGTGTGGTGGACCTCATTCGCGGGCTGCCCGCTTCGGAGGCGCAGGCCGTGCTGCAGTTCGCTCCCCAGTCGGCGAGCGAGACCGTCTACAAGGTGCTCTCGAGCGCGATCGCGAACGCTGAGCACAATTTCAAGCTCGACCGGGAGACGCTCTTCGTGAGCCGCGCGTGGGTCGACGAGGGGCCGACCCTCAAGCGATTCCGCCCGCGCGCCCAGGGTCGTGCCTATCGGATCAACAAGCGGACGAGCCACATCACCGTGATCGTGGAGTCCCGCGAGCCGAAGGGAAGGACCCGCTAGTGGGCCAGAAGGTTAACCCGCACGGGTTCCGCCTCGGCATCACGACCGACTTCAAGAGCCGGTGGTACGCCGACAAGCTGTACAAGTCGTACGTCGCCGAGGACGTGGCGATCCGTCGCATGCTGCAGAAGGGCATGGAGCGGGCCGGCATCTCCAAGGTCGAGATCGAGCGTACGACCGACCGCGTCCAGGTCGACATCCACACCGCCCGGCCGGGCATCGTCATCGGCCGCCGCGGCGCCGAGGCCGACCGCATCCGCGGCGACCTGGAGAAGCTGACCAAGAAGCAGGTCCAGCTGAACATCCTCGAGGTGAAGAACCCCGAGATCGACGCGCAGCTCGTCGCGCAGGGCGTGGCCGAGCAGCTGTCCAGCCGCGTCTCGTTCCGCCGGGCCATGCGTAAGGCCATGCAGTCCGCCATGAAGAGCGGCGCCAAGGGCATCCGGGTGCAGTGCGCCGGACGTCTGGGCGGCGCCGAGATGTCCCGCTCGGAGTTCTACCGCGAGGGCCGCGTGCCCCTGCACACGCTCCGCGCGGACGTCGACTACGGCTTCTACGAGGCCCGCACCACCTTCGGCCGCATCGGCGTGAAGGTGTGGATCTACAAGGGCGAGGCTCCGACCAGCCGTTCCGAGCGGGAGGCGGCCGCGGCCGGCGCCCGTGCGGGCCAGCGTCGTGAGCGTGACGACCGTCGTGGCGGCGCGGGCGACCGTCCCCGTCGCGGCGGCGGCGACCGTCCCCGTCGTGGTGGTGCCGGTCGTCCCGACCGCGCACCCAGGACCGAGGCGGCCGCGCAGGCCGCCCCCGAGACCGGCCCGGCGGAGCAGCCGGGTGCTGAAGGGAGCTGACCATGCTGATCCCGCGCAGGGTCAAGCACCGCAAGCAGCACCGGCCCGACCGCAGCGGCGCCGCCAAGGGCGGCACCAGGGTCGTCTTCGGCGAGTTCGGCATCCAGGCGCTTGAGCACAGCTATGTGACCAACCGCCAGATCGAGGCCGCTCGTATCGCCATGACCCGGCACATCCGCCGTGGCGGCAAGGTGTGGATCAACATCTTCCCGGACCGCCCCCTCACGAAGAAGCCGGCCGAGACCCGCATGGGTTCCGGTAAGGGCTCTCCGGAGTGGTGGATCGCCAATGTCAAGCCCGGCCGTGTCATGTTCGAGCTTTCCGGCGTCGCCGAGCCCGTGGCCCGCGAGGCCATGCGGCGCGCGATGCACAAGCTCCCCATGAAGTGCCGTTTCGTCAAGCGTGAAGTGGGTGAGGCGTGATGGCTAAGGGTCTGACCGCCGCGGAGCTGCGTGTCGAGGACCAGGAGGTTCTGGTCCAGAAGCTGAAGGAAGCCAAGGAGGAGCTGTTCAACCTCCGCTTCCAGTCGGCGACGGGGCAGTTGGAGAGCCACGGGCGGCTGCGCGCCGTCCGCCGCGAGATCGCCCGTATCTACACCGTGATGCGCGAGCGCGAGCTCGGCATCGTCACGGTCGAGAAGGAGCCGAGCGATGTCTGAAGCAACCGAGACCCCGACCACCGACGCCACCGCCGGTACGGCGCGGAACTACCGCAAGACCCGTGAGGGCCTGGTCGTCAGCGACAAGATGGACAAGACCGTCGTCGTCGCCGTCGAGGACCGCGTCAAGCACCCGCTGTACGGCAAGGTCATCCGTCGGACGACCAAGTACAAGGCCCACGACGAGCAGAACGTCTGCGGCGTCGGCGACCGCGTTCTCCTGATGGAGACCCGGCCGCTGTCCGCCACCAAGCGGTGGCGGGTCGTGGAGATCCTCGAGAAGGCCAAGTAACAGATCTAGACGCGCCTCGTGGGGGGTGGGAGACCACCCCCCATGACGGTGTCCAAGGGGCGGGGCCGTCCATCGGCCCGGTCCGCCCGCGGCGGCGGTCGCAGACTGTCGCCGGGGGAAAAAGACCACATCAGGTTCGGCCAGGCTCACCGCTGGGTGAGAACCGGCACGACACACAGGAGTAGACGTGATCCAGCAGGAGTCGCGGCTCAAGGTCGCCGACAACACGGGTGCCAAGGAGATTCTCTGCATCCGCGTTCTCGGCGGCTCGGGTCGGCGCTACGCGGGAATCGGCGACATCATCGTGGGCACGGTGAAGGACGCCATTCCCGGCGGAGGCGTTAAGAAAGGCGACGTTGTCAAGGCTGTCGTGGTGCGCACCGTGAAGGAGCGCCGCCGCCCCGACGGCTCCTACATCCGCTTCGACGAGAACGCCGCGGTCATCATCAAGGACAGCGGCGACCCGCGGGGCACCCGCATCTTCGGCCCGGTGGGCCGTGAACTGCGCGACAAGAGGTTCATGCGCATCATCTCGCTCGCGCCGGAGGTGCTGTGATGCCGAAGCTGCACGTGAAGAAGGGCGACCTCGTCCTTGTCATCGCCGGCAAGGACAAGGGCGCCAAGGGCCGGATCATCGCCGCTTACCCCGACAGGGAGCGCGTGGTGGTCGAGGGCGTCAACATGATCAAGAAGCACTCCAAGGTCACCAACCAGGGACCGCGCGGCGCCAAGGAAGGCGGCGTGCAGACCATGGAGGCTCCCATCCACGTGAGCAACGTCAAGAAGCTCAAGGATGACGAGAAGAAGCCCGAGAAGAAGGCCGCCGCGAAGGGCGACGCCGAGGCGACGGGTGAGGACAGCTGATGACCGCCACGACTGAAGAGCGGACCCTTCCGCGCCTCAAGCAGCGCTACCGCGAGGAGATCATCGCGAAGCTGCGCGAGGAGTTCGGCATCGAGAACATCATGCTGGTGCCCACGATCACCAAGATCAAGGTGAACATGGGTGTCGGCGAGGCCGCCCGCGACTCGAAGCTCATCGAGGGCGCCGTGCGCGACCTGACCGCGATCACCGGCCAGAAGCCGGCCGTCGCCCGCGCCCGCAAGTCCATCGCGCAGTTCAAGCTGCGCGAGGGCATGCCGATCGGCGCGCACGTCACGCTGCGCGGCGACCGTATGTGGGAGTTCCTCGACCGCCTGCTGTCCCTGGCGCTGCCGCGTATCCGGGACTTCCGGGGCCTGTCGCCGAAGCAGTTCGACGGCAACGGCAACTACACCTTCGGCCTCACCGAGCAGGTCATGTTCCACGAGGTCGACCAGGACAAGGTGGACCGGCAGCGGGGCATGGACATCACGGTCGTGACCACCGCGAAGAACGACGAGCAGGGCCGGGCGCTGCTGAAGCTCCTCGGTTTCCCCTTCAAGGAGGCCTGATCATGGCGAAGACGTCGCTGAAGGTCAAGGCAGCGCGCAAGCAGAAGTTCGAGGTCCGGGCGTACACTCGGTGTTCGCGCTGCGGCCGTCCCCGCGCTGTCTACCGCAAGTTCGGGCTCTGCCGTGTGTGCTTCCGCGAGATGGCGCACCGGGGCGAGCTGCCCGGCATCACCAAGTCGAGCTGGTAAGCCCTCCCGGGCCAGCCGTACAGAAGTCTTATCAACCGGGCGCTGACCACAGCGCCCACGACCGCACCGAAGGTCCCATCGGGAAACCGCGGTGAGGAAGGCCACCGGCCATGACGATGACCGACCCGATCGCAGACATGCTGACGCGTCTGCGGAACGCGAACTCGGCCTATCACGACACCGTGAGCATGCCTTACTCGAAGATCAAGGCACACATCGCGGAGATCCTCCAGCAGGAGGGCTACATCCAGGGCTGGAGCGTCGAGGACGCGAAGGTTGGCAAGAACCTCGTGATGGAGCTGAAGTTCGGCCCCACCCGCGAGCGCTCCATCGCGGGCCTGCGCCGGGTGTCGAAGCCCGGTCTGCGGGTCTACGCAAAGAAGGACAACCTGCCCCGCGTTCTGGGCGGCCTGGGCGTCGCGATCATCTCGACGTCCGGCGGTCTGATGACGGACCGGCAGGCGAGCAAGCGTGGAGTGGGCGGGGAAGTCCTCGCCTACGTCTGGTAACGAGGGGAGGAACCCAGCATGTCGCGAATCGGACGGCTGCCCATCCCCGTACCGGCGGGTGTCGACATCACGATCGACGGCCGGGCGGTCCAGGTCAAGGGACCCAAGGGCACGCTCACGCACACGGTCGCCGAGCCCATCGAGGTCTCGCGCGGTGAGGACGGCAACATCGCCGTCTCCCGCCCGAACGACGAGAACAAGGTCCGGGCGCTGCACGGCCTGTCGCGCACGCTCATCGCCAACATGGTGGCGGGCGTCACGCAGGGCTACACGAAGACGCTGGAGATCGTCGGCGTCGGTTATCGCGTCGCGGCCAAGGGCCCGACGCAGCTGGAGTTCTCGCTGGGCTTCAGTCACCCGGTGATCATCGACGCTCCCGAGGGCGTCACCTTCCGCGTCGAGCGGCCGACCCTGTTCCACGTGGACGGCATCGACAAGCAGAAGGTCGGCGAGGTCGCCGCGAACATCAGGAAGCTGCGCAAGCCCGACCCGTACAAGGGCAAGGGTGTGCGCTACCAGGGCGAGGTTGTCCGCCGCAAGGTCGGAAAGGCTGGTAAGTAGGCATGGCTGGAAAGACTGCGTTCGGCAAGCACACGGCCGCCCGCACGGTCTCCCGGGCCCGCCGTCACAACCGCGTCCGCAAGAACGTGTTCGGCACCACCGAGCGTCCGCGTCTGGTCGTCAACCGGTCCACGCGTCACCTGTTCGTGCAGATCGTCGACGACACCCAGGGCCACACGCTGGTGAGCGCCTCCACCATGGACGTCTCGCTGCGCGGGTCCGAGGGTGACAAGACCGAGAAGGCGAAGAAGGTCGGCGAGCTTCTCGCTCAGCGGGCCAAGAGCGCCGGGATCACCGCTGTCGTGTTCGACCGCGGTGGCAACCGCTACGCGGGGCGTATCGCCGCTCTCGCGGACAGCGCCCGTGAAGGCGGGCTGGAGTTCTGATGGCTCCGGTCCGGAGGCCGCGACCGGCGGCCCGTCCCAAGAGCAACGAGAAGAGGAACCACTGATGGCTGCAGCTCCGCGTCGCGGTGCCGGCGGCGGTGGCGAGCGGCGTGACCGTCGTGATGACCGCCGCGGTGGCGCCGCAGACAAGGGCGTCTCGTACATCGAGCGCGTCGTAAAGATCAACCGTGTGGCCAAGGTCGTCCAGGGCGGCCGGCGCTTCAGCTTCACCGCGCTGGTCATCGTCGGCGACGGCAACGGCCTCGTCGGGGTCGGCTACGGCAAGGCCAAGGAGGTGCCCGCGGCGATCGCCAAGGGCGTCGAGGAGGCCAAGAAGCACTTCTTCAAGGTCCCGCGGATCCAGGGCACGATCCCGCACCCGGTGCAGGGCGAGGACGCCGCCGGCGTCGTCCTCCTGCGTCCGGCCTCGCCCGGTACGGGCGTCATCGCGGGTGGCCCGGTGCGCGCGGTCCTGGAGTGCGCCGGGATCCACGACGTGCTGTCCAAGTCGCTCGGCTCGGACAACCCGATCAACATCGTGCACGCCACCGTGGCGGCTCTGAAGGGCCTCAGCAGGCCCGAGGAGATCGCCGCCCGTCGTGGCCTGCCGATCGAGGACGTCGCTCCCAAGGCGATGCTCAAGGCCCGCGCGGAGGGTCTCGCCGAGGCCGCGGCGGCCGCCAAGGCGGTGAGCTGACGATGGCACGGCTGAGGATCACTCAGACCCGGTCCAAGATCGGTGGCCAGCAGAACCAGCGTGACTCGCTGCGTTCGCTGGGCCTGAAGCGAATCGGCGACGTCGTCGTCAAGGAGGACCGCCCGGAGATCCGGGGCATGGTCGCCAAGGTGTCGCACCTCGTCGAGGTTGAGGAGGTCGACTAGTCATGACCGAGAACGCTCCGCTCAAGATCCACGACCTTCGTCCTGCCCCCGGCGCCAACAAGGCCAAGACCCGCAAGGGCCGCGGCGAGGCGTCCAAGGGCAAGACGGCCGGCCGTGGCACCAAGGGCACCAGGGCCCGCACCTCCGTGATGCCGGGCTTCGAAGGTGGCCAGGTCCCGCTCCAGCGGCGCCTGCCGAAGCTGAAGGGCTTCTCCAACGCCCTGTTCAAGACGACCTACCAGGTCGTCAACCTGGACAGGCTCGGGGAGCTGTTCCCCCAGGGCGGCGACGTCACGCTCGACGCCCTGGTGGCCAAGGGCGCGGTTCGCAAGAACCAGCCCGTCAAGGTGCTGGGCACCGGCGACATCTCCGTGGCGGTGAACGTGCAGGCGCACGCCTTCTCCGCCAGCGCGAAGGAGAAGATCGCCGCGGCCGGTGGCTCGGTTTCCGAGCTGTAGGCATGAGGCTGCACGAGGCGCGGAGGTTCGTTATGAGCCTCCGCGCCCGTAGTGCGTTAGAGTTCGCCTGGCACACGGCTCCGACCGTGGCCGAACAAGCTCTTTGGCAAGTAGTTTCGTCGATGGACGCCTCGTGGCCCATCGCCGACCGTTACCGCGTCACAGGCGCGCAGGAGGGACCGTGCTGACCGCGATTACCCGGGCTTTCCGGACGCCGGACCTGCGCAACAAGTTGCTCTTCACCTTGGGCATCATCGCGCTGTTCCGGCTGGGCTCGGTGCTTCCCACTCCGGGCGTCAACGCCCAGAACGTCGCCCTGTGTCTCGACCAGGCCCAGGCAGGGGACGCCGGCAACATCTACGGGATGGTGCAGCTGTTCAGCGGCGGAGCCCTGCTGAAACTTTCAGTCTTCGCACTGGGCATCATGCCCTACATCACCGCCAGCATCATCCTGCAACTGCTGACCGTGGTCATCCCGCGGCTCGAGGCCCTGAAGAAGGAGGGCCAGGCGGGCACCGCGAAGATCACACAGTACACGCGGTACCTGACCATCGGGCTCGCGGTGCTGCAGTCGACCGCGTTCATCGCGCTGGCCCGCAGCGGGCAGCTCTTCCCGAGCTGCAAGGAGCAGGTCCTGCTGAGCCAGGAGATCTTCCCGCTCGTGACCATGGTCATCACGATGACCGCCGGTACCGCGGTGATCATGTGGCTGGGCGAGCTCGTGACCGACCGGGGCGTCGGCAACGGCATGTCGATCCTGATCTTCACGCAGGTCATCGCCGTCTTCCCGTCCGAGCTGATCAACATCTACCGGCTCAGCCCGTTCAAGTTCGTCGTGGTGATGGTCGTCGGTGTCGTGATGATCGGCGTCGTCGTCTTCATCGAGCAGGCGCAGCGCCGCATCCCGGTGCAGTACGCCAAGCGGATGGTCGGCCGCAGGATGTACGGCGGAACCTCGACCTACATCCCGCTCAAGGTGAACCAGGCGGGCATCATCCCGGTCATCTTCGCCTCGTCGCTGCTGTACCTTCCGCAGCTTCTGGTGACGCTGTTCGGCAACAGCAGCCAGCCGAACGCCGTGATCGAGTGGCTGGCCCAGAACATGGTGCGGGGCGACCACCCGATCTACATGGCCGTGTTCTTCCTGCTGATCATCTTCTTCACGTACTTCTACGTGTCCATCACTTTCAACCCCCCGGAAGTGGCTGACAACATGAAGAAGTACGGTGGGTTCATCCCGGGCATCCGTCCGGGCCGGCCGACCGCCGAGTACCTCAACTACGTGCTCACGCGGCTCACGGCCGCAGGCGCTCCGTATCTGGGTGTCATCTCGCTCATCCCGATCATCGCGCTGGCGGTGGCCGGAGCGAGCCAGAACTTCCCGTTCGGAGGGACCAGCATTCTGATCATGGTTGGTGTGGGTCTGGACACGGTCAAGCAGATCGAGAGCCAGCTCCAGCAGCGCAACTACGAGGGCTTCCTGAGATAGTGCGCGTCGTCCTGGTGGGGCCCCCCGGAGCGGGTAAGGGGACGCAGGCCCAGTTCATCGCATCGCACCTGTCGATCCCGAAAATCTCGACAGGCGACATCTTCCGTGCCAACGTCTCCGGCGGCACGGAGCTCGGCAGGCTCGCCAAGGAGTACATGGACCGCGGCGACCTCGTCCCCGACGAGGTGACGGTCGCCATGGTCCGTGACCGGCTCTCGGAGGACGACGCCAAGGAGGGCTTCCTTCTCGACGGCTTCCCCCGCAACGTGCCCCAGGCCGAGGTCCTCAAGAAGATGCTGGCCGAGTTCGGCACCTCGCTGGACGTCGTCCTCAACCTGGTCGTCGAGGACGACGAGGTCGTACGGCGCCTCGCGGGCCGCCGCACCTGCCGCTCCTGCGGGAAGGTGTGGCACCTGGTGTTCGACCCGCCCGCCACGGAGGGCGTCTGCGACGCCTGCGGCGGCGAGCTCTTCCAGCGGGACGACGACCGCGAGGAGACCATCAGGCGGCGCCTGGAGGTCTACCAGGAGCAGACGGCGCCACTCATCTCCTTCTACGCGGACGAGGGCATCCTGCAGGGCGTCGACGCGACCGGTCCGGTCGAGGAGATCACGCAGCGGGCGATGTCGGCGCTGCGGCGGTTCGCCGACTGAGTCGTTACCACGGCCGGGAACGCCACTCCAGATCATGGGGTGGCGTTCAGGCTTATATGGGACAATTTCGAGAGGGGGTGCGTTACGTGTTCAAGAAGAACAGACACGGCATTCAGCTCAAGAGCGCCGCGCAGGTGGAGAAGATGCGCGCGGCCGGCCTGGTGGTCGCCCGTACGCTCGAGCTGCTTCGGACGACCGTGCAGCCCGGCATGACGCCGCTGGATCTCGACGTCGTCGCCGAGGAGGCCATCCGGAACGAGGGCGCGATCCCCTCGTTCAAGGGCTACCAGGGCTTCCCCGCCACGATCTGCGCCTCCGTCAACGACGAGGTCGTCCACGGCATCCCCACCGACCGCCGCAAGCTTCGCGAGGGCGACATCATCTCCATCGACTGCGGCGCCATCCTCGACGGGTGGCACGGCGACTCCGCGATCACCGTGGGGATCGGAGAGGTCGACCCGGCGCTGACCGAGCTCATGCGGGTGACCGAGGAGGCCATGTGGGCCGGTATCGCCGCCCTGCGGGTCGGCGGGCACCTGTCCGACATCGGCTTCCAGGTCGAGCGCTACGTGCGCTCTCAGGGCCGCTACGGCATCCCCCAGGAGTACGGCGGGCACGGGATCGGCACGGAGATGCACATGGACCCCTGGGTGGCCAACCACGGCCGTCCCGGGCGCGGTCCCAAGTTCGAGGCGGGCATGTGCTTCGCGATCGAGCCGATGGTGAACCTCGGCACCGACAGGACCCGCGTGCTCGACGACGACTGGACGGTCGTCACCATCGACGGCCGGCCCTCCGCCCACTTCGAGCACAGCGTCGCGGTGACTGAGGACGGCCCGCTCGTGCTCACCGCGCTGGACGGCGGCGCCTCCCGGTTCCCCCGGGCCGGGGCAGGGGTGACCCCAGAGACCGGAGACACCACTCCCTGATCGGCCCGCCCGGACGGCTCGTGAACCATAATGGGGCGTAACGTTCCGATGACCGGGAGATGGTGATGGCGGCTACGCCCGACATGCGGGCCTCGGACGGCGACCGGGACCGGGTCGCCGCGGCTCTGCGGGAGCATGTGGCCGAGGGCAGGCTCAGCGTCGAGGAGTTCAACGAGCGGCTGGAGCAGCTCTACCGGAGCCGTACGTACGGCGAGCTGGCCACGCTGACCGCCGACCTGCCCGAGATGGACCTGCACCGCCTGCCCGCCGCGGCGAAAGCCGACCCGCCCCCGCCGGCCCGGCGCAACAAGGCGCGGACCGCGGTGAAGGTGGCCTGGGCCACCTGGGCCAGCGCCGTCGCCGTGAACTGGGTGGTCTGGTTGATCATCGGAATCACCGGCGGGCACTTCGTCTACCCCTGGCCGCTCTGGGTCATGGGCCCCTGGGGCACCGTCCTCCTCGTCGGCACCGTTTTCGGCACCATCGGCCAGTCCCGGCCGCGTCGCTGATCCGGGCCCGGCGTCGCGCCGGGCGTTGGCCGTACGCCCTCTCCGGGGGTACCCTGTCATCTGGTTGTGTCGCGACCCCTGCCGTCGTTTCGCATTTCGGCCCGGGTTGTCGTACACTCCTTTGTCGGTTCACTATGACCTTTCGCGCTCAGGCGGCCTGGCTGGTCGCCGCTCTCTGGAAGCGCCCGAAGGTCGCGGCTGCTTAGTGTTCCGAAGCCTCTGACGATCCGATCAGCGAAACGCGAGGGCCATGGCCAAGAAAGACGGCGCCATCGAGATTGAGGGCACTGTTATTGAGTCGCTCCCGAACGCCATGTTCAGGGTGCAGCTCGACAACGGTCACAAGGTCCTGGCCCACATCAGCGGGCGGATGCGGATGCACTACATCCGGATCCTTCCCGATGACCGGGTGGTCGTGGAACTGAGCCCCTACGACCTCAGCCGTGGGCGGATCGTCTACCGGTACAAGTAGGCCCCTCCGTCGAAGGACGGGCCCGTATGCGGAACGAATAAGGACTATGAAGGTCAAGCCGAGCGTCAAGAAGATCTGCGACAAGTGCAAGGTGATTCGCCGGCACGGTCGCGTCATGGTGATCTGCGACAACCTGCGCCACAAGCAGCGCCAGGGCTGAGTCTCTCAGACACGTCGCCACCAGGCCCGCAGGTGAGTCCGTCCAGGTGACGGGCTCGACCCGCGTGAGGGCCACACTGTAGTCGCGTCTCGCACCCGCGCAGGCGGCGAAAGCCGTACCACGCGGGAGACCCCCGGTCGGAGGCCGGGGCCCTCGCCCGGGCATGGGAGGGGAAGCGAGGCGTAAGACCTCCGCCACATCGAAGGAGAATGCCCGACCATGGCTCGCCTGGTTGGCGTCGACCTCCCCCGCGACAAGCGGCTGGAGATCGCTCTCACCTACATTTTCGGAATCGGCCGCACCCGCGCCAAGGAGATCCTTGACGCGACCGGCATCAGCCCCGATCTGCGCGTCCACCAGCTCACGGACGCCGAGATCATCCCGATGCGTGACTACATCGAGGCGAACTACAAGATCGAGGGTGACCTCCGGCGCGAGGTCCAGGCCGACATCCGGCGCAAGATCGAGATCGGCTGTTACCAGGGCATCCGGCACCGCAAGGGCCTGCCCGTCCACGGTCAGCGGACGCAGACGAACGCGCGCACCCGCAAGGGCAAGAAGAAGACCGTCGCCGGCAAGAAGAAGCCCGGCAAGAAGTAGTCCTTAGGCCCCGGCCCGAGGATCTCGCCGGTCACACCGGTTAGGAAGGTCCAGGGGATGGGGCAAGCAGCCACATTCCAGGAGACAGCGCTTAAATGCCGCCGAAGAGCCGCCAGGGCGCACCGAAGAAGGTGCGCCGCAAGGAAAAGAAGAACGTCGCTCACGGGCACGCCCACATCAAGAGCACGTTCAACAACACGATCGTATCGATCACCGACCCGAACGGGAATGTGATCTCCTGGGCCAGCGCCGGTCACGTCGGGTTCAAGGGCTCCCGCAAGTCCACCCCGTTCGCCGCGCAGATGGCGGCCGAGAACGCCGCCCGCCGCGCCATGGAGCACGGCATGCGGAAGGTCGACGTCTTCGTCAAGGGCCCCGGTTCCGGCCGTGAGACCGCGATCCGGTCGCTGCAGGCGACCGGCCTCGAGGTCGGGTCCATCCAGGACGTGACCCCGGTCCCGCACAACGGCTGCCGTCCGCCCAAGCGCCGCCGCGTCTGAGCTCAGGAGAGTAGAGAGAAATGGCTCGTTACACGGGTCCGGACTGCAAGCTCTGCCGTCGTGAGAAGACGAAGCTCTTCCTCAAGGGCAAGAAGTGCGAGTCCGCCAAGTGCCCCATCGAGATCCGGCCGTACCCGCCGGGTGAGCACGGCCGCGGCCGTCCGAAGGAGTCGGAGTACCAGCTCCAGCTCCGTGAGAAGCAGAAGACCCGCCGGATCTACGGCGTCCTCGAGAAGCAGTTCCACAACTACTACGAGGAAGCCAACCGCAAGGCCGGCAAGACGGGTGAGAACCTCCTCCAGATCCTGGAGAGCCGTCTCGACAACGTGGTCTACCGCGCCGGCTTCGCCGAGTCGCGGGACGCGGCCCGCCAGCAGGTGCGCCACGGCCACTTCCTGGTGAACGGCAAGAAGGTCGACATCCCGTCGTACCGCGTGCGCGAGCACGACATCGTCGAGGTCCGCGAGAAGTCGCGCAACCTGCTCCCGTACGAGGTCGCCCGCGCGACCGCCGGTGACAAGACCGTCCCGGCGTGGCTGGGCGCCTCCGCCGAGAACCTGCGCGTCCTCGTGCACCAGCTCCCGGTCCGCCAGCAGATCGACACGCTGGTCCAGGAGCAGCTCATCGTCGAGCTCTACTCGAAGTAGCAGAGCCCGGCGACCTCGTGACGCCGTACGGCCCGGCGCATTCCCGGCCGTACGGCATCATTGGTTGTAGGCGAGCGGCGTCAAATAGCGGGCGTCGCCGTAACCGAGGGGCCCCTCGTTCTGAGCGACACGGGGGATCCCGGTCAGGAGTAACCACATGCTCATCGCACAGCGCCCGAGCCTCCAGGAGGAGTCGCTCGAGGAGCACCGGTCCAGGTTCATCATCGAGCCGCTGGAGCCGGGCTTCGGCTACACCATCGGCAACTCGCTGCGGCGCACGCTGCTGTCCTCCATCCCGGGGGCGGCGGTCACCAGCATCCGCATCGAGGGCGTGCTGCACGAGTTCTCGACCGTGCCCGGGGTCAAGGAAGACGTCACCGACATCATCCTGAACCTCAAGTCGCTGGTCGTCTCCTCCGAGCACGACGAGCCCGTGGTGATGTACCTGCGCAAGCAGGGTCCGGGTGAGGTGACCGCGGCCGACATCGCGCCGCCGGCCGGTGTCGAGGTGCACAACCCCGACCTGCACATCGCCACGCTGAACGGCAAGGCGAAGCTGGAGATGGAGCTGACCGTCGAGCGCGGTCGCGGCTACGTCTCCGCCGCGCAGAACAAGCAGCCGGGCCAGGAGATCGGGCGGATTCCGATCGACTCGATCTACTCCCCGGTCCTCAAGGTCACCTACAAGGTCGAGGCGACCCGTGTCGAGCAGCGCACGGACTTCGACCGCCTGATCCTCGACGTCGAGACCAAGCCGTCCATGAAGCCCCGCGACGCGGTGGCCTCGGCCGGCAAGACCCTGGTCGAGCTGTTCGGCCTGGCTCGCGAGCTCAACGTCGAGGCCGAGGGCATCGACATCGGCCCGTCGCCGACGGACGCCGCCCTGGCGGCCGACCTGGCGCTGCCGATCGAGGAGCTCAACCTCACGGTTCGCTCCTACAACTGCCTCAAGCGCGAGGGCATCCACACCGTGGGTGAGCTCGTCGCCCGCAGCGAGCAGGACCTGCTGGACATCCGCAACTTCGGCGCCAAGTCGATCGAAGAGGTCAAGCAGAAGCTGCACGAGATGGGCCTCGCTCTCAAGGACTCCCCGCCCGGGTTCGACCCCTCCGCCGTGGCCGGCGGCGGGTACGACGACGAGGACGGCGGGTTCATCGAGACCGAGCAGTACTGATCACCCGTTCTCCAGCAGCGGCACCACCGTTTCGTGCCGCCCCGCGAGGCGGCACGAAACGGCGATGACAGTCACGACCGGTACGCCGGTCGGCCCGACCCCGGTACCTGACACGGCCGGGGCGGGTTATCCATGAGGAGCATCACATGCCCAAGCCCACCAAGGGCCCCCGCTTCGGCGGCAGCCCGGCCCACGAGCGGCTGATCCTGGCGAACCTCGCCACCGCGCTGTTCGAGAACGGCCGGGTGCGCACCACCGAGGCCAAGGCGAAGCGCCTCCGCCCGCTCGCGGAGAAGCTGATCACCAAGGCGAAGAAGGGCGACATCCACAACCGTCGCCAGGTGCTGACGGTCGTCCGTGACAAGGGCGTCCTCCACCACCTCTTCACCGAGATCGCGCCGACGTTCGCCGAGCGTCCCGGTGGCTACACCCGGATCACCAAGCTCGGCCCGCGCAAGGGCGACGCCGCCCCCATGGCGATCATCGAGCTGGTGACCGAGCAGCTCAACCCGGTGCGGACCACCCGTACGGCTCCGGCCGCGCAGGCCGCGCCCGCCGCCGCTCCGGTGGAGGCGGACGTCGAGGAGACGCCCGCGGCGCAGGACGAGACGGCCGAGGCTCCCGAGGCCGCCGAGCAGACTGCACAGGGTGAGAAGAAGGACGAGGCCTGATCCGACAGGCCCAGTGAGCGGGCTCAGTTTCCCTTCCGGGGGACGCTGGGCCCGTTCTTCGTTTTCGGACCGGTACGAGGGATGTCGTGGAGCGAGAACTACGGCTGAGGCTGGACCTCGGCTACGACGGCACCGACTTCTCGGGATGGGCCCGCCAGCCGGGGCGGCGGACCGTGCAGGGGGAGATCGAGGACGCCCTCGGCCGGATCCTGCGCCTGGATCCCGCGCCGTCGCTGACCGTCGCGGGCCGCACCGACGCGGGCGTCCACGCGCGGGGACAGGTGGCGCACGTCGACGTGCCGCTCGCCGCGACCGTCGCGTTCTCGTCCGGGCGTGGGCCCGCTCCCGAGGACCCGGAGGGGGTCTGGCGCGAGCGCGGCGCTGAGCTGCTCGCTGCGCTGACGCGGCGGCTGGCGGGTGTCCTGCCTCCGGATGTGCGGGTGCACGCCGTCAGCGTGGCGCCCGAGGGCTTCGACGCCCGCTTCTCCGCGCTGTCGCGCCGGTACGGCTACCGCGTCGGCGACGCGCCGGGCGGCGTCGACCCGCTGCGGCGACGTGAGGTGCTCTGGTACGCCCGGCCGCTCGACGTCGGCCTGCTGAACGCCGCCGCCGCCCGCCTGCTGGGGGAGCACGACTTCGCCGCGTTCTGCCGGAGGCGGGAGGGCGCGACCACGATCCGCGAGTTGCAGCGGCTCGACTGGGTCAGGGGCGAGGACGGCATCCTGCTCGCCACCGTGGTCGCCGACGCCTTCTGCCATTCGATGGTCCGGGCGCTGGTCGGCTCGCTGCTGACCGTCGGGGAGGGCAGGCGGCCCGTCGAGTGGCCGGGCGAGGTGCTGGCGACAGCCGTACGGGACTCGGGGGTGCACGTCGCGCCCGCGCACGGGCTGACGCTGGAGGAGGTGCGCTACCCGGAGCCCGGGGAACTGGCCCGGCGCGCCGCCGCCACGCGCCGGGTGCGTACGCCGACCGCCTGAGGCTCCGCCGGGCTCAGCGGGTGGCGCGCTTCTGGATGACCTTCGTCATGTGGTCGCGGAAGGCGCCGCTGATCGGGCCGAGGCCCGTGTCCTTGGCGTCCGGCGTGTGCCCGTCGGCGTAGGTGGCGTAGCTGAAGACGATGTAGCGTCCCCAGACCATCCCCGCCGCGTAGCCGCCGGAGATCGTCACCTTGTCGGCCCCGCTCGCCTGCGTGCCGTTGAGGCCGCGGAACCAGACGTTGGCGCCGAGGTTCTTCTCCCGGTCCACCGCGAGCGCCGCCACCTTGCTGGGCAGCACCGCGATGCCCGCGGTGACCGCGTAGTCGCGCTTGCCGTCCACGTACGTGGCCCTGAGCACCCGCCGGCACTGCTGGTCGGTGAGGGCGGTGGCGAACGCGCCCACGGCCGCCTTGCCGCAGTCGTCGGTCACGTCGACCTTGACGCGGCGGTAGGTGCGTCCGTCGAGCGTCACCTTCTCGTCGGGGAACGCCTCGCCGGGCTTGAGGGTCCGGGGATCGGTCTGCTCGGTGTCCAGGATGGTGGAGGCGACCGCGGCGCTCGGCTGCGGCGCCGCGGGGGACGGAGCGGCGCCGACCGGCGATGTGCGGGGCTGCGGGCCGCTTTCCGGCTCGCCCGCGTACGCGAAGTAGGCCGCGGTGCCGATCGCGCCCACGACGACCACCGCGCCGGCGGCCATCAGGATCCGCTTGACCTTCCCGCCCTGGGGGGGAGGGGTGGTGGACCCGAGAGTCGCGGGCAGGTTGCTGCCGGGCGCTGCCGGGGGCGGCCCGAACCCGGGCGGAGGGGCGGGCCTGCCCGCACTGGCCGGGGTCACCGGCGTGAACGCGAACGGGGTCTCGCCGTTCGGCTGAGTGGAGGAGCCGGTTGCAGGGGAGGTCGTTGGCATCTGTCCTGAATCGGTGTCGGGGGAGGCCGCCCGCTGAGCGTCGTCGGTCTCGGACGGGCTCACGGGCGGCGCGTCGTACGGTGCCGTGCCGGGGTCCGGCGCGGCGGGCGGAGCGTCCCCGGGGGACGTTCCGGACGGTGCGTAGCCAGGAGGCAGATTGAGGATCTGGCCCGGAAGCAGGCCCGGGATCTGGCCCGGGTGGTGGCTCGGCGCCTGGCCGGGCGACTGCGACGGTGTGGTGTAGGGGCCCTCGGGGGACGGCGGGGGCACCGGCCACGTCCCCTCCTGCGGGGAGGGCGGCGGGCCGCCGTACGGGCCTGGGCCGCCCTGGTCGTGGTGCGCGGCGTGCTGACCCGGGTGCGGGACCTGCTGACCGGGCTCGTACGGCCCGCCCGGCATCGGGAACCCCTCGATCGGGGTCACCGCCTGGCCGATCTCCGCTCCGAAGCCCGCGGGCGGCTCCGCCGGAAGGGCGTACGGGCCGGATGCGGCGCCCGCGCCGTCGTCGGCGGCTCCGGGCGGCAGGGTGTCATAGGGCTCGGCGGTTCCGGGCGGCAGGACGCCGTAGGGCGAGGAGGCGTTCCCAACGGCCTCGTGCCCGCCGTGTTCGTCTCCGCCGGCCTCGCCTCTGCCCGCGTCGCCTCTGCCTGCGTCGTCCCTGCCCGCGTCGTTCCTGTCTTGGGAGGACGGCCGGTCACCGGCGCCCTGAAGGTACGGCGTGGGGCCCGAGCCGGGATCGCCGGTCAGGGCGCCGGCGGCAGAGGCCGCGTCGCCCGCCGTGCCATCTGCCGGGCTGTCCGTGCGGCCGGGGGCGCCGCTCGCACCGGCGCCGTGGTGCTGGTCGCCCGGTCCACTCAGCTCACCGGACGCGTCCCCCGCCCAGCCGTCCGTGCGGTCGGGGTGGCCGCTCGGTGAGGCGGCGGCGTAGTGCTGGTCGCTCGCCCCGGCCGTGCCGGAGTGCCGACCGGCCCGCCCGCTCAGCTCGCCGGATGGGGCGGCCTGATCACCGGGAATGCCGGGTTGCCCGGTGACGGGGGAGGCGCCGGTTGGTCCGCTTCCGCCGCTCCGATCACCGCTCTGATCCTTGCTGTCACCGTTGCCGCTGCCGCCGGCACCGGATGGGCCGCTCTCGCCGCTCTCGTGAGTGCCCCGGTAGACGCTTGAGGGCGGCCACGAACTCCCGGCGCGGCCCTCTCCCTGGGGATCGGGCTCACCCGGCAGCCTCGGCGGCCACACGGGCACGTCACCGGGTTCCCCGGGGCGGATCGACGCGGCGGAGGCGGCGTGGGCCTCGCCGTACGCGTCGCCCGGCTCGCCCGAAGCCGGTGCCGGGAGCGCGTCGCCGGGCCGTGCGGACACCGGGGTGCCCGGCGCGGCGGTCGAGTCCGGGGACGGTGAGGGGACGGGCGCGGCGCCGCCGCTGACGTCCCGCGCCGGTTCCGCCTGTTGTGCCTGACGAGGTTCCGCCGTTTGCGAGGGCACGCTCCGGGCTCCCGGCTGACCGGGGTCTCCGGGCGCCCACCTCGCGTCTTCCGCCGGCTGCCCCTCCACGGGGTCCGGCGTCCATGCGGCGAACGACGGCACCCCGGGCGAGGGCTCGTCGGATCGTGGGCCCTCGGGCGGGTACGCCTGCGTCCCGTCGGGGCCCACCTGCCGCCACCAGGGAGCCTGGGGCTCCTGCGCCGGCTGCGACGGCGACGGGGGCTCGGCGCCCTCCGGAGACTGCCATTCGGACGCGCCGGAGTTCTGCTGGGGCGGGACCGGGCCGGGGTGGGCCGCTCCCTGCCAGCCCGGTGAGCCGCCGCCCTGGGCGGGAGGCTGCCATGCCGGTGGTCCGCCCTGCGCGGGAGGTTGCCAGGGCGGCGGTCCCCCCTGGGCGGGAGGCTGCCAGGTGGATGGTCCTCCCTGTGCGGGATGTTGCCAGGACGGCGGGCCCCCGCCTTGTTGCCACGGGGGCAGGTCCGGCCCCGGCGCGGGCTGCCGTGGAACCCAGCCAAGGCCCGGCTCGGAGTGGGGTGCGGGGCGCGGCGCGGCCGGGCCGCCGGCGTACGGCCCGGCCCCCGGATCCGTCTGCGGGCCAGGGTGCGGGCCCGCGTACGGATCGCCGGGAACGGGCCGGCCCAGGTTCTCCTCGGCGTCGCCCGGACGGCGCGGCGCGGGGAGAGCCCCGGCGTCCGGCTGAGGACCGGGCGGGACATGCTGGATGCCGGGCATGCCGTACTGCGGGGCGGGAGGGCCGGGCTGCGCTCCCGGCGGAAGCGGATGGGCGTCGTATGGGCCGTACTGCGTGCCCGGCTGAGGGCCGGCCTGGGAGCCGGGGTGACCGCCGGGTGGAAGCGGATGCGTGCCTGGCGGGGCAGGCTGCGGGCCGGGAGAGACGGCGTGGCCGCCGGGCGTGCTGGGGTGCGGGCCGGGTGGGACGGGATGACCGCTGGGCGCGCTCGAGTGCGGGCCGGGAGAGACGGCGTGACCGCCGGGTGCGCCGGGGTGCGGGCCGGGAGAGACGGGGTAACCGCCATGCGGGCCGGGCTGTGTGCCCGGTTGCGTGCCTGGCTGAGGGCCGGGTGGGACGGGGTAACCGCCGTGCGGGCCGGGTTGCGTGCCTGGCTGAGGGCCGGGGTGGTCGCCGTGCGGGCCGGGCTGTGCGCCCGGGGGGACGGGGTGACTGCCGAGCGGGCCCGGCTGGGGGCCGGGGGGAGCGGAGTGAGCGCCGTGGGCGGGGATGCCACCACCCTCGGCCGGTGGGGTGTCATAGGCCGGGATGGCCCTGAACCTGTTGGTGTTCTCCGGGTCGTCATCGTCGTCGTAGCCGCCCTGCGCCCGCAGGCCGCCCTGGAAGCCGTACCGGGTCGGATAGGGGACGGCCGGAGGCGTCCACGGGTCTCCCTCGCCCGCCGCGCGGGCGGCGTCGGGAGCCCAGGCGGAGTCCTCGTCCGGCTCCGCCCGGCCGTGGCCGGACGGCGGCGTCTGCCCGAAGCTCGGCGGTGGCGTCGCGGGTGCCGTCGCCGAGCCGTCGGCGTCCGCCTCGCTGCGAGCCCACGCCGTGTCACGTTCGTGCTCGGAACCGGAATCCTTGCCACGCATAGCCGGAAGCGTAACGGCGCGGACGCGATCGGCGTGCCTTCATGGGGGTTTCGGTCTGCCTTCCCGGACCCGCCCGCGCCGCCCTCACCTCAGTGAACGTGTCGTCTCAGCTGGGACCGCCGTTGAGCGCACGCGTGTCGAGGGCAGGGTAAACAGACGCGTCGGCTATGTCCGTCGCCGCCTGGTACAGCTTTTTGAGCTCGCTCTTGGTGGGTTTGTGGCCGTCCTTGAACTGGAACCACAACAGCACCGCGTAGTGCCCGTAAGTCCAGCCTCCCGCGGACGCCTCACCGCTGCCGAGGTGCTTGGTGGCCTCGTCCTTGCCGGGGAGCGGCTTGAGGAAGTCCTTGCGCTCGTCGCCGGCTCCGGCGGAGGCGACCTTCTTCGCCATCGCCGAGGTCCTGAGGTTGGCGACCCCCACGGTGCCGATGATCGTGCCCTTGGCGTCCGCGAAGCTCGCGCGCAGCAACTGCGTGCAGCCGGCCGTCTTGAGCGCCTTCGTGATCTTCTCGCCGGTGACGCCGTCAGCGCACTTCTTCTCCTTGCGCGTCGCCGTGCGGACGTACACCCGCTTGTTGTTGACCGGCTTGGCCTTGCCGAAGACCTCTCGCAGCGACAGCGGGCTCTTGTCGGTCGCCCGCGAGGCCGCGTAGCCGTACTTGGTCATCGGGCGGTCGGACACGAGCGGTGTGGGACGGCCCGTGGGGCCGGGGTCCGGCGGGGGCGGCTCCTCGTTGTGGGCGGCGTACCAAAGACCGGTGAGAAGCGCGCCGATCAGGGCCAGCAGGGCGAGGCCGAGCACCCAGGGACGGCGCCACAGGGGGCCGCGGTCGTCGGGATCCCACTGGGGCTCGGGCGGGGGCGCCACCCGCGGAACGGCGGCCTCGCGCCGTATCTCCCGGTTCTCCTGGTCCTGGTCCGGGCCGATCTCGCCCAGCCGGGGCACGCTCACGGGGTCGTACGGCCCGCCCGGGCCGGCCTCCCGGCGCGGGGCGTATGGCGACTGGTCGCGGCCGGAGTACGGCGAAGGCTCCCGACCGGCGTACGGCGGCTGCTCACGGTTTCCGTAGAGCGGCTGCTCCCGCCCCTGCTCCCGCCCCTGATCACGGTCCCCGTACGGAGGCTGCTCGCCGCCGTAGGGCGCCTCGCGGCGGGAGGGGGAGCGCGGGGGCGAGTCGTCCCCGGCTCCGTACGGCGGCAGGTCCCGCCTGCGGGGATCGGGGGGGAAGTGCGGCTGGCGAGGTGGTTGCTGGTCGCCGGGATAACCCATGGCGCTGAGATTAGTCGGCGATCCGGACAGATGAGGAAGGGTCAGGAATAACCGAAGTCCTCGGTCCACCACGGGCCTCCGGGGCCCGCGCTCACGCCGACCCCGGTCGCGACCAGGCGGCAGTTGAGCAGCGTGGCGCGGTCCGTCGGGCCGGCCATCCAGCCGCGTACGACCTGCTCGGCGGTGTCGTAGCCCCGCGCGATCGTCTCGGCCCCGCCGTCGCGGTAACCCGCGGCCCCCATGCGGTCCCAGGGGGTGGCTCCTCCCGGCGAGGTGTGCCGGAACCGGTTGCCCGCCGCCATCTCCTCCGAGTGCGCGCGGGCGGAGGTGACCAGACGGGGGTCCACACGCAGCGGCCCGCATCCGTGCCTGCGGCGCTCGATGTTCACCAGGCGCACGAGCTCGGCCTCCATCGAGGCGAAGCGCATCGGGTCCTCGCCGTAGGAGCCGCCTTCCCCGCCGGTCTCCGGGGTGAGCGTGGTGGTGTACGACGATCCGCCGCCGGAGCCGTCGATCATGGTCGACGGCCGCTCCCGCCGGGATCTGGGCACCGGGGTCGCACTGGCAGTGACCTGGGGCGCCTCCGTGCGCGCCACGGGTTCGAGGGGCGGCCGGTCCCGCCGCGCCGGGGCGAGGGCGTCCGCGCGGGGAGACGGCGGCCCGGGCTGCGACTCGCGAAGGTAGACGTTCCCGACGCGATCGGGGGCGGCGGTCACCCGGCCGATGACGACGCCGGTGAGAAGGACGGCGACGGCGCACGCCAGCAAACCCATCTGAGTCACCCGGAAGGGGCCCCGAAGGGTATTCCTTTTGTGAGGGGTCTGCGACATTCCGCCGTCAAATATAGGGACCTGCGGCAGGGGGGAAGAAGAGGCGCATGGGGATGGATTTGATGAACGTTCAATTGTGTCGTTCCAGGCACCCCTTCCGTCCGTCGTTTTGACCACGCGGAACGAGGGCGGTAGTCTGCGAGTTCGTTGTGTGTGGACCGGTCTGCCCGCAGACCGGTGCACGGCGCGTCCGGCGTCTTCTCCCGTACATGTGGAGACGGAGGTTGTCGCCGTGCCTGCGCAACCTACCGAGAGTTCACATTCCGACAGAAGGCACTGCCGTGCGCACGTTCTCACCGAAGCCCAACGACGTCGAACGTCAGTGGTACGTCATCGACGCGACCGACGTCGTGCTCGGTCGGCTGGCCAGCCAGGTGGCGACCCTGCTCCGCGGGAAGCACAAGCCGATCTTCGCCCCGCATGTCGACACGGGTGACTTCGTCATCGTCATCAACGCCGGCAAGGTCGCTCTCAGCGGCAACAAGCTGGAGCAGAAGAAGGCGTACCGCCACTCGGGTTACCCCGGCGGTCTGCGCGCCGTCAGCTACGGCGAGCTCATGGAGAAGCGCCCCGACCGGGCCGTCGAGAAGGCCGTCCGGGGCATGCTTCCCAAGAACTCCCTGGGCCGGAAGATGGCCAAGAAGCTGAAGGTCTACGCCGGTGCCGAGCACCCGCACCAGGCCCAGCAGCCGGTGGCCTTCCAGATCACCCAGATCGCCCAGTAATCGCGAGCCAGGAAAGTTAAGAGGAGAACCGTGGCCGAGCCCACCGGTATCGAGACGCTCGTCGAGGGCGAGCCGGAAGACTACTCCCCGGAGGAGTTCCCCTCCGAGTACACCAGCGAGTCGGCCCCCGCCGGCGAGGGCGCCGCGCGCAAGCCCGTCACCACGGGCAACTCGTACGGCACCGGCCGCCGCAAGGAGGCCATCGCCCGGGTCCGCATCGTGCCGGGCACCGGCAAGTGGACCATCAACGGCCGCTCGCTGGAGAGCTACTTCCCGAACAAGGTGCACCAGCAGCTCATCAACGAGCCGTTCGTCGTCCTCGGGGCCGAGGACGCGTTCGACGTCATCGCCCGCATCGACGGCGGTGGCGTGACCGGCCAGGCCGGCGCCCTGCGCATGGGCCTGTCCCGCGCGCTCGCCATCCTGGACGCCGAGGTCAACCGCCCGCCGCTGAAGAAGGCCGGCTTCCTCACCCGTGACGCCCGTGCCACGGAGCGGAAGAAGTACGGCCTCAAGAAGGCCCGCAAGGCTCCGCAGTACAGCAAGCGCTAACGTGGCGCGGGAGCCCGTAGGCGCCTCCTCCGGGGGGCGCCTCTTCGGCACCGACGGGGTACGTGGGGTCGCCGGTCGCGACCTCACCGCGGAACTGGCCATGGATCTGTCCGTGGCCGCCGCGCACGTGCTCGGAGACGCCGGGGCGTTCCACGCCAGTGTCGGGCGGCGCGGCCGCCCGATCGCCGTCGTAGGCCGGGACCCGCGGGCTTCAGGAGAGTTCCTGGAGGCCGCTGTGGTCGCCGGCCTCGCGTCGTCCGGCGTGGACGTCCTTCGACTCGGTGTGCTGCCCACCCCGGCGGTCGCGTACCTGACCAACGCCCTGGGCGCCGACCTCGGTGTCATGCTCTCGGCGTCGCACAACCCCGCGCCCGACAACGGCATCAAGTTCTTCACGCGGGGCGGCTACAAGCTGCCCGACGCGGTGGAGAACGAGATCGAGCAGCGGCTCGGGGAGAAGTGGGACCGCCCGGTCGGCCCGGCCGTGGGCCGGGTCCGGGAGGCGTACGGCGAGGCGGACAGGTATGTCTCGCACCTGCTGACCACCCTGCCCCACCGTCTCGACGGGCTGCGGGTCGTCGTCGACTGCGCGCACGGCGCGGCGCACATGGTCGCTCCGGAGGCGCTGCTGCGCGCGGGCGCGGCCGTGGAGACCATCGGCGCCGCACCCGACGGGCTGAACATCAACGACGGTGTGGGGTCGACCCACCTGGCCCCCCTGCGGGCGGCCGTCCTCGAACGCGGCGCCGACCTCGGCATCGCCTACGACGGCGACGCCGACCGCTGCCTCGCGGTGACCGGCGCGGGAGAGGAGATCGACGGCGACCAGATCATGGCGATCCTGGCCCTGGCGATGCACGCCGACGGCCGCCTCGCCAAGGACACGGTCGTCGCCACGGTGATGTCCAACCTCGGGTTCAAGATCGCCCTGCGGGAGGCCGGCCTGTCCGTGGTGGAGACCACGGTCGGCGACCGGTACGTCCTGGAGGCGATGCAGGACGGCGGCTACAACCTCGGCGGCGAGCAGTCCGGTCACGTGATCATGCTGGATCACGCCACGACCGGCGACGGCCTGCTCACCTCGCTGCACCTGATGGCGGAGGTGGCACGGCAGGGCCGTTCTCTCGCCGACCTGGCGTCGGTGATGACGAAGCTGCCGCAGGTGCTCGTCAACGTGCGGGACGTGGCCAGGTCCAAGGCCTCGGCGCCCGAGCTGCGGGCGGCCGTCGCGGAGGCGGAGTCCGAGCTCGGGGAGACCGGGCGGGTGCTGATCCGGCCGAGCGGCACCGAGCCCATGATCCGGGTCATGGTCGAAGCCGAGTCACAGGAGCAGGCCAGGACCGTGGCGGACCACCTCGCGGGCGTCGTCCGCGAGGTCTGCGCCTGACCCCCATCGGTACGGACGCCGACGCGCCTGACACCACGACACTCCGAGGACCCCGCCGGGCACCCGCCCGGCGGGTCCTCGCGTCATACGAAGACCTCGATCGGGCACTGTGCGCCGCAGCCCTTCGCGATGCGCGCGTCGCTGGTGACCAGCGGGCAGGCCAAGGATTCCGCCAGAGCGAGGTAAAGCGCGTCATAGGCGCTGTAGTTGCCCCTGAGCTGCCAACTCCTGCCCAGGTGAACCGTCAGCGGTGCCCGGGTCAGCGGCATCGCCTTCAGCAGTCCCAGGCTCTTCTCCGCGCGCTGCACGTCGAGCTTGCCGGACAGAGTCAGTCCTCGGAGCACCGAGAGCACTTCGGCGTCGATGTGAGCCGGCGCCGCGAGCGCCTCGCCTCTCAACCTCTTACGAAGAGCCCTCCCCGGCGACCCCTTCTCGACGAGGACGGTCACCAGGGCGCTCGCGTCGATGACTATCAACGGACGTCCCGGCCCTTGTCGAGCTCGTCGAGTATGTCGCTCGTCTCGATTCCATCTGCCGCGTTGGCCTCTGCCTTGTCCAGGATCTCGTCCAAGGTCGGCTGGCGCGCATCGTCGATCAGCTTCGCGAGCAGATACTCCTGCAGCGACTGGTGAGCGCGCATGGAGCGGGCTTTGTACGTGAGGTACACCTCGTCCGGAATGTTCCGAATCTGGATGGTCGCCATAGCGCTATTCTAGCGCTTTAGCGCTTGTATGGCGCGAGACGGCCCAGGGAGGGCTCGTCTAAGGCCGGGCGCGCTGCGACCTCGGCGCGGTGATCACCACACCGGTCTAGGACGGGAGCCGTTGGATCACCGCCCAGGACATCGAGGTATCGGGTGGCTACAACCTCTGACCACCAGCCGGCGCTAGTCGTCGCCGGTGAGGGAGAGGGAGCGCAGGCGCTGGCCGGTCCACAGGACCGCCCCGACGGTGACGATGGCCATGGCCGGTACGGCGAAGCCCAGCGTCACCTCGGTGGAGAAGAAGGCCGAGGAGGAGAGGTGGTCGGCGAGCGACTGGGCCCACTGCTGGATGGAGAACTTGCGCGCTCCGGGCACGTAGCCGCCGACGACGCCCTCCCAGACGAGGGCGTAGATCACGCCGATCGCGACCGCGTGCCGGGTGAGCACGCCCAGCAGCAGGAACACCGCCGCGTACGCGACCCCGCCGAACAGCGCCCCGAAGGTGAACCCGGTCGCCACGCCCGACTCCATGCCGGTCAGGAGATAGGCGGCGGCGAACGTCGAGACCGCTGCGAAGACGGCGATGAGGGAGGCCGCGACCACGAACTTCGTCACCGCGATCACCGGGCGGGAGATCGGCTTGGACAGCAGGTGGATGATCGTGCCGTCCTCGATCTCCGGGGCGATCACGCCGGTCCCGCCGATCAGCCCGAGCAGCGGCAGCATCGTGCCGATCGCGAAGGTCTTCATCAGCGTCACGGCCGTCTGCTCGGACTGGCCGTTCAGGAGCCTGAGCAGCAGGGCGATCGCGACGAGCGCCACCGGGAGCAGCACCAGCAGCCAGATCCGCTTGCGTCCGAGCATGGCCCGGTACGTGATGTCCGCGACCACGGTGTTCATCGGGAGCTCCCGGAGATGAGGTAGGAGAAGACGCTTTCCAGGTCCTCGTCGGTGGGGGAGACCTGCCACAGGTGGACGTCGAGGTCGCGGGCCGTCCGGGGCAGCAGCGCGGTGAAGCGCGCGAAGTCGGTGACCTGCACCTCGATGCCCTGCTCCGTCAGCGAGACGGCGCTGGAGGAGAGATCGGCGATGAGGGCGGCGGCGAGCCGCCGGTCGTCGCTCGACCTGACCCGGAACCTGTGTGGCCGGTCGGCCATGCGCCGCCGGATCTCCCGGTAGTCCCCCGACGCGGCGTGCCGTCCGGCGACCAGGACCTCGATGTGGTGGGCCACCCGCTCGACCTCTTCGAGGATGTGCGAGCTGAACAGGATCGTCCGGCCCTCCTCGCCCATCCGGCGGACGAGGTCCATCAGGTGGAGCCGCTGCCGCGGGTCCATGCCGTTGAACGGCTCGTCCAGCAGCAGCACCTGCGGGTCGTGGACGAGGGCCGCGGCGACCTTCACACGCTGCCGCATGCCCTTGGAGTACGTCTCGATGCGGCGGCCGGACGCCTCCGTCATCTCCACCAGGTCGAGGGCCCGGCGGGCCGCGTCGTCGGGGGACGGCAGCCCGTGCAGCCGGGCCGCCGACAGCACGAACTGCCGGCCGGTGAGGAAGCCGTACACGGCCTCCTTCTCGGGCACCAGGCCGATCTGCCGGTAGATGTCGTGGTTGTGCCAGATCTGCCGGCCGTCCAGGGTCGCCGTGCCGTTCGACGGCGCGAGGAACCCGGCCATCATGTGCAGCAGCGTCGACTTGCCGGCGCCGTTCGGGCCGAGCAGGCCGGTGACGCCGGGGCCGATCGTCATCGTGACGTCGTTGACCGCCACGACGTTGCCGTACCAGCGGGAGACCTGGGCGAGTTCCAGCACGCCCTGGCGGGTGGTCACGGGGGGACTCGTGGTGGTCACGACGCCGCCTTCCGGTAGCGCAGGAGGACGCCCGTCACGGCCAGGGCGATCACGGCCAGCAGGATCAGGCACGAGGCGACGCCCGGGGGATACCCCTCGCCGGTCGCCGGTTCGGTGCCGAACAGCGACGACTGGACGGCGTCGACGAGGAAGAACGGGTTGAGGAGCAGGGCCCAGGGGGCCACGTCGTCCCGGCCGGTCGAGGCGAGCACGGCGTAGAAGAGCCCGGAGACGGCGGCGGTGAACATGTAGAACGCGATCACCACGGCGACCCCGAGGCCGCGGCGCGGGGTGAACGACGCCAGGGCGACGCCCAGGGCGGCCAGCAGCACCGCGCGCAGGACCGTGCCGCCCAGCGCGCCGAGGAAGTCGCCCGTGTGCAGCGGCATCGGCATGTCGATCAGCATCTCGCCGACGAACTCGATCGTGATCGGGATCGCCATCAGGCAGAACAGCGCGACCGTCAGCGCGGCCAGCTTCGCCACGACGTAGTCGGTCACCGTCAGCGGGCGGGAGAGGTACAGCGGCAGCACGCGGAACCGCAGGTCCGGCGCGACCAGGTACGGCGCCTGCGCGGCCAGGAAGACGGCGATCACCGCCTGCATGAAGACGGCGTACTGCGAATAGGGCATGACGAACTGCTTGGCGAGCGCCATCACGCCGATCGACACGACCGTCGGCATCAGCATGATCGCGGCCAGCAACAGCGGCATGATCTTGGCACGGATCGTGCGGCCCAGCCCGAAAACGCCGCGCAGGCTCTGCACGCCGAGGGCGAGCGTCGCCCGGCCTCGCCCGAGCCGTACGCCGTCGTAATGGCGGTATCCGATGTCGTGGATGACCGCGGTCGGCTCGATCGTCATGCCACCGGCTCCTTGAAGACGTCCTCGATGCGGCCTCGGCGCTGCTCCAGCCGCAGGAGGCTGAGGCCGAGGTCGCTGACGGCGTCGCGCACCGCGTCGTAGGTGCGGCCGGGGTCGTCGGGGGACACCTGCACCGTCAGCAGCCTGCCCTGCACCGCCACCGTCTCGCCGCCGCCCGTGAGGCGGTCGGCCAGTTGCCGCTGCCCCTCCTCGACCTCCACCGCGATGGTCTGCTCGGCCCGGGTGAACTCCCGGATCGCCGAGGAGCGCAGCAGCCGCCCGCCGTCGATGACGATCACGTGGTCGCACACCCGCTCAAGCTCGCCGAGCAGGTGGGAGGTGACCAGGACGCTGATGCCGAACTCGGTGCCGACCCGCCGGATCAGCGCCAGCATGTCGTCGCGGCCCTGCGGGTCGAGCCCGTTGGTGGGCTCGTCGAGGAAGACCAGCCGAGGATCGTGGACGAGGGCCTGGGCGAGCTTGACGCGCTGCCGCATGCCGGTCGAGTAGCCCCCCATCGGGCGGTAGCGCTCCTCGTCCAGCCCGACGTGGCGCAGCGTGTCCGCGGCGCGCTCACGGGCCGCGGTGCGCGGCAGGCCGGACATCTGGGCCATGTGGACCACGAACTCGGTCGCCGAGATGTCCGGGGGCAGGCAGTCGTGCTCGGGCATGTAGCCCACGGTCCGCCGGATCTCCAGGCCCTGCGTGGCCGTGTCCAGGCCCAGCACCGAGGCGCTCCCCGAGGTGGGCGGCACCAGGCCGAGCAGGATTTTGATCAGGGTGGACTTGCCCGCGCCGTTCGCGCCGACCAGGCCGGTCACGCCGGTCCCGGCCGCGACGGTGAGGTGGTCGAGCGCCGTGACGCGGGGGAACCGCTTGGTCAGCCCCTCGGTCGCGAAGCATGGAGTCGCGCTCGCTGTCATGACTGGCACCCTACTCGGCGACGCCCCCGTCGGCCCTCCGTCTGACGGAGGAACCGATCTACGCCTCAGGTATGCCTGTCACGCGCGACTTCCGCCGTACCGGCTCCACAGGAGGCGCTGGAGGAACAACGTCAGAGTCCCGGCGACGACCATCCCGGCGATGTTGACGACGAGCTGCAGCGCGGAGCCGCCGACCTCGTCCCAGCGCCACAATGCCAGGGCCACCGCCATGTAGCCCGCCGCCGGGACGGTGGTGACCGAGATGAAGACGCCGACCAGGGCCGACGACTTGCCCGCCGTGATCGACAGCACGCCGGCCGCTCCGGCGAGCAGCGCCACGATGACCGACCACGTGTCGGGCTTGACGATGAAGTGCACCTCGTCGTTGTGCCGGAGCATGTCGGGCGTGATCATGCCGAGCCCGCGTGAGACCAGCGCGCAGGCCAGCGTGACGGCGATCGCGACCGCGAATCCCGCCGCGAGCGTGCGGGCCGCCGTGCCGATGAGCGCCCAGTGGCGGCCGAGCAGGCCGAAGGAGACCGCCGCGACCGCGCCGAACTCCGGGCCGAGCACCATGGCGCCGACGATGAGGATCTGCGAGGGGATCAGCACGCCGATGGCCGCGAGTTGTGTGGCGATGGTGAGGAACGCCAGGAACGCCCAGGTGATGCGGCTGTCGAGGGCGACCCGCGCCTCGAACTGCTCCCACACCACCGCGTCGTCGCCCTCGCCGGGCGCCCGTTCCTCCGCCTCGTCGGCTCCCCGGGAGATCGACAGCTCGATCTCCTCGACCGAGATCGAGCCGTCCTCCTCCAGGCCGAGCGCCTTGAGGTCCTCGATGACGGAGTTGGCGGCCTCCCTGGCGACGTCGGCGAGCACCATGTCGCCCTCCGGCCGCCGGGCCGCTTTGGTCAGGACCACGATGTTGGTGACGCCCGGCGCGCGGTCGAGCGCCTCGACGACCCGGTCAGTACGCTCATAAGGGGCGATCACCCGCAGATGCAGCACCGGACGATTATCAGGTACGGCGGAGCCGTACGTGGGTGACCGAGTGGTCGGAACCCTTGTGGAGGATCAGCCCGGCCCGCTCGCGCGTCGGCGCGATGTTCTCCACCAGGTTGCGCTCGTTGACGTCCCGCCAGACGCCCTGCGCGAACGCGGTCGCCTCCTCGTGCGAGAGCGCCGCGATGTGCCGGAAGTAGGACTTCGGGTCCGCGAAGGCCGTACGGCGCAGCTTGTGGAAGCGCTCGACGTACCAGGTGCGGATGTCCTCGATCCGGGCGTCCACGTAGATGGAGAAGTCGAAGTAGTCGTAGACGGCGAGGGCGTCCGGCGGCGCGGGCTGCAGGACGTTGAGCCCCTCCACGATCAGGATGTCCGGCCGGTCGACGACGTGTGTCGCGCCGGGCACGATGTCGTACTCCAGATGGCTGTATACGGGTGCCTCGACCGAGGGACGGCCCGCCTTCACGTCGGCGACGAACCGCACCAGCGCCCGCCGGTCGTAGCTCTCCGGGAAGCCCTTGCGGTGCGTGATCCCGCGCTCCTCCAGCACCTTGTTGGGGTGGAGGAAGCTGTCGGTGGTGATCAGGTCGACGCGGGGGTGCTCGGGCCAGCGGGCGAGCAGCGTGTGCAGCAGCCGCGCCGTGGTCGACTTGCCGACCGCGACGCTGCCCGCGATGCCCAGCACGTACGGCGGGGGCGTCCCGTGCTCGCCGAGGAACGCGCCGACGGCGGCGCCGCGCTGCCGGGAGCCGGTGAAGTGCAGGTTCAGCAGCCGGGTGAGCGGCAGGTAGACGTCGGTGACCTCGGAGAGGTCGATCGGGTCGTGGACGCCGCGCAGCTCCCGCAGCTCCGCCTCGGTGAGCGTGAGCGGCGTGTTCCTGCGCAGGTCACGCCACTGCTCCCGGCTGAGCTCGACGTACGCGTCCCCATCTGCCACGCGGCAAGCGTAGCCACGGCCGATCGCCGCGTCCGCGCGGGGTCGTGCACAGCCTGTGGACAAAAATCGATGGATTACTTTCTCGTGAGACGGGGAAAGAGTGAGGTCCCCTTACGCTGGCGGTGTGATCGTGGGCATCGGGGTGGACGTGGTCGAGGTCGCGCGGCTGCGCGCGGCGCTGGAGCGCACGCCCGGGCTGCGGCGCCGCCTGTTCACCGAGGCCGAGGCCGAGTTGCCGGCGGAGTCGCTGGCGGCGCGGTTCGCCGCCAAGGAGGCGGTCGCCAAGGCCCTGGGAGCCCCACCTGGCCTGAGCCACCTCGACGCGGAGGTGGTGCGCGGCGCGCACGGCCGTCCCGAGGTGCGAATCACCGGCAGGGCCGCGGAGGTGGCGCGGGGCCTCGGCGTGCGCCGGTGGCACGTCTCCCTGTCACACGACGGCGGCATCGCCGTCGCCTACGTGATCGCCGAGTCCTGAGGCCGCCGAGTCCTGGAGTGCCCGCGTCCTGAGACCGCCAAATCTCGACGTTGCCGGGTCCCAGAACCGCCGGGCCCGCGGGGGCGCTGAGACGGCGTGTTCCGGCAACCGGTGGGTGTGGTGATCGCGATCGCCGGGGCGGGAGGCTACGGTCGGACGCATGCGGACCGCCTACACCTCCGACCAGATCCGGACCGCCGAGACGGCGCTGATGGCGAGGCTCCCCGAGGGGACCCTGATGAGCCGGGCCGCCGCCGGCCTCGCCATGGTCTGCGCGAACCTGCTCAAAGGCGTGCGCGGCCGGGTGTACGGCTCCCACGTGGCGCTGCTGGTCGGCGGCGGGGACAACGGCGGCGACACCCTGTACGCCGGGGCGCTCCTGGCCCGCAGGGGAGCCCGGGTGGAGGCCGTTCTGGCCGGTTCACGCGCCCACGAGGGCGGCCTGGCCGCGCTGCTCGCGGCCGGTGGCCGGGCAGGGCCGTTCGACGCCGCGCGGGCCGGTGACCTGCTCGCGCGGGCCGACGTCGTGCTCGACGGCCTCGTCGGCATCGGGGGCGGCGGCACGCTGCGGGAGCCGTACGGCACGCTCGCGGAGCTGACCGCCGAGGCCGCCGGTCTCGTCGTGGCGGTCGACGTGCCGAGCGGGGTGGACGCGAGCAGCGGGCGGGTCGAGGGACCGGCGGTCCGCGCGCACCTGACAGTGACGTTCGGGGCCTACAAGGCCGGTCTGCTCGTCGATCCGGGAGCCTCCCACGCGGGATCGGTCGAACTGGTGGACATCGGCCTCGGGCCGCACCTACCGGGGCCCGAGGTGGCCGCGCCGACCGGCGACGACGTGGCCGGTCTGCTGCCCCGGCCCGGCGCGGAGAGCGACAAGTACCGCCGGGGGGTCGTCGGGATCGCCGCGGGCAGCGACAGGTACACGGGAGCTGCCGTGCTCTCCGTCGGCGGCGCGGTGCGCGCCGGCGCGGGCATGGTCCGCTTCGCGAGCACCGCCGAGCCGGTGCGACTGGTCAGGGCCCGCTGGCCCGAGGCGGTCACGACCGTGCTCGACCCGTCGTCGTCACCCGACAGCCTGCTGGAAGAGGTCGGGCGGGTGCAGGCGTGGGTGCTCGGGCCCGGGCTCGGCACCGGCCCGGAGGCGCACGCGGTGGCCCGCGCCGTGCTTTCGTCCGACGTGCCGGTGCTGGTGGACGCCGACGGGCTCACGCTGGTCGCCAGGGACCGGACGCTGCTGCGCAGGACCGCTCCCACCGTGCTCACGCCGCACGCGGGCGAGCTGTCGCGGCTGCTCGACGTGCCGAGGGAGCAGATCGAGGCCGCGCGGCTCGACCATGTGCGGCGGGCCGCGGCCGAGCTGGGGGCGACGGTGCTGCTGAAGGGCTCGACCACCCTCGTCGCCGAGGAGCACCGGCCGGTGCGGGTCAACACCACCGGGACGCCCTGGCTCGCCACGGGCGGCACCGGCGACGTCCTGTCCGGGATCACGGGCGCCCTGCTCGCCGCCGGCCTGTCCGGCTACGACGCGGCCTCGTGCGCCGCGTACATCCACGGCCTGGCCGCGCGGATCGCCGCCAGGGGCGGCGACGGCGGAGGCGCCAGGGGAGACGCCAGGGCAGACGCCGGGGGCCGCGCCGAGGCCCGCTACGGGGGCGGTGACGGGGGGCGTGGGGAGGCGCCGATCGCGGCCCTCGACGTCGCGGAGGCGATCCCCGCGGCCCTGCGCATGCTCTGACGTGCGGCGTCTATGGGCGCATCCACCCGGGTCCACCTGACACACTGGGAAAATGAGCTTCTCGACGGCGGGTGGGGCCACCCCGGCTGAGGCACGGGTGGATCTGTCCGCGATCAGGCACAACGTGCGGCTGCTGGCCGAGCGTGCGGGCGGCGCCGAGACGATGGCCGTGGTCAAGGCCGACGCGTACGGGCACGGCCTGGTGCCGGTGGCGAACGCGTGCCTGGAGGCGGGCGCGGCCCGGCTCGGCACCGCCTTCGTACGCGAGGCGCTGGCCCTGCGCGAGGCGGGGATCACCGCGCCGGTCATGTCGTGGCTCATCACGCCGGGCGAGCCGCTGGACGCCGCGCTGCTCGCGGACGTCGACCTGTCCGCCGGCGCCCCCTGGGTCGTGGACGAGATCGTCGCGGCCGCCGGCAGGACCGGGCGCACCGCCCGGGTCCACCTGAAGATCGACACCGGCATCTCCCGGGGCGGCGCCACCGCCGCCGACTGGCCGTCGCTGGTCGAGCATGCCCTCGCCGCGCGGGCGACCGGCGCCGTCGAAATCGTGGGCATCTGGTCGCACCTCGCGTGCGCCGACATCCCCGGCCATCCTTCCATCGAGGCCCAGCTCGCCACGTTCGACGAGGCGCTCGTCGTCGCGGACAAGGCCGGGGTGCCGAGCGACGCCGTCCGGCACATCGCGAACTCCGCCGCGGCCGTCACACTGCCGCAGTCGAGGTACGACATGATCCGTCCCGGCATCGCGATCTACGGGCTGAGCCCGGTTCCCGAGCTCGGCGACTTCGGGCTCCGGCCCGCGATGACCCTGACCGCCAGACTCGCGAGCGTGAAGCGGGTCGCCCCCGGGACGGGCGTGTCGTACGGGCACCTGTACGTCACCGACCGGCAAACCACGCTTGGCCTCGTTCCTCTCGGGTATGCGGACGGCATCCTGCGAAACGGGACCAATCGGGCGGAGGTGCTGGCGGCGGGCCGGCGGCGGCGGATCGCCGGGCGGGTGTGCATGGACCAGTTCGTCATCGACCTCGGCGACGACGCGGCGGAATCGGGGGACGAGGTGATCCTTTTCGGCCCCGGTGACCACGGCGAGCCAACCTGTCAGGAGTGGGCGGATTCCCTGGGCACGATTACTCATGAGATCGTGACGAGGATCGGATCCCGCGTGCCTCGCGTCCACACGGACGGACGCTGAGCACGCGGCTGCGAGGAGGGCAGGCATGAGAACACGTCGCAAGGTCGGGATCGCCGGCGCGGTCTTCGGCGCGGCGTCGGCGGGGGTGGCGGCGGCCACGCTCGCCAAGAGGTACGCCGTGGGCCGCATCCGCCTGCGGCCCGACCTGGAGGGGGGCGAGCCCTTCGGCGAGCTGCGCGGACGGCCGGTGACGCTCACCACATCCGACGGCGTCCAGATCCACGCGGAGGTCGACGGCGTGGAGGACGCGCCGCTGACCGTGGTGCTGTGCCACGGCTACTGCCTGTCCTCCGACTCCTGGCACTACCAGCGGCGCGTCCTGCGCGACTCCTACCGCCTGGTGCTGTGGGACCAGCGCTGCCACGGGCTGTCGGCCCGCGCGCCGTCGAGCGACTGCACGATCGAGCGGCTCGGCGAGGACCTCGCGCTGGTGCTCGACGAGCTCGTCCCCGGGCCGTGCGTCGTGGTCGGCCACTCGATGGGCGGCATGACGATCATGGCTCTGGCAGAGCGGCGGCCCGAGCTGTTCGGCGACAAGATCCGCGGTGTGTCGCTGATCGCGACCTCGGCCGGCAAGCTCGCCGAGATCACCCTGGGTCTGCCCGCTCTGGTCTCCAAGGTGGTGAACCTCGCGGTGCCGTCCGCCGTCTCGGTCATGCGCCGGAGCGGCGCGCTCGTCGACCGCGGCCGGCAGGCCGGCACCGACCTGTCGTTCCTCGCGCTGCGCCATCTCGCGTTCGGCGATTCCAAGAGCGTCAGCCCGACCGTCGTGGACTTCGTCGAGTCGATGATCCGGGCCACTCCCTCCGAGGTGATCGCCGACTTCTACCCGGCGCTCATGTCGCACGACAAGCTGACCGCGCTCGACGTGCTGAACAAGGTGCCGACCGCCATCATCGTCGGTGAGGGCGACTGGCTGACGCCGCTCGACCACAGCAGGGCGATCGCGGCCGCCGTGCCCACCGCCCAGCTCACCACCATGCCGGAGACGTCGCATCTCGTGCAGCTCGAACGGCCCGACGCCGTGAACGAGGCACTGCGCGAGCTGCTGAAGCGAGCCGAGAGGGGCAGCGCGTGACCACCGGTGCGTCCCGGGCCGCCGAGTCCGGGGCCGCTGATTCCCGGGCCACCGGGTCTGGGACCACCGGGTCTGGGGCCACTGAGTCCGGGGCGGCTGAGTCCCGAGGCGACGAGCTCCGCACCGCCGAGTTCCGGGCCGCGACCGCCGAGGAGACGCGGACCCTGGGCGCGCGGCTGTCCGCGCTGCTCGGGCCGGGAGACCTGGTCGTGCTGAGCGGGCCGCTCGGCGCCGGGAAGACCACCCTGGTGCAGGGCCTCGCCGAGGGCCTCAAGGTGCGCGGGCCGATCACCTCCCCGACCTTCGTGATCGCCAGGGTCCACCCGTCCCTGTCGGGCGGGCCCGCGCTGGTGCACGTGGACGCCTACCGGCTCGGCGGCTTCGTGGAGGTGGACGACCTCGATCTCGACGCCTCTCTGGAGGAGTCGGTCACCGTGGTCGAGTGGGGCGAGGGCCTGGTCGAGGGGCTGTCGGAGGACCGCCTGGAGGTCCACATCGAGCGCGGAGCCGAGGACGAGGAACGGCTCGTACGGCTGGCGGGCGTGGGCCCGCGGTGGTCCGCCGTCTCCCTCGCCTGAGCCCAGCCTGAGGCTTAGCCCAGGCCTGAGTCGCCTCCGCCGAGCGGTGCCGTTCTCGCCACAAACGACCGCAACCCAGACTCTGACGTGCGACAAGGACGCCCGGGGACAAGCCGGGCGTCGTCCGTACGCGATTCAGACCGGTCCGCCGCGCAGTCCTTGACGCCTGTCCGCGTTCCTGTGGATCATCGGGACGAAGGAAGATCCTCGGTCATGAATCGGTCTGGATTTTCTGGGTAAGGGACCGGGGTGGAAGAGGTGTGCGGTTGAGCAGGGTCACACAGGTCGCCGTCGCGGGAGCCTTTCTGTTCGGGGCCATGGGCTGCACCGCGCAGGCCTCGGTTCAGGCCGAACCGACCATCACGCTGACCCCGCCTGTGCCGACACCGCTCGTCTCGATCTCGCGCCAGGACATCCGGGTGACGGTCGAGCCGAAGCGGATCACCGGAGGGGCGACCAGGAGCGTGCGCGTCAGCGCCCGCTGCCCGCTGTCGGAGGGCGGTCCCGAATACCGCGCGACCGCGCGTTCCGACGCGTTCACGGGGCTCGTCACGCTGGTGCCGCCGCCGGCGAAGTCCGGCACCCCGGCCTCCGCCACCGCCATGCCGCTGGTGACGGGCAGCGCCACCGTACGGGCCGGCGCGAAGGCGGGCGGCTACCGCGTGCAGGTGCGGTGCGAGGCGACCAACGACGTCGGCGAGGCGTCGTTCAGGATCGTCGCGCCGCAGGAGGAGCCGGACGACACCGAGGACCACACGAGGATTCCCACCCGTGCCCCGCACGCGGGTGGCGGCGGCACGGCCGCCGGGGGCCCTGAAGACGCGTCCGGGCCGCCGGTGGGTGTCACCGTCGTCGTGCTGCTGGCCGCGCTCGGCGTCGGCGTCGGGGTGGCCCGCAGGCGCTCCGGAGCCTGACGTTGGCGCTGTCCACCCGGGGGGTGATCGTCGCCGGGGTGGTCACCGGGCTCGTCTTCGCCGTGATCACCGGGGGCAGGGACGCGGGTGACCAGGCGGAGGTCAGAACGTCCGTCGTCCCCAAGCGGATCGACATCCCGGCGCTCCGCCTCAAGGCGCCGCTGATGAAGCTCGGCCTCTCCGACGAGGGCGACGTGGAGTTGCCGCCCTTCGACAAGCCGACCACGGCGGGCTGGTACACCGGCAGCGCCGTGCCGGGCGATCCCGGCGCCTCCGTGATCATCGGCCATGTGGACACCAAGACCGCTCCCGCCGTCTTCTACCGCCTGCGCGACCTGCGCAAGGGAGCGGTCGTGAAGGTGGTGCGCAGCGACGGCAAGACCGCCTCCTACACGGTGGACTCCGTGGAGCGCGTGCCCAAGAACGACTTCCCGGCCGAGCGCGTCTACACCGAGGACGGCCTGCGCCTGATCACCTGTGGCGGCGACTTCGACTGGAAACAGCACGAATACCGCGACAACGTCATCGTCTACGCCTCCCTGGTCCGCTCCGCCTGACGGTGTCCGGCCGCCTGAGCGGAGCGACTACGCTTGACCTTCGTGCTTGTCTTGGCCTTCGACACCGCCACTCCCGCCGTCACCGCCGCGCTGCACGACGGCGAGCGTGTGGTGGCGGAGTCGACGACGATCGACGCGCGGCGGCACGGGGAGCTGCTCGCGCCCGCCGTCGAGCAGGTCCTGCGTGAGTCGGGGGCGACGCTCAGGGACGTCACCGCCATCGTCGCGGGGACCGGGCCCGGGCCGTACACCGGTCTGCGGGTCGGCCTGATGACGGCGACGGCGCTGGCGCTGACCGCGGGCGTGCCGGCGTTCGGGGTGTGCACGCTCGACGCCCTCGCGTACGCCGCGGAGGAGAGCGGGCCGTTCCTGGTCGCGACCGACGCGCGCCGCAAGGAAGTCTTCTGGGCCCGGTACGGCGACCCGCGCACGCGGCTCGACGGGCCGCGCGTGGACCGGCCGCACGACCTGCCCGGCGAACTGCCCGTGATCGGGGCGGGCGGCGCCATGTACGCGGACGTCATCGGCGCCGACCGGATACGCGGCCCGCTGCACCCCTCGGCCGGGGCGCTCGCGGCCCTCGCGGCCGGGCGCCTCGCCACGCTGAGCGAGGAGGAGGCGGCAGAGATCGCCCGCGTGCCCGAGGGGCGGGTCGACTCCGTGGAGAAGGCGCGGGAGCTGTCCGTGCTCGGCCCGCCGCGGCCGATCTACCTGCGGCGTCCCGACGCGCAGGTGCCCGGGACGCCGAAGAGGGTGACGGCGTGACCCGCGCCGGGGCGACGCAGTGAGGCAGGCGGAGGTCGTCCTGCGTCAGATGACCGCGGAGGACCTGCCCGCGGTCATGGAAATCGAGCGCGCCACGTTCCCGGCGGACGCCTGGAGCGAGGCCATGCTGCGGGGCGAGCTGCGCGACCAGCCGCGCACCCGGCACTACCTGGTCGCGGAGGTGGGCGAGCGCGTCGTCGGGTACGCCGGGCTCGCGGTGGCGGCCGACCAGGCGGACGTGCAGACGATCGCCGTCCTCGCCGCGCACCGCCGCGCCGGCGTCGGCGCCGCGCTGATGGACGCGCTGCTCGCCGAGGCGGTACGGCGCGGCGCGGCTTCGGTGTTCCTGGAGGTGCGCGCGGACAACCCCCCGGCACAGGCGATGTACGAGCGGTTCGGCTTCCGCCGCCTCGGCCTGCGAAGGCGCTACTACGAGGACGGAACGGACGCCATCACCATGACGAAGGACCTCGGGAGCGAGCGTCCCGACGCTGAGCGGGAAGCACAGAAGGAGTCATGATGGGGCGCGACGAGCCGATCGTGCTGGGGATCGAGACGTCCTGCGACGAGACGGGCGTGGGCATCGTCCGCGGCCACACGCTGCTGGCCAACACCATCGCCTCCAGCATGGACGAACACGCCCGGTTCGGCGGGGTGGTGCCCGAGGTGGCCTCACGGGCGCACCTGGAGGCGATGACGCCGACGGTCGAGAGCGCGCTGGCGGGCGCCGGGCTGCGGTTCTCCGACATCGACGCGGTCGCCGTGACGGCGGGCCCGGGCCTGGCGGGCGCGCTGCTCGTCGGTGTGGCCGCCGCCAAGGCGTACGCGCTGGGCCTCGGCGTTCCGCTCTACGGGGTCAACCACCTCGCCGCGCACGTCGCCGTCGACCAGCTCGAACACGGCCCGCTGCCCAAGCCCGCGATCGCGCTGCTGGTGTCGGGCGGGCACTCCTCGCTGCTCCTCGTGCCCGACGTCGCGCAGGACGTGATCTCGCTCGGCTCGACCGTGGACGACGCGGCGGGCGAGGCGTTCGACAAGGTGGCCCGGGTGCTGGGGCTGCCGTTCCCCGGCGGGCCGCACATCGACCGGGCCGCCCGCGAGGGCTCGGGCTCGGCGGTGGCCTTCCCGCGCGGCAAGTACGACGACGGCACGCTCGACTTCTCCTTCTCCGGCCTGAAGACGGCCGTGGCCCGGTGGGTCGAGGCCCGCGAGGCGTCGGGCGAGCCGGTCCCGGTGGCCGACGTCGCCGCGTCGTTCCAGGAGGCGGTCGTGGACGTGCTCACCCGCAAGGCGCTGCAGGCGTGTGCCCGCTACGACGTGAAGGACCTGCTGATCGGTGGTGGCGTGGCGGCCAACTCACGGCTACGGGCGCTGGCCCAGGAGCGCTGCGACGCGGCGGGGGTGCGCCTGCGGGTGCCCCGGCCGGGTCTGTGCACGGACAACGGCGCGATGGTGGCGGCGCTCGGCGCCGACCTGGTCGCGGCCGGAGCCACGCCCTCGACGCTGCGGATCCCGGCCGACTCGTCCCTCCCGATCACCGTCGTCCACGTCTGAGCGGCGACTGAGTCAGTCGGCGCGGTCGCGGGGGTGACCGTGGCCTGAGCTGTGGCCGGGGCCGTGGGCGGGGCGCAGCAGGGCTTCCGCGAGCGCCAGCATGGTCTCCTCCAGCGCGGCGAGCCGCCGGGCCACGTCGCCGCGTGCGGGCTCCATGGCACTGGTGACCGCGCCCGAGACGGTCTCGGCGATCTGCTCGCGGTCGGGTCTGCTTCGCACCGCCTCCGCGAGCGGGGCCACCGCCCCCGCCGTGAGGGTGAGATCGGCGTTCATGCCCGCCATGGTCGTGCTCATCTCGTCCACGCTCGCGGCGACGTCTCCCACTCCGGCGCTCAACCCGGCCACGGTGGCGTTCACGCCGTCCACGCTGGAGCCCAGCCCCGCCACGGTGCCGCGCAGGTCCCCGATGCCCAGTTCGGCGGGGAGCATCCCGACGCGTTCGCCGACCGCCTCGACGCCGCTCTCCACCGCCTCGATCCTGCCGCCGACCGACTCCAGCCGCTCGATCACGACGGCCTCCAGGCGTTCGGTCCGCTCGGTGAGCGAGGTGAGGGCCTTGTCGAGCCGGGTGAAGCGCCCGGCGGCCGCCTCCATGCCGCCCTGGAACTTGCCGAGCCGGTGCGCGAACTCCGTCATCCGGTCGGCCAGCCCCTGCGTCCGGCCGCCGGCCTCCTCTACGTGGCCGCGCAGCAGTTCCACGTGCTGGGCGAGACCTTCGGCCCAGGCCGGCGGTCTGGCCGCCAGGTCGTCGAGCCGCTGGGTGATCGCCTCCAGTGCCGCGCCGAGGCCGCCGAGCTCACGCTCGCGCACCTCGCGGAGCAGCCATTCCATGCCTTCCAGCCGCTGGCGGATGTCGTCGAGCGCGGCGCCCTGCGTCCGCTGCTCGTAGACGTGGTCCTGGGCCGCCCGGGCGAGTAGTTCGCGCATCCGGTCGGAGATGGCGGTCTGGCTGCCCGCCTGGAGGAGGTTGTGGCTGGAATGCTCCACCGAGAATGCTCCTTCAGCTCGCCGAAACGTTGGGTTCGGCCCGGTCTCGCGCAGACGAACGAGCAGGCGGCACTGCCCGACGGCCAACTTTAGGCCCTGACCCGCGGCCGTCAGGCGTGGACTGGGAAAGGCGATGATTGCCGGTGAATTGCCGGGAGTTCAGCCCTTCTGGCTGGTCACAGGCTGACAAAGCAAGACGAAGGGCCGGTCCTCTATCCGGGTGAGCACAATCACCACGGATTCACTCCCGGAAAGCCGGAGGTCTTTCCGCAGCCGCTCGACGTCGACCGCGGACCCGCGTTTTTTGATCGTCACCGCGCCGACGCCCCGCTCGCGCAGCGCCGCGCGCAGCCGCTTCAACGAGAAGGGCATCACGTCGGTGACCTCGTAACACGCCGCCCACGGCGTGGGCACGAGGCGATCGCCGGTGATGTACGCGATGCGCGGATCGACGAGGTGACCCGACACG
This sequence comes from Microbispora amethystogenes, assembly GCF_016863015.1. Classification (GTDB taxonomy): domain Bacteria; phylum Actinomycetota; class Actinomycetes; order Streptosporangiales; family Streptosporangiaceae; genus Microbispora; species Microbispora amethystogenes. The sequence continues at coordinate 11,697 of NZ_BOOB01000007.1, read as the reverse complement.
AGGGCGGCCACCTCGGCGACCAGGTGCGCCCGTACGGCGGCGCCGTCGGGCTCGTAGAGATAACGGCTCACCGGCCCGGCATCGGCCTCCGCGCCCGAGGCCGTGAGCGTGGCGCCGGAGGGCAGCAGGGTGGCGCGCCGACCGCTCGTCCCAATCCCGGTCCAGATGCCCATCCCGGTCCAGATGGCCGCCTCCTTCACCTCGCCCCGGTAGGAGACCCATTCGGCCTCGGCGCCCTCCGGGATGAACTCGTACGGGATGCCGGGGGCCGTCTTCAGACAGGCGGCCGGAGCCCGGGCGACCAGGTCGAGCACCACCGGCCACGGGGGGGAGTAGGCCATCGGGTCGAACGTCCGCCCTCTCGCCCCCCTTCTGGCCGGGTCGGCGAACAGCAGGTCGTATCCCCCCGGGTCGGCCGCCGCGGCGTCCGCCGTACGGACCGTCACCAGGGAGGACAGGCCGAGCGCCGCCGCGTTGGCACGGGCGATCTCCACCGTCAGCGGGTCGAGGTCGAGCGCGTCCACCGCGCATCCCGCGCGGGCCAGCGCGAGCAGGTCGCCGCCGATTCCGCAGCACACGTCGAGCACACGCGGCCCCTCCGCAGCCCTCACGCCTCCGGCCTCGCCCATGCCGGTCGACGGAGCCCCAGCCGGCCCGGCACCGGTCGGCTCCACCCCGGCCGAGCCGCGTCCGGCGGCTCCGATCGCGGCGGGTCCGATCGCGGCGGGTCCGGGGCCGGCGGTCCTGATCCCGGCGGCGCTGATCCTGGCGGCGCGGTGGGCGGCGACCTCGGGCCGGGTGGCCTGCTCGAGTCCGTGCGGGGTGAAGTACATGACGGCGGCGTCGGCGCCGAACTTGGTCTCGGCACGCCGCCGCAGCGACGCCTGCGTGAGCGCCGCGGCGGCGAGCTCGGGGGAGTGGGATCGGCGCAGCGCGCTCGCGGCGGCCACCGGGTCCGCGCCGTCGGCGAGGATCCGCACGGCGTCGTCCAGGGCCCCGCGTCCGGCGGGGGCGAGCAGCATGCGGAAGGTTTCCAGGTCCACGCTCGCGACGCTATCGCCCGTGGCCGGCGCTCACCCAGTCAGCAGGTGCGTACGTCGCCGAGGGAGGTGAGCAGCTTACAGAGCAGGCCGGACAGTTGCTCCCGGTCCTCCGGAGTGAGGCCGGCGAGCAGCCGGTTCTCGTTGGCCACGTGGCCCTCCAGCAACTCGTCGACCATCGCGTGGCCCCGGTCCGTGAGGGTGATCAGGACCATGCGGCGGTTCGACGGCGAGACCTCCCGGTGCACCAGCCCCTTGGCGGTGAGGCGGTCCACCCGGTTGGTGAGGGCCGCCGAGCTCACCATCGCGGCGGTGGCGAGGTCGCCCATGCAGAGCCGGTGCGCGGAGTTGGCGCGGAAAAGGGTGGCGAGCACGTCGAACTCCCAGGGCTCCAGGTCGTACCGGGCGAAGTGCTCCTTGACGCCCTTCTCCATCAGGCGGGACGCCCGGGAGATCCGCCCGGCGACGCCCATCGCCGAACAGTCCACGTCCGGACGCACCCGGGCCCAGTCGCCGAGGATCTGCTCGATGGCGTCGTTCACGGTGCCGTTCCCGGTGGCGCCGATCGCGGTGGTGCCGTCCACGAGGTTGTGGTTCATGATGCGCGCGGCCGAAGGTCCACCCGCCGCTCCTCCTCGTCTCATCGTAACGCTTGCTTCGACGTTGAAATGTCGATGCCTTCTACGCTAGCCTCCAGGTCGAAAAGTCAGACATCAAAATTTTCGAGGTGAAACGATGAAGGTTCTCGTTCTCGGCGCGACGGGTTACATCGGCTCGGTGCTCGCGGAGCGGCTCGCCGAGCACGGCCACGACGTGGTGGCGTTGGTCCGGCCGAAGCCGCGCGAGGCCGCCCTGCCGGGCGAGGTGCGTCACGGTGACCTCAATGAGCCCGAGACGCTCGCGAAGGCGGTGACCTCCGACATCGACGTCGTCGTCCACGCCGCGAACCCCGTCGGGGACGAGGCGGTGGACGTCGCCGCGATCGAGGCGCTGGCCGGCGGCGGCGCGCGCCTGGTCTACGTCAGCGGCGTGTGGGTGCTCGGCGCCACCACCGAGGCGGCGGACGAGGACGCGCCGGTGAACCCGATCGCCCTGTCCGGCTACCGTCCGCGGGTGGAGAGGCTCGTGCTGGACGGCGGCGGAATCGTCGTACGGCCCGGCGTCGTGTACGGCCGGGGCGTGGGCATCCCCGCCCTCCTCGCCGCACCGGGCGGGGAGGACGGCAGGTACGTCCACGCGGGCGGCCCGGCGCCGACCTGGGCGACCGTGCACGTGGACGACCTGGCGGACCTGATCGTGCTCGCGATCGAGAAGGCCGCGCCGGGCAACCTCTTCCACGCGGTCGCCGAAGAGGCGGTGAGCGTCGCCGACGTCGCCGCGGCCGCCGGTCGCAGCGGGAAGGCCGTGCCGTGGCCGATCGGCGAGGCGAGCGAGGTGCTCGGCCGCCCGTTCGCCGAGGGGCTCGCCCTGAGCCAGGTGGTGAGCGGCGATCTCGCGAGGAAGAACCTCGGCTGGAACCCCAGCCGGCCGGGCCTCGTCGACGACGTCCGCTCCGGTTCGTACGCCGCCCGCTGACCCGCCCGCTGACCCGCCCGCTGACCCGCCCGCTGACCCGCCCGCTGACCCGCCCGCTGGCCTGGGCCGTTCGGGGGGTCGCGGCGGTGACGTGTGAGCGGCGGGGGGCTGAACGGGGGGCCTCGGACGCGTTGCCGGGAGACGGGTCTGACCTGCGGGGCGGGTTCGTGTTGACTGTCACGCGCCACTTGCATACTGTTTCGTGTTGGCACTCTGCCATTGAGAGTGCCAACAGCGACGAGACAGGTCTGACACCCGCGACGGCAGGCCGCTGGTCGCCTCTTCAGCTCATTCATCGCAATCTGAAGGGGAGGTCCGATCGTGACGACCGCCACCAAGGTTCCCGTTAAGCCGCTCGGCGACCGCATCGTGGTCCAGCCGCTTGAGGCCGAGCAGACCACCGCCTCCGGCCTGGTCATCCCGGACACCGCCAAGGAGAAGCCGCAGGAGGGCCGCGTGCTCGCTGTGGGCCCGGGCAACTGGGACGAGGACGGCGAGAAGCGCATTCCGCTCGACGTCAAGGAGGGCGACGTCGTCCTCTACAGCAAGTACGGCGGCACCGAGGTCAAGTACGGCGGCGAGGAGTACCTGGTGCTCTCGGCTCGCGACGTGCTCGCCATCATCGAGAAGTAGTAGGCCGCGCAAGCCATGAGGAGCCCCGGGTCCACGTGCCCGGGGCTCCGACGCGCTCACAAGGAGACCTGAATGCCGAAGATCCTGGAGTTCGAAGAGGACGCGCGGCGCGCTCTCGAGCGTGGTGTGAACGCTCTCGCCGACGCCGTCAAGGTGACCCTCGGCCCGCGCGGCCGCAACGTCGTCATCGACAAGAAGTTCGGTGCCCCGACGATCACGAACGACGGTGTCACCATCGCTCGCGAGGTCGAGCTGGAGAAGCCGTACGAGAACCTTGGCGCCCAGCTCGCCAAGGAGGTGGCGACCAAGACCAACGACATCGCGGGTGACGGCACCACCACCGCGACCGTCCTGGCCCAGGCCATGGTCCGCGAGGGCCTGCGCAACGTGGCGGCCGGCGCGCAGCCGCTGTCGCTCAAGCGCGGCATCGACAAGGCCGCCCAGGCCGTCAGCGAGCGGCTGCTCAGCACCGCCCGCCACGTCGAGGACAAGAAGGAGATCGCCAACGTCGCGACGATCTCCGCGCAGGACGCGAAGATCGGCGGCCTGATCGCCGAGGCGTTCGACAAGGTGGGCAAGGACGGTGTCATCACCGTCGAAGAGTCCAACGCGATGGGCCTGGAGCTGGAGTTCACCGAGGGTCTCCAGTTCGACAAGGGCTACCTCTCGCACTACATGGTCACCGACGCCGAGCGCATGGAGTCGGTGCTCGAGGAGCCGTACGTCCTGATCCACCAGGGCAAGATCTCCTCCATCGCGGACTTCCTCCCGCTGCTGGAGAAGGTCGCCCAGACCAAGCGGCAGCTTCTGGTCATCGCCGAGGACGTCGAGGGCGAGGCCCTGGCCGTCCTGGTGACCAACAAGATCCGCGGCACCTTCACCTCCGTCGCCGTCAAGGCTCCGGGCTTCGGCGACCGCCGTAAGGCCATGCTGCAGGACATCGCCACCCTCACGGGCGGCCAGGTCGTCAGCGAGGAGATCGGCCTCAAGCTGGAGCACGTGGGCCTGGAGGTCCTCGGCACGGCCCGCCGCGTCGTGGTCAACAAGGACACCACCACGGTCGTCGACGGCGCCGGTGACGCCCAGGCGATCGAGGACCGCATCCGCGAGATCAAGATCGCGATCGAGCAGTCCGACTCCGACTGGGACCGCGAGAAGCTCCAGGAGCGCCTCGCCAAGCTCGCCGGCGGTGTCTGCGTGCTGCGTGTCGGCGCCGCGACCGAGGTGGAGCTGAAGGAGAAGAAGCACCGCCTGGAGGACGCGATCTCCGCGACCCGCGCCGCGATCGAGGAGGGCATCGTCTCCGGTGGCGGCTCCGCGCTCGTGCACGTGTCCAAGGACCTCGACAACCTCGGCCTGACCGGCGACGAGGCCACCGGCGTCTCGATCGTCCGCAAGGCCCTGGTCGAGCCGGCCCGCTGGATCGCCGAGAACGCGGGCCTCGAGGGCTACGTCGTCACCACGAAGATCGCCGCGCTGAACGCCGGTGAGGGTCTCAACGCCGCCACCGGCGAGTACGGCGACCTGGTGGCCCAGGGCGTCATCGACCCCGTCAAGGTGACCCGCTCGGCCGTGCAGAACGCCGCGTCCATCGCCGGCATGCTGCTGACCACCGAGGCCCTCGTGGTGGACAAGCCCGAGGAGGAGGCCCCGGCCGCCGGCGGCGGTCACGGCCACGGCCACGGTCACGGCCACTGATCGACGGCCAACTGATCGGCGGCCACTGATCGACGGCCGCTGACAGCAGGCGATCGATCGGGAGTCGCTCGGCAGAGGCACCCGATCGGCGACCGATCGGATTCGGCAACCGCGCCCCGCGCCGCCCTCACGGGCGGACCGCGGGGCGCGCGCTTTTTCCGGGAGATTCCCTGAAACCCCCTATATGCCTAATCGGGGTCAATACGATCGTCGGCGTGCGATTCGGACGCAGAGCTCTTACCGCCGTGCTGGTGTCGGGTGCCGGTCTCTCCATGTCCGGCATGACGGTGGACGGCATGACGGTGGACGGCATGACGGTGGACGGCATGACGGTGGACGGTGTGACGGTGATCGGAGTGACGCCGGCCGGGGCGACGGCTCCGCCCGCCGTCGCGGAATCCGTCCCGGCGACGGGGGCGGGGAGCCTCACGGGGACGGTTCCCGTGCCGCCCGAGGCGCGGCCCGCCGACGTCTCGCGCCCGACGACCGTCGTCGGCCGGGGCACGCCCGCGAGCTGCACCTCCCAGGCCTTCGTCAGGGCCGTGGCCCGCGGCGGCGTCATCACCTTCTCCTGCGGCCCTCGCCCGGTGACCATCAGGCTGACCGCCACGGCGAAGGTCCGCAACACCAGCGCCCGGGTCGTCGTCGACGGCGGCGGGAAGGTGACGCTCAGCGGCGCGGGCAAACGGCGCATCCTCTACATGAACACCTGTGACCGGGCCCAGGTGTGGACGACCTCGCACTGCGACGACCAGCCGGCACCCGCGCTGACCCTGCAGAACCTGACGTTCGCCGACGGCGACTCCACCGGCCAGAGGACCGACGGCGGTGGTGGCGGGGCGGTCTTCGCCCGCGGTGGCAGGCTCAAAGTGGTCAACTCACGGTTCGTCCGCAACCGCTGTGACCGCACCGGCCCCGACCTGGGCGGCGCGGCGATCCGCGTGCTGGACCAGTGGCACGACCTGCCCGTGTACGTCGCCGGCAGCAGCTTCGAGAACGGCGTCTGCTCGAACGGGGGCGCGCTGAGCGGCATCGGCGTCTCCTGGCAGATCGTCAACAGCGTCTTCGTCGGGAACCGGGCGGTCGGACGCGGCGCCAACCCGGCCAAGGCCGGAACCCCTGGGGGCGGCAACGGCGGGGCCGTGTACGCGGACGGCAACAGGTACGCCGTCCGGATCGCCGGCTCGCTGATGACCGGCAACCACGCCAACGAGGGCGGCGGGGCGGTGTTCTTCGTCAGCAACGACCGCAGCGGCTCTCTGCGCATCGAGCACTCGACGCTGCGCCGCAACGTCAGCGGCGGGTTCGAGACGCGCGGCTTCCCCGGCGTCTTCTACCTCGGCGCCGGCCGCGCTCCCCGGGTGGTCTCCTCCACGCTCCGATGAGGGCCGGCGCCTGAACGGTGGTCTATACCGGTGGGATACGTGTCCGCTTCCCGGTAGGGGCGTGTTCGGGCGGCGCGGTCCATACCGGTGACGCGCGGCATCGAAGGGCCGCCCGGCAATAGGCAGACGCCGCATACTTCTTAATACCTGTCAAGGCATCCGGCATATATCTCTCGAATTGGTCATTCTGGTTGGAATGTTCCAACGGTCGTGTGGTCGATTGATTACAAAGGGTTATCGACGCGTCAATGTGACCAATCCGTAGCCGTTAACCATGACGACATGAACGATCGTGGCGGGCATCATGCCTAACGTGACCGAGGGATGCGTCGCCGACGCCGCAACTGGGGTAAGGCTTGCGACGAGATCGGATGAGTCCGACCTCAGGGAACTGACCAGCCTTGCCGTACAAGGAGATCGCACCGCGATCGAATCACTGCTGGGACAACTGCGCCCGATGGTGGTCCGGTACTGCAGGGCCCGACTGGGGAGGGTCTCCGGTCAGTACCACATCGCCGACGACGTGGCTCAGGAGGTGTGCATCGCGGTGCTGTCGGCGCTGCCACGCTACCGCGACATGGGCCGCCCCTTCGCCTCGTTCGTGTTCGGCATCGCTTCGCACAAGGTGGCGGACGCGTTGCGCAGTTCGGTGCGCTCCGCGGTGCCGACGCAGGACCTGCCGGACGGGCCCGACGAGGGCCCGGGGCCGGAGGAGACCGTGGTGCGCTACATCGAGGCGCAGCACGCCCGGGACCTGCTGGCCCGGCTGCCGGACACCCAGCGCGAGCTTCTCATCCTGCGGGTCGTCTCGGGTCTTTCCGCCGAGGAGACGGGTAATGTACTCGGCATGACCCCTGGTGCCGTCCGGGTCGCGCAACATCGTGCGCTCGCCAGGCTCCGGCAGCTGGCCGAGCTGGAGTCGATTGCGTGACCATGAAACGTCGTCGTACGGCGGGCCTTCCCGGGCCGTACGGCGATGGCGACGTGGAGGGCGACGTAGTTCGGACGGACGTCCTCCTCGACGCCCTCGCCCGCCGGGAGCCCCTGGGCGGGACCGACGCGGCCCTCCGGCTGCTCGGCGCACTGGTCGCCGACGTGGACAGTCAGCGGCTCTCCTCGGTGTCGATCACGCCGTCCACGTAGCCCCGGGCGTACTCCCAGCTCACGTAGTCGGACGGATCGGGCTGGAAGGCGGGCTCGTGGACCTGCGGCCGGCCGTTGTCGATCATCTGGCGCAGGTTGCCGCGCAGCAGGTCCCAGTCGAAGTAGTGCTGCTCGCCGCACTCGGGGCAGTCGAGGACCAGCCCGAGCACGCCCTGGGGTTCGAGCAGGGAACGGAAGACCTCCACGTCGGCGAGATCGGTCAGTGCCTCGTCGCGCTCGGCGAGCGACAGCGGTTCCACGTCGTCGGGCGATCCGAGCTCCGCCGCGGGGTCGTCAGGGTCATCCGCGAACGGGTCGCGGGGGACGTCTTCGAGCACGCATCCCACCTTATGACCACGGCCCCCTCCGGGAGCGAAAGTGCGCCTCATCTGCTCGTCAGGCCCGCCGCTCCGGCGGCACGGTCCGCGGCCGGGTCCGCCGCCGAATTCGCTGCCGCATTCGCCGCCGGATCTGGGGGCGGGTCACAGCCAGCCGCGGCGGGCGGCCTCGACCCCGGCGTGGAAGCGTGACTGGGCGCCCAGCTCCGCCATCGCCTCGGCGAATCTGGCCCGCACCGTGCGCACGGACACCCCGAGACGGCGGGCGACGGCGTCGTCGGAGAGCCCCTGGGCGGCGAGTCGCAGCACCTGCCGGGCGCCGCTGTGCGGGGAGATCGGGGCGGCCCGGGCCCACAGCTCCCCGAACAGCGCGCGCAGGGCTCCCGCCGCAGCCGGGGCGTGGACGACGCAGCAGTTGTAGGCGTTGTCGGGCAGCGGGACGCCCCACTGGACCGGCAGCCAGGCGGTGCCGTCGCCGAGCGCGAGGAACCAGCTCGGCACCTCGTCGAGCGCGCGCAGATTCGCACCCGCCGCCGTGAACCGTTCATACATCTCCCGTACGGCGGGCGACGACAGAGCGGCGTGCGGGACGATCGCGCGCAACCGCACGACGCCGTCCGCGGCGGCCCGGATCCACTGCGCGCTGTGGGTGTTCGCGAACCGCACCACGGTGCGGTGGTCCGGGACGGCCATGACCAGATCGGCGGGAGGCGCCTGCAGGGCGTGGCCGATGACGCCCTCGTAGAGCGCGCCGGCGCCGCTCACCCGCTCGACCGGCAGTCCTCCGCCCCGCCAGTCGCGCCCGGTGTCGTAGTGGCGGGCCAGGCGCCCGGCCGCCGTGATCATCTCGTCGAGACACCGGCTCTCCCGGGCCATGCGGTCCAGCCGCTCGGCGACCAGCCGGCCGATCACCTCGGCCGGATGCCGCGCGACGACCTCCTCCCGCCGCCGGTCGACCGCGCCGAGCCGTACGAGGGAGTCGAGGGCGTCGAGCACGTCGGCGGCGGGCCGGTCGACCGCCTCGGCGAGCTCGGCCGGGGTGGCCCGGTGGAGGCGGAGCGCGGCCGCGTAGAGGGCCGCCTGGCCGGGGGAGAGCCCGAGACTTTCGAATGGGCCGGTCCGCGGGACGGCGTTTCCCGTCGTACTCATGCTCGCTCCGTCGGTGGTCGCACGTCGGTGGTCGCACTGGCGGGAAGTGTGAACTCCCCGCTCAGATCCCCGTCACGCCTCGGCCCGCGAGAATAACCCGGCCTTTTCGCGTTGTCCGTTCCGTTCGCACATTCGGCATCACCGCGCCTGATTGTTCATGTATGAATGCGATGGTTTGTAATTGTTCCGGGTGGATCTTCGAATTGGCGGGGAATGCATCTTTGTGCAGTTGCAGCTTGCGACATTGCGCGTGGACGCTGCGTGACGCATTCTTGACGCAGCGTTAGCCGGAACGCCGCCTCGGCGGGGCGCGGAGGGGGGCTCGACGAGAGCGGCGGGCGGGACGCGCCCCGAGTGGGGGGACCGGAATCCGGTCCCCCCACTTTTTGTGTCGCCCCTCTTGACAGGTGTGCCCGGTGCGGTTTCGGGCGGCCACTAGACTGACCTCGGGTCTGGCGAGGGATCCAGGAGGAGGGTGCAGTCAGATGGCCAAGTTCACCGAACCGGGACTCACGTTCGACGACGTGCTCCTCGTTCCCGCCTATTCGGACCTGCAGCCGGGCGAGGCCGACACGACGACCCGGCTGTCCCGGAACGTCACGCTGCGCATCCCGCTGGTCTCGGCCGCGATGGACACGGTCACCGAGGCGCGCATGGCGGTCGCGATGGCGCGGCAGGGCGGCATCGGCATACTGCACCGCAACCTCTCCATCGAGGAGCAGGCGCAGCAGGTCGACCTGGTCAAGCGCTCGGAGGCGGGGATGGTGACCAACCCCGTCACCTGCTCCCCCGAGGACACCCTCGCCGACGTCGAGCGGCTGTGCGCGACCTACCGGATCTCCGGCGTTCCGGTCACCGACGCCGACGGCGTGCTCGTGGGCATCGTCACCAACCGGGACATGCGCTTCGAGAGCGACCAGGGCAAGGCCGTGCGCGACGTCATGACCCCGATGCCGCTGGTGACGGCGCCGGTGGGCGTCGACCGCGAGGAGGCCTTCCGGCTGCTGCGGCAGAACAAGGTCGAGAAGCTCCCGCTCGTGGACGAGGCCGGTCGCCTTCAGGGCCTGATCACAGTGAAGGACTTCACCAAGAGCGAGCAGTACCCGCTCGCCACGAAGGACGCGGACGGCCGCCTGATGGTCGGCGCCGCGGTGGGCGTGGCCGGCGACGCCGAGGAGCGCGCGATGGCCCTCATCGACGCGGGCGCCGACGTCATCATCGTCGACACGGCGCACGGGCACTCGCGCGGCGTGTGCGACATGATCGCCAAGGTCAAGGCCAACAACGGGCGGGTCGACGTCATCGGCGGCAACGTGGCCACCCGGGCGGGGGCGCAGGCGCTGGTCGACGCGGGGGCCGACGCCGTCAAGGTGGGCGTGGGGCCCGGCTCGATCTGCACCACCCGGGTCGTCGCGGGCGTGGGCGCGCCCCAGCTCACCGCGATCTACGAGGCGGCGCTGGCCTGCGGCCCGGCCGGCATCCCGGTGATCGGCGACGGCGGCCTGCAGTACTCGGGCGACATCGCCAAGGCGCTGGCCGCCGGGGCCGACACGGTCATGCTGGGCTCGCTGCTGGCCGGCTGCGAGGAGTCGCCCGGCGAGCTGATCTTCATCAACGGCAAGCAGTTCAAGTCGTACCGCGGCATGGGCTCGCTCGGCGCGGTGCGCAACCGCGAGCGCGGCGGCGCGTCGTTCAGCAAGGACCGGTACGCGCAGGCCGACGTGTCCGGGGAGGACAAGTACATCCCCGAGGGCATCGAGGGCCAGGTGCCCTACCGCGGCCCGGCCGCGGCGGTGGCCCACCAGCTCGTCGGCGGCCTCCGGCAGGGCATGTGGTACACCGGCTCCCGGACGATCGAGGAGCTGCACGAGAAGGCGCAGCTCATGCCGATCACGATGGCCGGGCTCAAGGAGAGCCACCCGCATGACATCCAGATGACGGTCGAGGCCCCGAACTACCACCGGCGATAGCCCGGTAGCGGAAGAACAGAAAGAAAAGGCGATATGACTCAGGAGATCGGGCGCGGCAAGAGCGGGCGGCGGGCCTACGCGCTGGACGAGATCGGCATCGTGCCCTCCCGGCGCACCCGCGACCCGGAGGAGGTGTCGATCTCCTGGCAGATCGACGCCTACCGCTTCGACTCTCCGCTCGTGGCGAGCCCGATGGACAGCGTCGTGTCGCCCGCGACGGCGATCGAGATCGGCCGCCTGGGCGGCCTCGGCGTGCTCGACCTGGAAGGGCTCTGGACCCGCTACGAGGACCCGGCGCCGCTGCTGGAGGAGGTCGCCACCCTCGACCGGGAGGCCGCGACCCGGCGGCTGCAGGAGATCTACACCGCGCCGATCAAGGACGAGCTGATCGGCCGGCGCATCGAGGAGATCCGCGCCGCCGGCGTCACCACCGCCGTACGGCTGTCGCCCCAGCGGACGGTGCAGCACCACAAGGCCGTCATCGACGCGGGCGTCGACATCTTCGTCATCCGCGGCACGACCGTCTCCGCCGAGCACGTGTCGGGCCGGGCCGAGCCGCTCAACCTCAAGCAGTTCATCTACGAACTCGACGTCCCGGTGATCGTGGGCGGCTGCGCGACGTACACGGCCGCGCTGCACCTCATGCGGACCGGCGCGGCGGGCGTGCTGGTCGGCTTCGGCGGCGGCGCCTCGCACACCACCCGCAACGTGCTCGGCGTGGTCGTGCCGATGGCGACCGCGATCTCCGACGTCGCGGCGGCCCGCC
>NZ_BOOB01000006.1 GCF_016863015.1 Microbispora amethystogenes | reverse complement strand
CCCCGCCGCGACTACATGGACGAGTCGGGCGGCCGGTACGTCCACGTCATCGCCGACGGCGGCATGGGCGGCTCCGGCGACATCGCCAAGGCCATCGCCTGCGGCGCCGACGCCGTGATGGTGGGCTCCCCGCTCGCCCGGGCCAGCGAGGCCCCCGGCCGCGGCTTCCACTGGGGTTCGGAGGCCCACCACCCCGAGCTTCCGCGCGGCAAGCGGGTCGAGTTCGGCACGATCGGCACGCTGCGGGAGATCCTGCACGGCCCGTCGTCGCTGGCCGACGGCTCGATGAACCTGCTCGGCGCGCTGCGCCGGACGATGGCCACGGCCGGTTACTCCGACCTCAAGGAGTTCCAGCGCGTCGAGGTCGTCGTCGCCCCGCCGCAGCGCTGACCCGTCGCCAGGAGGGCCGGGCCGCAGGGCCCGGCTCCCGGCTTCTCAGAACAGCGATCAAGGACGGCGGACCCAGGCGCCGCGCTTCATCACGCCCGCGACGCCCAGGTCCTCGTCGAGCACGACGAGGTCGGCGTACCTGCCGACCGTGATCGAGCCGGTCTCGCCGTCCAGACCGAGGACCCGGGCGGGGGTGAGGGAGGCCATCCTGGCGGCGTCCACGAGCGAGCGCCCGACCTCCCGCACCGTACGGCGGAACGCCGCGTCCATGGTGAGCGTGCTGCCGGCGATCGCGCCTCCCTCGGCGAGGCGGGCCACGCCGTCCTTCACGTCCACGGTCATCGGGCCGAGCGGATAGCGCCCGTCGCCCATGCCCGCCGCCGCCATCGCGTCGGTGATCAGCGCCGTCCGGTCCGCGCCCGCGGCGTCCATGGCCAGGCGCAGCATGGCCGGGTGCACGTGGACCCCGTCGTTGATCAGTTCGACCGTCACCCGCTCGTCCTGCAGCAGCGCCGCGACCGGCCCCGGCGCGCGGTGGCCGAGCGGCGGCAAGGCGTTGTAGAGGTGGGTCGCCACGGTCGCGCCCGCCTCGATGCCGTCGAGCGTCTGCTCGTAGGTCGCGTCGCTGTGCCCCAGGGCGGCGACGACCCCTTCGGCGGCGGCCTCCCTGATCACGTCGAGCGCGTCCGGCAGTTCGGGCGCGATCGTCAGCATCCGGACGTGGCCCCGCCCGGCCTTCACCAGCGCCCGGAACTCCGCCACGTCGGGCGCGCGCAGCAGCGTGGGTTCGTGCGCGCCGCAGCGCGACCTCGCGATGTACGGCCCCTCGAAGTGGACGCCGGCGATGAGACCCTGCTCGCACAGGTCGGCGAGCACCGACGCGGCCCGCGCGAGCGTGCCGGGCGCCGCGGTGACCAGGCTGGCCACGAGGGTGGTCGAGCCATGGCCCAGATGGAAGGCGGCGACCTCGGCGGCGGTCTCCGGGTCGCCGTCCGGGAAGCTCCCGCCCGCGCCCCCATGGGAGTGGATGTCCACGAAGCCGGGGACGACCGTGCGCCCGCCCAGGTCGTGTCCGTCGCGAGGCGCCTGCCCGCGCCCGATGTGGGTGATCCTGCCGTCCTCGATGGTGAGCCAGCCGTCGTGGACGCCGTCGGGAGTGACGATGCGGGCATCGGAGAGAGTCGCGCTCATGCCGCCCATCCTTCCGCGTACGGCCCGTGCCCGCCGCGCGGGGTGTCACGCGGGCCGGCCGTGCTCAGCCGTGGTCAGCCGGGCACGGCCGGGCGGTGCGGGAGATCGTCGCCGGCTTCCGCCGCCGCAGGATCACCCCCTGACTTCTCCGTAGATCATTCAGAAAGCGGGGACATAGGGGGATTCCGGGGTACCTACCCGCGGGTAGATTTACCACGGCAGAGGCGAAGGGCGTACAGAGGGAGCCCTATGACGGCGAGGATGGGGACGGCGCGGCTGGGCCCGGAGGAACGGGCCACCGCTATGGAGCGGATGGCGGCGCAGGAGCTCGACGTGGTCGTGATCGGCGGCGGGGTGGTCGGCGCGGGCGTCGCGCTCGACGCCGCGACCCGCGGGCTCTCGGTGGGGCTGGTGGAGGCGCGCGACTTCGCCTCCGGCACGTCGTCGCGGTCCTCCAAGCTGATCCACGGCGGGCTGCGCTATCTCGAGCAGCTCAACTTCGACCTGGTCAGAGAGGCGCTGAGGGAACGTTCCCTGCTGCTGAGGCGGATCGCGCCACACCTGGTCAAGCCAGTGCCGTTCCTGTTCCCGCTCACGCACCAGGGCTGGGAGCGGCCGTACATCGGGGCGGGGCTCGTCCTGTACGACACGCTGGGGCTCTCCTACGGCCTCACCCGGGGGGTGCCGGGGCACCGTCACCTGACCCGGCGCCAGGCGCTGCGGGTCGCCCCCTCGCTGCGCAGGTCGGCGTTCACCGGGGCCGTGCAGTACTGGGACGCCCAGGTCGACGACGCCCGCTTCGTGATGACGACCCTGCGCACCGCCGCGACGTACGGCGCGCACGTCGCCTCGCGGGTGCAGGCCGTGGGGTTCCTGCGCGAGGGGGAGCGGGTCACCGGGGTGCGCGTGTGCGACCTGGAGACGGGCGCGGAGTTCGACGTGCGCGCCCGCCAGGTCGTCAACGCCACCGGCGTCTGGACCGACGACATCCAGCAGCTCGTCGGCGGCCGGGGGCAGATCCACGTGCGCGCGTCCAAAGGCATCCACCTCGTGGTGCCGCGCGACCGCATCCACTCGCTCAGCGGGCTGATCATGCGTACGGAGAAGTCCGTGCTGTTCGTCATCCCGTGGGGCCGGCACTGGATCCTCGGAACCACCGACACCCGCTGGACGCTCGACAAGGCCCACCCGGCGGCCTCCCGCGCGGACATCGACTATCTGCTCGACCGGGTCAACTCGGTCCTCTCGGTGCCGCTCACCAGGGACGACGTCGAGGGCGTGTACGCCGGGCTGCGCCCGCTGCTGGCGGGGGAGTCCGAGGAGACCAGCAAGCTCTCGCGCGAGCACGTCGTCACCCACCCCGTGGCCGGGCTCGTCATGGTGGCGGGCGGCAAGTTCACGACGTACCGCGTCATGGCGGCCGACGCCGTGGACGCGGTCGCGCACGGGCTCGACCAGCGCGTCCCGCCGTCGTGCACCGACCAGGTGCCGCTCGTCGGGGCGGAGGGCTACCAGGCCCTGTGGAACTCCCGCCACCGCCTGGCGCGGTCCTCGGGGCTGCACGTGGCCCGGATCGAGCACCTGCTGGAGCGGTACGGCTCGCTGATCGACGAGGTGCTGGCGCTCGTCGAGAAGGACCCCTCGCTGGGCCGGCCGCTCGACGGCGCCGACGACTACCTGCGCGCGGAGATCGTGTACGCCGCGACGCACGAGGGCGCCGGGCACCTCAACGACGCGCTGACCCGGCGCACCCGCATCTCGATCGAGACCTTCCATCGGGGGACCGCCGTCGCCCAGGAGGCCGCCGAGCTCATGGCCGGCCCGCTCGGCTGGGACGCCGACCAGGTCAAGCGGGAGGTCGAGTACTACACCAAGCGGGTGGAGGCGGAGCGTGCCTCCCAGGAGCAGGACACCGACCAGGAGGCCGACGCGATCCGCCTCGGCGCGCCGGAGATCGTCCCCGTCGCCCCTCCGCGTGATCTAGCGAAGGCCCCCGGCAACGCGAACTGACCCCTCTCACGCGAAGGGGATCCACGCCCGGCCTCGCCGGTCAGTCCCGCCCGTACAGCGCGGGCAGGTCCACGAGGAGGACGGCGGGGTCCCGCGCGGCCTCGGCCCGGAGGTCGTCGTCGAAACCGGCTCCGCTGTAGCAGGCCAGCACGGTTCCGGAGGTCTCGTAGCCCTTCGCCGACAGCAGGTCGCGGGCGCGGCGAAGGCGCTCCAGGTGGCGCACGCCCATGAGCTTGTCCCACTTGGCCTCACCCAGGGACCGGACAGTCCGGGGCTCGCCGGGATAGGCGGGGCCGAGGACGGCCACATCCACGTCGATCTGGGTCCTGGCCACCGGGTCGGCCACCGTGCCGGCCGCGACCTCGCCGATGCCGCCCTCGCCGAAGTGCTCCCGGCCGTGGCGCAACGCGTACTCCCGGCAGAGCGTCTCGAAGTGCGGCCCCATCACCTTCGACAGGAAACGCTGACGGGAGCGCCGCCAGACCTCCTCGGCGAGACCGAGGCCGAGGTCCGACCACTCCGGACGCATGATCGCCTGGTAGAAGGTGATGAGCGGCTCCGCGATGCGGTACCGCGTCCGTCCCGACCGGAAGGCGTCCTTCTCCCTGACCAGCAGCCCGCAGCCCTCCAGGACGTTGAGCGGGTGGGCGATGTCGGAGGACCTGTACCCGATGTGGCCGGCGATGCCGCCCCAGGTGTTGTTCCCCGCCGCGACCGCGGAGAGAACGGAGTGGTAGAGGGCGGGGTCGCGGATATCGGGCTCTTCCGCCAGCAGGTAGCGGCCTTCCCGGAAGATGGACGTCCTGCGGTCGAGGACCGTACGGACCACCCATCGGTCGAAGTCCTCGACCGACTCCGGCCGGTCGCCCTGCACGAACTCGTCCCGGTAGGCCGGGGTGCCGCCGACGACCGCGTGAAGCATCGCTGCCAGGCGCGGGTCGTCCGGCACGTCCCAGAACGCCGCGGCGTCCCGGTAGGGCAGCGACTGGATCACGAGCTCCAGGCGGGCCCGGCCCCGCAGCGGCGCCTGTCCGGAGAGGATCCTGCCCATGACCGGCAGCGCGGAGCCGCAGATCAGCACCCGTGCGTTGCTCGTGCCTCCGTGCGTGCGGCCACGCAGGTCGATCTCCTGCTTGAGCAGGGAGGGCAGAGCCGGGTTGGCCTTCATCAGATACGGGAACTCGTCGATGATCAGCGGCCTCGGGCCGCCTTCGGCCAGCGAGAAGAAGAAGGTGAGCGCGTCGCGCCAGTCCGCGAACGGGTAACCCACCGAAGAGCCGGTGTGTCTGGCCAAGGCCGTGCCGAACAGGCGGAGCAGCTCGATCTCCGTGCCTTCCGTAGCCTCGAAGTAGAAACCACCGAGAGCCTCGGCCAGGTTCCTGAGCAGGAAGGTCTTCCCCTGCCTGCGGCGGCCGCTGACGACGCCGAAGGCCACCTCCGCCTGGGTGCCGGTCGCGAAGGAGGTCAGCGCCTCCCACTCCCAGTCCCGCTCGAAGATGTGTCCCGGTTTGGCTACCAAGAGTGATCGTCCTGTCACTGAAATACGGTTTCGCTTGACCGTATTTCAGTGACAGGTGCGTCGTCAGGCGAAGGGGATCCACGCCTGGTCGGCCAGGGTGGTGGCGTCGCTGACCTTGAGGCCGGCGCCGGAGAGGGTCCACAGGTCGCCGCCGATGACGAGGGAACGGCGGATGCCCTGGCCGTCGGGGGCGAAGCCCTTCTTCGCGGCGGGCTTCGGGTGGGTCACGACGCCCAGCTTGGTGATCTCCCGGTCGCCGACCCGCAGTGCGAGGGCGGCGCTCTCCGTGACCTCGCCGTCGGCCCAGCTCTGCAGCGGGAGCACGGCCAGCCCGGTGGCGGGCCAGTAGAGGAAGGCGTGCGGGTCCCACTCGGCCTCCGAGCCGGAGTCCTTCCGGTGGAACCGCGACAGCACGGCGGGCGCGGCCGGGTCGGTGACGTCGAACAGCGAGATCTGGGTGCCGAGCGCCCGGCCCGCCTCGCTCGCCTCCTGGCCGATGCCGATGAGCCGTCCCTCGCCCGCCGGGTGGAGATAGGCGGAGAAACCGGTGATCTTCAGCTCGCCGGTCACCTTCGGCGCGGCCGGATCGCGCAGGTCCAGCGCGTACAGGGGGTCGGTCTGGCGGAAGGTCACCACGTAGCCGAGACCGCCGGTGAACCGCACCGAGTAGATCCGCTCGCCCCTGCCGAGACCCGTCACCGAGCCGGTCGGGGCGAGCGTGGCGGCGTCGAGTACGTACACGCCGCTCTCGCTCGTGCTCGGGCTCGCACCGAACACCTCGGCGCCGCTGGTCGTCGCCACCCGCAGATGGCCGTCGTACTCCGACAGGGAGTACTGGTTCAGCAGCCGTCCGGGCACCGATCCCGAGGTGACGTAACGCGGCGCGCCGGGGCCGGAGACGTCGAAGCGGTGCACCTCCGTGCGCTCGGGCGGCGCCGTCGGCGTGGGCGCGGGCGTCGAGCTTTCCGGCCCAGGGGTCTCCGGTCCCGAGCTTTCCGGGACGGGCACCACGTCGATGGGGCGGGCCGTCCACCATTGCGGATTGCTGGTGACGTAGAGGCTGCCCGCCGTGCCGTACACCGTGTCGCCGTCGGCCGCGACCGCGATCGGTGACGCAGAACCGAACGGCGCGGCGGCGGCCAGGTCGATCGTGTGGACGGTCAGCATCGAGGTGCCGGTGAAGCTGTCGGGGTGGCTGACCTGGTCACACCCGACCCGCTCGGTGCGGCCCGCGCCGCCGGTCCCGCCGCCCGTCTCGATCTCGTACGACGGCAGCCACGCGTCGGCGGGGGCGGCCAGCACGGCCCGCCGGTTGGCGTCGAGCATCTCCCGCTCCGACGCGCCCTCCTTCGGTGCCGGGAGGGCGACGTCCGGCTGGGACCGGACGACGAGCCGCACCGTGGAGCCGGACTGCCGGGCGTCGACGTGCTGCCCGTGCGCGGTCATCGCGCCGAGGACGCGCGGCTCGCCGGAGAGGTCCACGAGCACGTACCTCGGGCCGCCGGGGCCGACCCGGGCCGAGGCCCTCGCCCCGAACGGGATCACCCCGCCCTGGAACAGCACGAGTGTGCGGTCGCCGTGGACCAGCAGATCGGCCTCGGCCCACCACTGGTCGTCGGCGACGAGCCGCAGCGTCCCGGTGACCCGCCGGGTTCTCGCGTCCACGACGCGCAGCACGCCCCCGGAGACCGTGATCACCCGGTCGCCGTCGGTCTTGACCAGGTCAGGCTCGTCCACGCCCGCCTCGTGCGTGTTCGTGGTGGAGAACGGCTGCTCGGGCGCCGCCTGCTTTGCCCCGCCCGCGTCCTCGCGGGCCGCGAAGAGCATCGCGTCGCCGAACCCCCAGGGCGTCACGTTCCGCGCGGCGGCCCGCCGCAGCCCTTCCGTCATCTCCGCGCAGTCCGTGTACGAGACGAGCCGGATCTTCCCGGTCAGGTCCACCGGAGACGGCGGGGCGTCCTGCGTCGTACGGCCGCCCGCGCAGCCCGTGGCTCCCGCCGCGAGCAGGGCGGCGAGCACGCCCGCCGTACGGATCGATGTCCTCATGCCC
Organism: Microbispora amethystogenes; assembly: GCF_016863015.1. GTDB lineage: Bacteria > Actinomycetota > Actinomycetes > Streptosporangiales > Streptosporangiaceae > Microbispora > Microbispora amethystogenes. The sequence continues at coordinate 29,006 of NZ_BOOB01000006.1, read as the reverse complement.
CCATGACGGATCACGCCCGGCCTCGGTTCGACGGGCCGGAACCGCTTCCCGCGGCTTGGCGTCCAAGCTATGATCTAGGACTATTAGGTAAAAACCTAGGTTAATAAGGATGGGTGCGTATGGCACGGGCCGGGCTGACGGCCGACCGGGTGACGCTCACCGGCGCCGAACTGGCGGACGAGGTCGGGCTCGAGCACGTGACCATGTCGGCCGTGGCGCGACGCCTCGGGGTGAAGGACGCCAGCCTCTACGCGCACGTCCGCGGCCTGGAGGACCTGCGCGGGCGGATCGCGCTGCTCGCGGCGGACGAGAAGACCACCCGCATCGCGGAGGCGATCGCCGGGCGGGCCGGCAAGGACGCGCTGGTGGCGTACGCGAACGCCTGGCGGGAGTACGCCCGCGACCACCCGGGCCGCTACGCGGCGACGCAGACCCCTGTCCAGATCGATCCGGAACTCGTGGCCCGGGCCTCCGGCCCGCGACGCGCCGTCGAGCTGACCTACAGCATGCTGCGGGCCTACGCGCTGGACGAACCCGACCTGACCGACGCGGTCCGGCTGCTGCGCAGCACGTTCCACGGCTTCACCAGCCTGGAGGCGGCGGGCGGGTTCGCGCACAGCCGCCCGGCGGAGGACTCCTGGGTGCGCGGTCTCGACGCCCTGCACACCCTTCTGACGAACTGGCCCCCCTCCTGACCACCGGCTTTCCCGATCCCCCGGCCTTCCTGACCATCGGCCCTCCCCACCACTGCCCGCGCTGTCCGCCGACCCCCGGGGCCACCGGCCCGGACACGACGAAGGAGATTCCGCATGACCAGCCCGACCATCGGCCGCCTGCGCGTGGACGGGGCGACCCTGCACTACGAGGTGCGCGGCGAGGGCCCGCTCCTGCTGCTGATCCCCGGTGGCACGGGCGGCGCGGCCTCCTTCGACGGCGTCGCCGACGACCTGTCGAACGGCTACACGGTCGTGGCCTACGACCCGCGCGGCCTGTCCCGCAGCCCGCTCGACGACCCGGAGGCCGAGCAGCGGGTCGCCCAGCACGCCGACGACGCGTTGCGGCTGCTGGAGTTGCTGTCTCCGGACGCGCCCGCCCGCGTGGCCGGCTGCAGCTCCGGCGCGATCGTCGCGCTGCACCTGCTGACCACCCGTCCCGAGCGGATCGACCGCGTCGTGGCGCACGAGCCTCCGGTGGTGGAGGTGCTGCCGGACGCCGCCGAGCACCGGGCGCTGCTCGCCCGCGTGCGGGACACGTTCCACCGGGAGGGGCTGATGCCCGCGGCCGCGGTGTTCGCGGCCGGCCTGAGGCGGCCCGGCTCCGCAACCCCCGCAACCCCCGCCGCATCCGTCGACGCCGGCGCAGCCGCAGGCGCCCCCGCCGACCGCGCCGCACCCGTCGGCCCCGGGGCCGCCCCCGCTGACGCCGCGAACACCCCCGCTGCATCAGCCGCACCCGCCCACGCCGACGCGCCCGCCGGCCCCGCGGACACCCCCGCCGACGCCGCCGCCTCCGCTGCCCCGAAGACCGCTGAGCTGCCTCCGGAGGCGGCGGCCCGGGTCGAGCGGACGATGGGGGACATGCCCTACTTCCTCGGGCGCATCGTGCCGAGCTTCATGGCCTACACCCCGGACGTGGACCGCCTGCGGGCCCTGTCGGACCGGCTGGTGCTCGCGGCCGGGGCCGACTCGGTCGGCGAGCTTCCCTACCGCCCCGCCGCCTTCCTGGCCGAGCGGTTCGGCACGCCGCTCGTCCACTTCCCCGGCGGGCACACCGGGCTCAGCACCCACCCCGCCGAGTTCGGCGAGCAACTCCGCAAGGTGCTGGACGCCTAGGGCTTGTGGCTTTTGGGTCATTACCTACCGGTAGCCACAGGCGATGCTCCGGAATATTCTTCCGGCATGGGTGCCATGAACCGGCTGCTCGACGCGGCCATGGTCGAGCGGATTCTCACGCACGTCTCCTCTGAGGGCAAGACGAGGGAGATCTTCGCGCCCTTCACCGGCGAGCTTCTCGCCGAGGTTCCGATCTCCACGCCCGAGGACGTCCGCGCGGCGTACGACAGGGCCCGGGCGGCGCAGGAGGCGTGGGCGGCGCTGCCGGTCCGTGAGCGGGTGAAGCCCTTCGTGCGGCTCCACGACGTGATCCTCGACCGCCGCCGGGAGCTGCTCGACGTCGTGCAGTGGGAGACCGGGAAGGCGCGCCGGCACGCGTACGAGGAGCTTCTCGACGTGGCGGGCTGCGCGCTCTACTTCGCGCGGCGCGCGCCCGGCCTGCTGGAGCCGCAGGGCAGGCAGGGCATCTTCCCGATCGCCACGCGCGCGGCCGAGGTGCGGCACCCCAAGGGCGTGGTCGCGGTGATCAGCCCGTGGAACTACCCCCTGGCCCTGGGGGTGACCGACGTCGTCCCCGCGCTGATCGCGGGCAACGCCGTCGTCCACAAGCCGGACACGCAGACGCCGCTGTCCGCGCTGTGGACCATCGACCTGCTGGCCGAGCTGGGCATGCCGCGCGACATCTGGCAGGTCGTGCTGGGCGACCCCGAGGACGTCGGCGATCCGTTGCTGGACGGCGCGGACTACGTCGCGTTCACCGGCTCGACGCGCGGCGGGCGGAAGATCGCCGAGGAGGCGGCCAGGAGGCTCGTCGGCTGCTCGCTCGAACTCGGCGGCAAGAACCCGATGATCGTGCTGGACGACGCCGACCTCGACGTGGCCGCCCAGGGCGCGATCAGGGCCTGCTTCACCAACGCCGGGCAGCTGTGCATCTCGATGGAGCGGCTCTACGTGCACGAGTCGGTCGCCGACCCCTTCCGCGACAAGTTCGTCCGTGCGGCGGGGAACATGAGGATCGGCGCCGGCCTCGACTGGGACGTCCAGATGGGTTCGCTCACCCACCGGCGGCAGGTCGACGCGGTCTCGGCGCACGTCGCCGACGCGGTCGCCAAGGGCGCGACCGTGCTGACCGGCGGCCGGCCCCGCCCCGACCTCGGCCCGCTGTTCTACGAGCCGACGATCCTGGAGGGCGTCACCGAGGACATGGCGGTCTGCCGGGACGAGACGTTCGGGCCGGTCGTGTCGCTCTACCGCTTCAGGGACGAGGACGAGGCGGTCCAGGCGGCCAACGACACGGCGTACGGGTTGAACGCCTCGGTCTGGACCAGGGACGTCGCGCGGGGCCGCCGCCTCGCGGCCCGGATCAAGGCGGGCACCGTCAACATCAACGAGGGGTACGCCTCGGCGTACGCCTCCTATGACGCGCCGATGGGCGGGATGAAGTCGTCCGGCCTCGGCCGCCGCCACGGCTCGGAGGGCCTGCTGAAGTACACCGAGGTGCAGACGGTGGCCAGCCAGGCCACCTGGCTGGGCTTCGAGCCGATCCTCGGCATGACCTACGAGAGGTACGCCGACACGCTCGCCGGGCTGCTCAAGACCATGAAGCGCCTGCACCTCAAGTGAGAAAGGCAGGATAAGCGAGAAAGGGCGGGGCGTTGGACTACGACGTCGTGGTGATCGGGTCGGGGTTCGGCGGGAGCGTGGCCGCGCTGCGGCTCAGCGAGAAGGGCTACTCGGTCGGCGTCCTGGAGGCCGGCCGGAGGTTCGACGAGACGACCCTGCCGAAGACCTCCTGGCGGGTCAGGGACTTCCTGTGGGCACCCGCGCTCGGGCTCAGGGGCATCCAGCGCATCCACGTCCTGCGCGGGACGAACGGCGTGATGGTGCTGGCCGGCGCCGGGGTCGGCGGCGGCTCGCTGGTCTACGCCAACACGCTCTACGAGCCGCTCGACCCGTTCTTCCGCGATCCCCAGTGGGCGCACATCACCGACTGGAAGGCCGAGCTCGGGCCGTACTACGACCAGGCCAGGCGGATGCTCGGCGTGGTGGAGAACCCGACCGTCACCGCCGCCGACGAGGTGATGAAGAAGGTTGCCGAGCGGATGGGCGTCGGCCACACCTTCCGCCTCGCTCCGGTCGGAGTGTTCTTCGGCGAACCCGGGGCCGAGGTCGACGATCCCTACTTCGGCGGCGTGGGGCCGCGCCGCCGCGGCTGCGTCGAGTGCGGCGAGTGCATGACCGGCTGCCGCCACGGCGCCAAGAACATGCTGACCAAGAACTACCTCCACCTGGCCGAGAAGGCGGGGGCGAGGGTCCGCCCGGAGACCACCGTGACCGGTGTGCGCCCGGTCGAGGGCGGCTACGCGATCACGGTGCGGCGCACCGGGCCGTTCGGGCGCACCCGCACCCTGACCGCCGCGCAGGTGGTCTTCGCCGCCGGGACGTACGGCACGCAGCACCTGCTGCACCGGCTCAGGGCGACCACGCTGCCGCGCGTCTCGCCCCGGCTCGGCGCGCTGACCAGGACGAACTCCGAGGCGTTGCTCGGGTTCGAGCGGCCGGACACCAAGGGCGTGAAGCTCAACCGGGGCGTGGCGATCACCTCCTCGATCCACCCCGACGCCGAGACCCACATCGAGCCGGTCCGGTACGGCGACGGCTCCAACGCGATGGGCCTGCTGCGCACGCTGCTGGTCGACGGCGGCGGACGGGCGCCGCGCTGGCTGAGGTTCCTCGGAGCGGCGCTGCGCCGCCCGCACCTGCTGCTCCGGCTGTTCAACCACCGCAGGTGGTCGGAGCGCGCGGTCATCGCCCTCGTCATGCAGGCCAAGGACAACTCGATCACGCTCTCGCTCAGGGGCGGCAGGCTCAGGGCGGGCCCCGGCCACGGCGAGCCCAACCCCACCTGGATCCCCGCCGGGCACCGGGCCGTGCGCCTCGCGGCCGAGGAGATCGGCGGCCTGCCGGGCGGCTCCTGGCTCGATCTCTTCGACATCCCGGCGACCGCGCACTTCCTCGGCGGCTGCGCGATCGGCGACTCGCCCGAGACCGGGGTGATCGACCCCTATCACCGCGTCTACGGGTACGAGGGCCTGCACGTCGTGGACGGCTCCGCCGTCTCGGCCAACCTCGGCGTGAACCCCTCCCTGACGATCACGGCCCAGGCCGAGCGGGCGATGGCGCTGTGGCCCAACAAGGGCGAGCCCGACCCGCGCCCGGCCCCCGGCTCGCCGTACCGGCGGGTCACGCCGGTGCGGCCGGTCAGGCCGGTGGTGCCCGCCGCCGCGCCCGGCGCGCTCCACCTGCCGATCGCCGGCGTCACCCACGGCGGTGTCGCCCACGGCTGCGCGGCCCCGGGCGGCGGCACGTCCTGACCGGCCTCTCCGCCGCATGCCGCCGCCCGGCGCGCGTGGCGGGCGTGGATGGCGGTCGCCGCGGTGGGGTGGGCGTGAGCGGGGGGCGCGGCTGGGGTGGGCGGGCGCGGGCGGGGCGCGTCACCGCGCCGATAGACTGGCGTCACCGCCTCGCATCCTTCCTGGGGGTCCCTTCCAGTGTCCGACTTCGACACCGTCCTCGTCGTGGACTTCGGCGCGCAGTACGCGCAGCTGATCGCGCGACGGGTGCGTGAGTGCCACGTCTACTCCGAGATCGTCCCGTCGACGATGCCGGTCTCCGAGATGCTGGAGAGGAAGCCCAAGGCGATCATCCTGTCCGGCGGCCCGTCGTCGGTGTACGCCGAGGGTGCCCCGCCCGTGCCGGACGGCCTGTTCGAGACCGGGGTGCCGACCTTCGGCATCTGCTACGGCTTCCAGGCCATGGCCAGAGCCCTCGGGGGTGAGGTCGCCAAGACCGGCACCGCCGAGTTCGGCGGGACCTCGCTCAAGGTCCTGCAGGAGGGCCTGCTGTTCGCCGGGCTGCCCGTCGCGCAGACCGTCTGGATGTCGCACGGCGACTCGGTGGTCGGCGCCCCGGCCGGGTTCTCCGTCACCGCCGCCACCTCCGCCACCCCGGTCGCCGCGATGGAGGACTCCTCCCGCGGCCTGTACGGCGTGCAGTTCCATCCTGAGGTGCTGCACTCCGAGCACGGGCAGCAGGTGCTCAGGCACTTCCTGGAGGCGGCCGGCTGCCGCCCCTCGTGGACCATGCTCAACATCGTCGAAGACGCCGTCGAGGCCGTGCGCGCGCAGGTGGGCGACGGCCGGGCGATCTGCGGGCTGTCGGGCGGCGTCGACTCCGCCGTGGCCGCAGCGATCGTCCAGCGGGCCATTGGTGACCGACTGACCTGCGTCTTCGTCGACCACGGCCTGCTGCGCAAGGGCGAGGCCGAGCAGGTCGAGCGCGACTTCGTCGAGGTCACCGGTGTGAAGCTGCGGGTCGTGGACGCCTCCGAGCGCTTCCTCAAGGCGCTGTCGGGCGTGACCGACCCCGAGGAGAAGCGCAAGATCATCGGCCGGGAGTTCATCCGGGTCTTCGAGGACGAGGCCCGCGCCATCATCGCCGACGGGCCGGTCGACTTCCTCGTCCAGGGCACCCTCTATCCGGACGTCGTCGAGTCGGGCGGCGGCACCGGCACCGCCAACATCAAGTCCCACCACAACGTCGGCGGGCTCCCCGACGACCTCAAGTTCCAGCTCGTGGAGCCGTTGCGCACGCTGTTCAAGGACGAGGTGCGGCGGGCCGGCGAGGAGCTCGGCCTGCCCCCGGCGATGGTCTGGCGTCAGCCGTTCCCCGGGCCCGGCCTCGGTATCCGGATCATCGGCGAGGTCACCCGCGAGCGCCTCGACCTGCTGCGCGAGGCCGACGCCATCGCCCGCGAGGAGCTGACCCGCGCCGGTCTCGACCGCGACATCTGGCAGTGCCCGGTCGTGCTGCTGGCCGACGTCCGCTCGGTCGGCGTGCAGGGCGACGGCCGCACCTACGGCCATCCGGTCGTTCTGCGCCCGGTGACCTCCGAGGACGCGATGACCGCCGACTGGTCGCGGGTGCCGTACGACGTGCTGGCCCGGATCTCCACCCGGATCACCAACGAGGTGCGCGAGGTCAACCGCGTGGTGCTCGACGTGACGAGCAAGCCGCCGGGCACCATCGAATGGGAGTGACCGGTAACAACCGGTGTGAATCCGGCGCGGCTGGATAGTGTTGCTCGGTGACTGCCACAGAGCGCGAGACCCCGCGGCCTGACGCCACGCCACCGCACGCTGCCGATCGTCCTGCCCAGAGTTCTGTCCAGAGTTCTGCCCAGGGCCCTGCCGGACGCCCCGCCGGGGCCGGTCGGCTGGCCTGGCTCGACGCGCTGCGCGGGATCGGCGCGATGGCGGTGGTCGCCGAGCACGCGCTGCCCTGGGTGATGCCGTCGCTCCGCCCCTACTGGTTCAACCTGGGCATGTACGGCGTGCTGGTCTTCTTCCTGGTCAGCGGGTACATCATCCCCGCGTCCCTGGAGAAGAGGGGCGACGTCGGCGCGTTCTGGATCAGCCGGGTCTTCCGCCTGTATCCCCTCTATCTGCTCGTGATCGTCTTCGTGCTGGTCATGGCGGTCTGGGTGCCGGTGCGCCAGGAGGTGCCCCGCCATCCCTCGGCCGTGGCCGCGCACCTGAGCATGCTGCTCGACGTCGTCCACATCGGCGCCGTCGCCGACCCGATGTGGACGCTGTCGTACGAGATGGTGTTCTACCTGCTGGTGACCGCGTTGTTCGCGGGCGGGATGCACCGGCGCAGCGGGATGCTGGCGATCGTCTTCGGGGTGGTCGCGGTCGCGGCCGGGCTGGTGCTCTCGGCGCCGCTGCTGCCCGGCCACTGGCCGGCCGTCGCGGCCGGCGTGGTGTTCGTCGCGGGCCTGGTCTGCCTGATCACGGGCCGGTTCCGCACGGTCGCGGCGTACGCGCTGGGCCTGATGGCGCTCGTGCTGCTGCTGTTCGGCAGCTTCGTGCCGTGGTTCGGCGCGGCCATCCTCGCGGTGATGTTCACGGGGACGGCGCTGTACCGGTGGGAGCGGGGCACGGCCGGGCTCGGCCCGGTCGTGGCCGCGGCGGTCCTCGTGGCCGCCGCGCCCGTATGGTCGGCGCAGGCCGGTTGGTGGTGGGTGCAGCCCGACGTCTGGATCACGACGATCGTGCTCGCCGGGGTGACGTTCGCGATCGGCATGGCGCTGCGCGGCAGGCGCGTCCCCGGCGTGCTGACCTGGCTCGGCCTGATCAGCTATTCGGTGTACCTGCTGCACCATCCGCTGCTGAAGTATCTCAACGCGCTCGTCGGGGACCTGAAGTCGGTGACGGACACCGGCCGGGCGGCCCTCGCGCTCGGCTACCTCGCGGGGATGCTGACGCTGAGCTGGCTGACCTACCGCTTCGTGGAGTCGCCGGCCCAGCGCCTGGGCCGGCGGATCACTCGACGGTCATCGTCATCGAGTCACGCGTCGGGTCGGGATATACCTGTCCCGGGATGAGCTCCTCGCCCTCCAGCAGGGTGGACACGGTGACGAAGTGGTAGCCCTGGGCGGTCAGCTCCTTGAGCACCTTCGGCATCGAGTCCACGGTCTCCTTGACCGTCTCGTGCATCAGGACGACCTCGCCCTCCCCGGCCACCTCCAGGGCCCGTGAGGTGAGGAGGTCCACGTCCCGGTAGTCCTTGATGTAGTCCTTCGTGGCGGACGTGCCCGGGATCTGGACGAGCCCGAACTTGGCGGTGATCTCCTCCACGCCGCCGTTGCGCAGCCCGCCGGGCGCGCGGAAGACCACCGGCGCCTTCCCGGTCGTCTTCGTGATCAGCCGCTGGGTGTCGCCGATCTTCTTGTTGATCTCGGCGTACGTGAGCTCGGTCAGATACCTGCCGTCCCACGAGTGGTTGCCGATCTCATGGCCGGCCTTGGCGATGGCCTGGGTGAGCTTCGGGTGCTTCTTCACCTCGGAGCCGATGAGGAAGAACGTGGCCTTCGCCTTGTACTTGGCGAGGGTCTTCAGCAGCGTCTGGTTGTACTGACCCGGACCATCGTCGAAGGTCAGGGCGATGCACTTGTGGGTCGCGCAGAACGGCTCACGGGCCGCGCGAGCGTGGGCGGGGGCGGGGAGGGTGGCGGCCGTCGCGAGGGCGCACGCGACCGCGAGAGGGATCAGACGACGTACGGCCATGGGGGGTACTCCTCGGAAATCTACAAGGCGGCATCGTAACGCGTCCGCCGCCACTTCCTCCCCTCCAGTCCGGTTCGGGCATGCAAATCCGGCATGGACATCCGGCATCGAGGCAGGGCCGGGAGCCGGCAAACCTTCGGCCAAGGAAGGGACTAAGGCGACTCCCGAGCGGGTGCTGTTCGCGATGCTGGGCCGGTCGGATGAGGAACCGCGCAGCGTGAGGAGGGCGGGTGAGGCGAACCGCCACCCGGTCGGCGTGGGGGACGTGGATCGGCTTCGAATCCTGTCCGTCGCTGCTCGGCCGCCTCGTCGAGGGCTTCTCCGGCCCGTGGACACCGCTGGAGGACCTTCCCGTCCCCACGCCCTCCCGGGAGACCGGGCCCGTGCCGGAGACTGCGCACTCCCGGGAGACCGGGCCGGAGCAGGGGACCGGTCCCGTGTCGGAGACTGCGCACTCCCGGGAGACCGTGCCCTCGCGGGAGACTGCGCCCTCGCGGGAGACTGCGCCCTCGCGGGAGACTGCGCTCTCGCGGGAGACCAGGCCGGAGCAGGGGACCGGTCCCGTGCCGGAGACCGCGCCTTCACAGGAGACCGCCCCCGTGCGGGAGACCGGTTCCGTGGAGAAGCCCGCGCTTTCGTGGGAGACCGCATCCGTGCTGGAGACGTCGTCCGTGCTGGAGACGGGGTGCGTGGTGCTCGCGGCACGGTCCCCGGCCGACCTTCGTAGGGCCGTACCGCTGCGGGCCCTGCTGCCGCGGGCGCCGCGCGTGCGGATCGCCGTCGCGGACGTGCCACCCTGGGCGGGCCGACCGCTCCCGGCCACCGGGCAGGCGTCCTGCTGGCGCCTGCTGACCGGGCTACGGGTCGCCCGCCGCGGGCGCGGCTGGCACCTGGACGCCGCCTTCAGCGAGCCCGTCGCCGCCGGGGAGATCCTGGCCCAGGTCGCGTACGGCCTCTTCGGCACGGCCGGGACCACCACGCCCGTGGCCGGGCTGGCGGGTGTGGGCGCGGCCGAGTGGCGGCCCGGCGACGCCAACGCCACCCTCGCCCCCGCGGACGGCCCGGTGCCGGACCGGCGCGACGCCCCCGGCTGCGACCTGCCGGTGCGCGCGGGCGCCTCTCGCGTCCCGCCGGTGGACGAGGCCGTCGTCAACCCGATCGGGTTCCGGCCGCACCCGGAGGAGGGGGTCGCGGAACTCGTACCGCACCGGGACGGGTTCGCCGTCACCTGTGGCTCCGCGACTCTCGTACGGCTGCCGCCGAGCGGGCGCGTCACGGACGTGGACGTCGCCCGCCTGCGCGACGTCCGCGGAGTCGCGGTGCCCACGTCTGCCAAATTCGCGTCTGACGGGTTGGCTTCCGCCGGGTCCGCGTCGGCCGGGTTGGCGTCCACTGGGTTGGCGGCTGCTGGGCCCACGTCTGCCGGGTTGGCTTCCGCTGGGTCTGCGGCCGCTGGGTTCGCGTCCGCCGGGTCTGTGTCTACTGGACTCGCGTCTGCCGGGTTCGCGCCGGTCGTGGCGCGTGTCGTGGCCGCGCTGGCGGCCGCCGGGGTCCCGGTGCTGGCCGAGCCCGACCCGGCGCGGGACGAGGCGCTCGGGTCCGCGCTCGCCGCCGTTCTCGCCACCGTGACCACCGAGGCGCTCGCGTGCGACCTGCGCCGCGAGGAGATCAGCATCCGGCTGCGCAGGACCGCGCTGCGCGAGCACGGCTCGGCCGCGTGCTGGCGGCGGCTCGCCGCGGAGGCCGGCCTGTCCGCACCGCCGCCACCACGGGTGTCGATCCTGCTGTGCACCCGCCGCCCGGAGATGCTCCCGTTCGCGTTGGAGCAGATGGAGCGCCAGCGCGGCGTGACGGCCGAACTGATCGTGGGGCTCCACGGCTTCACCGCGCGGGAGGCGCCGCTTCCCCGCACGTCGTTGCCGGTCACCGTGATCGAGGCGCCCGGGACGACGCCGTTCGGCGAGGTCCTGAACCGGATGGCGGCCGCCGCGTCCGGGTCGTACCTCACGAAGGTGGACGACGACGACTGGTACGGCCCCGACCACCTCGCCGATCTCCTGCTCGCCCGGCTCTACAGCGGAGCCGACCTGGTCGGGTCGGCCGCGGAGTTCGTCTACCTGGAGCAACTCGACGTGACGATCAGGCGGTGCATCGGCACCGAGCGCTTCGCGCCGCTGGTGGCCGGGGGGACGATGCTGGTCACCCGGGCCGCGTTCGAGGCGGCCGGCGGCTTCCGGCCGCTGCCGAGGACGGTCGACGGCCAGCTTCTGCAGGCCGTCGAGGCGGCGGGCGGCCGGATCTACCGCACCCACGGGTTCGGCTACCTGCTGCGCCGCCGCAGCGCGTACGGCCACACCTGGCGGCAGCCGGTGCAGTCGTTCCTCGCGTCCTACCAGGAGCAGTGGCGCGGGCTGGTCTTCAACGGTCTGATGAAGGACGGTGCCCCATGGCGGGCGGAGGTGAGGACGTGACGGGGGGCGTACGCATCCCGCTCAACGACTACGGGGTGCTCGGGCAGCCGCCGGCGCCGGGGGAGTGGACCCCCACGCTCACGGTGAGCGTGGTCATCCCCGCCCACCGCGCGGAGCACACGCTGCCGCTGACGCTGGCGAGCCTGGCCCGGCAGACCTACCCGGCCCACCTGACGGAGGTCGTGGTGGTGGACGACGGCGAGCGGCCCGCGCCGGTGACCTCCGCGTGGCCGGTGCCGGAGCGGCTGCGCGTGGTCCGCCCGCGCGCCGGTGCGTGGGGAAGGGCGAGTGCCTGCGCGGCCGGGGCGGAGGCGGCCGAGGGCCAGGTGATCCTCTTTCTCGACGCCGACCTCGTGCTGTTCCCCGAACACGTCGAGGCCCAGATGCGCTGGCACCACCTCGCGGACCACCTGGTCGTGCTCGGGCACCTGAGGTTCGTGCCGGGCCTGGACGAGATTCCGGCGAATGAGGTGCTCGCCGCCGTCGAGGCGGGCGCGGTGGACAAGCTGTTCGCCGAGGAGGACGCCACCCCGCAGTGGACCGAGGGGCGCTGGGACCAGACCGACGACCTGCGCGCGGCGGGCTTCACCGCGTTCTCCGTCATGGTGGGCGCGACGGCGTCGCTGCCCGCGTCGTTGCTGCGGGCCGCCGGGGGCCTGGACGCGTCGCTCGTCCTCGGTGAGGACACCGAACTGGGCTACCGGCTCGCCCAGGCGGGGGCCGTTTTCGTACCCGACCGCGGCGCCCGGTGCTGGCATCTCGGCCGCTCAACCGTGATGCGCCGCGAGCCGGAGGTGAAGCGGCACAACTGGCCCTACCTCGCCGAACGGGTGCCCGTCTTCCGCTGGTTGCGCAGGCACCCGCACCGCACCTACCTCGTGCCGTACGTCGAGGTCGTGGTCGATGCGGGGGACGCGTCGTTCGAGGAGGTCAGAGCGACGGTCGACGGCGTGCTCGCGGGTCGCCTGCCGGACGTGCGGGTGACCGTCACCGGGCCGTGGGGGCGGCTCCGCGGCGGGCGGCGGGACCCCCTCGGCGATCCGTCGCTCGACCTGCGCCTGATGCTGGCCTGCTACGAGGGCGAGCCCAGGGTCCGGTTCCGCGAGACCGTGCCGGACGACTGCTTCCCGGTGCCGTTCCGCTTCCACTGCCCGCCGGGCTGGGTCCCGTCGCGCGGCACCATCGGGGCGGTCGTCAAGCACGCCGACCGGCAGCGGCTGGGGATCGTCTCCCTCGCACTCGACGAACGGGAGGACGGCGAGGTCGTCCACGCCCGGCTGGAGCGGACGGCCGCCGTCACCCGCGCCCGCCGCTGCGCCCGGCCCGGAGACGACCTCGACGACCTGATCCACGAGATGTTCGGCACGGTGTGGGACGCCGGCGACAAGTGGGGACTCCTGCCCGCCGGGAGCGCGGAGAGTACGGGTAGCGCCGGTGGCGCCGGTGGTGCCGGTGGTGCCGCCCCGCCTGGCCCCGGCCGCGCCTGGACGGGTGGATCCGGTGCCGACCCGGGCGCCGGGAGCGGATCCGGCCGTTCAGGGTCCCGAGGTTCTGGGGCCGGTCGTCTAGGGCTCCGCCGTCTTCGGGCTCGCCGGTTCGGGCTTCGCCGTTTCCGGGCCGGTCGTCTCGGGCTTCGCCGACTTGGGGCTCGCCGGTTCGGGCTTAGCCGATTCGGGGCCCGTCGTTCACGGCCGTTGCGTCGTACCGCCCGCCTGCTGCGCCGGCGCCTGCGCGCCCTTGTGCGAAAGGACCGCTCGTGCCCCGCATCAGTGTGATCGTCCCGATCTACGACGTGGAACCGTACCTCGCCGCCTGTCTGGCCTCGGTCGCCGCGCAGACCTGGGAGGACGTCGAGGTCGTCATGGTCGACGACGGATCGCCCGACGGCAGCGCCGAGATCGCCGCCGGCTTCGCCGAGAAGGACGCGCGGTTCCGGCTGATCCGCCAGGCCAACGCAGGGCTCGGCGCGGCACGAAACACGGGAGTGCGTCACGCGACCGGGGACCACCTCATGTTCCTCGACAGCGACGACCTGCTGCCCGCGCACGCCCTCGAATACCTCCTGGCCGCCCTGGAGCGGACCGGGTCCGACCTCGCCACCGGCAACGTGCTGCGGCTGGACGGCCGGGGCGCCCGCCAGTCGGCCATGCACCGGCCCGTCTTCGCCGACGCGGCGGACGCCACCCACATCACCCGCAGGCACGCGCTGCTGCGCGACCGCCTGGTCACCAACAAGCTCTGGCGTCGTTCGTTCTGGGACGCCCACGGCTTCGCCTTCCCCGAGGGCGTCCTGTACGAGGACATCGCGGTGGCGCTGCGCGCCCACTTCCTGGCACGGTCGGCCGACGTGCTGCCCGCCCCGGTCTACCTCTGGCGGCGGCGCGAGGGCGGCGGTCCCTCGGCGACTCCCTCGGTCACCCCTTCGGCCGTTGCTTCGATCGCCCCTTCGATCACGCAGGACAAGACGCGGGCCGGGCATCTGGAGGGCCGCTTCGCCGCCGTCACCGAAGTGCGCCGTTTCCTGAGCGAGCACAACTTCACCGCGCACATCCACGCCTGGGACCACGCCGTTCTCGACGCCGACCTGACAAACTTCCTCGACGTGCTCGACCAGGGGTCCCCCGCATTCCAGGACCGCTTCCTCGACCTCGCCGGCCGCTATCTCGACGAGGTGGCGTCATGCGTTCTCGACGACCTGCCCGCTCTGCGGCGGGTGGAGTGGCATTTGGTGCGGGAACGCCGCCTCGCCGCCCTGCTGGACGTCCTCGCCTGGGACCGCGAGGTGGAGCCCGACCGGCGGCTCGTCCGCAGGGTGGGCGGCCACCACCTGAACGTCCCCCTCGCGCGCGACCCCGAGCGTGACTCTGAGCGCGACTCCGTGCGCGACATCCCGGCCGCCGTCACCAGGGCCAGGGACGAACTCGTCCCCCGGCACCGCATCGACGCGATCCGGTGGGAGGACGGCGTACTCGTGGTCGAGGGCCGGACGGCTCCGCCGTACCTCCGCCCGACCCGGCGCATCCACCAGCAGGTCTTCGCCGCGCTCGTCCACGAGCGGACCGGACGCCGGATCCGGGTCCCGGCCGCCGTCACCAGGGCCCGGGTGACGGCGAAGGGCGCGGAACGGGACTGGGGCGGTTTCCGGCTCGCGATCGACCCCGGGGTGCTCGCCAGGCCGGGCAGGCTCGGGCGGTGGCACGTCGAGCTTCGGGTCCTCCACCGGGGGGTCGTCCGGCGCGGGCGGTTGTCCGATCCGCGCACCGCCGCCGCGTCCGTGGTGGCGGAGGCGGGCTACCGGAGCGTGGGTCCCGACCACTACGTCGCGCCGCTGCTCGGCGAGACGGGCGACCTGGTCCTGCGCTCCGTACGGGAGACCGCGCGGGTGGTCACCGGCGAGGTGCGCGACGGCCGCCTGCGGCTCGTGGGCCACGTCGTCAACGACCTCGGCCCATGCCCGGTGCTCCAGGTCACCCGGCGTCCCGGCGGGATTCCCCGTACGTACCCCGTGAACATCGACCGGCGCACGTTCGAGGCCGTGGTCGATCTGCGCGACCTGCTGCCCGCGTCCCGGCACACGGTGCCGCCGGAGGTCGCCGTGCCGTACACGTGCTGGGAGGTCGAGGTGCGGGCCGCGGGCGGGGAGGCGACGCCGGTGACCGTCGCCGACGACGTGCCGCTCGGCCGGTACGGCCTGGCCGGACCGACCGGCCGGGAAATCGTCGTGTTCCGCGACCGGACCGGCGGCCTGATCCTGCGCGACCAGCCCATGGTGGCGTACGCCGACCTCGCCGAGTGGCTTCCCGGCGGTGAACTGCTCATCGAGGGTGGTCTCGCGGTGCAGCACCAGGTGTCCGCGCTGGTGGTGACCGCGCTCGACCCCGTCGTCACCGGGTACGGCGAGTGGTCGCTGCCGATCGAGGGCTCCGGCACCCGGTTCCGGGCGCGGCTCACGCCCGAAGAGGTCGCCGGGCCTGCCGGGCGGCTGCCGCTGCCCCGCGGACGGTACGCGCTGTCGGTCCGCGCCCGTCCGGTTCCGGATCCCCGCGCGCTGGACCCGCGCGCGTCGGGCTCACAGGCGCCGGGCTCACAGGCGTCGGGTTCGCAGGCGTCGGCCGGGGCCGCCGGAAGGCCGGAACCACCCGTCCGGCCGGAACCGCTGGGGCCGTTGGAGCCGGTGGTGCCGTTCGCGCCGCTGACACCGATCGTGCCCGTCGAACCGACTGTGCCTCTGGAGCCTCTGGGGGCAATCGAGCGGGCCGAGCCGGTGGACCTGCCGCTGGAGTTCGACACCGACGTGCCGGCGATCCACCAGACGGCCCGCCGTACGTTCGGGATCGTCGTGCCGGGCCCGGGTCGTGCCGTGCTGACGGTGAGCGGCGACCTGACCGCCGACGAGCGCGGAAAGAAGGCCCAGCGGACGCTGCGCACGCGGACGTACCCGCAGATGCGGGGACGGCCGCTCCGCGACGCCGTCCTGTTCGACGGGGGAGGCGGCACCCGTTTCGGCGGCAGCCCGAGGGCGGTGTGCGAGGAACTGCGCCGCCGGGGGACCGACCTGCCGCTGCTGTGGAACGTGCGGGACGGCCAGGTCGCACTGCCCGGCGACATCGAACCGGTGCGCACGCTGGGGCGGGAGCACTACGAGGCCCTCGCCCGGTGCCGCTACATCGTCACCGACGCGCCGCTGCCGCCGTGGTTCGAGCGCAGGCCCGGCCAGGTGGTCGTACAGACCTGGCAGGGGCCTGTGCTCACCTGGCAGGGGCCCGCGCTCACCGAGCCTGGGTCTACCGAGCCTGTGCCCACTGAGCCTGTGCCCACTGAGCCCGGGCGCACGTCCACGGACGCGGCCGGCGTCCGCGGGGCGGGTCAGTGGACCCATCTCGTGTCCGCGGGCCCGTGGTGGACGCCGCTGCTGCGGCGGACGCCCGGCTTCGAGGGAGAGGTGCCGGAGACCGGCCTGCCGTGCGACGACCTGCTGACCGGCCCCGACGCTCGCGACCGCGCCGCGGAGGTGCGGCGCCGCCTCGGCCTGCCGGAGCACGCCCGCGTCCTGCTGTACGCCGCGGGGGAGCACGACACGCTCGACGCCGGGCGCCTGGCGGCCGGGCTTCCAGAAGGCCATGTCCTGCTGGTCCGCCATCCGGTGGCCGCCCGGCCGGATGCCGTCCGCCTGCGGGACGTCAGCGGGCATCCGGACCCGCACGAGCTGTACCTCGCCGCCGACGTCCTGGTCACCGGGGACGTGGCGGCGGTGTTCGACTTCGCCGTGACGGGACGCCCGGTGCTCCTGCATGCCGGGCGGCCGCGGGATCTGTGGCTTCTGCCCGAGGCGCCGGGGCCGGTGCTGCGCGGCGGCGCCGGGGCGGAGGACGCGGTGCTCGACGCACTCACGCACCTGGACGAGGTGGCGGACAAGCACCGGGACGCGTACGCCGCGTTCCTGGCGAGGTATCGCCCGATGGCCGACGGACAGGCCGCCCGCCGCCTGGTGGACGCCCTGTTCGGCTGACCACCACGATACGCGTGCCGCTCTTCGATGATCAGGGGTCGAAGACGTCCGTCGCACCGATGGCGATCCTGGCCCGGACGCCCTCCACCGACATCGACGGTCCCGAGACGCCGCGCACCAGCACCGGCAGGTGCGCCGCCGCGGCCTCCGCAAGTTCGGCCGCCGGCACCGGCGATCCCGGCGTTCCGAGCACCTCCAGCAGCCGGCTCACGGGTCAAGAGCGCGTAAAGCGATCGCAAAGCAATGGGGATCGGCCGGGTGGCGTGCCGCCGCGCGTCGGCATCCTGACGGCGTGACGGAGCTTCCCAGGCTCTCGGTGGTCGTCCCGCTGCACGGCGGGGAGGAACACGCCGAGGAGTGCCTCAAGTCCCTGCACGCCCAGACTCTCGACGACATCGAGGTGATCCTCGCCGGACGGCCGGAGGGTCTGCGGCCGCCCGGCCCGGGGTTCACGCTGCTCGCGCTCGGCGACGGCGGTGACGATCCTGGCGCGGCCCGAAACGCGGGCGCGGCCTTCGCCACCGGCCGCTACCTCGCCTTCGCCGACCCCGGTTCGGTCGTCCCCGCCGACGCATACCGCGCGCTGGTCGACGCACTCGACCACACCGGCTCCGACCTCGCCTGCGGCAGGATCCGCCGCTGGAGCCCGTACGCCTCCGGCGGGACCACCACGGAACCGGGACGTACGCCGGAGGCGGGATCGAGAGCGGGGGCGGCGGCGCGGTTGCGCACGCACATCACCCGGCATCCGAAGCTGCTGGACGACCCACGGGCGGGCGGCACGGTGTTCCGCCGGGAGTTCTGGAACAAGCACGGGTTCGCCTTCCCCGCGGGGCTGAGTGAGGACTTCCCGGTGACGATCCCCGCGCACGTGCTGTCCACCTCGGCCGACGTGCTCGGCGACGTGGTCTGCCTGACGCGCGGGTCCCGGCCGCCGGCCGATCCGCTGCGCCGCCTGCGGGCCATGCTGGAGGTGTCGGACCTGCTCGGACGGCACGCGCCGCGACTGCGCGCGGCATACGACCTGCGCCTGGCCGAGGGGCCCGACCTCGAAGCGGTGCTGGACGCCGTACGCGACCGGGTCCCGGACGGGCTCGCCGAGGCCCTGGGCCGCCTGGACCCCGGCGCGGTCGAACGGCTGCCGGTCCTCGCGAGGCTCCGGATCCACTTCGCCGCGCACGGCATGACCGGGGAACTGGCGGAGCTGCGGATGTTCGCCGAGTCGGAGATCAGGCACAGGGGAGTGCTCCGGCGCGGGCTGGTCCGCCGCCACTGGTACCTCGACTATCCCTTCCGCCGCGACCCCCGGCTCCCGCGTTCGCTGTTCGACGCGACCCGCGACCTGCGGCTGGTCGCCCGCGCCGACGACGTACGGCCGTCAGGCGGCGGGCTCCTGCTGACCGGCCACGCGTACATCGCCCACCTGGACAGCGGACGCGGCCGGATCGAGGTGTGGCTGCAGCGGGAGGAGGAGCGGATCGCCCTGCCGGTGCGGCGGACCCGCAGGCCCGACGTGACCGCCGACTCCCGGCAGTCGGTCGTGTGCCACGACGACTCCGGCTTCGAGGCCGTGATCGCCCTCAACACCCTGCCTCCCGGCCGGTGGGCGCTGCACGCGCGGGTCCGGGCGCGGGGAGTGACCCGAGTGGGCCGGGCGACCGGGGCGCCGGGCGAGCGCGTCGTCGACATCGCGGGCGTGCGCGTCTCCCTCACGCACGAGCGAGGCCTCACACTCACGGTCGGCGCCGGTGACGGCTCGCTCACCAACCCCGACGTCGGGCACGTCGGCGCTGTGCGCTGGACGGACGCGGGGGAGCTGGTCCTGGAGGGGCCGGGCCGGTTCTCCGGCGACCGGATCGCCCTGGAGCGCGGCGCCGAGCGCCACTTCTGGCCGATCCGTCAGGACGAGGACGGATGGACGGCCGTGATCGGCAGGACGGCCGACGGGCTGCCGCTCGCCGCCGGCACCTGGCGTGTGCTCGCCGGGGACGAGCGCGTCCGGCTCAGCCCGGCCCTGATCGCCGACCTGCCCCGGCCGCATGTCGCCGGGCTGCACGAGGTCTCCTTCCGTACGGCCCGCGACGGCGCGCTCAGCCTCGCGGTGCGGCCGGCTCTCGGCCCGCACGAACGGGGGCCGTACGCCACGCGCAGTCGCCTGGCCGCGGCACGGTCCCGCACGAGCGGCCGCACCGGGCGACGGACGGCGTTGCGGAACGCGGCCGTCTTCGACAGCTACGGCGGCGGCCAGTATTCGTGCAACCCCCGGGCCGTCTCGGAGGAACTGGCGCACCGTCACCCCGATGTCGAGATCGTCTGGGTCACCCGGGACGGGCAGTTCACGGTGCCCCCGGGCGTGCGCCTGGTCCTGCACGGCTCACGCGAGCACGAGGAGGCGCTGAGCACCAGCCGCTTCGTCGTGGCCAACCGGCGCACGCAGCCGGGCTGGTATCACAAGCCGCGCGGCCAGACCGTCGTGCAGACGTGGCACGGCACGCCGCTCAAGCGCCTGGGGCTCGACCTGGAGGGCATGCCGTACGCGCGGCAGGCGCCGCGGGCGGAGCTGACCCGGCAGGTGGCGACCTGGGACCTCCTGCTGTCGCCGAGCCCGTTCGCGACCACCGCGCTGCGCCGCGCGTTCGGCTACGCGGGCGAGGTCCTGGAGTCGGGCTATCCCCGCAACGATGTGCTGTTCGACCTCGCACGCACCCGGGCCGTACGGCGGCGGCTGGGCGTGCCGGACGACCGGCGGGTCGTCCTCTACGCGCCCACCTGGCGGGACGACGAGCCGGAGGGCGCGGGCCGGCTCGCCCTGGACCTCACCCGGGCGGCCCGGGCGCTGGACGACGACGACCTGCTGCTCGTACGGGCCCACTATCTGGTGGCGCGGCATCTGGCGATCCCTGAGGGGCTCGGCCACCGCATCCGCGACGTCTCGAAATTTCCGGATATGGCCGATCTGCTGGCGGCCGCGGACGTGCTGGTCACCGACTACTCGTCGGCGATGTTCGACTTCGCCTGCACCGGGAGGCCGATGGTGTTCTTCGCTCCCGATCTGGAGCGCTACCGGGACGAGGTGCGCGGCTTCTATCTCGACTTCGAGGCCGTGGCCCCCGGGCCGGTCGTCAGGACCGGTGACGACCTGCTCGACGTGCTGCGGTACGGCGACCTCGGACCCTTCTCGGCGCGTTACGAGGAGTTCGCCCGAAGGTTCTGCCCCTGGGACGACGGGCACGCCTCGGCGCGCGTGGTCACGCGCATGCTGCCGTGAGCGAGCGCACCGGCGGCCGCGCCGCCGCTCCCGACGCCTCCAGCCCCACACCCCCGGGATCAGCACGGGCGCGGACGGGCCGGGCGCGGATGTTCCTCGGGCGGGCCGGCGTGCCGGCGGGTGGGGTGGACGCGTTTCGTGCGAGGGCCGATGCGCGGGCGGGACGGATATGGACGTTCCTCGTGAGGGCCGGTGCGGCGGCGGGTCGGGTGCGACGGCCGTCGGCCGTCACCGCCGTTCCGGCCGTGCTCGCGCTCGCCGCCGGGCTGTGGGACCTCGGCGGCCCGCCGCTGTGGCGCGACGAGGCCGCCACCGTGAGCGCGGCCGTACGCACCCTCCCGCAGACGGCCCACCTGCTGTCGTCGGTCGACGCCGTCCACGGCCTCTACTACGCGCTGATGCACGTGGTCGTCGGCGTCTTCGGCACGGCCGAGGTGGCGCTGCGGCTGCCGTCGGTCCTCGCGGGGGCGCTGGCCGCCGCCGGGACCGGCGCGCTCGGCCGCGCTCTCGGCCTTCCCCGGGCGGGCCTGTACGGCGGGACGCTCCTGGCCCTCATGCCGATCTTCTCCCGGTACGTCCAGGAGGCGCGGTCGTACCCGATGACGACGGCCCTGGCCGTCGGCGTGACGCTGCTGCTCCTGCGCGTGCTGCGGTCGCCCACCCCGGCGGCGCTGGCCGGATACGCGGTGGCGCTGACCGCCCTCGCCTACCTCAACCTCTTCGCGTTCCTGATCGCGGGGGCGCACGGCGTGGTCGTGGTCCTGTCGCGGGGGCCGCTCGCGCGATGGGCCTGTGCCACGGCGGCGTCGTCGGTGGCCGTGGCGCCGCTGGCCTGGCTCGGCTCTGGTCAGGGCGCGCAGGTGAGCTGGATCCGCCGACCCGAGGCGGCCGACGTGGGGCGGCTCGCCGTCCAGATGTTCGGGGATCTCGGCGCGACGACCCCGCCGCGCTGGCCGGGGCTCGCTCCACCGGGGCCGCTCGGCGTCGCCGCGCTCACGGCGCTCGGGGTCGCCCCGCTGGCTTGGGGTCTCGCCCTCCTCGGCCTTGCTCTCGGCCTGGTCAACGGCATCCGCGCCGCCCGCGTCGCGAGCCCCGTATGCCCGGCCAAGGTGGGGGCGGGCGAGCGGGGTGGCCCGGGTGAGGTGGGCGTGGACGATCCAGGCGCGGCGATGGCGGATGTGGGCAGGTTGGGCGCGGACCGGATGGGCGCGGCGGCGCGCGGAGCCGTGGCGGGGTGGCGGGGCGCGGGGGGCGCCGGAGGGCACGCGGCCCTGGTGCGGGTGACCGTGCCGTGGTTGCTCGTCCCCGCGACGGTGCTGCTGGCGGCGTCCTGGGCCGCGCATCCCGTGTACGTCTTCCGGTACGTCCTCTGCTGCGTTCCGGCGGCGGCACTGCTGGCCGGTGCGGGTCTCGCCGCGCTGCCCACCGGAGTTGCCGTCGCCGCGCTGGCCGCATGGATCGGGCTCTCGGTGCCGGGGCAGCTCGCCACGCGCGGGCCGGACGGCAGGCAGGACGACCCGCGCCCGGTCCTGGCGCTGCTCGCCTCCGCCGCGCGGCCTGGGGACGGGGTGATGTTCGTGCCCGCGAAGGTCCGGAAGTACGTCACGGTCTACCCGTCGGTCTTCGGCAGGCTGAGTGACATCGCGCTGGCGCGGTCACCGGAGTGGGACGGCAGCTTCGCGGGCCGCGAGGTCGGCCCCCGAGTGCTGGCCGCCCGCCTCGCGGGGCTGCGTACGCTCTGGGTCGTCGGCCACACCGGCAAGGCGGGTCTCACCGGTCGCCGGCTCGACGTGGTGACCCGCGCGTTCGTCCCGGCCGGGCGCTGGACCTCGCGCGGCATGTACGCCGAGAGGTACGAGGCGCGCGGCGACCCTCGGGCGGACGCCGCGGGCGCGAGAGGCGCGGCAGGCGGGACAGGAGCATAGGCCAGGCCGAGAGGTGACGGCGGGCGGCGGCAGTGAGTGGATGGGGGGTGACGGCAGGGCGCGGCGGGGGTCGCCGGGGCTCACCGCTCGAACGGCGCCGGGGTCGGGAAGTAGGCCTCCAGGAACCGCGCGAGCAGCGCGTCCTGCTCGTCGTCGGTCGGCGACGTGTCGTTCAGGCAGAACACGTCGTGCCTGCGCCGGGCGAGCATGCGGCGCAGCCGGGCGGGCGTCTTGGGCAGGGAGAGATCCACGTATGTGTAGTCGACCAGGCCGGGGACGGCCCGCCCGCTGAGATAGCCGTAGTAGTGCGCCAGCGAGGACACCACCGAGATGTCCCGCGACGTGCGGAACCTGCTGCGGGCCGTCGCCTGGAACTCGGCGGCGAACCGCTCCTCGATCTCGTACATCAACGACCGGCGCAGCGCGTACGGCACGTGCTTCAGCTTCTGCGTGATCGTCCGGCCGCTGAGGTCCTCCAGGATGCGCCGGTTGTTCATCCCGGCCGCGTGCACCGGGGACTCCTCGGCCTCCGGCACGCCGAAGGGCACGTGGACCGTGCTGGGGAAGAACCGGGTGATCCCGTTGCCCTCGAAGAACGTGCGCGGCGCCAGCGGCCGGCCGAGGAAGAAGTCGTCGTTGAAGTAGAGGAAGTGCTCGCTGAGCCCCTCGATGTGGTGCAGCTGGGTCTCGATGGCGTGCGAGTTGAACACCGGCAGCACCGACGTGTCGGTGAAGATCTCCTTGTGGTCGACCACCGACACCATCGGGTGGGTGGTGTCGAGCCACGGGGGCGTCTGGCCGTCGGTGACGATCCATATCCGGTTGACCCAGGGGGCGTACATCAGCAGGGAGCGCAGCGAGTAGCGCAGCTCGTCCCGGCTGGTGAAGCGCGCCTCGGTGGTCGCCATCTCGCTCAGCGGGCCGCCGACGCGCCGCGCCTCCTCGCGCTGCGCCTCGTCGCGGCGGGCCCGCCAGGCGGGGTCGGCGCCGTCCACCCACGTGTAGACGGCGTCGATCGGGAAGTCGATGTCGTCCAGCAGCCGCCGGAGGAACTCCGGCCGGGTCCGGTAGGCGCGGGCGCGGCGGGCCGGGCACGCGAGGGGCAGAAACAGCTCCTCGCCACCCTCCGCCACCGGGCCGTCGGCCGGGACGCGGTCGCACGCCGGGTTGGGTCGCGGCCCGGCCAGGTCGTCGCCCTCGCGGGCCCAGAACTCCAGGTCGAGGCCGCTTTCGGGGCCGAGCGTGAGCGTCCGCGACGGGCTGGCGAAATACATGGCCAGCCGCACGACCCGGGCGTCGCCCAGCAGCGGCGCGGCCCGCCGCACCGGGCGCATCCGCCCCGCGTCCGCCTGGGCCCGCGCCCCCGGCCTGCCGTACGGCTGCCGCGCGGCGAACAGCGGGTGGGCGCCCGCGGCGAGCGCGGCGAGCGCGCGCTCGCGGTCCTCCTCGGGCACCGCGACCACCGGCGGGCGGTCGGGCAGCGGGCGCACGCAGAAGTACGGCACCGCGGCCCCGGCCAGCAGGGCGCAGACCACGTCCAGCGTCTCGCGCTGAGCCTGCAGCGGGCTCGCGTCAGCCCGGATGAGCGCGGCCTTCGGTGTGGTGGGCTCCACGGCCGGCAGCCGACCGCGCAACCGCCCCTGCAGCCGCCGGTACAACGTGACAACGGGCATGGCCTCCCCCTCGGACACGGACTGTAACGGATCGGCCACCGGATTGGGGGATGGTTTACCTACTTGGGATGCCGGTCAAGAAGTGGCAACGAGATGCCCTCTCTGTTACAGAAGAGCAGGCGAACGGCTACCGCTTGTAGTCATTGTTGCCTTCATGGGAGGCTTCACGCTGAACGACATCCTCGCGACGCGCAAGCCGAGGGACTCGTGGTGGACCGTCTTCATGGTCGATCCGCTCGCCTGCCGACTCGCGCTGCTCGCGGCCAACCACACCTCCGTCACGCCGAACGGCCTGACCAGGCTGTCCATGCTGGTCGGCTTCGCCTCGGCGGCCGCATTCGCGGAGGGCATGCTCGTCGCCGGGGCGGCGCTGTTCTATCTGAGCTTCACGGTCGACTGCATGGACGGGAAGATCGCCAGGCTGAAGGGCACGGGGACGCCCTTCGGGCTGTGGCTCGACTACGTCGGCGACCGGGTGCGGGTGGTGTGCTGCGCCTTCGGCTGGGGGTTCGGGGAGTACTCCCGCTCGGGGGACCCGGAGTTCGTGCTCGCCGCGGTGGGCGTCGTCGTGCTCGACCTGTTCCGCTACATCAACGGCCCGCAGCTCAAGCGGGTGAAGGACGCCACCCGCGCGCTCGTCGAGGCGCGCCTGGACGGGCAGTGCGTGCTCGCCGAGAGCGTCCTGCGCGCCCGGCCGCGCAGCGAGCTCGGGCAGGCCGCCGGCGAGGCCGTGGCCGGGGACGGCGCCACGGTCGTCGACCTGCAGAAGGCGTTCCACGCCCGCTTCCCCTGGTACGACCGGTTCCGGGTATTCCTGGTGCGGCGGCGGGTGCGGACCCACGTGATGAGCGGCATCGAGTTCCACGCCGCGGTCTTCGTGGTGGGCCCGCTGCTCGGGGCCCGGGCCCTGGTGCCGGTCTCCGTCGTGGCCGGGGGGCTGCTGCTGCTCTTCGAGATGAGCCTCGTCTACCGCGTCTGGCTGGCGGCCCGCCAGGTGCCGAGCACCGCCGCGGAGCGCGAGAAGATCATGATCTGACCGGCCCCGGCGGCCGGCTCCACACGTTCGCACGGCACGCGCCGTGGGATCCGCGTCACGGACGCGCCCGGGGGAGGGCGGCGGCCGTACGCCTGGCAACTTCATCACGGGGGATTGATCTCATGCATTCGGACAGGCCTGTCTTCGTCGTCGGCTGCCCGCGCTCCGGCACCACCATGCTCCAGCTCATGCTGCACTCGCACCCGCGCATCGCCGTGCCGCCGGAGACGCGGTTCCTCGTTCCGGCCTACTTCTCCCGCCGCGCGTACGGCGACATGCGCCTCGCCGACAACCGGCGCCGGCTGGCGGGCTGGATCGCCGAGGGCCGCACCACCAAGTTCCACGAGCTCGGGCTGAGCCGGCCCGACTTCGTCCAGGCGGCCATGCTCGGCCCGGGCAGCTTCGGCTCGGTCGTCGGCATGGTCTTCAAGTGCTACGCCGAGCGCTTCGGCAAGCCGCGCTGGGGCGACAAGCGGCCCAGCTACTACCGGCACGTCGAGATGCTCATGCGGCTGTTCCCCGACGCGCAGTTCGTCCACCTCGTCAGGGACGGCCGCGACTGCGTGGCCTCGCTGAAGCAGATGCCCTGGTACAAGGAGGACGCCGTGCACGCGATGGCCAACTGGGCCGAGGCGGTCGACTTCGGCCGGCGGAACGCGCGCAAGCTGCCGCCGGGCGGCTTCTTCGAGCTGCGCTACGAGGACCTCACGGCCGACCCGGAGACCGAGCTCAAGAAGCTGTGCGGGTTCCTCGGCGAGGACTACGACCCGGCGATGTGCGAGCCCCGCCACATGGCCGAGCTGGCCGTTCCCCGGCACAAGGTCTGGCACAGCAACACGCACGAGGAGGTCACCACCGCCCACTCCGGCAAGTGGGCCTCCCGGCTGGAGCCCTGGGAGATCTCGCTGTGCGAGGAGGTGCTGGGCGAGCGGCTCACCGCGTACGGCTACGAGCTCAGCGGCGCGCGCAAGGCCGACCGCGACCACGTCAGCGCGTACAAGGAGGCGGTGAGCAAGCGCCGTGCGGCGCGGCAGCGCAAGTACAACCGCGACCGGCTCACCCGGCTGCGCGAGCCGGGGCCGGTCGCCGCCCTGCTGACCGAGGGCCAGCGCCGGCTCGCCGGCCTGCCCCAGCAGCGCACCCCCGACCTGATCCGCGCCTGATCCCCTGAGGCGACGGCGGGATCACGGCGGCGGGGCGACGGAGGCGCGCTCGACGAGGCGGGAGCGCAGCGTGTGCGTCTCCCGGACGGGCTCGCCGCCCCGGATGCCGTCGAGGAGCACCTGGGCCGCCTTCGCGCCGAGGTCGTGCACGGGCTGCGCGATCATCGTGAGCGGCGGGTCCATGACCGCCGCCCACGCGCTGTCGTCGAACCCGATCAGGGCGACGTCGCGCGGGTAGGCGAGGCCGGCGGCCCGCAGGGCGCGGAGGGCTCCGGTGACCGCGTCGGTCTCCGTGCAGAACAGCGCGGTGATGCGGTCGGGCAGGGCGACCATGCGGGCGACCTCCTCGGTGACCCGTTCCTCCAGCTTGCGCCCGACCATCACCAGGTCGGGATCGAAGGGGATCCGCGCGTCGTCGAGCGCGTCCAGGTAGCCGCGCAGGCGCTCGCCGTCGGTCCACAGGTTGCGGGACGCCGCCTCCAGCAGTTCGCGGCGGGTCGCGGGCGGCCGCTCCATGGGCGGTCCCCACACGAAGCCGATCCGCCGGTGCCCCGCCGCGATCAGCCGTTCGACCGCCTCGCGCGCCGCGTCGCGGTTGTCGATGACGACCGCGTCGAGGTCGAGCGACGGGACGGCCCGGTCGACGAGGACGACGGGGACGCCGCGGTTCAGCGCCTCCTTGATGTGGCCGACGTCCCGGCCGCCGACGGCGGCGGACGCGATGATCATGCCGTCCACGCGCTTGTCGATCAGCACGTTCGTGGCGGCGATCTCCTCGTCGAGGTCCTCGTACGTGCTCAGCACGATCGTGTCGAAGCCCCCGGCCCGGGAGGCGTCGCAGATGCCGCGCACCACTCCGGCGAAGAAGGGGTTGCCGATGTCGGCGACGATCACCCCGATGGTGTGGCTCACGCCCGTCGACATGCTGCGGGCGAGCGCGTTGGCGCGGTAGCCGAGCTTGTCGGCGGCCGCGAGCACGCGCCCCCGCAACTCGGGGCTGACGTGCCCGTAATTGCCGAGCGTGCGGGCGGCGGTCGCCCGTCCGACGCCGGCCTCGGCGGCCACCTCGGAGATCGTCGGCCGTCCGGCGGCCTGGCCCCGGTCAGTCGGCATGTCCGGCGTCCTCACTTCTCGCGATCACCAGATGGCCACATGGTAGCCACGACGGGCCGCCCGTGGCCGAAGGCGCCTTCGACCAGGCACTGGTCGTGGGCCGAGCGCGCGCCGGCGCGCAGGGCGCTCCCGATCGCGTCCGGTCCCGGCGCCGTCCCCGTCCGCCACCCGGCGCGCAGCAGGTTGGCCACGAACCCGGCGAGGAAGGCGTCGCCGCAGCCCATGGTGTCGACCATCAGGCCGGGCTCGGTCACCCGCCGCGCGGGGGCCGCGAGCGTGACCCGTCCGTCGTGCGCGATCGCCCCCTCCTCGCCCCGGGTGGCGAGCGCGAGCCCCGCGCCCCGCCGTACGGCGTCGGCGAGCAGGGCGCGGGTGGCGGCCTCGTCGAGGTGCGAGCACGACAGCAGCACGAGGTCGGCGTGCGGGCAGATCCGGTCGAGGTACGCCGGGGTGCGGAACTCGTCCTCGCTGGACAGGTCGTAGCTCACCAGCGCGTCCAGACGGGCCAGCTTCGGCAGTTCGCTCTCCGCGGCGGAGTAGACGCTGGAGTGCACCAGGTCGAAGGAGGCGGCGTACCGCAGGAGGTCGTCGTCGAGGACGATCGGCTCCCTGGTCGTGACGCCGCCGCCGTTGAAGCCGAGGAAGATCCGCTCGCCGTCGTCGACGCGCAGGGTCGAGACGCCGCTCTCTCCGGCCCGTACGACGCAGCGGTCGGTCGCGACGCCCTGCGCGGAGATCGACGCGCGCAGGAAGCCGCCGAGCTCGTCGTCGCCGAACACGCCCAGATAGGCGGCGTCGAGGCCGAGGCGGTGGGCGTAGACGGCCACGTTCACGCTGTTGCCGCCGGGATACTCGATGCCGCGGTCGACGAACCGGTCGACGATGTTGTCGCCGAAGCCGAGGACTCTCATCAAGATCCTTCGTGAAGACCCCCGCCTTCAGGCGGGGGAGGAATCGGACTTCCTGCGGAGCAGGGCAGGGGCAGGCGGTTCGCCGCCAGGCGAACCGCCGTGTCGAACAACTGCGCGATGCTCGACTGAGCGTGCATGATGTGAGGCGTGGCGCAGATCGTGAAGCGGGCCTATAAGTACCGCTTCTATCCCACCCCCGAGCAGGCGTCCGAGCTTGCCCGGACGTTCGGGTGCGTGCGCCTGGTGTACAACAAGGCGCTGGAGGAACGAAGTCGCGCCTACACCCTGGAGGGCCGCCGCGTCTCCTACGCGGAGTCCTCCGCCTTGCTGACGGCGTGGAAGCGGACCGAAGAGCTGGCGTTTCTGGCTGAGGTGTCCTGTGTGCCGTTGCAGCAGGCGTTGCGGCACCTGCAGGCCGCGTTCGCGAACTTCTTCGCCAAGCGGGCCAGGTACCCCACCTTCAAGTCGCGGAAGAAGTCGCGGGCGTCGGCCGAATGCACCCGCTCGGCGTTCCGCTGGCGAGACGGCCGGCTCACGCTGGCGAAGATGGACCTCCCGCTGGCCATCGTGTGGTCGCGTCCGCTCCCGGAGGGCGCGGAGCCGTCCACGGTGACCGTGAGCAGGGACGCGGCCGGGCGGTGGTTCGTGTCCCTCCTGGTCGAGGAGACGATCCGCCCCCTCACCCCCACCGGGAATGCGGTCGGCCTGGATGCGGGGATCACCAGCCTGGTGGCCCTGTCCCGCCCGATCCCCGGGGTGACTGACGAGGACGGCAAGGTCGCCAACCCCGGGCATGAGCGCACCGACCGGCGCAGGCTGGCCAAGGCCCAGCGCTCGCTGGCGCGCAAAGCGGCGGGCAGCGCGAACCGGGCCAAGGCCCGGCTGAAGGTCGCCCGCGCCCACGCCCGGATCGCCGACCGGCGCCGGGACTTCCTGCACAAACTCAGCACTCGGCTCGTCCACGAGAACCAAGTGGTC
>NZ_BOOB01000005.1 GCF_016863015.1 Microbispora amethystogenes | reverse complement strand
AAGACCTCAACGAGAGTCCTCTCGGACGAGGCGACCGGTGGTGAAGCAGGAAACCCGACCGGCGACGGCCGGAATCCCGTCCCTTCAGGGAGGGGAGGATGTCAAGGGACGTGCTCCTGTGGGGCGGGCCCCCGCGCGTGCACGGCGCACGGCGGAGGCCCGGGTTGGGGAATGACGGTCAGTAGTCCATGACGCGGTAGTACCGGCGCAGTTCGAGGGAGTGGTCGCGCACCCTCTCCAGGTGCTTGCTCACGCGGCCCGTCGCCACGTCGTGGACCAGCGGGCCGAGCAGCCCGCGGAACTCGGGGCTGATCCCGTCGAGCGGGTAGTCCTTGGTGTCGAAGACCGTGACGTCCTTGGAGATGCGCTTGGCGAAGTTCGCCGCGCGCTCGGTGAGCCCCCGCGCCTCGTCCTCGCCCTGGAAGACGATGACGCTGGTGTCCTCTTCGAGCAGTTCGAGCGAGCCGTGGAAGAACTCGGCGCTGTGCACCCGCGTGGTGCGCAGCCACTGCATCTCCTCCAGGATGCACATGGAGTACAGGTAGGCGTACGCCCACAGGTTGCCGCCGCCGATGAGGAAGTAGTAGCCGGTGTCCTTGTGGTCGTCGGCGAACCTCTCGGCGACCGGCTCGGTCTGCTTCGCCACCTCCAGCAGGATCTGCGGGAGCTTGTCGAGCTCGGCGGCGAGCTTCTCGTAGCCCTCGAACTCGCCTCGCCGGGACAGCAGGCGGGTCATGAGGATCAGCATCTGCGGGTCGAACGGCCACGCCTTGGGCTCGGTGAGCAGCACGGTGTCCACGTTCTTCGCGACGGGCGAGTCGGGGTAACCCGTGATGCCGATCGTGTGGACGCCCTTGGCCCTGCAGTAGTCGATGGCTCGCACGGTGTCGTCGGTCGTGCCGGAGGCCGAGGTGAAGACGGCCACCGAGCGCTCGCCGAGCGACGCCTCGCCCGCGGCGATGAGCTCCGCCGCGATGACCGCGCGCACGTCGAAGGTGGAGCGCTGCCGCGCCAGCCGCTCGTACGGCCACATCTGCGCGTAGGTGCCGCCGGCGCCGACCAGGTAGAGGTTGTCGAATCCCTCGTCCACGAGCCGATCGACGAGTTCCTCGATCTGGGGCCGCAACGCCACCGCGCTCGCCATCTGGGAGAGGAATTCCGGCTCGTTGAATCCGAGCATGCTTTCGCGTCCTTTCGGGATTGCCCGCGGACCGGGGCGCCGTCCTGCCTGATACCGGTCTCACGCAGAGGTGACGCTGGCACACCTGCCGGGTGGGAGTCAACACCGGGAGGGAATTTCGCGGATGATAGGCCTGTGATCTGCTGTTTTATCGGGGTGGGAGAGGCTGAGGGGCCTGCGGAGAAAAAATCTTCTTGCTTGGGTCTGGTACCGGTATCACATGCTCTGTACAGTCACCCGTCAATGAACGGGTCGTGTCGGCAGCGCGTCCCGGCGGATCTCGGGTGCCCAGGCACCGGCGGTCCCTCCTCTCCCCAAGAGATCCAGACAGGACCTCGAGAAGACCCCCCGAGAGAAAGGAAGCCCATGCGCCCTCGTGCACTGACGGCGTTCGCGGCACTCGCCGGGACGTCGGTGCTCGTCCTGACCGGCTGCACCGGCGGCGGGCAGGCGGACCAGGCTCCCGCGGCGGACGCCGCCGCCAGCCCCGAATACTCGGGCACGCTGAGCATCCTGACGAAGTTCGCCGGAGACCCCACCGGGCCCTACTTCGAGAACCTGGCGGCGGAGTACGAGAAGCTCCATCCCGGCGTGAAGATCCAGCTCATCCAGGAGACCGACCAGAGCATCAAGGACAAGACCAAGACGCTCACGGCCTCGAACGCCCTTCCCGACATCTACTTCACGTGGACCGGCAACTGGGCCGAGAACTTCGTCCGCGGCGGCCGGGCGGCCGACCTCACCGGCGTGATCGGCCCCGACACGGACTGGGGCAAGACCTTCAGCCCCGGCGCGCTGTCGGCCTTCGCCTACGACGGCAAGAACTACGGCATCCCGCTCTACGGCAACGGCAAGTTCATGGGCTACAACAAGGCCGCCTTCGCCAAGGCCGGGGTCCAGGTGCCGAAGACGTTCGAGGAGCTCATCGGAAGCTGCGCGGCGCTGCGCAAGGCCGGGTACGAGCCCATCTCCTTCGGCAACAAGGACGGCTGGCCGGCCCTGCACTACCTGCAGCAGCTCTTCGCGTACAACGTGCCGACGGCGGCCTTCGAGGCGGACCTCAAGCCGGAGACGGCCAAGCTCGACGACCCCGGCTACACGAAGGCCCTCGGCCAGTTCAAGACCCTGGTCGACACCTGCACCGACACCAGGAGCGGCACCAACGGCGTGCTGTACACCTCCGCGCAGGAGGCGTTCGCCGACGGCAAGTCCGCGATGTACTACCAGGAGATCCTGGAGTTCGACAACGAGACGGCCAAGGGCAAGCTCGACCCCGACGACTTCGGGATCTTCCAGCTCCCGGCGCCGCAGGGCGCGGCCGGCGACCCGTCGATCGTCGAGGGCTCTCCCGAGGGCTATCTCGTCAACGCCGCCTCGCCGCGCGTCCCGCTCGCCATCGACTTCATGAAGTTCGTCACGAGCACGAAGAACGCCCAGGTGCTCTCGTCGCCGCCGTACGGCCAGCCCAGCACGGTCATCGGCGCCGTCACGCCCGAGACCTCCAGCAAGGCGGTCTACGAGGGCATCGAGCTCGTCAACAAGGCGCCGAAGCTGGCCGCGTGGCTCGACACGGTCACCGTCCCCGAGGTCGCCGACACGTGGCTGTCCGGCGGCGAGGCGCTGATCACCGGGAGCAGGACCCCCGAGCAGGTGCTCGACAGCGTGCGCCAGGCCTCGGCCGCGGCGAAGTAGCCGGGAGGGCAGGCCGGTGCGCGCCATGAGCAGACGGGCCGCCGGGCTCGCGTGGGTGGTCCCCGCCCTCGCGATGGTCGGGGTGTTCGTGTACTTCCCGCTGGTGGAGAACTTCGGGTTCAGCACGCTCAAGTGGGACATCTTCAGCGGGAGCCAGAAGTACGTCGGGCTCGCCAACTACGGCAAGCTCGTGGACGACCCGGTCTTCTGGAAGTCGCTCGGCAACAACGTGCTCTACACGGTGGTGTCGATCGCGTTCCAGGTGTTCGGCGCGCTCGTGCTCGCGGCGCTCATCGAGGGCGTGCGCAGCGAGCGGTGGCCGCGCGCCCTGCGGGCCGTCTACTTCATCCCCAGCGCGATCTCGCTGACCGTGGCCGGCCTGCTCTTCTACTTCATCTACGAACCCAACCTCGGGGTGCTCAACCACCTGCTGCAGGGGGTGGGCCTCTGCGGGCTCCGGCACTCGTGGCTCGGCGAGGAGGGCACGGCCATGCCGGCGATCATCGCGATGAGCCAGTGGCAGGGCTTCGGCTACTCGACCCTGCTGTTCGCGGTCGCGATCCAGCGCATCCCGCGCGAGATCTACCAGGCCGCGGCGATCGACGGCACCGGGCCCGTCCGCCGCTTCTTCCACGTGACCCTTCCCCTGGTACGCGAGATGACCGGCGTGATGATCATGGTCACGATCTCGGGGGCGTTCCAGGTGTTCAACGAGGTCATGGTCATGACCGGAGGCGGGCCGAACAACTCGACCCAGGTGCTGGGCACCTGGCTGTACCGCAGCGGCTTCGTCCGCAACGACTTCGGCTACGCGGCCGCGATCGCGACGGTCATCTTCGTGGTCACGCTCGCCATCGCCGTCGCACAGCTGTGGGTCGCCCGCAGGAGAAGGGTGGAGTGGTGAGTCGCGTCGGCTTCCTCGGGGTGATCGCCCGCCTGTTGCTGTGGTCGTTCCTGCTCTGCCTCGCCGTGGTGGTGGTCTATCCGCTGCTGTGGATGCTGGTCAACGGGTTCAAGACCAACAGCGAGATCTTCGGCAACCCCTTCGCGCTGCCCTCCCAGTGGAGCTTCGACAGCTACCAGAAGGCGTGGAACCGCGGGGTCAGCAACTACCTCACGACCAGCATCCTGGTCACCGTGACGTCGACCGTCACGACGGTCTTCTTCAGCGCGTGGGCGGCGTACGGGCTGACCCGGGTGGCCATCCCGTTCGGCAAGGCGGTCACCGGCGTCATCCTGGGCGGGCTGATGCTCGCCCCGAGCGTGGCGCTGGTCCCGCTGGTCAAGATGTTCCAGTCCATGGGGTTGTACAACAGCTTCTGGGCGCTGCTCATCCTCTACACGGCCTTCCGGGTGCCGTTCACCACGTTCCTCATCCGGGCGTACATGCTGGACCTGCCGCGCGAGGTGGACGAGGCGGCGGAGATGGACGGCTGCGGGCGGTGGACCGCGTTCTGGCGGATCACCCTCCCGATGTGCAAGCCGATCATCGTCTCGACGGTCCTGCTGCACATCCTGTTCGCCTGGAACGAGTATCTCTTCGCGATGGTGTTCACCAGCGGCGCCGGCGTGCAGACTCTTCCCGTCGGCCTGATGAGCCTGATGAGCAAGCACGGCACCGACTTCCCCGTCGTCTTCGCCGGCATGACGATCGCCGCCGTCCCGGTGGTGCTGCTGTTCTTCGCCGGCCAGCGGTACATCGTCAAGGGCCTCGCCGACGGAATCGGAAAATGACCTCGCACCCCTCCCCTGCGACAGGAGCGCCGATGTCCTTCCCGCGGATCACCGGATCGAACTTCTCCTACCAGCACCTGCCGTTCGACCGGTTCCTCGACGACGCCGCCGGCCTCGGCCGCGAGGAGGTGGAGCTGTGGGGCGTCGCCCCGCACTTCCACGTGCCGTGGGTGAGCGACGCCGAGGCCCGGGCCGTACGCCGCCGGGCCGCCTCGCGCGGCCTGCGGGTGCGCTGCCTCACGCCCGAGCAGGTGATGTATCCCGTCAACATCGCCTCGCCGGACACCCGGCTGCGCGCGGCGAGCATCGCGATGTTCCGCCGCGCCGCCGAACTGTGCGCGGAACTCGGCGCCGAACTGCTGCTGCTGACGCCCGGCCGCGGCTTCGAGGGCGAGCCGGTGGAGACCGGCCTGCGCCGGTCCGCCGACGCGCTCGCCGAGATCGCGGCGTACGCCGCCGGGTTCGGGGTGACGTGCGTGCTCGAACCGCTGCAGCGGGTGGAGTCGAACCTTCTCAACGACTCCCGCGCGCTCGCCCGCATGCTGGACGAGGTCGGCGCGCCGAACCTCGGCGCCGTGCTCGACACGGTCGGCATGGCGGTCGCGGGGGAGGGCGTCGACGACTACTTCGACGCGCTCGGCGACCGCGTCCGCCACGTCCACCTCATCGACGGCCGCCCGGCGGGGCACCTCGCCTGGGGCGACGGCGAGCTGCCGCTCGCCGACTACCTCACCGCCTTCGCGCGCCGGGGGTACGACGGCCACATGACGTTCGAGCTGTTCGGCGACGGCACCTACGCCTTCGCCCCGCGCCCCGTCGTCGAACGCTGCCTCACCGCCGTACGCGACGCCCTCACCCCCGGCACGCCCGACGCACCGCGCACGTAGCGGCGCGCCGGATCACGTCACCCTGCGCCGGGGGAGCGGCAGGCGTGAGCGGGTGAACACGGCGCCGCCGAGCGCGGCCAGCAGGGGCAGCCCGACCACGAGCAGGGCGATGAGCGGCCACGGGATCGTGAGCAGGAGCGCCGGTGGCCGCGGGTGTACGATCACGGGCACCCCATCGGGCCGCACCATCATCATCGGCCGGTACAGCCCGGACGGCACCCGGGTCGCGGCGGCGCCGGGCGGCAGACCGGCGAGCACTCCGGCGGTGGTCCCGAGCAGCGCGATCACCAGGGCCTGGCCGGCGACGACGGCCCGCTTCGTCCGTGGAGCCGCCCCCACCGCGGCCATCGTCTCCAGGTCGGGCCGTGCCTCGGCGGCGGCCAGCGCGGTCGCGACGAAGGCCATCCCCAGCACGAGCACGGCCGCCGCCGCGGCGAGCACGAGCAGGACCACCGAGTCGTCCACGGGACCGGGCGGCGTCTCCAGCCTGACCATCGCGTGCGGCGTGATCGCCTCCACGGCCGCGGCGATCCGGTCCGCCGACGCCTGCGACATCCGGTAGTCCGCGGGGTTCACCGCGAGGAGGGTGGTGACGGTGACGTAACCCGTCTTCTCGGCCGCCTCGGGCGCGACGACCACGCGCGCCCAGCCCTGCCCCGTGGGCCGCACCCCGACGGCCGGCAGGGAGATCGTCTCGGGCGTGTTCAGGGGCCGCGCGTCCTGCCTCATCACATCCGCTCTGATCCTGCCCTTCCGGACGGCGGAGGGATTGAGCACCACGGCCTTGCCCGCACGGAGCGCCGCGACCGCCTCCGGGTCCTCGCGGCCGAGCACGTAGCGCAGCAGGCTCTCGTCTCCGGCCAGCAGCCCGCCGCTCCTGCCCTCCATGAAGAAGACCCCCTGGTTCTCCGACTTGGCCGGCTTCGGCAGGGCCACGCCGAGCGGCACGCCGGTCTTCGTCGCGAGAGCCCGTCCTTCCACCAGCGGCACGCCCGCCGGCAGTTCACGCACCACGGCGGCGCGGACGCGGTCCCACAGCTGCGGAGTGAGGTCGGCCGCCGAGATCTGGAGTGATCCCACCGGCCCCTGCGGCAGGTCACGCAGGAACGGCAGGGGGCTGATGGCCGAGGCCCGCAAGGCCACGCCTGTCGCGGTGAGCACCACGACCGTGGTCATCACCGCGGCGACGGCGGGCACCGTACGGCCCCTGTTGCGTACGGCGTCCCTGACGGCGAAGCGGAGCGGCAGGGGGAGCCGGGCGGCGGCCCGGCCCACGGCGCGGACGAGGGCCGGCACCAGGGCCACCAGCCCGAGCTGGGTGAGCAGCGCCGAGGCGGCGATCAAGTGGATGCCGTGCCGGGCGCTCACCGCGGTCGCTGTGAGGCCCGCCACGACGAGCACCGCTCCGAGCAGTGGCCGGCCCGCGCGGTCGCGGCGCCGCTCGCGCCTGCCGGACAGCACCGCCGCCGCGTCCGTACGGCCCGCGCCGACGGCGGGGGCGAGCGCGGCCAGCACCCCGGCGGCGACCCCGAGCGCCGCGACCAGCGCGACCGAAATCCAGGGGACGGTGAACGAGTCCACCAGCGTCTCCGCCCACAGTTCGAGGCCGGGCATCGCGAGCGGCACCGCCGCGACGCCGATCACCGCTCCGGCCGTGGCGCCGGCGACGCCGAAGAGCAGGCCGTCGGCCAGCGCGATCAGCCGCAGCTGCGCCGGGGAGCCGCCCTGGGCGGCGACGAGCGCGAACTCGCGGGCCCGGCGCCGCCGGCCGACGGCGAAGGCGGGCCCGGCCGCGAGGACGACCTGCAGCAGCGCGATCCCCGTCCACGGGAGCGCCGGCAGCGTGGAGGAGTCGATCTTGAGGTTGAACCGCGTCTCCCGCGAGGCGCTGTCGACGACGGCCCGGCTCCTGACCACGAGACCGCGCGCGTTGAGCCGGCGGACGTCCGGCCACGACAGCGGACGCGGCGCGTCCACGAGCCAGCCGTGGGTCACCTGCTGGGGATCGGCGGGCCCGAACGTGGAATCGGGCAGACTGCCGGGGAAGACGACTATTTCGGGCCTCGCCGGGGCGAACAAGGCGACACCGACGACCCGGAGCGGACGTCGTTCCTCCGTGGCCAGGAGTGTCACGCCTGGCCTGATCTGCTCGTCCAGCCGGGTGGAGACGACGGCCTCGCCGGGAGCGGCGGGAAGCCTGCCCCGCACGAGCCGGAAGGTGTCCTGGGACATCGGGTCGCGCAGATCCACCTGCCGGACGTATCCCATCTCGTACCCGCCCGGGGCAAGATAACGGAGGAACTGCTGCGATGTCGGGATCAGGCGGCTGCCGGGGATGAGGCCGGCGATCTCCGCCTGGGCGTACGGCGTCGTCTTCGTGCCGGCTTCCAGGGAATCGGTCTCTCCCCACGCGTTCTGGCTGAGGCCGCTCCACTCGCGGGCGCCCTGCACCACGGCGTCGGCCCGGCCGAGGGGGTACTGACTGGGTGGCATGTCGTACAGGGTGGCGAACGCGGTCAGCGTGAAGGTGATGACGGCGACGGGCAGCGCGAGCATCGCGAGGATCAGCGCGCTGCGCCCCTTCGAACGCCAGGCGGTGCGGCGTGAGATCCGCAGTGCGGCGCGCAGGCCTCTCATCGGGCGCTCACCACACCCATGCCGTCGGCGCCGTCCGTCCCGCCGGCGCCCTCAGTGGCGGGGGAGTCGGAGGAGTCGGTGATCCGGCCGTCCCGGAGGAAGACGACACGGTCGGCCCAGGCGGCGTACCTCGGCTCGTGGGTGACCAGCAGCACGGCGGCCCCCGCGTCGGCGCGCTGCCGGAGCACCTGAATGATCTCGTCACCCGCTCGCGTGTCGAGGGCCCCGGTCGGCTCGTCCGCGAGGATCAGGCGGCGCTCGCCGACCAGCGCCCGGGCGATGGCGGCCCGCTGGCGCTGCCCGCCCGACAGGTCGTCGGGGAACCGGTCGCCCAGGTCCGCGAGGCCCACCTCCTCCAGCACCCGCAGGGCCGCACGCCGGGCCTTCGCCGTGGACGCGCCGTCCAGCTCGCGCGGCAGCGCGACATTCTCGGCCACCGTCAGCGACGGGATGAGGTTGAGATCCTGGAACACATAGCCCGCACTCCTGCGGCGCAGTTCCGCGAGCCGCTTGGGCGGCAGATCGCGCAGTTCGCGGCCTTCGAGGAGGACGGACCCCTCGGTCGGCCGGTCGAGCCCGCCCGCCAGGTTGAGCAGGGTGGACTTGCCGGACCCGGACGGGCCCATGACGGCGACCAGTTCGCCCGCCCGCACGTCGAGGCTGACGCCCCGCAGGGCGGGTACGGCGTTCGGCCCCTCGCCGTGGACGCGGACGACGCCCGCGAGGCGGACGATCGGCTCGCCGTCCGGGCGGGGTAACTGGTCCGCTGGGGACGCGGACGGCTCACGCTCGGTCACGTGGTCTCCTTGGCTGGGCTGGAGTCGGAGGGGCTGCCGAGGACGGCTTCGCAGTGGTCGAGCCAGCGCTGCTCGGCCTCGGCCTGGAAGATCATCGAATCGAGGACCAGGCGCTGCGCGGCCTCGGCGGACGCGTCGAAGCCCCGCTTGGCCCGCGTGAGCTCCTGCAGGGTCCGCATCGTCGAGGACCGCTGCGCCTGGATGACCGCCGCCACGTCCACGCCGGGGGTGGTGGCGGCCATGGCGAGCTTGACGACGAGTTCGTCGCGGGGCCGGTCGGCCCGGGCGACGGGTTTGGCGAACCACCGGTCGAGTTCGCCGTTGCCGTCGGGGGTGATGGCGTATCGGACGCGGCCCTGCTCGTCCTCACCGGCGCGGGACACCAGGCCGTCCCGCTCCAGGCGGGACAGCGTCGTGTAGACCTGCCCGATGTTGAGCGGGCAGGTGTCGGCGGTGGACGCCTCGAACTCGGTCTTGAGCTGGTAGCCGTAGCGCGGGCCCTGACTCAGCAGGGCGAGCAGGCCGTGTCGTACGGACATGAATACTCAGTATGCATACTGAGTATGCTTCTGGCGAGCGGATCCCCGAATCGGCCGTGAAACACCTCGACCCCGGGCGGGAGGTCCGGCCCGGGGTCGACGAGGTGAGGTCAGCAGGAGGGGGTCAGCGGCGGATGGCCTTCGCGAGGATCGCGATGAAGGCCGCGAACCCCAGCCCTCCGACGAGCAGGGGAGCCATCACGACCGCGTCGGGGTCGGGCCCGGTCAGGTAGCGGATGCCCATGCCGATGAACAGCAGGCCCGAGAGCAGGCACATCCAGCTCGTACGGTGGACCCGGCGCGGACGCTCGGCGCGAGAATCGGTGTGGGGGTCAGGCAGCACGGCGCACCTCCACGTCACCGACGCCCGCCTTGACGTGCAGTTCGATCGTGGGCACGTCGCCCTTGCCGGGTGTCTCGGGCTCCAGGACGCGGTTGAACCGCACGTTCGTGCCGTCCTCGACCTGGTGGTCGATCCGCACCTCGCCCAGCTTCGTGAAGCCGTACACCTCGACCCGCGCGGTGGGCGGGACGATCACCGCGAGCTGGCCCAGCGACACCGAGGCGTCGAACCTCAGCCGGGCGCCGGACTTCAGCGGAATGTCGCTCAGGTCGAGCTTGCCATCGCCGACGCCCAGTTCGTAGGTGCCGGGCGACTGGACGGCGGTGACGGGATGCCAGACGAAACTGCCGACCTTGCGGGGGATGCCGTTGACCGTCGTGCTTCCCACCAGCACGAGCGCCACGATCGTGCCGGCGGCGACCAGGCCGCCGCCCCGCCCGAACCAGGCGGCGACGAGCAGGCCCGCGCCGATTGTGACGAGCACCGCCCCGCCGACGACCGGGAGGCCGACCGTGCCGGTGCCGGTCCGCTGCATGGTGACCATGATCCCTCCAACGATCAGGGCGAGGCATATGGTGAGGCCGCTGACGAACGACCTCGGACGCTTGGGCTTCCTGGGCCGCGGCGGCGGGGCCACGGGCGGCCCGTACGGGTCCGCCGCGTAGGGCGTGCCGAGCGGCCGGTACGGCTCCCGCCTCGTGTACGGACCGTGGGGGGCGAAGGGCTCGCCCGCGCCGTACCCCTGGCCGCTTCCGAAGCCCCGGCCGGCGGCGCGGCC
The DNA here is from genome assembly GCF_016863015.1 of Microbispora amethystogenes. Lineage (GTDB taxonomy): Bacteria > Actinomycetota > Actinomycetes > Streptosporangiales > Streptosporangiaceae > Microbispora > Microbispora amethystogenes. The sequence continues at coordinate 46,837 of NZ_BOOB01000005.1, read as the reverse complement.
CGGCGCCTGCCCGGGTGAGCCGAGGTCGCCCCGCGCGCTCGCCCGCGCCTCGCGGGCCAGGTCCGACAGCCGCCGGTACCCGTCCGCGCCCCGAGGCGGCGGTACGGGCCCGCGCGTGCCGGAGCCGAGTGGCCCGGAGTCGCGTGGCCCGGCGTCACTCGCGTCGGAGCCGCCGGAGCCCGGAGCGTCAGGCATGGACAGCGGGGTCGTCCCGGCCGGAGGCTCGAAGGCCCGAGTCGGCGGGTCGCCGTCGGCCCGCCCCACAGAACCCGCGCCGTGCTCGGCGTCCACGTCGCTCACGGGCTCTGACCCGATGTCCCGCGTGGGCTGCGCCACGGTGTCCCGCATGGGTTCCGCCACCGGCTCTGAGGCGATGTCCGTCAAGGGCTCGGACACCCTCTCCCGGGTGGGCTCCGACGCGAACCGCCGGGCGGCGGCGTTCTCGGTGTCCTGCGTGGTGTCCTCGGGGGTCACGTCGTCCGCGTTCCCGCGGACGGACGGCTCGGGCCCCCGTCCAGGGGCCCGAGGGCCGTACGTTCCCGGCATCGCCGTGGTCTCGGCGGGCTGCGGCGCCGGCCCGTACGGCTGCTGCGCGAAGGGGGCGAACGGCGCGAACCCGGGAGTGGACCTGGTCATGCCGCGCCGGCCGGTCGCCCGTTCCGGCATCGACCTGGCCATGGTGAGCAGGTCGACGCCCCGGGCGTGGGCGGCCATCAGCACGATGGCCAGCAGCGTGCCGACGACGATCGTGCCGCGGTTGATGCCGCCCGAGGCCACGTTGATGATCAGCCCGAACGCGAAGACCGCCGCCAGCAACGCGAGCACGGTCTCGGCGTCGAACATCCGCCGGGTCCACTGCTCCAGGTGGCCGGGGCCGCCGTCCGGGCGGCGCATCAGCAGGAACGCCGCGACGTACAGCATGACGCCGATGCCGGAGGCGAGGACCAGCACCGCGAAGCCGACCCGGAAGAGCACCGGGTCTATGCCCGTGTACCTGCCGAGGCCCGCGCACACGCCCGTGATCATGCGTCCGTCCCGGTGGCGGCTCAGCACCCTCTCGGGTTCTGGCTGGCCGGCGGGGTCGGAAGTGGGAGCGGATGGCGCCTCGGTCATGGTCCCATCCTGGCCGTGCCGGCCGTGGCCCTGCCATCGGGGGAACCCCTGAGCCGTCCCCGAGTCCCCAGGGGCCACATCAGGGCATGCCCTGATGCGCGCATGCTCCGTGACGTGTGACGATGCTTTCCGAGATGTCTGAGATGCCTAACGCCGTCGCGGCGTACCCCCGGATGGTCCGGCCCGTGTCGGGCCGGGTGGTCGCGGGCGTCGCCCAGGGCGCCGCCGCCCAGTTGCGCCTCGACCCCGTCGTGCTGCGCCTCGCCTTCGTGCTGCTCACCGTCGTCGACGGGCTGGGCCTCGTGGCGTACGCCGCGCTGTGGATGTTCACCCCCAAGGAGGAGGTGAAGGGCCACGAGCCCGCCCGCGAGTGGGGTCAGCTCGCGGCGTACGGCGTGCTGTGGCTGACGCTCGGGGCCTTCGCCTGGCTGACGGGCGCGTCCAGCGGCGGGTTCGGCACCTGGCCGATCGCCGTGGGCGGCATCGGCGCGCTGATCCTGTGGCAGCAGGCCGACCCGGGCCGGCGGCAGCGCTGGATGTCCGGAGCGGTCAAGCAGGTCAGCACGACCTGGGTCCGCACGGGCATCGGCGCGCTGCTCGTCGTCGTGGGCGCGATCGGCTTCCTCGCCGCGAGCGGCGAGCTGGCCAAGGCGCGGACCGGGCTGGTGTTCACGGCGGTGGTCGTCGGCGGCATGCTCATGATCGCCGCGCCCTGGCTCGCCTCGCTGGTCAAGGAGCTCCAGCGGGAGCGCACCGAGCGCATCAGGCAGGAGGAGCGGGCCGAGGTGGCCGCCCACGTCCACGACTCGGTGCTGCACACGCTGACCCTCATCCAGCGCAACGCCCACGACGCGCGCGAGGTGGCCAGGCTCGCCCGGTCGCAGGAGCGGGAGCTGCGCAACTGGCTCTACCAGCCCAAGCAGGACGCCGACGCGACCCTCGCCGCCGCCGTACGCCGGGTCGCGGCCGAGGAGGAGGACGCCCACGGCGTGCAGATCGAGGTCGTCTGCGTGGGCGACTGCGAGCTGTCCGAGAACCTGGCGGCCCTGCTCCACGCCGCCCGGCAGGCGATGGTCAACGCGTGCAAATACAGTGGGGCTTCGGTCGTCTCCGTCTACGCCGAGGTCGAGCCCGACGAGGTTACGGTGTTCGTCCGGGACCGGGGCAAGGGCTTCGTGCTCGACGACGTCCCCGATGACCGGATGGGCATCCGCCAGTCGATCATCGGCAGGATGGAGCGCAACGGCGGAAGCGCCCGGGTCAGGACCGAGCCCGGCGACGGAACCGAGGTCATGCTGACCATGAAGAGGGACACATGAAGACCGTACGCGTGCTGATCGTCGACGACCACCGGCTGTTCCGGTCCGGCGTACGGGCCGAGCTGGGCCCGTCGATCCAGGTGATCGGGGAGGCCGAGGACGTGGAGTCGGCGGTCTCGGCGATCGCCGAGCTGGAGCCCGACGTGGTGCTGCTCGACGTGCACATGCCGGGCGGCGGCGGCCAGGAGGTGCTGCGGCGGGTGCTCGGCTCGGGATCGCAGGTGCGCTTCCTCGCGCTGTCGGTGTCGGACGCCGCCGAGGACGTGATCGGGGTCATCCGGGGCGGCGCCCGGGGCTACGTGACCAAGACGATCAGCGGCGCCGAGCTGACCGACGCGATCGTCCGGGTGTCGGACGGCGACGCGGTGTTCTCCCCGCGGCTCGCCGGGTTCGTGCTCGACGCGTTCGCCTCGACGGAGGCGCCGCCCATCGACCCCGAGCTCGACTCGCTCACCCAGCGGGAGCGGGAGGTGCTGCGGCTGATCGCGCGCGGCTACGCGTACAAGGAGATCGCCAAGGAGCTGTTCATCTCGGTGAAGACCGTCGAGACCCACGTGTCGAGCGTGCTGCGCAAGCTGCAGCTTTCCAACCGGCACGAGCTCTCGCGGTGGGCCACCGCCAGGCGCCTGGTCTGACCCCTTCTGTGTCGGCCCGTCTGGTGTGATCACCCCTCGGCGTGCGACGCTTCGGGCATGGGCCGTGACGTACCCTCCGTGTCCTTCACCCGGGAGGACCGCCGTCGCTACCGGGAGAAGGTCAAGCTGTCGCTGGAGGTCCTCGCGGAGATGCTGCGGGGGTCGCGGTTCGAGTTCGAACGGCCGCTGATGGGCCTGGAGATCGAGCTGAACCTGGTCGACGCGCGGGGCGAGCCGGCGATGAAGAACGCCGAGGTCCTGGCCGCGATCGCCGAGCCCGACTGGGCCACCGAGCTGGGCCAGTTCAACGTCGAGATCAACGTGCCGCCGCAGGTGCTGTCCGGCGACGGCAGCCGGCAGCTGGAGGAGTCCGTACGGCGCCGCCTCAACCGCGGGCAGGAGCGGGCCGCGCGCGTCGGCGGGCAGCTCATGCTGGTCGGCATCCTGCCGACGCTGCGCGAGTCGGACGTCAGCGAGGGGACGCTGTCGGCCAACCCGCGCTACAAGCTGCTGAACGAGCAGATCTTCGCCGCCCGCGGCGAGGACCTGCACCTCCACATCGAGGGCGTCGACGTGCTCGACACCTACGCCGACAGCATCACCCCCGAGGCGGCGTGCACGAGCGTCCAGCTCCATCTGCAGGTGAGCCCGGAGCAGTTCGCCGACCACTGGAACGCGGCCCAGGCCATCGCGGGCCCGCAGGTGGCGGTGGCGGCCAACTCGCCCTTCCTGTTCGGCAGGGAGCTGTGGCGGGAGACCAGGATCAGCCTGTTCGAGCAGGCCACCGACACCCGCCCCGAGGAGCTGAAGGCGCAGGGCGTGCGGCCCCGCGTGTGGTTCGGGGAGCGGTGGATCACCTCGGTCTTCGACCTGTTCGAGGAGAACGTCCGCTACTTTCCCGCGTTGCTGCCGTTGTGCGAGGAGGAGGACCCGAGGCAGGTCCTGGCCGACGGCGGAGTGCCCGGGCTGCACGAGCTCCGGCTGCACAACGGCACCGTCTACCGCTGGAACCGCCCCGTCTACGACGTGGCCGGCGGCGTCCCGCACCTACGGGTGGAGAACCGGGTGTTACCGGCCGGGCCGACGGTCGCGGACATCGCCGCCAACGCGGCGTTCTACTACGGGCTCATGCGGGTGCTCCCGTCGGCCGAACGCCCCGTGTGGTCGCGCATGTCCTTCGCCGCGGCCGAGGACAACCTCCGCAACGCGGCGCGGTACGGCCTCGACGCCCGCCTGTACTGGCCGGGCCTGGGGGAGGTGCCCGCCGCCGAGCTGATCCTGCGGAGGCTGCTGCCCCTCGCCTATCACGGGCTGGACCTGTGGGAGGTCGACCCGGTCCAGCGCGACCGGCTGCTCGGCATCATCGAGCGGCGCTGCGTGACCGGCCGTACGGGCGCGGACTGGCAGGTCAGGACGGCCCGGGCGCTCGGCGGGGACCACGAGGCGCTGCGCCGGATGACCCTGCGCTACCTGGAGCACATGCACACCAACGAGCCCGTGCACCTCTGGAGTTTGTGACCACTACCGGTGAGTTTTGGCGAACTTTTCCCGGAATTTGGGGTATTAGCAGTGGAATGACCCGTCGAGCGTTCGCCGCGTTCTTCCTCCTGGTGACCCTGGTCGCGTCCTGCGGCACGCTCGCCGGGTCTCCTCCGCCGGACCGCGCGCAGCAGGGCGACGCGGCGTCCCGGGCGACGCCGTGCAGGGGCAACGGCGACGACTTCCCCGGCGACGTGAAGCTCGCCCGGTGCCTCACCGAGTGGTTCTGGGCGGACCGCTTCCGCCAGAGCGGGGAGACCTACCGCCCGATCACCCGCTTCGTCGCGTACGAGGGGAACGGCGGCCCCGACTGCGGCGGGCAGCCGGCCGTGCCGGAGAACGCCTTCTACTGCCCGTACGGGCACTTCGTCGCCTACGACGCCGCCTGGCTGAAGGCGATGTACGACCAGATGGGCGACGGCGCGGTCTACGTGGTGATCCCGCACGAACTGGGGCACGCCGTCCAGGCCCAGCTTGTGGACGACTTCCGCTACAACGTGGAGCGGGAGCTTCAGGCCGACTGCTACGCGGGGGCCGCGCTGAGCGGCCTCATCCAGGCGCGGGCACTGCAGGCCGAACAGGGCGACGAGGAGGAACTGCTCGTCAACCTCGAAGCGGCGGGCGACCCCACCGACGCCTGGTGGGCGCCGGACGCCCACGGCACCCCGGAAAAGCGCCAGGGATACTTCGCCCAGGGCTACAACGAGGGCGTGGGGGCCTGCTGACCCCGGCCCCGTACCGTCGCCCGGGCGTTCCGGCATGCCGTCCGGACGGCGCGATGCGGCGGGCGATGACGTGGTAGTTCTCGATGTGGCGCGACGAGGCGGCGGGGCACGTGCGAAGGCGGAGCGAACGGCGTGAGATGGGCGACGTGAGAGGGACGGCGTGAGGCGGACGATCGCGACGGGTCTCGGCGTGCTCGCCGTGGCGAACCTGCTCAACAACCGCGTCGTCCGGCGCTGGGCCCCGCTGACGTCGGCCGCCGCGACCGGCGCGCTCCTGCTGATCGCCCGGCGGGAGGGGCTGAGCTGGCATGAGCTGGGCTTCCGGGGCGCCCGCGCGGGTGCCGCGACCGGCGGTGCGCTCGCCGCCGCCGTCGCCGCCGGGTACGCCGCCGGGGTGGCGTTGCCCCGCACCCGGCCGCTGTTCCTCGACCAGCGGGCGCTGGCGCTGTCGCGCCGCCGGGTGCTGGAGGAGGCCCTGGTCCAGGTGCCTCTCGGGACCGTGCTGCTGGAGGAGGTCGGTTTCCGCGGCGTGCTTCCGGCCCTGCTCGGCCGGGTCCTGCCCACGCGTACGGCGGTCGCCGCGTCGGCCGCGCTGTTCGGGCTGTGGCACGTGCTGCCCGCGCTCGACATGGCCCGGGCCAACCCCGCCCTCGGACGCCTGGCGGCAGGAGAGGACCCCGCCCTGGGTGACGCGCGCCCGGGCGGTTCCGAGGCGGGACGCCTGGCGGCGGGGGAGGACCCCGCCCTGGGCGCCGGTCGCCGGGGCGGTGTGGAGGCGGGACGGCTGGTGGCGGGGACGGTGGCGTCCACCGCGCTGGCGGGGCTGGTGTTCCACGGGCTGCGCCACCGCGCCGGCCTGCTCGCCCCCGCGCTGCTGCACGTGGCGACGAACTCCCTCGGCTACGCCGCCGCCCGGGTGGCACGCCGTCTGGACGACCGCCGAGTCGGCCCGGCCGGCCGGGATCAGGCGTCGCCGGGACGGGCGAGGCCGGTCCGGTAGGCGTACGCGACCGCCTGGGCGCGGTCGCGGAGACCTGCCTTGGCGAAGAGGTTGTTGATGTGCGTCTTGACCGTGGCCTCGCTGACGAAGAGCGTGGCGGCGATCTCGGCGTTCGACAGGCCGCGTGCGACGAGCCGCAGGACCTCGGCCTCGCGCCGGGTCAGCCCGTCCGGCGGCGGGCCGGGAGCCGGGTCCCCGGGCGGCGCCGGTTCGGACACTTCGCGGGACCGCCTTCGCGACGGCGCGGGCGGCGGGGTGGTGGCGTGACCTGTGGCACCACCCGCGATGTCACCCGCGACGTCACCGGTGACGGTGCTCAGCAGGCGGCTCTGCACGCCGGGGTCGAGCCGGGCGTCGCCGTTCATGACCGCGGCCACGGCGCGGGCGATCTCCTCGGCGTCCGCGCTCTTGGTGAGGAAGCCGCGTGCCCCGGCCCGCAGCGCGGCGAAGACCGACTCGTCGTCGGTGTACGTCGTGAGCACCACCACCTGGGTGCCGGGGAACTCGGCGCGGATCCTGCGGGTGGCCTCCACCCCGTTCATCCGGGGCATGCGCAGGTCCATGAGCACGACGTCCGGCCGGTGACCGGCGACCATGCGGAGCGCGGTCTCGCCGTCGGAGGCCGATCCCACCACCTCGATCTCCGGCAGCAGGCCCAGCAGCAGGACGAGCCCGTCGCGTACCACGGCCTGGTCGTCGACCACGAGAACGCGGGCGGTCACGCCGGCACCCGCAACCGCACCAGGAAGCCGTCCCCGGTGGAGCCGGCCTCCAGCGTGCCGCCGAGAAGCTCGGCCCGTTCGCGCATGCCCACGAGTCCGTATCCTCCTCCAGGCGTCCCGGGCTCGGCACTCGGGGGGTTGACGACCTCCAGCTCGCACTCGCCGTCGCGGAAGCTCAGCCGTACGGCGGCGGGGGAGCCGGGCGCGTGCCGCCGCACGTTCGTGACCGCCTCCTGGGCGGTACGGATCATCGCGAGCTCGATCTCGGGCGGCAGGCGCCGTTCGGGGCCGCGGACGTCGAGCCCGCACTCCCTGCCCGTGGAGGAGCGGAAGTCCTCGGCCAGCGCCGCCAGCGCGGCGGGCAGCGGCGGCATGTCGTCCCGCAGCGCCGCCACGGCCCTGCGGGCCTCCTCGAGGCCGTTCTTGGCGAGTTCGCGGGCGCGTTCGACCCGGTCGAGCGCCTCCTGCGACCGGTCGGCCCGCAGCAGCAGCCGGGCGCCCTCCAGGTGCACGATCTGCGCCGACAGGGAGTGGGCGAGGATGTCGTGGATCTCCCGGGCGATCCGGGCGCGTTCGGCCAGCACGGCCTCACCCGCCTGAGCGGCCGTGGCGGCCCTGCGCTCCCTGATCGCGTACGCGACGGTGAAGACCACGCAGACCGAGACGCACAGGCTGAGGCCGCGGTCGGTCCCGCCGGCGGCGGCCCCTGTCAGCTCCGTGACCGGCAGCATGCCCGAGAAGACCGCCGCCAGGCTCGCCAGAGCCAGCAGCAGGAGCGGCAGCGAGCGCCTGAGCGGGTGCCGCGCGGCCGCCGCCCCGACGCCGAACATGAGCACGCCGACCGCGGGGCCCGCGTGGGACACGGCGTCGAGGACGATGCTCAGCACGATGACGAGGCCGATGAAAACGGCCTCGACGACCGCCTTGTCCCACCGCCGGGGGAGGGCGACCGGCAGCCGGGAGACGATCGTCAGGGCCAGGGCGACGGAGGCCGCGATCGTCAGCAGGGTGACGCCGAGGCGCTCGCCCGTCAGGCCGAAGCCCGGCGGGGAGGTCGCCTCCCCGGCGACCAGCATCGCGATCACCGCCGCCCGGAGGCACACGCCTGCGACGGCGTTCCTGCGGGCGGAGGCGGAGCGGTCCGGGCCCTGTGCGGGGGCGGGGGCTCGTGCGGGGGTGGGAGGCAGGGAGCCCTCCGGGCTTCGCCGGTCACGGCCGGAGCGGCGCGGACGGTCACGAATGGGCACGTCCCGACGTTAGCGGGCGGCGTACGCGTCCGGGACGGCGGCGCCGGGGAGGGCGTTCGCGCGCCTGGCGACGATCAGGAACTGGACGCCGAGGGTCACCCCGACGAACACGAGGATGGAGCCCTGCGACGTGGCGACGCCGAGCAGGGCGGTCAGGGCCGTCATCGCGATCCGGGCGGCGATGGAGCCCGCCCAGGCGAGCAGTGTCAGGCCCGTGCCCTGGGACCAGGCGACGCCGTGCGGGTCGCGCCACACCCGGGTGGTCGTCGCGCGCAGCGCGCCGAGTCCCGCCGCCACGAGCAGGCCCGAGACGAGCAGGGTGACGGCGAGCACCGGGTGGAGCGGGTCCACCAGCGCCGCGCCGTCGGAGGCGAGACCACCCAGGATCAACGCCACGGAGATGATCAGGCCGGCCCGCCTGGCGGCCGGTCGCGGCGTCGTCTGCCGGTAGATCACGAAGGCGATGGCGGCGAGGGCGACGACGATGATCTGCGCTTTTTCCATGCGTCAGACCGTACGGAGAGCGGGCCCGGACCGGATCGGCGCCGGGGTGGAGAAGCGGGGGGAGAAGAAGGGAGAGGCCGAGGTGGAGACCGGCCGGATCTCCACCCCCGGGTGGAGATCCGCCGCCCTCCGCTTGTGCCGACCCGCCTGCGACGACCCGCGTGTGACGACCCGCTTGTGACGCTTTGCTCAGGCGGTGGCGACCCGCTGGAACGCTTCGGCGTACGAGCCCTCGGGGAGGCCCGCGGCGGCCGCGTTGGCGGAGAGCCAGCCCTTGATCATGCTGTCGAGGTCGGGGATGTGCGAGGTCTGGCTCTCGTGGGCGCGGAGGGCGGCGATCTTCCGGTCCACGGTGGAGGTCACGTCGACGTAGTGGTTCGTGGCCGTCCCGCCGCTCAGCCAGACCTCGCGCACAGTCCAGGCCTCCAGGCCCTCGTCGGTGAGCAGTTCGGGGAAGGCGTACGGGTTGCGGGCGTCGGGATAGACGGCGTCGAGGGTGGCGCCGCCGACGGCCCGGTGGTCGGGGTGGCTCGGCCCGAGCCGCTCGTAGTTGCGGTCGGGGGACGAGGTGATGACCAGGTCCGGCCGCACCTGGCGGATCACCCGCGTGATGTCGCGGCGCAGGCCGAGCGTCTGCTCGACCATGCCATCTTGGTATCCCAGGAAGCGCAGGTCGCCGACGCCCACGCACTTGGCCGCCGCCGTCTGCTCGGCCCGGCGCAGCGCAGCCATTCCGCCGTTGTCCACGAGACGGTCGAACCCGCCCGCGTCGCCATCGGTGACCAGGCAGTACACCACTTCGGCCCCCGCCTCGGTCAGCCTGGCGACCGTTCCCGCCCCGCCGAAGTCGATGTCGTCGGGGTGCGCGACGACGACCAGCACTTTGCGGATATCCGCCTCGTCCAGCACGGGCAACCTCCTCATGGTCCGGCAATTACCTTAAACGGGACTTGCCGGGTGAGTGGGCTCCGGATGTCGGTGGGCGGTCATACCCTAGGGACGTGTCCATCGGAGCCGCCACCCATCCCTTGCTCGACGGCCTCAACCCGCAGCAGCGGGACGCCGTGACCCACCAGGGCAGCCCCCTGCTGATCGTCGCGGGGGCGGGCTCCGGGAAGACCCGGGTGCTGACCCACCGCATCGCCTACCTGCTGGCGGAACGCGGCGTCCAGCCGGGGGAGATCCTCGCGATCACCTTCACCAACAAGGCCGCCCGCGAGATGAAGGAGCGGGTCGACAAGCTGATCGGCCCGAGGTCCAGGGCGATGTGGGTGATGACGTTCCACAGCGCCTGCGTGCGGATCCTGCGGCGCGAGGCCAAGCGGCTGGGCTTCACCTCCAGCTTCTCGATCTACGACCAGGCCGACTCCCAGCGGCTGATGGCGATGGTCTGCCGCGAGCTCGACCTCGATCCCAAGCGCTACCCGCCGCGGTCGTTCTCGGCCCAGGTCAGCAACTTCAAGAACGAGCTGATCGACTACGAGACGGCGGCCGACCGGGCGTCGACCCACCTGGAGCGCACGCTCGCCGAGGCCTACCGCACCTACCAGCGGCGGCTCACCGAGGCCGGCGCGATGGACTTCGACGACCTGATCATGCTGACGGTCACGTTGTTCCAGCTCTTCCCCGAGGTGGCCGAGCACTACCGGCGCAGGTTCCGGCACGTGATGGTCGACGAGTACCAGGACACCAACCACGCGCAGTACACGCTGATCCGCGAGCTGGTCGGGCGGCCCGAGGTGCGCACCGCCGACGGCGACGTGGTGCGCGAGGGCGTCGAGCCCGCCGAGCTGGTCGTGGTCGGCGACGCCGACCAGTCGATCTACGCTTTCCGCGGCGCGACGATCCGCAACATCCTGGAGTTCGAGCGCGACTACCCGGACGCCCGGACGATCCTGCTGGAGCAGAACTACCGCTCCACGCAGACGATCCTGAACGCCGCCAACTCGGTCATCTCACGCAACGAGGGCCGCAAGCCGAAGAACCTGTGGTCCGACCAGGGCGCGGGATCGAAGATCATCGGCTACGCGGCCGACAACGAGCACGACGAGGCCATGTTCGTCGCGCAGGAGATCGACCGCCTCTGCGACGACCACGACGTCACCCCGGGCGACGTGGCGATCTTCTACCGTACGAACGCCGCGTCCCGCGTCTTCGAGGAGATCTTCATCCGCACCGGCCTGCCGTACAAGGTCGTGGGCGGGGTGCGCTTCTACGAGCGCAAGGAGGTCAAGGACCTGCTCGCCTACCTGCGGGTCCTGGCCAACCCGAACGACACGGTGTCGCTGCGGCGGGTCCTCAACGTGCCCAAGCGCGGCATCGGCGACCGGGCCGAGGCGATGGTCGAGGCCTTCGCGAACCGGGAGCGCATCGGCTTCTGGGACGGGCTGCGCCGGGCCGGTGAGGCTCCGGGACTGGCCACCCGGTCGCTCAACGCGATCAGGGACTTCGTCGCGATGCTGGAGGAACTCCGGGCCAAGGAGCTTCCGCTGTCCGACCTCGCGGAGGAGGTGCTCCGCGTCACCGGCTACCGCACGGAGCTGGAGACCTCGGGCGACCCGCAGGACGAGAGCCGCCTGGAGAACCTCAACGAGCTGATCTCGGTGGCCGCCGAGTTCGAGGAGGCCAACCCGGAGGGCACGCTCGTCGACTTCCTGGAGCAGGTCTCGCTGGTCGCCGACGCCGACCAGATCCCGGGCGGGAACGCGGGGGTCGTCCCCCCGGGCGACCGCGCTCCCGAGACCGGCGAGCACGGCGGGGTGGTCACGCTGATGACCCTGCACACCGCCAAGGGCCTGGAGTTCCCGGTGGTGTTCCTCACGGGCATGGAGGACGGCGTCTTCCCCCACATGCGCTCGCTGAGCGACCCGAAGGAACTGGAGGAGGAGCGCAGGCTGGCGTACGTCGGCATCACCCGCGCCATGCAGCGGCTCTACCTGTCCCGCTCGGCGGTGCGGTCGTCGTGGGGGGCGCCGTCGTTCAACCCGGCCTCGCGCTTCCTGTCGGAGGTGCCGGGCGACCTGGTCGAGTGGCGCGGCGACCCCGGCAAGACCGCCTGGTCGGCCGCGACCTCCCGCCCCTCCGCGCGTACGGCGCCGGCGCCGAAGGCGGGCGGCCGCCAGGTGCCGAGCCTGTCGCCCGGCGACCGCGTCACCCACGACAGCTTCGGGCTGGGCACGGTCGTCAGCGTGGACGGCGTCGCCGAGAAGACCCGAGTGAAGATCGACTTCGGTGGGGACGGCGAGAAGACCCTGCTGCTCGCCTACGCGCCCATCGAGAAGCTCTGAGCGGCGGCGCGGGAGGCCCTCAGCGGCGGGCCGGGTGGCTCTGTGCGGCGGCGCCTGAGGCGCTGAGCGGCGGCCGGGTGGGGAGCCCGGCCGCCGCCGACATCCGTGTGCGGATCAGTCGCCCAGGTCGATGACCTGCGGCAGGTCCGGCACGCTGCCGTCGATGTCCGAGGTCGTGGCGACCTGGCTCTTCGGCGGCGCCTTCACCGTGACCTTCCCGCCCCAGCCGCTGTAGGTGGTCGTGCTGCTCGACTCGATGGTGATGCTTATCTTCTTGCTCTTCACGGTCGTCGTCATCGAGCTGACCACCTTGCGGACGAGCTGGTCGCCGCCGATCCACAGCCTCCAGCTGATCACGCCCTTCGACGCACTGGAGGGCAGCTGCTTGCGCAGCGACGGCACCGCCGCGGCGAGCTGCTTCACCGTGATCGTGCCGCGGTAGAGCGTGGTCCGCGCGCCGTTGACGACACCGCCCGCGCCCTTGGCCTTGGTGGTCGCGAGGACGGCCTGAAGGGCGCGCGGGTCGAGCGGGTTGACGTAGCCGCCGATGCCGGTCAGCGCCGCGTCCGGGTCCTGCCCGGGCAGGCGCAGCCACGACTTGCCGTCGGGGAGCAGGTCGGCGTAGACGCCTCCGGAGACGTACGACGTCCGGCCGACGGTGATGGTCCGCATCGGGTCGTTGATGCCCTTGAGCTCGTCGTCGTCGCCCAGTCCGCCACCGTAGTTGATTTTGGTGGTGAGGTCGGAGGACGAGACTCCGGACCGGCCGAATCCGAAGACGCCCTTCGAGCCGGACTTGATGTTGACGAAGCCGCCGAAGCTCATCTTGGCGGACGAGACGACGCGTACGCCGCGGCCGGGAACGAACTGCTTCTTGAGCGCCGCCAGCGGGTTCGCGGGCCGCGCCTGGCTTCCCGCGGTGGTCTGTGCCTGGGCGGGGGCGGCGACGGCGGGCGCGACGAGCGCGGCCGTCGCGGCGCACGCCAGCGCCATTACTGCTCGCTTCACGTGGGGTTCCTCCCGTAAGTGCCCTTGATCATCAAGAGCGCCCCGGGAATCCTTGCCGTTCATGATCACGGAAAAGTCACGGAAATCTAGATTTCCTGTGAAATAGCAGATGAAGGGCGTTATGCGGGTTGATTATCAATTCGCGCGAATAGTTCGCATGTGAAAGGAACGCATGGAGGAGAGGCCGGCGGAGGGGCCGTACGGACCATGACCCCGGGAGAACGGCGGCTCGTCGACGGCCCGCGCGCTACTGCGCGCCGCGGGGGTGGACGGTTGAGTCACTCCCCAGCGGGCGCGGCGAGTGGGCACGGGGAGGGTTCGCCGTCCCGGCGGTTACGCTTCGGGCAGCGGCACCATCTGGGAGGTCTTCATGGCAGGCAGGATTCGGGTCGTCGTCGCCAAGCCGGGGCTCGACGGGCACGACCGCGGCGTCAAGGTCGTGGCGCGGGCGCTGCGGGACGCGGGCATGGAGGTCGTCTACACCGGGCTGCACCAGACACCGGAGCAGATCGTCCGCACGGCGATCCAGGAGGACGCGGCGGCCATCGGGCTGTCCATCCTGTCGGGCGCCCACATGACGCTGTTCGCCCGGCTCTTCGAGGTGTTGCGCGAGGAGGACGCGGAGGACATCGTCGTGTTCGGCGGCGGCATCATCCCCGAGGCCGACATCCCCGAACTGGAGCGGATGGGGGTGGCACGGATATTCACGCCGGGCTCCACGACGCAGGAGATCGTGGACTGGGTCCGTTCTGCGGTTCCCGCCACCGTTTAGGCATTTTGCCCAACCTTGCCGTAATCGAGGGTTGAAGGCAAGGCTCCGGGTGACCCGATGACAAGGCCATGCTCGCGCGGGGACTAGGCTTCTTGCGCGGAATAGCCGGGCGGGACGACGGCGCCCGGCCTCGGACATCAAAAGGGACGGACCCTCGTGGACCTGTTCGAACATCAGGCGAAGGAGCTCTTCGCGGAGTACGGCATCGCGGTGCCGCGCGGAATCGTGGCGCACACCGCGGATGAGGCGCGCGCGGCTGCCGAGCAGCTCACCGGACGCGTTGTCGTCAAGGCCCAGGTCAAGACCGGCGGGCGCGGCAAGGCCGGCGGCGTGAAGGTGGCCGACGACGCCGCCGACGCGTACGACAAGGCGACGCGGATCCTCGGCATGGACATCAAGGGCCACACGGTCCACAAGGTCCTGATCGAGGAGGCCAGCCAGATCGCGGAGGAGTACTACTTCTCCTTCCTCCTCGACCGTGCCAACCGTACGTTCCTCGCGATCTGCTCCGCCTCCGGCGGCATGGACATCGAGGAGGTCGCGCACACCGCGCCGGAGAAGGTGGCGAAGGTGCCGGTCAGCCCGCTGACGGGCATCGACCGCGCCAGGGCCCGCGAGATCGCGGTGGCCGGCGGCCTCCCGCAGCAGGCGCTGGACGGCGCCGCCGAGCTGATCGAGAAGCTCTGGGCCGTCTTCGTGGACGAGGACGCCTCCCTCGTCGAGGTCAACCCCATGATCCTGTCGGCCGACGGCCAGGTGAAGGCGCTCGACGGCAAGGTCACTCTCGACGACAACGCGGACTTCCGCCAGGCGGAGCACGTGACGTACGTCGACAAGGCCGCGGAGGACCCGCTGGAGGCCCGGGCCAAGGAGAAGCACCTCAACTACGTGAAGCTGGACGGCGACGTCGGCATCATCGGCAACGGCGCCGGCCTGGTCATGTCCACGCTGGACGTCGTGGCGTACGCGGGCGAGGAGTTCCCCGGGCGGCCCAAGCCGGCCAACTTCCTCGACATCGGCGGCGGGGCCTCGGCCGAGGTCATGGCGAACGGACTGGAGATCATCCTGTCCGACCCGTCGGTGAAGTCGGTCTTCGTGAACGTCTTCGGCGGCATCACCGCCTGCGACGCGGTCGCCAACGGCATCGTCTCGGCCTTCAAGCTGCTGGAGAGCCGTGGCGAGGAAGTGACCCACCCGCTGGTCGTCCGTCTGGACGGCAACAACGCCGCTCTCGGGCGGCAGATCCTGGCCGACGCCGCGCTCCCGCGCGTCGAGCTGGTCGACACGATGGACGAAGCGGCCAAGCGCGCCGCCGAGCTCGCCGCGGTAGGTGCGTAATGGCTATCTGGCTCACCGAGAACAGCAAGATCATCGTTCAGGGCATGACCGGCGGTGAGGGCACCAAGCACACCCGCCGCATGCTCGCCGCCGGCGTGAACGTCGTGGGCGGCGTCAACGCCCGCAAGGCCGGCGTCACGCACGAGGGACTGCCGGTCTTTGGCACCGTCAAGGAGGCCATGGAGCAGACGGGCGCCGACGTCTCCGTCGTCTTCGTGCCCCCGGCGCACACCAAGGCGGCCGTCCGCGAGGCCATCGACGCCGAGATCCCGCTCTGCGTGGTCATCACCGAGGGCGTGCCGGTCCACGACACCACCGAGTTCTGGGCGTACGCCGTCTCCAAGGGCAACAAGACCCGCATCATCGGGCCGAACTGCCCCGGCATCGCCTCGCCCGGCGCGTCCAACGCCGGGATCATCCCGGCCGACATCACCACCAAGGGCCGCGTCGGCCTGGTGTCGAAGTCGGGCACGCTGACCTACCAGCTCATGTACGAGCTGCGCGACATCGGCTTCTCCACCTGCGTCGGCATCGGCGGCGACCCGGTGATCGGCACGACGCACATCGACGCGCTCCAGGCGTTCCAGGACGACCCGGAGACCGACGCGATCGTGATGATCGGCGAGATCGGCGGCGACGCCGAGGAGCGGGCCGCGGCCTACATCGACGAGCACGTCACCAAGCCGGTCGTCGCCTACGTCGCCGGGTTCACCGCGCCCGAGGGCAAGACCATGGGCCACGCCGGCGCGATCGTGTCCGGCTCCGCCGGCACCGCCCAGGCGAAGAAGGAAGCCCTGGAGAAGGTCGGCGTCCGCGTCGGCCGCACTCCCAGCGAGACCGCCCGCCTCATGCGCGAGCTCATGTCGTGACCCTGGAGTAGCAGGCCGCCGGTGGTCCCGCGGGTCTCCGGCGGTCCGGCCGCTCTCCCGGCGGTTTCGCCGTTCGTGACCTCACGCTCCCTGGGCGGCGTGAGGTCACGATGCGTATCAGGGCCGCGGGCGGCGACTGCAAGATCATCCCATTTCGGGCAGGGATGAACGGCGTGGCGACGTGGCATGCGGGGGCCGCGCTGGGATTATGAGGTAGCGTGACGGGACTTCTCGATCAATTCAGGACCGGTCCCCGCGCCGTCCTCGGCCGCGTGGGCCCCGGCGACGACGAGGAGAGCCGCCGTCCGCTTCCCGTCTCCGGCATGCTGGCCGCGTTCTGGACGCTCGGCGTCGGCCTCGCCGTGCTCACCACGCTCACGCTCATCGGCTGGATGGCCGCCCCCCGGGGGCCCTTCGGCGAGGGTCTGCCCGGCGTTTTCCGCACCGCCTGCCAGCTCTGGCTGGCCGCCCACCACGCCGGGTTCGCGATCCCCGGCGGCCGGGTGGGTCTGCTGCCCATCGGGCTCATGATCCTGCCCGGCGCGCTGCTCTACCGGGCGGGCCTGTGGATGGCCCGCGACGCCGACCTGCGGGTGAGGATGCCGGCCCGGCTGCCGAAGGGCACCCCCCGCGACGTCGAGAACGCCCGCCGCCGCGCCCAGCTCGCGCTCATCGCCCAGGCCGGCATCTCGCTGGCCGCGCCGTACGCGCTGCTCGCCGGGGTGATCGCCCTGGTGTCACGCAACGAGATCATGCAGCCGTTCCCGGGCGAGGCGCTCGTCAGCCACCTGCTGCTGGCCTTCGTCACGGGGTCGGTGGCCACCGCCCGCACGATCGGGCCGTGGCGGTCGATGCTGCGCCTGTTGCCCGAGCGGCCGCGCTCACTCGTCGCCGGTACGGCCGTCGCGACCGCGCTGCTCCTCACGGCCGGGGCGGTGCTCGTCCTCGTGACCGTGGCGGTCAACTTCACCCGGATCCAGCAGATGTCGGAGATCCTCAGCCCCGGCCTGGTCGGCGGCCTGCTGCTCCTGCTCCTGGAGGTGCTCTACTTCTTCAACGCCGTGATCTGGGGAATGGCGTACATCGCGGGACCCGGCTTCGCGGTGGGCGCGGGAACGCTGGTCGCGCCCACCGGGGTCAAGCTGAGCGCGGTCCCCATGCTGCCGCTGCTCGGCGCGCTGCCGCCGTCCGGCACCGCGCCCCCGTGGGTCATGTCGGTGATCGCGGTGCCGTTCGCCGCGGGGGCGGTCGCGGGCGTGGTGACGGCTCGCGTGGCGCCGACCCCCTCGATCGAGGCCGCGCCGCTGTGGGGCTTCGTCTGCGGGATCACCAGCGGGCTCGCGGCGGGGACGCTCGCGGCGCTGTCGGGCGGCCCGCTCGGCGGGGCCGGGCTGGCCGCCGTGGGGCCCTCCCCCTGGGAGGTGGCGCTGTCGGTCGCGCTGGAGGTCGGCGTGGCCGCCGGGATCTCGGCCGGCATCGCCAACTGGTGGCTGATCTCCCGGCGGCCGGCGACCCCGCCGGAGCCGGTCAGGAAGGCCGGAGCCGTCATCGCCAAGGCGGCCGGGAAGGTGCGGCCCGCCCGGGGCGCCCATCTGCCGGGGCACTGGCTGGACGCCACCGAGGCGGAGACCCAGCCGATCCCGGTGATCAGGGACGACTGGACCGACGAGCACGCCGCGGCGACGGCGGAGACGTTCGACGACATGACCGCCCGGCGGAGCCGGTCGCAGCCGCCGCGCAAACCCCCCGCGGCCGCCGCCCCGAAGCCGCGTACGGACATCGTCGACGAGACCGACGACCGCGGGGGTCACGTCATCTACGTCGACCCCTACGCCTGGGACCGCGACTGAGGCTCACCGGCCCACCGATCGCCCGGGTTCGGGGACGGTCGCGGCGAGGCGGTCCCGCAGGCGGGTGAGGCGGCCGATCTCGTCGTTCAGGGCGGCGATGCGGCGCTGGACGACCCCCGTGCCGCCCGTGCAGCCGGGGGAGCCGTAGGGCGGGAGGGTGTCGCCCTCCAGCAGGTCGAGGCGGTCGGCGCAGCCGGCGACGTCCTCGACGGTCAGGCCGAGGGCGAGCAACTGGCGCACCAGACGGACGCGGGCGATCTCACGCGGGCCGTACTCCCGCTGACCCGACGCGGTGCGCGGCGGGAGGAGCAGCCCGCGCTGCTCGTAGAAGCGCAGGGCGCGCGGAGTGGTCCCCGTCGCCGCCGCGGCGTCGCCGATCCGCATGCCCATCCCGCCTCCGCCGTCACGCCGTGTCGCCCGGTTAGTCGCGATCGCACCTCTACGGTCGCATGATCACCGGCGTGTTGTCATGGCTCCACGACGACCGTGCCGACGTGCCGGCCGTCGAAGAGCTCGCGCAGGGCCAGCGGCGCGCGGTCGATGCCCGAGATCCGTGTGTGCGGGAAGGAGATGGATCCCGAGCGGAGCCAGGCGCCGAAGCGCTCCGTCCACTCCGCGGTGGTCGCCGCATCGACGCCGGTCAGGCCCCGGAGGGTGATGTTCCGCAGGATGAGCTGGAAGGTGTCCAGCTCCACCGGTGCGGTCGCGCCGGTGGACGCCGCCGACAGCTGGGTGGCCAGCGTGCCGACCAGGACGATGCGGGCGCCGGGCCGTGCCGCGTCGGCCGCCGCGCGGAGCTGTTCGCCGCCGACGTTGTCGACGACCACGTCGACGCCCTCGGGCGCGGCCTCGGCCAGTCGCGCGCCGATCGGGCCGCCGTCGCGGAGCACGACCGCGTCGTAGCCGAGCTCGGCGGTCATGCGCTCGGCCTTCGCGGCCGAACCGGTGCTGCCGATCACGCGCGCCGCGCCCAGCAGGCGGGCGATCTGGCCCGCGAGCGACCCGACGCCTCCGGCGCCCCCGCTGACGAAAACCGTCTCTCCCGGGCGCAGGCCCGCGATCCGCGTCAGGGCCGCGTACGCCGTGGCCCCCGGGGCGAGGTACGCGGCGGGGTCGGGCAGGGAGCCGTCCAGCGGCTCGGACGCGGGGACCACGGCATACTCGCGCCAGCCCTGGAAGTGCGAGACCAGGTCGCCCGGCCGCAGGCGCACACCCTCCCCGGCCGTGACGACCTCGCCGACGGCCGGGCCGAACAACGTGTCGCCGGGCCGCAGGGGCGGGAAGGGCGCGCCCGGCACGCCCCCGGCCATCAGCGTGCGCAACGCCGGAAAGACCTGGAACCAGCGGTTGCGCACCAGGACCTCACCGGCCCCCGGCACGGGCGGCGGCACCTCCACGACGGCCAGGTGCTCGGGGCCGGGCAGACCGGCCGGAACCTCGGCGAGCCGGATCTCCCGTACGGTGCCGGGCGGTGTCTCGGGCATGCGTCTCTCCTCGCGCGACGACGTGAGCGGCCGTGCGGACCCGCCCGCACGCCGCCGCGACGGTAAACCCTGACCCGTACGTCAAGGGCAAACCGGAGGAGTGCCGGTCACGCGGGGGCGTCAGGCGGGAGCGGGCACCGAGGCGGGCCAGGCCATGCCGAGCTTGTCCTCGAAGGCCCGCATGAGCTGGTCGGAGCACTGCTGCTGGGCGGCCACCGTGCCCGCGCCCTTGCGGCACTCGGTGTAGGCGTTGAGCTCCGCCGAGAAGTAGAGCTGGAAGGCCGTCGTGACGGCGCCCAGGACGAACGCGAGCGTCGACAGCACCACGGCTCCCGTCGCCATGCCGATGCCCTGCCGTGCGCGGTTCAGCAGGCGAAGATCGCGGACGGCCACGACGAACGCGAAAACCGACAGCGCCAGCCCCGCGGGCGGCAGCAGCAGGGTGAAGACCAGCGCCGTGACGGCCAGGGCCAGCGCCCTGCGCCCTCCTGTCGTGGGGGCCGAAGTCTCAAGGGATGTTGTCACGGTCTCCTCGCCTCGCGTTCGCATAGCCCGTCGTGAATCCGGATGGCCGGCGCCCGATACGCTTTAGCTGCGTCGAGGGCCTGCCCTCCACGCGCGACCATCTCTAAGGAACCATCTCCCGGTAATCACCTGCAAAACGAAGCCAGCTCACGAAGGAGTTCCGCCCTGTCCTTCCGGCTTTTGGTCCTCGTCTCGGGATCGGGGACCAACCTGCAAGCGCTGCTCGACGCCGCCTCCGACGACGCGTACGGCGCGACGGTGGTCGCCGTCGGAGCCGACCGCGACGACATCGAGGGCCTGGCGCGGGCCGAGCGCGCGGGCGTCCCCACGTTCGTCGAGAGGGTAGGCGACCACCTCGACCGGGACAAATGGGACGAGAGACTGGCGGAGCGCATCGCCGGGCACCGGCCCGACCTCGTGGTCTCCGCCGGGTTCATGAAGATTCTCGGCCCTCGCGTGCTGGCCGCGTTCCCGGTCGTCAACACCCATCCGGCGCTGCTGCCGGCCTTCCCCGGCGCGCACGCGGTGCGCGACGCGCTCGCGTACGGCGTCCGCGTGACCGGCTGCACCGTGCATCTCGTCGACGCGGGCGTGGACACCGGCCCGGTGATCGCCCAGGAGGCGGTGCCGGTGCTGGAGGGCGACGACGAGAAGTCGCTGCACGAGCGGATCAAGACCGTCGAGCGCGGGCTTCTGGTCGAGATGGTCGGCCGGATGGCCCGCGAGGGCTGGACCACGACCGGGCGCACCGTACGCCTGGGCACGACATCAGGAAGGACCACGAAGTGACCCGCATCGCCATCCGCCGTGCGCTCATCACCGTTTACGACAAGACGGGTCTGGAAGACCTGGCGCGGGGGCTCGAGGCCGCGGGCGTGGAGATCGTGTCGACCGGCGGCACCGCCGCCGCGATCGCCTCCTACGGCGTGCCCGTCACGAGGGTGGAGTCGCTCACCGGCTTCCCCGAGTGCCTGGACGGCCGGGTCAAGACCCTCCACCCCCGGGTGCACGCCGGGCTGCTCGCCGACGGCGGCAACCCCTCGCACGTGAAGCAGCTGGAGGAGCTGGAGATCGAGCAGTTCCAGCTCGCGGTGGTGAACCTCTATCCGTTCGCCGCCACGGTCGCCTCCGGCGCCTCGGACGCCGAGTGCGTCGAGCAGATCGACATCGGCGGTCCCGCGATGATCCGGGCCGCCGCCAAGAACCACGGCACGGTGGCCGTGGTCGTCGACCCCAGGGCGTACGGCGACGTGCTCGCCGCGGCCGCCGAGGGCGGCTTCACGCTGACCGAGCGCAGGAGGCTCGCCGCCACGGCCTACGCGCACACCGCCGCGTACGACGTCGCGGTGGCGTCGTGGTTCGGCAACGTGTACGCCCCCGAGGGCGAGTGGCCGTCGTTCATGGGCGCGGCGTGGAAGCGCAAGGCGGCCCTGCGGTACGGCGAGAACCCGCACCAGGGAGCGGCGCTCTACACCGGCGGCACGGACGGCCTGGCCAACGCCGAGCAGCTCCACGGCAAGGAGATGTCCTACAACAACTACGTGGACGCCGACGCCGCCTGGCGGGCCGCCTGGGACTTCGCCGAGCCGTGCGTCGCCATCATCAAGCACGCCAACCCCTGCGGCATCGCCGTGGGCGCCGACGTGGCCGAGGCGCACCGCAAGGCGCACGAGTGCGACCCGGTCTCGGCGTACGGCGGGGTGATCGCGGTGAACCGCGAGGTGACCCGCGCGCTGGCCGAGCAGATCGCGCCGATCTTCACGGAGGTCGTGGTGGCGCCGTCGTTCGCGGCGGACGCGCTGGAGGTCCTGCGGGAGAAGAAGAACATCCGGCTGCTCGCCTGCCCGTCGGGACCGGCGAACGCCGCGGAGTTCCGCCGCGTCGACGGCGGCCTCCTCGTGCAGACGGTCGACCGGGTGGACGCCCCCGGTGACGACCCGTCCGGCTGGGAGCTCAGGGCCGGCGAGCCGGCCTCGCCCGAGGTGCTGGCCGACCTCGCCTTCGCCTGGCGGGCCTGCCGTTCGGTGAAGTCCAACGCGATCCTCCTCGCGTCCGGCGGGGCGACCGTCGGCGTCGGGATGGGCCAGGTCAACCGGGTCGACTCGGCCCGGCTGGCGGTCTCGCGTGCCGGTGAGCGCGCGGCCGGATCGGTCGGGGCGTCCGACGCGTACTTCCCCTTCCCCGACGGCCTGCAGGTGCTGACCGAGGCGGGAGTGAAGGCGATCGTGGAGCCGGGCGGATCGATCCGCGACGACCAGGTCGTCGAGGCCGCCAAGGAGGCGGGCATCACGCTCTACTTCACCGGGACCCGCCACTTCTTCCACTGACAGAAGCATGGGCAGCCGGGGGAGTGACGCGACCGAAGGGCACTCGACGGACAGATAGGGCGGAAACGGCACGATCACCCTTGTGGTGCGGTTAGCCTGAAACGCCCCACTCGTCCTCCCCCGGAGTCCCTTCATGCCCGTTGATATGCTCACGACCTCTTTCACCCTGATGAACGGCGTGTGGAACAGCCCCCTCGCGCTGCTTCCCATCGCGGCCCTGGCCGCGTACCTCGGGTGGAAGGGCGTGGAGTTCATCCCTCTCACCCGCCGGATCATCGAGCGCCGCGAGGGGGCTCAGTAAGACCACCTGAGAAGGACTGGGGAGTGCGATGACCGCGCGGCTTCTGGACGGCAAGGCGACCGCCGCCACGATCAAGGGCGAGCTGGCGGAGCGGGTGAAGGCCCTGGCGAACCGGGGCATCACCCCCGGTCTGGGCACCATCCTGGTCGGTGACGACCCGGGCAGCCAGATCTACGTCGCGGGCAAGCACCGCGACTGCGCGGAGGTCGGCATCACCTCCATCCGGAAGGATCTTCCGGACACCGCCACCCAGGCCGACGTGGAGGCCGCGGTCGACGAGCTGAACGCCGACCCGGCCTGCACGGGCTATATCGTCCAGCTTCCGCTGCCGCGGCACCTGGACACCCAGGCGCTCATCGAGCGGATGGACCCGGCCAAGGACGCGGACGGCCTCCACCCGGTCAACCTGGGCAGGCTCGTCCACATGGTCGACGCCCCGCTGCCGTGCACCCCGCGCGGCATCGTGGTGCTGCTCCAGCGGTACGGCGTGCCGATCAAGGGCGCCGAGGTCGTCGTCGTCGGCCGGGGCATCACCGTGGGCCGGCCGCTCGGCCTGCTGCTCACCCGGCGCGCGGAGAACGCCACCGTGACGCTCTGCCACACCGGCACCCAGGACCTGGCGTCCCACGTGCGCCGGGCGGACATCGTCGTCGCCGCGGCCGGGGTGCCCCACCTCGTCACCGCGGATATGGTCAAGCCAGGTGCGGCCGTGCTCGACGTGGGCGTGTCCCGGGTCGACGGGAAGATCGCCGGTGACGTGGCCCCCGACGTACGCGAGGTCGCGGGTTTCGTCGCCCCCAACCCCGGCGGGGTGGGGCCGATGACCCGGGCCATGCTGCTGGCCAACGTCGTCGAGGCCGCCGAGCGGCACTGAGGCGCGGTCCGGGCGGGGTAAGCACCCGGGCAAGGATCGGAATCACGCCGCTGCGAGCGCGATGACATCACTTATCCTCACATATCGTGAGTGTTCGGACGCACTCCGTACGGGCGAGGATCGCGCGTCCCTGGGTGCCCGCGGCGGCGGGCCGGGCCGCGCTGCTGATCGGGGCGCTGGACATCGTCAACGGCGTCGCCCCGCGGTTCCGTACGAGCAGGATCAGCGAGATCGCGGGCATCCTGCCGGGCAGCGTCACCACGCTGGCCGAGACGGCCTCTCTCCTGGTCGGAATCCTGCTGATCATGCTGGCCCACGCCCTCAGGCGGCGGAAGACGCGGGCCTGGCGGGCGGTGGTGGTGCTGCTGCCCCTGGGCGCCGTCCTGGAGGCGCTGCGCTGGCGGCACCCCCTCGCCGCGTCGGTCTCGCTCCTGCTGTTCGGGGTGCTGCTGCTGAGCAGGGCGGAGTTCTACGCCCTGCCCGACCCGCGCTCCCGCTGGCGCGCCCTGGGGAACCTGGTCGTGCTCGGCGCGTTCGACCTCGTGATCGGATGGGTGCTGGTCGCCGCGCACGCCCGTGACGTCGCGGGCCGGCTCGGTCCGGGGGAGCGGTTGCGGCAGGTCGTCCTTGGTCTCGCGGGCGTGGAAGGTCCCGTCGGCTACGCCTCGGCGCACGCCGCCGCCCTGGTGTCGTCCTCGCTCGCCGGCCTCGGCGCCCTCACCGCCGTCACGACCATCCACCTCGCGCTGCGGCCGGAGCGCCCGGCAGCGGCGCTCACCCCCGGCGACGAGCGGCGTCTCAGAGCCATGCTCGACCAGTGGGGCGGGCAGGACTCGCTCGGCTACTTCGCGCTCCGCAGGGACAAGAGCGTGATCTTCTCGCCCAGCGGCAAGGCGGCGGTGACGTACCGCGTCGTGGCCGGGGTGATGCTCGCCAGCGGCGACCCGCTCGGCGACGCCGAGGCCTGGCCGGGGGCCATCCGCCGCTTCCTGGAGGAGGCCGGGCGGCACGCCTGGATCCCGGCCGTGATCGGCTGCGGCGAGAGCGGGGGCGAGGCGTGGACCAGGGAGGGCGGCCTCGACGCGCTGGAACTCGGCGACGAGGCGGTGGTCGAGGTGGCCGGATTCGCCCTGGAGGGCCGGGCGATGCGCAACGTGCGGCAGATGGTCCGCCGGGTGGAGCGGCTCGGCTACACCTGCCATGTGCGGCGGGTCGGCGACCTGACCGAGGCCGAGCGGGACCGCATCCATGCCGCGGCGGTCTCCTGGCGTGGCACCACGGCCGAGCGCGGCTTCTCGATGGCGCTGGGCCGGTTCGGCGATCCCGCCGACGCCGGATGCGTGGTGGTCACGGCCCACGGCCCGGAGCAGGCGTCGTCCCCCGCCGCCGGGTCCGGGAGCGGGGAGACGACGGGGGAGATCCGGGCCGTCCTGCACTTCGTCCCATGGGGGCGCGACGGGCTGTCGCTCGACCTCATGCGCCGCGACCGCCGGGCCGATCCCGGCCTGAACGAGTTCCTGATCGTGAAGGCCCTGGAGGCCGCGCCGGAACTCGGGGTGACCAGGGTGTCCCTCAACTTCGCGGTGTTCCGGGCGGCGCTGGACCGGAGAGAGCGCCTGGGCGCGGGACCGGTGTCGCGGGCCTGGCGCGGTGTCCTCGTCTTCCTGTCCCGCTGGTTCCAGATCGACTCGCTGTACCGGTTCAACGCCAAGTTCCGGCCGGCGTGGGAGCCGCGGTTCCTGGTCTTTCCCGCGTCGCGCGACCTGCCGCGCATCGGCGTCGCGGCGCTCATGGCCGAGGCGTTCCTGACCCCGCCACGGGTTCGCTTTGGGAGCATCCCGCTGCGTAGCCGACGCTGACGTCGCCGGCTAGGGCCTCAGTGCTTGGCCGCCAGGTCGCCGCGTGCCTTCCGTCGCAGCCGCTCGGCCTCCCGCCGGAGGAATCTCCCCTTCCGCGCGGTCTCACCGCTCATGATCAGCCGAAGTTCTCCTTGGCGTAGTCGGTACGCCTGGCCTCGCACCTGGAAATCGTAGACCGCACGCGACAGTCCTCGTAGGCCGCTGTAGCCGCTATGCAGATATCGGCTTTTGCGGTGACCCCCCAGCCGTTCCGGCAAATCTCATACTCGGCGTTGCCTTCGATGCAAATGTGGCGAGGTATCTCATTATTGTCCGGCCGGCGAGTTCGACATGCTTCATAGACGGGACTGGCGTCACCACAGAGATCGCCACTTCCGCGCAAAATGCACACTCTATATACTGTCGCCGCCTCACAGTAAGTCTTCGGCCGGTCGGCGAGCAGGCAGTTGACATAACTATCGGAGGCATCCCCCGCGGCCTTGGCGCAGGTGTTTTCACCGAGTACTACGGAGTCGGCACGCCGGCAATCCGATATGAAAGATTTCCGATCGTCGTCGATGGGTTTGTAGCTGCCGCAATCGCCATTCTTGAATCCGGTTCCGCGGCATGCCTCGTAGTCGTCCGTCTTTTTGCACCAATTATCGCGCGCGTTCGCGCAGGATTCGAAGGAATCGCCGTCCGCCCTTGGGTTGAAGCTGGCCTCGCTTCCCAGGGTCGTGATGCCGACATCGCGGGGAGAACCGGTGTCCTCCGTCCTTCCCGGCGTAACCGGGCCATGGTCGCCGGCACGGGGTCTCGAGGCGGAGTCGATCCCATGAGGCGAGCATGCGCCGACGAGGGTGACCAGCATGAGGCTGACACATGCGAGCACTCGGGACCCTCGACGACTTCGTCTAGCTCTCAACGGTTCGTTCGCCTCCTCTCGACGTCGATACGATCGGCCTGCACGGACAGCAGGCACCCTTATGCGGAAGTATAGGCCGTTACGCAATGCCATCCAGTATACGGAAGGCCCTCTCTCCAGGTGCATCTCTCTCTGATCGTCAGCCCTCTACCGGGGTATTGCAAACGCTTCTTCCGCCATTCGGCGTTGAGCTCTTCGTCGCTCGCCTTCAGTGCGTTGATGATTTTCACTCCGACGTCTATGAGACCGCACACCGTATCTGCCACCTCTCCTGCGGCTTTTGCCTGGGGAATGAACGACAGGTATCCGGTGAGCCCGCAGAGCCCAGGGCCCTCGGCGTCCTTGCTGTGATAGATATCCGAGGTGAACCACTTCTGAACCGCAGAATAGTACGTATTGCATACTTTCTGCTTCGGACGTTCCTGGCTCACCATCTCGCACTTCTTCCCAGGAGTCTCGTCACACCACGTCGAGGTCGGGTGCTTCATGCACCAGTAGACGGCGTCGGCGAGCTTGCCGCAGGTGCCCAGCTTTCCCTTCGTCTCCTTGATGCAGTCCAACTGGACCACGCCCGCGGCGAAGCAGTCTCCCATGGAGCCCTTCACCTCACGGAGGCATCCGATCGTGTCGTCGGCCACCTCATTGCAGACGGAGTCTTTCTGGCCGAACCCGCTTCGACCGCCAAGGTTCTTGAGGCCGCCCTTGTACGCGCACACGGCGTAGACCTCGCGCACCACCTTGCATCGGGGAACCGATCCCTGGGTGCCGTCGCCACGGCAACGTCCGTAAGCGAGTGCCGCCCCGACGCATACGTTGTTGGCGTGTGAGAAGCGATCCATGCACTCGCGGTACTGGGGTCCGTCTTCTATGCAGGTCTGCCGAGACACCCCCTTACCGCGCATGCATTTCGTGTAGACCGCTACCGTTCCGCCACACTGGTCGCCGCCACCGGACTTGATACATACATCCCTGACAGCACTTTGCTCGCACTTCAGTTTCTTCCCGCCGCTGAAACGGCAGTCGTTATAGAGCTCGTTCCCCGACGAACAGCCCTTCGTGTTGTCTAGCCCGTAGTAGCAGTCGTTGTAGAACGACTCATACGGGTCGCACTTCTTCCCCTTGAAGCCATTCTCCTTGCACTGCTCATAAATCTTCTTGCACTTCGCCTGATAGGGGTCCTCGGTACACGACTTTTCCTTGACGGTCTTCTTGGCCTTGTGACCGTTCGGGTCCACGTGACTTAGGGGGTTGGCGTTGGCGTAGGTGTAACGGCCGAGCTGGACGGAGGGGTCGGCGTTGAGCGTCAGGCTGTCGCGGGAGACGAAGCTTCCCGTAGAGGGCTGGTACCAGCGGGAGGCCATGTTGACCTTCTTGGTCGTGGGGTCGGTGTAGCCGCCCTGGTAGCCCAGGTCGTGAGTGACACCGCTCTGGGCGATGATCTGCCCGAAGGGGTCGTAGGCGGTGGAGTCGGCCAATGCTGTTCCCGCGGCCGTGAATGTGCCGACCAGGTCCCCATGCTGGTCGCTCAGGGCCAGCTGGGCGATGCCTCGATCCGACAGGCTGACGGTGCGTCCCATCGCGTCGCGCCCAAAGACCGCCTTCTTCACGTTGGCGGCGTCGGTGACGGCCACGAGATTGTTGGTTTGGCCGTCGTACGTCAACGTCGTCGTCTGCCCGCTCTCGCTACGCGTGGTCATGCGGTCGAGGGCGTCGTAGTCGTAGGTGACGGTGTCGTCCTGGATGAGACGGTCGAAAGCATCGAACTTCGTGATCCGAACGGCACCGTTCGAAGATTCGGCCAGGGTGCCGCGTGCGGTGTATGTGTAGGTGTAGCCGTCGCCCGACGTGAGGCGGTTGCGTTCGTCGTATGTGAAGGTCTTGTCACCTTCGCGGACTCGGTTGCCGGCGGCGTCCCAGCCGTACTCGGTGGTCCTCGCATCCGGCGCGGTCCATGAGGTGAGACGGTTGGCCCAGTCGTAGGTGTAGGTGTTGGTACCCGCGCCGGCGGTTCCGGCAGTGGTCTTGCCTGTGACGTTGTCGTCGGCGTCGTAGCCGTAGTCGATCGAGGCGACCAGCGCGCCCTGGCCGGTCTTGAGTTCGTCCTTCGTCAGCCGGTTGAGCGGGTCGTAGGTGAAGGACCGGCGGTTGCCATTGGCGCCGAACGCCATCGCGGTGAGCCTGGAGACCCGGTCGTAGGTGTAGTCGATCGTCGTCGAGCTCACCGGGTCGACCGCTTGGATGAGCCTGTCGCTGTTGTCCCATGTGAATGATGCCGTGCCCGTGCCATCGACACGCTGGACGAGCCGGTTGTCGGCGTCGAACGCGTAGGCGCTGATGTCGCCTTCCGGCCCGGTGCTCTTAAGGAGCGCACCGCGGTCGTTGAGCGTGAAAGTGAGGTCACCGGCATTGGTGAGCCTGCCGGCCAGGTCGTAGCCGAAAGTCTTGTCCCTGGTCGCGGCCTCAGCACCGGAACCGGTCTGGTTGACCAACCGGTTCAGTTCGTCGAACGTCCGCTCGACGCGAACGCCGCCGGGGTTCAGGCTGACCACCGGGTTTCCGGCCGCGTCGTAGACGCTGGTCCAGGTGCGATCGGACAGGTTGGGGTGTGCCTGGGTGCTCGGTTCGATGACCGACTCGACCAGGCCCAGGCTGTTGTAGGCGGTGTAGGTGGAGTTGCCCCGCCCGTCGGTCGATCGGGTCTGCTGCCCCGCCGCGTCGTATCCGAACGACGTGGTGATTGTTTCGGTGGCCGAGACCGGTTCGTGCTGCTCGACCAGCCGGTTGGCGGCATCGAAGTCACGGGTGGCGGTGTGACCTCTGGCTGTGGTCTGACTCGTCATGTTTCCGGCGGCGTCGTAGCCGAACTTCTCGGTACGCAGCACCGTGCCGCCGGCATCGACGTCGGCCGTCTCGATCTGCCGACCGGCCAGGTCGTAGGTGGCCGTGCTGGACACACCGAGCGGGTTGGTGGTCTTGGTCACCCGCCCGGAAAGGTCGTAGTCGAAGGACGTGGCGTCGCCGTACGCGTCAGTGTGGGACGTCAGCTCGCCCAGCGCGTTGTAGGCACGGGTGACGGCATCACCGGTAGGACGGGTGACCTTGACCAGGTTGCCGGCGTCGTCATACTCCAGCCTCGTTACGTAGGCGGCCGGGGCCGGTTTGCGCTCGAAGGTCGTGGTGCTGACCTGTCGCCCGAGATCGTCGTAGGTCGCCTCCCAGTGGGCTCCGGTGGGATCGGTTTGGGACAGCGCCTCGCCGAGCAGGTCATACGTGTATGTCGTCCTACCTGCCGCGGTGCCCCCAACCCGCGGGTCGATCACCTGGACCTTACGCCCCAGCCCGTCGTAGACCACCGTGGTGGTGTTGCCCCGTGCGTCCGTGGCACCGATCTGCTGCCCCGCGGCATCGTAGGAGACGCTCACTGTCGGGGTGATCTGCTGCCCTCCGGGCGGCGTATAGGTGGGCAGTGCCTGCGAGACCATGCGTCCAGCCCGGTCGAACACCGACGTGACCTTGCGTCCTTCGGGGTTGACGAGATGTGTCCGCTCGCCGAACGTGTCGTACCCCAGCTGAGAAACGGGACGCTGGAGGGCTGGAGCGCCACCGTCGCGTTCGATACGGACCGGAGGCAGCTTGACCTCGGTTCTTCTCCCCGCCATGTCATAAAGGATGTCCGTGGTGTAGTTCCCGGCGGTCGCGCCGGCGGCGTTGCCGCGCGGATCCGTGATGGCCGTGACCAGTCCACGATCGTCGACCGTGAGCGTCGTGACCAGGTCCTCGCCGTCGTTGTGCACGGTCTGCCTGACGGGTTGACTACCCGCGTCATAGGCGTACTCGGTGATCTCCGCGCGGGCGGTTCCGGCAGCGGTCCTGGTCGTCTTCAGGACGTTGCCGTCGGCGTCGTAGGCGTAGAGGGTCGTCCTGGCCAGGGCCGCCGGGTCCGTCGTCTGAGAGGTGAGGCGGCCCGCCGCGTCATAAACCATGTCAATCCGCAGTCTTCCGCCGTCACCGGTTTGGCGAGTGATATGGCCGACAGGGTCGTACGTCTTGGTCTCCAGCACCACATCACGTCGGGCGGACGACCCGTTCAACCTGACACCGCTCGCGATCGTCTGCGCTGCCAAGCCATCCGCATAGTAGGTGTAGGAGGTCGTGCGGCCCTCCGCGTCGGTCTGGGATGCCATTCTCCCCGCTGGGTCATAGGCGTACGACTTCATGACCACGTCGCTTGCAGGCCGTGGATCCACCGGGCTGCCGGTCCACCCCTTCAAGACGATCGTCGCGAGCTCGCCTCTGGCGGTGTAGGTGTAGTTGTAGAGCGAACCGCGAGTATCGGTGTGGCTGACTTTCTGGCCCTTATGGTCATAGCTGTAGCGCTCGATGCCCCCCTCGGGAACCGAGACCGACTCCACCCGACCATAGGAGTCGTAGGCATAGGTCGTCCTACGCTCCGCGTCACCGCCCGTCGCATCAGAGACCGTGACGGTCAGCGGGTTTCCGTCCGCGTCGTAGGTGTAAGACCGCCTCAGTGTGTGAACGACATTGGTGATCTCGTTCTTGACAGCCGCGTCCGTGGCGGTTAGAGGACGACTCTGCACGTCGTAAACAAATGTGCTCGTCACACCGCCAGGGTTGGCGGCGGAAATATCGGTACGACTGATCAGCCGACCGATGACGTCATAGCTGTAGCGCTTCGTCAGGCCCGTCAGGCTGGTCTCTTCGGTGAGGTCCCCCGCAGCGCTGTACGCGTAGGTCGTCGCGTTCCCCCTGTAGTCCCTGGCCGACTTCACAAGCCCGGCCGGGGTGGTTCCACCACCGACTGCCGGTTCTGTTCCATCGGTATAGACCTTGGTCTGGGACCGTCCCTGGGAGAAGTCAGGGGTGGCGGGAACCGTCTGCTTCGTCGGTTCTCCGAAGGAGCTGTACGTCAGGGTGACGGCGTAGGTGTCGTCGGTCGCCGATGCCGACCTACCGTCGCGGTAGGCGATGGGCTGGTCGTTGCGGGGATCGAATGGATCATCGACGTTCAGGTAGTAGGAGTAGTACTCCGTGAAGCACGTGTCAACGCCGCGGCAGCTCTTATTCGCGATCAGATTGCCGCGCGCGTTGTACGACGGCTCGCTCCCATTGCCGTTGGGATCGGTGATTTTTGCGGGAAAGCCGCCTGTGTCATAGGCGTACAGGGTGGTCTTGCCGAGCTGGTCGGTGGTGGAGACGGTCCGGTATCCGCGCAGGGCGTTGGTGACGTAGGTCAGGGTGCCGTTGTGCGGGTCGGTAACCGTGGCCGTGGCCGAGACCTGGGTGGTCGACTCCTTGGTGTAGACCATGTCGGACAGCTTCCAGGTGCCACCGTCGTCGTCGGTGTGCGTCTTGAGGCGGCCGCCGTCCGCGGCATAGGTGTTCTCCGCGTGGACACGCCCCGACGGCTGGGTCTCCTTGGTCAGCAGCGACCCGGCCGTGCGCGCGGTGTAATGCGTGCGAACCTCGGCGAGCCCGAGGGGCTTGGGGTAGACCGCGACCTCGTCGATGCTGCCGGCGAACGGGAAGGTCGTGAACGACGAAGTCGTTGAGGGCCAGCCGGGAGCGCCGAATCCATTGCCAATACGGGTGTCCCACATGGTGTCGCTGCCGGTATGGGTGATCTTGCCCGCGAGGCCGCCGACAGGCTGGCCGTCGAGGAACATCGTCTGGATGTTCTCCGAGCCGGACAGCACGACATGATGCCAAGCCCCGTCGTTGACCCTGCCGGGCGAGGTGATGGGAGCGATGGTTCCGTTCCAGAACTGACCCCGCAGCCTGCCGTCGGTACCGACATAGACGCCCAGCGCGAACATCATGGGCACGTCGTCCAAGGAGTTCTGGTAGCCGAGGATCGTGCCCGAAGCGGTGGTCCTGAACCAGGCTTCGACGGAGAGGTTGCCGCCCAGCCCGCTGACGGTGGCCTCGGGCAGTGCCACGTACTCCGATCCAGCGGCTCCCGCGAACGTCATCGCCGTGTCCGACGACCCGGCCAGCGCGCCCGCCACGCCTACGGTGGCGTTGGCCGAGCTTCCCATCAACTTGCCGTCGCTCTTGCCGGTGTCCACCCCGGCAGCGCTGGCCACCTTGCCGTACAGCGCGTTCGTGGTCTCGTTGAGACGCCAGTAGCCGGTTGGCCCGGAGTCGAGCACCACGCTGCGGTATCGAGAGGCATCCGTGTACGTGTAGGTGGTGCACGCCCCCACAGCTGTCGGAGGGCATGCCTTGATCAGCTTGTCACCGTCGTACTCGTACGTCCAGGTGATGGGCATCCCGTCGACGAGATCGGTGGCAACGCTGGTCACGTGACCGCCGGTCCAGCCGAAGGTGAGCGTACGCCCCCCGGTTGCGGTCACCTTCAGGAGCTTGCCGTCCGTGGCGTATGCCAGGTCCTGGCTGTGGTTTCTTCTGTCGCTGACCTTGGCCAGCCGCCCGGACACGTCGAACCAGTAGGACGTGGCGGACTGGTCCATCAGGCGCCAGCCACCGTCGTCCAGGGTGACCAGGGTGGCGAAGGTGCCCGGCGGCGAGGCGTAGGTGCCGTCGCCCCTGGACGCGAACCGCTGCTGACTGCCGTCGGGGTAGGTCACCAGCACGGTGGCGGGCGGCGTGATCGTTTTCATGCCGGCCAGTTCCCGGATCTGACCGATGGTCAGGGCCTGCTGGAACATGCGGAGGTCGTCGATGGCGCCCTTGATCTCGCTGCCGAGCACCGTTGTCCCGGTCGCGTTCCAGCCCGCCGGTACTCCGGTGACCGTCCTCATCAGTTCACCGTTGAGATAGAGGGAGATGGCGCCCGCAGTCTTGTCGTACACGCCGGCGACGTGGAACCACTCTCCGACGGGGGCGTTCACCCCAGACAGCACGGCGGTGCGGGCAGAGCCGGCGGTGTCGGAGGCATACGTGGCGAACATCAACTGCCCGGTGGTTTGGTCGACACCCAGGTAGTACGGTGCCCGGTTGGTGCCATTCTGCTGGGCCACCTGGTATGAGCCCGTCCGATCGTCCAGCTTCAGCCAGGAGGCGACGGTGTAGCTGTCATCAGTGCGCAGCACGGGACCGGGCGTCGTCGCGACCGCACCGCCGGACTTCGCGATGGCGCCGCCGATCTTCCCCGAGACCGTGGATGTCCCGGCCGAGAGGATCGCGTTGAACCCACGGCCGGAAGCGTCCGCCGCGAACACACTGCCGAGGTCGCCCAGCCGCCAGTGACCCACCAGCGAGGGATAGGCGATCGCCCGCCCCTCGTCCTGGATCCGCATGTCCCAACGGGTGGTCCAGCCAGAGCCGAACGCTCCATCGGCGCGTGGATCGAGGCTGTTGTACGTGCGGTTAACGGCCAGTGGGAGGCCAGCCGTGGGAATGGACAGGTCGGTCACCGAACGGGAGTAGTTCCCGTTCACATGATTGAACTCACGGCCTTCGGTTCCGGCAGCCAGCAGCGAGTTGATGGTTCCCTGTTCCGGCGCGGTGGTGAAGGTCTTCCAGGGGGAGGTCACAGTCACCGCGCTTGTCGCGGCCTTCGCGTACCACCAGTAGGTCTTGCCCCACTGCAACCTCTTCGACGGCACGTTGAACGTCCCGTCCTTGGTCCACTCGTAAGAACTTTCACACCACGTCCAGTGGTCCTTTGTGCCCGAGCAGATCTGGAACCAGTAGACGACCTTAGTGCCGACGGAGGACTGTGCATGTGCGGACAGCGTCGGCGTCAGCGTGCCGACCTGTGTGTTGTCTCCTGGAGAGAAGACCTGGAAGGGCAGAGCGGACACCGTCGCGGACTGCCACAGGGACCACGGACCGTTCGTTCCGCTCGTGGTGACGCCGCGAACCCGCCACCGGATCCTCCACCCCTCGGATAGCTTCCCCGACGGGATTGCCGCCCAGGCGTTGGATCCGGACGGGTACGCCGTCGTGTCGGTCCCGGCGTAAATCTGCCCCGACCCCTGGTCGGCCGCCTCCGGATCATGCTCGATCTCGATGCCCAGGTAAGAGCTGCGCCCCTGCGGATCGGTCACCTTTCCGAAGAACCAGGGTGTGAGCGATCCCGCTGTCCAGGTCGAACCTCCCGGTGTTCCCGGAGTTATCCCCGGCGCGGCAACGGCCGGTCTGTCGAGGTTCACAGTCGCTGTCTGCCAGTCCGACCAAGGCCCGCTCGTACCAGCGGTGTTGACACCGCGCACCCGCCAGCGGACGAGCCAGCCATCGGTCAGCTTCCCGGCGGGAACCTGCACCCAGGCGTTCGATCCGGACGCATACGACGTGGTCGCCTTTCCCGACCAAATCAGTCCCGTACCCTGGCCCGGTTTGGACGGGTCATGCTCGACCTCCGCCTGTAGATATGAGGCGAGACCACCGGCATCGGTTACCTGCGTGTAGAGCCAGGGCGTCGATGAGGCGAGAATCCACGAGGTGTCGCCCGTCTTCGTCCCGGGGACCACCCCGAGACCTGTCCCTGCCGGCTTGTTGACCGCGATCCTGGCTGTTTGCCAATCCGACCAGGGCCCGTTCACCCCGGTCGTCGTCACAGCGCGAACACGCCACCGCACCAGCCACCCGTCGGTCAGCTTCCCGGACGGCACCGAAACCGTTGCATACCGGGCGTCGTTGAACATGTCGGTAGGCGTCGTCCCTGTCGCCGACCAAATAAGCCCCGAACCCTGACCAGGCACCGACGGATCGTGCTCGACCTCCGCCCCTAGATAGGAGTCCCGGAGAAACCCGATATCCGTGATCTTCGCTCTGAACCTCGGCGTCAGGGACGACAATGTCCACAGGCCGGCGCCTTCCGTCCCGGTCGTCGTCAACTCCGAGACCGAGGGCTTGGTGACATCGACCCTCGTCGACTGCCAGTCGGACCACGGTCCGTTCACCCCGGTCGTCGTCACACCGCGAACACGCCACCGCACCACCCAGCCGTCGGTCAACTTGCCCGACGGCATGGACACGGATGCGTATTTCGTATCGAGATTCGTCGCGGTCGTGCCCGTCCCCGACCAGATCAACCCCGACCCCTGACCCGGTGCGGCCGGATCGTGTTCCACCTGAACGCCGAGATAGGAACCTCGCAGGAACACCTCATCCGAGATCTTCGCTCGGAAGGACGGCGTTAACGACGACATCGTCCACAAGCCGGCGCTCTGCATCCCGGTCGTCGACACCTCCGACACCGAAGGCTTGGTTATGTCGAGCTTCGACGACTGCCAGTCGGACCACGCCCCATCCGCGCCTGTTGTCGGTACGGCACGAACACGCCACCGCACCAGCCAGCCGTCAGTCAACTTGCCCGACGGCACTGAAACAGACGCATACTGCGTATCCCACGACGTCGAACTCGTGCCCGTCCCTGACCAGATCAACCCCGTACCCTGATCCGGAACCGAGGGATCGTGCTCCACCTCAGCCTTCAGGTATGACGAGGGGAAGATCGTCTGTTCTTTGATCCTCGCTTGAAATCTCGGAGTCAAGGAGGAGAGGGTCCACAAACCGGCGCTCTGCGTCCCGGTGGCCGTCAGCTCCGATATCACGGGCTTCTTCGTATCGACCACCGCCGACTGCCAGTCCGACCACGGGCCGTTCACACCCGTCGTCGTCACGGCACGTACACGCCACCGCACCTGCCAGCCGTCGGTCAACTTTCCCGAGGGCACCGACACGGATGCGGTCGGCGTATCAAAGGTGGTCGAGGTCGTGCCCGTCCCCGACCAGATCAGCCCCGACCCCTGCGTCGGCACCGAGGGATCGTGCTCCACCTCAGCGCCTAGATACGAACGCCTGGAGAACGTGGGATCAGAGATTTTTCCCTGGAACGTCGGCGTCAACGACGACAATGTCCAAAACCCGGAACTCTTCGTCCCGGTCGCCCAAAGCTCAGACACCGAGGGCTTGTTGACATCAACCTTCGCCGACTGCCAGTCCGACCATTGCCCTGCCACACCCGTCGTCGTCACACCACGAACACGCCACCGCACCAGCCAGCCATCGGCCAGCTTCCCGGAGGGAACACTAACATCGGTAGTGGACCCCGATGCAGCCGACGTCGTGCCCGTTCCCGAAGAAATCAGGCCGCTCCCCTGAGTCGGCACCGACGGATCATGCTCAAGCTCATAGGCCAAGAAAGAGGACCGCCACAGCGGGTCGGTGATCCTGGCTTGGAAATACGGGGTCAACGAGGAAAACGTCCACAGACCCGAACCCTGGGTTCCGGATGCCGCCACGTTCGACACGCTCGGAGCCCCGTCGGCCATCGCCCTCTTAGCCGCGCTCGACGAGGCGCGCGATCGAGTCGTCAACGACTCAGTCGACACACGCCGCGTGGAAGCCGCTAGCCCCACCCCCGGCGTGCTTATACGCCTCAGCGAAAGGCCCTGGGTTCGAACCGTCTCGGCCGGAGGCGTGTTCTCCGACTCGTCCTGAGACTCAGCTTCGCTGATCTCCTTGGGCAGCGGCGGCGGAGACTTCAGACCGCCCTCAGCCGGCTCGTCGGTCGGGGTGCGCTGCTTTTCTACCGGCAGGGCATCGTCCGGACGCTTTCCGTCGTTCTCCGGCCGCGGCCCCGGAATCCGCATATCCCTTGGCTCGGTCAAGGACGCATCGACGAGGTGCGGCAGCCCCTGTGCCGAGCCGGATTGCTGAGTCGGCGGGGCGTCTGCGGAGCCGGAAACGACGTTCGGCAGGTTCAGGAAAACGCGCAGTGGAGACACCGGCGCCGGGTAGGCCGGAAGCTGTAACGTTCCAGGAAGAAGTGCGACTGTCACGATCGCCGTGAAACGCACCAGCCACCGGGCCGGGCCCTGCTTTCCCAGGCCGAACCGACTCCGTCGCACCTCGTCCACCTCCGTCAGCGCACAGCGGACTGTGCGCATGGCGTCCACACGAAGCGAGCGTCATGGACGGCTGCGCGACATTGGAACGATCTTCAGCAAAACGATCACAACGTATAAGCAGGTGCCTTCGATGTAAAGAAAAAATAAGTTGTGACCCACGACACATCACACAACGTGTTCTTGTGATGGTTCTGTGCTAGCGATTTTGGCCCTCTCGTAGTGTAGGAATGAGACTCCAGGTGATGCGGGCTTAAGACCGCATCACCTGTAGCAGGACGACAATCAAGGAATTTTTAGCTGCAGGGGTCCGAGTGCCGTGTGCAACCTGGGGCAGATGGTCCATCGACCGCGACCTCCGGGCCGATCCCGGCCTGAACGAGTTCCTGATCGTGAAGGCCCTGGAGGCCGCGCCGGAACTCGGGGTGACCAGGGTGTCCCTCAACTTCGCGGTGTTCCGGGCGGCGCTGGACCGGAGAGAGCGCCTGGGCGCGGGACCGGTGTCGCGGGCCTGGCGCGGTGTCCTCGTCTTCCTGTCCCGCTGGTTCCAGATCGACTCGCTGTACCGGTTCAACGCCAAGTTCCGGCCGGCGTGGGAGCCGCGGTTCTTGGTCTTTCCCGCGTCGCGCGACCTGCCACGCATCGGCGTCGCGGCGCTCATGGCCGAGGCGTTCCTGACCCCGCCACGCCTCCGCCGGGGGGTCAGCCCATGCTCTTGGCGCCGTCCAGGGACTCACGGATGATGTCGGCGTGGCCCGCGTGCTGGGCGGTCTCGGTCATGACGTGCATCAGCACCCGGCGGGCCGACCACCGCGCGCCGGGCTCATGCCACGGGGCCTTCGGCAGCGGCTGGGTGGCGTCCAGGTCGGGCAGGGTGGCGACCAGCTCGTCGGTCCGGCGCGCGGCCTCGGCGTAGTCGGCGAGCACACCGGCCAGCGTCT
This sequence comes from Microbispora amethystogenes, assembly GCF_016863015.1. Classification (GTDB taxonomy): domain Bacteria; phylum Actinomycetota; class Actinomycetes; order Streptosporangiales; family Streptosporangiaceae; genus Microbispora; species Microbispora amethystogenes. Next base: position 8,856 of record NZ_BOOB01000005.1, on the reverse strand, counting down.
CGCCGGGCAGCAGCCGGAACTCGTCGGCCCTCCGGGCCCAGTCGGCCTCGGTCATGGCGGTGAAGTCACCCATGACCGACGGGCCGTCCAGGATGAAGGCCGCCCACATCCGTTCGACCGCGGTGACGTGCTTGATCAGCCCGCCCAGGCACAGCTCGCCGGCGGTGGTGCGCAGCCCGGCCTGCTCGTCGGTGAGATCGCGGGTGGTGAAGCGCAGGAAGTGCCGCTGCTTGGCCAGCATCGCCAGCAGGTCGGCTCGCTCACCGGTGGGGACGGGCGCGTCGGTGAGGTCACCGGTGGTCGTCTCGCCGAGGGTCGTGGTCTCGCTCATCATCTCCGCCTTCGCTGTCCTGCATCGCCGGTCAGAACCCACGCTAGGCCGCACAGCGGTCACTTTCTGACCTGAATTCCAGGAGAATCGCGCCATGGCGAACACCAGCGACCGGACGCTGCGGCTGCTGTCCCTGCTGCAGAACCACCGGCACTGGCCGGGCGCCGAACTGGCCGAGCGGCTGGGAGTCTCGGCCCGCACCCTGCGCCGGGACATCGACCGGCTGCGGGAGCTGGGCTATCCGGTCGAGGCGCAGCGCGGCGTGGACGGCGGCTACCGGCTCGCCGCAGGCGCGGCACTGCCGCCTCTGGTCATCGACGACGACGAGGCGGTGGCCCTGGCCCTGGGACTGCAGGCCGCCGCCCAGGGCGCGGTGGAGGGCATCGCCGAGGCCTCGGTGCGGGCGCTGGCCAAGGTGGTGCGGGTGATGCCGGCCCGGCTGCGGCGCCGGATCGACGCGCTGCGCGCGATGACCGTGCGCGGCGGCTGGGACGGCCCGGCCAGGGCCGGCGTCGACCCGGGCGTGCTCACCACGGTCGCGCTGGCCTGCCGGGACAGCGAACAGCTCCGCTTCTCCTACACCGCCTCCGGCGGCCGGCGCACCGACCGCCACGTCGAACCCCATCGGCTGGTCTGTCTCGGCCGCCATTGGTACCTGCTCGCCTACGACCTCGTCCGGCACGACTGGCGCAGCTTCCGGATCGACCGGCTCACCGCACCCCACGACACCGGTTCCCGGTTCCGGCCCCGGGAACTGCCCGCCGCGGACGTCGCCGAGTTCGTGCGGGCCGGCCGGGACAGCCTGCCCCGGCCGTACCGGGTGGAGGTCCTGGTCGACGCCCCGGCCGCGACCGTACGCGAACGGATCGGCAGGTGGAGCGTGGTCGAGGAGGTCGACGACGAGCACTGCCGGGTGCGCATGACGGCCGACTCCCTGGACTGGCCGGCGATGACGCTGGGCGTGGCCGGCGCCGATTTCCGCGTCGTCGAACCGCCCGAACTGCTCGACCACATCCATGAGTGGGCAGCCCGTTTCAACCGCTCCGAGAAAGCTCTTCCCTCGTCTTAGCCCATTCGCCCATAAATAGCTTTTTGTCACCGCCGTGTGGCGGTGCCGGGAGCCGGTTGGGAACGCTCCACCGGCCGCCGGGGGTGGACGGTTGCCACTTCCTGGCGGCCGGTGCGTGAGGGGCTCAGGAGGCCCGGCGGCCCACGGGGGTGCGCTGCGGCTCCGGCTCGGCGGGGCCGCCCGCTCGCTGCGGCGGCACGACCGGCGTGGGCCGTACGAGGCCGAGGGCGACGACCTCGTTGGCCAGTCTGGTCCGCCGGTTGGTGCCCTCCGGGATGCGGAACTTCTGGTACAGCCGCAGCAGGTGCTGCTTGACCGCCGCCTCGGTCACCACCAGGTCGTCGGCGATCTCGCGGGCCGTCGCCGGCGCCACGAACGCCTCGTCCGACAGGGCGGGGCGGCACAGCGAGGTGAGCACGTCGACCTCGCGGCGGGTCAGTTCCGGCGCGGCGGCCCGGCGCAGTTCGACCTCGGGAGCGAGGTCCTCACGCGGGATCCCGCCGACCCGGGCCCGGGCGGCGCCGAAGGAGACGACGTCGCCGTCGTCCAGCACCCTTCTGGCGATCGGCCTGCCGTTCACCCGTGTGCCGTTGCGGGACAGGCCCAGGTCCACGACGTACAGGTAGGGCCCGCGACGGACGAATTCGGCGTGCAGCCGTGAAACGCTCGGATCCGCCAGCCGGATGTCCGCGCCCCGGCCGCGACCGATCGTGGTGACGTCGGGGCGCAGCGGTACCACCTCGCCGCTGTCCTCGATCCGTATGAACGGCCCCTCCACGGCAGTTCCTCCCCAGGTAGCCCGCCGTTACTTTCTCTATAGATGCGGCTTACCCACCCGTGGCGAGGGGGAATCGCCTTTGCCATAAGCAGAATCCTCCGTGAAATCGATCTGGGCCTTTGAGGGGCTTCTTCCCTGCTCACGGGTAGACTTCGGGCGGAGATAAGCGGAGGAAATACTATGAAGCAGACTTCCTCGGACGGGGGGGACTTGGGGGGTGGAACCCCCCAAGAGGTGGCAGACAAGCCCACCAAAGGACTCGCCGACGTCGTCGCCGCGTCCACAGCGCTGAGCGACATCGACGGCAAGGCGGGCCGGCTCTTCTACCGTGGCTACGACATCCACGACCTGGCCGGCCGCACCACCTTCGAAGAGACCGCCCACCTGCTCCAGCGTGGGTCGCTGCCGTCCCGCGCGCAGCTCGCCGACTACGGCGCGGAGCTGGTGCGGGGCCGCGCCCTGGGCACGCTCGTCGAGCGCGACATCCCCGAGATCGCTGAGAGGCAGACGCCCATGGAGGCGCTGCGCACGCTGGTCTCCCTGGCCGGCGCGGAGGATCCGGACAAGGATTCCAACGCCCCCGAGGCCAACCTGCGCAAGGCCGCGCGGCTGACGGCCCAGCAGCCGATCCTGGTCGCCCGCTACCACGCGGCGCGGACCGGGGCGACGCTGCCCGAGACCGATCCCGAGCTGAGCATCGCCGGGAACTTCCTGCTCCAGATCACCGGCCGGCGCCCCGAGCGGCGCGCCGCCGAGATCTTCGACACGTGTCTCGTGCTGCACGCCGACCACACCATGAACGCCTCGACGTTCGCCGCCCGGGTGTGCGCCGCCACGCTGTCCGACATGCACTCGGCCGTCGTCGCCGCCATCGGCACGCTCAAGGGGCCCCTGCACGGAGGCGCGAACGAGCAGGTCATGCGTACGCTGGAAGCGCTGGACCCGCGCGGCGTCGCCCAGGCCGTACGGGACAGACTGGCGGCGGGCGAGAAGATCATGGGATTCGGGCACCGCGTCTACAAGACGGAGGACCCCCGGGCGACGCACCTGCGGCGGATGTCGGAGGAGCTGGCCGAGGCCTCCGGCGACGACACCTACTACCGGATGTCCCGGGAGATGGAGGAGGTCGTCTTCGCGGAGAAGCGCCTCTACCCGAACGTGGACTTCTACGCGGCGACCGTCTACCACTACCTGGGCATCCCGACGGACCTGTTCACTCCCGTGTTCTCGGTCAGCCGGATGTCGGGGTGGACCGCCCACGTGATCGAGCAGCACGCCGACAACCGGTTGATCCGGCCCGACAGCGAGTACATCGGCGAGCGCGACCGGAAATGGGTGCCCATCGATGAGCGGTGACATCGAGGAGCGCGGCGGCAGGCATGGGAGAGACGTGAGAGCGGGCGAGAGCACGGCCTGGGGGCCGTACCTGCTGGTGGTGGCGGGTGTGGCCGCCGGCCTGGGCGCGATCGGGCTGGGGGCGGCGGTGTCCACCGGCGGAGCGGTGATGGGCGGCGCCTTCCTCGCCGGCTCCGTCGCCCGGCTGGCGACGCCGGACCGGCGGGCGGGTGTGCTCGCGGTCCGCGGCAGGCGGACCGACGCGATCACGCTCGCGGCGTTCGGCGCGGCGCTCGTGGCCGGCTCGCTGCTCATGCTGCTGCGCCTGCACGACTCGTGAGCAACGCGACCTCGTTCGCGGGCTTACCACACCCGTCCGATAGCCTCAACGGCCAGTGAGCCTCAAAAAGGACGTGCTGGCCAGTCAGACCAGAAGGGGAACCCCACGCATGCCCAAGATCAAGGTAGCGGGACCTGTCGTCGAGCTCGACGGCGACGAGATGACCCGGATCATCTGGCAGTTCATCAAGGACCAGCTGATCCTTCCCTACCTCGACGTCGACCTGAAGTACTACGACCTCGGCATTGAGCACCGCGACGCCACCGACGACCAGGTCACGATCGACGCCGCCAACGCCATCAAGCAGTACGGCGTGGGCGTCAAGTGCGCGACGATCACGCCGGACGAGGCGCGGGTCGAGGAGTTCGGCCTGAAGAAGATGTGGAGGTCCCCGAACGGGACGATCCGCAACATCCTCGGCGGTGTCATCTTCCGTGAGCCGATCATCATGTCGAACGTCCCCCGGCTGGTGCCCGGCTGGACCAAGCCGATCGTCGTCGGCCGTCACGCCTTCGGCGACCAGTACCGCGCCACCGACCTCAAGGTGCCGGGCGAGGGCACCCTGACGCTGACCTTCACCCCGAAGGACGGCGGCGAGCCGATCGAACTGAACGTCTTCGACTTCCCCGGCTCGGGCGTCGCCCTGGCCATGTACAACCTGGACGAGTCGATCCGCGACTTCGCCCGCGCCTCGATGCGGTACGGCCTCAACCGCGGCTACCCGGTCTACCTGTCGACCAAGAACACCATCCTCAAGGCGTACGACGGCCGGTTCAAGGACATCTTCGCCGAGGTGTACGAGAGCGAGTTCAAGGCCGACTTCGAAGCCGCCGGGATCACCTACGAGCACCGGCTGATCGACGACATGGTGGCCGCCTCCCTCAAGTGGGAGGGCGGGTACGTCTGGGCCTGCAAGAACTACGACGGCGACGTGCAGTCGGACACCGTGGCGCAGGGCTTCGGCTCGCTCGGCCTTATGACCAGCGTCCTGATGACCCCCGACGGCCGCACCGTCGAGGCCGAGGCCGCGCACGGCACGGTGACCCGGCACTACCGCCAGCACCAGCAGGGCAAGCCGACGTCCACCAACCCGATCGCCTCGATCTTCGCCTGGACCCGGGGCCTGCAGCACCGCGGCAAGCTCGACAACCAGCCCGAGGTGATCGACTTCGCCGAGAAGCTGGAGCAGGTCTGCGTCGAGACCGTCGAGGGCGGCCAGATGACCAAGGACCTCGCGCTCCTGGTCGGTGGCGACGCCGAGTGGCTGACCACCCAGGACTTCCTCGCGGCGCTCGATGAGAACCTGAAGAAGAAGATGTCCGCGTAGTTGTGAGAAATCGGCCTCTGCCCGCGGTGCCGCCGCCGGGCAGGGGCCGATTCGCTTCTTCGGGCCGTCGGTAAACCACCCGCGAGTACGCCGGTAATCGGATCCGTATCACCCCGCAATCCGATGTCGAGGGCTCCCGGCGACCCTGGTCGAGGGCCGGGCCACCACAGGCGAAGACCCTCGACGAAGGACGCGCGATGGCAGAGACGACGCACACCTCACACAACCCCGCCGAAGAAGCGGTGCCCACGGCGGATGTCCAGAAGTGGGCCAGCGCGGCCCGCGTCGAGCTCGGCCAGTGGCTCAGGACGGCGACGCTCGCCAGCGAGACCAGAGCAGCCGCCGAGGAGGTGTGGAAGAAGCTCGGCACGCTGGAGAGCGCCCTCGTGAACAAGACGAAGTCCGAGGCGGAGGCGCGTGCGGCCTTCGTCACGTGGGTCTACGAGTACGACTACAACGGCGGGTTCACGTGGTACGTGGAGGAGAAGGCCAGGGTGACCGCCGAGGCCGACAGGGTCGCGGCCGAGCAGGCCATCCAGAAGTTCATCGCCAAGGCCCGCACGGAGGCCCAGAAGGCGACCAGAACGCAGGGCGGGCTGGGCACGGTGGTCGCCGGACTGGCCGACCTCGGCACAGAGCAGACCTTCACCGGGACGAGCGGCGCGTACCCCTACCTCCCCAGAACCGAGAAGCATCCGGTCATGGAGGAGATCCTCTCCAGGGTCGGGCAGGGCGAGGAATGGACCGTGGACAACTGCGCCGAGGTCGACGCGATGAACAAGTACCTGTACAAGATCAAAGCTCGGGTCCTGAGCGACGTCCAGGGCAAGAACCTGTACTTCCACGCCGAGACGTGGAACTGGGACAAGAAGGTGTGGCAGCCCCGCAAGGCGTGCGGCAACTGCGACAAGTGGCTGAAGACCATCGGAGCGCGCCGCGTCTGACCGGGCGCCGCCCGCGGGCAGGGGGGCCGCAGGAGACATTCCGGGCGGCCCTTTTCCGTCACATGGGGATAGGGACCGCTCGCCGCATTGTCACGACTTCCTGACGTCACGGCGTGGTATCGGGCGCCGGAACCGCCGCGCGGGGGCCGTAAAGTTCTGCTGGCCGGTACTTTGCCGAATCGTGGGGAACGGGGATGCCGCAGATCGCGCCGCTCCAACCGGGGGACCCGACCCGGCTCGGTCCCTTCGTGCTGTCCGGCCGTCTCGGCGAGGGAGGCCAGGGCGTGGTCTACCTCGGCGAGGACCAGGCAGGCGAGCAGGCCGCGGTCAAGCTGCTGCACGTGAAGTTCACCGGCGACGCGGTCGCCAGGTCCCGTTTCGCCAGGGAGTTGCGGGCCGCCCAGCGGGTGGCGAGTTTCTGCACCGCACGGGTCATGGCGGCCGACCTGGAGGGCGACACGCCGTACATCGCCAGCGAGTTCATCGACGGGCGGTCGCTGCGCGAGACGGTCGAGGAGCGGGGAACGGTGACGGGCTCGGCGCTGGAGCGCCTGGCCGTCGGCACGGCCACCGCGCTCACCGCCATCCACCAGGCGGGGATCGTCCACCGCGACTTCAAGCCCGACAACGTGCTGCTGGCCGTCGACGGGCCCCGGGTGGTCGACTTCGGCATCGCCCGCATCCTCGACTCGACCGCCACGATCACCAGCCGGGCGATCGGCACGCCCGCCTACATGGCCCCCGAGCAGATCTCCGGCGGCAAGGTCGGGCCCCCGGCCGACGTCTTCTCCTGGGCCTCGACGATCGCGTACGCCGCGACCGGCACGGTCGTCTTCGGCGGCGACTCGATCGCGGCCGTGCTCAACCGCATCCTCAACCACGAGATCGACACCTCGACGCTGCCCGAGCCGCTCGCCGGGGTGGTGCGGGCGTGCCTGCGCAAGTCGCCGGACGAGCGCCCGACGGCCGACCAGATCCTGCTGCGCCTGCTCGGCCGTACGGCGTCGGGCGACGCGTCCACGACGGTGCTCTTCGAGGGCGCCGCGCACGCGGCCGATCCCGCGGCCAAGCCCTTCGCCGGACGCGCGGCCCCTCACCCCGGCGGCCGGCACGGCGATCAGCCCAGCGGTCAGCCCAGTGGCCGGTACGGCGGCTCGTACGGCGATCACCCCGGCGATCACCCCGGCGCTCAGCATGGCGGTCGGCCCGGCGGCTCGTACGGCGGTTCCGGTGGTGACGCCCGGAGCGGCCCGCACCGGTTCGCCGGAGCGTCGGGCGGCGGTCCGCACGAACCCGTCGGCGGAGCCCGGTACGGCCCCCCGAACGGAGCTCACAACGCGGCCCACAACGCGGCCCAGAACCCCGCTCACGACGCGGCCTGGCGCGGCCGGCACGAGGGCTCCACCGGCCCCGCGCTGAGCGTGGGGACCTGGGACACCGAGGCGGCCCGTGCGTTCCTGTCGCCCGCGGTCAGCACCGACGTGCGTGCGGGCGGGGACACGGGCACCGCCTCCTCGCCGCCCACGCCCCCGGGGACCGGATCGTACGGATCGGAGCCGGAGGGGTCAGGAGCGTACGGATCGGGACCACACGGATCCGGGCCCCAGGGGTCGAGGGCCTACGGATCGGGACCACGCGGATCGGGACCGCAGGGTTCGGGACCGCAGGGTTCGGGACCGCAGGGGCCGGGCTCGCACGGATCGGGGCCGCAGGGGTCAGGGGCGGTGGCGCCGCACGACCCGGGGCCTGCGCCGTCCCGGCGGTCCCGGCGCAGGGGCCTGCTGATCGCCGCGTGCGCGACCGCGCTCGCCGTCCTGGCCGGCGGGGGCGCGCTCGTCGCGAGAGAGATGGGCCTCCTCCCGATCGCCGGCGGCGAGACCGGCGAGGTCGGGGAGGTCGGCGAGGTGGGCACCTCGTCGTCAGGCAGCCCTCAGCCCCGGCCCACGTTCGCGTCCGTGCTCGACAAGGTGGCGCGCACCGGGCGGCTCACCATCGGCGTACGCGGAGACCTGCCGGGCGTCGCCCTGCTGCAGGGGACGGGGTCCAGCGGGTTCGAGATCGACCTCGCCACGTACATCGCCCGGCGCCTCAAGGTCCCGGCGAGCGGCATCACCTTCCACCGGATCGGCGTCGGCGAACGGGTGCGGGCCCTGACCGACGGCGTGGTGGACATGGTCGTCGCGACGTACTCCTACGACGACAACCGCGGCGACGACGTCACCTTCGCGGGCCCCTACTACACGGCCCACGCCGACCTGCTGGTGCTCGCCGGCTCACGTATCAGGAAGCTTGACGACCTCGCCGGCCGCCGGATGTGCGCACCTGCCGGGAGCACGACGGCCCGGCTGATCGCGGGCAAGGTGGACGTCGAGCAGGTCCCCGCCGGCAACTACGCCCAATGCATGACCCAGCTGACCAGCGGAAAGGTCGACGCGGTCCCCGGAGACGACCTGATCATCGCGGGCTTCGGGAACAGGGAGGCGCTGAAGCTGTCGGTGCTCGGTGTGCGGCTGAGGGACCAGCGGTACGCCGTCGGCCTGCCCAGGAACGACGTACGCACCTGCGCGGCCGTCGAGGGCGCGATCCGGGACCTGTACGCCGACGGCACCATGCGGAGCCTGCTGCGCAAGCACTTCGGCAACGTCGACTTCGACTCCGAGGCGAAGGCCCCGGCCCCGCTCTCCTGCCGCTGAGTCCCCGCCCGCGCGCCGGCGTCAGGACCGGCCGCTTCA
>NZ_BOOB01000004.1 GCF_016863015.1 Microbispora amethystogenes | reverse complement strand
GGACCGGCCGCTTCAGGACCGAGCGCTTCAGGACCGAGCGCTTCAGGACCGAGCGCTTCAGGACTGGGCGCGGATCTCGGCGATCGCGTCGTCCGCCCACTTGAGCACCATGCGGGTCTGCCGGATCCCGAGGTCCAGAGCGAGGTTGCCGAACTTGACCCGCGCCGTCCCCTCCGGGATGGGCGCCGAGTGCTTGGCCGTCCAGAGGGCTTCCAACTGAACCAGCTTCTGCTCCGAATGGGCCCGGAACCGCTCCAGCACGGCCACCGCCTCCGGCGCGTCGAGCAGCGGGATGAGGAACGCCTGCAGCGCGACCTCGCTGCGCGCCGGGCCGGTGGGATCGTGGCCGAGCAGCCATTCGCGCAGCTCGGCGCGGCCTTCGGCGGTGATCGTGTAGATCTTCCGGCCGCGGGCGCCCTCCGCCTCGACCGTCACCAGCCCGTCCGCGGCCATCTTGGCGAGCTCCGGATAGATCTGGCTGTGACCGGCCTGCCAGACGTGGGCCACCGACTTCTCGAACGATTTGGCCAGGTCGTAGCCGCTCGCCGAGCCGTACGCCGTGAGCAGACCGAGGAGGGCGATGCGCAGGGACATGCCCCTCACTATACCTCCGTATTGACATGTAAGCACTGACATGTCACCTTCGACACATGCGATCCAAGAACGGACTCCTCCTCTTCGCCGTGCTGGGCGGCATGTTCCTCGCGATGCTCGACCAGACGATCGTCGGCACCGCGCTGCCCAGGATCGTCGGCGAGCTCGGCGGCACCGGCCTCTACACCTGGGTGGTCACCGCCTACCTGCTGACGTCGACCATCACGGTCCCGTTGTACGGCCGGCTGTCCGACGCGTACGGCCGCAAGCCGCTCCTGCTGACCGGGGTGGCCCTGTTCCTGCTCGGCTCGATCCTGTCCGGCGCCGCGCAGAGCATGGGGCAGCTCATCGCCTTCCGCGGTCTGCAGGGCCTGGGCGCGGGCGCGCTGCTGCCGCTGTCGCTCGCGCTGGTGGTCGACCTGTTCCCGCCGGAGCGCGGCGGGCGCGTGCAGGGCGCCCTCGGCGGGGTCATGGCGCTGAGCTACCTCGCCGGGCCGTTCCTCGGCGGCCTGTTCACCGATCACGCGAGCTGGCGCTGGGCCTTCTACGTGAACGTGCCGATCGGCGCCGTCCTGGTGGCGATCATCGTGTGGCGGCTGCCGCACCGGCCGGGGCACGGCGGGGCCCGGCCCGACTACCTCGGCATCGCGGTCTTCAGCGCCGCGATCAGCGCGCTGCTCGTGGGGCTGACCGAGAAGGGCGTGGACGGCCACACCTGGACGAGCGGGCCGGTGATCGGGCCGATCGCCGCGTCACTCGCGCTCCTCGTGGTCTTCGTCGTGGTCGAGCGCCGGGCGGAGCAGCCCATCGTGCCGCTCCATCTCTTCGCGAACCGCACCTACTCGCTGGTCAACGTCGCCTCGTTCTTCACCGCGTTCTGCATGTACGCGGGAGTGGTCTTCCTGCCGCGCTACTTCCAGGAGGCGCGCGGCCTCAGCGCCACCTCCTCCGGGCTGCACATCTACCCGCTGATGCTGGCGATGGTGGTGGGCAGCGCGGTCACCGGCGCGCTGATCTCCCGCACCGGCCGGTACAAGCCCTGGCTCGTCGCCGCGACGGTTCTCCTGGTGGCGGGCACGACGTTGTGCGCGAACCTCGCCGCCGGCACCTCGGAGCCGCTGCTCGTCGCCTGGATGGCGCTGATCGGTCTCGGGATGGGGCCCATGCTGTCGGGCCTCACGGTCGCGATCCAGCGGTCCGTGCCGCCCCAGTACGTCGGCACGGCCAGCGCGAACCTGACGTTCTTCCGGCAGATCGGCGGCTCGGTCGCACTGGCCGTCGCCGGCACGGCGTACGCGTCGGTGGTGGCCCGGGAGGCTCCGGCGCACGGACTGCCCGCCGCGCACGCCGCGGCGACCGCGACGGTGATCCCCTGGCTCGGGGTCGTGGGCGCGGTGGTCGCCCTCCTCGCGCTCGCGCTGCTGCCCAACCGGAACCTGTGGCTCGACCGGTCCGCGCCGCGGCAGGAGAACCTGGTCACGGCGTGAGTTCCACCCCGCGTCAGCGGCGCCGTACGCGGCGTGTCGGGCGGTCGCGGGCACCGCCCGGACGATTGAATTGATCTCACGCTTTCGGGGGAGCAGCATGGGTCGCAGGGTCGTCACGGGGTTGGTCTGTGTCTTCGTCGCGGGAACGCCGCACCCGGCGCTCGCCGCGCCGGGGACGGCGCCGGCGCAGGGGCGGTGGGGGACCGCCGATCTCATGGTCGGGATCACCGCGTCGCCGAAGGTGGCGCAGCCGGGGCAGCCGCTGACCTACCACGTCAGCGTGCACAACAAGGGCCCGGGAGACGCGGTGCTGCCGACGCTGCGGGTGCGGCTGCCCCGCGACTTCCAGATCCTGAACGTCGGCGTGGCCGAGTGCGGGCCCGGCTCCGTCCGCAACGAGGTGGTCTGCCGGTCCTCCGACGACGTCCTGCCCGGCGGCTCGGGGGACATGACGATCACGGGCATGATCCGGCCGGGGGCGCACGGCCCCCTCCGCGCGCGGGCCGACCTGACCTCCGAGGTGCTGGACGACGACGAGGCCGACAACACGGCCGAGACGGTGACCAAGGTCGACGAGGGCGCCGACCTCGCCATGCGGTTCAGCTCCTCCACCCGGTACACCCGTCCCGGGCACTGGTTCGCCGTACGGGCGGAGGTACGCAACCGGGGGCCCCGGATCGTCCGGGACGCCTACGTGTTCTTCCAGCCGCAGGAGGCCCGGCTCCAGTCGGCGACCGGAGCGCGCTGCCACCGGAGCCGCCAGTTCGTGGGCTGCGCGCTGCCGCCGATCAGGTCGGGGTCGCGGGGGCTGCTCAAGCTGGTCTTCCGGGTGCCGTCCCGGGCCTCGCACGCCGTGGCGACGATGGCCACCGTCTACTCGCGCCGCTTCGGCGACCGCCGGCCGGCCAACAACCGGGCCAGCATGCGCGTGGCCCTGCGCCGCGCCTGACCGGCCACCTACACCGAAGGCGAGGAGCTCAGGCGGGTTTCGCGCAGGCGGCCCAGGCGTCGGCGACCATGTCGCGCAGCGAGCCGTGCGCCTGGGTCCAGCCGAGCTCGCGCTGGATCTTCTCCGACGACGCCACCAGGACGGCCGGGTCGCCGGGACGGCGCGGGGCGGTGGTCACCGGGATGGGGTGCCCGGTCACCTCCCGGCACACCTCGACGACCTCCTTCACCGAGAAGCCGCTGCCGCTGCCGAGGTTGTAGATCCGGTGCTCGCCGGGCGCGCAGGCGTCGAGGGCGAGCAGGTGGGCGTCCGCGAGATCCGTGACGTGGACGTAGTCGCGGACGCAGGTGCCGTCCGGGGTGGGGTAGTCGGTGCCGAAGACGCTCACCGACTCCCGCTCGCCGAGCGCCACCTTCAGGACGTTGGGGATCAGATGGGTCTCGACCGTGTGCCGCTCGCGGAACCCGCCGTACGCTCCGGCCACGTTGAAGTAACGCAGGCTGACCGCGCCCAGGCCGTACAGGCCGGCGAAGGCGGTCAGCGCGGTGTCGACGGCGAGCTTGGACGCGCCGTAGGGGTTGCCGGGCCGGGTCGGGTCGGTCTCCAGGATCGGCGTGCGCTCCGGCTCGCCGTACGTCGCGGCGGTGGAGGAGAAGACGATCCGGTCCACTCCGGCCTGTCGCATGGCGTCGAGCAGCGCCAGCGTGCCGCCCAGGTTGTGCGACCAGTAGAGGCCCGGCCGCTCCACCGATTCGCCCACCAGTGACTTGGCGGCGAAGTGGAGCACGGCGTCGAACCCCTCGGAGAGCACCCCGGCGGCCTCGGTGATCGACGCCTGCACGAACGACGCGCCGGGCGGCACCGCGTCGGCGTGCCCGGTCGACAGGTCGTCGAGCACCGTGACCTCGTGCCCGCGCTCCAGGAGCCGCGCCGCCACGACGCTGCCGATGTACCCGGCTCCACCAGTAACCAGCAACCGCACTGTGCGCTCCTGTTCGAAAGTGTTTGATTATGTAGGCCCAGAGCCTAGCTTACGCGCTTGACCTGAGGAGCGGGTTAAATGCCACCAGTACCGCAATCTCCGCGAGCCGTGGAGATCGCGGCGACCGGCCGGCACGCCCGACACCCGAACGGACAAAAGACGTGAGCAACGTCGCGGTGACCATCGCCCTGGTCCTCATATTCATCCTGATCGGCGGGTTCTTCGCGGCGGCCGAGATGGCGATGGTCTCCCTGCGGGAGAGCCAGATCCGCCGTCTGAGCCGCGAGGGACGCCGCGGCGCGCGGGTGCAGAAGCTCGCCCGCGACCCCAACCGCTTCCTGTCCGCCATCCAGGTCGGCGTCACGGTGGCGACGGTGCTGTCGGCCGCCCTCGGCGCCGACGCGCTGGGCCCGGAGTTCGCCCCGGTCCTGGAGGGATGGGGCATGCGGCCGGACGCCGCCGCGCCCGCCGCGTTCGTCACGGTCACGCTCGCCATCTCGTACGTCACGCTCGTGCTCGGCGAGCTCGCGCCCAAGCGGCTCGGCCGCCAGCGGGCGGAGAGCCTGTCGCTCCTGACCGCCCCGCTGCTCGACCGGATCGCCACGCTGTCGCGTCCGGTGATCTGGGTGCTGTCGAAGTCGACCAACGGCATCGTGCGGCTGGTGGGCGGCAACCCGTCCGCCGACCGGGCGGCCATGACGACCGAGGAGTTGCGCGACATGGTCGTGGGGCACAAGGAGCTCACCCAGGACGAGCGCGACGTGATCGCCGAGGTGTTCGCGGCGGGCAAGCGCCAGCTCAGGGAGGTCATGCTGCCCCGCACCGAGGTCGAGTTCATGGCCGCCGACACGCCGCTCGCCGAGGCCGCCGTGCTCGCCGCCGCCATGCCGCACTCCCGATTCCCGGTCTACCGCGACACCTACGACGACGTCATCGGGTTCGTCCACGTACGGGACCTGCTCGACCCGGTCAGGACCGGGCGGCTGGAGCCGATCAGCGAGGTCGTGCCGATCCGGCCGGTCAAGCTCGTGCCGGCCAGCAAGCGGGTGCTCGCCACGCTGGCCGAGATGCGCGACGAGGGCCACCACCTCGCCATCGTCGTGGACGAGTACGGCGGCACCGACGGCATCGTGACGCTGGAGGACCTGGTCGAGGAGCTCGTCGGCGACATCCGCGACGAGTACGACGAGAGCGGCGACGCCGTACGGGTGATCGCCGGTGACGTGGAGGTCGACGGGCTGGTCAACCTGGACGAGTTCCACGCGCAGACGAGGGTGCGGCTGCCCGCCGGGCCGTACGAGACGCTGGGCGGGTACGTCATGGCCTTCCTCGGTCACCTGCCGCAGCGCGGCGAGGTCGCGGAGGCGCCGGGCGTCACGCTGACCGTGACCGAGATGGACGGCCGCCGGGTCTCCCGCGTCCGCGTCACCCGCAATCCCCCCGCCGACGCGTCCCCCGCCGATGAGACCCCCGCGGAGGAGCCCCCGGCCGCGACCGTCTGACGGCCCTCCGACGGCCGTCCGCGGCCCGGCGCGTGTGTCGCGGGCAGCCCGCGAGTCCTGACAGAATTGCCCCATGGCTCTCGCTCGCGTCCTGTCCGGCATCCAGCCCACCGCCGACTCGTTCCACCTGGGGAACTACCTCGGCGCCGTCCGGCAGTACGTCGCGTTGCAGGACACCCACGAGGCCTTCTTCTTCATCGCCGACCTGCACGCGCTGACGGTCTCCCCGAAGCCGGAGGAGCTGCGCCGCCGCACCAGGGTCGCCGCCGCCCAGCTCTTCGGCGCGGGGCTCGACCCGGAGCGCGCCGCCGTGTTCGCCCAGAGCCACGTACGCGAGCACAGCGAGCTGGCCTGGTACCTCATCTGCCAGACCGGCATGGGTGAGGCCGGGCGGATGACCCAGTTCAAGGACAAGTCCGCCAGGTACGGCGAGAGCTCGGCCGGCGTCGGCCTGTTCACCTACCCGATCCTCCAGGCGGCCGACATCCTGATCTACCAGGCCGACCAGGTGCCGGTGGGCGTGGACCAGAAGCAGCACCTGGAGCTCAGCCGCGACCTCGCGCAGCGCTTCAACAGCCGCTACGGCCCGACCTTCAAGGTGCCGAACCCCTACATCCTCAAGGAGGTCGAGAAGATCACCGACCTCCAGGACCCGACCGCCAAGATGTCCAAGTCGTCGTCGAGCCCGCAGGGCATCATCGACGTCCTGGAGGAGCCGAACGCCCTGCGCAAGAAGATCATGCGCGCGGTGACCGACACCGGCAGCGAGGTCGTCGCCGACGAGGAGAACAAGCCGGGCGTCACCAACCTGCTGCGGATCCACTCCGCGCTGACCGGCACGCCGATCCCCGAGCTGGAGGCCCGGTTCGCCGGGCAGGGCTACGGCACCTTCAAGAAGGAGGTCGCCGAGGCGGTCATCGAGACGTTCGCCCCGATCCGCGAGCGTACGGAGAAGCTGCTGGCCGACGAGGCCGAGCTCGACCGGCTGCTGGTCGCCGGCGCGGCCCGGGCCCGCGCGGTGGCCCGCGAGACGATGGCCCAGGTGCGCGAGCGCCTCGGCCTGCTGCCGTCCCCGTCCTTCGACTGACCGGCACCGGCGGGTCATCCGTGGGCAGGCATCGAGCCCTCTCCGCGGGGTAGAGAACCGCGATGGGGATGGGGATCGTCCAGCAGGTCACCCGGCGGGTGGACGCGGTCAAGGCGGCGGGCCGGGTGTGGATCGAGCGCAACCGGATCCGCTTCCGCGCGCTCGACCACCTCATCCGGACCGTGCAGCGCTACCAGGTGCAGACGGGCGACCGGCTCGCGGGCGCCATCACCTACTTCGCGTTCCTGTCGTTCTTCCCGCTGATCGCGCTGGCCTTCGCGCTGTTCGGGTACGTCGTGACGATCCGCCCGGACGCGCTCGAGACGCTCACCGAGGCGATCAACAGCCAGCTTCCCGGCCTCGCCGGGCAGTTGCACATCGACCAGCTCGCCGGGGCGCGGGCGCGGGCCGGGATCATCGGCCTCCTCGGCCTGCTCTACGCCGGTCTGGGCGCGATGGACGCGCTGCGCGGGGCCCTGCGCACCGTCTGGATGACCTGTGAGCCGCCGCTCAACTACTTCGTCGGCAAGCTGCGCGACCTCGTCGCGCTCGTGCTCATGGGCGTCGTCCTGCTCGCCTCGGTGATCGCGAGCGGCTTCGCCACCGGGGCCACGAGCACGGTCGCCGGCTGGCTCGGCCTCGGCTCCTCGCCGCTGGCCGGTCTCGGCGTCTGGCTCGCCGGGGTGGCCGCGAGCCTCGTCGCCGACCTGCTGCTCTTCCTGGTCATCCTCGGCTGGCTGGCCAAACCGGCGCAGCCGTTCCTCGACGTGCTCAGGGGCGCGCTGCTGGGCGCGGTCGGCTTCGGGGTGCTGAAGCAGCTCGCCGCGCTGATCCTCTCCAGCACCCTGCACAACCCCGTGTACGGCACGTTCGCGGTGGTCGTGGGGCTGCTGCTGTGGATCAACCTCTCGGCCCGGGTGATCCTCTACGCCGCCGCGTGGACGGCGACGGCCACCCTCGGCCCGCCTCCCGAGCCCACTCCGCTTCCCTCGCCCGCGACCACCCCCACCCACGGCACGGCCTGACGGCGGGCGTCAACCGCCGGAGGGGTCCTCCCTGCGGGACCGGCGGCGCCGGGCGTACGCGCCGCCGAGGGCGAGAATCGCCACCAGGCCACCACCGGCGAACAGGGGGACGACCGGTCCCGAACCCGCGGGCTCCCTTCCCGCGACCCTGTGCGCGTCGCCGCCTGTGCCGCCCGCCGCGCCGGGCGTCTGAGTGGGCCGTACGGCCAGGGCGGACGACGAGGGCGTGGGGTCGGGCGCCGGCCGGACCAGCTCGCCGATGGGGGCGACCCGGCTCCGCGCGGCGAAGCCCCAGTCGAGCAGCTTGGAGACCTCCTCCCAGAAGCCGCCGGGGTGATGCATGATCACGACGATGATCGTGTGACCGTCACGGCGGGCCGCGCCCACGAAGCTGCCGAGGGCCTTCGACGTCCAGCCGTTCTTGACGCCGAGCATGCCCTTGTAACGCCCGAGCAGCCGGTTGTGGTTGGCCATCTCGTAGTAGGCGGGCGCCGGAGACTCGCTGGGGTCGGAGTCGTCGTCGTGGTGCTTCTTCTTCTTTTTCTTGCCGTAGTCCTTCGGCGCCGGGAACTTGGCGACCTTCGTGCTGATGTACTCGCGGAAGGCGGGCATCGCCAGCCCGGCCCTGGCGATCAGGGCGAGGTCGTACGCCGAACTGCGCTGGCCCGGGGCGTCCAGGCCGTTCGGCGTCCTGGCCGCCGTGTCGTACGCCTGGAGTTTGCGCGCCTGCTTGTTCATGTCGGCGAGCGTCCTGGTCAGCCCGCCGTTGGCCTCGGCGAGCGCGACCGCGGCGTCGTTGGCGGAGACCATGAGGAGCGCCCGCATCAGGTCGTCGACCTTGTAGATCGGTTCGGGGACGATCCCGACGGCGCTGCCCTCGACGTTGCAGGCCTTCTCGCTCGGCTTGATCTTGCGGTCCTTGTCGAGCCGGGGGATCAGCGTCACGGCCGTCAGCGTCTTCAGCGTGCTCGCCGGCAGGTAGTGCCCGTGCGGGTCCTTCGCCGCGAGCACCGCGCCGGTGTCCGCGTCGGCGACCAGGTAGGCGGAGGACTCGGTCTTGGGCGGCGCCTTGAAACCGGCCGGCGCGATGACGCCGTGCCCGGCCAGCCGTTCCCCGCCGACGGTGGCGGCCCCGGCGGCCGGCCCGGTCGCCCCGGCGGCGGCCGCGGTGTCGCTCGCCCGCGGGGTGGGCGGAGTCGGCTCGGCACGCGCTCCGGCGGCGGGAGAAGCGCCGAGCAGCGCCGTCGTCAGCAGCCCCGCCGCCGCCCCGGTCGCGGCGAGTGCCCGTAGGTTCGTCCCCATAGGGGGCTCAGCCTAGCCTTGACTGTTTTCGCATGAAGCGACATATGCCCCATAGACCTCGGGGCCACGCGGAGAGCCGCCGATACTGGGGACATGACGAGACGTGTCTCCGCCTTTCTCGTGGCGCTCGCCGCGTTCATGATCTTCGAGTGGATCAACCTGGGCTTCAACCTCGCCGACGGGCACAGGACGTCCTTCTACGTCGTCCACGGGGTGCTGATCGCGGTGAACATCCTCCTGGCGCTGACGCTCGCGGCCGTGGGCGTGCGGGGATGGATGAGGGGTAGGGCTGACCACTGACGACGTAGTCCGGCACGACCACGTGCACGACCAGGTGATGGAGGCAAGCGGTGACCATCGAGTTCAATCCCTCGCGGGGCGCGACGCTCGGGGTGGAGTGGGAGCTTCAGCTCGTCGACACGCACACGCGGCATCTGCGCCAGGACGCGAGGGACGTGCTCGCCGCGGTCCCCGACCTCAGTGAGGGCCAGCGGCCCAAGGCGATGCACGAGCTGATGCAGTCGCAGGTCGAGATCATCACCGATGTCTGCCACACGGTCGCGGAGGCCGTACAGGACCTGCGCAAGAGCATCGACCGGCTGGCCGAGGTGGTCGAGCCGCGCGGCATGGCGCTCGCCTGCACCGGGACCCACGCGATCAGCGACTGGCGGGACGCCGTCTACGCGCCCAACCAGCGGTACGTGGAACTGGTCGAGGAGATGCAGTGGCTCGCCTGGCGCATCCAGACGTTCGGCGTGCACGTCCACGTCGGCGTGCGGGAGCGGGACAAGGTCATCCCGATCGTCAACGCCCTCGCGGCGTACCTGCCGCACTTCCTCGCGCTCACCTCCTCCAGCCCCTACTGGGGCGGGCAGGACACCGGGCTGGCGTCGAGCCGGGCCATCGTCTTCGGCTCGCTGCCCACCGCCGGGCCGCCGCATCTGCTTGCCGACTGGGCCGAGTTCGAGGAGTACATGGACACGCTGATCAAGGCGGGCACGATCCGCAGCATCAAGGAGGTGTGGTGGGACATCCGGCCGCACCCCGACTTCGGCACGATCGAGATCAGGATGTTCGACGGCATCCCCACGCCGCGCGAGGTCGGCATGGTCGCCGCGCTGTCCCAGTGCCTCGTGCAGCAGTTCGACCAGCAGATCGACCGGGGCTACACGCTGCCGCATCCGGCGCCGTGGGTGGTTCGCGACAACAAGTGGCGCGCGACGCGATATGGTCTCGACGCGGACGTGATCACCGACGACCATGGCTCTACGGCGCCGATGCGCGACGTATTGTATGAACTTCAGCGCGAACTCGAACCGGTCGCAGAGCGGCTCGGCTGTGCCGAGGAACTGGCGGTCGTGACCGACGTGCTGGAGCAGGGAAGCTCCTCCGAGCGCCAGCGGGCGATCCTCGCCGACGGCGGGAGCCTCCAGGACGTGGTCGATGCCACGATCATCGAGCTCGCCGAGGACAGGTTCGTGACGTCGAACCCCAACCGCGACGCCGGACAATCGGGCTCCTGAAGGGGTACGTCTGATATGTCCGGGAAACTGCGCCGCAACTCTGACAATCGGCGATGACCGGTGTAAATACTGGGTAACCCGCCGTATCAAGGGCTCGCGGCATGGGAGGATTGTGAATGAAGGGTCGGTGGAGGCGAGGCACGCCCGCTCGGCCCTTCTGGGCTTTTTCATGACTTCTTTTAGTGATCATATGGACGATCCGATGACCCGTGGCCGGGACGGCTCACCGGAGAAGGGAAGACCCGTGGCCACCTCATCGAAGCTCGCTACGCCGGACGCGGCCGTGCCGGGAAGCACCGACCTGGCCGCGCAACTGGCGGACTTCCTTCGCGAGCACAACGATGAGCTGATCGAGTTCCGGCGCGACCTGCACGCGCATCCGGAGATCGCCTTCAGCGAGCATCGCACGACGGAGAAGATCGCCGAGCGCATGACCGACGCCGGTCTCACGCCACACCCGATGTCCCGAGGGACCGGCCTGTGGGTGGACCTCGGCCGGGGCGAGGGGCCGACGGTCGCCCTGCGCGCCGACATCGACGCGCTGCCGATGGAGGACGAGAAGGACGTCCCCTATCGCTCCACGAACCCGAACGCCTGCCACGCCTGCGGCCATGACGTGCACACGGCCATGGTCATCGGCGCGGGGCTGTTCCTGGCGCAGCAGGCCGACGCGGGCGCGCTGCCCGGCCGGGTACGGCTGATCTTCCAGCCCGCCGAGGAGGTGGCGAGCGGCGCCCTGGAGGTCATGCGCGACGGCGGCCTGAACGACGTCGACCGCATCTTCGCGCTGCACTGCGACCCGCGCCTCGACGCCGGGCACGTCGGCCTGCGCACCGGCCCGATCACCGGATCCTGCGACAGCCTGCGCATCCGGGTGGCCGGCCCCGGCGGGCACACCGCCCGGCCCCACCTGACCGTGGACCTCGTCTACGCGCTCAGCAAGATCGTCACCGAACTCCCGGCCGCGCTGTCGCGGCGCGTGGACCCCCGGTCCAGCCTCAGCCTCGTGTGGGGCCAGATCTCGGCCGGATCGGTGGCCAACGCGATCCCGGACGTCGGGACGGCCCAGGGCACGATCAGGTCGCTGGACGAGGAGGCCTGGCACCAGGCCCCCGACCTCGTCAAGGCCCTGCTCGACTCGGTCGCCTGCGCGTACGGCGTGGACGCCGAGATCGACTACCGGCGCGGCACGCCGCCCACGGTGAACGAGGCCACCAGCATCCAGATGCTGCACGACGCGGTCACCCAGATCATCGGCGAGGACAGGGCCGTGCCCACCCCGCAGAGCCTCGGCGGCGAGGACTTCTCCTGGTACCTCGAATCGGTGCCCGGCGCGCTCGCCCGCCTGGGCACCCGGCCGCCGGGGGTCGTGGACGAGGTCGACCTCCACCGGCCGCAGTTCGACGTGGACGAGCGCGCCATCGGCATCGGCGTCAAGGTGCTCGCCGCGACCGCGCTCACCGCCCTGTGGGGCGGCAACCGCTGAGGCGTGGGCCTCATGCCCGGCGTCTCCCCCCCCTGCGTCCCGAGGATCCCTGGCGCCTCGGACCTACCGCCTCGACGGCCGCCTGGGCGTGGGCGGCCAGGGGATCGTCTTCCTCGGCGTGGGCGCGCCGGGCGGGCCGGTGGCCGTGAAGCTCCTGCGCACCCGGCTCGACGGCACATCCGCCCGGGCGCGGCTTCGCCCGTGAGATCGAGGCGGTGCGCCGGGTCGCGCCCTTCTGCACGGCCCAGGTCCTCGACGCCGACCTCGACGGCGACTGCCCGTACATCGTGAGCGAGTACGTCGACGGACCGTCGCTGCGCGACCATGTGGCGGCCGCCGGCCCGCGGACCGGCGGCGACCTCGACCGGGTGGCCGTGGGGACGGCCACCGCGCTGGCCGCGATCCACCGGGCGGGGGTCGTCCACCGCGACTTCAAGCCCGGCGACACGCACCTGGCCGTCATGGCCCACATCCTGTACGGCATGCCGGACCTCGGGCCGCTCACCGGCACGCTGCGCGATCTCGTCGTCGCCTGCCTGGCCCCGGACCCCGCCGACCGGCCGGACGCCGGGCAGGTGCGCGGCGACACCTGCTATCCGGGCAGGGTCTCGATCACCCCGCAGGGGGACCGCACGGCCACCTTCGAGGTGACTCGCGCGGGGGAGGGAGGCATCCGGTACTCCGGATCTCTCACCCGCACGGAGTGACTCCCGGCCGTGCGCGGGGAGTGCCAGGACGCCGCGCAGGCCGCTCACCAGCGTGATCGTCCGGTCGGCATGACCGAGTTTTCCCAGGCTGTCCCAGGGTCACAGCCCGGACTGGGCTCAATAACGGACATGTTGCGGAGTGGTATGCGGGTTTGGTCTATGCAGGTCAAACAACTATCTTCCGTGCAGGGTTGCCGTGCGTTCCTGCGTGCGTGCGACGAGAGTTGGACGGCGGGGAACGGAAGGGGAGTCAACACCTTGCTCCGCAATCGAGTTAGCAAACTGGCCGCCACCACCATGGGCGGCGTCTTGCTCATGGCCGCCGCCGCGTGTGGGGGTGGCGACGACACCACGACCGGAGCCACGGCCGGCGCGTCATCCGCCCCCGCCGAGGCCGGCGGCGGCGCGAAGGTGGGTCTGGCGTACGACATCGGCGGCCGCGGCGACGGGTCGTTCAACGACGCCGCCGCCAAGGGCCTCGACCAGGCCGTGTCGGAGCTGAAGGTCGAGAAGAAGGAACTGGAGGCGACGGCGGGCGAGACCGACGCCCAGAAGGAGGAGCGGCTGCGTCTGCTCGCCAACGGCGGGTACAACCCGGTCATCGCGGTCGGCTTCGCCTACTCGGGCTCGGTGGCGAAGGTCGCCAAGGAGTTCCCCGACGTCAAGTTCGCCATCGTCGACGACGACGCCGCGAAGGGCGACAACATCAGCAACCTGATGTTCGCCGAGGAGCAGGGGTCGTTCCTCGTCGGCGCCGCGGCGGCGCTCAAGTCGGAGAAGGGCAACATCGGCTTCGTGGGCGGCGTCGACGTGCCGCTGATCCACAAGTTCGAGGCGGGCTTCGAGGCCGGCGCGAAGGCCGTCAAGCCGGACATCAAGATCCAGAGCAAGTACCTCACCCAGCCCCCGGACTTCGGCGGCTTCGGCGACCCGGCCAAGGGCAAGACCGCCGCGCAGGGCATGTACGACGCCGGCGCCGACGTGGTCTACCAGGCGGCCGGCGGCTCCGGCGCGGGCGTCTTCGAGGCGGCCAAGGCCGCGAAGGCGTCGGCGATCGGCGTCGACTCCGACCAGGCGGCCCTCCCGGCGTACGCCGACTTCAAGGACGTGATCATCACCTCGATGATCAAGAAGGTCGACGTGGCGGTCTTCGACTTCCTGAAGAACTTCACCACCGGCACGGTCAAGCCCGGTCCGACCGTCTACGACCTCAAGGCCGGCGGCGTCGACTACTCCACCACCGGTGGCAAGATCGACGACATCAAGCCGAAGATCGACGAGTACAAGCAGAAGATCATCGGCGGCGAGATCTCGGTCCCGACGTCCTGACCTGCGCGTTCAAGGGGCCCGGTGGCACCCGCCCCGGGCCCTTTTGCTCTACTCTGACTACCACTTGACCGTCATCGGGCACTCCGCGAGGAGGAGGCCGCCATTACCGTCGCCACCGCTACGGCGCCCGCAGTAGAGCTCGCCGGGATCACCAAGAGGTTCCCGGGAGTCGTCGCCAACAGCGACATCCACCTCCGCGTCGCCCGAGGGCACATCCACGCCATCGTCGGCGAGAACGGCGCGGGCAAGTCCACGCTCATGAAGATCCTCTACGGGATGCAGCGTCCCGACGAGGGGGAGATCCGCGTCGACGGGTCGCCGGTGAGCTTCCACACCCCCGCCGACGCCATCTCCGCCGGCATCGGGATGGTTCACCAGCACTTCATGCTGGCCGACAATCTGACCGTGCTGGAGAACGTGGTGCTCGGCAGCGAGCCCCGCCGCGGCGGCCTCGCCCTCGACTTCGCCGCCGCGCGCAGGAAGATCAAGGAGATCTCCGACGCGTACGGCCTGGGCGTGCGGCCCGACGTGCCGGTGGAGGAGCTGGGGGTCGGCGACCGCCAGCGGGTGGAGATCCTCAAGGTGCTCTACCGGGGCGCCCGCATCCTGATCCTGGACGAGCCGACCGCCGTGCTCGTGCCGCACGAGGTGGACGAGCTGTTCGACAACCTGCGCGGCCTGGTCCGCGAGGGGCTGACGATCCTGTTCATCTCCCACAAACTGGACGAGGTGCTCCGCGTCGCCGACGCCATCACCGTCATCCGGCGCGGCACCACCGTCGCGACCGTGGACCCGGAGGGCGTGACCTCCCGCAAGCTCGCCGAGCTGATGGTCGGCAGCGAGCTGCCCAGCCCGGAGACCCGCGAGTCGACCGTCACCGACGTTGTCGCCCTGTCCGTACGCGACCTGACCGTGCGCACCGGCGACGGGCGGACGGTGGTCGAGAACGTGAGCTTCGACATCCGCAAGGGCGAGGTGCTCGGCATCGCGGGTGTCGAGGGCAACGGCCAGGCGGAGCTGGTCGAGGCGATCATGGGCATGCGCCCCTGCGAGGTGGCCGCGCTCACCCTCGGCGACGCCGACATCTCCCACTGGTCGACGCTCAGACGGCGGGCGGGCGGGATCGGCTACATCCCTGAGGACCGCCACCGGCACGGCCTGCTGCTGGAGTCCCCGCTGTGGGAGAACCGCATCCTCGGTCACCAGACCCGCAGGCCCAACGTCAGGGGCCCGTGGATCGACCGCGCGGGCGCGCGGGCCGACACCCAGCGGATCGTCGAGGACTACGACGTCCGCACCCCGGGGATCGACGTGGACGCCGCCGCGCTGTCCGGCGGCAACCAGCAGAAGCTGATCGTCGGCCGCGAGATGAGCGGCGACCCGGTGTTGCTCATCGCCAGCCATCCCACACGTGGCGTCGACATCGGCGCGCAGGCGGCGATCTGGGACCATCTGCGCACCGCGCGCGCCGCCGGGCTGGCCGTGCTGCTGATCTCCGCGGACCTGGACGAGCTGATCGGGCTGTCCGACACGCTCAAGGTGATCCTGCGCGGGAGGATCGTCGCCGACGTCGATCCCGCGAACGTGACGCCCGAGCAACTGGGCTCGGCGATGACCGGCGCCGGGGAGGGCGTATGAGCGGCTTCCTCGACCGGATGCTCGGACGGGTCCGGCTGGGCGGCTGGCTCGCCGTGGCCGCGCCGGTGCTCGCGGTCGTCTTCGCGGTGCTGATCACGTCGGTGGTCCTGCTCATCGCCGGCAAGGAGCCGGTGGAGGCGTTCACCACGCTCGCCGACTACGGCACCCAGCCGCGGTCGATGGTCATGACCCTCAACACCGGGGTCATGTACTACATCTCCGCGCTCGCCGTGGCCGTCGGCTTCCGGATGAACCTCTTCAACATCGGCGTGGACGGTCAGTATCGCCTCGCGGCCGTGGTCGCCGCCGCGGTCGGCGGCGCGGCCGTGGTCCCCGGCGTGCTGAACATCGTCCTCGTGGTGGTCTCCGCGGTGGTCGTCGGCGCCCTGTGGGCCGCCATCGCCGGTCTGCTCCGGGTCTACCGGGGCGTGAGCGAGGTCATCTCGACCATCATGCTGAACGCGATCGCCACCGGCCTCGGGTCGTGGCTGGTCAGCGAGCACTTCGGCGTGCTGACCGGCAACGACCTCGGCACCCGGCCCATCCCCGACGACGCGCACATGCCCGGCATCCCGCTCATCGCGGGAACGCCGGTGCTGGTCAACGGGTTCATCGTGGTCGCGGTCCTGCTCGGTGTCGCGTACTGGGTCGTGCTCACCCGCACCCGGTTCGGCTTCGAACTGCGGGCGACCGGCAAGTCCGAGTCGGCGGCGGTGGCCAGCGGCGTCAGCGTGAAGAAGATGATCGTCGTCACGATGGTCATGTCGGGGGCGATCGCCGGGCTGATCGGCATGCCGGAGCTGCTCGGCGCCTCCTACAAGTACAGCAACAACTTCCCGACCGACCTCGGCTTCACCGGGATCGCGATCGCCCTGCTCGGGCGCAACAGCCCGGTCGGCATGGCGATCGGCGCGCTGCTGTGGAGCTTCCTGTACAACTCCTCCAACCAGCTCCAGCTGCTCGACATCCCCAAGGAGATCGTCCAGATCATGCAGGGCGTCGTCGTGCTCTCGGTGATCATCGCGTACGAGCTGGTCCACCGATACCGGATGGTGGCGGAACAGCGCCGGGTCGGCCGCCAGCTCGCCGCCCCGGCGGAGCCGCCGAAGGCGGAGGCGGCGGTATGAGCGCGGCGGACGAGATCGAGGAGACGGCATGACGGCGACGGACCTTCCGGTTGAGCGTCCGGTCGAGACGCCTCCGGCGCGGCGCTTCCGGCTGTCGGCGCCGATGCTCCTGCTCGGGCTGGCCGGGCTGGTGGTGCTGCTGTCGGTCGCGCGCCTGGTGACCGGCGCGAACGACATCACGTCCGCGGGCACGGTCAGCGCCGCGCTCGGCCTCGCCGTGCCGATCGGGCTCGCGGGGCTCGGCGGCCTGTGGTCGGAGCGGGCCGGGGTGGTCAACATCGGCCTCGAAGGCATGATGGTGCTCGGCACCTGGTTCGGCGCCTGGGGCGCGCTCCAGTTCCACAGCCCGTGGGCGGGCGTGCTCGCCGGCGCGATCGGCGGGGCGCTGGGCGCCGCGATCCACGCGGTCGCGACGGTGACCTTCGGCGTCGACCACATCATCTCCGGCGTGGCGATCAACATCGTCGGCGTCGGCTTCACGCAGTACCTGTCCCAGCTCGTCTTCAACGGCATGCCGGGCGGCGGCACGAAGAACTCCCCGCCGCTGCCGAAGCTGGGCACGGTGAGCCTGGGCTTCCTCGACGACCCGCTGCGGACGCTCGAAGCCACGCACTGGTTCGTGCTGTCCGACTTCGCGGGCGTGCTGCGGGGCATCACCCAGGGTGTGTCCTGGTTCACGATCCTGGCGATCCTGCTGGTGCCGCTGTCGTTCTACGTCCTGTGGCGCACGCCCTTCGGGCTGCGCCTGCGGGCGTGCGGCGAGCGGCCGGTCGCGGCCGAGTCGCTGGGCGTGAACGTCTATCTCTACAAGTGGGCCGCGGTGCTCGTCTCCGGCCTGCTCGCCGGGCTCGGCGGCGCGTTCCTGTCGCTGGTGGCCGCCGGCATCTACCGGGACGGCCAGACGGGCGGGCGCGGCTACATCGGCCTCGCCGCCATGATCTTCGGTAACTGGCGGCCGGGGGGGCTCGCCGGTGGCGCCGCGCTGTTCGGCTACACCGACGCGCTCCAGCTCCGCCAGGGCGGCATCTCGGTGCACGCGCTGCTGCTGGTCGTCGCGCTGCTGCTCGCCGCCGTGGCGGTCTACCAGCTCGTACGGCAGCGGCGGGGGATCGCGGCGCTCGTCACCGGGATCGTGGCGATCGCGGTGTTCGCGATCTTCGCCCTGACGGACACCGTTCCGGAGCAGTTCACCTCGTTCACCCCCCACCTGACCACACTGCTGGTGTTGTCGCTGGCCTCGCAGCGGCTGCGCATGCCGGCGGCCGACGGGGTCCCGTATCGGAGGGGGCAGGCGAAATGACGATCGACTGGGAGGCGCTGCGCGAGGCGGCCCGCGAGGCCATGACCCACGCGTACGCGCCGTACTCGAAGTTCCCGGTGGGGGCGGCGGCACTGGCCGACGACGGCCGCACCGTCACCGGCTGCAACGTGGAGAACGCGTCGTACGGCGTGGGGCTGTGCGCCGAGTGCGGGCTCGTCTCGGCGCTGCACGCGGGCGGCGGCGGGCGGCTGGTGGCCTTCACCTGCGTGGACGGCCACGGCGAGCTGCTGATGCCGTGCGGGCGCTGCCGCCAGCTGCTGTTCGAGCACGGCGGCGCCGATCTGCTGGTGGAGACGCCCGACGGCCCGATGCGGATGGCGGACTTCCTGCCGTTCGCCTTCGGGCCCGACGATCTGTCGCGATAGAGGGGGAGAGCGTGGGGTTCGACGCGATCGAGGTCATCACCGTCAAGCGCGACCGGGGTGAGCTGTCGGCCGCCCAGATCGACTGGGTGATCGACGCGTACACGCGGGGCGAGGTGGCCGACGAGCAGATGTCGGCGCTGCTGATGGCGATCCTGCTGAACGGCATGAACCGCCGGGAGATCGCGGACTGGACCCAGGCCATGATCAGGTCGGGGGAGCGGATGGACTGGTCCGCCCTCGACCGGCCCACGGCCGACAAGCACTCCACCGGCGGGGTCGGTGACAAGATCACTCTGCCGCTGGCCCCGCTGGTCGCCGCGTGCGGGGCGTACGTGCCGCAGCTGTCCGGGCGGGGCCTCGGGCACACCGGCGGCACGCTGGACAAGCTGGAGTCGATCCCCGGCTGGCGGGCGTCGCTGTCGAACGACGAGATGCTCGGCGTGATCCGCTCGGCCGGGGCGGTCGTCTGCGCGGCGGGCGCGGGCCTTGCGCCCGCCGACAAGAAGCTCTACGCGCTGCGCGACGTCACCGGCACGGTCGAGTCGATCCCGCTGATCGCCTCGTCGATCATGTCCAAGAAGATCGCCGAGGGTACGGGGTCGCTCGTGCTCGACGTGAAGGCCGGCTCGGGCGCGTTCATGAAGAACGTGGACGACGCCCGGGAGCTGGCCCGGACGATGGTCGAGCTCGGCACCGACGCCGGGGTGCGCACGGTCGCCCTGCTGACCGCGATGGATCGGCCGCTCGGCCTGAAGGTGGGCAACGCGCTGGAGGTCGAGGAGTCCGTCGAGGTGCTCGCCGGCGGCGGCCCCGCCGACGTGGTCGAGCTCACCGTACGGCTGGCCCGGGAGATGCTGGAGGCCGCGGACGTCCCGGGCGCCCGGGACCCCGAGCAGGCGCTCAAGGACGGCTCGGCGATGGACGCCTGGCGGCGCATGATCGGCGCGCAGGGCGGCGACCCGGACGCGCCGCTGCCGAAGGCCGCGGAGTCGGCGGTGGTGACCGCTCCCGCGTCGGGCACGCTGGTCACGCTCGACGCGCTCAAGGTCGGCGTGGCGGCCTGGCGGCTCGGCGCCGGACGGGCCCGCAAGGAGGACCCGGTGTCGGCGGGCGCGGGCGTCGTCCTGCACGCCAAGCCCGGCGACGAGGTCCGGGCGGGCGCCCCGCTGATGACCCTGTACGCCGACGAGGCCGGCCGGTTCGACCGGGCGCTCCAGGCGCTTGAGGGGGCGTACGAGATCGGCGACCAGGACGGCGCCGACCTCCTCCCGCTGGTGATCGACCGCCTGACCGCCTGACCTCCCGCGCGCTCCGGCCCTGTCAGCGGGAGGTCAGCGGGGGAGGAGCAGCGCGCCCATGCCGACGAACAGCCCGCCGGTGAGCAGGTCGAGCCTCTTCCCGAGCCGCCGGTAGCCCCTGGTGATCCACGGGCTGCCGGCCAGGAAGGCGACGGCGGCGAACCAGGCGAACGCGATGGCCAGCATCGAGCCGAGCGTGACCGCCCGCATGGCGAGGTTCGCGTGGTGCGGGAGCAGGCTGGCGAACAGGGCGCCGAAGAAGACCAGGGCCTTGGGGTTGGCGAGGTTGGTCAGCAGCCCGGCCCGCCACTCGCGCAGCCTGCCCGGACGCTGCGCGGCGACGGCCGGTGGCTCGTCGCCGTCGGCCGCATTCTCGCCGGACGACCGTTTGCGGGTGGCGCGGATGGTCGCGACGCCGAGCGCGACGAGGAGCAGGGCCCCGGCGACGCGGGCGGCGGTGTAGAGCCACTCGAACCGCTGGACGAGCACGGTGACGCCGAACAGACCGGCGACCGCCCACACCCCGATGCCGGTGACGACGCCCGCGGCCGTGCGCACGCCGCTGCGCCGCGACCCGCCGGCCGAGTGCCTGAGCACGATGAGGAAGTCGGGGCCGGGAGCGACGACGACCAGGATCCAGACGCCGAGCAGGGGGAGTATCGGCAGCCACGACATGGGCGGGGCTCCTTCCTGACCGGCCCGGCCGGTCACGGGCGAGGCGCTGACGACCGCGCTGTCCGCCGCTTCACGGGTTCAACATACGAAGATCTCCCACTTTACCGATCCCCGCCGGCCTCGGGATCGAGGCCGGCGAGGGCGTCGCCGAGGGGCGTGCGGTAGTAGAGGACGGACCGCCCGGCGCGGCGGCGCCGTACGAGACCGGCGTCGAGCAGCACCTTGAGGTGGCGGCCGACGGACCCGAGCGGCTGACCGGTGAGCGCCACGAGGTGGGTCGTGCTCTTCGGCGCGGCGAGCAGGGTCAGCACCCGGGCGCGGGCCGGGCCGAGCAGCCGCCCCAGCGCCTCGGGCACCGGCGCGCGGGCGGGATCGGCCAGGGTGCCTGCGCACGGGTAGATCAGGGCGTAGCGCAGGCCCGCCGTCCAGCTCGCCCACGCCTGCCGGGGAGTGACCGGGACGAACATGAGCCTGGCCCCGCCGATCCGCCGGGGCGGGTAGTCGAAGGTGTTGATCTGCAACCGGTCGCCGCCGAGCCAGCGCATCCCCGGCCGCATGTCGTCGAGCGCGGCGGCCCAGCCGCCCTGGCTCAGCTGCCCCACACGGGCGACGATGTCGGCCTCCATGATCCGTCGCCGGCGCGGCCAGCCGGGCAGCACGGTCCGCGTCCACACCCACTCCAGCAGGTCCGCCGCGCGTTCGGCCAGGTCCGTACGCCGCAGCGGCGCGGGCAGCGGGCCCCGCAGCGCCACCTCCACGTCGGCCTGCGCGACGCCGGGCGGGGTCTCCCGGACCCGGGCCAGCTCCTCCTCGAAGACCGCCTCACCCTCGCCGGCCGGGGCGGGCGTGAGGAAGTCGGCGGTCCAGTTGCGTCCGCGGGCGGCCTTCAGGAGCAGGGCGGTGATCGGGTCACCGGCCAGGCGGGCGCGGTAGGCGGGCAGATGCGCGTCGAGCCAGGCCCGCTCGGCCGGGTGCCGCGCCGACGCCTTCTCCAGGGTGTAGAGGCAGGCGGTGGCCTCGGCCAGGGGAGAGACGACGAAGCGGCTCTCCGCGAGAGTGTCGGAATCGACCAGCCACCAGCCCACGTTTCGCCTCCCGGCGAAACACTAACGGTGGCACGCGGTGGTGATCGACGCTCCCGTCATGCGTACCTACCGGGAACTGTTCCGCACTCCGGAGTTCACGCCGCTCTTCACCGTCGGGTCCGCGCAGGTGGCGGCGTCGACGGTGAGCGGCCTCGCGCTCGGCACGCTTGTGTACGGGACGACGCGGTCGCCGCTGCTGTCGGCGCTGAGCATGTTCGGCGCCTCCTTCTCCCAGGTGCTCGGGGCGGTGGTGCTGATGTCGGCGGCCGACCGGCTGCCCCCGCGCGCCGCGATGACGTGCCTGGCGCTGGTGTTCTGCGCCGGCACGGTCGTGCTCGCCGTGCCCGGCCTGCCGCTGTGGGCGCTGTTCGCCGTCGTGCTCGGCATGGGGCTCGCCGCGTCCCTCGGCGGCGGCGTCCGCTTCGGGCTGCTCAACGAGATCCTGCCCAGGGACGGATACCTGCTGGGCCGTTCGGTGCTCAACATGTCGGTCGGCGTCCAGCAGATCGTGGGTTTCGCCGCCGGGGGAGTGCTCGTGACCGCCTTCTCCCCGCGCGGCACCCTGCTCGTGGGGGCGGGGCTGGACCTCGTCGCCGCCGTCGTCGCCCGGTTCGGGCTCGCCGCCCGCCCGCCCCGGGCGCAGGGGCGGCCCTCGCCCGCCGAGACGTGGCGGACCAACCGGAGGCTGTGGTCGTCGCCCGCGCGCCGTCACCTGTATCTGGCCCTGTGGGTGCCGAACGGCCTGATCGTCGGCTGCGAGTCGCTGTACGTCGCCTACGACCCGCGGCACGCCGGGACGCTGTTCGCCGCCGCCGCCGCGGGCATGCTCGCGGGAGACACCCTGGTGGGGCGGTTCGTCCCGAAGTGGTGGCGTGAGCGGCTGAGCGCTCCGCTGCGGCTGCTGCTGGCCGTGCCGTACCTGGTCTTCCTCCTGCACCCGGCCCTGCCGCTCGCGGTCGCCGCCGTGGCGCTCGCCTCGGCCGGATACGCGGCCGGCCTGCTCCTCCAGGAACGCCTCCTGTCCGTCACTCCCGAGGAGATGAGCGGGCAGGCGCTGGGGCTGCAGTCGTCCGGCACGATGACCATGCAGGGGGTCGGCGCCGCGCTCGCCGGGTCCGTCGCCCAGTTCACCTCGGCCTCGGCCGCCATGGCCGCGATGGCCGCGCTCTCCGTGGCGGTCACCCTGGCCCTGGCGCCCGGTCTGCGTCCGGGGGGATATGGGAAAGTCTCCTGTGCGCAGACATGAGGGCTTCGTGACCGGCGGTGCCGGGGCGGGCCGCGACGGAGGGGGGCACGTGTCCAGAGACATCCGGCATGTCGAGATCGGCGTCGCCGATCTGGCCCGTTCGCTCGACTTCTACCGGAGCCTGCTGGACCTCGCCGAGGTGGAAGGCCCCGCCGGAGGAGCGGGGGTGGCCTGGCTGACGGCGGGTCCGGTGCTGCTCAAGCTCGTCGAGACGGGCGACGGCGACCTCGGCGGCTGGGTGAACGACGACCTCCAGCGCGGCATCCGGCACATCGGTTTCAAGGTCGGCGACGTCGACCTGCGGGCCGAGCGCGTACGCGACGCCGGGGTGCCCTTCACGCTCCCGCCGCTCGACGCGGTCGGTGGCGTGCGGATCGCGTTCTTCCAGGACCCGGACGGCACGCACCTGGAGATCACCGACAACTACCTGCGGTATCACCGCGTCGCCTCGCCCGAACTGGCCGAACGCGAACGGCTCGCCACCCTGAGCAGGCCGCGTACGGCGCCGCCGGTCTTCGACCACGTGGCGGTCACGTCGGGCGGGCTCGACGCCGCGCTCGCCTTCTACCGCGACACGCTCGGATACGAGGTGATCGGCCAGATCACGCAGGACGAGGACCCCCGGGGCTTCCTGATCACCTACCTGCTGGCCGGGCCGGCCGTGCTGGAGGTGTTCACGTTCACCGCGGCCACGACGCCGAGTCCGTGGACGGCCGACCCGGCGGCCGCCCTGACAGCCGGCCCCGGCCGCCGCGGCTTCCGGCACGTCGCCGTCGCCGTGGACGACCCCGAGAAGGAGGCCGGGAGGCTCGTCGCCTCCGGCGCCCGGGTCGCGGCGGACGGGCTGCTCGTCGACCCGGACGGCGTCCCGCTCGCTCTCACGGGCCCCGTCTGACCGACCCTGGAGCGGCGTTCTCCGGGGCGGTGCCCTCGGCCGGGGGCGCGCATCCGGCGTCGACGAGGTGGGGGAACAGGTGCGCGGACAGGACGGCTCTGTGGGTGGGGGTCGCCTCCGCGTGCCGGCGGCGGCCTTCCTCGGTGAGCTGCACGAACACCCCGCGCCGGTCCGCCTCGCACAGGGCGCGGGCGACGAGTCCCTCGCGTTCCAGCCGGGCGATGAGGCGGGACAGCGCGCTCTGGCTCAGGTGGACCTGGTCGGCGAGACCCTGCACGCGGAACTTGGCCTCGCCCGGTTCCTGACAGGACGACCGGGCCTCGGCGAGACGCTCCAGCACCTCGAACTCGCTCACCCCGAGGCCGTGCCTCTCGCTGAGCTCACGCTCCAGGACGCCCGACACCTCGGCGTGGCGGGCGAGCAGCGCGCGCCAGGCCATGACCACGAAATCGGTGTCGGTGTCGTTCATACGAGTGCCGCCTTTCTGCGCGTGACCATACCATCCGCGCCAACTACATGCAATCGCATTAATTGCTTGTGCATTGAATGCGCGTGCATGTAAGTTTCCGTGCCATGACTTCCTCCACTCAGGACGAGCGCTGGGGGGCCCGCCTGTGGGGTGCCCTCACGGTGCTCTGCGCCGTCGTGTTCCTCGACGCTCTGGACGTGTCGATGGTCGGGGTGGCGCTCCCGTCCATCCAGGCCGACCTCGGGATGACCACCTCCTCGCTGCAGTGGGTGGTGAGCGGTTACGTGCTCGGCTACGGCGGTCTGCTGCTGCTCGGGGGCCGGACCGCCGACCTGCTCGGCCGTCGCCGGGTGTTCCTGTCGGCCCTGGTCCTCTTCGCCGTCGCCTCGCTGCTCGGCGGGCTGATGAGCGACGGGACGCTGTTGATCGCGGCCCGGTTCGCGAAGGGCATCAGCGCCGCGTTCACCGCTCCGGCCGCGTTGTCCATCATCACCACGACCTTCGCCGAGGGGCCCGCCCGCAACCGGGCGCTGAGCATCTTCACCGCCTCCGGCGCCAGCGGCTTCTCGCTCGGGCTGGTGTTGTCCGGCGTGCTCACCGAGATCGGGTGGCGCTGGACCTTCCTCATGCCGGTGCCGGTGGCGATCATCGCGCTGGTGGCCGGGGCGCGACTGCTGGACCGGGGTGAGGAGCGCGGCGAGGGCGGCCACGACATCCTCGGCGCGGTCACCATCACCGCCGCGATGCTGCTCATGGTCTTCGCCGTGGTGGAGGCGCCCAAGGTGAGCCTGGCGCGCACCGTCCTGTCGCTCGCGGCGTCCGCCGCCCTGGTCGGCCTGTTCGTCCGGCTGGAGCGGAGGGTGCGGCACCCGCTCGTCCGGCTCGGCATCCTGCGCTCCGCACCATTGGTGCGGGCCAACATCGGGCTGGTCATCCTGTTCGGCTCGTACGTCGGATTCCAGTTCGTGGCGATGCAGTACTTCCAGAACCTGCTGGGCTGGAGCGCCCTGGAGACCGCGCTGGCGTTCCTTCCGGCCGGACTGCTGGTCGCGGTCGGCTCGACCACGATGGGCAGGCTCGCCGACCGCTTCGGCACCGCCCGGCTGATCGTGGTGGGGTCGGTCGCGCTGCTCGCGGGCTACGCGGTGTTCCTGCGGGTGGACCTGCACCCCGGCCTGTTCACGACGGTGCTGCCCGGCATGGTCCTGCTGGGCGTCGCGTTCGCGCTGTCGTTCCCCTCGCTCAACATCCAGGCGACCGCCGGGGTCGACGACGAGGAGCAGGGGCTCGCCTCCGGGCTGCTGAACACCTCCGGGCAGGTCGGCGGCGCGGTGGTGCTGGCGATCGTCACGGCCGTCCTGACCGCGGGGGCGGGCGGCGGTGACCCGATCACCCACTTCCGTGCCGCGATCCTGGTCTCGGCCGGGTTCGCCCTCGCCGGCCTGGCGATCTCCGTCACGGGGCTCCGGGTCCGGCGGCCGGTCGAGGCCAGGGAGGAACCGGTGCCGGAACTCGTCTGACCCGTCAGGCGGTTCCCTGCCCGGCGGAGGGGGCGTCCCGGTCATCGGGGCGCCCCTTTCCGTCGTCCGGGCGGCCGTGCGCGGCCGTCCGTACGCGGTTCAGCGCAGCGTGCCGGGCACCCAGAGGTCGGGCACGCCGCCGGCCCGGTCCAGCGTGATCGGCCGGGCGGCCCCGGTGCGTACGTCGACGGCGTGGACCGAGTACTCCTCCTCGTCTTCGTCGTCGGGCTGCCTCGCCTCGACGATCACCTCGTGATCGCTCGCCCAGCCGCATACAACGGTGACGTGCGCGTCCGGGGGGAGGGCCGCCTCGCGCCGGGTGAGCACGCGCCCGGTGGCGGAGTCGAGGGTGACCACCTGGCCGTGGTCGTCGTCGCCGGGGTGGGCGCGCTCGGCCGCCACGGCGACGGCGCGTCCGTCGGGGGAGACCGCGACGCCGGACTCGAACAGCGCCGGGTCGATCGGCGCACTGCTCAGCGTGCGCCCGTTCGGCCGCACCCGCAGCAGGACGGTGGTGGCGAGCCGCCCGGGAATCGCGTTCGTGTCCCACGTGGCCGTGCCCGTCACCGTGCCGTCGTCCCCGACCGCCAGGATCCGCATGCGACGCGGCAACACCGCGACCCGGTAACCGGTGAGGCTCTGCACCCGCGGTAGGGGTGCTCGCGCGCCCGCGCCGAAGTCGGCGGCCATCCATCGCCCTTTGGGCGAGATGACCAGGTGGGAGTCCTGCGGTGACGCGTCCTCGTTGAGCGGGAACATGCCGCTTCTCTCCGCCCGGGCACGACGCCGGTCGAGGACCATGAAGTCGGGCGACGTCTGGCCGTAGTAGGCCACGTGGTTGCCGTCCTGGCTGATCGCGAGGAGGGAAGGGTTCCAGTGGCCGCCGGGGTCGAGGGCCACGTCCGGAACACGCCACTGCTCGCCCGTGGTCGTGACCAGCCGCCACTGGTCGCAGCCGTTCGCGAACTTCTCGGCGAACGCGTCCCAGTCGTCGTCCGTGCAGGAGCCCTGGTAGGCGAAGCGTACGGGGGCGGGCAGGGGGGCGCGCAGCGTGCCGGGAATCGCGGCGCTCACGTCCGGGGAACCGGAGGCTCCGGGGGTGCCATCGCCGACTGCCCGCTCCACGCGCCCGGCCAGGCTCGTCACACCCAAGGCGAGGGGGACGACGACCAGGGCGGCGAGCGTGACGCTCACGGCCGTGACCACGGCACGACGCCGGGTGCGGTGCCGCCGGCCGGCCCGCGCCGCCTCCGCGGCGAGCGGGGCCGGGTCGAGCGCGGGCATCCCCGCGGACAGGGCGGCCAGCTCCCGGCGCAGCGCCGCCTCCCACGGACCGTCGCCGAGGTCGCCCGCGCCCGTGCCTCCCGCAGGAGCGACAGGCGCGATCGCCGGGGAGGTGGAGAACGGTGCGGCATGGTACGGCGGCGTGCCGCCCGCTGGGGCGGCGAACGAGCCGGGCGCGGCGGCCGCCGGTCCGGCGGCCCGGCCCGCCTCCGACGGCGACCCCCACGAGCCAGGCGCGGGACCGGCTGACCCGGATGGTGATGCCCAGGGGCTGGGCGCGGGATCTGTCAGCCCGGATGGTGATGCCCAGGGGCTGGGCGAGGGACCGGCCGGCCCGGATGGCGATGCCCAGGAGCTGGGCGCGGGATCTGTCAGCCCGGATGGCGACGTCCACGAGCCGGGCGGGGGACCGGCCGGCTCTGGTTCCGGGGCCGTCCCCATCGCGGAGCCCGGGGCCGTCTCCGCCGGGGTCTCGGGGCCCGTGCTCGCCGTGGTGTCCGGGCCCGTTCCTCCCGTGGTGTCCGAGGCCGTCCCTACTCCGGTCTCCGGGGCCGTTCCCGCCACGAACGAGGCGGGAAGGCGGTCGCGCAGTTCGGCGACGGCGAGCACGGTCTCGGTGTTGGCCGTCCGCGCGTCCATGCGGCACAGGCCGGCCGCCTGCCAGGTGGTGTGCCCGTCGTGGAAGCAGGCCACGACCAGGGCACGCCGCCGCGGCGGCAGCGCGGTGAGTGCCTCCGCGAGGGCCGCCGCGTCCGTGCCGGGCGTCAAGCTCGGGGGCGACGTGCCGGGCGTGTGGCTCGGGTGCGTGCCGCGCCCGGCTGTGGCTCCGGGTCGCGGGCGCTCCAGGTAGGCCGCGTACAGCGCCTTGCGTGTGGCTTGGGCGGGAAACGACCAGCGTGCGGTGCCCCATCTGGCCGCCACGGCGGAGAGCGCGGTCACCACGAGCGCGCGGGCGGCCTCCGGTTCTCCCGTCAGCGCCAGGGCCGTACGGGCCAGCGGCCGGACGTGGTCGGCGGCGAACGCGTCGAAGCCCGGCAGATCTCTCACCGCGGCTCCTCCGTACGGCGACGAGGCCCGTGTCGTGTCTGCTTCAACGCCTCACTCCCGGCTCGGGGGCCTCTCTCGCGACCACAGCCGACAAAGCGTAGTGCGAACGTGCGCGAATGACATGATCTCCGGATCAACTGACACACTGGTCGGCATGGTCAGGAAGATCGAGGGACCCACCCGGGTGCCAGTGCCGGGCGGGAAGGTCATCGACGAGTACGTCGGCCGAGTCAACAGCGGTGACGAACAGGTCTCCATCGCGCACATGGTGGCGCCCGCGGGCTGGAGCGAGCCCGCGCAGGCCCCCGGGTTCGCCGAGTACACGCTCGTCCTCAAGGGATCGGTCGTCGTCGAGCACGAGGGCGGGACGACCGTCGTGGAGGCGGGCCAGGCGTTCGCGAGTGAGCCGGGGGAGAAGATCCGCTACAGCGCCGGGCCGTCCGGCGCCGAGTACGTGGCGGTGTGCCTGCCCGCGTTCTCGCCGGAGACCGCCAACCGCGAGGAGTGAGCGACGGCGAGTTTCGCCAGGCCGCCCGATCCGGGTCCGTGGATAGGATTGCCGGATGTACGACCGCGGTGAGGAGGGCGAATGAACGAGCTGCCCACTCTGGAGGAGATCCGCAGGGCGCCAAAGGTGCTCCTGCACGACCATCTCGACGGCGGACTGCGGGCCGGGACGATCGTGGACCTCGCCCGGGAGTGCGGGCACGAACTGCCCACGTACGACCCGGACGCGCTGGGGGCCTGGTTCAGGGCCGCGGCCGACTCGGGATCGCTGGAGCGCTACCTGGAGACGTTCGCCCACACCGTCGGGGTCATGCAGACCCGCGACGCGCTGGTCAGGGTGGCCGCCGAGTGCGCCGAGGACCTGGCGGAGGACGGCGTGATCTACGCCGAGGTCCGTTTCGCGCCTGAGCAGCACACCTCGCAGGGCCTGTCGCTGGACGAGGTCGTGGAGGCCGTGCTGGAGGGGTTCCGGCTCGGCTCCACCGGACCGGACGGCCGCGCGCGCATCAGGGTCGGCACGCTGCTCACCGCGATGCGCCACCAGGCCCGTTCGATGGAGATCGCCGAGCTCGCCGTACGCTATCGGGACCTCGGCGTGGTCGGCTTCGACATCGCGGGCGCGGAGGCCGGATATCCGCCCACCCGTCACCTGGACGCCTTCGAGTACCTCCAACGGGAGAACGCCCACTTCACGATCCACGCGGGGGAGGCCTTCGGGCTGCCGTCGATCTGGCAGGCGATCCAGTGGTGCGGCGCCGACCGGCTGGGCCACGGGGTGCGGATCATCGATGACATCACGGTGCCGGCGGACGGCGAGGCCAAGCTCGGCAGGCTCGCGGCCTACGTCCGCGACAAGCGCATCCCGCTGGAGATGTGCCCGACCTCCAACCTGCAGACCGGGGCCGCCCCGTCGATCGCCGAGCACCCGATCGGCCTGCTGCGCCGCCTGTACTTCCGCGTGACGGTCAACACCGACAACCGGCTGATGAGCGGCACCAGCGTGTCGCAGGAGTTCGCGAAGCTGGTGGACGCCTTCGGCTACGGCTGGGACGACCTGCAGTGGTTCACCGTCAACGCGATGAAGTCGGCGTTCATCCCGTTCGACGAGCGGCTCGCGCTGATCAACGACGTGATCAAGCCCGCTTTCGCGCAG
This sequence comes from Microbispora amethystogenes, assembly GCF_016863015.1. Classification (GTDB taxonomy): domain Bacteria; phylum Actinomycetota; class Actinomycetes; order Streptosporangiales; family Streptosporangiaceae; genus Microbispora; species Microbispora amethystogenes. The sequence goes on along the minus strand of NZ_BOOB01000004.1, from coordinate 242,532 downwards.
ATGCGGCAGCAGGCGTGAAGCCGCAGGTCTTCCGGTCGAAGCTGGCCTGGGTCTTCGGATGGGCCTGGCTGGTGTTCGCCGCCTGGAACGCCTGGGACCTGATCGCCCACGGCCGGCTGCCCAGCGCGCTGATCGCGGGGGCGGTGCTCGGCGTCATCACCGCGCTGGTCTTCGTGATGGCGCTGCGGCCCGCCATCCTCGCCGAGGAGGGCGGGATCCGCGTCCGCAATCCGCTGAAGAACGCCTACGTCCCCTGGAACGCCGTCGACGACCTGACCGTGACCAGCGCCATCGTCATCGAGTCGGGCGCGACCGCCGTACGCTGCTGGACGCCGCAGGCCACGGCGCGGGAGCGGGCCAGGGCCGCCGGGCAGGCCGTCAAGGCGGCCTCGTCGAAGGACCGCGTCGAGCGGGCCACGGCGGCCGTGGGCGGGCGCACCCACGCCGACTGGGTGGCCCAGCAGCTTGAGGAGATGAGCGGGTCTCGCCGGCAGACCTCCTCCGGCGAGACCCGGGTCACCTGGTCGCCCTCCGCCCTGGCCGCCCTGGCCGCCGCGCTCGCGCTGGTCGTGGCGGCCGTCGTCGTCTCCTGAGACGCCCCTCTCAGAGGGCTCAGAGGGCGAGGGCGGTGGCGAGGTCCCGCTTCAGGGCCTCCAGGTCCGCGGCGGCCCGCGCCCTGGCCGCCGTGACGTCGTCGTCCCCGACCGGTACGACGACCTCCAGGTAGCACTTGAGCTTGGGCTCGGTTCCGCTGGGCCGCACGATGACCCGGGCGTCGCCGGAGAGGCGGTACCGCAGGCCGTCGGTCGGCGGCAGCCCGGCCGCCCCCTGCGACAGGTCCTCGGCCGACTCCACCACCCGGCCGGCCAGCCGTGCCGGCGGGTTGGTCCGCAGGCGCTCCATCGCCTTCGCGATCAGCGACAGGTCCTCGACCCGGACCGACAACTGGGTGGTCGCGTGCAGGCCGTACCGGCGGGCCTGCTCGTCGAGCAGGTCGAGCAGCGACCGGCCCTCCCGCCGGGCCTCGGCGGCCATCGCGGCGACGGTGAGGGCGGCCCCGACGCCGTCCTTGTCGTGGACCGGCAGGCCGGCGTCCGACCCGACGCTGTAGCCCAGCGCCTCCTCGTATCCGAAGACGAGCCCCGGCCCCGACTTCATGATCCACTTGAAGCCCGTCAGCGTCTCGGCGTGCCGCACACCGTGGTCGGCGGCGATCTTCGCGAGCAGCGACGACGACACGATCGACGTGGCGACCAGCCGGTCGCCGCCCGAGGTGTGCCGCAGCACGTGCTCGGCGAGCAGCCCGCCGACCTCGTCGCCGGTCAGCATGCGGTAGCCGCCGCCGGGCAGCGGCGTGCCGACCGCGCACCGGTCGGCGTCCGGGTCGTTGGCCAGCACGAGGTCGGCGCGGGTGGCGGCGGCGAGTTCGAGCGCGAGGTCCATCGCGCCCGGCTCCTCCGGATTCGGGAACGTGACAGTGGGGAAGTTCGGGTCGGGCATGGCCTGTCGGCCGACCATGACCGGCACCTCGAAGCCCGCCGCGCGGAACGCCTCGGACACGGTCGCGCCGCCCACGCCGTGCAGCGGCGTGTACGCGACCGAGATCGCGCGGGCGTCGCCCAGCGGCAGCGCCGTCAGCGCCCGCAGGTACGGCGTGACGATGTCGTCGTGGCCGAGGGTCGTCCAGTCGTCGCCCAGCGGGAGGGCGTCCACCGGGCCGGTCGCGTCGATGGCGGCCGAGATCTCCAGGTCGACGGGCGGGACGATCTGCGCGCCGTCGCCCCAGTAGACCTTGTAGCCGTTGTCCTGGGGAGGGTTGTGCGAGGCGGTGACCATCACGCCCGCGTCCGCGCCGAGGTGGCGCACGGCGAACGCCAGCACCGGCGTCGGCCACTTCCCGGCCATGACCGAGGCGCGCAGCCCGGCGCCCGTCAGCACGCGGGCCGTGTCGGCGGCGAACACGTCGGACTTGTGCCGCCCGTCGTAGCCGATCACGACGTGGCGTCCCGGTCCGAGCACCCGGGCCAGCCCGGCGGCGGCCCGCATCACGGTCACCCGGTTCATCCGGTTCGGCCCGGCTCCCAGCGCGCCGCGCAGGCCCGCCGTGCCGAACTCCAGCTTCGCGCCGAAGCGGTCCTCCAGCGCGTCGAGGTCCTGCCGGTCCAGGATCGCGTCGAGTTCCGCCCGCGTGTCGGGGTCGGGGTCCTGGTCACGCCATTCGCGGGCGAGCCGTACGAGATCGGTCACAGGTGCTCCCTAAAGCTTGTCGACGACCTGGGCGAGCAGGACGCCCATCCGGGCGGCGGTGGCGCGGCCGACCTCCAGGACCTCCTCGTGGTTGAGCGGCTCGTCCGCCAGGCCCGCGCCGGGGTTGGTGACCAGGGAGATCCCGAGCACCTCGGCCCCGGCCTCCCGGGCGGCGATCGCCTCCAGCACGGTCGACATGCCCACCAGGTCGCCGCCGAGCGTGCGCAGCATGCGGATCTCCGCGGGCGTCTCGTACGTCGGGCCGCGGAAGGCCACGTACACGCCCTCGGTCAGCGAGGGGTCCACCTCGCGGGCGAGGTCGCGCAGCCGCCGGGAGTACACCTCGGTCAGGTCGACGAACGTCGCGCCGACGAGCGGGTTGCTCCCAGTCAGGTTGATGTGGTCGCCGATGAGCACGGGGTCGCCGACCTTCTGCGTCTCCGGGCGCAGCCCGCCCGCCGCGTTGGTCAGCACGACCGTGCGCACCCCGGCCGCGACGGCCGTACGGACGCCGTGCACCACCGGGTCCACGCCGCGGCCCTCGTACAGGTGCGTACGCCCCAGGAAGATCAGCCCGTTGAGCCCGGCCGCCGTCCGCACCGCGCGTACCGTGCCGGCGTGCCCGGCGACCGCAGGCGGGGAGAACCCGGGCAGCTTCGTCACCGGGAGTTCGGCGACCGTCTCGCCGATCGCGTCCGCGGCCGGCACCCATCCCGAGCCCATGACGAGGGCGACGTCGAAGGAAGGGATGCCGGTGAGGTTCCTCAACGTGGTCGCGGCCTCGGCCGCCAGGTCATAAGGGGTCACTTTGCTGAGCGTACAGAAGGGCATGACGAAGTCCGGGGCTCCACCTGCCCGTTCTGCCGCTCAGGTCCGCACTATGGTCGGCACTGACGTCGTCGCTGTGGGCGTGGTCAGTCGCCGAGCGACTTGCAGGGGCGGTTGCGCAGCCCCGTGACGTAGTCGTCGGGAGCCCCCGCCTTCTCCGCGGCGTCGGCGAGGATGCCGATGTAGCGCGCCGAGGGCAGGCCGCCCTCGTAGGAGTCGAGCACGTGCGACCAGGCGAGCACGTCGCCCTCCAGGGTCGCGACGCGGAGCCGCACCTTGCGGTAGAGGCCGAGGTCGGTGCCCGTCCACCGGTCGAGGGACGGCTCGTCCCACTCCGGCACGTCGTACAGGACCACGAATACCTGCTCGTCGGCATCCTCGACTATCGTGGCGAGAGCACCCTCCCAGCTGACGTCCTCGCCGCCGAAGGTGAGCCGCCAGCCCGGGAGCCACCCCGTTCCTCGCATGGGCGAGTGGGGCGCCCACTCCGCCATCTGCTTGGGGTCCATGTTGCTGCCGTAGGCCGCGTAAACAGGCACGGCACCCAAGCCTAATCCAAGATCGCCAAAGTTGGACGGGTAGCGCGCGCATGGGGTGTGGCGCGAGAAATACGAGTAGTTGACCCGTTACGCGGCCCTCGCCGGGAATACGTAGCCAGGATGCGGGACAATGGAGCATGTGACAAGGATCGTGATCATCGGTGGCGGCCCCGGCGGATACGAGGCGGCCCTGGTCGCCGCGCAACTGGGGGCGCGGGTCACCGTCGTGGAGGAGGAAGGGCCCGGCGGGGCGTGCGTTCTCACCGACTGCGTGCCGTCCAAGACCCTGATCGCCACCTCCGTCCGCAAGCAGGCGCTTCTCGACGCGGCGTCCGTGGGGGTCCGCTTCGACGGCGGCCTCGACGGTGACGCGGGCGGCGTCGCCGTGGACATGATCGACGTGAACAAGCGCGTCAAGGAACTCGCGCTGGCGCAGTCCGGCGACATCGCCGCCCGGCTGGCCGCCGAGGGCGTCGAGGTCATCCGCGCCCGCGGCCGCCTGGTCGATCCCCAGGTGGTGCGCGCGGGCGACCGTACGATCCGGGCCGACGTGGTCATCGTGGCCACCGGCGCCCACCCCCGGGTGCTGCCCGGCGCCGAGCCGGACGGCGAGCGCATCCTCAGCTGGCGGCAGCTGTACGACCTGGAGGAGCTGCCGGGGCACCTGATCGTGGTCGGCTCCGGCGTCACCGGCGCGGAGTTCGCCGGCGCCTACCAGTCGCTGGGGTCGGAGGTCACGCTGGTCTCCTCCCGCGACCGGATGATGCCCAACGAGGACGCCGACGCGGCCGAGGTGCTCGAAGAGGTCTACCGGCGGCGCGGCATGAACGTCATGGGCCGCTCGCGGGCCTCCTCGGTCAAGCGCACCGAGCACGGGGTCGTCGTCACGCTGGAGGACGGCCGCACGGCCGAGGGCACCCACTGCCTGATGACCGTCGGCATGGTGCCCAACACCTCCGGCCTCGGGCTGGAGGACAACGGCGTGCGGCTCGACCGGGGCGGCTTCATCGAGGTCGACAAGGTCTCCAGGACCTCAGCCCCGGGCGTGTACGCCGCGGGCGACTGCACGGGCGTCCTGATGCTCGCCTCGGTCGCCGCCATGCAGGGCAGGATCGCGGTCTGGCACGCGCTCGGCGAGGCCGTGCAGCCGATCCGCCTGGCCACCGTCGCCTCGAACATCTTCACCGACCCCGAGATCGCCGCGGTGGGGATCTCGCAGCGGCAGATCGAGTCAGGCGAGATCGAGGCGAACGTGGTCAAGCTGCCCCTCGCCACCAACGCCCGGGCCAAGATGCAGGGCTTCCACGACGGTTTCGTGAAGCTGTTCTGCCGCCCCAACACCGGCATCGTGCTCGGCGGCGTCGTGGTCGCCCCGCGCGCCTCGGAGCTGATCCTCGCCGTGTCGGTGGCCGTGCAGCACCGCCTGACCGTGGACCAGCTCGCCCACACGTTCGCCGTCTACCCGTCGCTGTCCGGCTCGATCACCGAGGCGGCCCGCCGCCTCATGTCGCCCCTGACCGCCGGTATCTGACCGCCGGTATCTGACCGCCGGTATCTGACCGCCGGTATCTGACCGCCGGTATCTGTCGGCCCGGCGGCCGGCCCGTCTCGCTCGCCGGTGCCGGCCCCTCGGCGGGCGCGAGCCGGGCCGCACGGCCGGTTTCCGCCGCGGCTCAGCGGCTTCCGCCCGTGTTCGGCAGCCGGGACCGCACCTGCCGCAGGGCGTCCCGTCCGCGCGCCACCGTGACGGCCGCCGCCCGCAGTTCGTACGGCGTGCGGGCGACGCCGAGCGCCTGCTTTGCCGCCTCGTAGGCGTCGAGCGCCGCCCGCCACTCCTGCGACGGGCCGCTGATCTGGTTGATCTTCATCTCGAAGTCGAGGGCGTCGATCTCCTCGCCGAAGCGGGTCACGTCCTCCTCGGCGGCGTGCCTGGCCACCGCCATCTCCGCCGCGAAGCGCTGCTTGCGACGGTGCGCGCCGCCCCACATGATCAGGGTCAGGACAAGTCCGAGGCCGCTCACGACGACCAGGATCAGCGCCGGTGACGGGCCCCGCGTGCCGCCCGCGCGCACGGTGAGATCGTCGCCGGTGTCGCCGCGTACGACGTCGTCCACACCGACCTGGGCGTCCCCCTCTCCGTCCGCGCCGTCGGTCCGGCCGGGCGCGACGGCGTCGTCCGGCAGGTTCACGGGCGTGCCGCGGGCGCCGGTGAGGTTCACGTCGCTCGCCTGGATGAAGGACGCCTTGCCGACGTCGGCGCCCCGGAAGTCGGCGCCGTCCAGTTCGGCCTGGGTGAACTCCGCCTCCGACAGGTCCGCGTTCCTGAGCACGGCGTGCTCCAGATGGGCCTGGCCGAGCTTGGCCTCGCCGAGTTTGGCGCGGGTGAGGTCGGCCTTGCGGGCCTTGATCTGGCCGAGCGTGGCGTCCCTGAGGTCCGCGCCCACGAGCGTGGCGTCGGTGAGGTCGGCCTGCGTGAGCACGGCCCGGGTGAGAACGGCCCCCGTCAGGTCGGCGTGCGGGAACTCGGCCTGGACGGCGTCCGCGTCGGTGAGGATCGCTCCGCGCAGATCCGCCTTCCTGGCCCGCAACTGCCCGAGGTCCGCGTCCGACAGGTCGGCCCCGCGCAGGTCGGCGTAGTCGAGGTGCGCCTGGCCGAGGTCGGCCTCCTTCAACGACGCCTTGCGGAGGACGGCTCCGGTCAGGTCCCTGGCGGTGAGATCCACCCCGTCGAGCTTCGCGCCGGTGAGGTCGGCGCACCGCAGGACCGCGGGGAGGGTGCTGCCCTGGGTGAGGTCCCTGCCCCGGAGCTTGACGCCGCTTCCCGGCGCGCACGGCGCCCCCGCCGCCGCGTACGGAACGCGTGCGGCGTCCGCCGGGGACGAGAAGAGCGTCGCCGGCAGGAAGGCGAGCGACAGGACCTGGACGGCGACGAAGAGGGGGGCGAAACGGCGCAAGGGGGGCCTCCTGGGGGGAACGCCCCGAGTCTCCCACGCGATCTTTACGTTCGCTTGCAAGTCGCTGACGCCATCTCCCGGAGCGCTCACGGCCGCTCCGGCTCGGGCGAGGCGCTGGTCCATATCGAGAAAATCGGCACCATATCGCCTTTGTCGCAATCGCCTAATATTGCTTATTATGTCGCGCCGGGTCATTCTGATGGCCGTCCGCTCGGCGGCCGCGCAACGAGGCGACAAACCATCGCTTTCCCGCGGGCAGCCGCCGTGCGTGCGCGGAAGTGGAACGCCCGGTTGTTCTCGCGGCGCCCGAGAGAAGTGTCCCGATCTTTCCTGAGGTGATAAAAGGCTGTCCCAGGGGCTTTTATCGGCCTATCGGAAGGGGATCAATCTGGCCGAACGAAGGTGCGGGTCATCGGGGGTAACAATCATGCGTGAAAGCGACCGGGCGAGCGGCGAGGCGAGCGAGCTGACGCGCCGCCGGTTCATCCAGTTCTCCGGCCTGGCGGGGACCGGCCTGCTCGCGGGTGCGGGCCTTCTTTCCGGTGCCGGGCGCGCCCTGGCCGCGCCTCAACTGAGCATCGCCCAGGGGCCCGACCCCAAGGAATGCGGCAGGACCACCGACTCGGACTCTCTCTGGCAGCGCAGTCAGAAGTGCCACAGCAACAACACCTGCCTGCAGAACCACACCGACTACGTCGTGATGGGCGGCACCAACAGCAAGAAGGGATACGTCAACTACATTCTCGTCCCCACGGAGCGGATCAACGGTATCGAGTGTTCCTGGATCTGCGGCAACAGTGCGCCGAACTATTGGAGCGCCGCCGACTACTACGCCACCCAGTCTCCCACCGTGGTTCCCACTCCGGTGGGGCTTGGGATCAACTCGAAGGCGATCAGGAATTTCGACCAGCTGCACATCCACATGGCACGGGCGCGATGGGAGTCTTTGAACGACCTCGTCGCGCAGGACAACCTGGCCGCCTGGCACGTGCCGCACTGGGCGGACTCGCGCGTGTCGGTCCGGGGTCTCAGCGAGAAGCTCGGGATCATCCCGCACACCTACCGGGTGCTCATCTGGCCCGGATTCAACCACGACAATCTCTTCGCCATGCTCAGGTCCATGCTGGTCGCTTCGCTGGGGCACGGAGGGACGACCGCCAAGGCGCAGCCGCTCATGCAGTACCAGACGCTGATCGTGATCCCCCGGCCCGCCGGGGGCTACTACATCGTCAACAGTGAGAAGGGCCTGGTCGACCCGAACAACCCCCACCTGACGGGAACCGACACCTGCGACCCGCTGCTGCTCATGCATCCCTGACCCGCCACCGATCGCTTCCCGGTGTCTCCGACGACGAAGGGGACGGACCGTCGTGGTCCGCCCCCTTCCGAGGTCGTATCCGGTGCCGTGTCAGGCGTTACCAGTCGCCGCCGCCGCCGAAGTCTCCTCCGCCGAAGTCGCTGCCGCCGCCCCAGTCGCCGCCGCCGCCGAAGTCGCCGCCACCGCCGCCACCGCCGCCACCCCAGTCGCCGCCGCCCCAGTCGTTGCCGCCGCCGGACTCGACGCCCGCGGCGTAGCCCGAGTCGTAGCCGGCGCCGTAGCCGCCGTGGCCCCAGCCGCCGAAGGCGCCGCCGAGCATCGTGCCGACCATCATTCCGGTGAGCAGGTCGCCGCCGAAGCCGCCGTAGTAGCCGTACGCGTAGGGCTGGTAGGCGGGACCGGCGTCCCAGTACGGCCGGCGCTGGCCGTTGACCATGACCTCGCGCATCTGCGGGTCGAAGCCGCGCTCCACCGCCTCGGCGTCCGCCGCGCAGGCGGGGACGTCGCGCACCGCGCCACCGGGCGGCGCCCAGCGCACGTTGCGCACCGACGGGCCGTGCTGGGGGTTGAAGAAGCACGGGGGCAGCCGCTCGGGCAGCGGCTGGTTGTTCACCCGCGCCTTCACGCACGCCAGCGCGTAGCGGCCGTCCTCCAGCGTCGAGGTCACCGTACGCAGGTCCTCGGGCCGCTTGATCGCGTCCAGCTCGGTCTTGGCCCGCTCGTAGGAGTCGAGCGCGCGCTGCCAGTCGCTCGTCGTCTCCGCCTGGGGGAGCATCTTGACGTCGACGTCGAGCGCGGTGATCTCCTCACCGAACTTGGTGACGTCCTCCTCGACCGTCTGCTTGACGGCGGCCAGCTCCGCGGCCTCGCGCTCCTCGCGCTTGCGCTTGTTGCGGCGTCCGATGATCCACAAACCGGCACCTCCCACTACGGCGACGCCCAGGATGCCGACGAGCACACCCGAGCCGCCGCCACCACCGACGGTGGAACCAGGGCCCCGCGCGCCCTTCACATCACCTTCGTGGACCAGGTTCACCCGGTTGACGAAGTCCTGCATGCCGCTGACCACGTCGCTGTTGGCGCTGGTGGACAGCCGCGCCAACGTTCCCGCGGCGTTCTTCGGCAGGTCGTTGGAGCCGGCGAACAGGCTCATGCCGTCGAGCAGGGCCACGGTCGCCCGCGACCGCCCGGCCTTGTCGAGCTCGGTCATCAGCTGCGGGATGTACGTGCTCACCTGGGCCGTGGTCACGGTGCCGTCCGGCAGCGCGACCATGTAGATCTTGGCCTTCGAGTCCTCCAGCTCCTTGCGGATCTTGCTCTGCTGGTCCGGCGAGAGCGGCGACCCGGGCTGGACGAAGAGCGGGTTACTGCTGTTCTTCCATGACGCCACGACCGTGGCCGGGTCCGGCGGAGCCGCCGCGTTCGCGGCCGGAGCGAGCGCGAGCGAGATGAAGAGCCCGGCGAACAGAGCCGCCAGGGCGGCCCCGGCCCGTCCGAGCGGTGATTTCATGGTCACGGCTTAAGCCTCCTTCGCCCTACTGGACGAACGGCAGGGCGCGATGGTTCCTCCACAGGAAACTATCGTTCCCCATCGCCGCACCACACCGCACGACGACCGTACGGTCGCCGCGGGCCGGGCCGGGTCAGGCGTCCTTGATCTCGCAGAGCGCGGTCCCGGCGGTGACCGTCTGGCCGACGGTGGCCGCCAGGCCGGTGACCGTGCCGCCCTTGTGCGCGGTCAGCGGCTGCTCCATCTTCATCGCCTCCAGGACGATGACCGTGTCGCCGGGCTCGACGGTGTCACCGTCAGCCACGACGACCTTCACGATCGTGCCCTGCATGGGGCTGACGAGCGCGTCGCCGCTCGCCGCGGCCTTCTTCGCGCCGCTCCCGCCGGACCGCCTGGGCGCGGCCTTCCTGAGCTCGGGCCGGTCCGCCCCCGGGCCCGCCGAACTCAGCCCCGCGGGCAGCACGACCTCCAGCCGCTTGCCGCCGACCTCGACCGTGATCCGCTCACGGCCGGCGGGCTCGCCGGGAGTCTCCGCCGTCGCCTCGTACGGCGGGATGTCGTTGACGAACTCGGTCTCGATCCACCGGGTGTGGACGGAGAACGGCTCCCCGGCGAAGGCGGGGTCGTCCACCACGGCCCGGTGGAACGGCAGCACGGTCGGCATGCCGCCGATCTCGTACTCGGCGAGCGCCCGCCGCGCCCGCTCCAGCGCCTGCCGCCGGGTGGCCCCGGTCACGACCAGCTTGGCCACGAGCGAGTCGAACGCCTGCGGGACGCTCATCCCGGTCTCGTAGCCGCCGTCGAGGCGTACGCCCGGCCCGGAGGGGACGCGCATCGAGGTCAGCGTGCCCGGCGCGGGCAGGAAGCCCCGGCCCGCGTCCTCCGCGTTGATCCGGAACTCGATCGAGTGGCCGCGCAGCGCCGGGTCGTCGTACCCCAGCGGCTCGCCGTCGGCGATGCGGAACATCTCGCGGACGAGGTCGATGCCGGAGACCTCCTCGGTCACCGGGTGCTCGACCTGGAGCCGGGTGTTGACCTCCAGGAAGGAGATCGTGCCGTCCTGGCCGACGAGGAACTCGCAGGTGCCGGCGCCGACGTATCCCGCCTCGCGCAGGATCGCCTTCGACGACGAGTAGAGGAGGTCGAGCTGCTCGTCGGTGAGGAACGGCGCCGGGGCCTCCTCCACGAGCTTCTGGTGACGGCGCTGGAGCGAGCAGTCGCGGGTGCTGACGACGACCACGTTGCCGTGCCGGTCGGCCAGGCACTGGGTCTCGACGTGGCGCGGCCGGTCGAGGTAGCGCTCGACGAAGCACTCGCCGCGCCCGAAGGCGGTCACCGCCTCGCGTACGGCCGACTCGTAGAGGTCGGGGATCTCCTCCATCGTCCGGGCCACCTTGAGCCCGCGCCCGCCGCCGCCGAAGGCCGCCTTGATGGCGATCGGCAGGCCGTGCCGCCCGGCGAACTCGACCACCTCGTCCACGCCGGACACCGGGTCGGGGGTGCCCGCCACGAGCGGGGCGCCGACGCGCTGCGCGATGTGCCGGGCCTGGACCTTGTCGCCGAGCGCGTTGATCGCCGAGGGCGGCGGGCCGATCCAGATCAGGCCGGCGTCGATCACGGCCTGGGCGAAGTCCGCGTTCTCGGCCAGGAAGCCGTAGCCGGGATGGACGGCGTCCGCACCGGTCTTCTCGGCCACCGCCAGGATCTTCGCGATGTCGAGGTACGTCTCCGCCGGGCTCTGCCCGCCGAGCGCGTGGGCCTCGTCGGCCACCCGCGCGTGCAGCGCGTCCAGATCCTGGTCGGCGTACACCGCCACGCTGGCCAGGCCGGCGTCCCGGCAGGCCCGGGCGATCCGTACGGCGATTTCGCCACGATTGGCGATCAGGACCTTGTGCACAGGGATGTCCCTTCCCTTCAGCGCTCGCGAACCCTGCCTGGGAGTGTAGAGGTGCCGCCTGACCCGAGGGGGCCCCAGGGGCACCCCTGACCTACGCCGGGCAGGGATTTCCGGGGTGGGCGGCCGGGACCCTGCGCCCGGCGGGCGGGCTCCTCCCGGCAATGCCCGGTGGAAGGGGAATGAACTACCAGAAAAGCCACACTCTCCTTCCGTTCCGATATAGCCGCTCGGCATAAGGTCTCCACAGGATTGACCTGCGTTTTACGGTGAGGGCGGCCCCTTTGTCGATGGAGGAGTGACTGAATGAGTAACAGCTTGCTCGGCGGCGACCCCGCGGAGATGCAGGGCATGGCCGCGCAGTTCAGCCAGCAGGCGGACCAGGTTCGCACCACGATGGCCGCCCTCGACCGCGAGGCGGCCAAGGTCGGCACCGCCTGGACCGGCCCCGGCGCGCAGCGCTTCCACGACGCCTGGCAGAGCTACCGGACGGCGTTCCAGCGCATGGCGGAAGAGCTCAACGAGGCCTCCCGGGTCATCACCACCTACCGCGGCAACATCGAGTCCGCCACCCGTTAACGAAATCCACACGATCTCCGCTGGGCGCCCCGGCTGACGAGGCGTCCGGCGATTCGTGAAAAGGGACGGCCTTTATGCCGGAAAAAGGGCTGAAATAGCCGTCCTCGTCTCACCGCCGGACGCCGCCTCTGCGGCGTCCGGCGCTGTGTCTCCAGCGTCACTGTGTCTCTGGGGCGCTAGGGCGCTGGGTCACTGGGGGACGGCCGCCTGGATCGGGGTGGCGGTGCCCGAGATGACCAGCAGGCCCCGCCCGGGAGGCCCGCCAACGGCGCCACGCGGCAGCCGTACGGTGAACAGGTCCCCGTCGGCGGGGCTCTGCACGTTGAGCAGCAGGCCGGTCCGGCCCTTGCGCGCCTCGGCCGCGAAGCCCCGGTAGGCCGTCGCCAGGTCGCCGGTGGTCCCCGCGACGAGCAGGCCGTGCTCGCCGTCCCGGCCGGTCCGCAGGATCTCGTCCAGGGCCAGCCCGAGCGGCGAGTCGGGGGAGATCAGTTCCGCGTCGTCCACGACCACCACGTAACGCTCGTGCCCGGCGACCAGGGCCAGCGGGTCGAGCGCGCCGGGCAGGCCGCCGAACTCGTCCGCGCCGCCCCCGGTCACGCTCCTGGCGTTGCCGTCCAGCACGGCGAGCACTCCGGACGTCCCTGCGAGGTCGCGCAGCGGGCTGCGGCGCGGGGTCACGACGAGCACCGGCGTGCCCCGGCCGAGCAGCGAGCGCGCCGCCGTGAGCAGCGTGGACGACCTGCCCGATCGGGGCGGCCCGGCGATCACCGCCGCCGGGCCCTGGCCCTGCAGGTCCACGCCCAGCGGCGTGAGCGCGTCACCTCCCGCGCCGAGCAGCGCCCACAGCGCCGACGGCGGCTCGAACGCCGGAGCCAGGTCCATCGTCTGCTCCACCGTTATCCGCATCGGCAGCGCGTCCACCCGCAGCGGGGGCTCCGACGGCCAGACCCAGGCGCGGGCCGCCTCCCCGCCGTCCCCCACGGCTCCCGTCCCGCCGGTCGCACCACCCGTCGTGCCGCTCGTCGTGCCCCCGGCTGTGCCCCCGAACCTGGCCGCGGCCGTACGGGCGAGATCCTGCAGGACCGCCACCTGCGCGGGCCCGGAGGGATCGTCGCCGAGCAGCGCGAACTGGCTCTCCACCAGGCCGTGGTCGCCCACCGACAGGGCCCGGCCCGGCGGCATGGAGGTCGGCAGGTTGCGTACGGGCAGCCCGGCGAGCCCGTAGTCGGCGGGGTCGGCGAGCCGGAGCACCAGCCGGTCGTCGAAGACGGTGGAGATCTGCCCGATCAGGCCCGACCGGTCGGAGGTGACGACGGCGCGCAGCCCCACGGCCGGTCCCTCCCGCAGCAGTTGCAGCAACGCGTCGACCAGCCGCCCGTAGTCGTAGTTCTCGAACGCCGCGACGTATCCCTCCCAGCGGTCCAGCAGCAGCACCATCCAGGGCAGCGCCCCCACGCCCGAACGGTCCCGGGCCGCGGGCGGCCTGGTGTCGGCCCGGGACCTGGCGGCGCCCCGCGCCTCGGCGAGCGAGGCGTACCCCGCCTCGGCCAGCAGGTGCTGACGGCGCCCGACCTCCGCGCGCAGCCGGGTCAGCAGGCGCTCCACCCGGTCCATCTGGTCGCGCGTGACCACGGCGCCGCAGTGCGGCAGCGCGACGAGCGGCAGCAGCGCGCCCGACCCGCAGTCGACGGCGTGGACGTGCACGTCCTCGGGGGAGGCGCCGGCCGCGATCGACCCCGCGATCGTCCGGAGCGCGCTGGACCTGCCGCTGCGCGCGCCGCCCGCGATCAGCAGGTGGCCGCCGTGGCGCGGGTCGAGCGTGAGCGCCCGCCGGGCCTGCCGCCAGGGCATATCCGTCACGCCGAAGGGCAGCGGCGGCACCTCCTCGATCCCCGGCCGGTACGGCGGCGCCGCCGCCAGCGCCCCGCCGTCGAGCGGGTCGCTCCCCGACCCGGACCGCCCGGACCCCGACCGCCCGGAGCCGGACCGCCCAGACCCTGACCGCCCCGAGCCGGACCGTCCCGAGCCGGACCGTCCCGAGCCGGACCGCCCGGCCGCCGCGGCCTCGACGTCGAGGACGACCCGGTCCGGAAGGGGCGGCAGCCAGGGGCTGGGCTGGCGGGGCAGCCCGTTCCCGGCCTCCAGCAGCGCGTCGACGAGCAGGGCCAGGTCGGTGCCGCTCCCCGCCTGGGCGGGCGGGGCGGGCAGCGGACGGCCGAGCGCGGGCCAGGGCAGGTCGAGCACCCGCACGTCCTCGGCGCCGCCGTCGGCCGTCCCGTTGCCGCGGACCCGGACCTGCGGGGTCCGCCCGCCGATCCTGGCCGTCTGCACGGCGACCGGCGTGGACGAGCCCGCCCGCACGTAGCAGCGGCCCGGCGTCGACCGCGAGATGTGCGCGGCGTCCGGCACGTCGATGACGTCGCCGGACTCGCGGGCGTCGGTCACCCGGAGCGCGATCCTGAGCGAGGTGTTGGCCTGGATGTCGGCGGTGACCACGCCGCCCGGCCGCTGGGTGGCGAGGATCAGGTGGATGCCGAGGGAACGGCCCCGGCGGGCGATGTCGACCAGGCCGTCGACGAAGTCGGGCAGCTCCGCCACCAGCGCGGCGAACTCGTCGATGATCAGGACGAGCCGGGGCAGCGGCGGCAGGTCCCTGTTGTTCCCGGCGCTCTCCGGCACCGGCGCGGCGAAGATCCCGCCGCCGCGCGCCCGGCGGACGCCGCCGGTGCCGAGGACCCACGTGGCCCCGCGCGACCGCTGGTAGTCCTCGATGTCCTTGGCCCCCGCGTCGAGCAGCAGGCGTTCCCTGCGCCGGATCTCGGCGGCCAGCGACGACAGGGCCCGCTGGGTCAGGTGGCCGTCGAGGTCGCTCACCATGCCGACCGTGTGCGGGAGCCGCACGCACTCCTTGAAGGCGGCCCCGCCCTTGTAGTCGATCAGCACGAACGTCATCTCGTCGGGCCGGTTGACCACCGCGAGCGAGCAGATCAGGGTCTGCAGCAGCTCCGACTTGCCCGCGCCGGTCGTGCCCGCGACCAGGGCGTGCGGGCCGTCCCTGCTCAGGTCCACCTCGAACGGCCCCTCCGGTCCCACGCCGATCAGGGCCCGGGTCGTACGGCCCTGCCGTTCGGCGAGGGAGGTCGGGTCGGGCGAGACGTCCAGCAGGTCGAGCAGGCGGACCGCGTCGGGCAGGGCGGCCGAGGGGTCCTCGCGGCTCACGTCGCGCAGCGGGGCGAGCGCGCGGGACAGGCGCTCGGCCCAGGACGGCGAGACCCGGTCGGCGCGGATGCCCGTGATCGGGTCGAGGCCGCCGCCGTGGAGCCGTACGCCGCCCGCGGCGTCGCAGGACACGACCGTCGCGCACTCCTCGGGCAGCAGCCGCTCGTCGTCGTCGATCGCGATCGTGTAGACGCCTGCCCGGGGGCCCTGCCGCAGCACCTGCGGCATGCCGGGCAGGCCGCGCAGCACCTGCGCGCCGTCGAGCACGACGAGCACGTCGAACGGCCGCTCGTCGTAGGTGGTGAAAGCCGGCTCGGCGGGCCGGTTCCCGCCGCGCCCCAGGTCGTCCCAGCCCGCCGGGCCGCCCGACAGGCGGGCGCCCCGCGGCGCCCCCGGGTAGGGGCCGGAGCCGTTCTCGGCGTCGAGCCGTTCGGCGACCAGGGCGGCGAGCTCGGAGACGCGGCGGGCGGCGGCCTCGGGGTCGGCGCCGACGAGCGCGGCGCAGTCGGACGACAGGGCGCCCCCGCGGGCGGCGTCCGGGGCGCAGTGCGGCAGCCAGCGGACCCAGCCCCACTGCTCGGCGCCGTCGGCGTTGGCCGAGAGCACCACGACGGCGAGGTCGCGCGGGCTGTGCAGGGCGGCGGCCTGGCCGACGAGCCACCGGGCGCAGCCGAGGGCCACCTCCCGCGGACCGGTCAGGCCCGCGACGCCGAGGCGGCGCATGACGAGCGCGACCGGCACGTCGTGGCAGACGGGCGGCTCCCGCCGGGCCGCGTCGGGAGGAGTGCCGGTCTCCGGCTCGAACTCCAGGTCGGCGGGCAGGTCGGCGAGCCCTATCCGCAGCCGCAGCGCGTCCTGGTCGTGCACCCGGCGCTCCCAGAGGCGGCGGCGCGGCCCGGTCGCGGTGAGCAGCACCTCGGCGGGGTCGGGGGCGCCCTGGCGGCGGGCCTCCTCGTCCTGCCGCACCGCGCGGGCCACCTCCGCCTCAAAGGCGGCCATCCGCTCGCGGTACGCCTTGAGCGCCTGGCGGTGTTTCTTCCTGCCGTGCCTGCGGTCGCTCACCCACTGGCCGATCATGATGAGCGGCGTCATGAACGCGATCAGCAGGTAGTACCACGTGTGGGTGACGAGGGCCATGACCACGCCGAGGACGGCCGGCAGCATCGCGGCCAGCAACTGCAGCCGCATGCCCTCGCCGCGTTTCGGCTCGGCCGGGACGGTGAACCGCCGCTGCCGCTCGGGCCGCTGCAGGCGCGGCGGCCGGTTGTAGGCGAGGCCGCCGTCCGGCAGCGCGTCGAGGTGGGCGTCCGGGGGCCGTACGGGGCCCAGGGACAGTACGGAGCCGCCGCAGGAGAGCATGCCGCCCGCGGGCCACTCGACCGCCCCGGTGACCGGCTCGCCGTCCAGCCGGGCGACCGGCTCGCCGCCGGGCGCGGGAGCAGGTCCGGCGGGCTCCACGGTGGCCGTCCCGAGGGCGAGCCTGACGACCAGCGCGACCGGCGGCATCCTCGGGTCGGGCACGGAGACCGCGCAGGCGGGGTCGGCGCCCAGCGTGTGCGCGCCGAGCCCGATCCGGTGGACCACTCCCGCGCCCGGCCCGCCCACCACCCGGAGCTCCGCCGGGCCGCCGGGCTCCTCGGTCACGGTGGCGGCCGCGGCGTGGCCGTCCAGGGCCACGAGGTCGCCGTCCCGCAACAGGCCGAACACGACCGCGTCGGGGTCGAGCGGCCGGCCGTCCACCCACAGTCTCGTCTCCTGGCCGGCGGCGGGCGCGGCGGGCCGGTCCCGGTCCATGTCGTACGGCGCGCGGGCACGCGGGAGCCGTACGACGTTGGCGGGCCGGGCGGACGCGCCCTCCAGCGTGGCGGTGAGCGCGCCGGTGAGGGCGGCGACCGTGGCGGTCCCGTCTCCCTCGACCAGCACGTCGCGGCGGCCGTGCTCGGTGACCACGGTGAGCGTAACCCGCATGCGCAGACTCCCAGACGGCGGTGGTGCGGCGAGAACTCCGGAAAGCGTTTCATCCCGGGGCGTTCCAGTGAAGATCTTCACCGAGGCCGGCTCCGGCGCCGCCTCGTCCGGCCGTTCTCCCGCGGGACACCGTAGCCGCGCATCCGCCGCTCATCTGGGCGTTTCCCGGAATAGGTAAAAGCGCCTGTCATCAGGCGACGTGTGACGGACCGGGAGACATGCCCGGCACGACCCCGGCCGCGCTTCGCGAGATGCCGCTGTGAACGACGTGACAAGTGGGGAGGATGTGGTCAGTCACTATCACGAAATGTCGTGATAGTAAAGCTTTGTGTCGATATGGCGATAGATCGACTCCCGTTGACAGGCGTATTCCTAACGGATAAGCATGGGTCGCCACTTCGCGCCACTTATGGCGGCCGGAGCTGGCCATAATGGAGTGAATTCGGAGCAACGGTAAGACCGTAATTACAATCGAGCGGCCCGAAAATAGAAGGGGCGCCGTCATCCTGGGGGTCCCCCGCCCATGAGGATCAGCGAGAAGTCGCCGCAGGACGCTCGCGCGGCCGCGCGGCCCGGCCTGTCCGGTCCGGCCTCCCGCAAGCTGCCCGTGCCGCCGCGGGAGCGCAAGCCCGCCCTCGCCGCGCTCGCCGTCCTCCTCATCCTGGGCGGCGCCCTGGCGACCACCCTCCTGGTCTTGCGCAGCGGCGACCGCGTCTCGGCCGTGCAGATCACCCAGCAGGTGGGCGCCGGGCAGCGCATCCCGCCGTCCGCGCTGCGGGAGGTGCAGATCGCCGACACCGGCATCGACTACGTCGCCTGGCGGTACAGGGACCAGGTCATCAAGACGTACGCCGCGGTGACGCTGCTGCCCGGCACGCTGCTCACCGAGCCGATGACCGCCAAGAGCACCGACCAGGTCGGCCCGGCCAAGGCCAAGGTCGGCCTCTCGCTCAAGGCGGGACAGATGCCCACCGACCTCAGGTGGAGCGAGATCGTCCAGGTGGTCTACGTGCCCACGGCCGGGCGCAACTCCGCGACCACCCAGCAGAAGGTGCTGACGACCGCCGCCCGCGTGGAGAGCATCTCCTCCGGACGGTCCGGCGGTGGGCTGGTCACGATCGTCGTCGACACCACGATCGCGCCGACGATCGCGCAGTACGCGTCGAGCGGCGAGATCGCACTCATCTCGCTTCCGGGGGTCAAGTGACGTGGCGCTGATCGTGCTCGCGGCCGACAAGGGGGCGCCCGGCGTGACCACCGCGGCGACGGCCCTCGGCGCGGTGTGGCCCCGCCCGGTGCTGCTCGCCGAGTGCGATCCGTCCGGCGGCGACCTCGCCTACCGCCTGCCCGGGATCGACGGGAGCGTGCTCAACCCCGGCCGCGGCCTGCTCAGCCTCGGCGCGGTCGCGCGGCGCGGGCTCCACACCGATCTTCTGTACGAGCACACGCAGAAGCTCGTCGGCGGCCTCGACGTGCTGGCCGGGCTGACCAACGGCGAGCAGGCGGCGGGCCTCACCTGGCTGTGGGGGCCGCTCGGCCGGGCGTTCGCCGCCCTGCCGCAGGCCGACGTGCTCGCCGACTGCGGCCGCCTCGGGCTGCACGCCCCGATCAACGACCTCATGGCCGAGGCCGACCTGGTGGTGCTGTTCACGCGGGCCAACCTCGACCACGTCGCCCACCTGCGTGAGCGGCTGTCGCTGCTCGGCCGCAAGGCCGGCGTCGTCGTCATCGCCGACCCCCGGTCGTACCGCACCTCGCTGGAGGAGATCCGGCGCATCGTGTCCGGCTGGGACGTCGCCTTCGTCGGCGGCCTGGCGCACGACCCGAAGGGCGCGGAGCTGCTGCGCGGCCAGTGGGGCGGCAAGCTCGACCGCAGCCTGCTGATCCGTACGGCGCGGGAGCTGGCCACCCGCCTCGCCACGCACCTCGCGGGCGGCGGCGAGGAGCCGGAGCAGGCGCGGCGGCAGCCGGGCGGCCGGATCACGCGGCGGGCCCCGGAGGTGCGGTCGTGAGCGCCCAGGGGCGGACCGTCGACCACGGCCTGGTGAAGCGGTTCCGGCAGGAGGTCGGCGACCGGCTGGCACACCAGCGGCGGCTGGACCAGGCGAGCGGCCTGCCGCCGATGTCGGGGGAGGACGAACGGCAGTTCGCCCGGGCGCTGATCGCCCAGGTGCTGGAGGAGTTCGCGCGCGGCGAGATCGGCGTGGGGCGCACGCCGCCGACCGCCGAGGAGGAGGAGGCGCTCGCGGCGGGCATCCATGCCGCCCTCTTCGGCGTCGGCCGCCTCCAGCCGCTGCTGGACGACCCCGAGGTCGAGAACATCGACATCAACGGGTGCGACCGTGTGTTCGTCAGCTACGCCGACGGCCAGGAGCTCATGCACGACCCCGTCGCGGAGTCGGACGAGGAGCTGGTCGAGCTGATCCAGATCCTCGCGGCGTACTCGGGCCTGTCGTCGAGGCCCTTCGACACCGCGAACCCGCAGCTCGACCTGCGCCTGCCGGACGGCTCGCGGCTCTCGGCGGTCATGGACGTCACCGTGCGGCCCGCGCTGTCGATCCGCCGGTCCCGCCTCGGCAAGGTCTTCCTCTCCGACCTCGTCGGGAACGGCACGCTCACCCCCGAGGTGGGCAGGTTCCTCACGGCCGCGGTCGCGGCGCGCAAGAACATCATGCTCGCCGGGTCGACGAACGCCGGGAAGACGACGCTGCTGCGGGCGCTGGCCAACGAGATCCCGCCGACCGAGCGGCTCATCACCGTGGAACGTGCCCTTGAGCTGGGGCTGGACCAGTTCCCCGAGCTGCACCCGAACGTGGTGGCCTTCGAGCACCGCCTGCCCAACTCCGAGGGGCAGGGAGAGATCACGATGGCCGAGCTGGTGCGCCGCTCGCTGCGCATGAACCCCTCCCGGGTGATCGTGGGCGAGGTGCTGGGCGACGAGATCGTCACGATGCTGAACGCGATGACCCAGGGCAACGACGGGTCGCTGTCGACGATCCACGCCAACTCCAGCATGGAGGTGTTCAACCGCATCGCGACCTACGCGCTGCAGGCCACGGAGCGGCTGCCCATCGAGGCCACCCACATGCTCATCGCCGGGGCCATCGACTTCGTGGTGTTCATCGAGAAGCGCAACGACTACCACCGGGGTGGCACGCTGCGCCGCTACGTGTCCAGCGTGCGCGAGGTCACGGGCTGCGACGGGCGGGTGCTGTCCTCGGAGGTGTTCGCGATGTCGGGCGGCTACGTGGTGCCGCACGCCCCGATCTCCTGCGCGGACGAACTGGCCGCCCACGGCTACGACCCGGCGATGGGAGCGTGGCGATGAGCGGCCTGCTGCCCGTGCCCCAGGACCTGCTCGACCCGCTGGTGCTGCTGCCCGGCGCGATGGCCGGCGGCGGGATCTTCCTCCTCGCCCTGGCGCTGTACGGCGTGCGTCCCCGGCCCGCCTCTCCCGACGGCAAGGCGAAACGGACGGCGCTGCTGCGCGCGCTGTCCACCAGGATGGCGGTCGCCCTGATCACGGGCGTGCTGGTGCTGGTGGTGACGGGGTGGCCGGTCATCGCGGGAGGCGCCGTACTGCTGGTCATCGCCTGGCGCGGGCTCACCGGCGGCGCGGCCGAGGAGCGGGCCGCGATGCGGCGGCTGGAGGGCCTCGCGGCCTGGACCGAGTCGCTGCGGGACACGATCGCCGGCGCCGCGGGCCTGGAGCAGGCCATCCCGTCCTCGATCCGGGCCGCGGCCCCGATGCTGCAACCCCACCTTCGGGCGTTGGTCGACCGCCTGCACATGAGGATGCCGCTCTCGGACGCGCTGCGGATCTTCGCCGACGAGCTGGACGACACCTCCGCCGACCTCGTCGTGGCGGCGCTGATCCTCAACGCCCGGCTGCGCGGGCCGGGCCTGCGCGACGTGCTCTCGGCCCTGGCCGTCTCCGCCCGCGAGGAACTGGACATGCGCCGCCGGGTGGAGGCCGAGCGCAGGTCCACCCGCAAGAGCGTGCAGATCGTCGTCGGCACCGCCCTCGTCTTCGCCGGCACGCTCGTCGTGTTCAACCGGTCCTACGTGGAGGAGTACAACTCCGTGCTCGGCCAGGCCGTGCTGGTCGTCGTGGCCGGCCTGTTCGGCGCGGGCTTCGCGTGGATGCGGCGGCTCGCCCACTTCGACAAGCCCGCCCGGATCCTCGCCCCGCACCCCCGGGCCGAGATCTCTCAGTCGCAGACCCGCCCCCAGACGCGGCCGGCCCCCGCCGGAGGAACCGTCGGTGGTCTCGCGGCCGAAGGGAGGACGCCGTGATCAATACCGTGCTTGCCGGGGTGGTGCTCGGGCTCGGGATCTTCCTGCTGCTGCGCGCGCTGTTCCCGCCCCGGCCCGGCCTGCTCGCCCGGCTCGCCGCGCTCGACCAGGCCCGCGACGGCACGGGCGTGCCCCGGGCTCCCCTGATCGCGCCGGAGGAGAACGTCAGCGAGTTCCGCCGTACGCTCGGCGTCCGGCTCGCCGCCTTCTACGAGAGCCGCGGCTGGGAGGTGCGCTCGACCAAGGCCGACCTCGCGCTGCTCGGCAGGTCGTTCGAGGGCTTCCTGGCGACGAAGCTGCTGCTGGGGGTCTCCGGCCTGCTGGCGTTCCCGCTGCTCGTCGGCTGGCTGGCGCTGATGGGGTGGGGAGTCTCGCTGCAGGTGCCACTGTGGTCGGCCCTGGCCGTCAGTGTGGTCTTCTTCCTGCTGCCCGACCTGCAGATCAAGCGGGACGCCGCCGAACGGCGCCGGGACTTCCGGCACGCCGTGGGGGCCTTCCTCGACCTCGTGGCGATGAACCTCGCGGGCGGCCGGGGCGTCCCGGAGGCGCTGATGATGGCCGTCTCCGTCGGCAGCCCCGCCGCCGCGCCCGGCGCGCTCAACGGAACCCTGAACGGCACGCTGAACGGCACGGCCGCCGGCGCCTCGACCGGCACCGGGAGCGGCGGTGTGAACGGCGCCGCGAACGCGGCCGGGCCCGCCCCCGGCGCGAACTGGGCCATGGAGCGCATCCGCGAGGCACTGGCGAACGCCCGGATCGTCGGTATCACCCCATGGCAGGCACTCGGCCAGCTCGGCGAGGAGATCAACGTCGACGAGCTGCGAGACCTTTCGGCCGCCCTCGGGCTGGTCGCCGACGACGGCGCCAAGGTGCGCTCGTCACTCACCGCACGGGCCGCCACCCTGCGCCGCCGCGAGCTCGCGGAGGTCGAGGGCAAGGCGGGCGAGCGGTCCCAGTCGATGCTCGTCGCCCAGCTCCTGCTGTGCGCGGGCTTCGTGATCTTCCTTACCTTTCCGGCAGCCATGAAGATGTTGGGGGCCTGATGCTCTGGTTTCACTATCTGGTCGCCGTGCTCCACGTACGGCTCGACCGCGCCAGGACCGCACCGTCCAAGGGCGCCTCGGCGGTCGAATGGGTGATCATCACCGCCATCATCGCCGGGGTCGCGCTCGGTCTGGCCACACTGATCAGGACACTGGTCGAGGGGCGGCAGGCGGACATCGAGACAGGCTTCGGTGGTGGTGGTGGTGGCGGTGCCGGTGGTGGCGGTGGCGGTGGCGGCGGCGGAGGATGACAAGGGTGCAGGGCGGACGCGGACGCGGGCCACGCGGCTCCCGTCCCCGGCCACATGCCGCCGAGCCGTACGGGCCCGGGCCCGCCCGGCTCGGCGCCGAGCCGGGCGGCTCTCGCGGCTCCGTGCGACGGCCGCCTGGCGAGAAGGGCGGCGGGCGGCGGGGTGAGCGGGGCGCGACGGTGATCGAGCTCGCCATCCTGATGCCGATCGTGCTGGCGGTCGTCTTCCTGGTCGTCCAGGTCGCGCTCTGGTTCCACGGCCGTCAGGTCGCCGACGCCGCCGCCCGGGAGGGCGCGCGCGTCGCCAGGACGGCGGGCTCCTCCGACGGCTGGCAGGAGGCCGCGGAGGGCAAGGCCCGGCAGATCGTGCAGGCGATCGGCCCGCAACTGCTGCGCGACGCCGAGGCGAAGGCGTGGGAGCAGGGCGACCAGCGGGGCATCGAGGTCACCGGCGACGCCGTACTGGTGGTGCCGCTACTGCCCGAAATGGCCATCCACATCACCTCGCGCTTCGGCGGGCCCGTGGAGTGCTTCCGCCCGGACGACGGTTCGGAGGGGTGCGAATGACTCCCCGCTCCGCGCGGGCCGCACGACTCGCCCAGACCACACACGGCGCAGCGGAAGGAGAGAGCGGTTCGATGACGGTCGAGACGGTCATGCTCGCCCCGATCCTCCTGCTGTTCCTGCTGTTCCTGGTCGCGGCGGGCCGCATCGTGGAGGCGCAGGGAGAGGTCAACGGGGCCGCACGTGACGCCGCGCGGGCCGCCTCGGTGCAGCGCACGCAGTCGGAGGCCGAGTCGGCCGCCAGGGAGGCCGCCGAAACGGCCCTTTCCGGCGAATGCTCGCCGCAGGTCGACATGTCCGGCACCGAGTGGGAGATGAGCACCGACGAGCATCTCGCGGTCGTCCGCGCCACCGTGACCTGCGAACTCGATCTGGCGGTCCTCGGCTTCGGCGCGGCCAAGCAGATGTCGGGCACCTCGGTCGTGCCGCTGGAGCGGTTCCGGAGGGTGCAGAAATGATCCCTCTCTCCCGCCCCGCCCCACCACCGGCCGCCGCCCCCCGGCGGCCGGGCGCGCGTGCCCGGGCCGTACGGCGCGGAGCGGCGGAGCGGGGCTCCATGTCGGTGTTCGTGGTCGTGTTCTCGGGAGCGGTGTTCCTGCTGGCCGGGCTGCTTGTGGACGGCGGGGCGGCCATCAACGCCCGGCTGAAGGCGGCCGACATCGCCGAGCAGGCCGCCCGCGCCGCCGCCGACCAGATCGACGAGGAGACTCTTCGGGCCTCCGGTCAGGTGCGCCTGCTCGCCGACGAGGGCGCGGTGTGCGGCCGGGCCGAGGAGATCGCTACGGACCGAGACGCGGAGGGCGTACGCATGACCGACTGCACGGTGGGCGGTGGCCAGGCGGACGTGACAGTGGGGGTGGCGGTCCACTGGGACGCCTTCTTCCTGTCCGCGCTCGGCTTCGCCGGCTCCGACATGGAGGCGGAGGCCACGGCCGCACCGGATCCGGGGGAGGAATGACGGACAGGTCCACGCCGCAGGGCCGGCACTCCGCCCGCGACTCCGCCCCTGACCCCGCCCGTGACCCTGCAGGGCAGACGCAGTGGCCGGGCCGTGCCGCCGCGCCGCCGCGCGGCGTTCCCGGACGTGCGGGCCGGACTTCCGGCCAGGACGCCTACCAGGACTCCTATCAGGCCGTCCGTCAGGAGCCCGGCCGGGGACCGCGACCGCGTCCCGAGGGCATGCCGTCCGTGCTGGCACCGCAGCGCGCGCCGGAGCACTGGCGCGACGACCGGTCGGTGCGGCCGCGGTCCAGGCGCGGGGCGAAGGACGTGTTCGCCGGCATCGGGGCGTTCATCGCGCTCGTCGCCCTGGTGGGCGGCGTGCCGTACGCGCTGCTCCGGCTGGCCGGGCCGCCGATCAGCGGTGATCTGCTGAACCTGGACCTGTTCACCGACCACGTCGGCCCGGAAACGATCATCGCGATCCTGGTCCTCCTGGTGTGGCTGGCCTGGCTGCAGCTGTTCCTGTGCGTGATCGTCGAGGTGTACGCGGGGCTGCGCCGGGTCGGGATGCCGGCCCGGGTGCCGTTGTCGGGCGGCACACAGGCGCTCGCGAACCGCCTTGTCGGCGCCGTCCTGCTGCTCTTCACGGCGACCGCCGCGGTGGTGCCCATCGCCCGCGCGGGCGCGCCCGTCGTGATCAAGGCGCAGACGGTCGCCGCCGTGCTGGCTGCGCCGGTGCCCCAGACAGAAGCGGACCGGCCGGCCCTGCACGCCAGGGAGGTCAAGAAGGTCTACGTGGTCCAGCCCCCGCACGGGCGTCATCACGAGAGCCTCTGGGAGATCGCGGACAAGTGCCTGGGTGACGGGCGCCGCTATCCGGAGATCTATCAGCTGAACCAGCACAAGGAGCAGCCGGACGGCAGCCGCCTCCACATGGCCGATCTGATCCGCCCCGGCTGGGTGCTCGACATGCCGGACGACGCCAGGAACGTCCACGTCGTGCCCGTCGACGAGGACCGGCCGGAGATCCTCAAGGAACACCGGAACGCCCCCGCCGAGCTTGACGGCACCACCCGTTATGGCGGCGGCGCCGGGGGAGCGGACGCCAAGGGCGGCGACGTTCGCGCGCATCCCCGCCCGACCCCTCACACGACGACCGGCTCGCCCGGCGGCGCCCACGAGCGTCCGCACGCCACGCCCGATCCGCGCGTATCGGCCGGAACGGGCGCCCCCAGTGGCTCAGCAGGTGGCTCGGCCGGTGGGGAAAGGGACACGACGCTGCCCGACCAGGGCTCGGGAGACGCCCCGGCCGGGCCGGGCGGGAAGGCGCGGCACACTCCGCCGACGGCCGGACCCGCCACCCCGCGGCCGGAGGGGACCGCTCAGCATCAGGGCGACGTACGGCACGAGCCCGGCAGGGTGACCCCCCAGCCGGGCAAGCCGGGGGTCGTGCTGCCGCCGCCCGCGATGCCGCAGGACCCCTCCGCGGCGCAGCAGCCGGGACACAGCGGTCACGCCGCCACGCCGGACGCGCACGCCACGGGCAAGCCCGCCACCCCGGACGCCCACGCCACCGGCCGTGCCGCAGCCCCCGACCCCCACGCGACGGGCAAGGCCGGCACGCCGGATGCCCACGCCACAGGGAAGCCCACTACGCCGGACGCGCACGCCACGGGCAAGGCCGCCGTGCCGGACGCTCACGCGACGGGCGAGGCGCCGCGGACGCCACGGCCGATCACGACCACCACCGCTCAACCGGCCGCGGTGGGGGAGGCACGCCCCACCGAGCAAGCGGCCGAGGACCCGGGCGATCACGCGTCCGAGCAGCCCGGTGCGGGGTCCGCGCGGGAGGAGGGGCAGCCCCCGGTGCGTAACCGGCCCGTCGCCGAGGCCGCGGCACCCGGCCGCCACGCCACCGGCTCCCCGTCCGTGTCCCCGTCCGTGTCCCCGCCCGCCTCCTCACCCGGCGCGACGGCCGATGCCCACGGCGCTCCCGCCGCGGCGGCCGGTGACCACGACGGGGGCGGAGCCGAGGAGGACGGGCAGCGGGGCGGGCCGGTGCTCGCCGACTACCTCGCGGCGTCGTCGCTGGCGGCGGCCGGGCTGCTGGCCCTGCTCGGCCGCAAACGGCGCGAGCAGCTGTGGCGCAGGGCGTTCGGACGGCGGATCGCGCGGCCACGCGGAGACGCCGCCGAGGCCGAGGTCGCGATCCGCCTCGGCGCCGACGCACCCGGCAGCCGGATGC
Organism: Microbispora amethystogenes; assembly: GCF_016863015.1. Lineage (GTDB taxonomy): Bacteria > Actinomycetota > Actinomycetes > Streptosporangiales > Streptosporangiaceae > Microbispora > Microbispora amethystogenes. The sequence goes on along the minus strand of NZ_BOOB01000004.1, from coordinate 216,136 downwards.
TCGACATCGGCCTTCGCCTGCTCGGCCGCCTGCTGGCCGACTCAGGCAGGCGGCCGCCCACCATCTACGCCGTGCATCTGTCCAGCCGGGGTCTCGACCTGTGGATCCACCCGGCCGAGCAGCACGCGCCCGAGCCGTGGGAGGCCTGCGACGGCGGGCAGGTCTGGCGGCTCCCGGCCCACGAGGGGCGACGCATCGACGAGCACGCGCTCGCCGGGGTGCCCGCGCCCTATCCCGGGCTGGTCTCGCTCGGCACCGGTCAGGGCGGCCGGGTCCTGGTCGACCTGGAGGCCGCCCACGGAATCATCGCGATCACCGGCGCGCACACCGTCGCCGCCCTGTCCGCGCTCGCCGTGGAACTCGCCACCAACCGCTGGTCCGACGACATGCGTCTCACACTCGTCGGCTTCGGCGAGGAACTCACCCTGCTCGCGCCCGACCGGATCAGGACGGCGGGCAGCCTGGCCGAGGTGCTGCCCGAGTTCGAGGAGCGCGGCCGGCACGACGGCGACGTGCTGACCGGCCGCGTGCACAGCCGGGTGGCCGATCCCGCCTACACGCCCCACTACCTGCTGTCGGCCATCCGGCCCGACGAGGACGAGGCGCGCCGGTTGGCGCTGCTCGGCAAGGGCACCCGTACGGCGAGCGGCTTCGTGATCGCGGGTGAGGTGCCGCACGCCACCTGGAAGTGGGACGTCACCGACGGCGGACGGACCCGCGTCGACGCCCTGGGCCTGGACATCGAGGCACACCTGCTGCCGCGCCGGCACTACGACGCGGTGGTCGGCCTGTTCCGGACCGCCATGCGCCAGGAGAGCGAGCCGCTCACCCCCGTGACGGAGCGGCTCAGCGAGGAGCCCCCGGCCATCGAGGTGCGCGTCCTCGGCCCGATCGAGATCAGCCCGGTGAACCCCCTCGAAGAGGGGCGGGCGGCCCTCGCCCACGAGCTCGTCGTCTATCTCGCCACGCATCCCGAAGGCGTGCATCCGGTCGTCCTCGCCGGGGTGCTGTGGCCGCGCGGCGTGCAGACCGCGGTCCGCGACGCCACCATCGCCCGGGTCGCCGAATGGCTCGGCCGCGACTCCGAGGGGCGTCCCCACCTCTTCGCCGACCGGTCCGGGCGGTTGCGGCTCGGGCCGGAGATCCGTACGGACTGGCGGTTGTTCCAGGACCTCGTGCGGCAGGCGAGCGAATGGGCCGGGACGTCCTCCTCCGGCGAGGTCGAGGAGGACCTGCTGAACCGGGCGTTGCGGCTGGTCCGCGGGCCGCTGTTGAGCGGCAGGCCGCCGGACCGGTACGCCTGGCTGGCCGCCGACCCGCTGGAGTACGACGTGACGGCCTGGGTGGCGGACGCGGCGCACGAACTGTGCGAGATCAGGCTGCGGCGCGACGACCCGTACGGCGCGGTGGCGGCGGCCCGCGCCGGGTTGCTGCTCGCGGCCGACGACGAGGGGTTGTGGCGCGACCTGCTCCGCGCCTCGCACGCCACCGGGGAGCCGGTCCGGCTGCGGGCGGTCGTCGACGGCCTGGTGCGCCGCTCGGCCTCCCACCCGTACGGCGGCGGGATGGCCCCGGAGACCGAGGCGCTCATCGACGAGTTGCTGCCCGACTGGCGCCGCACCCTCTCACCTGATCTCCGAACCCAACGTCTCGCCTGAGCGGAGCGCCGATGCCCGACCCATGCCGATTCGTGCATGACGCTGGATCATCGCCGGCGACCCTTTCTAGGGTGGGCCCGGCGGGGGATCGCGTACTGCGGAGGACCCCTTTGACGCGTCCGGCACTCGCCACAGCGGCGGCCACACTGCTCGTGTCGGCCTGCGCGCTGCTCACGTCGGCCTGCTCGACGCCGGGTGAGGACCACGGCTTCACCCCGGGTGGCGGCGCGAAGGCGCCCGCCGCGGCGGCGGGCGCGACGACCGGGGTGACCGGCGACGACACGGCCGACGGGATGGGCGACGGCGTGGTGACGGCGGCGCCCGGCCTGCGGATCGAGATCGAGTGGCCGGGAGGGCTCGACCCGGTGCAGTCGGCCGTGGTCAAGGCGTTCGCCGACGACTTCACGGCGCAGTGGCGGGCCGTCGGCACCTCCGGTGCGGACCGGTCCTACACCAAGGGGCTCCACCCGGACTCGTCGGCCTACCGGGACGCCGACAAATGGGTCCACGGCTTCCTCAAGGACGGACGCTCGGCCCGGGGCGTCGCCAAGATCTATTCGATGACCGTACCCGCGATCATGGGACGCGGGGCCGAGGCGAACGCCTGCGTCGACCTGACCGGTGTCCGGCTGACCGATGAGGAGGGCACCCCGCTGGCGGCCCAGCCTTCCTGGGTGAAACGCCCGCGAGCGGTCTTCCTGCAGAACGCCGGGCTGCGCCGCGGGAACGACGGCGCCTGGCGAATCGCCATGTACCACCACGCGGACTATCCGGACGAGCGCGCTAAGGAGTGCCTCCGTTGAGCACGAGACCGACAATCGCGGTGATATCCCTGCTGGCGGGAGGCATGCTCGCGGTGCTGACGCCGCTCGCCACGCCGCCCGCGGCGGCGGACCAGGGCGACGGGCCGCACGGCGAGGCCTTCCAGCACGACAGGAAGGCCGGCGTCAGGCTCACCAACTCGCAGATCACGCTGTCCGGCAGCGGGATCGGCGGCAACGGCAACGGCTACCAGATGCCCAATCCCTGCTGGTACGAGCCGAACATGACGGCCGACGAGGCGCGTGACCTCAAGGCGCGGGAGAAGAAGGAGTCGGTGGAGACGGGCGGCGACTACCGGCCGGACCTCGACAAGTTCTCCAGCAAGCTGGACGAGAAGGGCCAGTGGTGGGGCATCGGGTACAACGCGGGCGACCCCAAGGGGGAGGCGTGCGCGGCCGGGCGTGATCCGCTCGTGTGGGTGCCGGAGGGGGACACGCCCGCCGGAGGCATCACGTTCGAGCAGCTCAGGGAGCTCGCCCGGGCCGCGCTGACCGTCCCCGAGCCGACGATCAGGCTGAGCCCGGACGCCAAGAGCTACGTGAACCTGCCGACGTGGGTCTGGCTGCCCGGGGCCGACCAGGCCCCCAGGTCCGTCACCGCCACGCTGCCCGGGGTCATGTCCGCCACCGTCACGGCGAAACCGGCCGACAACAGCATGCACATCGACGCCGGCACCGGCGATGACCGGGCCACGGTCTACGAGAAGAGGTGCGGCGAGACCGGCGAGCCGTACGTCAAGGGCGCCGCCAAGGGCTCGGACGACGACCCTCCATGCGGGGTGCGCTACCTGCGTTCCTCCATCGACCAGCCGAACAAGGTCTACACGCTCACCGTGACGACCACCTGGAACGTCGAGGGCAACGGCCAGAACCTCGGCGGTGGCGCGGGCGACCCGTTCATCTACGCCCCGATCGCCTTCGCGCCGATCCAGGTGAACGCCCAGCGCGACGTGCCCGTCGGGGAGGTCCAGAGCGTCGTCCGGAACTGACCGGCCGCCCGGCTCACCGGGCGGCTCATCAGGCTTGCCGGGTGGCTCGGCTCATCGCGTCGCCCGGCTCAACCGATCACGCCGGACTCGTGGGCGAGCAGCCACTCCTTGACCGGCGTGCCGTAGTAGTAGCCGCCGTAACCGCCGGTCGAGGGCAGCACGCGGTGGCACGGCACGAACGGCGCGACGAGGTTCTGCGCGCAGGCCGATCCGGCGGCCCGCGCGGCGGTCCGGGGCAGCCCCGCCCGCTCGGCCAGCACGGCGTACGACACGGTGGTGCCGGCGGGCACGGCGCGCAGCGCCTCGTACAGGCGCTGCCTGGTGGGCGTGCCCGGCTGCTCGGTGGGAACCCGGTCGAGCGCGTCGATCTTCCCGTCGAGGTATTCGCGGACGGCGAGCGCCGCGTCTCCGAGGTCGTCCTCCCGCAGGGGGAGCGTCCGCAGGGACGGCGAGAGCCGCGCGTACATCTCGCGGGGGTCGGCGGTGAAGCCCGCGGCGACGAGCACGCCGTCATGGGCCAGCAGGGCGAGAGGGCCCACGGGGGTGGGCACGATCTGCGTGAGGATCATCGGTTGTTCACGTCCATGTGTGTCTTGGGCTTGGTCGGTGTCCCCAGGCTCAGGCCGGTCGGTGCCGGGCCGGGGTTGTGACTGAGGTCGCGGTTGGGTTCGTGGTCCGACGCTGGGTGCGGGGGCTCAGGCCGAAGCGGCGCCCGGGTGCGTGTCCAGGGTGAGGGCCGGGGCCGGGGTCTGCTGGGAGGCGTGGCTCCACAGGTGGACCGCCGCGTACGCGCGCCAGGGCCGCCACTCCTCGCTCTCGCCGGCCGTGATGCCGAGCCGGTCCATGGTCCTGCGCAGCACGAGGTCGCCCTCGGGCCAGGCGTCCGGGTCGCGCAGCGCACGTAGCGCGATGTAGCTCGCGGTCCACGGGCCGATGCCGGGGATCGCCAGCAGCCTGGCCGTGGTGTCGGCGGGGTCCTCGGCGCCGTCGAGGTCGATCTCGCCGGAGGCGACCCCCTCGGCCAGCGCCCTGATCGTGGCGGTTCTGCGGGTGGTGAGCCCGAGGCCGTCCAGATCGGCGCCCGCCAGCCGGTCGGCGGTGGGAAACAGCAGCGGGGTCTCGTTCGCCGCCTCCGAGGCGGGGTCCCGGTCCGTGACGGCGGGGGTGCCGGCGCGGGCGGCGATGCGGCCGAGCAGCGTGCGGGCCCCGGCCACCGAGATCTGCTGCCCCACGACGGCCCGGACGGCCGCCTCGAACCCGTCGTACGCTCCCGGGACCCGCAGTCCCGGCCGGGCCTCGACCAGAGGCGCGAGCGATGTGCGGCCGAGGATCTCCCGCACCGCCCCGGGGTCGGCGTCCAGGTCGAGCAGCCGGCGGCACCGCGCCACCAGCGGCGACAGGCGGTGGGCCTCGGTGGTCCGTACGGTGAGCCTGACGTGGTCCGCCGCGGGCCGCAGGGTGATCGAGCCGCCCGGAACGGCTCGGGTGTACGCCGCGACGTCCGCGCCCGCCCAGCGGACCGCCTCCACCCCCGGGACCGCCCGGGCGGCGAGGAAGCGCAGCACCGACTGCGCGTCGTACGGCCGCCGGTGGCCGAGCCGCAGGGTCAGGCCGCTCGCAGGGGAGCACTGCCCCCCGCCGCCGACCGGCCCGTTGCCCTTGCGCAGCTCACCCGGCGCGAAGCCGTACGACTCCTTCATGGCCGCGTTGAACTGCCGTACGCTCCCGAACCCGGCGGCGAACGCGACGTCCGTGATCGGCAGGGTGGTCTCGGTGAGCAGTTGCTTGGCGAGCAGCAGCCGCCGGGTGCGGGCGACGGCGAGCGGCCCGGCGCCGAGTTCGGCGGCGAACAGACGGTGCAGATGGCGCTCGGTCACGTGGAGGCGCCGGGCCAGCCCCGCGACGCCGGAGTCGTCGGCGACGCCGTCGTCGATCAACCGCAGCGCGCGTCCCACCAGGTCGGCGCGGACGTCCCAGCCGGGGTCGCCCGGGCTGAGCTCCGGGCGGCAGCGGCGGCAGGGCCGGAACCCGGCGGCCTCGGCGGCGGCGGCGTGCCGGTAGAAGCGGACGTTCGCCCGTCCGGGGGTGCGGGCCGGGCAGATCGGTCGGCAGTAGATGCCGGTGGTCGTGACAGCCGTGTAGAAACGCCCGTCGAAGCGGGGGTCCCGGGCGGACACGGCCAGGTAGCACGCGTCGAAGTCGAGCTGTCGTGTGGTGGTCACGCACACGACGTTATGCCCAGGCCACCGATGCGGGCTCGCGGAAATCGGACGCGGTCGTCACGTCGCACGATGGCGCTCGCGGCAGGCCGGGCGGTGCGGCGCCGGGCCTTTTCTCGCGCGGCACGGGACGTCGTCGGCGTCACTTGCTGGATATGCCGACCCCGAGGTCGAACTCGCGGTACACCCGGGCCCAGAAGCCGTCGCGCAGCCACACGCGAGCCTCGGGATAGGGCCGCAGGGAATGGCCGAGTTCCTTCTCGGCCTCGATGAGCAGTTCGGTGTCGATCACCGTGGGCAGGATCGGGCCGGGCAGCAGGTCGCGGATGTTGTCCCGGCCGCGCGTCAGGATCCATTTCTGCGCGACGTGCTCACCGACCTCCTCCACGTGGGGCCGGCCCGGGCCCAGTTTGGAGGTCTGGCCGACCGGCGCCTTCGGCGGCATCGGCTTGGCGCGGCTCGCGAAGACCTGGGCGGGCGACGGCGCGGGCGGAACGGGCACCGGCACCGGAGCGCGGGTGAAGAACGGACGCAGGAAGTCGGCGCTGAGGATCTCGACGGTGTCCGACTCCCAGACGAGCCGTTCGGCCTGGTTGGTCCCGAACGGCGGCTCGACGCCCCACAGGTGGACGCGCACCCCGTACGCCTGGGCGGCCTCCACGGCGGGCACCATGTCCTCGTCTCCGGCGATCAGCACGGCGTCGTTCACGGCGTGGTGCCGGGCGAGCGCCTCCAGGTCGCTGCGGATCTGCGCGTCCACGCCCTTCTGCTGGCCACGGGCGTTCAGGTTGCCGAGGCGCACCTTGACCCAGGGCAGCTGGGCGATCACCCGCTGGTCCACCGTGGGCACCCGGTCACGTGCGGCGTCGTACCAGTAGACCCGCAGCAGCTCGCCCGAGATGCTCTGCACGACGTGCTTCTGCAGCGCCTGGATCAACTCGTCCGCGGCGACGCGGTACTCCTTACGCTCCTTGGCGCCTAAGAGAACTTCACCGGCGGCCGCGTAAAGGTAACCCACGTCCACCAGAACGGCATACTTCGCGGCAATCCCATGTGCGCTGAAGTCCGGGATGGCCATGGTGTCCTCCAGGACTCGTCACTAGATGATCAGGCGACTATATTCCCCCGCTTTCTAGATAGTCCCAACTCTTGGGCCAGTTGACACCCGGTTCCGTCGATGTAATCAGGCTGTGGTCCCCGGCTGATCCGCGGCCGATCCCCGGCTGCCGTCACCGGGCGCCGGGGAGGAAGGCGGAGCGCCACGCCCCCGGGCCGTGCGGCAGCGCCGGGCGCATGACGCGCCCCGCGTACCTCCAGTTTCCCCTGGTGGCGGGCCGGGCCTCCCGGGGGGCGTGCGCCGACGCCCGGGCCAGCAGCGCGGCGAGCAGGGCGGCGGTCTCCTCCGGGGTGGCGTCCCCCCGGATGATCTCCAGGTACGGCTCGCGAGTGCTCACAACGGGATGTTCCCATGCTTCTTCGGCGGCAGGACAGCCCGTTTGTTGCGCAGTGCCCGCAGCGCGCGGACGATCCGGACCCGGGTGTCCGACGGCCGGATCACCGCGTCCACGTAGCCGCGCTCGGCGGCGAGGTACGGGTTGGCCAGCGTGTCCTCGTACTCGGAGACGAACCTCGCTCGCGCCGTGTCCGGCTCGTCGGCGGCGGCCAGTTCACGCCGGTAGAGGATGTTGACCGCACCCTGCGCCCCCATCACCGCGATCTGGGCGGTGGGCCACGCCAGGTTGATGTCCGCGCCGAGGTGCTTGGACCCCATGACGTCGTACGCCCCGCCGTACGCCTTGCGGGTGATGACGGTGACCAGCGGCACGGTCGCCTCGGCGTAGGCGTAGAGGAGCTTGGCGCCGCGCCGGATGATGCCGTTCCACTCCTGGTCGGTGCCCGGGAGGAAGCCCGGCACGTCGACGAAGGTCAGCACCGGGATGTTGAAGGCATCGCAGGTGCGGACGAACCGGGCGGCCTTCTCGGACGCGGCGATGTCGAGCGTCCCGGCGAAGCTCATCGGCTGGTTGGCGACGACGCCCACCGAACGCCCCTCGACCCGGCCGAAGCCGACCAGGATGTTCGGCGCGAAGCCCGCGTGGATCTCCAGGAACTCCCCGTCGTCGAGGACGTGTTCGAGCACCGTGTGCATGTCGTACGGCTGGTTGGCCGAGTCGGGGATCAGCGTGTCGAGCACGAGGTCCTCGTCGGTCGTCTCCAGGACCGCCTCCGCCTCGAAGGCTGGCGGGTCGTCCATGTTGTTGGACGGCAGGAACGACAGCAGCGCCCTGGCGAAGTCGAGGCAGTCCTGCTCGTCGGACGCCTCGTAGTGGGCGACGCCGCTGCGGGAGTTGTGCGTGTGCGCCCCGCCCAGCTCCTCGAACGTCACCTCCTCGCCGGTGACGGTCTTGATGACGTCCGGCCCGGTGATGAACATGTGCGACTTCTCCCGGACCATCAGGACGAAGTCGGTCAGCGCGGGGGAGTAGACCGCGCCGCCGGCGCACGGGCCCATGATCAGCGAGATCTGCGGGATCACCCCGGAGGCGTGCACGTTGCGCTTGAAGATCTCGGCGTACAGGCCGAGGGAGACCACGCCCTCCTGGATGCGCGCGCCGCCCGAGTCGTTGATCCCGATCACCGGGCAGCCGGTCTTGAGCGCGTGGTCCATCACCTTGACGATCTTCTCGCCGAAGACCTCGCCCAGCGAGCCGCCGAACACGGTGAAGTCCTGCGCGAACACCGCGACCGGGCGGCCGTCCACTGTGCCGTACCCGGTCACGACCCCGTCGCCGTACGGCCGCTCGCGGTCCAGGCCGAAGGCGGTCGCCCGGTGCCTGGCCAGCTCGTCGAACTCCACGAACGAGCCCTCGTCGAGGAAGGCCGCGACCCGCTCGCGGGCCGTCATCTTGCCCTTGGCGTGCTGCTTGTCCACCGCTCGCGCGGAGCCTGCGTGGGCCGCCTCGCCGAGGCGCCGCTCCAGGTCGGCGATCTTGCCGGCGGTGGTGTGGATATCGATCTCGTGGGCGCGTTCCGCGCTCATCGTTCCCTCACCGTTCCTCGCATGCTCAGCGGCCCCGGGTCCCGAGATGCGCTCCAGGCCGCGTCGGATCCATGGCCGACAGGTTAACGAGACTTCCGCCGCGAGGTCGCGCCGGGGCGCGGCCGGAAGCCGCCCGGGAGGCGTCAGGGAGGCGTCCGGGAGGAACGGAGGTCGCCTGTCGTTCGTTCGGCTTTTACAACCAGGCCTTCACGACCAGGCCTTCATGACGACGGCGGAGAAGGGGGCGCGATGGCTGACGCCGTACGCACGCAGGGCTTGTACAAGCGCTTCGGGCGGCAGGTGGCCGTCGGCGGGGTCGACCTGGTCGTGCCGAAGGGCGGTTTCGCCGGCCTGGTCGGCCCCAACGGCGCGGGCAAGACGACGACGCTGAGCATGATCACCGGGTTGCTGCGCCCCGACGGCGGGCGGATCGAGATCGACGGCCACGACGTGTGGGCCGATCCCGTCGCCGCCAAGGCGCGGATCGGCGTGCTGCCCGAGGGCCTGCGGCTGTTCGAACGGCTGTCCGGCCGCGAGTTGCTGCTGTACGGCGGCCAGTTGCGCGGCATCCCCCTGGACGAGGCCGGCAGGCGCGCCGACGAGCTGCTCAGGGTCATGGACCTGGTCGAGGCCCAGGACAAGCTGGTGGTCGACTACTCGACCGGCATGCGCAAGAAGATCGGCCTCGCGGCGGCGCTGCTGCACAACCCGCGCGTGCTGTTCCTCGACGAGCCGTTCGAGGGCGTCGACCCGGTCTCGGCCAACACGCTGGCCGAGGTGCTGCGCAGATACACCGCCTCGGGCTCCACCGTCGTCTTCTCCAGCCACGTGATGGACCTGGTCGAGCGGTTGTGCGACTGGGTGTCGGTGATGAACGGCGGGCTCGTCGTCGCGCAGGGCCCGCTCGACGACGTACGGCGGGGCCGCACGCTCAACGAGGCCTTCCTCGACCTCGTCGGCGCACGGGGCGACTGGGACGCACGCGGCAACGGGGAGGAGGGCCTGTCGTGGCTGGGCACCCCGGCCTCCTGACCGCGCGGCCCGTCGGCCTCCTGACCGCCTCGCACACGCGCCCGCTGACCGCGCGACCCTCCGGCCTCCCGGCCGCCTCGCACACGTGCCCCCTGACCGTTCCGTACGCGGACCTCCTGACCGGTCCGCACGCGGGCCCCCTGACCGCGCGGCCCGCCGGACCGGGGAGCGCGTCATGACGTGGCTGTTCGTCCGGATGAAGCTCAGCCTCGTCCGCGGGGGCCTGCGCGGTGAGACCGCCAAGCAGCTGGGCTTCGCCTTCTCGTTGCTCGCCGCCGTCCTCATGGCGGTCGCGGGGTTCGGGCTGCTGGCACTCGTACGGTTCGCGCCGCACGACATCGCGCTCGACGTCGTGCCGGTGGCGTTCGCGATGTTCGCCGCCTGGTGGATCGTCGTGCCGCTGATGGCCTTCGGCCTGGACGAGACGCTCGACCCGGCCCGGCTGGCCCTGTTCCCGCTGACCACCCGGCAGCTCGCGACCGGCCTGTTCGCCGCGTCGGTCGCCGGGCCGTGGCCGATCGCCTCGCTGGTCGCGCTCTTCGGCGGCCTGGTCGCGCTCGCCCACGGACCGGGCGGGGTGCTGCTCGGGGTGCCGGCGGTGGTCCTCCAGTTCGCCTTCTGCATCGTGCTCTCCCGCCTGGTGACCACCGCGTTGTCCGGCGCGCTGCGCACCCGCCGGGGCCGCGACGTGCTCGCGGTCGCCGCCGTCTTCGGCGTGCTGTTCGCCCAGTTGCCGAACCTGCTGCTCAACCGGAGGCTGGCGGGCGACCCGGCGGGGATGCTGGCGTCGGCGGCGGACGTCCTGCGCTGGACGCCGCCCGGCCTGGCCGCGCACGCGATCGCCGACGGCGGGCTCGCCGGTGTGGCCGACCTGGTCGTCGTCGCGGTGGCGGTGGTCCTCCTGGGCTGGCTGTGGATCGCCGCGCTGCGGCACGCGCTGGTGCGGCCCGACTCCTCCAACCAGAGCGGCGGCTCGGTGCGGCGGTCCTGGGCCGGCGGGCTCCTGCCGGACGGCATGATCGGCGCCGTCGTCGCCAAGGAGCTGAAGTACGCCCGCAGGGAGCCGCGTGGCCGGGTGAACTGGATCGCCGCGATCTTCGTGAGCGCGGTCGTCATGTTCTCCCTGCACGGGCCCGGCGGCTCGGCGGGGCCCGCGTCCGCGATCGGCCCCGCCTGCCTGGCCGCCCTGGTGATCGGGCTGCAGTCGGCCAACTCCTTCGGCATCGACGGAAGGTCGCTGTGGATGAACGCGGTGGCCTTCGGCACGCCGCGCGACCTGCGCACCGACCTCGCCGGGCGGCACCTCGCCATGGCGGTCATCGCGGTGCCGCTGCTGGCGCTGGCGTCGCTGGCCGCCGCCCTGGTGGCGGGTGACGCCGGCTGGGCCCCCGCCGCCGCGCTCACCGCGTGGGGCGTGCTCGGCGTCGGCATGGGAGTCGGCGCGCTCACCAGCGTGACCGTCCCGTACACCTATCCCGACCGGCTCAACGCCTTCAGCGGCGCGGCGCCCGGGCAGGGCGGGCAGGCCTTCGCCTCGTCCTTCGCCACGATGCTCGCCGTCGCCGCGCTCGCGCTGCCCGTCGTCCTTCCGGTCCTGCTCGGCACGACCTGGCTCGCCGTGCTCGCGGTGCCGTACGGCGTGGCGGTCGCCTGGGCGGGCCGCCGGCTCGCGTCCGGCATCGGCTTCGCCCGGCTCCCCGAACTCCTCGCCGCCGTCTCCCGCCCCACCTGACTGCGCCTTCTGCCCCGTCTGTCACGTAACAGAGCGGTCGCGAAGTCCTTGTGGTGTTGCGGGCGTTATGGGCTGTCCCTATAACGGTCTGGACCGTTCTAAGGGGATGAATGATGCACGACCGCAGGCGGCTGGGCCGCGCGATCTGGGCGCCGCTTGCCGCGGCGGCGCTGAGCGGACTGGTGATCGGAGCGCTGGCGCGCCTCCTGATGCGGGGGATCAACCTGGCCATCGACGGACGGACCGGTTTCTCCCTGGTGGGCACGGTGGCGATCATCGTCGCCTTCGTCGTGTTCGCCCTGCCCGCGGCGGCGACCGCGACCGCGCGCCCGGCGGTCAGGCGCGCCGGCCGGTGGGTGACCGCCGCGGTCACCGGGCTGATGGCCGTCAGGACGGGGCTCGGCGACGCGAAGACGATCCTGCTGGCGGACGACGACCAGCTGACGCTGATCACCTTCCTGGTCGTCGCCTTCGCCGCCGCCGTGGCGGCCCACGGCCTGTTCGCCCAGCACCTCACTCTCCGCATCAGACGGCTCCCGGCGGCCGTCGTCACCCCCGCCGAGGTGGTCGGGACAATCTGATCTGTCCCTTTTCAGTGGTCTAGTCCAATTAGTGAGACCGCCCTCGGGGCGCGAAGCGTCATTCGCTAGCCTTCCAACCATGGCCGCCATCGCTCCTGCCGAACGACACAACGCCGTAGCGGAGATGCCGGATGAGCTCCGCGCGGACGTGCGCCTCCTGGGTGGACTGCTGGGTCAGGTGATCGCCGAGCACGGCGGCCCCGACCTCCTCGCCGACGTGGAACGGCTCCGGAAGGCGGTGATCGCGGCCCGGCGCCGGGAGACGACCGCCGACGAGGTCGCGGCCCTGGTCGCCGAATGGCCCGTCGACCGCGCCGTGCAGATCGCCCGCGCCTTCACCTGCTACTTCCACCTCGCCAACCTCGCCGAGGAGCACTACCGGGTGCGTACGCTCCGGCAGCGCGACAAGGACGACGTGCCGCTGCGCGAGTCGCTCGCCGAGGCCGTCCAGCGGCTGCGCGGGGACGACCGCCTCCAGGAGCTGATCGACGGGCTGGAGTTCCGGCCGGTGCTCACCGCGCACCCGACCGAGGCGCGGCGGCGCGCGATCGTCACCGCCATCCAGCGGATCAGCGCGCAACTCGACGCGTACAACATGCCGGGACGGGGGGCGGCCGAGCGCGAGGAGGCCCACCGGCGGCTGCTGGAGGAGATCGACCTCCTCTGGCGGACCGCGCAGCTCCGGCACACCAAGCTCGACCCCCTGGACGAGGTCCGCACCGCGATGGCGGCGTTCGACGAGACGCTCTTCCGCACGGTGCCGCTGATCTACCGGTCGCTCGACGCGGCGCTCGGCCCGGGCACCGGGACGCGGGAGCCGCAGGCGAAGGCGTACATCCGCTACGGAAGCTGGATCGGCGGCGACCGCGACGGCAACCCCAACGTCACCGCCAAGGTGACCAGGGAGGCCATGCAGATCCAGGCCGAGCACGTGCTCATCGCGCTGGAGAACGCCACCACCAGGATCGGCAGGTCGCTGACCCTGGCCGGCGCCTACACGCCGCCGTCCGCCGAGCTGCGCGCCGCGCTCGCCCAGGCGGAGGACGACCACCCCGACCTGGTGTCGGAGATGGCCACCCGCTCCCCGATGGAGCCGCACCGCCAGTGGCTGATGTTCGTGGCGGCCAAGATCGCCGCGACCCGCCGTCGTGACCTCGATCTCGCCTACCGCGCCCCGGCGGAGCTGCTCGCCGACCTGCGGCTCGCGCAGGACTCCCTGCGCGGCGCCGGCGCCGTACGGCAGGCGTACGGCGAGTTGCAGCACCTGATCTGGCAGGTCGAGACCTTCGGCTTCCACCTGGCGGAGCTGGAGGTGCGCCAGCACTCGGCGGTCCACGCGGCGGCGCTGCAGGAGATCGCGTCCGGCACGGTGTCCGAGCGCACCGAGGAGGTCCTGGCCACGATCCGGGTGATCGGCTGGATCCAGGAGCGCTTCGGCGTGACCGCCTGCTCCCGGTACGTCGTCTCGTTCACCCGGTCGGCCGACGACATCGCCGCCGTGTACGAGCTCGCCCGGCACGCCCTCGGCGACCGCGCCCCGGTGCTCGACGTGGTTCCGCTGTTCGAGTCGGGTGAGGACCTCGACAACTCCACGACGGTCCTGGAGGGCATGGCCGCGCTGGAGCCGGTGCGCAGGCGGCTGGCGACCAACGGGCGGCGGATGGAGGTCATGCTCGGCTACTCCGACTCGGCCAAGGAACTCGGCCCGGCGGCGGCCACCCTGCGCCTGTACGACGCGCAGGCGGCGCTGACCGCCTGGGCGGCGGCCAACGACATCCGGCTCACGCTCTTCCACGGCCGCGGCGGCGCGCTCGGCCGCGGCGGCGGCCCGGCCAACCGAGCCGTGCTCGCCCAGGCCCCCGGGTCGGTGGCCGGACGGTTCAAGGTCACCGAGCAGGGCGAGGTCATCTTCGCCCGGTACGGCCACTCCGCCATCGCCAAGCGCCACATCGAGCAGGTCACCAACGCCGTGCTGCTGGCGTCCACCTCGGCGGTGGAGTCGAGCACGGCCGAGGCGGCGGCCAAGTTCCGCCGGCTCGCCGACCTCGTCGCCTCGGCCTCCGAGCGCGCGTACCGGGGACTGACCGAGGCCCAGGGCTTCCCCGAGTGGTTCGCGCTGGTCAGCCCGCTGGAGGAGCTCGGCTCGCTGCGGCTCGGCTCCCGGCCCGCACGGCGCGGTCTCGGCGCGCCCCGCTCGCTCGACGACCTGCGTGCCATCCCGTGGGTCTTCTCGTGGGCGCAGACCCGGGTCAACCTCCCCGGCTGGTACGGCCTCGGCAGCGGCCTCGCCGCCGTGGTCACCGACGGCGGCATGGCCGAACTGCGCGCGGCGTACCGGGAGTGGCCGCTGTTCGCCGCGATGCTGGACAACGCGGAGATGTCGCTGGCCAAGACCGACCGCGCCATCGCGTCCCGCTACCTGGGGCTGGGCGGCCGGAGCGACTTCGCCGAGCAGGTCCTGGAGGAGTACGACCTGACGAGGCGGCTGGTGCTGGAGGTGACCGGCCACACGCGCCTGCTGGAGAACCGGCGGGTCCTCTCACGGGCCGTGCAGCTTCGCGACCCGTACGTGGACGCGCTCAGCCACCTGCAACTGCGCGCGCTGTCGGCGCTGCGGGCGTCCGGCGACCTGTCGGAGGAGGAGCGCGAGCGCCTGTCCACGCTGCTGCTGCTGAGTGTGAACGGCGTCGCCGCCGGTCTCCAGAACACCGGCTGACCGGCCGGTCCGGCGTGCGGGCGCAGGTGAACGGGCGCCCGCACGCTGCTCGGCCCGCCGCGGCTTCGGCCGCGGCCGCGGGGAGTCACGCCGCGGCTTCGGCCGCGGCGGCGGGGAGTCACGGCGCGGGAGAGGCCGGAGCCGACGGCTCCCGCTCGACGTCGATCCTCTCCGGGCAGGCGTAGACGTTGAAGCGCTCGTCGCGCAGGAACCCCACGAGCGTGACGCCGAACTCGCGGGCGAGGTCGACGGCGAGCGACGAGGGCGCGGAGACGGCGCAGACGATCTGGATCCCGGCGCTCGCGGCCTTCTGCATGATCTCGTAGCTGACGCGGCCGCTGACCAGCAGGACGTGCCGGTCGAGGGGCAGCGTGCCGCCCATCAGCGCCCAGCCGACCAGCTTGTCGACCGCGTTGTGCCGCCCCACGTCCTCCCGTACGGCCACGGGGGCGCCCTTGGGCGTGAACAGCCCGGCGGCGTGCAGCCCGCCCGTCTTCCCGAACACCCCCTGGGCCGCGCGCAGCCGGTCCGGCAGGGCGTAGAGGGTCGCGGCGGACACGCCGACCGGCGGGCGTACGACCGGCGGCGCACAGCGATCACGCAGGGCGTCCAGGCTGGCCGTGCCGCAGACGCCGCACGCGCTCGACGTCAGGAAGTTCCGCTGGACGGAGGTCATGTCGGGCAGTTCGGGCGCGGTGAGCCGTACGGTCACGGTGTTGTAGCGCGCCTCGGGGTCCAGGTCCTCGTCCGTGCAGTAGCCGATGGCGGCGATGCCGCCGGGGCCGACGATGCCCTCGCCGTGCAGGAACCCCGCCGCGAGCTCGAAGTCCGCGCCCGGCGTCCGCATCGTGATCGCCACCGTGCGGGCGTCGCCGCCCGCGGCCAGCAGCCGGATCTCCAGCGGTTCCTCGGTCGCGAGGTCGTCCCGCCGGTCGCGTACGGCCGATCCCGACACCCTCCGGACGTAGAACCGCGTGACCGGCCCCGGACGGGCCGGCAATCCCTCCCCGCCGTCCCCTCGCATCTGCTTCCTCCTCTGGCGGCATGGCTGCCGCTCTTTCCCGTACGCAGCCTGCCACGCCTCGTCCCGGCCTCGTCTCAGGGGTCCTCCGCCGGGCGGCGCGGGGGAGGGCCGCCGTCGCACAGGGTGGTCATGAGGCGGGTCCCGGCGCGGGCGACGGACGCCACGGAGACGTCGGCCATGCAGGCAGGGCCCGCCGGGGACCCCGCCGCGGACAACGGGCACGCGGCGGTCCACCAGCACGGCTGCTCGGTGATCGCGACGGGCCTCCGGTGCGGGCACCCCGGCAACCCCTGAAGGTCCACCGCGCGTGTCCCGGAGTCGGCACGCTCGCTCACCGAGCCGGGCGCGCCGGGGAGCCCGGGAAGGCCGGGAAGGCCGCCGGAGCCGGAATCGCCGAACACGCCGCCGGGGGGAACGGCGAGGCGGGAATCGCCGGGCATGTCGCCGTCGGGGAAAACGGTGGAACCGGCGATGCCGTACCTCCCGGCCCAGGTGGGGCCGAACAGCCCGACCGTGGCCGCGCCGGACGCGGCGGCGAGGCGCAGCGGGCCGGTGTCGCCGCCCACGACCACGGCGCCCCTTCTCGCCCTGCCTGGGGAGATCCCGGTGGGGGCCGGGCAGGGCTTCGTACAGGGTCCGGTGAGCGGCGGCGACGCGGGACCAGGAGTGGTGGTCGGCGAGGCGCCGGGCGGCCCCGGCCATCCGCCGCCGCAGGCCCGTATCGTCCAGCAGCGCGCCGACGGCACGCGCCACGGCGGCGGCGTCGCGGCGCGCCGGGATCACGGCGGCGGCCTCCCCGAGCGGAAGCGCCGGGTCGGGTTCGTCCGGCACGGTGACCGCGACCGGCAGACCGTGCGCCAACATCGTGAGCAGTGCGCTGCTCTTGGTCGTGACCCCGGCGGTGAAGGGCAGCACGCCCGCGTCGGCCGCGTGCAGGAGCTCCGACACCCGGGCGGCGGGCAGGTGCCCGGTGAACGTCACCGCGTCCGCCATGCCGTGCCGCGCGGCCAGCGCCTCCAGCTCCGCGCGGAAGGCCCGCGCCTCCGCCTCCGGCAGCGCCTGGGACGCGAAGCCGCCCACGACCAGCAGGCGCAGCCCGGGACGGCCGGTCCAGAGCGTGGGCAGGGCCTCGACCAGCTGACGCACGACGAGGCGCTCGGCGTAGTCGCCGACGCCGACGCCGACGCCGTCGCGGTGCGCGGGCCCGGGACCGTGGACCACGGCCACGCGGATCTCTCTCGCCACGGTCGCCTCCCTCAGCCGGCGCTGGGCCCGGGGGCTTTCCCCGGCAAACCCCGATTCGCGCAGGTCACGCCCGGGTCCTGGGTCCGTCGTACGGGCGCGGCGGCCTCCGGCAGCATGCCCCCACGGCCGCCGAGAGCCCGCGCTGAGGCTGCCTGGGACCCCTCCCGGAAAACCGGCCCGGACCCGCTCTCAGCTCGCCTGGGGACCCTCCTGGCGCCCCGCGCTGAGGCCTATCGAGGCGGCGGGCCGCCGATGTGGCTTCGCGGAGGTGGGGGCGGCCCCCGGCCGATAGCCTGGACGCGTGCCCGACTCGCCGTACGCCGACCTCGATCGGCCTCCGCTGTCCGAGACCGCGCTGACCAGGGCGCTGGTGCGCCCCGGATCGCTGTGGTCGTCCGTGCGCGTGGTCGAGCGGACCGGTTCCACCAACGCCGACCTCGCGAAGACCGTGCGGGACACCCCCGGTGAGGGCGCCGTGCTGGTCGCGGAGGCGCAGTTCGCGGGCCGGGGACGGCTCGGCCGCCCCTGGAGCGCGCCGCCGCGCTCGGGGCTGACGTTCTCGATGCTGCTGCGGCCGGAGGTGCCGCTCGCGCGGCAGGGCTGGCTGGCCCTGCTGGTGGGTCTCGCCGCCGCCTCCGCCGTACGGCGGATCGCCGAGCTGGACGTACGGCTGAAGTGGCCGAACGACCTCATGATCGGGGAGCGCAAACTGGCCGGCATCCTGGCCGAGCGGGTCGACCGGGTGGTCGTCATCGGCATGGGCCTCAACGTCTCGCTGCGACGGGAGGAACTGCCCGTCGAGCGGGCCACGTCCCTCGCGGTGGAGAACGCCGCCTGCACCGACCGCGACCCGCTGCTGCGCGCGATCCTGCGGGAGGTCGAGTCGCACTACCGCGACTGGGTGGCCGCCGACGGCGACCCGGACGCCTCGGGCCTGCGCGCGGCCTATCTCGCCTGGTCGGCGACCGTGGGCCAGGACGTACGGGTCGAACTGCCCGGCGAGCGGGTGCTCACCGGCCGGGCCGCCGGCATCGACCCGGCGGGCCACCTGATCGTGCGCGGCGAGGACGGGGAGCACTCGCTCAGCGCCGGCGACGTCGTTCACGTCCGCCCTGGGTCGATCACGTAGCCCGGGAACGCATGCGAACGACCCGGGATCGTGTCACGATTTGCGCCATGGGTCTCCCGGATCACTATCTGGCCGAGGGCGAGCGGGTCGTTCTGTCGTTCCATCCGCACTGGAAGCGGCTCATCCTGCCGGTTCTCGCCTTCGTCGTCGTCCTGGCCGCCGCCGTCGCGGCCTTCATCCTCATTCCCGGCGACTACGAGTACGCGGGGCTCGCCCGCGGTGCGGTGGCCGTAGTCGCCTTCGTGGCGCTGGTCCTGTGGACGCTCATCCCCTATCTGCGCTGGGTGACGACCTCCTACACGCTGACCTCGCACCGCTTCGCCATCAGCCTCGGGGTGCTGAACAAGTCGGAGGACGACATCCCGCTGGCCAAGGTCAGCAGCGTGAGCTCCGACCAGCGGTTCCTGGAGCGCATCCTGGGCTGTGGCACGCTCCGGGTCGAGTCGGCCTCGGAGAAGGGCGACATCGACTACCGGGACATCCCCCAGATCCAGCGCGTACGGCACGAGCTGTTCCGGCTGGTGGAGGATGCCGCCGACGGGAAAATCGACGGGGAGTAGGGAGCGTCTGACAAATGCTGCCCGTCGCGAGCTGGGCCACGCGCAGCAGGGCATGATTCGTCAGGCACGACCTAAGCGGCACGGACCACGTGCCGTACGGGGGAGGGAGACGTGGAGACAAGCGGGCGGCCCGGCGCCGACGACATGCGGCGGCTGTTTCTGGGGCCGCCGCCGGTGTACACGCGGCGGCAGGTCGCCGAGGCGGCGGGGATCCCGCAGGAGCTCGCCGCGCGGATCTGGCGGGCCCTGGGCTTCGCGACGTTCGCCGACGACGCGGTGGCGTTCACGGACGCCGATCTGGAGGCCCTGCACCGCATCCGCGACCTGCTGGACGCGGAGATGCTCGACGAGCGGTCCGTGATCCGCATGGCCCGCGCGCTCGGCCGCAACACCGCGCGGCTCGCGCAGTGGCAGGCGGAGATCATGGTGGACGCGCTGATCGAGCCCGGGGCGCGGCCGGGCGAGGAGCGGCTCCGGCAGGTGATGGACACGGTCAGCCGCCTGCTGCCGGACTTCGAGCGGACGCTGGTGCACGTCTGGCGGTCGCAGCTCGCCGCGACCGCGAGCCGGCTGGTCAGCCTCGCCGAGCCCGGCGAGCCGGGTGGGGAGGCCTCTCCGACCCGCCCGAGGCTCGCGGTCGGGTTCGCCGACCTCGTCGCCTTCACCCGGGTGTCCCGGGAACTGGACGAACTGGCGCTGGCCGACCTGGTCGAGGGGTTCGAGTCACGGGCCTCCGACGTGATCGCCGCCCACGACGGGCGGCTGGTGAAGACGCTCGGCGACGAGGTGCTCTTCACGGCCTCGGGCCCGCGCACCGCGGCCCTGATCGCGCTCGACCTGCTCGACGAGCTCAAGCGGGACGCCGAGGGGCCGGACGTGCGGGTCGGGCTGGCGTACGGCCCGGTGCTGCCCGCGATGGGCGACGTCTTCGGTACGACGGTGAACCTGGCGGCGCGGCTCACCGCCATCGCCCGGCCGGGCACGATCCTCGCCGACAGCGAGATGGCCGCGGCGCTCACCGGGGCCTCCGGCGTCGACCTGGTGAAACTGCGCCGCCGCCCCGCACGCGGGCTCGGCGTCGTGGAGCCGTATGTTCTGAGGAGATCCAGCAGAGAGAGTTGAGGTGCGGGGCATGCCGTACGAAGTCCAGGGCGTGGTGGCACGGGGCAAGGGAGAGGCGGTGACACTGGAGACGGTCGTCGTCCCGGACCCGGGGCCCGGCGAGGCGGTCGTGAACGTGCAGGCCTGCGGCGTCTGCCACACCGATCTCCACTACCGCGAGGGCGGCATCAACGACGAGTTCCCGTTCCTGCTGGGCCATGAGGCCGCGGGCGTCGTCGAGGCGGTCGGCGAGGGCGTGACCGAGGTCGCGCCGGGCGACTACGTCATCCTCAACTGGCGCGCGGTCTGCGGGCAGTGCCGGGCGTGCCTGCGGGGCCGGCCGTGGTACTGCTTCAGCACCCACAACGCCGCCCAGAAGATGTCCCTGGCCGACGGCACCGCGCTCAGCCCGGCGCTCGGCATCGGGGCGTTCGCGGAGAAGACCCTGGTGGCTGCGGGCCAGTGCACGAAGGTCGACGCGGCGGCCATCCCGGCCGTCGCCGGCCTCCTCGGCTGCGGCGTGATGGCGGGCCTCGGTGCCGCGATCAACACCGGCGGCGTCACCCGCGGCGACTCGGTGGCGGTGATCGGCTGCGGCGGCGTGGGCAACGCGGCGATCCTCGGGTCGAACCTCGCCGGGGCGCGGACGATCATCGCGGTGGACGTCGACGACCGCAAGCTCGACTGGGCCCGCCGCTTCGGCGCCACCCACACCGTCAACTCGCGCGAGGCCGACCCCGTGGCGGCGATCCGCGACCTGACCGGTGGTTTCGGCGCCGACGTGGTGATCGAGGCGGTGGGCCGCCCGGAGACGTACAAGCAGGCCTTCTACGCCCGCGACCTCGCCGGGACCGTCGTGCTCGTCGGCGTGCCGACGCCCGAGATGACCCTCGAACTCCCCCTGCTCGACGTGTTCGGCCGCGGCGGCGCGCTCAAGTCGTCCTGGTACGGCGACTGCCTGCCCAGCCGCGACTTCCCGATGCTGATCGACCTCTATCTGCAGGGACGGCTCGACCTCGACGGGTTCGTCTCCGAGACCATCGCCCTCGACCAGGTCGAGGAGGCGTTCGGCAAGATGCACCGCGGGGAGGTGCTGCGCTCCGTCGTGGTGCTCTGAGTCACGGTGCTCTGAGTCACGGTGCTCTGAGTCACGGTGCTCTGAGTCACGGTGCTTTGAGTCGTGGTGCTCTGACCTCCGCGGACGGCGGCCCGCCTCGGCGACAGGGGCGGCGTTCCGGCTCCCGGGTCCTCCTCGGACAGCGGGTTTGCCGGACGCCGCCCCTTTCTGTGCGCTGGATCACGTAGGCGAGCCTAACCAAAGTGGGTTATCTTAGGTATGCCTAACCTTCCTCATGATCCCTGAGAGGGCGATCCATGTACGTGTGCATCTGCCGCGCGGTCACCGAGAACGAGGTGCACGACTGCATCGCCGCGGGGGCGCGGACGGCTCGTCAGGTGCGGGACGCCACCGGCGCCGGAGGGGACTGCGCGTCATGTGTCCGAAAGATCTGTGCCATCCTGAAACGGTCAGACGACCTGGTCACCAGCGCATAGATCGAGGTACGCGATGCAGGGCGACAAGGAGATCATCGCGCTGCTCAACGAGCAGCTCACCTCCGAGCTCACCGCCATCAACCAATACTTCCTGCACGCCAAGCTGCAGGAGAACTGGGGATACACCAAGCTCGCCGCCTTAACGAGGGCGGAGTCGATAGACGAGATGCGGCACGCGGAGGAGCTCACCGACCGGATCCTCTTCCTGGAGGGCCTGCCGAACTACCAGAAGCTCAACACCCTCCACATCGGCCAGACCGTCAGGGAGCAGCTCCAGGCCGACCTGGAGCTTGAGGTCGAGGTGGTCAAGCGGCTGCGGCCGGGGATCGCCCTCATGCGGGAGCGGGGAGACTTCACCTCCGCCACGCTCTTCGAGCGGATCCTCGCCGACGAGGAGCACCACATCGACTACCTGGAGACCGAGCTCGGGCTCCTGGACAGCCTGGGCGAGCAGTCCTACCTCCAGCGGTACGCGGAGCCGCCGTCGCCCGCCTGAGGCCCGCCCGGAGTCTCGTCCGGAGGTCGGCCGAAACTCGCGAATACAGATGGACAACGCCCGTCGACATCGGTTCGGCGGGCGTTTCTCATGTCATTATCCGTATTGATCCGAGGCTGTTCGAATTGGCGGAGAACGCCATAAAAGATCACGGCCCTTCCGTGATGACTATCCGGGATATATCAGTGTTTGCCCAGGTCAATTGATGAGTCAACGACAAGTCAAACTGCGCGCTGTAGCCGGGAAACGATCGCTTAAGGTCCTACGATCGCACCATGACCTGCGTACTTCTCGCCGAGGATGACACCTCGATATCCGAGCCACTGGCGCGCGCACTGCGCCGGGAGGGCTATCAGGTGGAGGTGAGCCCGGATGGCCCGCAGGCCCTGGAGAGGGCCTTGTCGGGGGGCGTCGACCTGATTGTTCTCGACCTCGGCCTGCCAGAAATGGACGGGCTGGAGGTCGCGCGCCGCATTCGCGCGGAGGGGCACGGGACTCCGGTCCTGATCCTCACCGCCCGTGTCGACGAAGTCGACACCGTCGTCGGTCTCGACGCGGGGGCCGACGACTATGTGACCAAGCCGTTCCGGCTGGCGGAGTTGCTCGCCCGTGTGCGGGCGCTGCTCCGGCGCGGAACGTCGGAGACCCCGGTGGTGCAGGGCGTCCGCATCGACGCCGACTCCCGCCGGGCCTGGATGGGGGACAAGGAGCTGCATCTCACCACCAAGGAGTTCGACCTGCTGCGCGTGCTCGTACGGGACGCCGGCAAGGTCGTCACCCGCGAGCAGATCATGCGCGAGGTGTGGGACACCAACTGGTGGGGTTCGACCAAGACACTGGACATGCACATTTCCTGGCTGCGCCGGAAGCTGGGCGACGACGCGGCCAAGCCGCGCTACATCACCACCGTTCGTGGGGTCGGCTTCCGCTTCGAGCGCGAGTAGCGGCCGTGGGGCGGTTTCGGGGGAGGAGCTAGCCGCATGCGCCGGCGCCTGCTTGCCTCCATGCTGCTCGTCGCGGTCATCGCGGTCCTGCTGTTAGGCGTGCCCCTGGGCGTGGTCGTCGTACGGCTGATCAACGACGAGGCCGCCCAGGAACTGCACTCGGAGGCGAACCGGCTGCTGATCGGGGTGGAGTATTCCATCAGCCAGCAGCAGCCGATCAGTCCGGAGCAGCTCGCACGGAACTACCCGGACAGATACCTCCAGGTGTACGTCCGGGGCAATCCGCCGATCATCGCAGGCACGCCGCCACCGGAGGCCCGTGACCTGACAGAGGAGGCTCGCTCCGAGAACGGCTACGTACGCGTCAGCCGCGACTCGGCCCAGGTCCAGCGGGAGACCCGGGCGCGGCTGGTGCTGATCATCGCGCTCGCGATCGCGGCGCTCGGCGCCGCGATCGGGCTGGCCACCGTGACCTCGCGCCGCCTGAGCCTGCCGCTCCAAGACCTCACCAGGATCGCGGAGCGGCTGGGCTCGGGCGACGCGAGGCCCAGCAGGCACCGCTACGGCGTTCCGGAGCTCGACCTCGTGGCGGAGGTGCTGGACCGCAGCGCGCTGCGGATCTCCGATCTGCTCGCCCGCGAGCGCGAGTTCGCCACCGACGCCTCCCACCAGCTGCGTACGCCGCTGACCGGGCTGACCATGCGCCTGGAGGAGATCGTCGCCGCGGCCGGGCAGCCCGAGGTGGTCCGCGAGGAGGGCGAGGCCGCCATCGTTCAGGTCGAGCGGCTGACGGCGGTCATCGACGAGTTGCTGGCCGCGGCCCGCAGGCAGCGCCACGCCCAGGCCGGGCCGCTCGACGTGGACGACGTGGTCGGCCAGCAGATCGTCGAGTGGGAGCCCGCGTTCCGCCGGGCCCATCGGTCGCTGGTGCTGGCGGGAGACCGCGGCCTGCGCGCCCTCGGCACGACGGGCGGGCTCAGCCAGGTGCTGGCCACCCTGCTGGAGAACTCGCTGAAGCACGGCGACGGCGTGCTGACGATCAACACCTCGAGCGCGGGGAAGTCCGTGGTGATCGAGGTGGGCGACGAGGGGCCGGGCATCCCCGAGGCCCTCGGCCAGCGCGTCTTCGAGCGGAACGTGAGTGGCAGCGGCGGCACCGGCCTGGGGCTGACCCTCGCCCGCGCCCTGGTCGCCGCCGACGGCGGCCGGCTCGAACTCGTCAAGCGCCGTCCGGCGACCTTCGCCATCTTCCTGCGGCACGACCGCGACAACGAGCGTCGCCGCGTGGTCTCCGGCCCGGCCTGACCCGGGCGACGTGCGAAGCGGGGGACGAAAACGGGGTCAGCGAGCGGTGATCGGGTCGGGCTGCGCCGAGACGTCCGCCGTGACAGCCGCTCTCGCCTTCGCCCGGGCCTTCTTGCCGGTCTTCCGGGAGCCGTTCGTCGGGGAGCCGTTCTTCGGAGAGCCGCCCGTCGGGGAACCGTTCTTCTGGGGGCCGACCTTCGCGGCGGACGCGACGAGCGCCTCGACGCCCCCGGCGGGACCAGCGCTCTCGACCGGCTCCGGAGCCGCGAGGAACACCCACTTCTTGTACGACCAGAAGCGGAACAGCGTGCCGATGACCACGCCGACGCCCTGGGCGATGTTGTAGCTCAGTGCGTCGTGCAGACCCAGCGAGTACGTCACGAATCCGATGGTGAGCAGCGGGGGCAGCAGCCCGACGCCGTTGAGAATGAAGAACAGGATGTACTCGCGTCGCAGGCCGCTCTGCTTGCGGTGCCGGTAGGTCCAGAACCGGTTGCCCGCGTAGGCGAAGGTGGCGGCGACGATCGTGGCCCCGACCTTCGAGCTCAGCGGGCCCAGGCCGACGCCGAACCGCAGTAAGTTGGTGCCGCCGAAGTCGATGACGAACGCGATCGCGCCCACCGCTCCGAACTTGATCAACTCGTGGATGAGCGTGGCGAACCGCTCGTAGGCGCGTTGTAGAAACTGCACGTCCCGATCGGTCCTTCCTGATCTGCGGCCTGGTCGGCGGCGAGGTCCTCTCAGGCTACCTGCCGGTGGCACAAATGAGGGTAGTAGCGCAACCTCTCGCCGCTTCGCCGCAGGTCACCAAAGAACATTTCACGGAAAATCCCGTCATCTGGGATTTGACGGCACTCTTCGCACTACGCTCTCGCCCCACTGGATCACTTCGCGCGGGGCCGTGCCGTTGTGGAAGAGGTGGCCTTCACCGTGGTTCGTCGTACCTTCGGGGCTCGTCCGCCGAGCCTCGTCCTGCTCGCGGTTCTCCTCGCGGTTTCTCTCGCGGGGTGCGGAACCGAGAGCGCCCGGGAACTCCCGGCCGATCCCGGGGAGACCTCCGCGCCGATGGCCGAGGTCGCCCGGGCGGACGCCGAGGCGGCCTTCGGCGGGCTCGGCGATCTCGCCGCCGCCTGGAAGGACGGCGACTGCGCGGAGATCGAGCGGCTCACGACGTGGGCGGAGCAGGCGATCGGGAGCCGTGTCTGCGCGGCGGCCCGCGAGGGCCGCGCCGCGCCCGGCTTCGACGTGCCCGAGGACCCGGAGTTCCTGCTCCCCGCGCACGAGGACGGCGAGGACGACCCCTGGTTCGCCGTCCTGGCCCGCAAGCCCACCCCGGCCTACTTCGTCTTCGTACGCACGGACGGCGCGTGGCGGCTCGGCGCCGGGCCGATTCCGCTCGACGGCGAGGCGCCCCAGGCGCCCGAGGGGGAGGGCGAGATCGTGGACGCCGCGGCCGGCCCGGGTTCCTGGGTCGGGGCGCGGCTCGTGTCCACCCGGCACGTCGCGTTCCTGACCGACCCCGCAGGGGTGAGCGGGGTCCGCTTCGTCTCCGGCGACCCGATGCGCGGCCTGCTCGGCGAACTGGTCCGGGCTCCCGGCAGGGTCCGTCCCGACCGCCTGTCCACCGACGTACGCATCGAGGGGCCGGCCCGCGCGCTGGCCCTGCCGGACGGCGGGGCCCTGGTGTTCCACGCGCTGCGCCTCGTCTTCACCCAGAAGCCGGGCCCGGGGCGCTCCTCCCTCGCCCATCGGCGGTACGGTGCGGCCGACGTGCGCGCCTTCACCGGCGGTGCGCCGAAGACCATGACGGGCGCGGAGATCGTGCTGCTCGCCACCAGGGTGGGCGCGGACAACAGGATGACGACCGTGGGCATGCGCCGGGTCCTGGCCGACATCACCGAGGGCGACGGCTGACCGGGTCGGCTTTGGCCGCTCTGTGAAGCGTGACCCATGGCGGGCGTACGCGTGGGCAATAGGTAGGCTGACCTGTCGTGAACAGCCCGAAGGATTCCCCTTCCCGGCCGGTGGCCGCGCCCGTGGTGGGCCCTGTTGTGGGCCCTGTCGTGGGCATTGTCGGCGCGGGCCAGCTCGCCCGGATGACCCAGCAGGCCGCGATCGCGCTCGGCATCGAGCTGCGCGTGCTGGCGAACGCCCGCGACGAGAGCGCCGCCAAGGTCATCGTGGACACCCGGCTGGGCGACTACCGCGACCTCGCCGACCTGCGGGAGTTCGCCAAGGGGTGCGACGCCGTCACGTTCGACCACGAGCATGTGCCGACCGGGCACATCCGGGCCCTGGCCGACGACGGGCACGCCGTACACCCCGGGGCCGACGCGCTCGTCCACGCGCAGGACAAGGCGGTCATGCGCGAGCGGCTCACCGCGATCGGCGCGCCCTGCCCGGCCTGGGCCCGGGTCGAGGATCTGGCCGGCGTCGAGGCGTTCGCGGGCGAGCACGGCTGGCCGGTGGTGCTGAAGGCGGTCCGCGGCGGGTACGACGGCCGGGGCGTGTGGGTCTGCTCGTCGCCGGACGAGGCCGAAGCGGCGCTCGGCACCGGCGTCGACCTGCTGGCCGAGGCGTTCGTCCCGTTCGAGCGGGAGATCGCCGTGCTGGTCGCCCGATCGCCGCACGGCCAGGGCGTCAGCTATCCCGTCGTGGAGACGGTCCAGCAGGACGGGATCTGCGTCGAGGTCATCGCCCCCGCGCCGGACCTCGGCGAGGAGGAGGCGGCGTACGCCCAGCGCGTCGCGCTCACCATCGCGCGCGACCTCGGCGTGACCGGGCTCCTCGCGGTCGAGATGTTCGTCACGAAGACCGGCCTCGTGGTCAACGAACTGGCCATGCGCCCGCACAACAGCGGCCACTGGACGATCGAGGGCGCGCGGACGTCCCAGTTCGAGCAGCACCTGCGGGCCGTGCTGAACCTGCCGCTCGGGTCGCCGTCGATGACCGCGCCGGTCGTCGTCATGGCCAATCTGCTCGGCGGGCCCGACCCGGACGTGTACTCGCGGTACGAGCACGTGCTGGCCAACGACCCGGGCATCAAGATCCATTTCTATGGCAAGGACGTGCGGCCCGGCCGCAAGATCGGGCACGTCACGGCCCTCGGCACCGACCTCGACGAGGTGCGGGCCCGCGCCCGCCACGCCGTCACCTGCCTGAGAGGACCCGTGGATGCCTGACGTCGGGATCGTCATGGGGAGCGACTCGGACTGGCCGGTGATGCGCCTGGCCGCCGAGGCGGTCGCCGAGTTCGGCGTGTCCTTCGAGGCCGACGTGGTCTCCGCACACCGGATGCCGGCCGAAATGATCGAGTACGGCTCCCGCGCGGCCGGGCGCGGGCTGAAGGTGATCATCGCCGGGGCGGGCGGCGCCGCCCATCTGCCGGGCATGCTGGCCTCGGTCACCCCGCTGGCGGTGATCGGCGTCCCGGTGCCGCTCAAGTATCTCGACGGGATGGACTCGCTGCTGTCGATCGTCCAGATGCCGGCCGGGGTGCCCGTGGCGACCGTCGCCGTCGGCGGCGCCCGCAACGCGGGACTGCTCGCCGTACGGATCCTGGCGGCGGCCGACGAGGGCCTGCGGCGGCGGATGGAGGAGTTCCAGGTCGCCCTGCGCGACCAGGCACACGCCAAGGGCGAGCGGCTTCGCGCCGAGGCCGCCGCCCTCCACGGGGAACAGGATCAGGGGCGCCCGAGCGCGCGGTAGTCCCAGCCTGCGCCCCGCCAGGTCTCCACGTCGAGCGCGTTGCGGCCGTCGACGATGACCCGGGCGGCGACGACCGCCCCCAGGTCCTCGGGGTCGAGGGCGACGAACTCCTGCCACTCGGTGAGCAGCAGCACGACCTCGGCGCCGCTCGCGGCCTCCAGGGCCGACTCGGCGTACCCGAGCTGGGGGTGGGCGGCCCGCGCGTTGGCCAGGGCGGCCGGGTCGTAGAGCGTCACCAGCCCGCCCAGCTCGGCGATCTTCACCGCGACGTCCAGCGCGGGCGAGTCGCGGATGTCGTCCGAGTTGGGCTTGAAGGCCGCGCCCAGCACCGCCACCCTCCGGCCCCCGAAGGAACCGCCGAGGGCCTCACCGGCGAGGCCGACCATCCGGGCGCGGCGCCGCAGGTTGATCTCGTCGACCTCCCGCAGGAAGGCGAGCGCGTGGCCGGCGCCCAGTTCGTCGGCCCGGGCGGTGAACGCCCTGATGTCCTTGGGCAGGCATCCGCCGCCGAAGCCGAGGCCGGGGTTGAGATACCGGCCGCCGATCCGATCGTCGTACGACAACGCCGCGGACAACTGCGTGACGTCGCCGCCGGCGGCCTCGCAGACCTCGGCCATGGCGTTGATAAACGAGATCTTCGTGGCCAGGAACGCGTTCGCGGCCGACTTGACCAGCTCGGCCGTGGGGAAGTCGGTCACCACGATCGGCACCTCGCCGAGCGGCGCGTAGACGTCCCGCAGGATCTTCTCGGCCCGTTCGGAGGCCACCCCGAGCACGATCCGGTCCGGCTGAAGGGTGTCCCGTACGGCGAAGCCCTCGCGCAGGAACTCGGGGTTCCAGGCCAGCTCGGCCTGCGCGCCGGCGGGCGCGAGCCGTACGAGCTTGTCGGCGAGGCGCTCCGCGGTGCCGACGGGGACCGTCGACTTGCCCACGACCAGGCACTCGCGGTCCAGATAGGGGGCCAGCGACTCGACGACCGCGTCGAGATAGGAGACGTCGGCGGCGCGCTCGCCCTTCTTCTGCGGCGTGCCGACGCAGACGAAGTGAACGTCGCCGAACTTCGCCACCTCCTCGTAGGAGGTGGTGAAACGCAGCCTGCCCGAATCGAGGTTGCGGCGGAGGACCTCCTCGAGCCCGGGCTCGTGGATCGGCAGCTCGCCGCGCCGCAGCCGTTCGATCTTGCTCTGGTCCACGTCGAGAGCGAGCACCTCGAAGCCCAGCTCCGCCATGCAGGCCGCGTGCGTGGCACCCAGGTATCCGGTCCCCAGCACGGTGAGGCGGTACGGCACGGCAGGCTCCCCTCTTGCCGACTCTTCGTGATCTGGCATGGTACCGGGCCTGTCATCTGCCCGAGCAGCCACCTGGGCAAACCGGGGCCTTGGGCCCAACGGTACGGCCAAACGCCCAGGTGGTCGATGGGTCCCGTGTGCATAGGCCATTACGGCCGTTGTCAGGGCGAGGTGTCAGGACGCGTGCCGTACCGACTGGTAACTTTTCGGTCGGACGTCCTAGTATCGCGTCATGAGCTTCCCTCTCTACGCCCCCGCCGAGGAGCACGAGATGCTCCGTGAGACCGTACGGGCCCTCGCCGACGAGAAGATCGCCCCGCGAGCCGCGGCGGCGGACGAGAACGAGGAGTTCCCCTGGGAGGTCTACAAGGACCTCGTCGCGGCCGACCTGCAGGCCGTCCACATCCCCGAGGCGTACGGCGGCGCCGGGGCCGACGCCCTGGCGACCGTGATCGTGATCGAGGAGGTCGCCCGCGCCTGCGCCTCGTCCTCCCTGATCCCGGCCGTCAACAAGCTGGGCACCATGCCGCTGCTGCTGTCGGCGTCCGAGGAGCTCAAGCAGCGCTACCTGCGGCCGGTCGCGGCCGGGGAGGCGATGTTCTCCTACGCCCTGTCGGAGCCGGAGGCGGGCTCGGACGCCGCCGCGATGAAGACCAGGGCCGAGCGCGACGGCGACCACTACGTGCTCAACGGCACCAAGATGTGGATCACCAACGCGGGCGTGTCGGAGTATTACACGGTTATGGCCGTAGCCCACCCGTCGGCCGGCGCCCGCGGCATCTCCGCGTTCGTGGTGGAGAAGGACGACGAGGGCGTCTCGTTCGGGCCCAAGGAGAGGAAGCTCGGCATCAAGGGCTCACCCACCCGCCAGGTCATCCTGGAGAACGTGCGGATCCCGGAGTCCCGGATGATCGGCGAGCCGGGCACCGGCTTCAGGACCGCCCTCGCCACGCTGGACCACACGCGCATCACGATCGCCGCGCAGGCGCTCGGCATCGCCCAGGGCGCGCTGGACCACGCGATCGGCTACATCAAGGAGCGCAGGCAGTTCGGCAAGCCGATCGCCGACTTCCAGGGCCTGCAGTTCATGGTCGCCGACATGGCGATGAAGCTGGAGGCCGCCCGTCAGCTCACCTACGCCGCCGCGGCCAAGTCGGAGCTGGCCATGAACGGCACGCGGGTCAAGGACCTCACGTTCTTCTCCAGCGCCGCCAAGTGCGCCGCCTCCGACGCCGCCATGGAGATCACCACCGACGCCGTCCAGCTCCTCGGCGGGTACGGCTACACCCGCGACTTCCCGGTCGAGCGCATGATGCGCGACGCCAAGATCACCCAGATCTACGAGGGCACCAACCAGATCCAGCGCATGGTCATGGCCCGCCAGCTCCTGAAGTAGCTTCTGCACTACGCGACCCCCGTCTCCTTTTCCCGGGAGGCGGGTTCCGGTGGTACGGCCGTCAGGTCGGCCTTGCTGCTTCGCGGGAGACCTCAGCTCGGGATTTGCCCGGTTCGGATCTTCGTAAGTGCCGACTCCTGCAGGGCCTTGTGCCTGGCTATCGCGTGCTTGTTCTTTCGGGCCAGCTCGGAGGTGATCTCCGCGGCTACCGTTTTCGCGGTGACGGTGAGTCCGGCTTCGCCGTTGCAGATGGCGTCGGCCGTCGCTATCGCGAGCGTCTCCGCCCGCGTGGACTCCTTGCTATCGGCCTTTTCTCTTGCTTCGTACGGGTTCTTGAAGCGCATCCCGCGGCCGCTCATGCAGCTCCTCCATCGCCTCAGCGCTTCGACGTAACGGGAGTCCACCGGCACTCCGTTGAGCATGAGATTCTCGATGTTAAGCACTGTCAGGTCGAGAGACGCCCACTCGATGACGTCGCCATACAGCTTGCGGTCCGCCTCCGCCAGGCAGCCTTTGGTCGGCGCCTCCTTGCTCAGTCCTCCCCACACGCCGTCGATTCGTTTCTGTGATCCTGGGGGGCCTTCAAGTGCAAGGAGATATTTCGGAGAATGCCCGACCACGCTCTTACCCCTGGATGCGGATCTGCTGCCATGCTGTGCCTGCCAAGGGCGCTCGTCATAGCCGTATCGACTACGGTAGGCGACGTCGCTGTCGCTCGGGCCCCCGTTCGAAGGGCCGGCTTCGGCCTTGGCGATTCTGAAAGTGAACCCCTTCTTCCTCATGCACCTCGAGATCAGCTCGTTCCGCGCGTTGACGAGGGTGATCCGATCCTCCTCGGAAATCGCCGGAACGGCAGTGGGCCGATAGGTGAACGAGACCGGCAGTGAGACTCCTGTCGCTTCATCAGCTGAAACGTAGGTTTCATCAGATCCGGGAAGGCATCCGGAAACAAGTACGACGAGGAGAACGGAAGTCGCCGTACGTGCAAAGAGAGCTGCCATCACGGCATATTACATTGAGACGAGCCCCTATTGCCGTTCAGCCAGCAATTACGCTGGTAGCCTCGCCTTCTGTTCTTGTCGGTCGGTGCCGGCGACCCGCGGGGCGAGCACCGAAGCCCGCCAGTGTCTGAGCACCGAGGCGATCCATCAGATAGCTCGCCTGCGGCGACCGAGCCGACGATCGATCAGTTGGATGCGGGCCTGACGTGGCGCTTCCCATGGTGTACGGCTATCGCCGCCGCGAGGGTGAGGGCGGTGTATACGCAGGTCACGGAGAAACCGGCCCAGGGTGGGAGCGGGTAGTAGCCGTCGAGCAGGGACATGTTCACGTCCACGTGCGCGAACGTGGGGATGCTCTGGGTGATCGCGAACCCGGCGGCAGGGGTGATCATCAGCAGCCATGGCGCCAGGCCCGCGGACGCCAGCAGGTAGGGCACGACGACGAGCGCGACGGCCAGCCCGACGGCGATGACGGCCCGCCTGACCAGCGCGGCGAGGCCCAGAGCCAGTACGGCGGCGGCCGCGGTCAGCGCGGCGTAGCCGACGATCACCCGAAGCTCCGTGCCGAGGCTGATCGGCTGGACCGGGTTCTGGTTGGCACGCAGTATCGCCAGGCCGACGGGGACCACGATCCCCGAGGCCACCAGTCCCGCCACGAACGCGACCGCGCCGATCACGACGGCCCTGGCCGCCAGTAGCCGTACCGGATGCGGCTCGTCCGGCGGGCCGGTCCTGTTGAGCCCGCGCCGGAGCGTCCTTGTGAGGAACGTGACCGCCGCCACGAGCACCGGGATCAGCCCCACGGCCCCGCCGGTCAGCAGGAGGTCGGCGCGCACGCCGCCCTCCACCGGGGCGGGCCCGATGTCACCGCCCCCGGTCACGATGAGCTTGCCGCCGGACTCGACGACCCCGCCGGGGTGGTGCGGGGTCTTCCCGTCAGCCTCCATGGTGACGCCGACGTCGTCACGGCGCCACGAACCGTTCGCGCCCTGCAGCGCGATCTGGTCGAAGGTGGCGGTGGCCTGGGCGAAGGCCTGGGCCCTCTCCCACAGCACGCCTGGCGAGGTGGCGAACAGCCCGATCTCGACCGTCTCCGGCAGCCCGGTCAGCGTGACCGTGCCGACCTCGGTCCACGTCCTGCCGTCGTCCGACTCGTAGCCGGTGACGGTGTCGCCCGACCTGGTCAGTCGCAGCCACTGCGGGCCGTTGTGAGCACCACCGGCCACGTCGTGGGTGTAGTTGTACTGCATCCGTACGCCGTGCTCTCCGGTGAGCATGACGGCGGCATACGGCGTGCCCTGGGTGAGGCTCTGCCTGACGAGGAGCCCGGCCTTCGCCCACGGCACCACCCCCTCCTTGACGTTGCGCACTCCGGGCACGACGTCCGGCAGCCGCATCTGCCCGGTCAGGTCCGACACCCGGGCGGTGACGCCGCCGTTCCCGCTGAGCGGCTGGTGCACGAAGTAGTACTTGTCCCTGACCGCCGTGCCGTCGGGTCCCAGCAGGGGCGCGGGGCAGGGGCCCTCGCCCTTCCCGGTCACGCAGGTGCTGCGGACGCCCCCCGCGATCAGCAGCCCGAGCGACACGGTGACCAGCACGGAGGCCGCCACGGCGAGCACCAAGCCGCGCCTGGTGCGGAACCTGGTCCACTCCGCGCGCAGCACCCGGGGGAAGTGCAGCGCCCGGGGGACAGCGTCCTGCCGGCTGAGCCGGTGAGGCTTCAGTGGATTCATGGCGACGGTTGTACGGGGCGCCCGGTTCCAGCCGGGTCGCGGCCGCCGCGACCCGGTTGCGACCGGGGAGCTGGCATCGTGGAGACATGGCACCTCGACCCGGCCGCTTCGCCCGTACGACGACCGGCGGTGAGCGGCGGTGAGGGTCCTCGTCGTCGAGGACTTCGAGGTCCTCGCCCGCTCCATCGGAACGGGGCTGCGCCGCGAGGGCATGGCCGTCGACGTCGTCCTGGACGGCACCGCCGCCCTCGACCGCCTGGCCGTCACCCGCTACGACGTGGTGATCCTCGACCGCGACCTGCCCGGTGTCCACGGCGACGAGATCTGCCGGCGACTCGCCCACGGCCGCTGCGAGACCCGGGTGCTGATGCTCACCGCCTCCGGCACGATCGAGGACCGTGTCGACGGGCTCAGCCTCGGCGCCGACGACTACCTGCCCAAGCCGTTCGCGTTCGCCGAGCTGGTCGCCCGCGTGCGCGCACTGGCCCGCCGCGCCACCCCGCCGCTGCCGCCCACCCTGGCCTGCGGAGACATCACCCTCGATCCGGCCCGCCGGGTCGCGTCCCGGGCGGGCCGGCGACTCGACCTGAGCCCCCGGGAGTTCGCCCTGCTGGAATGCCTGCTCGCCGTGCCCGGCCTGGTCATCTCCGCGGAGGAACTGCTCGAACGGGTCTGGGACGAGGCCGCCGACCCCTTCAGCAGCGCCGTCAAGCACACCATGCACCGGTTGCGCGCCAAGCTCGGCGACCCGCCGGTGATCGAGACCATCCGCGAAGGCGGCTACCGCATCGGACCGTCATGACCTCCCGGCAATTCGCCAGGAGGTCGCTGCGGAAGCGGCTCGCGCTCGCCTACGCGGCAGGCGTCTACGCGGCCGGGGCCCTGGCGCTCGTGTTCGTCAACGTCCCACTCGCCGGCATCCAGGAGACCAGACCCGTAGGCGGGCCCGAACCGAGCACGATCACCGGAACGGAGCCCGGGATCGGCCTGCCCCAACTCCTCGTCGGATCCGCCGTCGCCCTGGTCGTCCTGGCCCCCGTCGCCCTGGCTCTCGGGTGGTACGTCGCCGGCCGGTTCCTGGACCCGCTGCGCGCCATCACCGCCACCGCCAAGGTCATCTCCGCGGGGAACCTCCACCGGCGCCTCGCCCTCGGCGAGCCCACGGACGAGCTGACCGAACTCGGCCACACCCTGGACGACCTGTTCGCCCGGCTCGAAGCCTCCTTCGACGCCCAACGCCACTTCGTCGCCAACGCCTCCCACGAGTTGCGCACCCCGCTCGCCGGCCTGCGCACCCTCCTCGAAGTCACCCTCGCCGACCCCGACGCCGACGCCGGCACCCTGCGCTCGGCCTGCCAGGAGGCCCTCGCTCTCGGTGGACACCAGGAGCGGCTCGTCGACGCGCTGCTCGCCCTGGCCACCAGCGAGCGCGGCGTCACCCGCTGGGAGACCCTCGACCTCGCCCATGTCGCCGAGGGAGTGCTCGCCTCCCGCCGCGGCCAGGCGACGGAGGCGGGCATCGACCTCGCCGGCCACCTGACGCCCGCGGTGACGGCCGGGGACCCGCGACTGATCGAAAGCCTCGTCGCCAACCTCGTCGACAACGCCGTCCGCCACAACCACCCGGACGGGCACGTGGAGGTCACCACGCGGACCTCCGGCACGCAGGCGGTCCTCACGGTCACCAACAGCGGGCCGATCGTCCCCGGGGACCAGATCCAGCGCCTTTTCCAGCCCTTCCAGAAACTGGCGCCCGAACGTCACGGCCGCGGCGACGGGTACGGCCTCGGCCTCGCGATCGTCAACGCCGTCACCCAGGCTCACCACGCCACCCTGGCCGCCGGCGCACGCCCCGAAGGCGGCCTGACCATCACCGTGCGGTTCACTCACGGAACTCCTATCCCTGACGCGGGACGGCCGCGCGAGGCCGGAGCTCGCGGGGAAGCGGTGGGCCGCGGAGAATGAGGGTGCCGGCCGGTGATCGGCGGACCGGCCTGCCCGCGACCCGCGCCTCCGTAACCCGGACACGACGAGGGAACGATGACCTGGGAACAGCACGCCGCCCGGCTCGCCGCCGACGTCACCCGGCCCGCCTCACGCTGGCGCGGGCCGGTGGCCACCACGCCGCGCCAGCTGTTCGTCCCGAGGTGGTGGGAGCACCGCGAAGGGCTCTGGACGCTGCGCGACGGGCCGGCCGACGAGCGGGAGTGGCTGAAGGCGGCCTACTCCGACGTGTCGCTCGTGACCCGGGTCGGGTCGTCGCACGCCGACCACGCCACGGGCGAGGATCACCCGGGCGGGCTGCCGACGTCGTCCTCGACGATGCCCGGCCTGGTCGTGCGCATGTACCAGCACGCCGACATCCAGGACGGCGTCGACGTGCTCGACGTCGGTGTCGGCTCCGGGTACGGCGCCGCGCTGCTCACCAGACGGCTCGGTGATCGGCACGTGACGAGCGTGGACCTGGACGCCTACCTGACCACGGCCGCGACCGAGCGGCTCGACGCGATCGGCCTGCACCCGCGGGTCGTCACCTGTGACGCCACCGGGCCCCTGCCGGGGACGTTCGACCGGATCGCGGCCATGGTGTCCGTACGGCCGGTCCCGGCGAGCTGGCTGGAGGCGCTGCGTCCCGGCGGGCGCCTGGTCACGACGATCGCGAACACCATGATCATCATTGTCGCGGACAGGACGGACGACGGCGGCGCCTTCGGGCGGGTGCAGTGGGACCGGGCGGGGTTCATGACGACCCGGCACGGCGAGGACTATCCGCCCGGGCTCCTGGCCAGGTTCGAGGAGATCCGCGACCAGGACGGCGAGGACGTCGGGCGCGGCCGATACCCGATGGTCGAGGTGATCGAGGCGTGGGAGCTCCGGTCGATGCTGGAGGTGACCGCTCCGGGCATCTCGCACTGGTTCGAAGAAGGTGACGACGGCCGGCGTACGGCGTGGATGGTCCACGCGGACGGCTCCTGGGCGCGTGCCGAGGGCGTGCGCGACGAGGTTCCGCTCGTCCACCAGGGCGGGCCGCGGCGCCTGTGGGACATCCTCGACCGGATCCGCCATCAGTGGCTCGCCGACGGCAGCCTGCCCCTGTACGGGGCGTGGGTCACGATCAGCCCTGACGGCACGATCCGGCTGGAGCGCGGCCGGTGGAAGGCCGTCATCGCCTGACCGCCGCCCCACCGCGAGCACCGCCCTCCGTTAGAGTCCTTGCGCACCATGACAATCACGGCAAAAGACCTCAACCGCGCCACGCTCGCCCGGCAACTGCTGCTGCGGCGGGAGCCCGTCGGTGTCGTCGACGCGGTCCGGCGCGTGGTCGCGCTCCAGGCCCAGCAGCCCGCCTCGCCGTACATCGCGTTGTGGAACCGGCTCGCCGCCTTCGACCCGGCCGACCTCGACGTCGCCTTCGCCGGTCAGGCGCTGGTCAAGGCGACGCTGATGCGGATCACGCTGCACGTGGTGCACGCCGACGATCATCCGCCCATGCACACCGCCATGCAGCCGACGCTGCGCGGCGCGAGGCTGGGCGACCGCCGCTTCACGGAGAGCGGTCTCGGGGCCGCCGACGCCGACGCCCTCCTTCCCGACCTGCTGGAGTTCGCGGACCGGCCCCGCACCAACGCCGAAATCCACGCCTGGCTCGCCGGACGGCTCGACGTCCCGCCGCAGGGCGTGTGGTGGGCGGTGCGGTCGTTCGCGCCGCTGCTGCACGCCCCGATGGGCGGGCCGTGGTCGTTCGGCCCCCGGCCGTCGTACGTCGCGTCGGGGACACCGCCGACGCCGTACGACAGGGACCTGTCGGACAAGCACCTGCAGACGTTGGTCCACCGCTACCTGGACGGGTTCGGGCCCGCGTCCGTGGCGGACGTGGCGCAGTTCGCCCTGGTGCAGCGGTCCAGGGTCCGGGACGCGCTGGGCGCGCTCTCCGCCGTACTGGAGCGGCTGGAGGGGCCCGGCGGCGCGGAGCTGTACGACGTGCCGGGCGCGCCGCGGCCCGCCGCCGACACCCCCGCCCCTCCCCGGCTGATGGCCATGTGGGACAGCGTTCTGCTGGCGTACGCCGACCGGAGCCGGGTCCTCCCGCCGGACTACCGCAGGCTCGTGATCAGGGCGAACGGTGACGTGCTGCCGTCGCTCCTGGTCGACGGGTACGTCGCGGGCGTGTGGCGCCAGGTCGAGGGCGGCATCGAGGCGACCGCCTTCCACCCGTTGTCGGCCGAGGCATGGGAGGGGCTCGCGGAGGAGGCCCGGGCGCTGACGGCGTTCCTGGTCGGCCGCGATCACCGGCTCTACCGCGCGTATGACCGCTGGTGGGCCGACCTGCCCGCCGCCGAGGTGCGAGTCCTCCCCGGCTGAGCGATCTCTTGCCGTCTGCCCCCGAACATCCGCGAGGGTGTGCGAAGATGCCGAAATGCCGTACCGGGTACTCCTGGCCGCGGTCGTGACCGCCGCCCCTCTCACGATCACGCCCCATGCCGAGGCAGCGGCGGCCAAGCCGGTCATCCGCTACGCCGGGCTCAGCTCCTGCCTGCAGAGCGACGGCGGCCGGCATCCGTGCGGCCCGTTGAAGCTGTGGCTGAGCAACGGCCGCGTCGTCGCACTCCCGGGCGCGCGCAGGACGGTGGGCGACGACGAGTACGTGGCCGCCGCCGTCGTCGCGGTCTCCCAGGACGGCGCCCGGGCGGCGTATTTCAGCGGCAAGGACGGCGTGCTCACGATCTGGACGGCCGCCACCGGCAGGGCGCGCGAGATCCCCAAGGTGACGTGGCCGGACGACCTCCAGATGAACTCGCTGATCCTTTCCCCGGGCGGGCGGTACGTCAGCATGCTCGGCGTCGACGCCTCCGAACGGGAGGTCGACCGGGTCGCGGACACGACCACCGGGAAGGTCTTCACACTGCCCAGGGGATACCAGGCCTGGGACTTCAGCCCCGACGGCAGACGGATGATGGCGGGCAACAACCGTACGGCGGTGCTCTACTCGACCGGCACGTGGTCGGTGAAGCTGCGGCGATCCGTCTACATGCGCGGCGACCTCGGCCCCGACGGCGTCACCGTGGCCGGCACCAAGTGGACGAAGACCGGCAAGACCGTCCGGAACATGGTCGTCACCCGCAACCTCGCCACCGGAAAGAAGAGCACGATACCCATCCGGCTCCGTACGGGGGAGAACCCGCTGCGGACGCGCTGGGACAAGGCCGGTCACATCGACGTCCTGACCCGCTCCGACCGCCGGGTCGGCGGCGAGGAGCGCAGGCTCCACACCTGGTATCGGTTGAACCGCGCGACGCACAAGCTGAAGCGGATCGACTCCTTCCTGATCCCGCCCTCCGTGGGAGGCTACGTCCTCCCCACCTGACGGGGGCGCACAGAACCATGGTTCCGGGAACCGCACCTCCCTGACCACGGCCTGTCACGGCGGCGTCGGCTGACCGTGATCGGCGCCTGCGGCGGGTCGTGAGCGATTGGTCACAGGCCCGGCGTATCGGCGTTCCCGTTTGCCACTATGGCCTCACGGCTCCCGCTGATGACGATATGAGCGGGCAATCCACACCGGAGCATTGCCGGGTCATACGGTGGCTTTGCCCGCGATGCCGCATCGTTGAGGGTGCTCAGCGGTTCTCAATCCATTCCAATCCGGACAGACGGCTCTCGTGATCTGCCCTGTCCGGCGACCGGCGCGTTCTCCACGAGCCTTCCGAGCGCGAGCCGTACGGCCCGGTCCTGTCCGCGTCTCGTACGGGCGCTCCGCTGGCCGGTCGCACTCGCGGCGGGAGGCCTCGCGGCCGAACTGGCAGGGCAGCGGATCCCCGCGCCGCACCTGCTCGTGCCGATGGCGCTGGGTCTCTGCCTGGCACTCGCCGGGGTGATGCCCGACAAGGCGCCGAGGTGGGCGAACCGGGTGGCCCAGGCGCTTCTCGGAGTCCTGCTGGGCACGCACCTGAACCCGCACGCCCTGGCGGAGTCCGCGGGCGACGTGGTGCCGCTCACCACCGTCACGGGAGCCGCCGTCGTCCTGGGTGTCGGCGCGGCGGCGATCCTCGCCCGCCGCGCCGGAGTCGACCGGGCGAGCGCGACCCTGGGCATGGTGGCGGGAGGCTCCTCCGCCGTGGTCGCCTCCGCCGAGGACCTCGGCGCGGACACCCGGCTCGTCGCGTTCATGCAGTACTTACGGGTCGGCCTGGTCGCGGCCACCGCTCCCGTGGTCATCGACTGGATGGCCGGCGGAACGAGCGCGCGAGAGGCGCCGGCCACCGCCCGTGAGTGGGGACGGCTCGTCACGGGCGACCATCAGGCGGCGGGGCTCCTGGTGCTGGCGGTCGTCGCGGCCCTCGGCGTGTTCCTGGGCACGAAGACGCGGCTGCCGTGCCCGGCGCTGCTCGGACCGATGCTCCTCACCGTTCTGGGCACGGCGCTGGTCACCCTGACCGGCACGTTGACGGAGATCGTCCCGGTGGACGCGCCGCCGGCGTACGCCCCGGCGGGTGCGCTGAGAACGGCCCTGTTCACTCTGGTCGGCCTCGACGTCGGCCTGCGTTTCACCCGGCACACGCTGCGCCGCGTGCGGTCGCTGCTGCCGGTGCTGCTCGCCCTGACGGCGGTGGTGAGCGGGGGATGCGCCGTGATCGCGGCGGTGCTGGCGCGGATCCTGGACGTCCCGTTCTCCGACGCCTACCTGGCCACCACGCCCGGCGGGATCAACGCCGTGATGACCACCGCCGTCGTCACCGACGCCGACGTGTCCCTCATCTCCGGCGTGCAGAGCCTCAGGCTCTTCGTGATGGCGCTGCTCGCGCCGCTGCTGGTCCGGTTCGCCCTCTCCGTGATCCGCGGCCCCGTGCGGGCTCCCGGGACCCCCGCGCCCGTGCCCCAGAGGGCGCGGCTCACCTCGGTGAGATCGGGCTCTCCGTGACGCCGGCGGCGCCGGGTCAGAGGACGGGTGGGTCGAAGTCGAAGTCGAGCCGGCGGCCCTCGCGGGACGCCACGGCGTCCGGATGCTCGGGGCCGAGGACCCCGACGTACCGCTCCAGCGTGTCGGCCAGCAGCGTGTCCGCCGCCTCGGCGTCTCCCACCGTCCGCAGGTCGATCACGTGGTTGGCGGCGGCGGCGAGGGTCAGCGGGTGGCTCTCGCCCAGGAGCGCGCGAAGCCGCGCCAGCGTGTCCTCGCCCAGTTCACTGGCCGCCTCGGCGTCGCCCAGGGCGGCGAGGTCGCTGGCGAGGTTGATCGCGCAGGTGAGGGAGAAGTGGTGGTCCCGGGTGAGGCGGCCGTCGAATCCGTTCAGCGCCCGTGCGTCCATGTCCCTGGCCCGCTCCGCCTGACCGTTCACCCGCAGCAGCAGCGCGAGGTTGGTGTCGCAGCCGTACTTGAACGGGTGGTCGTCGCCGTACATGCGCGGATAGCGGGTGGTCATGTCCTCCAGCAGTTCGAGCGCCGCGCCGGTCTCGCCGTAGGCCCGCTGGGCGTTGGCCAGACAGAGGGCGGCGGCCAGGGTGTCGGGGTGGTCGACCTCCTCGAAGATGCGCTCCTGCAGGTCGTAGGTGCTGCGGGCCAGCTCCAGCGCCTCCTCGATGTAGCCGGCCCGGCGCTTGGCGATCGACAGGTCCTTGGCGGTCCGGAGCGTCCAGGGATGCTCGCGGCCCAGCTCCTGCACGCCGTACTCGTAGGCGTCCTCGCCGATGTCGCAGGCCTGGCGGTACTCGCCGTTGAGCCGCAGCAGCCGGGCCAGGCCGTTCCAGGAGGCCAGCACGTTCTGCTTGCTGGAGCCCGACCGCTTCTGCAGGGTGAACGTCCTGGACTGCAGCTCCAGCGCTGTCGCGTAGTCGCCGAGCAGCAGGTAGTCGAGGGCCAGGTTGTTCATGGCCCGCAGGGTCCGCCGGTGGGACGGGCCGAAGACCGCCTCGTGCCTGCGGAGCGACTCCTTGTCGTGCTCCAGCGCCGCCTGGAAGTCGCCGCGGAAGCGGAGGTCGGCCCCGTGGCTGTTGGTGAGCAGCAGCGTCTCACCGTCGTCCTCGCCGAGCACGTGCCGCATCCGCTCCAGCACGCGCCGGTTCAGGTCGAACGACTCCTGGATCTCGCCCAGCTCTCTGACGACGATCGCCTGGTGGCGGTGGGCGGACAACACGTGCCGGTCGTCTTCGCCGCTGTCGGCCCGCCAGCGTTCGATGAACCGCTCCACCAGCGACCGGGCCGACAGGAAGTCGCCGGACGAGTAGAGGTAGCGGACGATGTTCAGGGCGAAGGAGCGGATGCGCGGATCATGACTGCTCGCCACGTCGGCGGGGGCCACATGGCCGAGCAGCCCGGCGTAACGCGGCCAGGACTGGGTGTCGTCCGCCTCGTACGGCGCGGCGGCGGCCGCGAGCAGCAGGTGTACCTCCCGCCGGAACGCGGCCCGTTCGGGATCGTCGAGCTCGTCGCGCAGCAGCGCCTGGACCAGCCGGTGGACCTG
This sequence comes from Microbispora amethystogenes, assembly GCF_016863015.1. GTDB lineage: Bacteria > Actinomycetota > Actinomycetes > Streptosporangiales > Streptosporangiaceae > Microbispora > Microbispora amethystogenes. Next base: position 174,407 of record NZ_BOOB01000004.1, on the reverse strand, counting down.
GAGGGTGCGGCTCTCGGAGTCGATGCGGACCAGCGCGTACCGGCCGAGCTCGCGGACGGCTCCGCTCACCCGGATCGAGTCGGCGAACAGGTCGGCCATCCGCGACTGGGCGGCGAACGGCTCCGGCAGGGGCTCGAACACGTCGCGCGGGATCGGCTCGGGACCGAAGAAGGCGCAGCAGCGCAGCAACTCCACGGCCTCGGGCGACTTCCCCCTGAGCTGTGTCACCGACAGCGCCCACGCCGCGGTCATCGACAGCGGATAGTCGGAGGCCTTGTTGATCCCCAGCAGCCGGGTGGTCTGCTCCCGCAGGAGCCGAAGGTACTCGTCGACGGACATGCCCGACTCGACCTGGAAGGCGCCCGCCTGCTCCAGCGCGAGCGGGAGGTCGCCGAGCGCGTCGGCCAGCCGGTCGGCCTGCTCCTCGCTCAGCCCTCGCCGCACCCGGCGGAGCAGGAACTCCTTGCTCTCCTCGCGCAGGAAGACGTCCACGGTGACGGTGTCGACCACCCCCTGCCAGCTGTGGTTGCGGGAGGTGATCAGCACATGCCCGGGACCCCGGGGGATGATGTCGTTGATCTGCTCGGGGTCGTCGGCGTTGTCGAAGACGAGCAGCCACCGGCCGTACGGCTCGCCCCGGCGCAGCGCGTCCAGCACGGCCTCGGCGGCGTCCTCGATCCCCGCGGAGACCGCGCTCGGCAGCTTCATCTCCCTGGCGAGCCCGGCGAGCGACGACTTGACCAGCATGGGCTGGTCGGCCGGGATCCACCACACGAGGTCGTACTCGTGCCGGAAGCGGTGGGCGTACTCCATCGCGAGCTGGGTCTTGCCCACGCCGCCGAGACCGTGCAGGGCATGGGGGAGGACGGCGGCCGTGGTCTCGGTCATGAGGTCGGCGCGAAGTTTGTCGAGCAGGTCCTTGCGTCCGGTGAAGTTCTTGTTCTGCTGGGGAACTCTGCCCCAAATGACGGGCATGCGGCCAGAGTCCGACGAAAAGTGCGAAGCCGACACGCTGCCATCCCTTGCCGGGGCTCGATTGGTTTGGACAAAGCTTAGAGCGCCACACCTCGTGGATTGAAGAGTCAAGGAGTCAGACTGGTGGCACCTCGCCATGCGCGTGGGGGAAGATGGGGTCCACTGTTTGTCGGACGAGGAGCGTCATGGGCGACATGGCCGATGGTGGGTACAGCGGTGGTCTGATCGATGTGACCGGTCTCAGCCTGGCCGAACTCGGACAGGTGGACAATCCGGCACTGTCGGAGGCCCTGCGCCGTCTGCTGGAAGAGGATGGTTCTGTTCCCTACGCCGGTTTTCAATCGGCTATTTGAGCATTCCGGCCGGGATAATCCGGCCCGTCCGCAAATCAATCGCCGGTCCGTTGCCGTCATCGTGGGTCATAATCGACTTAACTGGTGACTTTGCGGCGACCCCCGGGATGACGTGTGAACGATGCGGACTGGGAACGGCTGATCAAGCAGCTCCGCAGGGGTGACTGCACGCCGCTTCTCGGTGCGGGTTCCTGTTTCGGGCGGCTGCCCACCGGCGGTGAACTCAGCCGCCATTTCGCGCACGAGTATCGGTATCCGTTCGCCGACTCGGGCAACCTGGCCCGGGTGATGCAGTACGTCGCGCTTCTGGGCCGGGACTATGTCGAGCTCAAGCACGAGATCTGCGATTATCTGAAGCGGTATCCGGCCGGCGAGGCCACGAATGCGCTCGATCCGCACACGGTGCTCGCGCGATTTCCCATCACGACGTTCATCACCACCAACTACGACGATTTCATGACGCAGGCGCTGCAGCGGTCCGAAGCGGAGCCCAAGTCGCCGGAGACGTACACCTCGACCTGGTGGGACACGAAAGCGGACGACATCGAAGCGCTGGAGCCGACGTCCCGGCGGCCGCTGGTCTATCACCTCCACGGTCATTGGGACGACCCCGCGTCACTCGTGCTCACCGAGGACGACTACCTCGAATATCTGGTCAACATGGTCGACGCCCGCGCCTCCGGGGTGCGGCAGCCGCTGCCCACCCCCGTGCTCGCCGCGATGACCGCCAGGCCCCTGCTGTTCGTGGGCTACAGCCTGCAGGACTGGAACTTCCGGGTGCTCTTCCACGGCCTCATCCGGCCCGTTCCGCTCACGCGGAGGCGGCGGCACGTCAGCGTCCAGCTTCTGCCGGAGCTGAGCGGGACGGTCGCCGGCGCCGCGGGCAAGGCGCAGGAGTACCTGGAGCGCTACCTCGACGGCTGGAGCATCTCCATCTACATAGGGAGCACCGAGGACTTCTTCCAGGAGCTGCTGGACAGAATGAGGACGACATGACGGAGACCGCGCCTGTCCGCCCCTACGTGGGGCTGCGCCCGTACCAGCGCGACGAGAGCGCTCTGTTCCACGGTCGTGACCGCGAGGCGCGGGAGATCGCCACCCTGTGGCAGGCGGCCGGGCTGACCGTCCTCTACGGCGCGTCCGGAGTGGGCAAGACGTCGCTGCTCCAGGCGGGCGTGCTGCCCCGGCTCGATCCCGGCCGGGTCGACCTGCTGCCGGTCGCCAGGGTCCATCCCCGGCCCCGGCCGCCGGAAAGCAGCGGCAACCCGTACGTGGCGGCGCTGCTGTCCTGCTGGGCGCCCGAGCGGGACCCGCGCACGACGGCCGGCCTGACGGTGACGGAGTTCCTGCGGGCCCGGCCCGAGCGCACCGACGAGTACGGCGACCCGATGCCGATCCTCGCGGCCGTCGACCAGGCGGAGGAGATGTTCCAGGGCGGGCCGGCCGGGGAACGCGACCGGACCGAGCTGCTGGACCAGCTGACCACCGCCGTACAGGAGCACACCGGGCTGCACCTGCTGCTCTCGCTGCGGGAGGAGTACCTGTTCCTCGTCCTGCCGTACGAGCGGCCGTTCGGGCAGGGCTCGCGGGCCCGCTTCCACCTGCGGCCGTTCACCCCCGAGGCGGCCCGTGAGGCGGTGGCGCGGCCGCTCGGGCACACCGGCAGGACGATCACGCCCGCCGCCGCCGAACTGCTCGTGGACGACCTGCGTACGGCGGTCATCGTGGACGAGGCCGGCCATGAGTCGAAGGTCATGCTGGACACCGTCGAGCCGGTCCAGTTGCAGGTCGTCTGCGCGGCGCTCTGGGAGTCGCTCCCGCCCGGCGTCACCGAGATCACCGAACGGCACGCCCGCGCGTACGCCGACGTGGAGGAGTTCCTGTACGACTTCTGCAAACGGATGGTCGCCGAGGTGGCCGAGGAGTTCGACATGTCGCCGGGCGAGATCAAGTTCTGGTTGCGCAACACGTTCGTCACCGAGCACGGCACCCGCAACATGGTCTACGAGGGACTGCAGCAGACCCGCAGCATGCCCAACGCGGTGGCGCGGGCACTGGAGGACCGGCACATCCTGCGCGCCGAACACCGGCGGGGCATCCGGTGGTACGAGCTCGCCCACGACCGGCTCATCCGGCCGATCTCCCGCTCCGACTCCCCGGAGGCGTACCTGCGGGCGGCCCGCGCCGCGCTGGCCACCCGCAAGTGGGAGCAGGCCCGGCGGCTCGCCGGCGAGGCGGTGCGGGCCTCCGACCTCGGCGAGTCGTGGGTGCGGGCGGAGGCCGCCGAGATCCTCGCCGAGGTGGCCGTCGAGAACGGCGAGTACGAGACCGCGCGGCGATACTGCGAGGAGGCGGTCGAACTCTACGCCGAGCGCCAGCGGTTCGACGGCGTGGCGCGGATGCTCCGGGCCGACGGCCTGCTGTGGCTGCGCCAGGGGGACCACGTGAAGGCGATCGAGCGCATCACCGCCGCGCTGAGCTGGGCGCCCAATGACATGGCCGCTCACCTTGCCCTCGCCGAGGCGCTGGTCAGGGCGGGCACCCCCAAGGCCGCCGCGCAGGTGGTGACCGGCGTGCTCGATCGCCTGCCGCCCGACCTGCTCAAGCAGGCGAGGGAAATGCTCCGGCAGACGGCGTGATCTCACTATGCTGGGCACCCTTAGGAGCCCCAGCGTGGAGGCTGATCCGCGGTGCCCGAGTGGCCGTCGACTCTCGACGTGGATGCGCTGCTGGCGGACGGCTGGCGGCCCACCCCGTTCAGGCAGTTCATCCTGAAGATCCACAGCCGCTGCGACCTGGCGTGCTCCTACTGCTACGTGTACGAGATGGCCGACCAGACCTGGCGGAGCCGTCCCCGCCGGATGAGCCGCGACACCGTCGCGGCGACCGCCGCACGGATCGCCGAGCACGTGACGGCGCACGGCGTCGAGTCGGTGGAGGTGGTCCTGCACGGCGGTGAGCCGCTGCTGGCCGGGCCCGCGGAGATCGAGCACGCGGTCCGCACCCTGCGGGCCGCGGTGCCCGCCCGCGTCGACGTCCTGGCGCAGACCAACGCCACCCTTCTCGACGACGACTACCTGCGGGTCTTCGACGCGCTCGGCGTCGGCCTCGGGGTGAGCCTCGACGGGAGCCGTGACGCGCACGACCGGGTCCGCCGCACCGCCGACGGCCGCGGCAGCTACGACCGCACCGCCGCGGCGCTCACCCGGCTGACCTCTCCGGCGTTCCGGCACCTGTTCCGCGGGCTGCTGTGCACCGTCGACCTGTGCAACGACCCCGCCGAGACGTACGAGGCGCTGTGCGGCTTCGGCCCGCCGGCCGTCGACTTCCTGCTGCCGCACGGCAACTGGTCCGCCCCGCCGCCCGGCCGTACGGCCGGCCTGCCGGCCACGCCGTACGCCGACTGGCTCGGCGCGGTCTTCGACCGCTGGTACGCCGCGCCCGGCCGGGCTCCGCGCGTGCGGCTGTTCGGCGAGATCATCCATCTGCTGCTCGGCGGGTGGTCCGCCTCCGAGCAGGTCGGCCTGTCCCCGGCGGCCATGGTGGTCGTCGAGACCGACGGAGAGATCGAGCAGTCGGATCTGCTCAAGTCGGCGTACGAGGGCGCGGGGAACACCGGCCTGCACGTGGCCACGCACTCCTTCGACGACCTGCTGCTGCTCCCCGGCACCGCCGCCCGGCAGATCGGGGCGCTCGCGCTCGCCGCCGAATGCGCCGGCTGCCCGGTCGGCGGGATCTGCGGCGGCGGCCTCTACGCCCATCGCTATCGGCACGGCAGCGGTTTCCAGAACCCCTCGGTCTACTGTCCCGACCTGCTGGCGCTCATCCGCCGGATCGGGGCCGCCGTCCAGGCCGACCTGTCGGCCCGTCCCAAGGAACCTCGATGATCTCACCGCAGCTGACAGAGCACCGGATCCCGGCCGACGCGTTCGACGAACTCGCCGGGGGCGCGGGGGGCGCCCCGGCGGTCGGCCGCCTGGTCGCGGCCCAGTACAGCAAGCACCTGCTGCTCGTACGGGGAGTGCTGGACGCGGCGCGGCGGGCCGGGCACGCGCGGTGGGCCGCCGCGCGCCGCGCCTACGACCTGCTGGCGGCCGTCCAGGCGCACCACCCCGAGGCGGTGGCCGCGGTGCTGCGCCATCCGTCGGTGGGGGCGTGGGCCCGGCACGCGGTCGCCACCGGCGAGGGGATCGAGCGGTTCGCGTCCCTCGCCGCCGCCGCGGTGGTCAGGGCCGGTGTGACGTGCGAGGTCGACGTCCCGGTGACCGGCGGAGTGGTCACGCTCCCCTCGCTGGGCCAGGTCACCCTGCCCGCCGAGAGCGCGGCCCGGACCGCCACCGCGACCGTCCACTCCGCTCCCGGCGGAGCCGAGGTCGGCGTGGACGGCCTCGCCGTGCGGATCGGGGGAGCGGAGCCGGGATGGACGGGCCTGCGGTCGCTGTCCGCCGAAAGCGACGGCCGGCGGCTCCGGGTGCTCGTGGACGACCTCGACCCGCACCGGATGCCCGGCTCGGGCAACCTGGGCGGCCGTCTGAGCGAGCCGGAGGCGGAGCGCTGGCGGGGCGTGCTCCAGGAGGCGTGGGACCTGCTGGCCCGCAACCATCCCCGGGTGGCCGACGAGGTCGCCGCGGCGATCACCGTCTTCACCCCGCTCGCGCCGCCGGAGCGCGGCCTGTCCAGCGCGACCTCCCGGGAGACGTTCGGCTGCGTCGCGCTGTCCACGCCCCCCGACGCGCAGACGCTGGCGGTCACGCTCGCCCACGAGACGCAGCACGCCAAGCTGTCCGCGCTGCTCGACATCGTGCCGCTCACCCGGCCCGACGACGGCGCCCGCTACTACGCCCCCTGGCGCGACGACCCCCGGCCGGCCGGCGGCCTGCTGCAGGGCGCGTACGCGTTCCTCGGCGTCGCGGGCTTCTGGCGGCGGCAGCGGCACCACGAGAGCGGTGCGGACGCGGTGAGCGCCGCGGCCGAGTTCGCCCGGTGGCGTGAGGCGGCCCGCGTGGTGTCGGGCACCCTCCTCACGAGCGGCAGCCTGACCGCGCCCGGCGAGCGGTTCGTCGCCCGGATGGCGCGGCGGCTCGACGAGTGGCGCCGCGAGCCGGTCCCGGCCGCCGCGGCGACGATCGCCAGGGAGGCCGCCGACCGGCACCTCACGTCGTGGCGCGAGCGCAACGGCGCGCTTCCCGCCCCGGCGGCCCCGGTCGCCTGACCCACCGGCGACAGCCGTCCGGCCACGTCGTCGGCGGACGATGCGCCGGGTGATCCTCCGGCCGGTGGGATGCGACCGATCAGCGGGGAGAAGCGGGCCCTGGCCCGTACCTGACCCCGGTGCCGCCACGCGCGTCCCCGATCTTCTCCAGGATCTGACGTGCGCGCAGGTCGTCGAGCATGTCACGCGCGGTGTACACCTGGACGTCGAAGAGGCGCTGCAGGGTGCGGTTCGTCACGAAGCCGTACTCGCGAACGTGATCGATGATCTTCTGGTCCGTGCCGTCCACGCCCCGGCGTCGATAGGCGACCGCCCGAGACATCGCGGCCACTGTTTCGGCCCGCAGACGATAAGTCGGGAAGGTTTCCTGACGGTACGTCTGCTCGGCTCCAGCAGGGCGAACTCCTCCGCCATCCGCGAAAGCACTTCCTGGGCCTCCGCCGGAGGGTGCGAGCAGGGCGAAGGCGACCTTGTGCACTGATGCCAACTGAGAGTGCGTCACTACCGGACGTTTTCTGAGTTGGCTCTCAGTGAGCCGCCGGGCCCGGCGGGGCTACTTCTTGCAGATGTTCTGGGTCGCGGTGCGGGCCGAGGGGGTCGCCACGGGCGCGGAGGCGGGGGAACCCGCGGCGGAGGCCGTGGGCGCCGCCGTCACGGTCACCTTCTTCACGTCGTGGTTCTTCTGGCCCACGACCACCTCGATGCCGGTCACGTCCGGCTGCTCGCGCAGTTCGGCGCCCGGGATCGCGGCGGCCACCGTACGGGCCGAGTCCTCACGGCCGGGCGGGTAGCGGACGACCGTGTTCGCGAAGTCGCGCCGGGCCGTGTCGCCGGGAGCCGACGGCACCATGAACCCCGCCTCGACGAGCTTGGTCTTCGTGGCCGCGCCGAGGCCTTGGATGAGCGTGCCGTTGAGCACCTTGACCGAGATCCGCGCGGGCGGGATGGTCAGGGCCCCCGGCGAGGCCGAGGCCGCGGGGCTGCTCGATGGAGACGCCGACGGCTTCGCGGACGCGGACGCCTTCGCCGGCGGCTCCACGAGGGGCTGGTCGGCGTCGAGCCGCCGGAACAGCTCACGGGCGGCCGGCTTGTCCCACAGCACCGCCGACTCGCCCGTGGGCGAGCGGTAGTTCACGTCGGCCAGCGGCACGGTCGCGAACGCCACGTCGTCGGTCGAGACGTCCCTGAACTGGCTGACCATGCCGAGCAGGTCCTTCTGCAGGGCGGGGTCCACCGTGATCGTCCTGAACGTGGAGTCGAGGAACCCGGCCAGCTTGGCCGGGTTGGCCAGCGTGCCGCCGCTCAGGGCCTTGTCGAGCAACGCCGAGATGACCTGCTGCTGCCGGTCGATGCGGTCGAGGTCCGACCGGGCCGTCGCCCTGGTGCGGGCGTACGCGAGCGCGTTGACCCCGTCCAGGGTGTACGTCCCCGGCCGCAGGTCGAGCTTCGTCTTGGGGTCGTCGATGGCCACCGGCGTGCAGACGGTGACGCCGCCGAGCGACTCCACCACGCCGATGAACCCGAGCACGTTCACCTCGACGTAGTGGTTGATGCGCAGCCCGGTCACCTGCTCCACCGTCTTGACGGTCAGCTTCGGCCCGCCGAACTGGTACGCAGAGTTGATCTTGTGGTCGCCCTTGCCGGGGATCGTCGTCCAGGTGTCCCTCGGCAGGCTGACGACGGTGACCCTGCTGTGGTCCTCCGACAGGTGGAGCACCATCATCGTGTCGGTGCGCTCGCCGACGTCGCGGCCGAGGTGGAGCTGGACCTGCTGGCGCCTGCTCAGGTCGTCGCGCTTGTCCACGCCGACGAGCAGGATGTTCATCGCGCCCCGCGACGTGGTCTCGCTCGTGCCCGCCTCCACGGACCGGATGCGGCCGGAGGCGAAGTTGGGCACCGTCCACAGCACACCCGAGCCGACCAGCACGATTCCGGAGAGCGCGCCCGAGATGACCAGGGATCGGAGGTTGGTCCCGCGGCGGCGGGCGCGCTGCGGCGCCAGCCGCACTCCGCCGTACCCGTCGCCCCCTATGCGGACGCCGGAGTCCTCCTGATCCTCGCCGGGCATTCCCGTCCTCCGGTTGCCGTCTCCACCCCTCCGTACAGTAGCGTGAGCGCCGCCATGAAGCCCTTTCCCGACTCGCGACAGTCGAGCCAGAATCCCGCGCGGAACTGGCCGCCGGTATCGGTGATCATGCCGGTGCTGAACGAGGAGCGGCACCTGCGCGACGCCGTCCGGCAGGTCCTCGAACAGGACTACGAGGGCCCGCTCGAGGTGGTCATCAGTGTGGGCCCGTCCCACGACCGCACCCAGGAGGTGGCCGACGCCATCGCGGCCGAGGACCGCCGCGTCGTCGTCGTGCCGAACCCCACGGGCCGCACGCCCAACGCGCTGAACGCCGCGATCGCCGCGTCCCGCAACCCGATCATCGCGCGGGTGGACGGGCACGCGATCCTGCCCCGCGACTACCTCCGTACGGCGGTCGAGACGCTGGAGCAGACCGGCGCCGACAACGTCGGCGGCATCATGGCCGCCGAGGGGATCACGCCGTTCGAGCAGGCGGTGGCCTGCGCCATGACCTCGAAGATCGGCGTGGGCAACGCCCGGTTCCACACGGGTGGCGAGGCCGGCCCGGCCGACACCGTCTACCTGGGTGTCTTCCGCCGCAGCGCGCTCGACCGGGTGGGCGGCTACGACGAGCACTTCCTGCGCGCGCAGGACTGGGAGATGAACCACCGCATCCGGGAGACCGGCGGGCTGGTGTGGTTCCAGCCGAGGATGCGCGTCACGTATCGGCCCCGGCCCAACGTGCGCGCCCTGGCCAAGCAGTACTTCCACTACGGCCGCTGGCGGCGGGTCGTCTCCCGCACCCACCAGGGCACGATCAACCTGCGTTATCTCGCCCCGCCCGCCGCCGTCGCGGCGATGGCGCTGGGCCTGGTGATCTCGCCCGTGTTCTGGCCCGGCCTGCTCGTCCCGGCGGGCTATCTCGCGGCGATCGTCGCGGGCTCGGTCCTCACCGGCCGCCACCTGCCGCCCGCCGCACTCGTACGCCTCCCCGTGGTGTACGCGGCCATGCACGTCTCGTGGGGGACAGGCTTCCTGACCAGCCCCCCGAAGCTCAGCAAGCCCCGTCCCAAGCCGGAACGGGCGAGCCTAGACGACCTTTTCGAAGACTGAGGTGTCCAGCGTGTAGCCGATCGGGTGGGGGACGAGGATCTCCCGCCCGAACGGCACCGTCGAGGTCACCTGGTACCGCCCCTCCTTCGGGTCGCTGAAAACCGTGACCGACGCCGGCGTCGTCAGCGGATCCACGAGCAGGAACACCGGGACCCCGCCCCGCGCGTAGATCTCGGGCTTCTTGCCCCGGTCGTCCTCCGCGCTTCCCTTCGACACCACCTCGGCCACCAGCATCAGTCCCGATGAGAGCAGCTCACGCCGTTCCCACTGCGGGCAGTCCGGCGGTGCGAGCACGAGATCGGGTATGACCGGTTCGTGTGTCCCGTCGAGGCACACGCCCACGTTTCCCGTCCACGCCTGCCATCGGCGTTCGTCCTGCAGCGGCAGGAACGCCTCGAACAACAGCATCGCGGCCGATGCGTGTTCGAGAGCGTCCCGTCGGCGTGCGACCAGTCGTCCATCGATGACTTCGACCAGCAGGCCGGGCAGTGGGGGCAGCGCGTCGAACAGCTCCCGAGGTGTCCTGGGGAGAGGCTGGCCGGGCGCTGGCGCCAGAGCGGGTGTCCCAGGGTCCGTGATGCTCACATCCATGTGACTGAATGTAGTGACCCGGAAGCCTTCCGTAGGTGGTGTTCAGTCGTGGGCGGAGGGGGCGAGGGCTTCGAGGCCGAGGAAGCGGGCGCGTTCCTCGGCGCGGGCGGCGGCCCGCCGTACGGCGTCCTCGAAGCGGGCCAGCGGGTCCGGATGGTCGGGGCCGAGCAGGTAGCCCCGCAGGGCGCGGCGGGCGCCGGCCCTCTCGTCCTCTCCTGGAGCGTCCAGCCGGCGCAGGATGCCCGGCAGCTCCGCCAGGTCGGGGCCGAGCAGGTAGGCCGCCCCGGCGGCCGGGTAGCGCTCGCGGAAGCGGTCCTCTGACAGGGCGGCCACGTTCGTCACGATGTACGGCTTGCCGCTGGCGACGAAGTCCGACACCACGCTGGAGATGTCGGAGATCAGCACGTCGGCCTCGTTGAAGCAGTCGTACAGCGACGGCTCCCGGCCGGTCACGGCCACGTGGGGGATGCCCGCCCGCTCGCCCAGCAGCGCCATGATCCGCCGGTGGGCCGTACGGGCCGCCGGGGACCGGTGGCCGGTCAGCGGGTGGGGCTTGTAGATCACCCGCACCGGCTGCTCCAGCAGCGCGCGCACGATGGCGGGCCCCATCGCGACGAGCGAGCTGTGGAACACGTCGTCGCTCCACCCCTCCCACGTCGGGGCGTACAGGATGGTCTGGTACGGCGCCGTGCCCTCCGTGTGCGGGCCGGTGCGCCGGATCCCGGCGAGCTGCGGGCGGCCCACCTCCTCGACGGCCTCGTCCCGCACGCCCACCTGGGCGCGCAGGTAACGGTCGCGCCCGGCGGGCCCGGCCACCCAGACCTCGTCGTACACCTTCGTGTACGGATTGAACGACGCCTCCTTGTCGCTGTCGCCGTGGCCGATGAACACGCTGCGGACGCCCGGCACCCGCAGCATGTGGATGTTGTTGCCGACGTTGGCGGGAAACAGCGCGACGCGGACGCCGTCCAGCGCGCGGAAGTTCATGAGGTCCACCGACGAGGGGATGCACACCACCGGCAGCGTCGTCGGGCCGAGGGCCGTGGCGAGCGACCGCTCGCGCAGCACCACCAGCGTCCTCGGCCTGATCCGCTCCAGCGTGCCCAGCCACATCGTGGCCTGGTACGCGGCCGTGGCCGGGCCGGAGAAGTACATGACGACCTCGGGCCGGTAGGCGGCCACCCACTCGTCCACGGCCGACAGGACGCGCCGCCGGTCGCCCAGGTGGGCGGCCCGACGGGTGTGGACCAGCAGCGTGGCGGTGACGACGGCCTCCAGCGCCACGGCCGCGGCGGCGCCCGCGGCACCCACCCAGCCGAGACCGGACGGCGTCAGGGCCGCCGCCGGCACGATCGCCAGCGCGTCGAGGTAGAGCGGGCGGGTGCCGCGCCAGGCGAGCAGCGCGCGGGGCGGCGCCGGCGGGATCGGCGGCGCGGTCAGACGGATGTTGCGCGTCACCACCGGCATCTGGTGGTGGACGCGGTCGAGCCGGCAGGCGAGCCAGGTCTGCGCGGCCCGCACGCCGTGGAACAGGAACAACCCCGTCGCCAGCGCGGCGTACCACCACGGCCGTCCCGGCGCCATCCGCGCCAGCAGCACCACGGCGGCGGTCTCCCGCGCCAGGAAGCGGACCGTGGCTCCCAGATGGGCCCGGCTGAGCGCCGCCGCCGCCCGGCCGGGCAGCGCCGCCTCCGCGGCGTACGACAGCGGCGCCAGCACCGCGAAGGTCGCGGGCAGCGGCCAGACGGCCGCCGCGAGCAGGGCCGGGTACGACGCGAGCGTCAGCGCGGTGAGCAGCCCTCTGTGGCCCCCGGCAAGCCTCCGCAGGCCCCGGCGCCTTCCGGCGACCAGGGCCAGGCGGCGTGCGAGCGGCGTGAGCCGCGCCTCGGAGGCCGTGCGCCCCCTGATGTTTCCCCCCATGGGCGAGCGCCCGTCCCTCCGTACGTGGTTGCGGTCATCGGCTGAGCCGCACGTCCACGACCTGTCCCGTGAGGCGGGACAGCAGCACGTCGAGGCTGGTGCGGGCGACGGCGGCGGGGGAGAGAAGCGTTCCGGCGGGTTCGTCGCCGAACGCGCGCAGCCGCATGGGGGTGGCGGTGCGCTCGGGGTTGACGCAGTTGACGCGGACACCCTGGCAGGCCCACTCGTCGGCGAGTGCCTGGGTGAGGTTGACGACGGCGGCCTTGGTGGAGGAGTACAGGCTGTAGTCGGCCCGGCCGCGCGTGTAGGACGAGGACGTGTAGAGCAGCAGGTGGCCGTGGGTTTCCATCAGGTATTTCACCGAGGCGCGGGCGATGTTGACCGGGCCGAGGTAGTTGACGCCGATGGTCTCCTCGATCGTGTGCTGCCCGGCCTCGCCGAGCCTGCCCATGTGCAGCACGCCCGCCGTGTTGACGACGTGGTCGATCCGGCCGGTCGCGGCGTACACGCGGGCCAGGGCGTCCTCGACGGCGGCGGCGTCCTCGACACGCACGCCGTTCTCGCTGCGGGAGAAGGAGTGGACGCTCGCGCCGTAGCCCCGGGCGAGCGTGACGATGTCCGCGCCGATGCCGTAGCTGCCGCCGAAGACGACGAGCGTGCGGCCCTCCAGTCCGGCGCGGTACTGCTCGTCGGTCAGCGCGGGAGCGGTGTTCTCGGCGAGCTGGAAGAGCTTGTCGGCCAGATAGACGTCGACCGGGTGGGTGACCTTCATGTTGCGCTCGCTGCCGGGCACGATGTAGATCGGCACGTCGGGCAGGTAGCGCAGCACCACGCCGCAGTCGTCGGTCGTCGGCAGGGAGGGGAACTCGGGGTCGGCCAGGGCGCGCTCGTACGCAGCCCGGATCACCGACAGCCGGAAGCACTGCGGGGTCTGCCCGCGGCGCAGCCGGGAGCGGTCGGGGATGTCGCGGATGATCTCGCCGCGCGGGCCGGGGGCGGCCACGACGATCGTGTCGGAGGACGGGATCGCCACCTCGACCGCCTCGTAGCGGCCGAGGGCCGCCACGCACTCGCTGATGACGCGCGGCTCGATCAGCGGCCGGACCGCGTCGTGCAGCAGCACGTCGCACTCCCGCTCGCCCAGCGCGGACAGGGCCCGCCAGGTCGTCTCGGTACGGCTCGCGCCTCCTTCGAGCACCCGGGAGACCTTCGTGTAGCCGTTCCGCCTGACGAGCTCCTCGGCGTCCGGGACGAAGCCGGGGGTCATCAGGACGATCACCTCGTCGATCTCCGGATGGCCGTCGAACACGTCGAGGGTGTGCTCCAGGATCGTCTTTCCGGCGATCTTCAGAAGCTGTTTCGGTGTGTTCAGCCCCACGCGCTGGCCGACGCCGCCGGCCAGCACGACCCCCACCCTGCGCAGACGCGATTCCGCGATCATGATGTCCTCCCCGACAGCAGACCATACCCGTGCCGGAAGCCGCAGAAGGTGATTGCCACCTAGTGATCACTCGGTTACTTTGCGAGGTGAGCACGTGCGGCCGACGTGAAACGGGTTTCCATATGGGGGCGGATCCGAGCAAGCCCGGTACGGTACGGGACACACAGACGGTGGCGGTCGTCCTCGCGACCTCGCCGGCCGCCGGGCTGCCCTGCTCCGACGGCGCCCGGTCGGAGGGCAGCCTCCTGGAGCGGCTCGTCGCCCAGCTGCTCACCCTGCCGGTCCGCGAGGTGGTGGTCGTGGTGAGAAGCCAGGACGGCTGGGAGGGCGAGCGAAGACAGATCGCGGCGGGCGGTCCGGGGCCGCAGGCCGCGGGCGGGCGGCGGCCGGGTCCGGCGGGCGGGCCGGAACGGGAGATCGAGAGCGGTCCGCGGCACCAGATCTGCGTGAGCGACGGCCTCGCCGAGGACCTGCGGATCGTGGCCAAGGCGGCCCGCGCCTCGACCTCCCCGGTGGCCGTGCTGGCCGCCGACGTCGTCGCGCACACCGACGCGCTGGCCCTGCTGCTCGAACATCCCGCCCGCCCGACCGGCGCGATCGTCGCCAGCGGCGACCCCGCCCCGCTGCGGCCGCCCGTGCGGACGGAGTGGGGCCGCGTCGTGTCGGCGGGCACCTCCTTCCACGAGGTCGAGTGGGCCAACGGCACCTTCCGCGGCGTCCTGCAGGTCGGGGAGGCACACCTCGCCGGGCTCGCCGACCTGGCCGAGGAGCTGGCCGACCTCGCCCAGCGCCGCCACCTCGGGCGGGTGGGCGACACCGAGGTGCCCGAGCTGCTGCTCACCGGGCTCGCCCGGGCGGGCGTCCCGGTGCACGCCGTCACGCCGGGCGCGCTGCACTGCGGGCGGGTCGCGACCCGCCCGGCCGCCGAGCGGGCGGTGCGCGAGCTCGCCGACGTCGACGAGCCGCGGGCCCGCCTGGAGGCCGCCGTGAAGAGCGGAGACGGCTTCTTCACGACCTTCTGCGTCAGCTCGTGGTCCCGCCACCTGATCCGGCCGGCCGTACGGCTCGGCCTGACGCCCAACTCGATCACCGGCGTCTCGGTCGCGTTCGCGCTCATCGCCGCCGTCTGGTTCTCCGACGGGCACCGGGCGGGGCTCGTCGTGGGGGCCGTCGCGCTCTATCTGTCGTTCGTGCTCGACTGCCTGGACGGCCAGGTCGCGCGGTACACGCGCCGGTTCTCCCCGCTCGGCGGCTGGCTCGACGCCATCTGCGACCGGATCAAGGAGTACGTGGTCTACGTCGGGCTGGTGCTCGGGTACACCTCCGGCCCGGAGGGGTCCTGGCAGATCTGGGCCCTGGCCGTGGCCGCGCTGATTCTGCAGACGATCCGGCACATGGTCGACTTCGCGTACGCCGGATCGCTGGCGGACCGGGCGCGGGCGGCGAGCCTGCGGGCGGCGGCCCCGCGTTCGATGGCGGTGCCCTGGGACGAAGCTCCGGCGGCGGCCGCGGCCTCGGGCACCGGGTCGGTGCTGGCGCTGTCGCGGCGGCTCGACCGGGGTGTGGCCTACTGGCTGAAGAAGATGATCGTCCTGCCGATCGGGGAGCGGACCGCCCTGATCTGCGTCACGGCGGCGCTGTTCGACGCGCGGGTGACGTTCCTCGCGCTGCTCGGCTGGGGCGGGGTGGCGCTGGTCTACACGGCCGCCGGGCGGATGGCGAGGTCCTTCGCATGAGCGAGCGTAGCGAGCGAATCAGTGAACACAGCGCCTGGCGAGGTGCCGAGTCGCGTGCCTCCGGCACGACCGGACTCCGAGCCGAAGGCGAGGAGGTGGCATGAGTCGTCCCGGTAATGACGCCGCCCACGACGCCGCTCGGGAGGGCTCCGACGTGATCTCCGTCCACATGACCCCCGTGCCGCGCAGCGTCGTGGTCGCCCAGCGCGACGACGGCCCGCTGTCGCGGGCGATGGGGCTGCTCGTCGCCGGGCAGCTGCCGCCCCTGCCGCCCGCGCTCGCCGGGGCGTTCGTGACCGCCGTGCTGCTGGTCCTCGGCATCGCCGGGGCGGACGACTTCGCGGTCTTCGCGCCCGCGATCGCCCTGCTGCTCGCCGGGGCGGGCAGCGCGCACCGGCACGACGGGCGGCTCGACTGGCTGGCGCCCCCGATCCTGCGCATCACGGAGTACGGCTTCGTCGCCTCGGCCGGGTTCGCCCGCTCGGTGCCGCCCGTGATCACCTTCGCGCTGCTCGGCGCGATGGCCTTCCACCACTACGACATCGTCTACCGGGTGCGTCAGCACGTGTATCCGCCGCCGTGGCTGGCCACGGCCGGGCTCGGCTGGGACGGCCGGATGCTGGTCGTCGCCCTGGCCGGACTGCTGGATATGGTGGCTCCCGCGTTCGTCCTGCTCGCGCTCTACCTGTGGGGACTGTTCGGCTGGGAGAGCCTGACCTGCTGGCTGGCCGCCCCCCGCACGCCCGACCAGGCGGTGGAACCGGCTCCCCAGGATTAACGTCAGACCAACGGCGGATTACCCAAGTGCGGCCCCGGGCCAACTAACCTTTGGGTTTACTGTCTGACGCTCGACCTCAAGGAGTGCGGGAAATTGCTCGGAATGGTGCTGGCCGCCGGAGCCGGACGTCGCCTGCGGCCGTACACCGACACGCTGCCCAAGGCGCTGGTGCCGGTCGACGGTGAGACCACGATCCTCGACATCGCCCTGCGCAACCTGGCGGCCGTGGACCTGCGCGAGGTCGTGGTCATCGTCGGCTACCAGGCCCAGGCCGTACAGGAGCGCCAGGCCGACCTGGAGCGCCGCCACGGCGTGTCGCTGACGCTGGTGCACAACGACAAGGCCGAGGAGTGGAACAACGCCTACTCGCTGTGGTGCGCGCGTGACCACTTCTCGCGGGGCGCGCTGCTGGTCAACGGCGACACCGTCCACCCGGTCTCGGTGGAGCAGACTCTCCTCGCCGCCGAGGACACCTCCGACATCCTGCTCGCCGTGGACGACGTGAAGTCCCTGGCCGAGGAGGAGATGAAGGTCACACTGGAGGACGGCCGGCTCAAGCGGATCACCAAGCTGATGGACCCCGCCGAGGCGTACGGCGAGTACATCGGCGCCACGCTGATCCGGCCCGGCGCGGCCGAGCGGCTCGCCGACGCGTTGCGGGCCACCTTCGAGCGGGACCCCCAGCTCTACTACGAGGACGGCTACCAGGAGATGGTCCGGCGCGGGGAGACCATCTCCGTGGCGCCGATCGGGAAGGTCGACTGGGTCGAGGTGGACAACCACGACGACCTGGCGAAGGCCCGTGAGATCGCGTGCCGTTACTGAGCCGCGCGGCCTTCTGAGGAGTTCGCATGCCGATTCTGGCAAGGATGCTCCCCGCCCCCCTCACGATGGAGGTGCGGCGGGGCGCGATCGCGCAGCTCGGCACCCTGCTGGCCGACAGCAGGGTGGCCACCTCCGGCCGGGTCGCGGTCGCGGTCGGAGTGGGGCAGGGCGACCGGATCGCCGAGGTCATCGCGCCCTCGCTCGGTGAGGCCAAGGTGCTGCGGGTGGCGGACGGCACGGTCGACGCGGCCGTGTCGCTCGGCGCCGACCTGCGCAAGGGCAACTACGAGGCGGTGATCGGCGTCGGCGGCGGCAGGACCATCGACGCCACCAAGTACGCCGCGTCCCTGGCGGGCATCCCGATGGTCGCGGTGGCCACCAACCTCTCCCACGACGGGATCTGCTCCCCGGTCGCCTCCCTCGTGTACGAAGGGGGCAAGGGCTCCTTCGGGGTGCCCATGCCACTGGCGATCATGGTGGACCTGGAGTTCGTCCACGACGCCCCGCCCTCGCTCGTCCGGTCCGGGATCGGCGACGTGCTCAGCAACCTGTCGGCGATCGACGACTGGCAGCTCGGCAACGTCGAACGCGGCGAGCCCATCGACGGCCTCGCGATCTCGATGTCGCGTACGTCCGCCGAGGCCGTCCTGGGCAGGCAGGACTCGATCGAGTCGGACGCGTTCCTGACCGTGCTCGCCGAGGCGCTGATCCTTTCGGGCATGTCGATGGTCATCGCCGGGTCAAGTCGTCCGGCGAGTGGCGGCGATCATGAGATCCTTCATGCCGTGGACCAGCTTTTCCCCGGCACCTCCAACCACGGTGAGCTGGCCGGCATCGGCGCGGCGTTCTGCTACTTCCTCCGGGAGGACGCGCACCGGCTCGGCCAGGTGACCGACTGCCTCAGACGGCACGGCCTGCCGGTCGTGCCCGGCGACGTCGGCCTGACGACCGACCAGTTCACGGCCGCGGTGATGCTGGCCCCCAGCACCCGGCCCGGCCGCTACACCATCCTTGAGCACCTCCGGCTGTCGGAGCCCGAGGTCCGGGCGAGAGTTGAGGACTATGTCCGCGCCGTCGGTAGCTGAGCTTCGCGCGGTCGCCCAGCCGCAGACCACCATGGACCGCCGCAGCGGCGAGCACTGGGCAGGCCTGCTGTACATGCGGCGGCTGTCCATCTACGCCACCTGGCTGCTGGCCAAGACGCCCATCACCCCCAACCAGGTCACCGGCCTGATGATCCTGTGTGGGGTGGCGGCGGGCGCCGTCCTCGCCCTGCCCGGGCTCTGGGCGGCGCTGGCCGCGGCCCTGCTGATCCAGGTCTACCTGCTGCTCGACTGCTCGGACGGCGAGCTGGCCCGCTGGACCGGCCGCACCTCGATCACCGGGGTCTACCTCGACCGGGTCGGGCACTACTTCGCCGAGGCGGCGCTGCTGATCGGCCTGGGCTTCCGGGCGTCGGAGACGCTGCCCGACTGGTACACGGTCATGGGCGTGGCGGCGGCGCTGGGCGCGATCCTGATCAAGTCGGAGACCGACCTGGTCGACGTGGCCCGCGCCCGGTCCGGCCTGGTGGCGACCACCGAGGCGGCGGCGCAGCAGTTCGCCTCGCCGCGGCTCGCGCTGGCCCGCCGGGCGGCGGCGGCGCTGCGGTTCCACCGGGTGATCCAGGCTGTCGAGCTGTCGCTGATCGTCGTGGCCGCGGCGGTGCTCGACAACTGGTTCTCCGCCACGCGGATCCTCATGGTCGCCTGCCTCGTCATCGCGGTGGTCCAGCTCGTGCTGCACCTGGTCAGCATCCTCGCGTCCCGGCGGCTGTCGTGACGGGGGCGGCGCGGCGTGCCGATCGCTCGTACATCCGCGGTTGGGTGGGTGTTTGGTGGCAGTTCCGATACCCTTGTGCCACGGTAAACCAGGCAGCTCCCGGATCGCCCGGCCATACAGACTCGGTGAACATGAAGTCGTGTGCAGTGCGCCCCGCGTCGAGGCGATGACGCGGTGAAGATCTCCTGTGTCATCCTCACCATGGGCAACAGGATCGCCGAGCTCGACCGGGCGGTGGAGTCCGCGCTCACGCAGACCGACGGCGACATCGAGGTGGTCGTCGTCGGAAACGGCGCGGACGTCCCGGAGCTGACCACCGCGCCGCCGCTGGGCACCTCGGCGACGATCAAGACGGTCCGGCTGGAGCACAACGCGGGCATTCCCGAGGGGCGCAACCGGGGCGTCCAGGAGTGCTCCGGCGACATCGTCCTGTTCCTCGACGACGACGGCTGGTACGCCAACACCAAGGTGGCCGCGCACGTCCGCGAGCGGTTCACGCACGAGCCCGACCTCGCGGTGATCTCCTTCCGGGTGATGGACCCCGAGGGCGGCCTGGTGCAGCGGCGCCACGTGCCCCGCCTGCGGGCCGGCGACCCCGAGCGCTCCTCCCCGGTGACGACCTTCCTGGGCGGCGCCTGCGCCATCCGCAAGTCGGCGTTCCTCCAGGTCGGCGGGTTGCCCGAGCGGTTCTTCTACGCCCACGAGGAGACCGACCTGGCCTGGCGGCTGCTCGGCGAGGGCTACCGCATCGAGTACGACGCCGAGACGGTGATGTACCACCCGCTGGTGCTGCCGAGCCGGCACACGGACTTCTACCGCCTGAACGCCCGCAACCGGGTGTGGCTGGCCCGCCGCAACCTGCCGTGGCCGCTCGCCACGCTCTACCTGCTCAACTGGATGGTGCTCACGCTCGTGCGGGAGCGGTCGCTGCCCGCCGTCAAGGCGTGGTTCGGCGGGTTCGTCGAAGGGCTTCGGGAGCCGGCGGGCGAGCGCCGTCCGATGGCCTGGCGCACCGCCTGGCGCATGCTCCGCCTCGGCCGCCCTCCCATCGTCTGAAACCGCGCTCACGACCACTCCGTACGGGTGGTCTAATGATCGTGCACATCGGCCAGGACGGGATATACGTCCTCAGGAACCACATCCAGCAGCGAACTATAGGATTTCGGGCGATTGTTCTCGTCTGATCTTCTGGGGTGTGGGATTGCCGGCTCATCGCGAACGACTCCGCGTCCTCGTCGACACGCCGGCCTTCCAGCGGGTGGTCATCGCCGTCATCGCGCTGAACGCGGTGACGCTCGGGCTGGAGACGTCGCCCGAACTGGCCGACCGCCACTCCACGGCCTTCCTCGTGGTCGACCGGGTCATCATCGCGATCTTCGTCGTCGAGATCCTCGCCCGGATCTCCGCGCACGGGAAGGCGTTCTTCCGCGACCCCTGGAACTGGTTCGACCTGATCATCGTGACCGCCGCCCTCGTGCCGGCCTCGGAGTCGCTGTCGATCCTGCGGCTCTTCCGGTTCTTGCGCGTCCTGCGGCTGATCTCCGTGGTGCCGGGCATGCGGCGGGTCGTCTCCGCGCTGTTCACCGCGATTCCCGGGCTGACCTCGGCGCTGGTCCTCCTGCTGCTGTCGCTCTACATGGCGGCCGTGATCGGCGAACAGCTCTTCCGCGAGGCGGCCCCGCAGTACTTCGGGGACCTCGGGACCTCGCTGTTCACCATGTTCACCGTGCTCACGGTCGAGAACTGGCCGCAGGTCGCCGAGGACGTGATGGCCAAGGAGCCGATGGCCTGGGTCTTCTTCGCCACCTTCATCGTGATCACGGCGTTCTTCGTCCTCAACCTCCTCATCGGCGTGATCGTCTCGGCGATGGAGGCGGAGGTCAACGCCGCGCGGTGGGAGGAGGACCAGGCGCTGGAGCTGGAGCAGCACACGGCGGTGATGAACGAGATCCGGGCGCTGAACGAGAAGATCGACCGGCTGGCGGCCGCCCTGCCCGCCTCCGCCGACCCCGCTCGCGCGGAACCCAGAGAGGCCCCCGGCGATGCTCCTCGTACGGCCCCGGGAGAGGCTGCTCGTGCGGCCTTGGGAAAGGCCCCTCGTGCGGAACCCGTCGAGGCCCATCGTGCGGCAGCCGCCGACGCCGCTCGCGGCGGGCTCGCCACCGAGCCCGAGGCCGTGGAGCCCGGCGACCCACCGGAAGAGGAGCTCTGCTCCTGCCGCCGGGACCCGTGATGCGCCGACCCCGGGCCGGTCCCAAACCGGGCGTCACGCCTGTCGCGGCTCCTCGAACGTCATCGACACGCGCTCGGCGGTGACCGTCAGCAGGGCGCGCCGGGGCAGCCCCAGCTCGCTCAGCTCCTTGGCGATCGGATGGTTGCCGAGCCGGACGAGCGCGCCGCCCGGCCGCCACCGGATCCCCCTGGCCCGGGCGGCCCAGGAGACACGCCGGGTCACCCCGTCCAGATGGGTGTAGGCGTCCGGCACCGGGACGGACCCGCCGACCAGCGGCGCGGGGGCGGCTGGCATCCCCGGCCTGATCAGCAGGTCGACGACCATCCGGCCGTCCCTGCGCAGCACGCACCGCTTGTACGGCGAGCCGAGCCGCAGGTCGACGTCGGCCAGTTCCTTCGGGAAGCCCCAGATGCTCCTGCCCGCCTCCAGCGTGAAGCCCTGGTCGACCGGGAGCCAGTGGACGAAGGCGCCCGATCCCGCCCCGCGCAGGTCCTTGAGACCGGCGAGCAGCCCCCGCCTCGGCGGGGCGCCCGCGCCGGCCGGCCGTACGAGGAACATCACGCCGAACTCGTCGTAGGAGCCGAGGTCGGAGTCGCGGTAGCGGACGAACGCCAGCATGCACAGGGCCTTGCCGGGCAGCACCTCGGTGACGTCCATCCCCGAGTACGCGAGGACCGCACGGGCGGCGTCGGCCCGCACCAGATAGGCGGCGAGGCACATCGAGGCGTCGCGGACCTCCACCGGCATCTCGACCCGGCGCCCCTGTACGACATGGCTTGCCATGGTTCCAGTACAGCAAGCCCGGCCGCCGGAGGACAGTCGTACGGCGGCAAGGTTGTCCCAGACCTGCCACCCGTCAGGTCCGGGAGCGGTTGAGGTAGAGCAGGACGGCCAGCACGCGGCGGTGGTCCTCCTCCGAGCCGGGCAGGCCGAGTTTGGCGAGGATCGAGCTGACGTGGGTCTCCACCGTACGGTCGGTCAGGTAGAGCCGCCGGGCGATGCCGACGTTCGTACGGCCCTCGGCCATCAGCGCGAGCACCTCGCGCTCACGCGCGCTGAGGGACGCGAGGGGGTCGGCGGCCCGGCGTACGCCGATGAGACGCGAGACGACCTCGGGGTCGAGGGCGGAGCCACCGGCCGCCACCCGGCGCAGCGTGTCGAGGAAGTCGTCGACGTCGAAGACCCGGTCCTTGAGCAGGTAGCCGAACCCGCCGCGGGACACCAGCTCGACGGAGTGCCGGGTCTCGACGTGCTGGGAGAGCAGGACGATGCCGAGGCCGGGGTGGGCGTCGCGGATCCGGCGGGCCGCCCGCGCGCCGTCGTCGGTGTGGTCGGGCGGCATCCGGATGTCGGCGATGACCAGGTCGGGATCTGCGGCGGTGTCGACGGCGACGACCAGCCCGGGGGCGTCCTGGGCCTTGGCCACGACCTCGTGCCCGGCGTCCGCGAGCAGCCGGGCCAGCCCCTCCCTGAACAGGGCGGAGTCCTCACCGATCACGACGCGCACGGCAGCACCGCCTCCACCGTCGTTCCGCCGCCCTCCGGGCTGGACAGCCGCAGCGCGCCGCCCGACGCCCGGACCCGGTCGGCCAGGCCCGCCAGCCCCGCGCCCGGCCGCATCTCGGCACCGCCCCGCCCGTCGTCGCTGATCCGTACGGTGACCCGGTCGCCGACGCGGCCGACGCGGACGCCGATGGCGGCGGGGGCGGCGTGCTTGACGGCGTTCGTCATCGCCTCGCTCGCCACGTAGTAGGCGGTCATCGCCACGTCGTCGGGCAGGTCGTCGGCGGAAACGTCGAGCGCCACGGGCACCGGGACCTTGCCCGCGAGCGTGACCAGCGCGTTGCCGAGGCCGTCGTCGAGGCTGCTCGGACGCAGGCCGTGCGCGATCTGCCGCAGCTCGGTGACCGCGACGGCCAGCTCGGCCACCCACGCGTCCAGCAGGGCGCCGACGTCGGCCGTGTCGTCGCCGAGGTGGCGCTGGGCGAGCCGGATCGCCATGCCGAGGGACACCAGGCGCTGCTGGGCGCCGTCGTGCAGGTCGCGTTCGAGCCGCCGCCGCTCCTCGTAACCGGCGTGCAGCAGCCGGGTCCGGCTGGCCTCGGCCTCCTCGAGCGCCCGGCTCACCTCGATCCGCAGCCGCACCACCTCGATCAGCAGCGCGCTCGCGTCGGCCGCCTCGCGCAGCAGCTCCCGGCTCCCGGCCCGACCGCGTACGATCGCGCCGATCTCGTGGCCGCCGAGCCGTACGGGCGTCACGGGGGCGTCGCCGGGATCGACGGGAGCGCCGGTCGCGTCGACCAGACCGGTGGCGCCCGGCACCCGGTAGCCGACGCGGAACGCCCGGTCGCGCAGCGCGTCGCGCAGCGCCGCCTCAAGCTCCTCCGGCCGCGCCTGTCCGGCGTGCACACGGTCGCGCAGGTGCGCGATGGCGGTCAGCACGGCCTGCCGGGCAGGGTAGAGCCGGCGGTCCACCCGGCGCTGGAGCCGGACCCGCAGCGGGGCCAGTGCGGCGGCGCAGACGGCGGTGGCGGCGGCCGCCGCGACGGGTGAGTCGCGCCCGGCGCCGAGGCCGACGAGGAACGAGGCGGCCGTGTAGAAGGCCAGCAGGATCGTGGTGACCAGGCCGTAGGTGACGGCGGCGCTGATCGCCCGGTCGACGTCGTAGAGGTCGTGACGCAGCATCGCGATCGCGGTCGCCACCGGGACCGACACGGCCGTCGCCACCAGGCCGAACACCACCAGGTCGGGCCTGTCGAAAAGCAGGTAGCCGGCCCAGCACGACAGCAGCGCGAACGGCAGGAAACCGGCGCCGAGGGCGAACCACTTGAGCCGCGCCCGGCTGATCTCGTCGGCCGCCCGCCGGTAACGGATGACCATCGCCGACGCCGACGCGATCAGCAGCCCGAGGAAGACCGGCAGCAGCGCGACGCCCACGATCTCCAGCACCGGCGGATACGCCTGCGGAGGCCGCAGCAGGTGTGGCGTGTTCTCGAACGGCGGTGGATACACATCGGAGACGCATGCCGCGATCAGCATGAACAGCACGGGTACGACCAGCAGCCCGGCGACGGCCCAGCGCCAGCGCCGCCCCGGCAGCCTGCCGTCGGGGAAGACGAGCATGAGCAGCGCCGCAGGCACGTACAGGAACATCCAGTCGCCCTGCGACAGCGCCGCGTAGACCTCGGTCAACAGCCCCGGCCGCCGCGCGGCCAGGCTCGCGTACGACTCACCGACCCCCAGGCGTACGGTCGTCGCGCCGGCCAGCACCAGCAGCAGGCCCACCACGCTGCGCGGACGCCGGGTGGCGACCAGCACGCCGAGCACGACGGAGGGCAGGGCGAGCGCGATGCCGGCCACGAGCGCCGTGCCGTCCTGCGCCACCGTTCCGTCACCGGCGACGGCCGGCACCACCGCGACGCCCATCAGCGCGCACACCAGCATCGCGGCTACGTACGCGAGCAGACGGGGGAGTGCCACGAGCACACCGTAGGCCGCGGGGCGGCCGGGGTGAATACGTGCCAGCACGGAGACCGGTCCAGGGGCGGCCCGGATCCGCCGGCGGGGCCGGCGCGCCCACACTGCGGACATCGGCATCCCGCAGCTCAGGAGAAGCGCATGAAACGCTCCGTTCCCCTCATCATCGGCCTGGTCCTGGCCGGCCTGTTCGGTCTCAGCGACGTGATCTCGGTGCCGTTGGGCGACGGTGAGCACCCGCCGTTCGCGGTGGCACTCGCCGGCGGCGTACTCGGTCTGATCACCGTGATCGGCGTCGTGCCGGCCTGGCGCGGCAGCCGCGCCGGGGTGGTCGCCGTGATCGTCACCCGGCTGCTGTCGGCGCTCAGCGCCGTGCCGGCGTTTTTCGCCGAAGGGGTTCCGGCGCCGGCGATCGCGGTGGCCGCGACCGGGATCGTGCTCACCCTCGTCTGCGTGGCGTTTCTCGCCCCGGCGCTGCGTTCCCACGCCTGAAGGAGAATCCATGGAAACGGCTCCGCCGCACACTCGTCATCTGCCGCTCGCCCTGGCACTGTTCACCGCGCCGTGGGGCTTCGTCGTCGCGAACGGCGCCTACGCCTGGGCCACCCGCGCTGGAGGAGACGACAGCACCGGGGCGAACACGCTCGCCCTCGTGGCGGCCAATCCCGGCCTGTACCGCCTCAGCACCGTCGCCGCCATGCTGGGAAGCCTGCTCATGGTTCCGGCCGCCCTCGGCGCCAGGCGCCTCATCGACGACCGGAGCCGCAGGCTCGGGGCCCTCGGCGCGACCCTCGTGGCAGGCGGGTACATCTGCTACTTCGCGGTCGCGTTCGCGGGGATCACCGACATCGTCATGGCGGAACGCGGGGACCGTGTCGCCGATTACGCGGCGGTCGTCGACGGCGCCCAGAGCGACCCGACGGGCATCTGGGTGTTCCTGCTCTTCGCGCTCGGCAACCTCGTCGGCACGCTGCTGCTCGGGCTGGCCCTGCTCCACGCCCGTGTGGTGCCGCTGTGGGCCGCCGCCGGGGTCATCGCGTGGCCGCCGCTGCACGTGATCGGGCTCGTGGCCGGCACCGAGTGGTTCGAGGTCGCCGGTGCGCTCGCCCAGGCCGTCGGCCTGGCCGTCACCGGTACGCGCCTGCTGGCCGCGTCCCGGTGATCCGCGGACGCGTCGAGCCGGGCCGGGGAGCGGGGCCGGGGGCCTCGGCCCACCGCTCCAGCAGGGCGACGAACTCCCCGGCCACCGCGGGCCAGTGGTAGTGGTTGAGCGCCTCGACGTACCCCCGGGTGCCCATCGCGGCCCGCCGGTTGGGGTCGTCGCGCAGCCGCAGCACCGCCCGGACGACCGCGTCGGTCACCGTGTCGGACGCCGACTCGGACGCCGGGTCGGTGACCGCCCCGGCGTCCGGCCCGGCCTCGCCGAAGGGGACGATCGTGCCGCAGTCGACCCGTCCGACCAGGGACGCGGCGTTCGGCAGCGGGGTCGTCACGACGGGGATGCCGCGCGCCATGTACTCGATGATCTTCGTGGGCGTCGACTGCCGGTAGTTCGGCAGGTCGTGCAGGAGGGACAGCCCGGCCAGGGCGCCCTCGGCCATCCGCAGCGCGTGCCGGTTGGGGACGTACCCGAACCAGTCGAGCACGCCCTCGCGCTGCGCGTCGCGCAGCATCGGGCGGACCGCGGCGTCGGCCGGCCCGATCAGGTCCAGGCGGATGCCGTACGGGCGCAGCCGCCGGGCGACCTCGATCATCTCGGCGGCGCCCCGCGCCGCGGAGATGTGCCCGACGTAGACGACGCGGGAGTCGCCGGGCGGCGGAGGCGGCGTCGGCGGCACGTACGTGTGGTTGGGCACGACGGGGTGCGGCCCGGGGAAGCGCGCACGGTAGGCCTCCTCGGCGAGGATCAGGTGGAGGCGGCGCTCGGCCCGGCTCTCGATCGCCCGGATCAGCGGCGGCAGGACGCCGCGCAGCGGCCCCGGAAGGTACGACTTGGTGTCCAGCGCGGCGATCGTGTCCTCGTGGACGTCCCAGACCGTGGGCGGCCTTCTGCGCGGCAGGGTGAGCAGCAGCTCGATGTCGTGCACGAGCAGCAGGTCGGCGTCCCGGGAGGCCCTGCGCAGGGCCGAGGAGGACGCCCGCAGCGCCCTGCTCCGGTGCAGGCCCACCGCCCGGGGCACGTCGACGGCCCGGATCCCCTGCGACGGCGTCACGTTGCAGTGGGTGAACGGCGCGACGAAGGTCACCTCGTGTCCCGCGTCGAGCAGCGCCCGGATCTGCCGGTGGGTGATCCGCGCGTCCTCCGGGTGATGCACGGTCGTGGCGACACATACCCTCATACAGGGAGGCTGGCCGCGCAGTCCGAAATGACCGGATGCCTCGGGTGAATGCTCCCCGAAATGCGGTTGAACTTCCCGTGCGGGCGCTATTTCGTCGCCTGCGCGCTCGGTCTGCGGTAGAGCCAGGTGAGGCGGGGCTCCAGCAGCCACTTGAACGCGGTGCGGGTCACCGGCAGGCACAGCACGATGGCCAGGGCGAAGCACGAGCACACGATGGCCGCCACCCCGAGGGGGCCGTACAGCCAGGGCACGCTGAGCCAGCCCATCTCCTTGGCGATCATGACGGGCACGCCGTGCAGCAGGTAGCAGTAGAGCGTGCGGGTGCCGAGGTCGGTGAACCACGTCTGCCGCCGGGGGACCAGCGACATCACGGCCGCCGACATGGCCAGCGCGGCCACGAGCAGGCCCGTGCGCAGGGCCATGCCCTTCCACCACACCAGGTGGAGGTCCTTGAAGCTGTTCTTGTAGTAGATCGGGCCGAGCTTGATCGAGTAGTTCGTCACGAGGAAGACGGCCACGCCCGCCGCGCCGAGCAGGACGACCACCGACAGCGCCCGCACCCAGCGCTGCTTGAGGAAGTCGAAGACCTCCGGCTTGAGCACGAGGCCGAGCACGAAGAACGGCAGCAGGCCGAAGAACCGGTCCATGCTGAAGTCACCGGTCAGTTCGGAGAACCCGGCGAAGAGATACACCGCGACCGAGATCACGAACGGATAGCGCATGCGCTTCCACACGGGTGTGGACAGCCGCCAGAAGAGCAGCGCCAGCAGATACCAGTTCAACCACGCCGGGTCCATGATCGTGATGCTGAACTTGTGCCCGAAGGCGGTGCGCAGCAGGGCGTAGCCCACCTCGACGATCACGTACGGCACGAGGAACGTGTCGACCAGCTTGTTGGTCTTCGCGTTGGAGTTCCAGAAGTTCCTGGACAGGTAGCCGCTGATGATGACGAACAGCGGCATGTGGAAGACGTAGATGAACAGGTACGCCGCCCGGGACGAGTCGGCCGCGAGCGTCGGGACCAGCGCGTGCCCGATCGGCACCAGGGCGATGCCGACGAACTTCACGTTGTCCAGGTAGGGATCGCGCGGCTTCCTGGCCCGGGGCGCGGGCTCCTGCTCGGGCTCCTGCCCGGGGTCGCCGCCCTCCATCCCGTCCTGCCGGTCCGTACGCCGGGCGAACGGATCGCCGAACGGGTCGGCGGACCGGCTGGGCGCCTCGGCCCAGGCGGGCAGCGGAGCGCGCAGCGGCCTGCCGAGCGGGCCCGTCGGGCGGGGGTCCGGCACACCGTCGTCCTGGGCGCGCCGCCAGGGGTCCCACTGGCCGGGGTCGCCCTCCGGGCCGGGCCACGCGGGGGCCGCCGGGGCCTCCGGCACGGGCGCGGCCTGGAAGGCGGCGGGCGCGGCGTGCGAGGCCGCTCCTCCAGGGGGCGGGGGAGGGGCCGTGAAGTCGGTGATCGGCGCCTGGAAGGCGGTGGGCGGGTCGTCGTCCGGGAACGGCCGTTCGCCGCGACCAGCGGACGCGGTCCGCTGCGAGTAGGGCGGGACGCCGAAGGGATCGTCCGGAGGCGAGGAGAGCGCGGCGGTGCCGGTCGGCGGGGTGTCCAGGAACGGGTTCACGGACATGTCGGGACCGGCCTCGGGACCGCCGAAGGCCGGAGTGGGGAAGGCGGGCGGTGCAGCGGCCGGGTTCGGCGGCGTTCCGAAGACATCGGTTCCGCCGCCCCCGAATGCCGGGGCGGGGAAGGCGGGCGGTGGAGCGGTGGGGTTCGGCGGTGTCCCCAACACGTCGGTTCCGCCGCCGCCGAAGGCGGGAGCGGGGAAGGACGGTGGCGTTCCGAAGGACTCGGTTTCGCCGCCGCCGAATGCCGGGGCGGGGAAGGCGGGGGTGCCGCCGGGGACGGGCGTGGGAGCGTCCGGGCCGGACGCCAGGGGCCGCCTGCCCGGCCCGTTCGGTCCCCGGCCGGGACCGGTCTGCCCCCGACCGGCGGAGAAGTAGTCGAATCCCGGGGCGGAGGGCGCGGACTCGGGCGGCGCGCCCAGCCGGGCGGCCCCCGGCCTGCGCGGCGTACGTACGGGCAGGGGCTGCTTCTCGTACGGCGCCTGGCCCGCGGGAGCCGCCCCGCCTGCCGGGGCCTGCGCCTGCGGCGTCGCGTCGCCCGGCCGGCCGTCCTCGTGGCGTCCGCGCACGGGCAGACCGGGGTCGCTCTCCGCGGCCGGATCCGGGGCGGTGCCCTCGTGGCGGCCGTGAGCCGGCGCGCCGGGCTGGTCCGCGTGGGGTTCGCGCACCGGAGCGCCCGTGGCCGACGGCTCCCGGCGGGCCGGACCGCCGTCCGGAGCGGGCCAGTCTCCGGTGATGCGGCCTATCACTCCGGTGGGAGCCTCTTCGGCGTCGGCGTCGACGCCTGGCGGGGAACCGGGAACCGGGGGATGACGGCGGGTGTCACTCACGGGAGAAACGCTCAGCTATCTGTCGGGGGAGGCTCGGGGGACGGCCACGCTCCAGGGGCACCCGAGGCGTGTCACCGCGTCCTTTCGGACACTAGGTCGTGTCTGACAAATCATGCCCTGCTGCGCGTGGCCCAGGCGGCGCCTCGCTGCGTTGTCGTCGTCGGCCGGAGGCTCCGCTCCGACCTCCTCCTCCGCCTTGCGATGCATCCACCTGGATCCCCGCTCGCGACGGACAGCATTTGTCAGACACTCCCTGGCGAAGGCGCCCCGGCGCATCAGCCGAACGGGCGAACAGGGGCGCGTTCGCCAGATCACCACCCTAACGTTCTTGGACACCTCTGTCGCCTCGGGGGCCGGACGTAAGCCAGGTGTATCCGTCCCGTCCGGCCCCCGGCGACGCGTCTAGCTGGAGCAGATGTCGGTGTCGGCGGTGACCGCGTTGTCCCCGACCTGGAGGGGAATCCGCACGCCCTTCCAGTCGGCGCCGATCACCAGCTGGACGATCGGCCCGCGCACCCGGCCCTTGGGCGCGTCCGGCGGCGGCGACGCCGGGGTGAACGGCTGGACCGGACCTGTCGCCGCCTTGCCCGTCTCCGGGGAGACGGGGTTGAGCAGCTTGCTGATCAGGATCTTGGAGTAGTTCCAGCCCTGGCCGGTGTAGCGGACCATGGTCTTGGGCTGGTCGCTGCCGTCGGGCTTCTTCGCGTCGCCGACCCCGACGACGTTGAAGCCGAGCCCGGTGAGCTCCTCGGCGACCTCCTTGGCGAGGCCGGACGTGTTGGTGCCGTTGAACACCTGAACCTTGACCTGCTGCGGCTTGGTGATCACAGGGCCGCTCGGCGAGGCGGCGGCGGACGCGGCCGGGCTCGCGGAGGCGGTGGGCGTCACCTCGGTGTCGTTCGCGATGGCCCGGAACAGGTTGTCGGCGGCCGGCTGCTTCCACTGCACGCGGTTCTTGTCGGCCGAGTACGGCTCCCACGGGACCGTGGTGGCCTTGAAGCCCTTGGCCGAGAGCTTCTGGGCACTCGTCGCGATCTTGATGAGCTCCTCGGTGTTGAGCGCGTCGTCCATCGTGACGGACCGGGCCGCGGCCGCGATGAACTTCTGCAGCTTGCCGACGTCCCTGAGCAGCGCGCTGCTGGTCGCCTTCTTCACCACCTGGGAGATGAAGACCTGCTGGCGCTTGATCCGGGAGATGTCGCTGCCGTCGCCGATGTGGCGCAGCCGTACGTAGCCCAGCGCGGCCTCGCCCATCACGACCTGCTTGCCGGCGGGGAGCGTGAGCTTCGAGTTCTTGTCGTTGACCGCCTGCGGCAGGCAGATCTGGATGCCGCCGAGCGCGTTCACGATGTTCTTGAAGCCGGTGAAGTCCACCTTCATGAAGTGGTCGATGCGGATGTTGGTGAGGCTCTCGATCGTGCGGCGGGTGCAGATCATCCCGCCGTCGGAGAACGCGGAGTTGATCATCCCCGTGTGCGCGGGGATCAGCGTCTTGTTGCGGGAGTAGCAGGCGGGGATCAGCACCATCGAGTCGCGGGGGAAGCTCAGCAGCGTCGCCGCGTCCCGGTTGGGCGACACGTGCAGCAGCATGATCGTGTCGGTGCGCTCGCCGTCGTTGACCAGGTGCTGGCCGTACCTCTTGTTGTCACCGGCACGGGTGTCCGAGCCGACGAGCAGCACGTTGATCGCACCGGTCGGGCTCACGGGACGGTTCTTGTCGAGTTCGTCGGTGGACGCGCCCCTGTTGATCAGGCCGAGCGTGCTCCGGTAGACCTTGTAGGCCGTCAGCGTGCCGATCACCAGCACGCAGGTCAGCGCGATGCTGATCCAGCCGCCGACGCTCAGGCGCGACCGGCCGCCACCCGATCCGCGCCGGGAGGGCGGCTCGTCGTCCGGAGGCAGGCCGTCGCCGCCACCCGAGGCGCGACGTCCGCGGTCGCCGCCGGACTCGCCGCGCCCGCGGTCGCCGCCGGGCTCGCGCCGCCGGCGACCGGCGGGTTCGCCGGGTACGGCCGGTCCGCCTGGTCCGGCGGGGGAGACGCCGTAAGCGGTCTCCTCGTCGCCGCGCCTGCGGCCCCGCCGCCGGGGCGGCTCGCTCTCGTGGCCGTCGCCGGCGGGGCGGCGGGCCTCGCGGGTGGGGTCGAAGCGGGCCTCGTCACCCGGCCCGTAAGCGGGTCCGTAGCCCGGCTCGTGACCCGGCTCGGGGCGCTGGCCGGAGCGGCGGCGTCCCCGGCCGCCCTCTGGCGGGCCGGGAGGGAGGTCGCCCGGCTGCTGCCTGCGTCCGCGCGGCATGTCCGCGTAGCCCGCGGGGTCGGCCGGCAGGTCGGCGTAGCCTGCGGGCACGGGGGCCGCTCCTCTGCCGCCACGCGCCGGCGGCTGGAAGGCGCCGCCGTACGAGCCGTCGTCGGAGTGACCCCAGACCCTCTGGTCAGCGGAGGCGGGAGGAGGCCCGGCGGGCGGGGTGACGCGCCTGCGCTCGCTCACCGCGGGCCCGCCCAGGAAGCGGCGGGACGAGTGGGCGAGAGGCCGACAGGGTCAACGTTTCGCTCGCACACTTGTCCTCCTTGCCTGGCGATCACGGGGCGCGCTCCGAGCGTAGGTCACGGGAGCGCCTGCGGGCGCCACGATTGGGAGGATCCAGGCCCGGCATGCGCCGCGCCACTGCCCCCTTGATCCAGGGCCAGAGCATACTAAACACCGACATTTTGGGTATGAGAATCAGTTTGTCTTTACCCCGACTTGGTGTTCTTCACGCCATTCGTCCAGGTCGCATCACCCTGGCTGGGCCCCAACGGAATGGGCGCTCAGGCACCCTCGTGGCGGCCTTCCGACACCGGTGCGGCGGCCCGTGTGGTGGTGCGCGTCGCCGCGTGTGTGGCCGACTGTGTGACGGCCAGCGCGGCGGCCAGGCAGGCGAGCGGCACCGCGGGCAGCGCGTAGCGGTAGTCGAACTGCGCCGTCGCGGCGGGAACGAGCAGCAGCGCCCAGGCCGTCGTCCAGCCGAGCAGCCAGCCGCCGGGCGCCGGCGTTCCCGGATCCCTTCGGGCCGCTGTCATCCTCCTCGCCGCCCACGCGGCGGGCGGCACCAGGAGGACGGCCAGCAGCGCCGCCCCGGGCAGCCACGCCACCCGCTGGTAGCCGCGCATCCAGCCCGCGAGCGGCTCGGCGATGCGGACCGTGAGCGACCCCTGCTCGTAGCGCCGGGCGAACTCCTTGCCCACCAGGGCGGGATACCGGCCGGGCGGCGGCGGCACGGTCGCCGGGAAGCGGTAGTAGCCGTAGGTGTCGGCGTCCGGGTAGACGGGCCGCCCGGGCGTGAAGGACCGGCCCAGTTCGATCAGTGTCGTACGGAGGTAGTCGAGCGGCTGGCTGCGGATCGCGAGCGAGGCGAACCTCCCGGCCAGCGTGTCGGTCTCCTTGGTGAACGTGATGCCGGGCAGCCGGACCAGGGGTGAGGCGGCGTCCCAGATGTACTCCTGGGACACCGGGCGGGCCGCGGGCGGCCGGGGATCGCACAGCACGGCGAGGTCGGCCGGCGGGTCCATCACCGCGCAGTCGGCGAACGACATCGTCCGGGCGTAGAGGAAGACGCCGTTCGAGCCGATGATCCCGAACCGCTGGTGGGTCGCGTAGAACCAGCCGGCGTACGCGGCGACCGGCACGAGCGCGGTCACCAGGAAGGGCAGGACGACCGCGGCCACCACCCTGCCCGGCCGTACCGTGCCTTTGCTCTCCGCCATCGCTTCCGCCGTGGTTTCCGTCGCGGCGCCCGCTCGCCGCATGCCGTACGCGAGCAGGAACAACGCGAAGACGGCGATCAGCGGGAGCCCGATGGTCCTGGTCAGCGTGGCGGCGGCCAGCAGGAGGCCGAGCGCGGCGGACGCACGCGCCGTCAGCGGCCGGCGCATCGCCAGGCACACCGCCGCGACCAGCAGGAACGTGAACAGCGAATCGGAGACGAGCAGGTGCTCCAGCTCGATCTGGTAGGCGTCGAGCAGCACCGGCACACAGGCCAGGACGGCGGCCCACGCGCGGCTTCCGCGCCGCAGAACGGTGACGTAGACCATCACGCCGGTGAGCAGCCCCAGCACGTGCTGGACGGTCACCACCAGGGCGAAGCTGTGGAACGCCTCGAACAGCCGCAGGAACATCGAATAGCCCGCCGGGCGGACGAGGTCCGGCCTCGGCCGCATGGCGGTGACCACGTACGTGTAGGAGTCGGGGAACCACAGCGCGGGCCGGTAGCCGAGCACGGTCACCAGCCGCAGCAGCGTCCCCAGCCCGAGCACCCCGAGAAACCACCGGTGCCGGCGCGCCCATCCCGGCAGGTCCTCGCGCGCCCAGACCACCGGACGCACCGGATTCCGAGGAGCCAGCCGCGCGCGCCCCCAGCGCCGGAGCCGCCCACCCCGCCCCGGAAGCTCTTCACCCCAGAACGCCTCGCTCACGCCCGCTCCGCCGAGGAGCGGTTCGCCGAAGGGCCGCCCCCGCACGGGAGTCCCGCCCCCGCTGTCCGACACCTGCACTCGCCCCCCTGCCCGCTTTCCGGCGTACGCTACCGGAGTCGCTCACAGCGCTCGGGCCTCAGCGCGGACCAGCGCGCAGCGGAGCGGAGCGGCGTCGTGCTCTCCTGGCTCGGACTTTCGACCAGTCGCTGTGACTGGCTCACGCCACCTTCACGGTGTGATCACCGAAGTCGGCCACAACGTCCAGCGTGCCGCCCAAGGCGACGACATAAGCGCGCAACGTGTCCAGCCCACCGATCTGACCGTGCTCGATCTGGGACACACGTGCCTGAGAAATGCCCATCCTTTCGGCGAGGAGCTTCTGGGAGATGCCCAGGCGCTTACGCATCTCGGCGAGCTGGGCACCACGCAACTCCGCCCGCAGCTGTTCGCGGCCGGCCTCCCGAGCCGCCACCCGCTCAGGGGAGTCCCAATCAGGGGCGACCTCGCGAATCTTGGCCTTGGTGTCCGACCACTTCACGAACTCGCTCATCCTCGTTCCTCCTTCTCCTTCTCGGCACGATATGCGGCGTACCGCGCCTCAGCCAACGGGATCGCTGTGCGATACCACCGGTTCCACTCCCCTGCCTTGTCGCCGGCGACGAGCACGATCGCCTCCCGCGTGGGGTCGAAGACGAACAGCAGGCGGATCTCCGCTTCTCCAGGTACCCGGGGCCGTAGCTCTTTGAGGTTGTGCAGGACATGAGAATGGTGGATCCGATCCACCAGCGGACGGCCGAGCTTCGGGCCCTGCACAGCGAGTTCGTCCGACGCTTCCTCGATTTTCTCTGCAGTGGCCGGATCGTTCTTGCATACGTCGAGGAACCAGGCGTTCACCTCTGCGTGCAGCGTGATCTCCCATGAGTCACTTACGCCACTCGGTGCGTCAACAGCTCTGTACACCGCGGTTGTGTCTGTGGACGACGGCGACGCGTGGGGTGGGGGAACGGCTGGGAGAGGGCGTGGGCCGGGGGTGACCGATAGTCTCGGCTGCATTCCAGCGAACAGTCGTGGGCGTACGCGGCTGCCGACCGGCGGCCTCTCCAACGGGGTGGCGGGTGAGGCGGCCGACAGGGCGGCGGGCACACCGATGGGCAGGGTGGCGGAGACACCAATGGGCAGGGTGCTCGCGGCCGTCTCCGTCGTGCCCGCGCTCGCGCTGAGCGGATGGCTGCTCGCCGGGCTGCCGCTGCTGCTGCTCGGCTGGTTCCGGCCGCTGCCCATGACGTTGCTCGGCGGCGGGACGGCCGTCCTGCTGTGCGCATACGGCCTGCGTCGCCTGCCCGGGGCCGCGGCGGCGCACCGATGGGCGACGGCGGCGGTCCTCGCCGTGGCGCTCGGGTCGGGGGTCCTCAACGGGCTGCTGCACGGCGAGCAGCTGATCGTCCGGCGCGATCCGGCGACATACGCGCAGTACGCCGTCTGGCTGGCCCAGCACGGGTCGCTGCCGATCCCGGTGGGCGACTTCGGCGGCGCCGATCCCGCCCTGCGCTTCGACAGCATGGGCTTCTACCTGGTCGACGGCGGGATCGTCCCCCAGTTCATGGCCGGGCCGCCCATGATCCACGCGATCGGCCACTGGCTGGGCGGTGTGCCCGGCCTGCTGCTCGTGCCGCCCGTGCTGGGCGTGCTCGCGGTGCTCACCGTCGCGGGGACCGCGGCGCGGCTCGCGGGCCCGCGCTCGGCGCCCCTGGCCGCTCTCGTCTTCGCGGTCGGCCTG
Source organism: Microbispora amethystogenes (assembly GCF_016863015.1). Lineage (GTDB taxonomy): Bacteria > Actinomycetota > Actinomycetes > Streptosporangiales > Streptosporangiaceae > Microbispora > Microbispora amethystogenes. Next base: position 138,850 of record NZ_BOOB01000004.1, on the reverse strand, counting down.
CCGGTCCTCTACGCGTCCCGGACCACCTTCAGCGAGATCCCGTCCCTGATCCTGCTGTTCGGCGGGATGAACCTGCTGCTCGACGCGCGGACCCGGCTCCGGCCCACGTCGTCCCGCTCGGAGCCGAACCCGGGACCTGGGCCGGGTCCAGCGCACGGCCCAGAGCCGGAGCCGGAGCCGGCCGTGCTCGCGAAGCGGCCGAATCCGGGCTTCGTGCCCGCCGCGCTCGCGGGGCTGTCGTTCGGGCTGGCCCTGCTGGTCCGCATCGACGGCCTGCGTGACGTGCTGCCCGTCCTGATCCTCGCCGGGGTGCTGATCGCGCTCGCCAGGATCACCGGGAACCGGAGGGCGGAAGGCCGGCTCGGTGTACCCCTCCTGCTGGGCCTGGCCGTCGGCGCGACGTGGGGCTTCACCGATGGCTACGTCCTCGCCCGGCCCTATCTCGCCTATCTGTCCGGTTCACTCACGCCCCTCCTGGCGATCTGCGCCGTCGTCGTGGTCCTCACGGCCGTCGGCGCCGCTCTCGCTCCGTGGCTCGCGTCGCGTACGCGGTCGTCCGTTCCTCGTGCCCGGTGGCTGCCCGGGGCCGCGGCGGCCCTCGTCGTGCTGGTCATGGCGGGCTTCGCCGTACGGCCGTGGGTGCAGACGGTGCGGCGCGTCGCGGTCACGCCCGAGGACCGGCTCACCTCGGAGTTCGTCGAGAAGACGCAGATCGCCAACGGCCTGGCGTCCGACGGCTCACGGCTGTACTACGAGCACTCGCTCGACTGGCTGTTCTGGTACGTCGGCGTTCCCGTCGTCGTGCTCGCGACCGTCGCGGCGGCGGTGCTCGCCCACCGCCTGGTGAGGGGGCGTGAGTTCGCCTGGCTGCTGCCCCTCGCCGTGATCGGATGGACGACGGTGACGACGCTCTGGCGTCCCGCGATCACGCCCGACCATCCCTTCGCCTCCCGCAGGCTGGTGCCGGTCGTCATCCCCGGGCTGGTGCTGCTGGCCGTCTGGGGGCTCCGCTGGCTCTCCGGACGGCTGCGGGAGCGGCTCGCCGCCGGAAGCAGCGCCGCCGGGCCGTTCGGGTGGTTCGCCGGCCGGCCGTGGCGCTCGCGGGCGGCCGCCGGGGCGGGAGCGCTGCTGCTGGTCGTGCCTCCCGCGATCACCTCGATCGGGACGGCGTTCACGCCGGTCAACCGGGGCGAGGCCGCGGCGGTGGCGGGACTGTGCGGCGCGCTGCCGAAGGACGCCTCGGTGCTGATCGTGGAACGGGTCACCGGTGACCGCCTCACGCAGGTCGTGCGGGGTCAGTGCGGCCTGCCGACGGCCCGCGTCGTCTACCCCCCGGACTCCGACGTGCCGCGCCCCGCCGATGTGGTGCGCCTGGCGGGAGCCGTCCGGCGTACCGGCCGGGTGCCCGTGCTGCTCGCGGCCGAGCCCGAACAGCTCATGGCGTACGGCCCGGCGAGCCGGGTGATGAGCCTGCGCACCCGGCAGGACGAGCGGTCGCTGGCCGACGCGCCCAACGGCACCTGGTCGCTGAGCATCGACGTCTGGATGACCGTTCTCGCCGGATAGATCGATAGATGCGGCATTGCGCCGTTAATGTCCTCCTATGCGCTGCCTGATCACGGAGGAGTCGGCCTTCGGGATGTGGCGAGCTCGTGGTGGCTCCGCGCGCGTCGGGACGCGAGCTCTCGCGGTCACGCTGGCGGCGCTGGCCGTGGCGTCCTGCGGGACCGCCGGGACGTCCGCGCGGTCCGCGGGGCCTACGGGGTCTCGCCCGGCTCTCTCGCTCTCGCCGTCGCCGTCCGCTTCCACCACGCCGTGGCCGCCGCCGGACGATCCGTGGCCGCGCACGAGCACGCTCACCCCCTTGCCTCCCCCGGACGCTCCCTTGCCCGAGAGGGGAGAACTGGCGGTGTTCCTCTGTGTGCCCGCCGACGTCTTCCCCGCCTGTAAGGGGCGCGGGGCCGCCACAGCGAGGGAGATCCGCAGGGTGCGTGCGCTGCTCACGACGGCGCCAGAGGTCGGAAGGATCGAGTTCGTATCGCGAGCGGACGAGTTGCGGGTCGAGCGGAAGATGTTCAAGAACAGGCCCGATCTGCTGGAGACGCTGGAGCTGGAGGACATGCGGCAGCAGTACAGCGTCCGGATCGGGCCGGGGGACTGGCCCGCGCTGGTCCGCCGCATGTCGGCGTCGCCCGGGGTGTCCAATGCGCTCGTGATCCGCGACGACTACTGGCCGGGCAAGGCCGACGTGATGATCCAGCTCTGCCCGCAGGAGTGGCCGTTTGAGGGCCTGGGCCTGGGCGACCCCTGTGAGGGGCGCGGGTGGGCCACCCTCGCGGAGAAGAACGCCGTGCTCGACCGCGTCGACGATCTCCCGGGGCTGGAGAGGGTGTATTTCCAGGCCCGCTCGCACCAGGCTCCGATGTGGCATCGCCGGCACGTGCCGGACAGCGACCCCGTCCCCGGGTCCGAGTTCTTCTACCTGAAGTTCGCGACCCCGCCGGTGCTGTCGGAGGTCAAGCGGGCGTTGCGCGGCGCGGCCGGGGTGTTCCAGGTGGGAGCGGTCGACGTGACCACGAAGGGGAACCGGCTGTGAGGGCGGCGCCCGCGAAGTGAGACCGCCACTTGGCGTGGAAGGGTACCCTTGCCGGACGTGACCACGCCCGAGACCTCTGGAAGCGCCGTGACTCCCGCACAGACACCGTACGTCACGATCGTCCTGCCCTGTTACAACGAGCAGGACCACGTCGTCGACGAGGTCGAGCGCATCTCCGCGGCGATGGACGCCAGCGGTTACACGTACGAACTGCTGGCGGTGGACGACTGCTCCACGGACGAGACGCTCGCGCGCCTGCAGGAGGCCGCGCCGCGCTTCCCGAACATGCGGATCAGGGCGTTCCACCGCAACGGCGGGTCGGGCACCGTACGGCGGATCGGCAGCCAGGAGGCGCGCGGCGAGATCGTCGTGTGGACCGACGCCGACATGAGCTACCCGAACGAGCGCATCCCCGAGCTGGTCCAGATCCTGGAGAAGGACCCGACGATCGACCAGGTCGTGGGCGCGCGGACCACCGAGGAGGGCTCGCACAAGTTCCTGCGGGTGCCCGCGAAGTGGTTCATCCGCAAGGTCGCCGAGCGGCTGGCCGGGCAGAAGATCCCCGACCTCAACTCCGGGCTGCGGGCCTTCCGCAGGTCGGTGGCCAGGCCGTACCTGCGGCTGCTGCCCCCCGGCTTCTCCTGCGTCACCACGATCACGCTGGCGTTCATGTCGAACCAGCACGACGTCTACTACCTGCCCATCGATTATGCGAAGCGGGCGGGGAAGTCGAAGTTCAACTTCGTCTCCGACGCCTACCGCTACATCCTGCAGGTGCTGCGGATGATCATGTACTTCAACCCGCTCAAGGTGCTGATGCCGCCCGCGCTCTGGCTGGTCGGCATCGGTCTGGCCAAGGGCGTCTTCGACGTGGTCAGGTACGGCTTCTACCTCACCAGCAACACGATCGTGACGTTCCTGTCCGGGATGCTGATCGGGGCGGTGGCGCTGCTCGCGGACCTGATCGTGCGATCCAGGGGTGACGTTTGAGGATCGCGATCGTCGGCCCGACGTATCCGTACAAGGGCGGCGGGGCGCAGCACACCACCGAGCTGGCCCACCGGCTGCGGGCGGCTGGTCACGACGTCGTCATCGAGTCGTGGCGGGCGCAGTATCCGTCGTTCCTGTACCCCGGGCAGCAGACGATCGACAGCCCGGAGGGCGAGCCGTACCCCGGCACCCGCCGCGACCTCGACTGGCGCAGGCCGGACGGCTGGGTCGCCTGCGGGCGGCGGCTGCGCGGCGCCGACCTCGTCGTGCTCGCCGTGCTCAGCCCGGTGCAGGTGCCCGCCTACCTGGGGATCCTGTACGGCCTGCGCCGCCGGGCCCGGGTCGTCGCCCTGTGTCACAACGTGCTGCCGCACGAGAGCAAGCCGTACGACCGGCCGTTGATGAAGGCGCTGCTGCGCCGGGTGGACGGCGTGCTCGCGCATTCGGAGCAGCAGGCGGGCCTCGCCCGCGGGCTCACCGCGGCGCCGGTGCGGGTGGCCGCCCTCGCGCCGCACCTGCCCGCGCGCGGCGCCCGGGCCGGCGAGGACCGCGAGCCGTACGGCAGGCTGCTCTTCTTCGGCATCGTCCGGCCGTACAAGGGGCTCGATCTGCTGCTGGAGGCGCTCGCGCAGGTGCCGGACGTACGGCTGACCGTCGCGGGCGAGTTCTGGGGCGGGCTGGAGGAGACGCGCGCCCTGCTCGGCCGCCTCGGCCTGGCCGGCCGGGTCGACCTGCGGCCGGGGTACGTCGCGGCCGACGACGTGCCGGGGTTGTTCGCCGAGGCCGACGCGCTGGTGCTGCCCTACCGTTCGGCGACGGCCAGCCAGAACGTCTGGCTCGGGCACGAGCACGGAGTGCCCGTGATCGCCACCCGGGTCGGGGCGCTGCCGGACAACGTGCGCGACGGCGTGGACGGCCTGCTGGTGGAGCCGGGCTCGGCCGGGGCGCTGGCCGAGGCGATCAAAAGGTTCTACGAGCCAGGGACCCCGGAACGGCTGCGGGCGGGCGTCGCGCCCGTCGATCCCGAGCCGCACTGGGCCGCGTACCTGGACACCCTGCTCGCCACCGCCCCGCCGGCCTGAACGGTCAGGGGACTCGTCGCGACCGAGCCAGGAGGCGGCTCGGGGCCGGGCCGCGAAGCCTGCTCAGCGGGGGCGCCGCTGGGGGCCGAGCCGTTCAGCGGGCGAGCCGTTCAGCGGGCGAGCCGTTCAGCGGGACCGTGCGGCTCACCGGGTGCGGGCGGAGAGGTCGTCCGGGGCTTCGGCGCGGACGCCGCGGGCGAGGAGGAAGCCGAGGCCGGCCCAGGTGACGTCGGCGAGGGTGAACATCACCCGGGACACCACGGCGACCACCAGGGCGCTGGGCGTGTCGAGCAGCGGGGCGAGGGCCACGACCATCGCCCCCTCCCGCACGCCGATCCCGGCCGGGACCACGACCGTGAGGATGCCGGTGGACCAGGCCAGCGCGTACGCCCCGGCCGCGATCGCGTAGAGGGACACCCCTCCGGGCCGCAGGCCGCCCACCAGGGCCCACAGGTGCACGCCGTACACGAGCCAGCCCGCCATCGTCCACGCGGCGGCCCTGGTCATGTCGGCCCCGCTCGGCACCCGGTCGAGCGGGTCCCGGCGGGCGACGCGGAGGGCGAGGCCCAGGCCCCAGGCCAGCACGCGCGGGTGGAGGCCGACGAGGATGAGCGGGACGAGCGCGAGCAGCCACCACGCCTCGCGCGCGATCTGTCCCGACAGCGTCGCCGCCGTGAGGGCGAGCGCGCAGCCCAGCGAGGTCACCAGCCCGAGGGCCGTGGCGCCGAACGTCCGCTTGGGCGGCGCCCCGTGGTCGCGGGCGAGCTCCATCATCGCGGCGAACGCCCAGACCGCGCCGGGGATGTACTTGCCGAGCTGGCCGACGAACAGCACCCGCGCGGCCACGCGCAGCGGCAGCGGGGAGCCGAGCCCCGCGAGGATGTCGCGCCAGGCGACCAGCATGAAGGCCAGCCCCACGAGCACCGCCAGGAACGAGACCCCGAGCGACCACCACGACAGCCGCTCCAGGGCGGCCCAGGTCTCCGTCCCGTTCCGGGCCAGGCCGTACGCCAGGAAGGCGAGGGCGGCCAGGGCGAGCAGCACGCGCGGCAGCGGGCCGGAGCGCAGGCGGTTCGGCAGGCCGTTGGGCAGGCGCGGCACGGGCACAGGGTACGGCCTGACGCTACCTGCCGGTAGGTCCGGCGCGCGGTTGTCCACAGGGTCGGTTGATCGGCGACGGGGGCGGGGCGGGCACGGGTACTGTTGGGCAGCGTGGACGACCGTCAGGACGCGAGGGTGATCGACCGGTGAGCGGGGAACGCGCGGCCCAGCTGGAATACTCCGAGCTCCAGGCCGCGATGCTCGACGAGGAGAAGCGCCGCCGCAAGGCGGCCAAGATCATCGCGGTGCTCGCGCACTTCCTGGGCAGGGACGCCGGCAAGCCCGGCGAGGCGCTCTCCGGGCTGACCGTCGGCGACGTCGGGTGCTCGGCCGGGTTCATCGCCGACGAACTGGCCGCCGCGGGCGCGCGCCGCACGCTCGGGCTCGACATCGACGTCCCCGGCCTGCGCAGGGCGGCCGACCGCTTCGGGGCCCGGGTCGGGTTCGTCTGCGCGGACGGCTCCCGGCTGCCGCTGCCGGACGGGTCGGTCGACGTGCTGGTCTTCAACCACATCTACGAGCACGTCGTGGACCCCGACGCCGTGATCGCCGACATGCACCGGGTGCTGTCCGACGACGGCGTGCTCTACCTCGGGCTGGGCAACCGGCTCGGCGTGATGGAGCCGCACTACAAGCTGCCCTTCCTGTCGTACCTGCCGCCCGCCGCGGCCGACCGTTACGTGCGGGCGTCCGGCCGGGCCGACCACTACTACGAGCGCTTCCGCACCCGCCCCGGCCTGCGTCGGATGCTCGCGGACTTCCACGTGTGGGACTACACGTTCCCGGTGCTGGCCGCGCCCGAGCGGTTCGCGGGGGGCGAGTTGTTCCCCGGCGCCGTGGGCCGCGCCGCCAAGGCCACGCTGGAGCGCACCCCGCGCCCGGCGCTGCGGGCGCTGCTGCCGGTCGTCCCCACCTATCTGTGGGTGGCCACCAAGACGCCCCGCCGTCCGCTCGGCGCGGCCCTGCCGCAGCCGCCGGAGCCGGTGCGCACGTCGCGATGAACCGCCGCAAGCTCGTACGCACGCTGTTCCTGCTGGTCGCCCTCGGCTTCGGGATCTGGGCCGTCGCGGGCCAGTGGAGCGCCGTGGCGGACGGCTTCGCCCGGCTGTCGTGGGCGGAGCTCGCCGGCTCGCTGGCGGCGGTGCTCGGCGCGCTGCTCGCGGGGATGCTGATGTGGCGGGCGCTGCTCGCCGACCTCGGCTCGCCGCTCGCGTTCACCGACGCGGCGAAGATCTTCTTCGTGGGCCAGCTCGGCAAGTACATCCCCGGGTCGGTGTGGCCGATGATCGCGCAGATGGAGATGGGCCGCGACCACGGCGTGCCCCGCTCCCGCAGCGCGGCCGCCTTCTTCCTCACCTATCCGGTCTATCTGGGCACCGGCCTGCTGGTGTCCGCCGTCACGCTGCCGGTGCTCGCCGGGCAGTCGGTCGCCCGATATGCCTGGCTCCTGCTGCTCGTGCCCGTGCTCGCCGCCGCCCTGCATCCCGCCGTGGTCAACCGGGTCATCGACTTCGGGCTGCGCAAACTGCGCAGGGAGCCGCTCGAACGGCCCCTCACCCGCCGCGGCCTGCTCGTCGCGTGCGGCTGGGCCCTGGCCGGCTGGGCCGCGTACGGCGTGCACCTGGCGCTGATCGTGCACGGCCTCGGCGCCGGCGGCCCCTCGGCGGTGATCCTGAGCGTCGGCGCGTTCGCGCTCGCCTGGTGCCTGGGGTTCGTCTTCATTCTGGCGCCGGCCGGGGTCGGTGTGCGCGAGGCCGCGATGGTCGCGGCGCTCGCGCCCGTGCTCGACCGGCCCGTGGCCATCGCCGCCGCGCTGTGCTCCCGGCTGATCGTGTCCCTCGGTGACCTGGTGTGCGCCGGGGCCGCCGGACTCGCCGCCCGCCGAACCACCCGTACGCGGGAGGAACCCGTCATCCGGGCCTGATTCCGTGGATTGTCCGCGCATTGCGCATCCTGGGAGACAACCCCCATGTGATAACCCTCACGTTTCGGGGGACGCCGGAAATAGAGTGACAAGGGAGGGATGCTGGGCAGGCGTCCGTATGCGGCGGGGGCCCCAGGTCCCTGCCGGAACACCTGCCGGACAGCGGGACCGTGAGGACGGGGAGCGAACCTCCGCCGGAGCGGGCCCCGTGAGGGGAGCGATTCACTTGACACCCCGAGTGCTCGTCGACGCCGCCGCCGTCCCCGCCGACCGCGGCGCCCTCATCAGGTATGTGGATGGTCTGGTCGCGGCCCTGCACAAGGCGGGCGCCGATCTCGCCCTGGTCTGCCAGCGCGCGGACGCCGAGCGGTACGCGGCCCTGGCGCCCACGGCCCGGATCCTCTCCGGGCCGCCCGCGATCACCAACCGGGACAAGCGGCTCGCCTGGGAGCAGACGGGCCTGCCCGTTCTCGCCCGGCAGGCGGGGGCCCAGGTGATCCACGCCCCCTACTACTCGATCCCGCTGGGCTCCGGCCTGCCCACGGTGGTCACCGTCCACGACGCCACCTCGTTCACCGACCCCGATCTGCACGACCCCGTCAGGGCCTCGTTCTTCCGGTCGGCCACCCGTACGGCCGTCCGCCACGCCAACCGGGTGATCGTGCCGTCCAAGGCCACCCGGGACGAACTGGTCCGGGTGCTCGCCGCCGACCCGACCCGGATCGACGTCGCCTATCACGGGGTCGACTCCGCGCTGTTCCACCCGCCGGCGCCTGAGGACGTGCGCCGGGTGGCGGGCCGCATCGGCCTGCACGGCCGGCCGTACGTCGCCTATCTGGGCGCGCTGGAGCCGCGCAAGAACGTGCCGAATCTGGTGACGGGCTTCGGCCGGGCGGTCGCCCACCTGTCCGACCCGCCCGCGCTGGTGCTGGCGGGCGGCCCGGCCTGGGACGAGGAGGTCGACGCCGCGGTGGCGGCGCTGCCGCCGCGGGTGAAGGTCGTGCGCCCCGGCTACCTGCCGTTCGCCGATCTGCCGGGCTTCCTCGGCGGGGCGCTCGCGGTCGCCTCGCCGTCGCGATGCGAGGGGTTCGGGCTGCCGGTGCTGGAGGCGATGGCCTGCGGGGCGCCCGTGCTGACGACCCACCGCGCCTCACTGCCGGAGGTGGGCGGCGACGCCGTGGTCTACACCGAGCCCGACGCCGACAGCATCGCGCGGGCGCTGCGGGCCCTGCTGGAGTCACCGGAACGGCGCGAGTCCCTGGCCGCGGCCGGAGTCACCCGCTCGCGCGAGTTCACCTGGCAGCACTCCGCCGAGGCCCACCTCCTCGCCTACCAACGCGCCGTCGAGGGTTAGCCCGCGTTTGCCGGATCGTGAGTCGGCCTCGCCTGTGCGCGGTGATGCCGATGCTGAGGCGAGGCCGATGAAGGCCGCCTACACGGGTCAGCCGCCACTCCCGTCCCCTGGCACGTCAGGGGTCGGCGGCGTCGTGACGAAGTGCTGGATGTCACGGATGATCGTGGCGGGGGTGTAGCCGTGCGCGCTGGCCCAGCCAAGTGCCGCGAGAGTCACCGCGACCAGGACGAGGAAGGACAGGCCTCCCGAGCGGGGCGGCCGGAAGTCGCTGAACCTCTGGTTGACCTGTCGCTGGTGTTCCTGCTGGGCCTGCCGCGCTGCCCGTTGACCCGGATCCGGAAACATTCGCGCCCTCCCATGCCCTGCCGCATCCCGGATTCAGGATGGGGATGGGCACCGCACGCCGACAAGGCGGCCGGGTCACTCAGTGACCCGCGGGCAGCGCTTCCTGCGGAAGGCCGGTCGCACGGAGTTCGGCCTCCAGGTCCGCCGTCTGCCGTACCAGGGCGGCGCGCAGAGCGGGGGCGGCCAGGGAGCCGGTGCGCCCGGCGATCCCGAGGATGCCGGTGACGGCTCCTCCGGGGCCGCGGAGCACCGCTGCGAGGCAACTCCAGCCGAGCCGTGTCTGCTCGTCTTCCCGCGCGACGCCGTGTCGCGGGCCTCGGCGAGCAAGGACCGCATCCGGCGCGGGTCGGTGACAGAGTATGGCGTGAGCCGCCGCCATCCGGCGGACAGGATCCGGTCGGCCCTCTCGGGTTGGTGTGCGACCTCCAGGCGACATCCGGCGACGAGGACGACGCTGGGGCCGATCAACTCCGCCGTCGGCCACCTGGCGCGGATCGCTGCGTGGTGCTCCCGTCCACAGGTGGCTCCAGCAAGGGTGAGCGCCCCGCCGTGCACGGTACTCAACCAGGCGATTCCGCCGGGCGCCCGCTGGCGCAGGTCTGCGAGGACGGGCTGCGCCGCGAGCGCTGCCGGGTGCCGCGCCAGGGCATGCAGCCCGTACCGCACCAACGTGCCGCCCGGCACATACCCGTCGTCGGTCCGGTTCAGTAGCCCGCGCGACACGAGGCCGGCGGCGATCCGCCGTACCGTCGGCTTGGGAATGCCCGTCCGCCGGGTCAGCTCCGCCAGCGGCAGGGGTCCGCTCGCGGAGGCGACCGCGTCCAGGATCGTAGCCACCCGCCCCACCACGGTTCCGTCATCAGTCACGCCCGCCACCAGACAAGAAACAGCCGAATACCCTGTGATCGAGAACACTCGGCGCGACTACACCCTGATAGGAAGTATATGGACCCAAGTACCGATGAACAGTCGCCGCTGCCCACGATCATTCGCAGGCGGGGTGGAAATGGCAGCGAGGCCGAGCTCAGCCTATCGGGTGTCGCGAGATGACTATTCGCCTCGCGTTCTCACATGGGGCTTCGCTGGGCGGGGCAGGCATGATCGCTGATGTTGCCCCGTGTTGTGGACATGAACCGCGCCGGGTTTTGCGGAGGCCCTGATGTGCCTCGGGGACGCTCCGCCGCCAAGCTCATGACCTTGGAGCGGCCGTAGGTGGACGTAGGATGGCTCGCGCGTACCGGATTCCAACGGACCTCGCCCGTCCAACCTCGCGGAGTTCGTGGTGAGAGCTCCAGATGGGACGCCACGATGCGATGTCCACCGATCGAACCGGCTGCACTCCAGAAAGAATGTCCCCCTCAGTCGCTCAGGTTCCCCCTGCGGCCATCCAGGATCGCTTGCCATTGGTGTTCGATATCCGCATCCGGCACCAGCTGAGAGAAGTTCTCATCGAACATCGAAACCATCTCGCGAGACTCGATCATGGACAGCCCGATCGCTTCACTGAGAACCCTCATCAGGTTGAGGGGAGTCAGCTTGAAGGATTCGTTCAGTGCGAGAAAGCTGAGCAAATCGATGAAACGGCATCCTTCGCGAATGCGCTGACGAACGTCTGCTGCAACGCCTTCCACCGAACCCCCTGCCTTACGAAGCGTGCCGAATCTCCGGCCTTCGGGATAGGCCGAGGATACGGTCGGCAAAAAGGGAATTATGGCTGGTTCTTTTTCGGGTGTCCGTTTGTGGCCATATGTGCCGTCCGATTCGAGAGTTCGGAGGCGGAGATAGCGCGCCTGCCAGGAAATATCCGGACAGCTGCCTGTGGCGGGACGCCATACGAAGGTTCTGTCTAGGCTACTCTCGCGGCTGTGAGGGACAGTTCTGTGCGGTCGCCGGACGGTCTTGAGGCGATCCTTCTCGTGGGCGGCCAGGGCACGCGTCTCCGGCCGCTGACACTCAGCACGCCGAAGCCGCTGCTGCCGACGGCGGGGGTGCCCTTCCTCGCGCACCAGCTGGCCAAGGCGCGGGCGTACGGGGTGCGCCGGGTGGTCTTCGCGACGTCCTATCGGGCCTCGATGTTCGCCGAGGCGTTCGGCGACGGGGCGGGGTTCGGCCTGGAGATCGTGTACGTGACCGAGGACACCCCGCTCGGCACCGGCGGTGCGATCCGCAACGCCGCACAAGCCCTGACCTGCCCGCCCGAGGCGCCGGTGCTCGTGCTGAACGGCGACATCCTGTCGGGTCACGACATCGCCGAGCAGGTCGGCCTGCACGTCTCACGTGGTGCCGCGGTGACCCTCCATCTCACGGAGGTGGACGACCCGTCGAGGTTCGGCTGCGTGCCGACCGACGACGAGGGCCGGGTCACCGCCTTCCTGGAGAAGACGCCCAATCCGGTGACGAACCGGATCAACGCCGGCTGCTACGTGTTCCAGCGCTCGGTCATCGACACGATCCCCGAGGGCCAGGTGGTCTCGGTGGAGCGGGAGACCTTCCCCGGCCTGATCGCGGCCGGTGAGCTGGTGCTCGGCTTCGCCGACGCGTCGTACTGGCTCGACGTGGGCACGCCCGCGGCGTTCGTGCAGGGCTCGGCTGATCTGGTGCTGGGCAAGCTCGGCTCGCCCGCCCTGCCCGGCCCCGCCGGTGAGCGGCTCCTGCTGGACGGGGCCGTCGTGTCGCCCGAGGCCAAGGTAACCGGCGGCACGGTCGTCGGCCCCCGGGCCACCGTCGAGGCGGGCGCCAGCGTGCGCGGCAGCGTGCTCTCCGAGGGCTGCCACGTCGCGTCCGGCGCGACCGTGGTGGACTCGGTCGTCGGCGTGGGCGCCCGCGTCGCCTCCGGCACCGTGCTGCGTCAGGTCGTGGTCGGCGACGGCGCGTCCATCGGCCCCGGCAACGAACTCACGGCCGGCATGCGCGTGTGGCCCGGGGTCGCCCTGCCCGAGTGCGCCGTCCGCTTCTCCAGCGACGTGTGACACCGGTCCCGCTCCCACCCGTCATCGGGGGGAGCGGCAGACTGGGCGGGTGGAGGCGAGCCGAATGCCCAGATCATCCGCGCCCGGCGGTGTGCCCGTCACGGCGGGCACCCCTCCGTCCTGCGCGGTCTCGCCCGGCACCGCCACTTCCGGTGCTGCTCTTTCCGGCACCGCTTGTGTGGTTCATGCCGGGCGCGGCCCGGGGGCGCAGGCGCGCGAGCGGCGGTGGCGGCCGGCCGCGCCGGTCGACCTGGCGCTGACGCTGTCGCCGCACCGGCGCGGGGGAGGCGACCCCGCCTGGCGCCGTACGCCCGACGGCGCGTTCTGGCGCACCTCGCGCACTCCCGAAGGCCCTGCCACCCTGCGCGTGACGGGGAGCCGCGACGGCGAGATCCATGGGCAGGCATGGGGCCCGGGGGCCGGGTGGCTCCTGGAGATGCTTCCCTCGCTGCTGGGCGCCGACGACGACGTGGCCGGTTTCGCCGCGTTGCTCGCACGGCTCGCCCGCTCCACGGATCCGCGGCACGTCCGGGCCGCCGCGTTCGTCGCCGATCTGGCCGGACGCGCCGGCGGGCTGCGGATCGGGCGCAGCCTGCGGGTCTTCGAGGCGCTCGCGCCCGCCGTACTGGAGCAGAAGGTGGTCGGCAGGGAGGCGTGGCGGGCCTGGCGGTTCCTGCTGCGCCGGTACGGCGAGCCCGCTCCCGGCCCGGCTCCCGAGGGCATGTACGTCGTCCCGTCGCCGGAGGTGTGGCGCGTGGTCCCGTCGTGGGACTGGCACCGGGCCGGGGCGGAGGCCGTACGGGCCAGGACGATCGTCAACGCCGCGCGCCACGCGGCGAAACTGGAGAGCACGACAGGCGCCGCCGGGTCGGCGGATCCGCCGGACCCGGCGCCGCCACCTGGCGCGGCATCGATCTCGGTCGGCCCCCGGGACGCGGCACAGGTCGTGGCCGACGTGGACGTCGCGGTGGGGATCGAGGGCTCGGCGGAGGCGGACCGGCTGCTGCGGGCGCTGCCGGGGATCGGCGTGTGGACCTCGGCCGAGGTGCGCCAGCGCGCGCACGGCGACCCGGACGCGCCGAGCGTTGGCGACTTCCACCTGCCCGGCATCGTCGGCTACGCCCTGACCGGCCGGAAGACCGACGACGACGGCATGCTCGAACTGCTGGAGCCGTTCCGCGGCCACCGCCACCGGGTGGTCAGGTTGATCGAGCTCAGCGGGGTCAGGCCGCCGGCCCGCGGTCCCCGCATGGCCGCCCGCGACTACCGCTCCTTCTGAGCGAGCCGCGCGTCACCGCCCGCCGGACCGGAACGCAGGGTCTGGTGGATCCCGCAGTGGACCACCGCGGGCAGGCATCCGCCGTTCAGGGTGTTGAGGACGACGCTGTCGCCCGCCACCTGCTGGAGGCCGGCGACGGCGGAGCCGCTGTTGCCTCCGGGCGCGTTCACGTTGCGCCTGCCCGTGGACACCTGCCGGACGGGGCTGCCGATCTGCGGCGAGTTCGCCGATCGCACACCGGACGTGACCTGCCAGCCGCCGCCCCGCCCGCGCCGCACCTGCCAGACCCGCGCGGCGTCCAGCGCGTGCCGAGCCCCCGGTGTTCGGCCTGCTCCTCGCACCTGTCGCGCCTCTGGCACCTGCCGTGCCCCTCGCGCCTGCGGTGCCACTGACGCTTCCGGTGCCCGCGTCGCTTTCCGCGCCTGCCCCGCTCCTCGGGCGTGCCCCGCCCTCGTCGCCTTCCGCGCCTGCACCGTGTCTCCGGCGAGACGGCCGTGGCCGGTACGGTCGCCGTGGGTGACATGGTCGGTCACGGGATGCGCCCGGAGGCCCGGTGCCGCGAGCGCCTGGGCCGTCGGCGGTCCCGGCGTGCCGAAGACGAGCGTCACGACGACCAGTCGCGCTGCTGATCGGAGATACACGACCGGCTGATACCCCACCGCCCGGCACGGCCGCGCCGCCCCTGATCAAAGAGTTGGTCCGGAGGCGGCTGCGCCGTCCGTACGCAGGGCTCATAGGCTGCGGGCTATGACGGCGAAGCGACCCCCGGACCTCGACAGCACCCCTTCGACCTCGGCCGCCGCCGGCTCGACCGCCGGTCCGGCCTCCGGCAGCGGGACGCGCCGGGCGCTCGCGCGGGCCCGGGACGGCAAAACGCTCGATCTCGCCGAGACGGCGGTCCTGCTGCGCGCTCGCGGCGGCGACCTGGACACACTGCTCGCGTACGCCTCGCGGGTCCGGGACGCGGGCCTGGAGGCGGCCGGGCGGCCCGGCGTCGTCACCTACAGCCGCAAGGTGTTCATCCCGCTGACGCGGCTGTGCCGGGACAGATGCGGCTACTGCACGTTCGCCACCGCCCCCCACCGGCTGCCGGCCCCCTTCCTGTCGCCGGACGAGGTGCTGGAGATCGCCCGCCAGGGCGCGGAGATGGGCTGCAAGGAGGCGCTGTTCACGCTCGGCGACCGCCCCGAGGACCGGTGGCACCAGGCGCGCGAGTGGCTCGACGCGCACGGGTACGACGACACCCTGTCGTACGTCCGGGCGATGGCGATCCGCGTGCTGGAGGAGACCGGGCTGCTGCCGCACCTGAACCCCGGCGTGCTGACCTGGCGGGATCTCCAGCGGCTCAAGCCGGTCGCGCCGTCGATGGGCATGATGCTGGAGACCACCTCGCGGCGGCTGTTCACCGAGAAGGGCGAGGCCCACTACGGCTCCCCCGACAAGGACCCCGCCGTACGGCTGCGCGTGCTGGAGGACGCCGGCCGCTCCAGCGTGCCGTTCACGACGGGCCTGCTGATCGGCATCGGCGAGACGATCGAGGAGCGGGCCGAGTCGATCTTCGCGATCCGCCGGGTGGCGCGGGAGTACGGCGGCGTCCAGGAGGTCATCGTCCAGAACTTCCGCGCCAAGCCCGACACGGCCATGCGCGGCATGCCCGACGCCGACCTGCACGAACTGGCCGCGACCATCGCGGTGACGCGGCTGGTGCTCGGGCCGAAGGTCCGCGTGCAGGCGCCGCCCAACCTGATCGGCGAGGAGTACGCCCTCATGCTGCGGGCGGGAATCGACGACTGGGGCGGCGTCTCCCCGCTGACTCCCGACCACGTCAACCCCGAGCGGCCGTGGCCGCAGATCGACGACCTCGCCGCCCGGACCGCCGCCGCCGGGTTCACGCTGCGCGAGCGCCTGACGATCTATCCGGAATATGTGCTCGCCGGGGAACCCTGGCTCGATCCCCGGCTCGCCGGGCACGTCGCGGCGCTGGCCGACCCCGCCACCGGGCTCGCCAAGGAAGGCGCCGTGCCGCGCGGCCGTCCCTGGCAGGAGCCCGACGGCGGCCTGGGGGGTCTCGTCACCGGCGGACGGGCCGACCTGCACACCGCCGTCGACGCCGAGGGCCGTTCGAGCGACCGCCGCGACGACTTCGACAGCGTGTACGGCGACTGGGACGCGCTGCGCGAGCGCCTGCCCGGCGGTGGGCACACGCCCCCCGCCGACGACCCGGTCAAAGGCCAGGCTGACGGTCACCCGTACGGCAGGGTGGACCCGTACGGCAGGGTGGACAGCGGCGTGCGGGAGGCGCTGCGGCGGGCGGAGGCGGACCCGGCGCGGCTGACCGACGAGCAGGCGGTGGCGCTGCTCGGTCTCGCCGGAGACCAGACGGGCGCGGGCGCCGACGACGCGGGCCTGGACGAGCTGTGCCGGATCGCGGACGGGCTGCGCCGCGAGGCGGTGGGCGACGATGTGACCTACGTCGTCAACCGGAACATCAACTTCACCAACGTCTGCTACACCGGCTGCCGGTTCTGCGCGTTCGCCCAGCGGCGCACCGACGCCGACGCGTACACGCTGTCGCTGGGCGAGGTGGCCGACCGGGCGCAGGAGGCGTGGGAGGCCGGGGCGACCGAGGTGTGCATGCAGGGCGGCATCCACCCGGACCTGCCGGGCACGGCCTACTTCGACATCGCCCGCGCCGTCAAGGAGCGCTGTCCAGGCATCCACGTGCACGCGTTCTCGCCGATGGAGGTCGTAAACGGTGCGAGCCGGGCGAACCTGTCCGTCGAGGATTGGCTGCACGCCGCGAGGGAGGCGGGGGTCGACTCGCTGCCCGGTACGGCGGCCGAGATCCTCGACGACGACGTCCGTTGGGTGCTGACGAAGGGCAAGCTGCCCACCCGGGAGTGGGTCGAGGTCATCACGACCGCCCACCGGGTCGGCATCCCGACGACCTCGACCATGATGTACGGCCACGTGGACACCCATGAGCACTGGGTGCGCCACATCCGGCTGATCCGGTCGATCCAGGAGGAGACGGGCGGGTTCAGCGAGTTCGTGCCGCTGCCGTTCGTCCACCACAGCGCCCCGATCTACCTGGCCGGGATCGCCCGGCCGGGGCCGACCGCGCGGGAGAACCGGGCCGTCCACGCGCTGGCGCGGATCATGCTGCACGGCGCGATCCGCAACATCCAGTGCTCCTGGGTGAAGCTCCGCGACGACCTGTGCCGGGACGTGCTCGCCGGAGGCGTGAACGACCTCGGCGGCACGCTCATGGAGGAGACGATCAGCAGGATGGCCGGCTCGGAGAACGGGTCCTACAAGACGATCAGCGAGATCGCGGCCATGGTCGCGCCGACCGGCCGTCCGCTCCGCCAGCGCACCACGTCGTACGGCCGGCCGAGCGAGGAGCGGGCCGAGGCGGCCCGGCGC
The DNA here is from genome assembly GCF_016863015.1 of Microbispora amethystogenes. Taxonomy (GTDB): domain Bacteria; phylum Actinomycetota; class Actinomycetes; order Streptosporangiales; family Streptosporangiaceae; genus Microbispora; species Microbispora amethystogenes. The sequence continues at coordinate 121,784 of NZ_BOOB01000004.1, read as the reverse complement.
AGCGACGGGGTCTGCCAGTCGGTGCGACGGCCGCTGCTCACGGTCACGCCCGTGCCCACACCAACGCTCGCGGCCCGGCCCGGAGACGGCGGTCAGCGGGTGACGTAGAAGTCGGCCGCGTCCCGTGGCGGGCGGTCCTTCGGCGGCGCGGCGGGATGGCCGACGGCCACCGCGCCCATCGGGTCCCAGTCCTCGGGCAGGTCGAGCACCTTGCGGACCACGTCGCGGCAGAACATCGTGGACGACACCCACGCCGAGCCAAGCCCCTGCACGGCGAGCTGGACCAGGAAGTTCTGCACCCCGGCGCCGGTGGCCACCACGAACATCTCCCGCTCGGCGGCGTTCCTGCGCTGATCCGGGTAGGTGTGCGAGCCGTCCATGACCAGGCAGGGCACCGCCAGGTAGGGCGCGTTCCGCAGCACGTCGCCGCGCCGGATCCGGCGGGCGATCGACTCCTCGGAGAAGCCGTCGGAGCTCAGGTCCGCGATCCAGGCGTCCCGCATCGCGTCGAGCAGTTCCGTACGCGCCCGGGGGGTCTCCAGCAGCACGAACCGCCACGGGGTGGTGTGGTGCGGGGCGGGCGCGGCGATCGCGGCGGCCACGGCCCGCCGCACCGCCGCCGGGTCGACCTCCCGGCCGGAGAACTCGCGGATCGTGCGGCGGGCGAAGACGACGTCGGCCGAGCCGTACCGGAACATGTCCTCGTCGGCGGGCCGCACCAGCGCCTGCCCGCCCGGGCCGTCCTCGCCGGTCACCAGGCCGCCCAGCCCGCGGACGACCGCCACCGGCACGCCGGACAGCTTGCCCTTCGCGAGGTCGCCCGCCGCCGCGATCTCGTCGGCCAGCGCGACCACCGTGGCGTTCAGCGGGTTGCCGTACGCGTCGGAGCCGCCGCGCAGGTCGTCCAGGGGCCGTACGCCGGACGCGCCGATGGCGACGTCGGTGAGGCCGTGCCGCCAGGGCCGGCCGAACGTGTCGGAGACGACCACCCCGACCCGTACGCCGAGCCGTTCGCGCAGCCCGCGGCGGATCCGGCTCGCCGACGCGTCCGGGTCCTCGGGGAGCAGCAGCACGGTGCCGGGGGCGGTGTTGGAGGCGTCGACGCCGGCCGCGGCCATGACGAAACCGTGCCGCGTCTGCGCGATCACCGTGTCACCGCGCCGCGCGACGACGCGCTGCGTCTCCTCCTCGATCGCGGCCGTACGGCTGTCGCGCGGCGCCGCGCCGCGTCCCGCCGCCGTCGTGCTGCCGTCTGGTGCCTGCGGGCGGTCGTGCGGTGGTGCTTCGGCGGCGCCGCCGCGGCGGATCCGGCCCTCGGCCTTGCTCACGATCTTGGAGGTCACGACCAGGATGTCGCCGTCCTCCAGGGCCGGCGCGGCCTCGGCCACGAGCAGCGCGATGTCGTCGCCGGGCGCGACCTCGGGCATGCCGGTGACGCCGCTTACCGTGATGTGGGTCATGAACTGCCTCGATGCGTCGTGGAAGGGGATCACCGGAACGTCGTCACCGCAGGGACTGGGCCAGGGCGAGGGCCGCGGCGGCGAGGTCCCTCGTCGCCGCGGAGTCGCTCATCAGGAGCGGACGGGCCTCCACCGCCACGCCGTCGAGCGCCACGCCCTTGTCCTCCTCCGCGACCAGCCAGCCGTCGACCAGAGCCGATCCGTACAGTTCGAGGACGGCCTGGGCGCTCGTCTCGACGCCGATCGCCGTCAGGCAGGCGTCGGCCATGCCGCGCACCGGAGCGCCGCCGATGATGGGGGAGACGCCGACGACCGTCTTGTCCTCCAGCGCCGCCCGGATGCCCGGAACCTGCAGGATCGTGCCGATGCTGACGACCGGGTTGGACGGCGGGAGGATCACGAGGTCGGCGTCGCGGATCGCGTCGAGCACGCCGGGAGCCGGGCGGGCCTCGGCGGCGCCGACGAGCACGATCTGCTCGGCCGGCACGGACGCGCGCAGCCGCACCCACCACTCCTGGAAGTGGACGGCCCGCCGGCCCGCGTCGTCGGCGACGACCACATGGGTCTCGGTGCGGTCGTCCGACATGGGCAGCAGCCGCACCCCGGGTCGCCAGCGGTCGCACAGCGCCTCGGTCACCTGAGAGAGGGGATAACCGGCGGCCAGCATCTGGGTGCGGATGATGTGGGTGGCGAAGTCGCGGTCGCCGAGGCCGAACCACTGCGGCTCCATGCCGTACGCGGCGAGTTCCTCCTTGACCGTGAACGTTTCGCCGTCCCGGCCCCAGCCCTGCTCCTCGTTGATGCCGCCGCCCAGGGTGTACATGACGGTGTCGAGATCGGGACAGACCCGTAGCCCGAAAAGCGTGATGTCGTCGCCGGTGTTGCCGATGACGGTGATCTCCGAACCGGGCGCCGCAGCCTTGAGACCTCGGAGGAAGCGGGCGCCGCCGATACCTCCGGCGAGGGACACGATGCGCATGCCGCCAGTCTTCCACCGGGTGTCGGGCGGGCCGCTCACCCCACCCCACCTATTGCGTTAACCAGGGAAATGTAGGGTGTGTCGGGCTTGTGAGGTTCTTGGGACTGCCGACACTTAAGTCCGGCATGTGCGAAACTTCCCCGAGGGCCATCTGGACCGTTGGGGGTAAGCCGTGCTGAAGGTCGATACCGACCGGCTCAGAGAGCCGGCCGCGTGGACGATGCTCGCGGTGGTGATCACAACCGTTCTTGTGGGAATCGCACGGTTACTCATCGGCTCCTCCGCGCTCGGCGGCACGTTCGGCCTGCGCGCGGCCGCGAGCCTGCACACCCTCGCTTCCCCCGTGTCGACCGCACTGGCGGCCGGCGCGGTGCTGCTCGTGGACAAGGCGGGCGCCCCGACGCCCCGGGCCCGCCTGGTGGCGCTGGGCGCGGCCGGGTCGCTCGGCCTCGGCGTCGTCTTCGGCGTGATCGGCGTGCTGGGCGTCCTCGTGGGCGACCTGCCGAGCTTTCGCGACCGCTTCGAATACCTGATCACCGGCCTGCCGATGCTCGCTCTCGCCGTCTTCGGGGCGCTGTTCGCGCTGAGCACGGCCACCGCGCTCCAGTCCGGGCAGCGGCCCGCGGCTGACTTCTTCGGCCGGCGCGACGACGCCTATCCGTCCCGGCCGAACGTTCCGGCTCTGCCGCAGGGGTACGGCGACGCCCAGGGCCGCCCGTCGTCCTACGGCCAGCCCCAGGGACAACCGCAGAGCCAGCAGCAGGGCGTCCCGGTCGCCAACGGCGTGGTTTCGAACGGCGCGGTCCCCAGTGGCGCGGCCTCCGGCGGACCGGCCCACAACGGCATGCCCGCCGACCGGCAGCAGGGTCCCGGCCAGCACGCTTCCGTTCAGCACGGCCTTGGACAGCACGGCCCCGGCCAGCAGGGTCCGGGGGAGCAGGGCCACGGTCCGCAGGCGTACAGCCAGCAGGGTTCCGGCCAGCAGAGTTCGGGTCAGCAGGGCCTGGGCCAGCACGGTTCGGGTCACGAGGGGCAGGGCCGGCAGCCTGCCACCCACGATCTCCACGGCGAGCCTGACCAGGGCCGGCAGAACGGCTCGCAGAACCCCCACCACACCGGTCAGCCCCCCTTCGGTGAGCACGCGGGTCAGCACGCCGGGATGTCCACGCCGGGCGGCGGTCCCGTCCAGGCCCCGGCGTACGGCGATCCCCAGACGCAGCAGGCACAGCACGGCCAGCAGGCGCCGGCGGCGCAGCAGGGACAGGCCCAGGGTGCTCCCGGCTATCCCCAGCCCGCGATGGCCGCCGAGCAGCAGTACGGCCAGGAGACCTACGCTCCGCAGGACCGGCCGCACGCGTCCTACTCCCAGGAGCGCGGCCAGGGCGCCTTCGGCCAGGAGCGGCCCCAGGACGTCTACGGCCAGGACCAGCCGCGTGAGCCGTACGGCGGTGCGGCCACCGGGCAGGGTGACGCCTACGAGGCGCAGGGCGGCTACACCCCCGCCTCCACCGCCCCGCAGCCTCCGCTGTTCGGACAGCCCGGCACGCCGGTCCACCCCCAGAGCCCGCAGGCGCAGGCACAGAGCCAAGGGCAGCAGCCGTGGCAGGCCGAGCAGGCCCGGCCGTCGATCCAGGACGTCCAGACCGGCGCGCACTACTCCGACTACGGCGCGCCGGGCTACCAGCAGGAGCGGCCCTCCGGCGGTCAGCACGCGGGCCAGCCGGAAAGCGGACGGTACGGCGGGCAGCCGGAGGCCGCCCCCTACGGCCAGCAGCCCGCCGGCGGTTCCTACGGTCAGCAGCCGGGCGGTGCCTCCTACGGTCAGCAGTCCGAGGGCGGCTCCTACGGCCGGCACGGCGACAACAGTGCCTACGGCCAGCAGCCCGCCGGCGGTTCCTACGGTCAGCAGCCCGGGGGTGCTTCCTACGGTCACCAGGGCGACAGCGGCTCGCACAGTGGCCAGGGTGACAACGGCGCCTACGGTCAGCAGGGCGACAACGGCGCCTACGGCGGGCAGCCGGAGGCCCTTCCCGCCCACCAGCGGTCCGACTACTCCGCCCCGCCGCAGGGCCCGGTGTTCGACCAGTACGGCTACGCCGGCCAGCAGAGCGAGACCGGCGGCTACGGCCGCTTCCCCAACCCGCCCGAAGGCCCCGGCTTCCCCCCGGCCGGCGCCGAGGGCAGGCCGTACGAGCAGGACCAGCCGTACGGTCACTCCGGATACCCCGGCTCCGAGCCTGCGGCGGGCGGTCCGGCCTACGACGCTCCCCCCGCGTACGAGAGCCCGGCCGACCCGAGGGAACAGCAGCTCGCGCAGGCCTACCAGCAGGCGCAGAGCTACCAGAAGATCGCCCTGCCGGACCACCCCACCGGTCCGCAGGACCTGCCCGAGTACTACGACAACCCGCTCGGCCACCCCCAGAGCTCCGAGCCCGCGCCGTTCCAGGCCCCGCCGCCGGGCCCCGCCGAGCAGACCCTGCGCTTCGACCCTTCCGGCTATCGCGGCGACCCGCTCACCGACCCGCTGCGGCGGGAGGAGCCCATCGATCCGACGGCGATCTACACCCCGGACAGGTCGCAGGCAAAGTATGAGGAAGGTTCCGCCCCCGATCAGGCAGGCCGCGGAACTGACCCCAACCTCCCTTGGTATGGTTCCGAACGCTGACAGGACCGAACAACGGGGCATACGAACCGGGGCAAGCAGGTCTTTCCCCGGGTATCGTTATGCCGCTTGACGCCACACGCGCCACGCGCGTGTAATTACAGACATGTTGTTACGCCTTCCCAAGGGTGGGTATGGGGCAGGCGTTTTTATGGGGGGCCTCATGTGGGCGGGCGAGCGACAGGGAGGTGTGCAATGACCGAGCTGGTCATGGCACAGGCGCTCGATGGTGAAGATCTTGGGTGGCAGGAACGCGCCCTGTGCGCGCAGACCGATCCTGAGGCGTTCTTTCCTGAGAAGGGCGGCTCCACCAGGGAAGCCAAGAAGGTGTGCCGTTCGTGCGAGGTTCGTGCGGAGTGCCTTGAGTACGCGCTTCAGCACGACGAGCGTTTCGGCATCTGGGGCGGTCTGTCCGAGCGCGAGCGACGCAAGATGAAGCGCCAGGCCGTCTGACGACGCGAACGGGGCCGCGCGCTCGGCGCGCGGCCCCGCGTTCATGTCCGGCGCGGTTCGGTCCGGCGGAGTTCGGTCCGGGGAGGTTCGCCTCCCGCGTGGCCTGTGCCCGGCAAGGTGCGCGTACGGGCCCTGTGTACGGGTCCGGCGGGGTTCGTATGCGGTGGTTCGTCCTGGGAGCGGCGTCGGCGGCGGAGTGCCTCCGAAGTCTGTGCTGACATCCTGTTTCGCCTGGATGTGATCGGGTGAGTCCGGGTTGCCGTATCGTGGTCGGCGCTCAGCCGTACGACCCCCTTAGGACTCGACGTGCACTCGGTGACCGCGATCGTCGTCGCTCACGACGGCGCCCGCTGGCTCAAGGAGACGCTGGCGGCGCTGCCGCGCCAGACCCGGCCTCTCGACCGTGTCGTCGGTGTCGACAACGGCAGCCGGGACGGCAGTGCGAAGCTGCTGACCGAGGCGTTCGGCTCGCACAACGTGCTGACCATGCCGAGGTCCACCGGATTCGGCGAGGCCGTCCACGAGGTGCTGCGGCGGCTGCCGCCCGCGCCCGGCCAGGAGTGGGTCTGGCTGCTCCATGACGACTGCGCTCCCGACGCGGGCGCGCTGCAGGCCCTGCTGTGGGCCGCCGACCACGACCCGAAGGCCGCGATCCTCGGCCCCAAGCTGCGTGACTGGCTCGACCGGCGGGTGCTGCTGGAGATGGGCGTGACCGTCAGCAGGTCCGGACGGCGCGACACCGGCCTGGAGCCGAGGGAGTACGACCAGGGCCAGCACGACGAGATCGCCGACGTCCTGTCGGTCTCCACGGCGGGCATGCTCATCCGCAGGGACGTCTGGGACGAGCTGTCCGGCCTCGACACGTCCCTGCCGCTGTTCCGCGACGACCTCGACCTGTGCTGGCGCGCCCGCGCGGCGGGACACCGCGTGCTGAACGTGAGCGACGCGGTCGCCTGGCACGCCGAGGCGTCCGCACGGCGCCGCCGCCGCATCTCCACGAGCGAGGAGCACCCGCGCCGGCTCGACCGGCGCAACGGCCTGTTCGTCCTGATGGCGAACCTCCCGTTCGGCGCGTTCGCGCGGTCCGTGCTGCGCAACGTCTTCGGGTCGGCGCTGCGGGCCGTGCTGTTCCTGCTGGCCAAGCAGCCGGCCAACGCCCTGGACGAAGTGGCCGCGCTCGGCTCGGTCCTCGGCCATCCGTGGCGTCTGCTGCGGGCCCGCAAGGCGCGCAGGAACGGCAGGAAGCAGAGCTGGCCCGCGATCAGGCGCAAGCTCACCCCGCCCGGCGCCGCGCTGCGCCGCCTCGCCGACATGGTGCAGGGCTTCCTCGCCGGGACGGGCCCGGTCGACTCGGCGGGCCGTCACCACGCCGCCGCCGACACCGGCGAGGAGGACGGCGACGAACTGCTCACCGACTCCGGAGGCGTCCAGCGCCTGCTGAGCAGCCCCGGAGTGGTGCTCTGCCTGATCCTGGCCGCGATCACGGTGGCCGCCGAACGGACGCTGCTGCCGGGCGGCCTGCTCGGCGGCGGCGCGCTGGTGCCGGTCACCGGGAGCGCGGCCGACCTCTGGCGGCTCTACGTCGAGGATCACCACGCCGCCGGGCTGGGCTCCGGCACCTGGGCCCCGCCGTACGTCGCCGTGCTGGCCGGGCTGTCGGCGCTCGCGCTCGGCAAGACGTGGCTGGTCGTCGGCGTGCTGCTGCTCGGCTGCGTGCCGCTGGCCGGGTTCTCGGCGTACGCCGCGACGAAGCGGATGATCCCCTACACGCCGGCGCGGGTCTGGCTGGCCGCCACCTACGCGCTGCTTCCGGTCACGACGGGCGCGGTGGCGGGCGGACGGCTCGGCACCGCGATCGTGATCGTGCTGCTGCCGGTCTACGCGGCGCTCGCCATCCGGGTGATGGCCGGGTCGAGCCGGGCCGCCTGGGGGTTCGGCCTGCTCCTGGCCGTGGGCACGGCGTTCGTCCCGCTGGTGTACGTGCTGGTGGCGGTCCTCGGCGGCCTCGCCGCGGTGTCGTTCGGCGGCATCCGCAGGGGAGTCACGAGGTCGATCGCGATCGGTCTCGGCACCCCGATCGTCCTGCTGTTCCCGTGGCTGGTCCAGATCGCTCAGGAGCCGGGGCGCATCCTGCTGGAGTCCGGCCTGCACGATCCCCGGCTCTCCGACCCCCGGCTCGCCGCGGAGTCGCTGCTCATGCTGAGCCCCGGCGGCCCGGGGGTGCCGCCCGTGTGGGCGACGGCCGGCCTGGTCGCGGTCGCGCTGGCCGCCCTGCTGCTGCGGCGGCACCAGATGGTCGTCGCGATCGGCTGGGGCGTGATGCTCTTCGGCCTGCTGGTGGCGATCGTGGTCAGCCGGATCACCGTCCACGTGGGAGGAGCGATCGGGGAGGCCACCGGGGGAGCCGTCCCCGTCTGGCCCGGCGTGCCGCTGGCGTTCGCGGCGACCGGCCTGCTGGTCGCGGCGGCGCACCCCGCGCACCGGATCACCGAGTTCCGCGCCGCCCGCGGGCTGCGCCGCCTGGGGGCGATGCTCATCGTCGTGGTGGCCTTCGCCACGCCGCTGGCCGCGGCCGGGCTGTGGGTCGTCAGGGGCGCGGACGGCCCGCTGCGGCACGACGTGGCCGATCCCGTGCCGTTGCTCGCCGCGGTCGAGTCGGCACCGGGAGAGGGCACGCTGCTGCTGCGGGCCAGGGACGGCGAGGTCGGCTACACGCTGCTGCGCGGCCGGGGCCCGCTGATCGGCGAGTCCGACCTGGAACCGCCGGGTGAGGCGAGCGCCCGCTTCGGTGCGGCGGTCGCCGGGCTCGCCTCCGGGCGGGGTGGCGAGTACGCGCGGACGCTCGCGTCGTCCGGAGTCCGCTTCGTGTCGGTGCCCGCCCCGGTCGACCCGGCGCTGCAACGGGCGCTCGACTCCGAGCCCGCCCTGGCCAGGAGGAGCCTGTCGGAGGCGGGTGGCCTGTGGCGCATGTCGGGCCAGGTCACCGTGCCGCCGCCCGCGGCTTCCGGGAGCGCCCTGCACCGCGGGTGGCTGTGGGCGCAGGGCGCGCTGCTCGTGCTCGTGCTCGTGCTGGCCTCGCCCGGCGCCCGTACGACGGATCCGGACGGCGACTACACCGACGCTCCGGCCGAGGAGGGGCCGCGGGGCCGCCGCCGCGCGCGGGACGACAAGGGCCGGAACGACAAGGGCCGCGACGACAGGGCCCGCGGTGACAGGGGCCGGGAAGGCGGGCGCCGCGGCAGAGGCGGCGAGGACAGGGGCGGCGACGACAGGGGCAGGGAAGAAACGGTGCCCGCGTGAGAAGACTGATCGAGAACCGCTTCGGCCTGCTCGCCCTCGTGCTGATCGCGATGGGTGCGCTCTTCGGCGTGGCCTTCGTCAGCAGGCCCGCACCCGTGACCCAGGCGCGGCCGCAGGCCGTCAGGGCGCCCGTCGAGTCGGTGACGGCCGTGTGCCCGGCTCCGGCGGGCAGCAGGGTGAGCGTGGTCACCCCGCCCGGCGCCGGCGGACCGGGCAGCGCCACCCTGTCGGCGATCGCCGCCCCGGACGCGAAGGCCGCGGACAAGAAGGCAGGCGAGGACCCGGGGGAGAAGGACGCCGTCATCGACCGGCCGGGTCTGCTGTGGCAGCGGGAGATCGCCTCCGGAGGCGGCCCTCTCATGGTCGACGGCACCGGCTCGATGGCCGCCGGGCTGGAGAGCGCGCAGACCGCCAGGGAGACCTCCGGCGCCCAGCGGGGCCTCGCCGGGGTGCGTTGCGTCGAGCCGGGCGCCGACACCTGGTTCGTCGGGCCGGGCCCCGCCGCGGCCGAGATGACCCTCTATCTCGCCAACCCCGACTCCGCCCCGGCCGACATCACGTTCATGGTCTACTCGGGCGAGGGCCCGGTGCTGAGCGAGCGCGGCAACGGCGCGGTCGTCAAGCCCGGCGGGCACCGCGTGATCAGGCTGCGCGACCTCGCGCCGTCCCCGCTGATCATGGCGTTGCGGGTGAGCACCCGCAGCGGCCGGGTGGCCGCCGCCGTGAAGGCCGTGCTCGGGGAGGGCCGGGGCGCCGACTGGCTGCCCGTCGCCGCCGCCCCCGCCACCCGGGTCGTCGTCCCCGGCATCCCCGGCACCGCGGGGAAGCGCGAGCTGTACGTCGCCGCGCCCGGGGAGACCGACACGGTCGTACGGATCAAGGCGGTGCTGGAGGACGGCTCCTACGCGCTGAAGAACAAGGAGACGATCGAGGTCCCGGCCGGCTCGACGGCCTCACTCGACCTGTCCACCGGCATCGGCGGGCAGCCCGCCGCGCTGGTGCTGGAGTCCGACGTGCCGATCGTCGCGGGCCTGAAGATCACCGGAACCGGCGCCCGGCAGGACGTCGCCTTCACGGCCGGCGCCGACTCGATCGATCTCGGCAGCGTCGTCGCGGACGCCCAGGCGACAGGTGGCAAGCAGGTCTCGCGGCTGGTGCTGTCGGCGCCCTTCGCCCCGGCCACCGTGGAGGTGCGGCTGCTGCCCGCCAAGGGGGAGGCGCCGGCCCCCGTCGAGGTGAAGCTGGCCGCCGCCCACACCCAGGAGATCAGGCTCACTCCGCGCGGGAGCAAGGACGCCTTCAGCGTCGTCGTGCGTCCGCTGCCCGGCTCCGGCCAGGTGTACGGCGGCCGCGTCCTGGACGAGGCGACCAAGGAGGGCCAGCTGGTCACCGCGCAGCCGCTGGCCGTGGGCCGGATCTGGGCCCTGGTGCCCCCGGCCGTCGACGCACCGGGCGTCGTCCTCCCCTGAACGGCGGCACCTGACCGGCGGCCCCTGACCGGCGGCCCCTGAACGGCGGGGCGGTCCCGACGTGGCGATCAGTGGTGATCAGGGGGCGTGGTCTCAGTGACGGTCGTCGTAGCCGGGGTCGATGGTTTCCGGGGTGAGGCCCAGCAGGCTCGCCACCTGCTCGACCACCACGTCCAGCACCAGCGTGCCGAGCGTGTCGCGGTCGCGGGCCCGCGCTTCGAGCGGCCGGCGATACAGCACGACGGTCGCGGGGCCGTCCCCGGCGGCCGACTCGGCCCGGCCGAGCGGGATCGGGTCCGACGACATCCGCGCCGGGCCGTCCACCAACTCGTCGGCCGGCGGCACCTCCTCGACGGCGAACTCGACGGCGGCGAGCTGGGCCCCCCACCGGGGCTTGAGCCGGTCGACCGCGTCGAGCACCAGGTCGTCGAAACGCTCCCCGCGGGACTTGGCGATGGGGACGTGCGAGGGCGCGAGCGGGCCGCGCATCCCGCGACCGTGCCGGTCGCGCCGGCGCACCCGCCGCCGGGGGTCCGGCCTGTCACCGCTCCGATCGCTCACGCAGTCAGCTTAAGGCGTGCCCGGCGTGATCCGCCGGACACCGGCTGAGCGCCTTCCGCAGGTACGACGGACCGCGCGGCGTTGTGTCCGCTTTGCCCGGCAATCTCATGAGGACTTCTCAGAACGCTGAATTGTGGCGACACGCTCGATAAGAGCGGCGGGGTGGTGGCAATGTGAACGCGGACCGGATACGGTCCCTCCGTGAGCCCCGTCCGCAGCTGTTCCCGTACCGCCTGCAGGCAGCCTGCCGTCTTCACACTCACGTATGTCTACGCCGACTCGACCGCCGTACTCGGCCCTCTGGCGACGTACGTCGAGCCCCATTGCTACGACCTGTGCGCGGAGCACGCGGAACGGCTCACCGCGCCCCGAGGGTGGGAGGTCGTGCGCCTTCCGTCCGAGTCCGTGTCCCCGAGCGGAGACGACCTGGAGGCGCTGGCGAACGCGGTCCGCGAGGCCGCCCGCCCCGCTCCCGCGGCGGGAGAGCCGGTCGGCCAGGCGGTCGAGGTGGGTCGCCGGGGCCATCTGCGCGTGCTCAAGTCGGCGCAGCCCAATCGGGAGCGCTGAAGCGTTCAGACTCCGCGCGACGAGATCGCGCGCATCGCGTTGGATCGCCCGTTGTGGGGGCAATCAGGCGCTATAGGCTCAGGTGCGAAGACTTAACGACTTTTAGGGGCGTGCAGTGGCCGACCTCAGCAGGATCTTCAAGGCGTACGACGTGCGCGGTGTGGTGCCCGACGAGCTCGACGAGGAGATCGCGCAGGCCGTAGGGGCGGCGTTCGTGGAGCTGACCGGTGCGACGTCGGTGGTGATGGCCCACGACATGCGCACCACCTCCGGCCCGCTGGCCGCGGCCTTCGCGCGGGGCGCGACCTCCCGCGGCGCCGACGTCGTCAACGCCGGCCTCGGTTCGACCGACATGCTCTACTACGCCAGCGGCAGCCTGAACCTGCCGGGTGTGATGTTCACGGCGAGCCACAACCCGGCGAAGTACAACGGCATGAAGATGTGCCGCGCCGGAGCCGTTCCCGTGGGCACCGACACCGGGCTGCTGGAGATCCGCGACCGCGCGGCCGAGCTGCTCGACAACGGGCTGGGCGGCACCCCCGGTGCGGGCACGGTGACGGAGCGCAACCTGCTGGAGGGCTACGCCGCCCACCTCAAGACCCTGGTCGACCTGTCGGGCATCCGGCCGCTGAAGGTGGTCGTCGACGCCGGCAACGGGATGGGCGGCTACACGGTCCCCGAGGTCTTCAAGGGCCTGCCGATCGAGCTGACCCCGCTCTACTTCGAGCTCGACGGCAGCTTCCCCAACCACGAGGCCAACCCGATCGAGCCGGAGAACCTGCGCGACCTGCAGAAGGCGGTCGTCTCGCAGGGCGCCGACATCGGCATCGCCTTCGACGGCGACGCCGACCGCTGCTGGGTCATCGACGAGCGGGGCGAGTCGGTGCCGCCGTCCACGATCACCGCGCTGGTCGCGGTGCGCGAGCTGGCCAAGGACCCCGGCGCGACGGTCATCCACAACCTGATCACATCCAAGGGCGTGCCGGAGATCGTCGCCGAGCACGGCGGCAAGCCGGTCCGCACCCGCGTCGGCCACTCGTTCATCAAGGCCGAGATGGCCCGCACCGGCGCGGTCTTCGGCGGCGAGCACTCGGCCCACTACTACTTCCGCGACTTCTGGTTCGCCGACTCCGGCATGCTGGCCGCGCTGCACGTGCTCGCCGCGCTGGGCGAGCAGGACCGGCCGCTGTCGGAGGTGCTGTCGCGTTACTCGCGCTACGCCGCCTCCGGGGAGATCAACAGCAGGGTGGACGACCAGACGGCGGCCCTGGCCCGCGTACGGGAGACGTTCGCGGCGCGGGAGGGTGTTACCTTCGACGAGCTGGACGGACTCACCGTCAGCGGTCCGGACTGGTGGTTCAACCTGCGTCCGTCGAACACCGAGCCGCTGCTGCGGCTCAACGCGGAGGCCTCCGACGAGGAGAAGGTCGCCGCCGTCCGCGACGAAGTGCTCGCCGTCGTAAGGAGCTGACGAGTTGAAGATCGACGACTGGCTGCTGGACATCCTCGCGTGCCCGGCGTGCAAGTCCCCCCTCCGCGCCGTGCCGGAGGCGGACGAGCTGGCGTGCACGTCCGAGTCGTGCGGCCTGGTCTACCCGGTGCGTGACGACATCCCGGTTCTCCTCGTCGACGAGGCCCGCCGGGCATGACCGGTGCCGGTGGGGCCCGGTTCGAGCCCGACCGGCTCGACGACCAGGCATATCTGGTGGAGGGCGACCCCTCCGGAATGCTCCGTACGGTGGCCTCCTCGGCCGCCGAGGTGCGCACGGCGTACCGGGCGGCCGTGGAGAGCGGCCTCGCGCGGGTCGGCCGCGACGGCCGTCCGCGGGCGATCGTGGTGGCCGGCATGGGCGCGAGCGGGCTCGCCGGCGAGGTGCTGGAAGCGCTGTGCCGGTACGGCGCCCCGCTTCCGGTCGTGACGGTGCGCGGCTACCGGCTGCCCGGCTGGGTCGGCGCCGCCGATCTCGTCGTCGCCGTCTCCCGCTCGGGGACGACCGAGGAGACCGTCGCCGTGACCGCCGAGGCCGTACGGCGCGGCTGCGGGATCGTCGGCGTGGGCGCGCCGGACACGCCGCTCGCCGCCCTGGTCGCGCGGGGCGGCGGGCCGTACGTGCCTGTCGGCGGGGTGGCCGGGCAGCCCGAGGCGACCCTGTGGTCGCTGATGGTGCCGCCGATCCTCGCCGCGGCGGCGTTCGGGCTGGTCCCGGTGGACGAGGACGAGTTCGAGGCGGTCGCGAGGCGGCTTGAGGATCTCGCGCACCGCTGCCGCCCGTCGAGTGAGTCGTTCATCAACCCCGGCAAGACTCTGGCCATGGAGCTGGCCGGCACGGTTCCGGTCGTCTGGGGCACCTCTCCGGTGGCCGCGGTGGCGGCCCACCTCCTGGCCACCCGGCTCGGCGCGCACGCGGGTTATCCCGCGACCTGGGGCGAGCTGCCCGAGGCGGCGCACAACCAGATCGGGACGTTCGACGGCCCCCTCGCCGGGCGCGACATCTTCGCCGACCCCTTCGCAGACGAGCCCGGAGGCGGCCCCCGGCTGCGCCTGTTCCTGCTGCGTGACGTGGAGGAACACCCGCAGGTGACCCGGTCCCGCACGGCCGCCGTGCGGATGGCCGAGGACCGCGGGGTTCCGGTGTCGGAGATCACGGCCGACGGCGTGCGCCCGCTGGAGCGGCTCGCCTCCCTGGCCGGGCTGTGCGACTACGCGACTGTCTACCTTGCTCTCGGGTACGGGATCGACCCGGCGTCGGTGGCCGTATCCACGGAACTCCGGGCCCGGATTTCCCAATAGGATCGCTTCGGCCGGTCGAAATCGAGGAGTTCAACGTGAGTGCGGGTGGCGGTACCAAGGCGATCCTCGCGGCGCTCGGCGCCAACATGGCGATCGCGGTGGCGAAGTTCGTGGCGTTCATCTTCACCGGGTCGTCCTCCATGCTCGCCGAGTCGGTCCACTCCGTGGCCGACTCCGGCAACCAGGCGCTGCTGATGCTGGGCGGCAAGCAGGCGACCAAGCGGAGCACCCGCAAGCACCCGTTCGGCTACGGGCGCGAGCGATACTTCTACGCGTTCGTCGTGGCGGTGGTGCTGTTCACGATCGGCGCCCTGTTCTCGCTGTACGAGGGCTGGCACAAGATCGCCGACCCGCATCCGGTGGAGTCGCCGCAGTGGGCGTTCGGCGTGCTGGTCTTCGCGATCGTCGCCGAGGGGTTCTCGTTCCGTACGGCGATCAAGGAGTCGAGGGAGCACAAGGGCAAGGAGTCCTGGGTGTCCTTCATCCGGCGGGCCAAGGCGCCCGAGCTGCCCGTCGTGCTGCTGGAGGACTTCGGCGCGCTGCTCGGCCTGGTCTTCGCGCTGTTCGGCGTCGCGATGGCGGTGATCACCGGCAACGGCATGTGGGACGGCGTGGGCAGCCTCGTGATCGGCCTGCTGCTCGCGGTGATCGCGGTCATCCTGGCCGTCGAGACCAAGTCGCTGCTGATCGGCGAGAGCGCCGCTCCCGAGATGGAGAAGAAGATCTGCGCGGCGCTGGAGTCGGCTCCCGAGGTCAGCCGGGTGATCCACCTGCGCACCCTGCACCTCGGTCCGGAGGAGCTGCTGGTCGCCGCAAAGATCGCGGTCGAGCACGACGACACCGCGAGCGAGGTGGCCCGGGGCATCGACGAGGCCGAACGGCGCATCCGCGAGGCCGTGCCGATCGCCCGGGTGATCTACCTGGAGCCGGACCTCTACCGGGCGGACGCCGCCTCGACGCAGCCCGCCGGCACGTGACCGGCTTTTCGCTCGGCCACTTTTCCACTGCGCACCGTGATTGAAATGTGATCCTGAGTCACTTCAACCTCCCTGGTACCGGTCGGTAACTTTACTTGTGCATCTGACCGGTTCCCCCCTCCGGAGGTGACTCATGATTCAGCAGGGACGCGTGCGCTGGAAACGGTTCGCGCTCGTCTTCGTACCCGCTCTCGCGGTCGCCTCCGTGCTCGTCGGCGCGACCGCGGAGGGCGCCATCGGCGCGTCGTTCGTGGTCTCGGGCGACACGTTCAAGGTCTCCGCCGACAAGCTGCAGGGCCAGGGCTTCGTGCAGTACGGCAGCGTCACCGAGAACAAGCAGGGCCGGAAGATCCCGGTCGCGGTCTCCGGCATCCGGAAGGCCACCCTGACGAACATGTGCCAGACCGTCCTGATGAAGTCGCCGGTCGGCGCGGTGACGCTCCGGATCACCGCGGGCACCGGCAAGGACCCGGTGACCGCCGAGAACATGATCGTCGACGCCTCCCAGATCCAGGGCAACGCGGTCTTCACCGGCATCGAGGCCGGCCGTGACGCCAGCACGCTCGACCAGGTGCCGGAGGCGCAGGGCGCCGCGGGCATGTTCGGCCAGCAGGCGACCGCGGTCTCCATCGAGAACTTCCGGCAGGTCTCCTGGTCGGTCAACGCGGCGACCTTCAAGCTTCCGGGGCTGAAGCTGAGCGTCGAACCCGGCGAGCACGAGTGCTTCTGATGCGGCGGCCGGTCGAACTCCTCGGCGGGCGGCGATGAACGGTTCCTGGCGCAGGTCCCGGCCCTTCTGGGGCGGCCTTCTGGTGCTGCTCGCGGGCCTGGAGCTGCTGAGCATCCCGTTCGCCACGAAGGCGCTGCCGCTCGTCATCCAGTCGGGCACGGTCGGGGCCACCTACCTCATCGCGCTCGTGCTGGTCATCCTGGGCCTGATGATCTGGCTCCAGCCCGGTCAGCGGGCGTTCCTCGGCGTCGTCGCCGTGCTGGTCTCGATCGCGTCGTTCGTGTACGCCAACCTGGGCGGCTTCCTGGTCGGCATGCTGCTCGGCCTCGTCGGGGGCGCGCTCGCGGTCGCCTGGGCTCCGGAGGAGACGGCCCCCCACGCCTCCGGGACGCCCGCCGAGCCCTCCGGCGCCGCCGCGCCCGCTGAGCCCTTCGGCGCCGCGCCCGCTGAGCCCTTCGGTGCCGCCGCGCCCGCGCCCGGTGGCGGAGAGATCACCTTCACCACCCGCCGGGTCGTCAGCCGCGACGAGCACCTGCGGCCGGCGGGCGCCCAGGCCGGCCCGCAGACCCCCCAACCACCCGTCGCGCAGGACGACACGCAGACCGGCGCGCCGGCCGAGGCGCGGACCCCGCCGCAGCCGCCCGTCGCGCCGCCCACCGGAGACGGCCATCAGGTCCTCGTCGGCCGCATCCGCCCCAACCCGCCCCCCGAGGCCGGTGCGGGTAGCGAGTCGTCCGATCTGTCGGTCGGCTCGGGGGCCGGTGCGGACGTGGGCTCGGACGGCGGTCTTGGAGACCGCGGCTCCGACGGTGACAGCAGTGACGGCGGCGACGGGGGTGACAGCGGTGACAGCGGTGACGGGGGTGCGCGGGCGGGTTCGCCCGATGACGGGCCCCGCTCGCCCGCGGGCCCGCCGGGGCGGTCCGAAGGGAGCGGGGGGCCGGGCGCGGCGGGCAGGGCGCTGGCGATCACCATGCTTCCCGTCCTCCTGGCGACGGGGACGGGCGTGCCACAGGAGGACCCCGGCGTCTCCGCACAGAGCGGCACCGTCACCCGGGCCGCGCCCGCTGCCGCACGCAGCGCGGTGGCCGATACCCGCTCCCACGCGGTGTCCAACGCGGACGTCCGTACGATGCCCGATGTCGGCTCCCGCGCCGTGTCCCATGCCGTGCCCGATGCGGCGTCCACTCTGCTTCCCGGGGCCGTGCCCAGCGACGTCTCCGGCGTCGTCCCGGACCTGGTGCCCACGATCGTGCCCACCGACCTGCCGGGAGCACTTGGGTCGGCGAATCCCCTGGCCCCTCTCACCGGCGGGAGATCCCGCTCGCCCGGGGCGTCGCCGTCCCCCGGCGAGGACGAAGGGGGCCAGGCCCCGCCCGCCGGCCCCGCGGACGGTCAGGTGCGGGTCGCGGTCGAGCCCGCCGCTGTACGCGCCCCCTCGCTCACCATGACCGGCATGAAGTTCACCGGGGTCGTGGAGATGCCCACCGCGACCGGCATGGTCAAGATGCTCCGCTTCACCATGGACAAGGCCGTGCTGGAGCGGCCTCAGCAGACCATGGGCTCGACGACCCTCGTCGGCAGCGCCTTCACCTTCGAGGGCAACGTCGTGATCTGCACGACGAAGATGACCGCGAAGCTCCTCGGCGTGCCCCAGCGGTTCACCGCCGAGCATCCGAACATCCTGGTCCGGGCGCTCAAGCTGGTGCCGTCGCTGAACGTCCCGCTGACGATGACCGACGTCGTCAGCGAGCAGCCGTACGTCACGGCCGACTCCCTGCGCGCGGACGATCTCCACCTGGTGGTCGGCGCCTGAGTTGCGGGCTGAAACGGCGGCCTGAGTCAACGGTGCCGCAGCAGCCGGAGGGCCTTCTCCTTCTCGAAGTCCAGCGCCCGGCGCGGCGCCTGGATGCGGCCGATACGCACGCCGAGGTCCCGTACGGCCTGGGCCACCGCGGGCTCGGACAGCGCCCGGAGCGCGAAGGCCAGTTCCGCCGGTGAGACGTCGAAGCGGCGTTCCAGGAGCACCGCCTGCCGCACCGCCTCGATCTCGTCCGGGCCGAAGCGCCGGTGGGAGCCACGGTCGCGTACGGGCGGCAGCAGGCCGAGCGCCTCCCGGTAGCGCAGCATGCGGGGGGACATGCCGAGCCGCCGTGCCGCCTCGGTGATGCGCATGATGCCTCCGGTCCACGTTCCCGGACCCCACGCTAGACAGTCCCGGAGCCTTCCGGCACCCGTCGGCGGCCGAATCTCACATTCTTGTGTCAGGTTCGCACGCCCGCGTATGCGTCCCGAGTCCCGCGACGCCTAAACTCGCACCGACGAGACAACGGAGAGGGACACACTCATGGACTTCAAGGTCGCCGACCTTGCGCTCGCGGAGTTCGGCCGCAAAGAGATCCGCCTCGCGGAGCACGAGATGCCGGGCCTCATGGCGACCCGGAAGGAGTACGCCGCGGCGCAGCCGCTGCGGGGTGCGAAGATCATGGGCTCGCTGCACATGACGATCCAGACCGCCGTGCTGATCGAGACGCTGGTCGCGCTGGGCGCCGACGTCCGCTGGGTGAGCTGCAACATCTTCTCCACCCAGGACCACGCCGCCGCCGCGGTGGTCGTCGGCCCGGACGGCACGGCCGACAACCCCTCCGGTGTCCCGGTCTTCGCCTGGAAGGGCGAGACGCTGGAGGAGTACTGGTGGTGCACCGAGCAGGCGCTCCGCTGGCCCGACGGCTCCGGCCCCAACATGATTCTCGACGACGGCGGCGACGCCACGCTGCTGGTGCACAAGGGCGTGGAGTTCGAGAAGGCCGGCGCCGTTCCGGTCGCCGGTGAGGACGACCCCGAGGAGTGGGCGGTCATCCTCGACACCCTCCGCCGTACGGTCTCCGCGGACAAGTGGTGGACCCGCGTCGCCGAGGACATCAAGGGCGTCACCGAGGAGACCACGACCGGCGTGCACCGCCTGTACGAGATGCACAAGACCGGCAATCTCCTCTTCCCGGCGATCAACGTCAACGACTCGGTGACCAAGTCGAAGTTCGACAACAAGTACGGCTGCCGCCACTCGGTGATCGACGGCCTCAACCGCGCCACCGACGTGCTGATCGGCGGCAAGGTCGCCGTGGTCTGCGGGTACGGCGACGTGGGCAAGGGCTGCGCCGACGCGCTGCGCGGCCAGGGCGCCCGGGTCATCGTCACCGAGATCGACCCGATCTGCGCGCTCCAGGCGGCGATGGACGGCTTCCAGGTCACCACCCTGGAGGAGGTCGTCGGCATCGCGGACATCTTCGTCACCTGCACCGGCAACTACGGCATCATCAGCGCCGAGCACATGTCGCGGATGAAGCACCAGGCGATCGTGTCCAACATCGGCCACTTCGACAACGAGATCGACATGGCCGGCCTCGGCCGGATCGACGGCGTCAAGAGGATCAACATCAAGCCGCAGGTCGACGAGTGGGTGTTCCCCGACGGGCACTCCGTCCTCGTGCTCGCCGAGGGCAGGCTGATGAACCTGGGCTGCGCCACCGGCCACCCCTCGTTCGTCATGTCGAACTCGTTCACCAACCAGGTCATCGCGCAGATCGAACTCTTCACGAAGACCGACGAGTACCCGACCGGCGTGTACGTGCTGCCCAAGCACCTCGACGAGAAGGTCGCCCGCCTCCACCTCGACGCGCTCGGCGTGAAGCTGACCACGCTGAGCAAGAAGCAGGCGGAGTACATCGGCGTCGACGTCGAGGGCCCGTACAAGCCGGACCACTACCGCTACTGACGGCGGGACGGCCGCGGGGGTCCCGGCCCCTGCGGCCCGTACGAAAGGCGCGTACGAGAAGGCGCCTACGAGAAGCGGCACGAAAGACGGAGGGCCGGCGTGACACAGCCGGACATCGCGGAGGCCGGGGAGCGGCGCATCGAGTGGGCGGCCCGGTCGATGCCGGTCCTCCAGGCCATCGGCGCCGGATTCGGCGCCGACCGGCCGCTCGACGGCCTGCGCATCGCCGCGTGCCTGCACGTGACGGCCGAGACGGCCGTGCTCATGGGCGCGCTGCGGCAGGGCGGCGCCGAGATCGCCCTGGCCGCCTCGAACCCCCTGTCCACGCAGGACGACGTCGCCGCGGCGCTGGGGGAGTACGGCATCGCCGTGCACGCCCGCGCCGGGGTGGACAGGGCGACCTACTACCGGCACATCAACCAGGCGCTGGACATCGCGCCGCACATCGTCCTCGACGACGGCTGCGACCTCGTCAACATCCTCCACACCGAGCGGGTCCAGCTTCTCGACGGCGTGCTGGGCGGCTGCGAGGAGACCACCACGGGGATCATCCGGCTGCGCCAGATGGCCTCGGAGGGCGCGCTGCGCTTCCCGGTCGTCGCGGTCAACGACACCCGGACTAAGCGGATGTTCGACAACCGCTACGGCACCGGCCAGTCGACGCTCGACGGCATCATGCGGGCCACCAACGTGCTGCTCGCGGGCCGCACCGTCGTCGTCGCGGGCTTCGGCTTCTGCGGCAGGGGAGTCGCGGAGCGGGCCAAGGGCCTCGGCGCGCGGGTCGTCGTCACCGAGATCGACCCGGTCAAGGCCCTCGACGCCGCCCTGCAGGGCTACGACGTGCGGCCGATGAGCCGGGCCGCCGAGATCGGCGACGTGTTCGTGACCGTCACCGGCAACCGCGACGTGATCCGCGCCGAGCACCTGGCCGCCATGAAGGACGGCGCGATCCTCGCGAACGCGGGCCACTTCGACGTCGAGATCGACGTGCGGGCGCTGGAGGGAATGGCCCGGGAGGTGCGCTTCGGCATCAGGCCCAACACCGACGAGTACGTCCTGGAGGACGGCCGCAGGCTGCTCCTGCTCGCCGAGGGCCGCCTGGTGAACCTCACCGCCGCCGAGGGTCATCCGGCCGCCGTGATGGACATGTCGTTCTCCGCCCAGGCTCTCACCGTCGCCTGGCTGGTCGAGGAGCCGTCCCGGCTGCCGCCGGGCGTGTACGACGTCCCGGCCGGCATCGACGTGGAGGTGGCCCGCCTGAAGCTCGCCGCCGCCGGGATCTCGATCGACGCCCTCACCGCCGAGCAGGAGGAGTATCTCCACTCCTGGCGTCTCGGATCCTGACCCTCCCCCCTCGGCTTCCTACTCTCCGTCTGCCGGTGCTGTATGGCCAGGCTGTGGCGCCCCTCTCGCCGATCACCGGGCGAGTCGGGCAAATGCAAAGACGTGGGTCGTTATCTGACCATTTACCTCAAAGCATTGACGCTTCCTGAACTACGCGCCTAAGTTGAACCAACGGATCGCTCAGTGATCCAGCAGTCCACCTGCAAGGGCGGGAGCGGCCCGCCCACGGCACGCCTCTCCCGACCACCCCGGAGAGTGACCCGGCATGACGGCCATGAAAAATCCCCCTCTAGCCCCCACCTCGTCCGAAGGCCCTTCCGTGACCAGGGCGGCAGGCCGGACCTCGGCGAAGGCGGCGGCCCTGCGGTCCCGGTTGTCCACGGGGGCGATCGGAGCCGTGGTCCTCGTCCTGCTGGCCGCCCTGTGGGAGGGGTACAAAGCGCTCGGGCAGGCGACCGGCGACCGGCTGCTCGGCCTCCGGTTCCCCGTCGCGACCGACGACTTGTCAATGCCCGGAGTGGGCGCGATCCTCGGTGCGCTGGTCGAGCCGGCGCGCCGGGGGACGTCCACCATACTCGGCGTCTACCTGCTGGAAGAGGCATCGGTGACGCTGCGCGAGGCGGCGTACGGTCTCGTTGCCGGCTCCTTGCTCGGGCTGGCGCTGGCGATCGTGTTCCTGCATCTGCCGCCGGTCTCGCGCGGGCTCATGCCCTGGCTCGTGGCCTCGCAGACCGTTCCGCTCGTCGCCATCGCGCCCATGGTCGTCATCTGGGGCGGCAAGGCGGGCCTGCCTCCGTGGGTGGCGGTGACCGGCATCGCGGCCTACCTGGCGTTCTTTCCCGTGACGATCAACGCCCTCCGGGGCCTCAAGTCGCCGCCCAAGGTGCAGACCGAGTTCATGCGCAGCGTCGCGGCCGGCCGGCGGCAGTTGCTGTTCTGGCTTCGGCTGCCCGCGGCCCTGCCCTACCTCTTCGCCGGCCTGCGGCTGGCGGCCACCGCCAGCGTCGTCGGCGCCATCGTCGGAGAGCTGTCGGCGGGCACGGGGCGGGGAATCGGCCGGGTCATCCTCACCTTCGCCTACTACTACTCGAACGGCCCCGAGAAGCTGTACGCCGCCGTACTGGTCGCGGCCGTCACTGGAATCGTGTTCGTCCAGGTCCTCAACCTGCTGGAGCGGTTCGCCCTGCGTAACCGGCACACCCGGTGACATCCGCCCGATGACTCCTGCCCGACGAAACTCCCTGTCTGCTCCGCTGTCTGCTCCGCTCCCTGGAGAGTCCCGATGCCCGAATCCCCGATAATCCGCATCGACGGTGTCACGAAGCAGTTCAACCCCGGCACCGACCGCTCGGTGACGGCTCTGGCCGACATCGACCTGACCATCGCCGAGGGCGAGTTCGTGTCGCTGCTGGGTCCGAGCGGCTGCGGGAAGAGCACGCTTCTGAGGATCATGGCGGACCTCACTCCGCCGACCGCGGGGTCGGTCAGCCTGAACGGCAAGTCTCCCGCCACGGCCCGCCGGGACCGCGACTACGGAATGGTCTTCCAGCAGGCGGGCCTGTTCGAGTGGCGGAGTGTCCAGCGCAACGTGGAGTTGCCGCTGCAGGTCGCCGGCGTCGCCAAGCAGGAGCGCCGGGCCAAGACCGCGGCGATGCTCGACCTCGTGCGTCTGCCGGAGTTCGCCCGGCACTTCCCCTGGCAGCTCTCCGGCGGCATGCAGCAGCGGGTGGCCATCGCCCGCGCGCTGTCGGCGGACCCGAAGATCCTCTTCATGGACGAGCCGCTGGGCGCGCTCGACGAGATGAACCGGGAGCACCTCCAGGGCGAGCTCCTGCGCATCTGGTCCGACACCCGGACGACCGTCGTGTTCGTGACGCACAGCATCACGGAGGCGGTGTTCCTGTCGTCGCGGATCGTCGTGATGTCTCCGCGCCCGGGACGCATCGCCGCCAGCATCGACGTCGACCTGCCCTACCCGCGGACCGCCGAGACCCGTACGCTGCCGGCCTTCTTCGACAAGATCACCGAGGTCCGCGAGGCGCTGCACGGCATGACGGTGGCGGAGGACGCGGCATGACCGCGCACGCGGGGCGCGGTCGACCCATGCTCGTCGCGGGGGGCGCGTGGGACACCGCCAGGCGGGGGTTGCCGGTCACGGTCACCGCGCTCGTCATCCTCGGCGCCTGGCAGCTCGTCGTCCGGCTCTTCGACGTCCCGTCGTTCATCCTCCCGGCGCCGACCGACATCGCCTCGGCCCTGGTGGACCAGCTCACCACCATCCTCTCCGCGTCCAGGCTCACCGTCAGCGCGGTGCTGCTCGGCCTCGTGTCCGGGTCCGTCGCCGGGATCCTGGTCGCGCTGGTCGTCAGCCGGTTCCACCGGATCTCCGGCCCCGTGCTGGGAGTCGCGGTGATCGTCAACTGCGCCCCCATCGTCGCGCTCGCACCGATCTTCAACAACTGGTTCGGTGTGACGAGCCTGGCGTCCAAGGCGGGCGTGGCGGGGGTGATGGTGTTCTTCCCCGTCCTGGTGAACACCGCGAGAGGCCTCCTCCAGGTCGCGCCGCTCCATCTGGAGCTGATGGAGTCGCTGGCGGCCCGGCCGCGGCAGATCTCGCTGATGCTGCGGTTGCCCAACGCGCTGCCGTACCTCTTCAACGCGCTCAAGCTCGGTTCCACGCTCGCCGTCATCGGCGTGATCGTGACCGAGTACTTCGGGGGACCGAGCAACGCCCTCGGTGTGTACATCGCCCAGCAGGCCTCACTGCCCCGCTTCGCCGAAGCGTGGGCCGGGATCCTCGTGGCCAGCCTGCTCGGCCTCGCGATGTTCGGCGTCATGTCGCTACTCGAACGCCTCCTCATGCCGTGGCACGAGTCCGTCCACGGCGGCGAGGCCTGATCTCTCCCCTCCTTCCTCCCGCATACCAAGGAGTCATCATGGCTCGTTCTCTTCGTCGTACCTTCGCGGCGGTGGCCGGCGTCGCCACCGCCCTGTCCCTGGCCTCCTGCGGCATGTCGGAGGACACCGGCTCGGCCGCCGCCCCCGCCGCGTCGGGTAACGCCAAGTGTGAGACGCGCACCCCGGTCAGGCTGGTCCTGCAGTGGGTGGCCCAGGCCCAGTTCGCCGGCTACTACGCGGCCAAGGACAAGGGCTACTACGCCGACGAGTGCCTCGACGTCACCATCCAGGAGGGCGGCGTCAACATCGTGCCGCAGCAGGTGCTCTCCGCCGGCAACGCCGAGTTCGCGGTCAGCCACGTCACCAAGACCATGGTCACCCGAGAGCAGGGGGCCGATCTGGTCAACATCGGGCAGGTCTTCCAGCGTGGCGCCTACCTGCAGGTCGCCTGGGCCGACTCCGGGATCAAGCAGCTGAGTGACCTCCGGGGCAAGAAGGTGGGGAGCTGGGGCTTCGGCAACGAACTCGTGCTCTTCGCCGCGATGAAGGGCGCGGGGGTGGACCCCGCCAAGGACGTCAAGATCGTTCAGCAGCCCTTCGACATGTCGCTCCTGCTCAAGCGTGAGGTGGACGCGGCCCAGGCCAAGACCTACAACGAGTACGCGCAGCTGCTGGAGACCGTGAATCCCAAGACCGGCAAGTTGTACCAGCCGGAGGACTTCTCGGCGATCAGCCTCCAGGACGCGGGCTACACGAGCCTCGAGGACGGCGTCTACGCCCGGGAGAGCTGGCTGGCCAAGGAGGAGAACAAGGACGTCGCCGTGCGGTTCCTCAAGGCCACGTACAAGGGATGGGGCTACTGCCGCGACGACCTGGCCGGCTGCGTCGATGTCGTGCTCGACAACGGAAGCGCACTGGGGAAGGGGCACCAGACCTGGATGCTCAACGAGGTGAACAAGCTCGTCTGGCCGTCGCCGGACGGTATCGGGGTGGTGGATCCGAAGGCGTGGGCCCAGACGATCAAGATCGCGGTCGATGCCAAGGTCCTCAAGGCTGACCCCGGTGAGGGCGCGTACCGCACCGACCTCACCGAGAAGGCGGACGAGGAGCTGCGCGCCGAGGGCTTCGACGTGACCGGTGAGAAGTTCGAGCCGCAGACGGTGGA
This sequence comes from Microbispora amethystogenes, assembly GCF_016863015.1. Taxonomy (GTDB): domain Bacteria; phylum Actinomycetota; class Actinomycetes; order Streptosporangiales; family Streptosporangiaceae; genus Microbispora; species Microbispora amethystogenes. The sequence goes on along the minus strand of NZ_BOOB01000004.1, from coordinate 96,653 downwards.
AGTCACTGCCGGAGGCAAATAGGACGATTGGTCATCTTGCTCGCGTAACCTCCGCAACGTGCGGACGGGGTCGCGGGAGGCTGCCAGCATGATGGCCGTACACCGATCACCGATTCTTGAGGCAACGGAGGAGACAATGCCACCGGGTGAAGCCGGACTCGTCCGCCGTACTATCTGGCTGCTTCGTACTGTGGCTGCGCACCCGGAGGGGATCGGGCTCAGCGACATCGCCCGCGAGGTGGGCATCCCGAAGGCGACCTGCTACCGCGTGCTCACCGTCCTCGAGCGTGAGAGCTGGCTCACGCTCGATCCGGACACCCGCCGTTATCGCGTCTCGCTGGGCCTCCTCTCGATCGTGGGAGGCCTGCTGGACAGCGACGGCGCCTACGGCCACATGCGCGGTGTGCTGCGCCGGCTGGCGGAGGAGACCAAGGAGACGTCCGGCTTCGACGTGCTCCTGCCGCCCAACGTGATGGTCGTCGCGCAGGTTCCGGGACCGTCCCTGATCGGCCAGACGCTCAAGCCGGTGCCGCGTACCCAGCCGGTGTGGGCCACTTCGACCGGCAAGGTGCTGCTCGCCGCGCTCGACCCGGAAACCGTGCGTGCGGAGTTCGCGGCGGAGTTCGAGGACAAGGCGCCGGAGCGGTTCGGCGGCGTCGACGCCTTCATCGCCTCCCTCGACTCCGTCCGCGGCAACGGGTTCGCCTACGCCTACGACGAACTGGAGGTCGGCGCGGCGTCCGTGGCCGCGCCGGTCAGGGTCAGGGACAGCACGCCGTACGCGGTGTGGATCGGCGGTCCCACCTATCGCCTCACCCGGGAACGGATCGACACCCTGGCGGTGTCGGTGATCAATGCCGCCCGCGACCTGGGCGACCTGCTCAGTGTCACGGACATCGTCCTGCCCAGCGCGCTCACGGGCCGCTAGGGGCGGGGCGGGCGTCCGGCGGGCGGCGACGTACGACAAGGAGTTCTGGAATGACAGCGCTGACAGAAGCGATGGCCGCGGCGCGCGGTATCGCCGGCGGCGTGCCGGGAGGCGTGTTCGCCGGTGGAGAATGGCGCGCGTCCAGCTCAGGCGCCGTCCTGGCCGTGGACGATCCCGGCACCGGCGAGACGATCGCCGAGGTCGCGGACGCGCAGGTGGAGGACGGCCTGGCCGCTCTGGCTGCGGCGGCGGACGCCCAGGCGCCCTGGGCGGCCACCCCGCCGCGTGAGCGTGGAGAGATCCTTCGCCGCGCCTACGAGCTGATCGTCTCCCGGCGCGACGACCTGGCCCTGCTCATGACCCTGGAGATGGGCAAGCCACTCGCGGAGTCGCAGGCCGAGATCACCTACGCGGCGGAGTTCTTCCGCTGGTTCTCCGAAGAGGCCGTCCGCATCGACGGGGGTTACCTGGTGGCGCCCGGCGGGGGTTCCCGCGTGGTGGTGGCCCGGCAGCCGGTCGGGCCGAGCCTGCTGGTGACGCCGTGGAACTTCCCCATGGCGATGGGCACCCGGAAGATCGGTCCCGCGCTCGCCGCGGGGTGCACGGTGGTCGTCAAGCCGGCCAGGCAGACGCCGCTGTCCATGTTCGCCCTGGTGCGGATCCTGGAGGAGGCCGGCCTGCCGTCCGGAGTGGTGAACGTTTTCACCACCTCCCGCTCGGGGGAGGTGACCTCGCAGCTGCTGCGCGACCCACGACTGCGCAAGCTGTCGTTCACCGGCTCGACCGAGGTGGGGCGCACGCTGCTCGCGCAGTGCGCGAGCAGGGTGCTGCGCACCTCGATGGAGCTCGGCGGGAACGCGCCGTTCCTGGTCTTCGACGACGCCGATCTCGATGCCGCCGTGGAGGGCGCGGTTCAGGCCAAGATGCGCAACATCGGCGAGGCCTGCACCGCCGCCAACAGGTTCTACGTCCAGAGGGGCGTCGCGCGGGAGTTCGGCGAGGCACTCGCGAAGCGGCTGGGCGCACTGGCCATCGGGCACGGGCTCGATCCGGCGACGCGGGTCGGCCCCCTGATCGATCAGAGGGCGCTCGCGAACGTGGCGGGGCTGGTGGACGAGGCGCGGGTCGGCGGGGCAGAGGTGCTGACCGGCGGCGAGCGGATCGACGGCGCGGGGAACTTCTACCGGCCCACGGTCCTGACCGGCGTGACCCATGGCGTGCGGGCCGTACGCGAGGAGATCTTCGGCCCGGTCGCGCCGATCATCGCCTTCGACGACGAGGACGACGCGCTCGCCATGGCGAACGACACCGAGTACGGCCTCGCCGCGTACGTGTTCACCGAGGGTCTCGAACGGGGACTGCGCGTCTGCGAACGGCTGGAGAGCGGCATGGTCGGCCTCAATCAGGGCGTGATCTCCAATCCCGCGGCGCCGTTCGGCGGGGTGAAGCAGTCCGGGCTGGGCCGGGAGGGCGGGCGTGTGGGCATCGACGAGTATCTGGAGATCAAGTACATGTCCATCAGGGCGCCGTGGTGACCGCGTTCGTCCTGGCGGGCGTGCAGATGCGCCCCCGGTTCGGCGATGTCCCGGGCAACATCGAGCGCTCGTCCCGGTGGATCGTCAGGGCGGCGGAGAACGGCGCGCGACTCGTGATCCTGCCCGAGGCGAGTTCCGCCGGATATGTCTTCGCCGACCGTGCCGAGGCCCTGCGGTACGCGGAGGAGGTGCCATCCGGGCCCGCGTGCTCCGCCTGGGCGAGCCTCGCGAGACGGCACGACCTGTGGATCGTCGCCGGGCTGACCGAGCGGGACGGTGACCGGCCGTACAACTCGGCCGTGCTGATCGGTCCTGACGGGCATGTCGGGACGTACCGAAAGGCGCATCTCTGGAACGACGAGAAGGAAATCTACGGCCGCAACGACACCGGTTTCCCGGTCTTCGACACTCCGCTCGGGCGCATCGGCCTGGCCATCTGCTATGACGCCTGGTTCCCCGAGACGTTCCGCAGCGCGGCGCTCCAGGGCGCCGACCTGGTGGCCCTGCCGTCGAACTGGGTTCCGGTGCCGGGCCAACCGCCGGGAGTGCCGGCCATGGCCACGCTCATGTGCATGACCGCCGCGCACAGCAACCAGTGCTACGTGGCCGGCGTGAACCGTGTGGGCACCGAGCGCGGACAGGAGTTCGTCGGCAGGTCGGTGGTGGTCGGGCCGGACGGCTGGGTGATCCGCGGTCCGGCCGCTCCCGACCAGGAGGAGCTGCTGCTCGCGGAGATCGACCTCATCGGGTCCCGCCCGTTCCGGCGGGGCAATCCGTTCAACCAGCCGCTGGCGGACCGGCGGCCCGACCTGTACGTGACCAGGGACGATCGTCCGAGCGGGGACACGCTCGCCGTCTGACCCGGTCCTCCCGGAGCCCGCGTGAGTCTATTGACACCCGGGCTTCTCATGAGAAGAATTTGAACCAATGGTTCATTAGATGAACCATCAGAATTCGAGGAGCAGTAGTGGGCATCGAGGTCCGAAAGATCATCCAGCACGTCGAGGAGACCCGGCTCGAAAACGGGCGCCGGGTCGAGCCCGCGCACCGCGTCGCGTTCGTGGGCGCTGTGATCGCGAACCCCTATCCCAGCGAGTACGTCGCGGACCTGGTGACGCTGGCCGACGGGCTGGGCGAGGAGATCGGCCGGCTCATCGGGCCGCCGTGCGTGGAACTGCTCGGCGGCGAGGTGGAGGCGTTCGGGAAGGCGGCGCTGGTCGGCATCGAGGGGGAGGTCGAGCACGGGTCGGCGCTGATCCACAACCTCCGGTTCGGAAACGTCTTCCGCTCGGCCGCCGGCGGCACCGAACTGCTCCCCGCCGCCGAGAAGGTCGGCCTTCCCGGCAGTCCCATCGACATCCCCCTCAAGCACAAGCTCGACGCGAAGACCCGCTCGCACCACCAGACGGTGACGTTCCAGGTGGCGGACGCGCCCCGGCCGAGAGAGATTCTCGTGATCTGCGCGGCGGCCAACGCCGGCCGGCCCCTGGCCCGGCTGGCCGAGTTCGGCGCCGAGACGAGGAACTCATGACCACCGCGGAAAGAGGGAGCGCGGAGACGACGGCCGGCGCGGACGCCTGGACCGGGGAGCGCCTGAAGGCGGCCGACAAGGAGTACGTCATCCACTCCTGGTCGGTCCAGGGGGCCCTCGACCCCCTCCCCGTGGCCGGCGGGTCGGGCTCGTGGTTCTGGGACTACGAGGGCCGCAGGTATCTCGACTTCCAGTCCCAGCTGGTCAACCTCAATCTGGGGCACCAGCACCCGAAGCTCGTCGAGGCGATCCGCCGGCAGGCCGCGGAGCTCTGCTACATCGGCCCCGGTTTCGCCGAGCGGTCCCGGGCAGAGCTGGCCGAGATGCTGGCCGGGCTGACGCCCGGCGACCTCAAGATGAGCTTCTTCACCACCGGAGGCGCGGCGGCCAACGAGAACGCCGTCCGTCTCGCCCGCCACGTCACCGGCCGGCAGAAGATCGTGGCACGGTACCGCTCCTACCACGGGGCCACGGCGGGGGCGATCTCGCTCACCGGCGACCCGCGCAGGTGGGCGGCCGAGCCCGGCATGACGGGCGTCGTCCGGATGCTCGATCCCTACACCTACCGCTGTCCGGCGGGCCACCCCGACCCCTGCCCGGTCTGCACCGGTGGGCCGCATCTGGAGGAGATCCTCCAGTACGAGAACCCCGCCACCGTGGCGGCCGTGATCGTCGAGCCGGTCACCGGGACGAACGGCCTGCTGTACCCGCCCGACGGATACCTCCGCTCACTGCGCGAGGTCTGCGACAAGTACGGCATCCTGCTCATCTTCGACGAGGTGATGGCCGGGTTCGGACGCACCGGCGAATGGTTCGCCTGCGACCACTGGGGGGTCGTCCCCGACATCCTGACCACGGCGAAGGGCCTCAACTCCGGCTACGTCCCGCTCGGCGCGATGACGGTGTCGGAGCGCATCTCGGGCTGGCTGCGCGACAACATGTTCTGGGGCGGGCTCACCTACGCGGGACACCCGCTCGCCTGCGCGTCCGGGGTCGCCTCCCTGCGGATCATGCAGGAGGAGCGCGTCGTCGACAACGCCCGGCTCATGGGCGAGCGACTGGGCGCCGGGCTGGCGGCCCTGGCGGAGCGGCACCCGAGCATCGGCGACATCCGCGGCCGCGGCCTCTTCTACGGCGTCGAGCTGGTCACCGACCGGGCCACCCGCGAGCCCCTCGTACCGTTCAACGGGAAGGGACAGGCGGCGTTGCCCGTCACCCGGCTGCTCAAGGCAGCGATGAAGCGCGGCCTCTACCTGACGGCCAACTTCAACGTACTGCGCCTGACCCCGCCCCTGATCATCCAGGAGCAGGAGATCGACCTGGCGCTCGAAGTGCTCGACGACGTGCTCACGCTGGCCGACGAGCACTACACCGGCTGATCCCGGCCCACCCGCGGCAGCGCGGCCGGCCGTACCACGAGGAGGACAACGATGGGATCGACGCTCATCAGAGGCGGCACCGTCGTCAACGCCGACGCGGCGGTGCGCGCCGACGTCCTGGTGCGCGACGGTGTGGTCGCCGCGCTGGGCGACGGCGCCGGCTGGGCGGCCGACGAGGTCGTCGAGGCGACCGGCAGGCTGGTCCTGCCCGGCGGGATCGACGTGCACACGCACCTGGAATATCCGATCGACGGCTTCACCACCCGCACCGCCGACGACTTCCACTCCGGTACGGCGGCGGCGGCGCACGGCGGGACGACGACGGTCGTCGACTTCGTCAAGAAGGAACCGGGCGCGTCCCTGCGGGACTCGTACCTGCGCCGGCGCGACGTGGCGGCGGCGAAGTCGTTCGTCGACTTCGGCCTGCACGCCATCGTCCCGCCGCGCGACCAGCAGGAGGACGTCCTCGACGACCTCCGGCTGCTGGCCGGCGAGGGCGCGACGAGCTGGAAGTTCTTCATGGCCTATCCCGGCACGCAGATGGTCGACGACGGCCAGCTCCTGGAGGGGTTCGAGCTCGCGGCCGAGTACGGCGTACTCCCCATGGTGCACGCGGAGAACGGCCACATGGTGGAGCGGGAGACCCGCCGCCTCGTCGGCAGCGGCCGCGTCTCGGAGAGCTTCCACGCGCTGGCGCACGGCCACGACTCCGAGGCCGAGGCGGTGCACCGCGCGGTCGTCCTGGCCGAGTCCGCAGGCACCCCGCTGTACGTGGTGCACGTCTCCAGCGCCCGGGCGGCGGAGGAGATCGGCGCCGCGCGGGCCGGCGGAGCGCGGGTGTGGGGCGAGACCTGCCCCCAGTACCTCGCCGTGGCCTACGAGGACTACGCCGGCCTCGGCGAGAGGGCCGCCGCGTACGTCTGCTCGCCGCCCATCCGGGAACGTGCCAACCAGGAGGGGTTGTGGCGCGCCCTCCAGACCGGCGCGTTGTCCACGGTGGCCACCGACCACGCCGGCTTCTGCATGGAACAGCCGGACGACCTCCCCCCGCAGAAGTTGCGCAGCCCGGGGTACTTCCCCAAGGTCCCCAACGGGGTGCCCGGCGTGGAGGACCGGCTCATGGTCCTCTGGGAGACCGGGGTGCGGACGGGCCGGATCGACATGTGCCGCTTCGTCGACCTCGTCGCGACCCGCCCGGCCAAGCTGTTCGGGCTCTTCCCGCGCAAGGGCCTGGTCGCCGCGGGAGCCGACGCCGACCTCGTCGTCTGGGACCCCGAGGCGGACCACGTCATCACCGCGGCCGGCTCGCACCTCCGGACCGACTACAACCTCTACGAAGGCATGCGCGTGACGGGACGCCCCGTCCACGTCTTCTCGCGCGGACACCACCTCGTCAACGACGGAGCGCTCGAAGGAGGGCCCGGTCGGGGGGCCTTCCTGACCCGCGGCGCACCTCATCTCTTCTGATTTCGACTGATCGGAGCTGTACGGATGAAACTGCCTCTCGGCATCCACGTGGGGGAGCGGCTGAGCCTGGAGCAGACGTACTGGCAGGCGGAGCTCGCCGACCAGAACGGGTTCGAGTCGGTGTGGGTGGCCGAGGGCCGCCTGGCCAGGGACGGCATCGTCCCCGCGGCGATCATCGCCGGCCGGACCTCCAACGTGCGGATCGGCACGGGCGTGGTCAACAACAAGAGCCGCAACGCCGCGCTCATGGCGGTGACTTTCAAGACCCTGGACGAGGTCGCGCCGGGCCGGATCATCCTCGGCATCGGGGCCTGGTGGGAGCCACTCGCCACGAAGGTGGGCCAGCCCCTGTCGAGGCCGGTCGCCTCCATGCGCGAGTACATCACCGTCTGCCAGACGTTCTTCCGGAACGAGACGGTCGACTTCGAGGGCGAGTTCGTCCAGATGCGCGGAGTGCGCTTCGACAGCATGTACCGCGAGAACAAACCGGTCGACATCCCGATCTACATCGGCGCGGTCGGGCCGAAGATGCTGGAGCTCGCCGGTGAGATCAGCGACGGCGTCCACATGGACTTCCTGCTGCCGCCGTCCTACCTGACCGGGGCACGGGAGGCGATCGCCCGGGGCGTCGCCAAGCGGGCCGACGGCCGGGCCGGCATCGACCTGACACAGATCGTGGCCTGCAGCGTCAACGACAAGGACCCGCAGGAGGCCATCGACGCGTGCAAGGCGTTCCTCACGCTCTATCTGATGCAGCAGCCGCACATCGCCGAGCACTGCGGCGTCGATCGGGAACTGGTCGACCGGCTGCAGGAGGTGGCCGGCTGGCCCGCCTCCCCCGAGGACATCAAGCGCGCGATGCCGCTCGTCCCCAACTCGCTGGTGCAGAACGTGACGGCCTGCGGGACGACGTCGGACGCCTTCGACAAGCTGATGGCCTACCACGAGGCCGGCGTGCGCTGCCCGATCATCTCCACCCTCGGCGACAAGGAGCAGACCCTCACCCGCCTGGCCATGGCAGCGAAGGACTGAGCGTGTTCGATTCCTCTCTTCCCCAGACCATCGCCGTCGTCGGCGGCACCGGACCGCAGGGAAGCGGGCTCGCCTACCGGCTCGCCCGCGCGGGACACCCCGTCGTCATCGGGTCGCGCGACCCGCACCGCGCCGCCGCGCGGGCGGCGGAGCTCTCGGCGCTGCCCGGAGTGCCGGCGCCGATCCGCGGGACCTCCAACGAGGAGGCGGTGGCCGAGGCCGGGATCGTCATCCTGGCCGTGCCGTACGAGGGGCACGCGGAGCTGGTCCGCGCCCTCGCCGCCGGCCTGGCGGGCGCGCTGGTAGTGAGCTGCGTCAATCCCCTCGGCTTCGACCGGAACGGCCCGTACGGACTGCCCGTGCCGGCCGGCAGTGCCGCGGAGGAGGCGGCCGGGATCGTGCCGGACGCGGTCGTGACCGGAGCGTTCCACCATCTGGCGGCTCCGCTGCTGCTCGACCCGGACGCGGACCTGTCCCATGAGGACGTGCTCGTGTGCGGTGACGACGCGACGGCCAGGCAGCGGGTGATGGCGCTGGCCACTGACGTGACCGGCGGCAGGGGCGTCGACGCGGGCCGGCTCCGGATGGCCCGGCAGCTCGAACCGCTCACCGCCGTGCTCATCTCCGTGAACAAGCGCTATCGCACCCGCTCGGGTGTCGCGCTGACCGGCCTGCCCCAGCCTCTCCTGACGTCCGTGCCCGTGAAGGAGTGAGGAACCGATGAAGCTCGCCGCAGTGCAGCTCCGCGCGACCGACGACCGGCGGGAGACCGTCGGGCGAGCCGGTGACCTGCTGGACGAGGCCGCCAGGCAGGGCGCCCGGGTCGCCCTGCTACCCGAACTGTTCGCCGTGCCGTTCGTGCAGCCGGACCCGGATCCGGACTATTTCGAGCTCGCCGAGAAGCTCGACGGCCCTTCCAACGCGATGGCGGCCGAGCGGTCCCGGCGGCATGGGATCACGGTCGTCTCGTCGGTGTTCGAGGCGGCCGAAACCCCGGGTGTCTACTACAACACCGCGTGCACCTTCGTCCGCGGTGAGCTGCGGTCGGTCTACCGCAAGTCCCACCTGCCGTTCTCCAACGGGTTTCCGGAGAAGTTCTACTTCCGCCCGGGCGGGGCGGAACCCGAGGTGGTGGACACGGGGGAGACCGGCGTCGGCACGATCATCTGCTACGAACGGCACTTCCCCGAGCTGAGCAGGATCGTCGCGCTGCGCGGCGGATCGGTCCTCTGCGTTCCGGTCGCGTCGGCCAGCGCGCCGATGCGTGAGGTCTTCCAGCTCGAACTCCGGGCGCACGCCGTCTTCAACGGTCTTTTCGTCATCTGCGCCAACCGGGTCGGCAAGGAGGGCGTGAAGGACTACTTCGGGCTGAGCGCCGTCTACGGGCCGGACGGCGACGTCCTCGCCCAGGCCGGCGACGGCGGCGACGGCGTGGCCGTCGCGGAGGTGGACCTCGGCCTGGTGGCCGCCTCGCGCCGCCGCCGTCCCTTCCTCCGGGACCGGCGTCCGGAGCTGTACGGCCGGTTGACCGCCATGGAGTGATACACGGAGGCGGGCGCCGTCGGTGTGACCTCTCCCTCAACACACCGGCGGCGCCCGCCTCAACCCCACTGCAGGATGCCCCATGACCTGCAATTGCCACAGGTGCCCCCGAGTCGCGGGTCTACACCTAAATCGGCGGAACAAATCCTCCGGACGTCGCCGCGGACCCTTCCCGCGCCTCTCCCCGAGGGGTGCCGGGCGCGGCCTGCGGTACCTCGACCCGGCGGCTGACCAGGGGATTTCCCCCGTGCGTCCCGTGCCCGCGCGGGCCGTACCTCTGCGCGCCGTACCGCGCGCGATTTTCGCGGATTCCGGCGAGCCGCGCCTCCTCCCGGCGCCTGCGCTCGGCCAGCACGGCGGCCAGATAGGCGTACGGCGGGACGCCGGGCGGAGGCGGCGGCGCGATCCGCGCGCTCACCTGACCGGCCACCCGCATCCCCATCTCCTCCCGCATCGCCGGGCTGAGCTGGTGCCACCGGACGAGGTACTGCCGGGCGGTGGCGGCGAGCTCGCCGGACAGGCCGGAGAGCTCCAGCGTGGCCGCCCAGGACGCCAGCGCCGGCGGCATCTCGGGGGGCGGGGTCTCGCCCGGCCCGCGCTCGCCGATGACGATCGTCCCGGCGAACACGTCGCCCAGGCGCTTGCCGCGCTGGTTCAGCAACGAGGTGATGAGCGCCGGGGCGCCGAACAACGGCGTCCAGAACTCCAGGAACCCGGCGAGCCCGCGGAACAGCGCCTGCCGGAAACGCTCCGGCCCGCCGTCGTCGCTCACCACCCGCAGGCCCAGCGCGAGCTTGCCCGGTGAGCGGCCCCGGGTGAGCGTCTCGAACGCGACCGGATAGCCCACGATCACCAGCACAGTGAACAGGATGATCAGCGCGACGGACAGCGCGTCGTCGGTCAGCGCCGAGGCGTTGGAGACCAGCACGGCCGCCACGACGAGCACGGTCCACTGGATGACGAAATCGATGAGGAAGGCCAGGGCGCGGCTGGGCAACTGGGCCACGCGGACCTCGACGACGACGGCCTCACCCGTCACGACTTCGGACACACTGCGCACCCTACTGTGTTCAATTGCCGCGCCTTCGGCACGGCGGATCGGGCGCCTGCAGTCCGTGGTCGTGCCGGAGGCGCGCGGCATGGGCAGCCCTCGGTGCGTGCTCGCTCGTTCCTCGCTCCGCGAAGTCCAGACACGGCCGCGCACCTCGCGGCCGCCGCCGATAGGGTCCGATCCGTGGACATCGATGCGTTCGTCGCGGCGAGCAAGCCGTCCTGGGACCGGCTGGACGACCTCGTACGGCGGCGGCGCACGCTGCGCGGCGCGGAGATCGACGAACTGGTGGAGCTCTACCAGCAGGCGGCCACGCACCTGTCCATCGTCCGGTCCGCGTCGACCGACGCGCTGCTCGCCGGCCGTCTGTCGTCGCTGGTCGCGCGGGCCCGGTCGGCCGTCACCGGCGCGCACAGCCCGGCCTGGCGGGAGGTGGTCCGGTTCTTCACCGTGTCGTTCCCGGTCGTCGCCTACCGGGCCCGGCGCTGGTGGATCGGCGCCACGGTCGCCTCACTAGTCGTGGCGTACGTCATGGGCGTGTGGGTGGCGACCGACCCGGCCGTGCAGGGTGTGGTCGGCACGCCGGAGGAGATCCGGCAGATCGTCGAGCACGACTTCGCCGACTACTACTCGGAGAACCCGGCGGCGTCCTTCGCGGGCCATGTGTGGCTGAACAACGCCTGGCTGTCCATGCAGGTGGTGGTCTCGGCGATCCTGCTCGGCCTGCCCATCCCGTGGATCCTCTGGCAGAACTCCGCCAACGTCGGGGTGCTGGGCGGCCTGATGCACGCCCACGACAGGGCCGACGTGTTCTGGGGGCTGATCCTGCCGCACGGCATGCTGGAGCTGACCGCGGTGTTCCTGGCGGCGGCGGTGGGCATGCGGCTGGGCTGGACGGTCGTGGACCCCGGCCCGAGGCGGCGGGCGGATGCGCTGGCCGAGCAGGGCAGGGCCGTGATGAGCGTCGCGCTCGGCCTGGTCGTGGTGCTGTTCGTCTCCGGGCTCATCGAGGCGGGGGTCACCCCCTCAGGCCTGCCGACCTGGGCGCGCATCACGATCGGCGCGCTCGCGGAGGCGCTGTTCCTCACCTACGTCGTCGTCTTCGGCCGCCGGGCGGAGCGCCGGAACGAGACGGGGGACATCGAACGCGCCCCCGACCTGGCCCCCACGGCCTGACGGGCCCCCATAGCCTGACGGGTCACAGCCGGCCGGCGGCCTTGAGCGCGAGATAGGCGTCGGCGAGCGCGGGGGCGAAGTCCTCGGGCAGCGCGTCGACGACCTCCACGCCCTGACGGCGCAGGGTCGCCGTGACCTCGCTCCGCTCGCCGCGCAGCCGTTCCGCGGCGGCGGCGTCGTACACCGCCTCGGCGCTGCCCCGCCCGGCCGCCATCTCGGCCACCCGCGGGTCGGCCACCGCGGCGGCCAGGACCAGGTGCCGCGCCGACAGTTGCGGCAGCACCGGCAGCAGCCCCTCTTCCATGGCCGCCGTGTTCAGGTCGGTCAGCAGCACCACCAGGCAGCGCCGCCGGGCCCGGGACAGCACGGCCGCCGCCATCCCGGCCGCGTCGGCCTCGACCAGCTCCGCCTCGATCGGCGCCATCGCGTTCACCATCGACGACAGCAGTTCGGTGCGCGACGCGCCGGACACCTGGGCCCGTACGGCCCGGTCGTAGGCGAGGAAGTCCACCCGGTCGCCGGCCCGCGCGGCGAGGGCCGCGAGGAGCAACGCGGCGTCCATCGACCAGTCCAGCCGGGGCCACCCGGAGGCCCCCGAACCGGGCCCCGAACCGGGCCCCGAACCGGGCCCTGGACCGGCTTTGGGGCCGCGTCCCGCGTCCGAGCCCGGCGCGCTGACGTCCGGTCCGAAGCCGAGGGGCGCCGTCCCGATCCGGCCGGCCGAGGTGCGGCCGGTGTCGAGCACGATCAGCACGCGGCGGTCGCGTTCCGGCCGCCAGGTGCGCACGACGACGTCGCTGCGCCGGGCGCTCGCCCGCCAGTCGATGGAGCGGACGTCGTCGCCGACCACGTACTCGCGCAGCGAGTCGAACTCGGTGCCCTGGCCGCGTACCAGGGCCGGGTGCCGTCCGTCCATCTCGCGCAGGCGGGCCAGCCGCGCCGGCAGATGCCTGCGGCTGAGGAACGGCGGCAGCACCCGGACGGTCCACGGCGCCTCGAACGTCCGCTGCCGCGCCGCCAGGCCGAGCGGACCGACCGAGCGCACCGTCACGGCCACGGCCTCCCGGTCGCCCCTGCGTACGGGCGTCAGCGTCGTGACCAGCCGCCGTCGCTCGCCGGGCGGCACGTCGAGCGCCTGCCGCCGTGGGGCCGCCCCGGCCGAGGGCTGCCAGGCGTCGCGCAGCACACCCCGCAGCCGGCGCGGGCCGGGGTTGTCCACGACCAGCCCGATCACGAGCGACCCGCCGAGCCGTACGCGGTTGTCGCCGTCCCGGTGGAAGCGCAACCCGCGCACGCCGCCCGCGAGCAGCAGGTCGGCCGTCACGAGCGCGGCCAGCACCAGCGCGGCGGCCAGCACGACCAGGCCGGGCTCGGGGGCGAGGAGCACCACGATCGCGGCGAGGGCGGCGAGCAGCCCCGCGCGCCCGGTCAGCGCCACGAGGCCCTCACCGGGGCACCGGTACGGCCGACAGGATGCCCTCCAGGATGCCGTCCGGGGTGGCGCCCTCCAGTTCGGCCTCCGGGCGCAGCCCCACGCGGTGCCGCAGGGCGGGCCGGGCGAGGGCCTTCACGTCGTCGGGGGTGACGTACGACCGGCCCGACAGCCAGGCCCAGGCCCGCGCGGCGGCGAGCAGCGCGGTGGCGCCGCGCGGCGAGACGCCGAGCTGGAGCGAGGGCGACTGCCGGGTGGCCCGGGCGAGGTCCACGATGTAGCCGAGCACCTCCGGGCCCACGTGGACCTGGGCGACCGCCCGGCGTCCCGCCGCGAGGTCGGCCGCGGACGCCACCGCCTTCAGCTCCGACAGGTCGCGCGGGTCGAAGCCGAGTGCGTGCCGTTCGAGGACGGCGATCTCCTGCTCGCGCGGCGGCAGCGGCACGGTGAGCTTGAGCAGGAACCGGTCGAGCTGCGCCTCGGGAAGCTGGTAGGTGCCCTCATACTCCACGGGGTTCTGCGTCGCCACGACGATGAAGGGATCGGGCAGCGCGCGGGCCGCTCCCTCGACGCTGACCTGCCGTTCCTCCATCGCCTCCAGCAGGGCGGCCTGGGTCTTCGGCGGCGTGCGGTTGATCTCGTCGGCGAGCAGCAGGTTGGTGAAGACCGGCCCCTCGCGGAACTCGAACTCCGCCGTCCGCGCGTCGTAGACCAGCGATCCCGTCACGTCGCCCGGCATCAGGTCGGGGGTGAACTGCACACGCTTGAAGTCGAGCGCGAGCGCGGCCGACAGCGTGCGGACGAGCAGGGTCTTGGCCACCCCGGGCACGCCTTCCAGCAGCACGTGACCCCGGCAGAGCAGCGCGATGACCAGGCCGGTGACGACCGGGTCCTGGCCCACGACCGCCTTGCCGACCTCCGCGCGCAGCGCCGCCAGCGCCTCCCGCGCGGCGTCGGCCCCGGGAGGCGCCGGCAGCGGCGGAAGCGACGCGGACGACGGAGCCGGCGGCATCGGTGGCGCAGGTGGCGGGGTGGCCGGGGGTACGGGGGACGACGCCGAGGGGGCGGCGCCCGGTCCGGGGGTGGTCACGAGTCTCGAACCTGCCTTTCCAAAGTGTCCAGGTCGGCGGCCAGGGCCACCAGTGCGGCGTCGTCGGCCGGTTCGGGACCGCACAGCAGCGCCCGCACCGGTCCCGGGTCCTGCCCGGTGCGCGCCGCCGCGGCGTCGGCCACCTCCTCGGCCGTCGCCGTACGCGGCACGCCCAGGAGAGGGGCGAGCCGGTCGGCGGCGGCGGCCCGCAGGGCGAGGGCGGCGCGGTCCCTGGCCCGGCGCGACCGGTAGAGCAGGCCCCGCCCCTCCACGGTCTCCGAGGCCCGGACGACCACGGGGAGGCGCTCGGTCACGACCGGCCCGAGACGGCGCGCCCGCCACAGGGCGGTCACGGCCACCGCGACGACGAGCTGGAAGACCGCCCAGGTGACGCCGCCCGGGATGAGGTCGCCGAGCGACCTGGCCGGTTCGCCGTCCGCCCCGGTCGCACCGTCTTCGGCCTCGGCGGGATCGTCGCCCTGGGCGAGCCAGACCAGCTTGGGCCGCGCACCGGCCAGGTTCAGCGCGAGCGCCGCGTTGCCGTCGTCCGCGAGCCACATGTTGGTCAGGAACGACGCGTCGCCCAGCGCGGTCACCGTGTGCCCGTCCTCCGTGTAACGGACCAGCGTGTGACCGTCGCCCGCCGGATAGCAGCCCGTGGACCCGGGCGGGCTGGAGAAGGAGATGCCGCCGGTGAAGGCGTCACCGGCCCGCACGGCCTCCCGCAGCGCGCACCGGGGCGGCCGGGAGCGGACGCGCTCGACGCTCTCCCTGTTCAGGCCCGGGGCGAGGACGTCGAGGAAGGACGCGTGTCCGGCGATGAGCCGGTCGCCGGGCGCCTCGGCCAGCCGGACGGCGGCGTCGTGGCTCCCGAGCAGGCTCGCCTCGGTGATCAGCAGCAGGGTCTGCGGCCCCGCGGCGGCCACCGCCGCGCCCGGCGTCTCCACCCGGACGACCTCCACCCCGTGCGCTTCGAGCAGCCGGGAGAGGGCCGAGCTCCCGATGAGCGAGGTGTCGGCCGGGTCCAGGAGCCGCCCGGTGGGCTGGTCCGGCGCGAGCAACGCGGGCAGCGCCGCCGCGCCCAGCACGAGCAGCACCACCAGCGTGCCCCAGGCCGTTCCCCGGCCCCGCCGCCGCGTCCCGGCCCGGGTCGCGCTCCCGGTCGTAGTCCCGGTCGTGGTCCGGGTCGTGGTCGCGGTCATGGAGCCACATCCGGCGCGGGGGACATCGATGCGACCCCCGCTGTCGCCCGGCCCCGTCGGTCCATGGCCGTCGTGGTGGGGGTCAGGTTCGGCGCTACTGGCAGGGGCGCGGTCCTCGCCGTCGTCCGGCCTCGGCGGCTTGTGCGCGTGGTCATGCCGTCACGCCCGTGCGGGCCGACCGCAGGCGCTCGTCCAGGGCGGCGAGCGTCAGATATTCCTCGCGGGTGCCGCCGGCCTCGCCGTACGTGACGTCGTCGAACAGGCGTGCCGCCGCCCGCAGGTCCGCCGCGTGGGACGGCAGCGCCTGTCCGGCGGCCTCGGCGAGCTCCATCGCCGTACGGCCCGGCAGCGGGGCGACGACGGCGCGTTCCTCCAGGTCGCGGGCGACGGCGCGTAACCGTTCGCGGATGGCCCCGGCCCAGTCCTCCTCGGCCGCCAGGCGTTCGGCCTCCGACCTGTGCTCGGCGGCCGTCCGCTCCCGCCGTCCGAACACGGCCCCCGGCTCCGCCCTCCCCGAGCCGGAGAAACGGCGCAGGGCCCACAGGAGCAGCAGGGCGAGGACGACCAGGACGACGACGATCAGGACGAGTGACAGCACGCCGCCCGTGCCCGTCCCGTCGCCGCTCATGAGGTCACCGATGAACTGGAAGATCTCCCGCTGCAACCGGTCGAACAACGACTCGTGCTGGTAGGCCGCCCTCGACAGCTCGCGCGCCGCCTCGTCCGCGGCCTGGTCGCGGCCGACGTCGACGGGCGAGTCGAGCGACGGCACGAACGACGCGGCGAGCGGTGCGAACGGCACCGTCGTCACCCCTGCGGTCCGTTCGGCGGGGTTCCGTAGTAGGGCGAGGCCCCGGGTGGGGTTCCGTAGTAGGACGAGCCTCCGGGTGGGGTCCCGTCGTAGGGCGGAGATCCGGGGCCGGGCACCGGTCCCGCCGCGGCCGCGTGGCTCGGGTGCCACAGGTCGTCGACGCCGGTGTGGACCCAGCCCTGCGACTGGTTCTGCGCGGCCGCCGTCTGCAGCACGAGGTCGAACGCCTCGGCCCGCATCCGCCTGTCGGCGTAGAGGAGCCCGGCCACGCCCGCCTGGAAGGGATAAGTGATCATGGAGGCGACGACGCTGCCCGCGGCCAGGAGGACCGTGGTGAGCGCCGTGGCGGCGACCGTGCCGCCGCCGAACATCCCGATCAGGGAGCCGCCGATCGTGAACGGGACCCCCAGCACGCTGGAGGCGATGCCCGCGAGCACGGCGGTGAGCACCAGGATGCCGAACACCCGCCAGCTGTCGCCCTTCACCAGCCGCCACGATCGGGCCATCGCGTCGGTGACCCCGCGGCCCTCCAGCACGACCGCGGGGGCCGCCAGTGAGAAGCGGGTGTAGAAGAAGGCGGCGTACGGGATGTAGGCCAGGACGAACAGCAGGGCGACGGCGACGAAGGCGCCCGCCGTCGCGTCACCCAGCCCCAGGGCCACGAGGAGCGCGAGGAGGACGAGCACCGGCGCCACGAGGATGAGGGCCTGCAGTAGAGCCAGCCCCAGCAGGGCGAGCACCCGCGACCGCGCGAGCTGCCAGGCCTCGCCCACCGTGATCCGGCCGCCGAACACCGCGCGGCCGAGCACCCGGGTGAGGATGCCTGTGAGGATCATGGTGCCCAGGAAGGTCATGACGTAGGTGATGATCGCGCCGATGTACTGCGCGGCCACGCCGACGACCGGGAGCGCGGGCGAGCTGGTCGTCGCGTAGGAACCGGAGCCGAAGCCCTCCAGTGCCGTCCCGAACATGCCGAGGCCGACCGCCTGGCCGAGCGCGCCGGGGATCGAGGTGACGGCCGCCACGATCGCCGACAGGCCGAGCGTGGCCTTCGGGTTCGAGCGGATCAGCTTGATCGTGCCGTCGAAGATGTCGCCGAGCGTCAGCGGGCGCAGCGGGATGATCCCCGGCCGGGGCGCCTCGGGCGGGCGCTGTCCGTAGGGACCCTGTCCATAGGGGCCCTGGGCGTAGGAACCCTGCGCGTAGTGACCCTGGGCATAGGGACCGGACCCGTAGTGCGGTCCGCCCGCCTGCGGGCCCTGACCGTACGGCCCGGACGGCCCGGACTGGCCGTAGCCGGGCTGCCCATACTGTCCGGGCTGGCCGTACTGCCCAGGTTGGCCGTACGAGCCGTGAGAACCGGGCTCACCATAAGGGCCATGCTGTCCGGGCTGGCCGTACGGGCCGGAAGCGCCGGGCTGACCGGGCTGACCGGGCTGACCGGGGTGACCATAGGAAACGGGCTGGCCGTACGGGCCGGTCTGGGGGCCGGCCGGGCCTTCCCGGCCGCCGGGGGCGGCCCAGGATTCGCCCGTTCCGCCGGTCCCGGCGGCTCCGCCGTACGGCGGAGGTTGCTCGGCCGCCCAGCCGGAGGGCACGTCGGGGGAGGAGCCGGGGCCGTCAGTCATGTCCCAATCCTGGCATGATGTACGTGCGTGTGCCGCGTGATCACCAAGCGTCCCGTCGCGGGGGTGAGCGGGGGATGGCTGAAACCGGGGCGCGGGCGCACACTTGGAACGTGACCGCACCACGGGATTCCCGCCGGTGTGACCGCATCTGGTCAGATAATCCCGCGCTTCGTCTGCTGCGCCTAAACTCCATCCCGCCTAAACTCCAACCTCTGTCATGGTCGTGTAACACCCGAGTGGCGGCCACCGGTAGCCTGCGGGGGTACCTGTGACAAACGCCCAAATCTCCCAAACGCGTACGAATGAGGGGCCATGAAGGGTCGCGTGCTGGTCGTCGACGACGACGCCGCTCTCGCCGAGATGCTCGGCATCGTCTTGCGCGGGGAGGGTTTCGAACCGTCGTTCGTGTCCGACGGCGACAAGGCGCTCGACGCGTTCCGGGACACCCGGCCGGACCTCGTCCTGCTCGACCTGATGCTCCCCGGCGCCGACGGCATCGACGTCTGCCGCCGCATCCGGGCCGAGTCCGGGGTCCCCATCGTCATGCTGACGGCCAAGAGCGACACCATCGACGTGGTCCTCGGCCTGGAGTCCGGCGCCGACGACTACATCGTCAAGCCGTTCAAGCCGAAGGAGCTCGTCGCCCGGGTGCGCGCCCGCCTGCGCCGCACCGACGAGCCCACCCCCGAGATCCTCCAGATCGGCGACATCACGATCGACGTGGCCGGTCACTCCGTCAAGCGCGGCGAGGAGACCATCAACCTCACGCCGCTGGAGTTCGACCTGCTGGTCGCGCTGGCGCGCAAGCCCCGCCAGGTCTTCACCCGCGAGGTGCTGCTGGAGCAGGTCTGGGGCTACCGGCACGCCGCCGACACACGCCTCGTGAACGTGCACGTCCAGCGCCTGCGCGCGAAGATCGAGAAGGACCCCGAGCACCCGGAGATCGTGGTCACGGTGCGCGGGGTGGGGTACAAGGCCGGCCCCGCGTAAGCGCCCGCTCCCACCATGCCGGCACCCGCGAGAAAGCCCCGCCGCCGTCGGACCCCTGGCCAGATCGCCCGTGGGGTCCGCAGACGCGCGCGCCGTCTCGCGGGCCGGCTGCGGAGGGTCTGGCGGCGCTCGCTCCAGCTCCGCGTCGTCACCAGCACGCTGGTGCTGTCGATGGCCGTCGTGGTCGTGCTCGGCGTGTTCCTGATGCAGTCGATCTACGCGTCGGTGCACAACGCCAGCGAGGTGTCCGCGGTCGCGGAGTCGCAGGCCAACAACGCCACCGCGAGCGGTTACCTGAGCCAGCTCTCCGACATCGGCGACTCCGGGCAGGACGGCACGGCGCCCGGCCCGGTGGGCGATCCCGCGGACACGGCGGCCCAGGCGCTGGCGGACCGCTCCGGCGGACGCTACGACGTCGTCATCTACAACACGAGCATGGTCGGGCAGGGCAGGGTTTCCGGCCAGATCGACCCGCTGAGCATCCCCGCGTCGCTCCGGGCGGACGTCCGGAACAGCGATGAGGACCACCCTCTGTGGCACCAGACCGTGACGGTGCGCTACATCGGTGCGAAGCAGCCCGAGCCCG
Organism: Microbispora amethystogenes; assembly: GCF_016863015.1. Lineage (GTDB taxonomy): Bacteria > Actinomycetota > Actinomycetes > Streptosporangiales > Streptosporangiaceae > Microbispora > Microbispora amethystogenes. Next base: position 77,273 of record NZ_BOOB01000004.1, on the reverse strand, counting down.
CCTTGGTCGTCGGCGCCATGGTCAACGGGACCTACGAGATCTACCACGTCTTCCCGCTGGGCGACGAGGAGAAGACGTTCCAGGCGGTCCAGCGGATGCTGATCGGCGCGGGCGCCGCGCTCGTGCTGCTGCTCGCGGGCGTCGCCTCGCTCGTCACCCGCCAGGTGGTCATCCCCGTACGGCTCGCGCGCCAGGCGGCGGAACGGCTGGCGGCCGGTCGCCTGGAGGAGCGGCTCAAGGTGCGCGGTGAGGACGACCTCGCCCGGTTGGCCACCTCGTTCAACGAGATGGCCTCCACCCTGGCCGTGAAGATCCACCAGTTGGAGGAGCTCTCCCAGGTGCAGCGCCAGTTCGTCTCCGACGTCTCGCACGAGCTGCGTACGCCGCTGACGACCGTCCGCATGGCCGCCGACCTGCTGTACGAGGGCCGCGAGGACTTCGACCCCTCGTCGGCGCGGGCGGCCGAGCTGATGCAGAACCAGCTCGAACGCTTCGAGTCCATGCTCGCCGACCTGCTGGAGATCAGCCGGTACGACGCGGGGGCCGCGACCCTCGACCTGGACCCCGTCGACATGCGCGACGTGGTGCTGCGCGCGGTGGGCGACTCCGAGACGCTGGCGGAACGGCAGGCCACCCGGTTCGAGCTGCGCCTGCCCAACGAGCCCTGCATGGCCGAGGTGGACAGCCGCAGGGTCGAGCGGATCCTGCGCAACCTGCTGTTCAACGCCATCGAGCACGGAGAGGGCCGGGAGATCGTGGTCACGCTCGGCGCCGACCGCGACGCCGTGGCCGTGGCCGTACGCGACCACGGGGTCGGCCTGAAGCCGGGCGAGGAGAACATGGTCTTCGACCGCTTCTGGCGGGCCGATCCCTCGCGTGCCCGCACCATCGGCGGCACGGGTCTCGGGCTGGCGATCTCGCGGGAGGACGCGATGCTGCACGGCGGCTGGCTCCAGGCGTGGGGCGCCCCTGGTGAGGGCAGCCAGTTCCGCCTGTCGCTGCCGCGCGTCGCGGGGGCGCCGCTGCGCGGATCGCCGCTCCCGCTGGTGCCGCCGGAGGTGGAGATGCGGCGCACCTGGCGCGGCCACGTCACGCCGGTCCTGACCCCCGCCGTCGGCGCGATCTCCGAGGCCGGGCCCCGCGTGCGGGAGAGCGCCGAGGCGGGCGGTTTCGATGCCGACTGAGCGTCGCGGCGCGGTGACCCGCCGCCTCGCGGCGTTCGCGGGCGTGGTCCTCGTGCTGGCCGGCGGCGGGACGGGCTGCGCCACCGTGCCGACGAGCGGCCCCCGCCTCGCCCAGGTGGACAAGAGCAAGGACACGCTCAGCGAGCCGTACGTGCGGATCATCGCGGAGCCGCCGAAGCAGGGCGCCTCGCCCGACGACATCGTCAAGGGCTTCCAGGCCGCCATGGCCTCCTTCGACGACGCCGAGTTGCGGATGGCCAAGCAGTACCTCACCCCGGGCGCGGCCCAGCGCTGGAACCCCAGGCGGCAGACCCGCGTCTACGAGGGCAAGATCGAGCCGGACCGTACGCAGGACCTCGAACACGCCACCCGGACGACGGTGACGCTGAAGGGGACGAAGGTCGCCACGATCGACTCCGAGGGCAGGTACACCCCGGCGACCGGCGCCCTGGTCGAGCCGTTCACCCTGGTCAAGGTGGGCGCCGAGTGGCGGATCGACATCCCGCCGGACGCCCGCCTGCTGTCGAGCGACGACGTGCGGCGGGCCTACCGGCGGGTGGATCTGTACTACCCCCCGGCCATCCCGGCGACGGGGCTGGTGGCCGACCGGGTGTGGGTGCCCATCGAGCCGAGCAGGGGGGTGCCCGAGACGCGGGTCCGTCGCCTGCTCGCCGGGCCGACCTCGTCGATCGCGAGCGCGGTGCGCAGCGCCTTCCCGGCCGGCACCGACCTCAACCGGATCACCGTCGAGGGCGACACGGTCGTGGTCGACTTCACCTCCCAGGTGGACACGGTGTCGACCGACCGCCTCGACGCGCTCAAGGCGCAGCTCGTGTGGACGCTCGGCGACCTGGTGACCGGCCGTACGGTGGAGATCCGCGTCAACGGCAGCGGCTCCGGCGTCCGGTTCCGGCCCGCCGACTACCACGCGTACGACCCGAACGTGCTGAGCAGTTCGCCGCAGGCCTACTACATGCAGGGCGGCAGGCTGCTGCAGTACAAGGAGAAGGGCGCCGGCACCCCCGTGCCGGGCGCGGCGGGCGAGCAGGCCGGGAAGTTCACCGAGCCGGCCGTCCTGACCCAGTATCCGGTCTCGGTGGCGGCCCTGGTCAACGGCGACGGCGTCTACGTCGCGCCGATGACGCCGGGCAGCGCGTGGCAGCGGTGGATCGCCGGCCGGAACATGAGCCCGCCCTCCTGGGACCGGTACGGCGCCGTCTGGTCGGCCGAGAAGGTGAGCGCGCACGAGAGCCGCGTCTGGACGGCGATCGGCGGCCAGCCCCGCAGGGTGGAGATCTCCGAGGAACTGTCGTACGGGCGCATCATCAAGCTGCGGGTCTCCCGCGACGGGGCGAGGGTCGCCGCCATCCTCGACGACGGGCTCGGCACCTCCGTTCGGGTCGGCACGATTCTCCGCCTCGGCGAGCAGGTGCGGATCGACGACGTGCGGACGCTCATCGACTCCCGCGACGACCAGCAGATCGAGGACATCGCCTGGCAGGACGCCACCGATCTGCTCGTGCTGTCCAAGGTCAAGAGCGGCCAGGAGCTGACCCCGTGGTCGGTGATGGAGGGCAGGACGGACCCGGACGCCGGGCCCATCAAGCTGGATTCGAAGATCGAGTCGATCGCCGCCGCCCCCGACCACGTGATCGCCGCGGCCGACGAGGGCCAGGTGATCAGCTACAGCACCGACAAGCAGGCCTGGAACCAGCTCGCCAAGGACGGCGCCACCAATCCGGTCTATCCTCTCGGCTGACCGGTCCTCCCGCCGGAATGTCGGTGGCGGGCGGGATGCTGGGCGCGTGGTGCCTGCGCTGCTCGACCTGATCCTCCCGCCCCGCTGCGCCGGATGCGGCGCGTGGGGCGCGACGGCCTGCCCGTCCTGCCTGGCGAGGCTGCTCGGCGAGCCGGCTCCACGGCCGCCGGACCCGGTGCCCCCTGGCCTGCCCGACTGCTGGTCGGCCACCGCCTACGAGGGCGCGGCCCGCCGGATGATCCTCGCCTGCAAGGAACGCGGCCGTACGGCTCTGGTGCCGGTCCTGGCCGCCTGCGTGGCGACCTGCGTCGCCGCCTGGCACGCCGAAGCCGAGGCGGCGCCGGAGCGTGCGGAGGGCCTGGCGGGCGGAAGCCGGGCAGGAGCGTGGCCGGCAGCCGGCGATCGGGCGAGCGGGAGCTTGGCGGGCAGGGGTGCGGGTCCGGCAGGGCCGGTGCCCGTGCCGGTGACGTGGCTGGTGCCGGTGCCGAGCGCCCGGGCCGCCGTCCGCCGCCGGGGGCACGACCCGGTGCGCGCCGTCGCGACGGCCGCCGCCCGGGAGCTGCGCGGGCGGGGCCTCGCAGCCGTGCTCGCGCCGCTGCTGCGGCAGCGCAGGCGGGTGGCCGACCAGGCCGGCCTGGGCTCGCTGCAGCGGGCCGCCAACCTCTCCGGCGCCTTCGACGTCGATCTCCGCGCACTGGAACCCCTGGCACTCGCGGCCCGCTCTCTGGAGCCTCCGGGACTCGCGCTCCGTGCTGTGCCGCCTCTTGGAGTCGCGCTCCGCGCTCTGAGGCGTACGGAGCGGGGCGTCGGCCTGCCGGAGGACTCCTGGGCCGATCTTCGCGCCGCGGGGACGCTGGGGCCGTCTCACAGCGGCACAGGGCGTGGTGTGGGATTCCGGGTCGTCCTGGTGGACGACGTCGTCACGAGCGGGGCGACGCTGGCGGAAGCGGCGCGTGCGCTGCGCGCGGCGGGTGTCGCGCCGACCGCGGCGGTGACGATCGCCGCCACCCCCAGACGTGTCCCATCCGTCGCGACACGCCGGAAGTGCCGCGTTGCCGACAATCACGGATGGTAAAACCCGAGGCAGATTCACCCCTCGTCCCGGTGGAGAGGACCAGGCGGCGGATTCGGCGAGCCACCTGCTCGGGAGAGGTGTGGACACCGGATCTGCGGGGATTCCAGGAATATGACCGCGAGTTTTCCAAGGGTGAGACGGCAACCCAGATCACGCAAAGTGATCGTCCGGCTCTCCTCTTGGCTGACATTCACGTCGGCAACGACTAGCGTTCAGACATGGCACCCGTCCGGGTCCGTGGTTGCGCCGGGCCGACTCCCTCGTGGGGTCCGGCCTGGCAAGCCGATGCCAGCCGCAGGCGAAACGGCCCACGTAAGGCGACTCTTGGTCGACCGATCACGGTGCGGCTTAGAGGTAAGTCCTGCCCTCCCGGGGGTCCAGATGTCCCCCGCAAGAGGAGAAGGGCAGTAGTGGCGACTGAGCTGCGAACCCCTCAGCAGGCGGATGTGGGGACGAAGACCAGGTCGGCCGGACGGGTGCTCCGTAAGCCGTGCACCGCAGTCGATGTGCGAAGGGAGGCTTTGCGTGGAAATCATCGTCAAGGGACGGCACACCACAGTGAGTGACCGTTTCCGTGATCATGTGACGTCCAAGCTGGCCAGAATCCAACGACTGGACAACAAGCTCATCCAGGCCGATGTGGAGGTCTCCAAGGAGTCCAACCACCGGCAGAGCGGGCAACGTGAACGGGTGGAGCTCACCATCCACTCACGTGGCCCCGTCATCCGCGCCGAGGCGTGCGCGGACGACCGCTTCTCGGCGCTGGACATCGCCATCGGCAAGCTCGAAGAGCGGCTGAGGCGGCTCGCCGACCGCCGCAAGATCCACCACGGGAAGAACTGCCCGCCCTCGACGGCCGAGCTCACGGCGGTGATGGAGGACGCGCAGGGGGTCGTCCGCACCGCCCGGGAGGAGCCCGGGCCGGTCGCGGAGGTCGCGGCGGTGCAGGCGGCCCCGGCGGTCGCCGAGTGGGAGCCGGAGCAGGAGCGGGTCGAGGATTCCGGGCCGATCGTCCCCATCGAGATGGAGGGCGACGGACCGCTGATCGTGCGCGAGAAGTTCCACAAGGCCGACCCCATGACGATCGACCAGGCGCTCCTCGAGATGGAGCTGGTGGGTCACGACTTCTACCTCTTCCGTGACAAGGAGGGCGGCCTGCCCAGCGTCGTCTACCGGCGGCGCGGCTACGACTACGGTCTCCTCAGGCTCATCGAGCCCTGAGGCAGGTCCTCGTGTGGTCCCCGGCCCGGACGAACGCGGGCCGGGGCACCGCGCGAACCCTCGGAGGAGGCCCGGTCCGGCGCGACGAAGATCCCTAACACTCCGGAACCCGTGTAATGATGGCGATCCAGCGTCCTTGGCCCCCGCAAGGAGGTTCCGTGACCCGATCCGACGAGGCGGCTCGAGCAGCCGGTAGAAGCGAGCCGATCCGTGTCCTGATCGTCGACGATCACGCACTGATCCGCCGCAGCCTGGAGCTCGCGCTGGCCGCGGAGGCGGACATCGAGGTGGTTGGCGAGGCCAGCGACGGCCAGGAGGCGGTGGAACTCGCCGATCGGCTGATGCCGGACGTGGCGCTGATGGACGTCCGGATGCCGAAGCTGGACGGCATCGGAGCGACCCGCAAGATCAAGGAGTCGGTGCCGAGCACCCGGATCATCATGCTGACGGTCAGCGACGAGGAGGAGGACCTCTTCGAAGCGATCAAGGCGGGCGCGACCGGCTATCTGCTCAAGGACGTCCAGATCGACGAGGTGCCCGACGCGGTCCGCGGGGTGCACGAGGGGCAGTCGCTCATCAACCCGGCCATGGCGGCCAAGCTGATCACCGAGTTCGCGAACATGAGCCGCAAGGAGGCCGAGCGGCCCCCGCAGCTTCCCGTCCCCCGTCTGACCGATCGCGAGATGGAGGTCCTGCGGCTGGTCGCGAAGGGCATGAACAACCGCGAGATCGCCAAGGACCTGTTCATCTCCGAGAACACGGTGAAGAACCACGTCCGCAACATCCTGGAGAAGCTGCAACTGCACTCCCGGATGGAGGCCGTGGTCTACGCCGTACGCGAGCGCCTGCTGGAGATCACCTGAGCCTCTGAGCCTGCGCGGTGGTCAGCGGGGGTCGCGGGTTACGGCGGCGCGCAGCGGAGCCTCCAGTTCGGGTGTCCCGACCCGCTCGACGCGTACGTCGGTGCAGCCGACCCAGCTCGCGGCCTCCCACAGCGCGTCGCTCATCGCCGTCACATCCCTGGCCCGCGCCCCGGGCTCGAAGCCGACCTGGCGGGCGACCAGGGTGGCGCCCTCGCGGGCCGGGTCGACCCGGCCGATGATCCGGCCGCCCGCGAGCACGGGCATCGCGAAGTAGCCGTGGACCCGCTTGTCCCTCGGCACGTAGGCCTCCAGCCGGTGGTTGAGGCCGAACACGCGCTCGGCCCGCGCCCGCTCCCAGATCAGTGAGTCGAACGGCGACAACGGCGCCGTGCGGTGCCGCCCGCGCGGCTCGCCGTCCAGCGCCGCGGGGTCGGCCCAGGCGTTGGGCCCGCCCGCGCCCCCGCCGCGCCGGGCGGGCCAGCCCGACACCCGTACGGGCACGAGGCCGGCCGCTCCGCTGAGCAGGGCCTCGTCGAGCAGGGCGCCGTGAGGGCCTTTGACGCGGGTGAAGTCGGCGAGGTCGGCCCGGGTGGCCACGCCCAGAGCGCGCCCGGCGATGCCGGTCAGCCGGGTCACGCACTCGGCGTCGGACAGGTCCAGGCCGAGCAGCTCCGCCGGGACCGCGCGCTCGGCGAGCTCGTAGACCCGCCGCCAGCCGACGCGGCGGGTGCAGACGACCTCGCCGATGTCGAGCAGCCACTCAATGGCGATCTTGGTATCCGACCAGTCCCACCACGGGCCGCCGTTCTTGGATCCGCCGATGTCGGCGGTGGTCAGCGGGCCGTCGGAGCGCACCTGCTCCAGCACCTTGTCGACCACGGGCGGCACCTCGTGCCACCGGAACCGCCGTTCCCGGAACGCGCGGCGGCGGAAGTCGTACAGCGGCCACTGCTCGATGGGCAGGACGCAGGCGGCGTGGCACCAGTATTCGAAGGCGCGGGCGGGGGAGTCCCAGTAGGCGCGCGCGACCGCGTCCCGGCCGACCGCGCCGAGCCTCGCGTACGCGACGAGCTCGTGGGAGCGGGCGAGGACGGAGATGGTGTCGAGCTGGACGGCGCCGACGCGCCGCAGCATGGCGGGAACCCCGCCGGCGCGCGCGGCGGCGCCGAGGAAGCCCTGGGCCCGGAGGATGATCCTGCGGGCCTCGTCGGCGGTCAGGTCGGTCACAGGAGGAGATGGTAGACGCGGTGACCGACAAAACGCCTACGGCGGTTCTGGGGCCGGGTCTCCCGGGCGGGCCGGTGAAAGCTTCAGCGGCCCCGTGCCTGTTTCAGGAACCGATGGACCGGTGCTCGAAGGGGGAGTGGTGCTCCTGCACCTGGATCTCCCGGGGCGCGTCCACGATCACGTCCGAGAAGATGTCGAACGCGAGGGCGAGCAGTCCGCCCACCGCGCAGATGCCCGCGCCGATCCACACGAAGAGCCAGTTCGGGCCGAGGGTCAGCGCCACGCCCCCGATCGTGAAGCCGATGAGGATGATGCTGACGGCGAGCCACGATTTGGCGCTTCCCGCGTGGCTGCCCTGGTGTCCGCTCTGTGCCATACCCCGTTTTCTACCTGATGGGCCGGGCGGTCGGGACATCGGGGGAACCCTCTGGGCGGTTTTCTCCCTATGAGATAGGAGATTGTGACGCGGCGCTCCGTCGATTGCGGGTGGCTGTGTCTGGTGATGGAACCGCCTACGATGGTTAGCGGGGAAGTATGTCTCGTCCTCACACCCCGGTGGTCGGCCGGGGTGAGACCTGCGAGGAGCTTTACTAAAAGTGCCAGCCATTCTCGACAAGATCCTTCGCGCCGGCGAAGGCAAGACTCTGCGGAAGCTCAAGCGCATCGCCGAGCAGGTCAACTCCATCGAAGAGGACTTCAAGAGCCTGTCCGACGCCGAGCTCCGCGCGCTGACCGCCGAGTACAAGCAGCGGCACGCCGACGGCGAGTCCCTCGACGACCTGATGCCGGAGGCCTTCGCGACCGTGCGCGAGGCCGCCCGCCGGGTCCTCGGGCAGCGCCACTTCGACGTGCAGCTCATGGGCGGCGCCAACCTGCACATGGGCAACATCTCCGAGATGCGCACCGGTGAGGGCAAGACGCTCACCTGTACGCTTCCCGCCTACCTCAACGCGATCTCCGGCAAGGGCGTCCACGTCGTCACGGTCAACGACTACCTGGCCAAGCGCGACGCCGAGACGATGGGCCGCGTGCACCGCTTCCTGGGCATGGAGGTCGGGGTCATCCTGGCCAACATGCCGCCGGACGAGCGCCGCAGGCAGTACAACGCCGACATCACGTACGGCACGAACAACGAGTTCGGCTTCGACTACCTGCGTGACAACATGGCGTGGTCGATGGAGGAGTGCGTCCAGCGCGGCCACAACTACGCCATCGTCGACGAGGTCGACTCGATCCTGATCGACGAGGCCCGCACCCCGCTCATCATCTCCGGCCCCGGTGAGCAGTCGGGCAAGTGGTACCAGGAGTTCGCCAAGATCGTGCCGAGGCTCCGCCGCGGCACCGAGGGCAAGGACGGCGAGGAGAGCACCGGCGACTACGTCGTCGACGAGAAGAAGCGCACGGTCGGCATCCTGGAAGCGGGCGTGGAGCGGGTCGAGGACTGGCTCGGCATCGACAACCTCTACAAGCCCGAGCACACCCACCTCGTGCAGTTCCTCAACAACGCGCTCAAGGCGAAGGAACTGTTCAAGAAGGACAAGGACTACATCGTCGTCGACGGCGAGGTTCTGATCGTCGACGAGTTCACGGGGCGCGTGCTGCACGGCCGCCGTTACAACGAGGGCATGCACCAGGCCATCGAGGCCAAGGAAGGCGTGAAGATCAAGGACGAGAACCAGACTCTCGCCACGATCACCCTCCAGAACTACTTCCGCCTGTACGAGAAGCTCGCCGGCATGACCGGTACGGCCGCGACCGAGGCCAACGAGTTCCACCAGACGTACAAGCTGGGCGTCGTCCCGATCCCGACCAACCGGCCGATGGTCCGTCAGGACCAGGCCGACGTGGTCTACAAGACCGAGGACGCCAAGTTCCAGGCGTGCGTCGACGACATCAAGGCGCGCTACGAGCAGGGCCAGCCGGTCCTCGTCGGCACCACGAGCGTCGAGAAGTCCGAGAAGCTGTCGCGCATGCTCAAGCGCCAGGGCGTGCCGCACGAGGTGCTGAACGCCAAGAACCACGCCCGTGAGGCCGCGATCGTCGCCGAGGCGGGCCGCAAGGGCGCGGTCACCGTGGCCACCAACATGGCCGGTCGAGGCACCGACATCATGCTCGGCGGCAACCCCGAGTTCCGTGCCGACCTGGAGCTTCAGCAGCGCGGCCTGTCGCCGTCCGAGACGCCGGACGAGTACGAGAAGGCCTGGCCCGAGGCGCTGGAGAAGGCCAAGGAGGCCGTCAAGGCCGAGCACGAGCAGGTCGTCGACGCCGGCGGGCTCTACGTGCTGGGCACCGAGCGGCACGAGTCGCGGCGCATCGACAACCAGCTCCGCGGCCGTTCCGGCCGTCAGGGCGACCCCGGCGAGTCGCGGTTCTACCTGTCGCTCGAAGACGACCTCATGCGCCTGTTCAACGCCGCCCGGGTCGAGATGATCATGACGCGGCTGAACATCCCGGACGACGTGCCGATCGAGTCGGGCATGGTGTCCAAGGCCATCGCGTCGGCCCAGCATCAGGTCGAGCAGCAGAACTTCGAGATCCGCAAGAACGTCCTGAAGTACGACGAGGTGATGAACCGGCAGCGCACGGTCATCTACGCCGAGCGGCGGCGGGTGCTGGAAGGCGCCGACCTGCACGAGCAGGTCCGCACCTTCGTCACCGACGTCGTCGACGACTACGTCAAGGGCGCCACCGGCGAGGGCTTCGCCGAGGAGTGGGACCTCGACAAGCTGTGGAAGGCCTTCGGGCAGCTCTACCCCGTCTCCGTCACGGTCGAGCAGCTCGTCGAGGAGGCCGGCGGCGCCAAGGAGGACCTCGACGCCAAATTCATCGCCGACAAGATCAAGGAAGACGCGCTCCAGGCGTACGACCGCCGCGAGGAGCAGCTCGGTCCCGAGGCGATGCGCGAGCTTGAGCGCCGGGTCATCCTCTCGGTGCTCGACCGCAAGTGGCGCGAGCACCTCTACGAGATGGACTACCTCCAGGAGGGCATCGGCATGCGCGCCTATGCCCAGAAGGACCCGCTGATCGAGTACCAGCGCGAGGGCTTCGAGATGTTCTCCGCGATGCTCGACGGCATCAAGGAGGAGTCGGTCGGCTACCTGTTCAACCTCGAGGTCGAGGTGCAGGCCAACCCGATCGTGGAGGAGAACGCCGAGGAGGACACGGCGCTGTCGGAGACCGGGTCGATCATCGCCCGGGCGCTGCGGCAGCCGTCGCGGCCGACCGAGATGGTCTACACCGCGCCCGGCGAGAGCGGCGACGTGGAGGTCAGCCGGGTCAGGTCGACTCCTGAGCAGCGCGCCGCGTACGGCGACGTCGAGCGCAACGCGCCCTGCCCCTGTGGCTCGGGTAAGAAGTTCAAGCGCTGCCACGGCGACCCGCGCAACCAGCAGGCGTGACCGTCAGGTCTGACCTGAGCTGAGAAGGACCCCGCCGGACATGTCCGGCGGGGTCCTTCCATGTCGTGGGGAAGGGCGGGAACGGGGGGCCGGGTAGGGCCGACGCCAAGGGTCACGACCGGGAGCGCCGGAGGCCGGGGGCGGGAACCCGCGGGGTCAGGCGGTCTCGAAGTCGGTGACCAGCCACTGCATGCCCTGCCGCTCCAGCCGCACGGCGAGCACCCGGCTGCGCGGACCACAGTTGACCAGCAGGCACATCTCGATGACCCCGTCCACGGGCCGTTGCACGTGCGGCAGGCCGGTCAGCGGCGGCCGCTCGGTGTCGATCATCTTTCCGGCCCGGACCAGTTCGCGGTAGGCCCGCTCGGTGAGCCGGCCGGCCACCGTCTCCGGCGGCCTGCGGCCGGCCAGGATCTCCGCCAGCGCCTGGCCGAGCCCCCGCAGCCGGCGCTCGTCGGTGAGGGAGCCCCCCGGCCGTCCGTACGGGTAGGACACGGGCGGCGCCGGGAGGGTGGCCGGGGCGAGGGCGAGCGCGCCGTACGTCACGGGACCGCCGTCCCGCTCGTCGTACGGAGGATCGGCCGGGGGGACGGACGCGAGCCGTGGCAGGGGGACGGGCTTGGGCATCGGGACTCCGCTCTCGCGCGCCGGGATCTGACGCCTAATAGAGGTTGCGGTCGTCCCGCCTGATACCGGGGCCGCCAACTTTGCCAAGAGCCGCCGCCGTGTGCCGCCATTCGCCCGGGAAGGTCCGGCCGAGCTGGGGAGAACATCCCCTGTTAGTGGAGCATGGAGAAGGATATTAAGGTCATCCGGAATTGGCGGAGAACGCGACAGGGGCGCCCGGGATCGCCGGGCGCCCCTGCTCCCCTCTAGGGGGCGTGACGCGTCAGGCGCGGGCGCGCGCCGTCTCGGCGCTCTCCCCGGAGTCCACATCGGGCTCGGGTTCCCGGCCGGGCGTCATGATGTTCAGCTTCTTGATGAGGAAGCTGAAGATCACGTAATAGAGGACGAAGTAGACCACGCCGATCAGCATGATCAACCAGAAGTTGTGCGTGTTGTCCTTCGTCGCGTTCAGGCCCGCGTCGATGGCTCCGGCGGAGAACCCGAAGCCGAGGCGCCCGCCCAGGAACGCGACCAGGGCCATCGAGACGCCGGTGAGCAGCGCGTGCACCGCGAACAGCACCGGCGCCACGAAGATGAACGCGAACTCGATCGGCTCGGTGATGCCGGTGACGAAGGAGATCAGCGCCGAGGAGATCATGATGCCGCCGACGGTGGCGCGGCGGTGCGGCGGGGCGGCCCGCCACATCGCGATGGCGGCGGCCGGCAGGCCGAACATCATGACCGGGAAGAAGCCCGCCATGAACGCGCCGGCGCCGTCCTGCCCGGCGAAGTAGCAGTTCAGGTCGCCCGCGGTGTGGAGGGTGTCGCAGGTCGGCACCTGGAACCACACGATCGAGTTGACGAAGTGGTGCAGGCCGAAGGGGATCAGGCCCCGGTTCACGATCCCGTAGATGCCCGCGCCGAGTGTCGAGTGGTTCGCCAGCCAGTCGCCGAAGTTGGTGAGCCCCTCACCGATCGGCGACCAGATCAGGCCGAAGACGACGCCGAGGACGAGCCCGGCCAGCGCCGTGAGGATCGGCACGAAGCGCCGCCCGCCGAAGAAGGCCAGGTAGGCGGGCAGCTTCGTGCGGTAGTACCGCTGCCACAGGACGGCCGCGACGAGGCCCATGAGGATGCCGCCGAGCACTCCGGTCGGGTTGGCCGACGCCAGGTTGAGCGCCTCGGCCGGCTTGCCGTCCGCCCCCAGGACGGACTGCGCCACCTTCTTGTGCACGGCCGCGTCCGCGGCGGCGTCGAAGAACATCAGGTGGGTGACCCGGTCCCAGACGAGGTAACCGACCACCGCGGCCAGGGCGGTCGAGCCGTCGGCCCGCCGGGCGAAGCCGACCGCGACGCCCACCGCGAACAGCAGCGGCAGCGCGTCGAAGAGGGCGCCGCCCGCGCCGCCGATGACCTGCGCGATCTTGTCCAGGGTGGCGTTGTCCGTACGGCCGAGCAGGTCGTCCTGGCCGATCCGGAGGAGGAGCGCCGCGGCGGGCAACGCCGCGATCGGAAGCATCAGGGAGCGGCCGATCCGGGACAGCGCGGTCAACAGCGCGTTCTGGCCCGAGGGTGCGGCCGGCAGGCCCGCGTCGGCGGAGGTGGAACTCATCATCGAAGCCTCCGAGGAAACCTTGCCTTCAAGGCGGGGGAGAAATCGGACTCCCTGCGGAGCAGGGCGGGGATAGGCGGTTCGCCGCAAAGCGGACCGTTGTCGGAAGTCACGGGATCGTCGACTGATCGGGTGGCATGATGTGCGGGGTGGCGCAGACGGTGAAGCGGGCCTACAAGTACCGCTTCTATCCCACCCCCGAGCAGGCCTGCGAGCTTGCCCGGACGTTCGGGTGCGTGCGCCTGGTCTACAACAAGGCCCTTGAGGAACGCACCCGCGCCTACACCCTTGAAGGCCGCCGGGTCTCCTACGCGGAGTCCTCGGCCGCGCTGACGGCGTGGAAACGCACCGAAGAGCTGACGTTCCTCTCCGAGGTATCGTCCGTGCCGTTGCAGCAGGCGCTGCGACACCTGCAGGCCGCTTTCGCCCACTTCTTCGCCAAGCGGGCCAAGTACCCCACCTTCAAGTCGCGGAAGAAGTCGCGGGCGTCGGCCGAGTACACCCGCTCGGCGTTCCGCTGGCGCGACGGACGGCTCACGCTGGCGAAGATGGACGCCCCGCTGGACATCGTGTGGTCGCGTCCCCTCACGGAAGGGGCGGAGCCGTCCACGGTGACCGTGAGCAAGGACGCGGCCGGGCGATGGTTCGTGTCCCTCCTGGTGGAAGAGACCATCCGCCCCTTCGACCCGGCGGGGAACGCGGTTGGCGTGGATGCGGGGATCACCGCCCTGGTCACCCTGTCGACCGGTGAGAAGATCACCAACCCCCGGCATGAGCGGGCCGACCGGCGCGCGCTGGCCAGGGCTCAGCGTGCGCTCGCCCGCAAAACCGCAGGCAGCACCAACCGGGCCAAGGCCAGGGTGAAGGTCGCCCGCCTGCACGCGCGGATCGCCGACCGGCGCCGGGATCACCTGCACAAACTGACCACCTCGCTCGTCCGCGAGAACCAAACGGTCGTGATCGAGGACCTGACCGTCCGCCACATGGTCAAGAACCACTCGCTCGCCCGCGCCATCTCCGACGCCTCCTGGCGGGAACTGCGCTCGATGCTGGAGTACAAAGCCCGGTGGTACGGGCGGGCACTCGTCGTGATCGACCGGTGGTTTCCCAGCTCGAAGCTGTGCTCGGCCTGCGGGAGCTTGCAAGATGTGATGTCGTTGCACGTCCGGGAGTGGGTGTGCGCCTGCGGCGCGGTCCACGACCGGGACGTCAACGCCGCCAGGAACATCCTCGCCGCCGGGCTGGCGGAGAGGTGAAACGCCTGTGGAGCTGGTGTAAGACCTCAACGGAGACCTCCGAGCGGGCAACCGGCAGCGAAACAGGAAGCCCAACCTGTGAGGGTTGGAATCCCCTCCCTCCAGGGAGGGGAGGATGTCAAGGGCTGTTCCTCCAGGATGTGGGGGGTTGCTAGAGGCGTCTGGCCGGGGCTCCGAGGAGCGTCCGGAGTTGGTAGCGGTCGGCCCGGTAGGTCGAGACGCCGAGTTCGGCGCAGACCCCGCCGGCGAAGGACCGGCGCTGCAGCAGCAGCACGGCCCCGCCCCGGGGCAGCTTGAGCAGGTCGGCGTCGCTCGGGTCGGCGACGCCGCCGTCGATGGTCAGCTCCCCGGCGTCCATCACGAGCGCGTAGCGCGACTCGAGCAGGGCGTACAGGGATCGTCCGGTCAGGTCGAACTCATCGAGGTCGGGCGCGAGCTTGACCGGGATGTGCGCCCGTTCGATGCTCAGCGGTTCCCCGTCCGCCGTGCGCAGCCGCTCGATGAAGTGGACGGCGTCGCCCGGCTGGATGCCGAGCTGCCGCGCGAGGTGGGCACTGGCCCGGACCACCCGCCGGTCCAGGTCGCGGGAGCCCGGCTCCATGCCGCGCGCCCGCATGTCGTCGGTGAAGGAGGTGAGCTGGAGGGCCAGCTCGATCTTCGGCCGCGCCACGAACGTGCCCTTGCCCGGCACACGGTGCAGCCGCCCCTCGGACACCAGGTGGTCGACGGCCTGCCGTACCGTCATACGAGACAGGTCGAAGCGCTGGCTCAGGTCACGTTCGGAGGGGATCGCCGCGCCGATCGGCAGCTCGTTGTTCTCGATGAGGTCGAGCAGGATCTCCCGTAGCTGGAAATACTTGGGCACCGGGCTGTCCGGGTCGATCTGGGCCACTGATCCCTCCCCTCTCGCTCCGGATCGTGTGGATAAGTTAAGGTTCTTACTGGTCTAGTCCGGACTAGACCACAGCCGGGAAATATGTGTCAATGTATGGGCCGACGACGGATCCATAACAGACAAATCTCGTCAAGCGGGGGATGATCACCTATGACGACCAGAATGCGCGGTGAGATCGCCGAGCAGCCCGCGGCGATCCGGGCGACGCTGGACGCCCTGCTCCCGCGGACCGGCGAGGTCGAGGCCGTCGCCCGCGGCACCCGGCACCTGCTGTTCGTCGCCCGGGGGACCTCGGACAACGCGGCGGTCTACGGCCGCTACCTCATCGAGGCGCGGGCCGGCCGGTTGGCCGCGCTGGGCGCCCCCTCGATCGCCACCACCTACCGCCGCAGGCTCGACCTCGACGGCGTGCTGGCCGTGGGCCTGTCCCAGTCGGGCCGTACGGAGGAGATCGTCGAGACCCTCCAGTGGGCCAAGGACTGCGGCGCGCGGACCGTCGCCGTCACCAACGGCGGCGAGGACTCGCCGCTGGCCCGGGCGGCCGACCTCGCGCTGTGCACGCTCGCCGGCGAGGAGAAGGCCGTCCCGGCCACGAAGACCTACACGACCCAGCTCGCCGCGCTGGCCGTGCTCGCCATCGGCCTCGGCGCCGACGTCGACCCCGACGACCTGCGCCGGGTGCCGGACGCCGTGGAGAAGCTCGTCTCCGACCCCGGCGACCTCGACGCCGTGGTCGAGGGCCTGGCCGACAAGCCCGGCGTCGTCGTCTCCGGCCGCGGGCTGGCGTTCTCGACCGCGCTGGAGCTCGCGCTCAAGCTCAAGGAGGCGTGCTACCTGCACGCCATGGGCCTCTCGTACGCCGACCTGCTGCACGGCCCGATCGCGGTCGTGGACGCCGACACCCCGGCGATCCTGGTCGCGTCCGGGCAGGGGCCCACCCTCGCGGGCACCGTCGCGCTGGCCGAGCGGGTCACCGGCGCGGGCGCCGCCGCGTACGGCGTCGGGGGCGGCGAGCGGCTCGCCACGGCCTCGACCGCCGCGCTGAACGGTCCGGACCTGCCCGAGTGGGTGGCGCCGTTGGGACTCATCGTCCCGGGGCAGTTGCTCACCGAGGCGCTCGCGCGCAGGCTCGGTATCGACCCCGATTCCCCCCGCGGTCTGAAGAAGGTCACCCAGACCGACTGAACGACAGGCCGATCGAATACCAGGAGGACCCCCATGGCTGCAGACGCCGAGGCGATCATCGCCGGGCTCGGTGGCGCCGACAACATCATCGAGGTGGAGCCGTGCATCACACGGCTGCGCACCGAGGTGCACGACGCGTCGAAGGTGAACCAGGCCGCGCTCAAGGCGGCCGGTGCCCACGGAGTGATGGCCGCGGGCAACGTCGTCCAGGTCGTGGTGGGCCCCGAGGCCGACACCATCGCCAGCGACATCGAGGACATCATCGGCTAGACCGGCAGGTCACGACGGGTCCGCCGGTCCCTCACCTGTCCCTCACGGGTCTCCGGCGGTTCCTGGCGTGACGCCTGCCCGGATCACATCAGGGAAGGGCGCTTCATTGACGACTGTTCTCGCCCCTGTCGCGGGGGCGGCCATCGGGCTGTCCGCCGTGCCCGATCCGGTGTTCTCCCAGGCGATGGTCGGCCCCGGCACCGCGATCGATCCCCGCAGGGAGCCCGTCGAGGCCCTGGCCCCGATCGACGGCACGATCGTGAAACTGCACCCCCACGCGTACGTCGTGGTGGGAGACGACGGCAGGGGAGTGCTGGTGCATCTCGGCATCGACACCGTCCAGCTCAAGGGGGAGGGCTTCCGCCTGCTCGCCGCCGAGGGCGACCGCGTACGGGCCGGTCAGCCGGTGGTGGCGTGGGACCCCGCGGTCGTGGAGGCGGGCGGCCGGTCGCCGGTCTGCCCGGTGGTGGCGCTCGACGCGGTGCGGGACGCGGTCGGCGGGATCGCCGAGGGCAGTGTGAACGCGGGCGACACCTTGTTCGAGTGGTCGTGACGGCGTCATGAAGGCCGCGCTCTTCGACCTCGACGGCACTCTGATCAACACGGAGATCCGCAGCCGGGCCCTGTGGCGGATGCTCCTGGACAACCACGGGATCGACCACGACGAGACGCTGCTGCGGCGCTTCATGGGCCGCCGCGGCTCCGACGTCATCCCCGAGGTGTTCCCCGACATGGATCCGCGGGCGCTGATGGACGAGATCTCCACCTACTACGACCATCCGGATCTGCCCGCCATCGTGCCGGTGCCGGGGGCGGCCGACCTGGTCCTGCGGGTCGCCGGGCACGGATCTCCGCTCGCGCTGGTGACCTCGGCGGATCGGGACTGGGCGGTGCGACGGCTGACCGAGATCGGGATCCTGGAGGTGGTCCGGACCATCGTGTCCGCCGAGGACGTGACCGTGGGCAAGCCCGATCCGTCCGGCTATCTCCTGGCCGCGGACCTGCTCGGGGTGGACCCCGCCGCGTGCGTGGTGTTCGAGGACTCGCTCGCGGGCATCGAAGCCGCCCGGACGGCGGGTATGACCTGCGTCGCGGTGGCGACCACGCATCACCCGGATGAACTGTCGCATGCGGATCTGGTAATCCCCGACATGTCGGGTATTGACTGGCCTTTGACGGAACCACGGGCGGTCTAGACCACCGCCCGCAGAGGAGGAAACGTGGCCGAACGCAGAGTCAGCGTCACGTCGGAGGTCGGGCTGCACGCCCGCCCGGCGGCGACGTTCGTGCAGACCGCGGCGAAGGCGTCGTACGACGTCACCATCGCCAAGGCGGGCGGCACGCCGGTGAGCGCGAAGAGCATCCTGTCGGTGCTGGCGCTCGACGTACGACAGGGGGAGTCGATCGTCATCAGCGCGGAGGGCGAGGGGGCCGACGCGCTGCTGGACGAGCTCGCCCAGATCGCCGCGGCCCCCTGACGCCGGCGGACGCGCGGTGAACACACGGCGGACGCCGGCGGGCGGAGAGGCGACGGGCCCGGGGCCGCTCACGGGATCGGGTGACGGGGTGACCGGTCAGGGAGCCCTCCCGGGGGCCGGAGAGACAGGCCGGAAGGCGCCCGGCACGGGAGGGACGGCGACCGACCAGGGGTCGCTCCCCGCACGGCGGGAGGGCGCGGCCGGGCGAGCAGAGACGGAGACCGGCCCGGCGCCGCTCACCGGTCCGGGATCGCCGGGGTCGCTGACCGGTACGGCGGTCAGCCCCGGCGCCGGGTACGGCCCGGCCCACGTGCTGGCGGGGGAGATCCCCGAGCCCGACAAGGAGTCGCGGCACGGCGGCGACGCCGCCACCGAGCGGGCCCGCGCCGAGCGGGCGGTCGAGGAGGTGGCCGCCGACCTCGAGGCGCGCGGAGCCAGGGCGGGCGGGGAGGCCCAGGAGGTGCTCGGCGCGCAGGCGCTGATGGCCCGCGATCCCAGCCTGGCCGCGGAGGTCGGCGCGCTGATCGACCGGGGCGTGGCCGCCCCGCGTGCCGTCTTCGACGCCTTCGGCAAGTATCGCGACCTGCTCGCCGCGGCCGGAGGCTATCTCGCCGAGCGGGTGACCGACCTCGACGACATCCGCGACCGGACGATCGCCGTGCTCACCGGCCTGCCCATGCCCGGCGTGCCGGCGAGCGCCGCCGAGCCGTTCGTGCTCGTCGCCAGGGACCTCGCCCCGGCCGACACCGCGCTGCTGTCGAAGGACGTGGTCGCCGCGTTCGTCACCGAGCAGGGCGGGCCGACCAGTCACACCGCGATCCTCGCCCGCGCGATGGGCGTGCCCGCCGTCGTCGGCTGCGCGGGCGCCACCGCGATCGCCCCCGGCACACCCGTGCTGGTGGACGGCGGCTCGGGCGAGGTGCTGCTCGCCCCCGGCCCGGACCGGGTCGCGGCGGCCCGCCGGGCCGTCGAGGCGCGGCGCGCGGCGCTGTCGGCGGCCGACGGCCCCGGCGCGACCGCCGACGGTCACGCCGTGCCGCTGCTCGCCAACATCGGCGGCCCGCGCGACCTGCCGGACGCCCTCGAACACGGCGCCGAGGGCGTCGGTCTGTACCGCACCGAGTTCCTCTTCCTCGACCGTGCGTCGGCGCCGTCCGCGAAGGAGCAGGAGGAGGCCTACCGCGCGGTGTTCGAGGCGTTCCCGGGCGGCCGGGTGGTGGTGCGCACGCTCGACTCCGGGGCCGACAAGCCGCTCGCGTTCCTGCCGCCGCCGGAGGAGGAGCCGAACCCGGCGCTCGGGGAGCGCGGCCTGCGGATGTTCCGTCGGTATCCCGAGATCATGGCCGCCCAGCTCGGCGCGCTGGCCGCCGCGGCGGCGGGCACCTCCGCCAAGGTCCAGGTCATGGCGCCCATGGTGGCCACGGCCGAGGAGGCCGAGTGGTTCGCCGAGGCCTGCCGTACGGCGGGGCTGGACAGCGCGGGAATCATGATCGAGGTGCCGTCGGCGGCGCTGCGGGCGGCGGACCTCGTCCGGGCCGTCGACTTCTTCTCGATCGGCACCAACGACCTCACGCAGTACGCGCTCGCGGCCGACCGCCAGGTCAGCGCCGTCGCCGGGCTGCAGGACCCGTGGCATCCGGCGGTGCTCGACCTGATCGCGATGGCGGCTTCGGCCGCCTCGGAGACGGGCAAGGGCTGCGGGGTCTGCGGCGAGGCGGCGGCCGATCCGGTGCTCGCCTGCGTGCTCGTCGGCATGGGGGTGACCTCGCTGTCGATGGGCGCTCCCGCGCTCCCGTGGGTGCGCGCCGCGCTGGCCCGGCACACGCTCGACGAGTGCCGTTCCGCCGCTGTGACGGCCCGCTCCGCCGTCTCCGCCCGGGATGCCAAGGCCGCCGCGCGTGCGGTGCTGCCCGGCCTGGAGGACCTCGGGCTCTGACCTGTACTGATCTGTACGGCATGGGCGGCGGGCGCCTCGTCCCGCCGCCCATACCTGTCCGGGAGCCGGTCCGGGAGCCGGTTCACAGCCGGCCCCCAGTCAGCTCGCGAGTCGGTGTCCAGCCGGTCTGATAGTCGGCCACCAGCCGGGTGCGGCCGGGTCCGGGAGTCGGTTCACCGCCGGGTCACAGCCGGTTCGCGAGCCGGTGGGTGAGCAGGCCCGAGGTGCGGTTACGGTAAAAGGCGTGCCAGCACTCAGACAAGGCGTGGTCATGCTCGCCGCCCTCCTCGTGGCCGGATGCTCGTCCGGAACCGGCGCCGTGGGCGCGCAGACCTCGCCGGGTGCGTCCGCGCCGGCCTCCTCCGCCGCTTCCACCGCTTCCACCGCAGGCTCCGCCGCCTCTGCCGACACCACCCCGGCCACGTCGTCATCGGACGGGTCGTCGGGCGGGTCGTCGAAGGGGCTGGCCGAGCGGACGCTCGCCGCGATGAGCCTGCGGGACAAGGTCGCGCAGTTGTTCACCGTCGTGGTGTGGGGCCCGAAGGCCGGGGCGCCGAGCAAGGAGAACCAGGCGCGGTACGGCGCCGCGACGCCGGCGGAGGTCGTGGAGAAGTTCCGGCCCGGTGGGGTGATCCTGTTCGACTGGGCGGGCAACGTGTCGGGGGCCGGGCAGGTGGCGGCGCTCACGACCGGCCTGCGCGAGGCGGCCCGCGAGGACGGCGGCGCACCGCTCGTGATCGGCGTGGATCAGGAGAACGGCATCGTCTCCCGGCTCCGGGCCCTGGTCACCAAGCTCCCCGGGGCGGCGCAGATCGGCGCGACCGGCCAGACGGCCAACGCGCGGGACGTCGCCCGGGTCACCGGTGAGGAACTGCGCGCTCTCGGCATCTCCCTCGACTTCGCGCCGGTCGCCGACGTCAACGTCAACCCCCGCAATCCGGTCATCGGGCCGCGCGCCTACGGCTCGGACCCCAAGAAGGTGGCGCCGATGGTCGGCGCGGCCGTCGACGGCTTCCACGCGGCGAAGGTGGCCTCCGTCGCCAAGCACTTCCCCGGCCACGGCGACACCTCCGTCGACAGCCACACCGGCCTCCCGGTCATCAAACACACGATGTCCAAGTGGCGGACGCTCGACGCGCCGCCGTTCCGTACGGCCATCGCCCACGGCGTGGACGTCGTCATGTCGGCGCACGTGGTGATGCCGGAACTGGACCCGTCCGGAGACCCGGCGACGCTGTCGCACCGCATCCTCACCGGCCTGCTCCGCGACGAACTCGGCTTCGGCGGCGTGATCAGCACCGACGCGCTGGACATGGCCGGGGTGCGCAAGAAGTACGGCGACAGTGAGGTGGTCGTGCGGGCCGTCCTCGCCGGGGCCGACATGCTCCTCATGCCGCCGAACCTCCCGAAGGCGTACGACGCCATCCTGAAGGCGGTCAAGTCGGGGCGGATATCCGAAAGCAGGATCAACGAGTCGGTGCTGCGGATCCTGCGGCTGAAGGAGAGGCGCGGCCTCTTCGGGCCGATCCGCACCGACCCCGGCGCGCTGCGGTCCCCCGAGCACCTCAAGGTGGCCCAGCGCGTCTTCGCCCAGTCCCGCTGAGCCCATCCAGCCCGTTGCGCCCGTTGCGCCCGTTGAGCCCGCCGAACCCGCTTGGCCCCGACCCGGCCCGGCACCGGTCGGGCCCCACTTCGCCTGAGCTGCCGCCCCCGCCCTGGCACCCACGCCGACCGGACCCCCGTCGCGTGAGCGGCCACCTCGCCCGGGCGCCCGCGCCGGGCGGGGCGGGGGCCGGGGTAGGCCTATATTTGAGGCACGTCGGCTGGGAGGCGCGGTGCTCAAGGGTGTGCTGATCGACTGGGGCGGGGTTCTGACGACGAGCCTGACCGAGTCTCTCGTGGAGTGGATCGAGGCCGACCGGATCGACCCCCGGCACTACCGGGAGGTCATGCGCGCGCTGGTCACCCAGGCATACGGGGCCGGCGGCGAGGCCGGTGCCGGGTCGGTCGCCGAGAACCCGATCCACGCGCTGGAGCGCGGCGAGATCCCCATCCTGGAGTTCGAGCGCGACCTGGCCGCCCGCCTGTTGACCCTCGACGGCGGCCCGCCCGAGGCCGACGGCCTGCTGACCCGGATGTTCGCCGGGTTCCGGCCGGTCGAGGAGATGAACGAGATGCTGCGCCTCGCCCGCGTCGCGGGGCTGAGCACCTGCCTGGTGTCGAACTCGTGGGGCGACCACTACACGCGCGAGGGCTGGGAGGCCATCTTCGACGCCGTCGTCATCTCCGGCGAGGTCGGCATGCGCAAGCCGGAGGAGCGCATCTTCCACCACGCGCTCGGCCTGCTCGCGCTGGAGCCGGGGCAGTGCGTGTTCGTCGACGACATCGAGGAGAACATCACGGCGGCGCGGGCCGTCGGGCTGGTCGGCGTCCACCACACCGATCCCGTGGCGACCATCGCCGAGATGGAGCGCCTGTTCGGCCTGCCGCTGCGCGCGGCACGCTCCGCGGAACAGCCGCCCGGTCGGTAAATTCAGCCGCAGGGACGGGCCGGGGGTGTCCCGGCCGCACCGATATCGAGTCGAGGAACGCATGCGCGTGTATCTGCCGTCCACGCTGCCCGCGCTGGCGCGCGTCGTCGCCGCCGGTGAGCTGGGTCCGGCTCCGCTGAACGGCTTCGCGGTCACCCCCGCGCTGGTCGAGTGGTACGCCTCGGGGGACACCGAGGAGCTGGAGTACGTCGCGCTCACCGAGGCCGCCCGCGCCTCGCTGCGCCTGCTGGCCGCCGACCCCGCCGCCGGACCTGCCGCCGGTCAGGAAGAAGGGGCCGCCCGGCGGGTGGTCCTCGCGGCCGAGGTGCCGGACGAGACCGTGAAGGCCGGCGCCGGCCTGGAGGAGCGCGCCCATGTCCGGGTGGTCGAGCCGGTCCCGCTGAAGCTGCTCGCCGCGGTGCACGTGGACGACCCGGCCGCCGTGCCGGACGTCGAGGCGGCGATCGCGGCACTGCCCGCGGCCGACGCCGGGGACGACGACGCGCGGTTCGTCGTGGACGGCGTGGAGGACCACGAACTGCTCTGGTACGCCACGCAGGAGATCCCTGATCTGCTGAGCTGACCGGCGCCGTTCACGATTTCGTCACAGGCGCCGTCTAAGCTTGAGACGAGATGACACACATAGTCTGGGACTGGAACGGGACGCTCTTCCACGACGTCGACGCCGTCATCGGCGCGACCAACGAGCTCTTCCAGTCGTACGGCCTCGGGCCGTACGACGTGGAGGGCTTCCGCGAGGTCTACACCCGCCCGATCTGGGTGGCGTACGAGCGCATGCTCGGCCGGCCGCTGCGCGAGGGTGAGTGGGAGCTGCTCGACACGGGTTTCCACGAGCACTATCACCGGCTGATGGAGGTCTGCAATCTCGCCGAGGGGGCGCAGTCGAGCCTGCGCGCCTGGGAAGAGTCGGGCCGCACGCAGTCGCTGCTGTCCATGTGGGGCCACGAGCGGCTGGTCCGCAAGGTCGGCGAGTTCGGCATCGACGGTCACTTCCGGCGGGTCGACGGGCTGCGCTCGGCGTCCGGGGGCCACAAGGCCGAGCACATGGTCGAGCACCTGCGGGCCCTGGGCATCGACTCGGCGAAGGTCGTCGTCATCGGCGACAGCGTGGACGACGCCCACGCCGCCCTGCACGTCGGCGCCCGCGCGATCCTCTACACGGGCGGCATGACGCGGCGGTCCGACCTGGAGGGCGTCGGCGTCCCCGTGGTGGACTCGCTGGCCGACGCCCTCGACTTCGTCTGACGGCCGCCACCCTGGGCCGCCACCCGGCGGCCGCCCGAGGGCGGGCCGCCGGACAGCCGCCCGGGCTCACGCGTCCCGGCGGGCCTGGCGTTCCTCCTCGTCGAGGAGCCACTAAGGCTTGGCCCTGCGCGGCGGCCGGTAGAGCCGCTTGACCGCGACACCGCCGAAGACGAACGACGCGAACAGGAACAGGCCCATGACCGCGTCCCAGGTCTCCTGCCCGGAGACCCGGGTGTAGGCGAGCATCACGGCCCACATCGCGAGCATGACGGCCCCGGGAAGCTGCGCGAACGGCAGGTTGCGCAGCTCCTTGGGGTTGTCGGTGTCGAAGTAGCGGGCCGCCCAGGTGCTGTCCGGCCCGCTCCGAACGAACCTGACGTGGTTGACGACGCCGAGGATCGCGAGCAGGGCGGCGGCGAGCACCGCCCACACCGGCGCGTGCGGGTAGCCCGCGACCTCGGCCGGGGCGGCCGCAAGGCTGTCCAGAGCGATCTTCCACCCCTTCGTCAGCTTCTCGGCCCTGAAGCTGAAGGGCCGGGTTTGCAGCTCCTCGCCGTCGATGGATTCGACGGTTCAGGCCGCGTCGTCGGCAGCGTGACTCACTGCCCAGCCCGCGACACCGCGCGCGGCGATGTTGCGGGCTGCGTTCACGTCGGCGTGCTCAGCGAAGCCGCATGACGTGCAGGTGAAGGTGGCCTGGTCGGGCCGGTTCTTCTTCGCGATGTGGCCGCACGCGCTGCACCGTTGGGAGGTGTGGCGGGGTTCACGTACACCACCGGTACCCCGGAACGCTGGGCCTTGTAGGAGATGAACGTCGCGAGCTGGTGGAAGCTCCACGAGTGCAGCGTGACCCGCTGGGGCTTGCGGAGCCGTACCCTCTCGCGGATGCCGCCCAGGTCTTCCAGGGCGACGCCGCGCGAGGTGCGTTGCGCCTCGGTCACGATGGTCTTGGATATGCGGTGGTTGGTGTCGGCCGCGAAGCGCGCTTCCCGGCCGGACAGTTTGCGCAGGAGCCGTCTCGCGGACTTGGTGCCCTTCGTCTGGAGGCGAGAGCGCAGACGGCGGTTGCGATGCCGTACCTGTTTCAACCGTCCGCCCGTGTGCCGGTCTCCGTCGCTGGAGCTTCATCTGTTCGGGCGAGCAGGCGAAGGGGATGCGGCCGGAGCGTCCGCGTGGGGTCCAGATGGAGACGGTGCGGGCGTCGTACTGCCAGGACAGGCATCGGTCGTCGTACGGCTGCGCGGCATCCTTCCGGAACCGGATCGGGTCGTTCTCGGCTTTGGCCCGCCGTTTGGACCCGATCGGGCCATGGTTCCCGGCTTTCAGGTTGGCCTTCAGAGTGGCGTATGCCCCGGCGACCTTCCGCGTGACGTGGATCGCCGGTTGTGCGGACAGGCCCATGGCTTTCAGGTCGCCGTAGACGAGGCGCTGAAGGGAGGTCCTGCCCGTGATGCCGGTAGTGAATGCGCGGCGGGGGGCGTGGTTGGCAGCCTGATTGCACAGGGCGAGCGTCTCCCTGAGCGCCGCCTCCGTGGTGGCGTCGGGGAGAAGTTTCACCTGCACGACCAGCTTCATGCCGGGATTTTAGTTGTTCGGAGGCGTCGCTGGAGTGGGATTGCGGTCGTTCCGTATGTCGTCTCTGCCGCTTTCCGGTCCTGAAACGGGCCGTCTGGTGTGGTGTCGGGCCGATTTTCGGCCGCGCACTCGCTGCCGCCGGCTCGCCAGTCCGGTATGCCGGTGGCGGCCGCCGCATCGTGTGCCCCGCCCGTGGGCCGTACGCTGGGCACGATCCCCGACGCACCCCCACGGAGGCCGCGATCAACCGCCTCGTTCTCTGGAACGTCGACCTCACGCTCGTCGACGTCGCCATCGTCACCCGCGACGCCTACGCGGCCGCCTTCCGGATGGTGACGGGACGGCCGCTGGTGAAACTCGCGCCCGCGGCGGGCCGTCCCGACTCCGAGATCGTCTTCGAGACCCTGGCCGTCAACGGCATCGCCGTCGAGGACCATCACCTGCCGAGGTTCCTCGACGCGCTGGCCGTCTGCTTCGCCGAACGGCGCGACCGCCTGACCAGGGAAGGGCGCGCGATGCCCGGGGCCAAGGACGCGCTCAAGGCCGTCTCCCGCCTCGACGGCGTCGTGCAGTCGGTGCTCACCGGGACCGTCAAGAGCAACGCCGTCCTCAAGCTCAAGGCCTTCGGCCTGGACAAGTGGATCGATTTCGAGGTGGGCGGGTACGGCGAGGAGGTCTATCCCAAGGCCACTCTGCTGCAGGTCGCCCAGGGCCGGGCCAAAGAGCGGCACGGTGCCGCCTTCACCGCGGGCAACACCGTGCTGGTCGGCGACTCCGCCCGCGACGTCCAGGCCGCCCGGATCGGCGGCGCGGCGATGATCGCCGTGGCCTCGGGCCGGTCCACCCCCGCCGAACTGCACGAGGCGGGCGCCGACATCGTGCTGCCCGACCTCACCAACCCCTCCGAGGTCGTCGCCGCCGTCGCCCGCCTCACCACCCCCGCCGGCCGTACGGGCCGCTGAGACGTCGACGTGTGCCGGTGCCCCGGCACGACCCTGCCTCTGGAGTACTGGGCCGGGTTCTGGTCCCAGTAGCCACGTTCTCCTGTCCGGCAGAACGAACGTGCACGTCAGAGTGGTAGGTGCAGGTCAAGGGGCGAGCCGCGAGTGGGCGATTCCTGAAAGCTTCACCGATCCTTGACACCGACAAGGTCGCCGTTGACGATGCGTCTGCCGGAAGTCCATCGTGCGGTGTCCCGGCCTGGGTCGGCCCCGCGTGCGCTGAGAGGTGCGTAGCCGTGGTCTGGACAAGACGGATGACCTTGGGCCTGAGCACGATCGTCGGCCTGCTGAGCATGCTCGCCACACCGGCAGTCGCCGGAGGAGCCGCCGTGGCGGCCGCCCAGGCGGCCGGGTGCGCCGCCACCACCTTCGGGATGCAGGTCACCGGCACTGGGCCGACCCCGACGGCGAGTTGCGTCAACGACGCCATCACCGCTGAGCCGAGCGTCACCCTCACCGAGGCCGACGCCGGCAAGACGATCACCCTCCGCGTCGGACAGACCCTCGGCATCTCCCTCCCCGCGGCGTACCGCCCGACCGTCGTCCGTGGACCGGCTCTCGTGAAGGCCTTGACCCGCGGCGGATACCCGACCGATCAGCCGCTGTTCGAGGTGTACCGCACCGGCACCGCCGGTTCCGCCGACGTGAGCACCGCTACCGACTACGCCTGCCTGCACACCACGCCCCGGTGTGCACTTCCGCAGAAGTTGTGGCAGGTACACATCGACGTCGTCGGCATCGGCGGCTGAACACCCGTCCACCAGGCAGCGGCGACAGGTGACGTGAGCTCACCAGGAACCTGGCCGCCAGGCTGGGGTGACGCTCGCCCTGGCCTTACCCAGGTGCCCGCGACGCGCCTCTCGGCCCTGCAGGTGAGCCGGGGGACGGGTGGTTCAGTACAGCTCGCTCCTTCCGGGGCTGCCGAGGAGGTCGACGAGCGCACAGGGGTCGCTCAGAGGGCTTTGAGGAAGCGGGCCGCGGCGGGGGCGGCCACCTGGGCTCCGGTGCCGCCGCCCTCGACCACCACGGCGAAGGCAAGGTCGCCCTTGTAGCCGATGAACCACGAGTGGGTGGGCGGGTTGGTCCCGGAGCCGTACTCGGCCGTCCCGGTCTTGCCGGCGGTGCCGGCGGGGAACGACACGCCGCTCGCGGTGCCCTCGCTGACGACGGCGGGCATGAGGCGGCGCAGGGCGGAGACCACCGCGGGTTCGAGCGGGCGCGGGGGAGTGCCGCCGTCCGGGACGAGCGCGGCCGGCACCAGCCGGGGCTGGCGCCAGGTGCCCGCGGCGACGGCGCCCGCGACCGCGGCCATGTTCAGCGGGCTGGCCAGGACGCGACCTTGGCCGATGGCGGCGGACGCGAGGTCGGTGTCGTCGCGCGGCGCGGGGAAGGCTGCGTCCACGGCGGGCACGCCGATCTTGATGCTCGCGCCGAAGCCGAAGTCGGCGGCCACCTTGGCCAGGCGGTCCGCGCCGAGGCGCCGCACCGACATCTCGCCGAACGTCGTGTTGCACGAGTGGGCGAAGGCGTCCACGAAGGGCAGCGCGCCGTAGTCGTGGAACCGCCCGTTCTCGTCTCGGGAGTTGTGGAACGGGAAGCCGCCGATCGTCTTCTCGGCCGGGCACTCGACGGTCTGGCCGGGCGTGACGCCGCCCGCCACGAGAGCGGACGCGGTCACGACCTTGAAGGTGGAGCCAGGCGGGTACGCGCCGAGCAGGGCGCGGTTGTAGCCGCCCGGCTTGTTCACCACCGCCAGGACCTCGCCCGTGGACGGGCGCAGCGCGACGAGCGAGGCGGGTTTGTCCACATCCTCAAGGGCCCGCGCCCCCGCCCGGTGCACCCGCAGGTCGAGCGTGGTCCGCAGCGGCTCGCCGGGCTTCGCCCCGCCCTCGGCGAGGGTGACGACCTTCGCGCCCGTCCGCGTGTCGACGAGGTCGGCCCGTGCGGACGCGGTGCCGTCCAGGCGGGAGCCGTACTGCTCGCGCAGCGCCTCCACGAGCTGCCTCACGGAGCCGGGAGCGTCCGGAGTGTCGATGCGGGTGCCGTCCGCGGCGGTCGTCGGGGCGCGCTCGGCGGGCACCGTGGTGAGCGTGGCCCGCACGCCGCCGGTCAGCCGCGGGTGGACGGCCGCCGGGGTCCAGGCGACCTTCCAGGCGCGGTCGCGCTCGACCAGCCGCAGCCTCCCGTCGTACGCGACGGGCAGCGGGCCGGTGAGCCGGGCCCGGAACCGCACGGTCTCCTCCTGGACGTCCCGCACCTGGAACCGCTGGCCGGTCAGCTTCAGGTCGTCGTGGAAGCGGCGGTAGGTGCTGTCGAAAGCGGACGGCGGGTCGGCGGTGAGTGCGCGCATCGCCACGTAGTCCGAGCGCGACCAGGCCGCGAGGAAGTCCCGCGCGGTCTCCTCGGGCGAGCCCTTCGTGCGCAGCGCCCAGATGGTCGCCCCCGCGGCCACCACCGGAACGAGCACCCCCGCCGTGACGTACGGCCACCGCCTTCGCTCTCGCATGTGTCCCCCTTGGATTCGAGTGCGCGTCAAGAGCAGCAGACCGGCCGGGAGTGTGTCCAATATGGATATCAACGCGCTTCATGTGCGGTTTGGATATGCTCCCAGCTCGTGGACCTTGTCCGGCATCTCGGCTACTTCCTCGTCGTGACGGAAGAGCTGCATTTCGGGAACGCGGCCGCGCGGCTCGGCATGGCCCAGCCGCCGCTGAGCCAGCGCATCAGGCGGCTGGAGGAGGAGCTGGGCATGCGCCTGTTCGAGCGGTCGAGCCGCCGGGTCGCGCTGACCGAGGCGGGCCGGCTGCTGGTGCCCGAGGCCCGCGAGATCGTCGCCAGGGTGGAGCGGATGCGCGACCTCATGGCCGACCTGGCGCGCGGCGACGCGGCGGTCGTGCGTGCGGGCGTGCCCGCCGACCTGGGCGCCCCCGTGCTCGCCGCGCTCATCGCGGGGTTCCGCGACCGCCGTCCCGACGTACGGCTGGCACCGGCCGAGATGGGCACGGCCGCGCAGGTCGCCGCGTTGCTTGAGGGCAGGCTCGACGTCGGGCTGCTGCGGCATCCGGTCGCCGCGGACGGGCTCGCCTACGGGCCCGTGCTCGTCCGGCACCCGGGCGTCCTGCTGGCCGAGGACGACGAGCTGACGGCCTGGGCGACCGTGCACCTCGGCGACCTGGCCGGGCGGGAACTGGTGCTGTTCCCCCGGGACGCCGAACCCGGCCTGTACGACGACACGCTGGCCTCCTGCCGCCGCGGCGGCTTCGTGCCCACCGCGATCACCTGCACCGACCGCGCGGAGTTCGCCCTCGGCCTGGTGCTGTCCGGCACGGCCGTCGCGTTCGGCGCCCCGGCGGAGACGCCGGGGGTGGTGTGGCGGCCCCTCGCGGGCACGCCCCTCGCCTGGCGCTGTCTCCCGGCCTGGCGGGCCGAGCCGGGGCCGTACGTGCGAGACTTCACGGCCGTGGCCGTACGGGTGCTGAAGGAGAGCGCGGGCATGGTGGACGAGGGAGCGCCGCCCACGCCCCGCGTGGCGCCGCGCCCGGCGACCGGGTTCCTCGCGTGAGCCCCGGCGTGGACCCGCTGGAGCGCGTCTTCCGGGGCGCCGGCGTCACCGGGTGGCTGCACGCCGTCGACGTCGACGGCGGGCGCGAGGTGGGCCTGCGGGCCGGCGAGCCGGTGGTGCTCGCGTCGGTCTTCAAGCTGCCCCTGCTGCTGGAACTGCACCGCCAGGCCGAGCGCGGGCTGCTCGACCTCGCCGGGCTCGTCCGCGTGCCGGCGGAGGGCCGTACGCGCGGGGGCACCGGGCTGGCGGCGATGCTCGACGACGCCACGCTGTCGCTGCGCGACCTGGCGTACCTGATGATGACGGTGAGCGACAACGCGGCGGCCGACGCGCTGCTGGCCCGGGTGGGCCGTGAGGCGGTCAACGCGCTGCTCGACCGTCTCGGGCTCACGGAGACGCGGGTGGTGCACGACTGCCGCGACATGCTCACCAGCCTGTGGGAGGACGCGGGCGTGGCGGACCAGTCCGACGTGACGCAGGCGTGCGCCGATCCCGAGGTGGTGGCGCGGCTGCGCGCGCTCGACCCGGCGCGGAGCAACCGCAGCACGCCCCGCGACATGACCCGGCTGCTGGCCATGATCTGGCGGGACGAGGCGGCGGGCGCGGCCTCCTGCGCGGCGATCCGCCGCCTCATGGCCCTGCAGGTCTGGCCGCACCGGCTGGCCTCGGGCTTCCCGTTCGACGACGTCGCGGTGAGCGGCAAGACGGGCACGCTGCCCACGCTCCGCAACGAGGTCGGGGTGGTCGAGTATCCCGACGGCGGGCGCTACGCCGTCGCGGTCTTCACCCGGTCGCTCAGCACGGCGCAGAACCAGCCGCGGGCCGACGCCGCGATCGGGGCCGCCGCCCGCGTCGCGATCGACCAGCTCAGAACCCACATATGACAGGGGCGTTCTGTGTGGGCCGCGAGGGTGACACGTGGCCCGGGCATGGCGAAGATGGGGGCATGGTCGAGGAAGGCGCTCTGCTCTGGGAACCCACGCCCGACGTCGTGCGTGCCGCCCGGATCACCCGATACATGGAACGGCTGGGCCACACCGGGGCGTACGAGGACGTGTGGAAGTGGTCGGTCGAGTCTCCGGCCGACTTCTGGACGTCGATATGGGACTACTTCGGCGTGATCGGCACGCGTGGCGACGGGCCCGTCATCCAGGGAACGATGCCGGACGCCAAATGGTTCGCCGGCTCGGCCCTCAACTACGCCGAGAACGCGCTGCGCGGCCACCCCGGCCGTACGGCGGTGGTCTTCCGCGACGAGTCGGGCAGCCGCTGGCAGTACTCGCTCGGCGAGATCCGCGAGGAGGTCGCCCGGGTCCGGGCGGGGCTGGTGCGGCTCGGCGTCGGACGCGGCGACCGGGTCGCGGCCTACGTCCCGAACATCCCCGAGGCGCTCATCGCGTTCCTCGCCACCGCCTCGCTCGGGGCGATCTGGTCCTCCTGCTCGCCCGACTTCGGCGCGCCCAGCGTGACCGACCGGTTCGCCCAGATCGAGCCGAAGGTGCTGATCGCGGTGGACGGCTACCGCTACGGCGGCAAGGCGTACGACCGGTCGGAGGTGGTGCGGGAGATCGCCGCGAAGCTGCCGGGGCTGCGGGCGACCGTCTGGATCCCCCGGCTCCGCGCGGACGCGCCCGAAGGCGCTGCGATCTGGGACGACCTGCGCGCCGAGCCGGCGCCGCTGGAGTTCGAGCGGGTGCCGTTCGGCCATCCGCTGTGGGTGCTCTACTCCTCGGGCACCACCGGCCTGCCCAAGCCGATCGTCCACGGCCACGGCGGGATCGTCCTGGAGCACCTCAAGTCGCTGTCCTTCCACCAGGACCTCGGTGAGGGGGACGTGTTCTTCTGGTACACCACCACCGGCTGGATGATGTGGAACTACCTCATCGGCGGCCTGCTGGCAGGCGCCACCGTCCTGCTGTACGACGGCAGCGCGGCCCATCCCGGCACCGAGGCCCTGTGGCGGCTCGCCGCCGAGGAGGGCGTGACCTACTTCGGCACGGGCGCGCCGTACATCGTGGCGTCGATGAAGGCCGGGCTGAGGCCGGAGGGCCTCGACCGGCTGCGCGGCATCGGCTCCACCGGCTCGCCCCTGCCGCCGGAGGGGTTCGCCTGGGTCTACTCCGAGGTCGGGCCCGGCGTGCAGCTCGGCTCGTTCTCCGGCGGCACCGACGTGTGCACCGGGTTCGTCGGGCCGGTGCCGCTGCTGCCGATCAGGGCCGGCGTCATCCCGTGCCGCTGCCTCGGCGCGTCCGTCGAGTCGTTCGACGCCTCCGGCGCCTCGATCGTCGGCGAGGTGGGCGAGCTCGTCATCACCCGGCCCATGCCGTCCATGCCGGTCATGTTCTGGAACGACCCCTCCGGCGACCGATATCGGGAGTCGTACTTCGCCGACTATCCGGGCGTCTGGCGGCACGGCGACTGGATCAAGATCCTCCCCGACGGCGGCTGCGTCATCTACGGCCGGTCCGACTCCACCCTGAACCGCGGCGGGGTGCGCATGGGCACCAGCGAGTTCTACCGGGTCGTGGAGCGGTTCGACGAGATCGCCGATAGCCTCGTCATCGACACCGGGCAACTCGGCCAGGAGGGCAGGCTGCTGCTCTTCGTCACGCTCGCCGACGGCGCGGCCCTGTCCGACGACCTGGTCTCCCGGCTGCGTACGGCCCTGCGCACGGAACTGTCGCCCCGGCACGTGCCCGACGAGATCCACGAGGTCCCCGGCATCCCCCGCACGCTGTCGGGCAAGAAGCTGGAGGTCCCCGTACGGAAGATCCTGCTCGGCACGCCGATCGACCGGGCCGCCAACACCGACGCCATGGCCAACCCCGAGGTCCTCTCCCACTTCGCGCCGGACCACTGAGATCGCCGTCTGTATAAGTACACTTCTAAGAAGTCCACTTATAAGAAGCGCACTTATATCGGGAGGGGCCATGAAGCCCGCCCACATCTTCGACCGTGATCGGGAATGGGCCGCCCTCAGGGCCTTCGCCGAGTCGCCGAGCCCGGAGATGCGGCTGGCGGTGGTGAGCGGCCGCCGCCGGCAGGGCAAGACGTTCCTCCTGCAGGCGCTCGCCGACGTGTACGGCGGCTTCTACTTCGTGGCCGTCGAGTCCACGTCGGCCGACGCCCTCCGGCAGTTCGGCACGGCCGTCGCGGCCTATCTGGGGGTGCCGGGCACGCTGGCGTTCGCCAACTGGGACGAGGCGATCGTCCATCTGCTGGACCACTGCGGTGACCGGCTGATCGTCCTCGACGAGTTCCCGTACCTGACGAAGGCCGATCCCTCGATCCCCTCGATCCTCCAGCGGGAGATCGACGGGCGGGGCGCGCATCGAAGCGCCGGGAGCCGGGTGCGCCTGGTGCTCGCCGGGTCCGCGATGTCGGTGATGGGGAGGCTCCTCGCCGGGCAGGCGCCGCTGCGCGGGCGGGCCTCGCTCGACCTGGTGGTGCAGCCGTTCGACCACCGGCTCTCCCGGCGGTTCTGGGGGATCGAGGACCTCCGGCTCGCGCTCCAGGTGAACGCCATCGTGGGCGGGACACCGGCGTACCGGACCGGTTTCGTCGACCACGAGGCGCCGGGCGACGACCTCGACGACTGGGTGGTCAGACGGGTGCTCGACCCCGCGGTGCCGCTCTTCCGCGAGGCCCGATATCTGCTGACGAACGAGATGGAGATCCGCGACGAGGCGCTCTACCACGCGGTCCTCGGCGCGATCGCGGCCGGGAACAACACGCGGGGCGGCATCGCCGGGCACATGGAGCGCAAGGCGACCGACATCGCCCATCCGCTCGCCGTCCTGGAGGACTGCCGGCTCATCCGCAGGGAGATCGACCCCATCCGTAAGCGGTCGCTCTTCCGCGTCGCCGAGCCGCTCGTCACGTTCTACGAGGCCATCATGCGCCCGGCCTGGAGCCTGCTGGAGCGGGGGTGGGCCGACCGGGTGTGGCGGGGCGCCGGGGCCAGGTTCGCGGCGCAGGTCGTGGGCCCGCACTTCGAGCACGTGTGCCGGGAGTTCGCGCTCGCCCACGACTGGAACGGCGAGTACGCGACCGAGGTCGCCGCGGGGATCGCCCCCGGCGGCGGCAGGGGGCAGAACATCGAGGTCGACGTGATCGCCCTCGCCCCGCAGGACGACCACCCGCGCCGGCTTCTGTCCGTCGGCGAGGCGAAGTGGTCGCAGACCATGAACGTCGGCCATCTCAAGCGCCTGGAGCAGGCCAGAGACCAGTTGCACACGCGGGGGCTCGACACGCGCGACACGGTGCTCGCCCTCTACAGCGGCGCCGGTTTCGACCCCGCGCTCACCGAGGCCGCCGCCCGCGACCCCCGCGTCCTCCTCGTCGGCCTCCCCCTGCTGTACGGCGGCCCGTGAGCATCCTCACCGCCTGAGCCCGCATTTCATGGTCTTCGTTCGGATGCCGCCCGCGCCCGGACGGCCGGCTCCGGTGCCGTCGGGGGACCCGGGCATCGGGGCGGAGATCATGGGGCCCCCGGACCACCACAGGTCGGTGCCGTTGGGGCCCGGGGTGGCGACGCGGTCCGTGGCGAAGACGATGCCGTCGAGGTTGACGTGTGGCGCACCTGGAGGGTCACGCGCGCCCGGCCGGCGTCGGCACTACACAAAGCAATGAACCGTTACAGACAACGGCTCAGTCTGTTCACACAGCCAGCACGTGAACGTCGTACTTGGCGATCTGTCCATCCCTGGTGACCAGGGAGAGATCTTCGCGCCGGGCTTGAGCGATCAGTAGCCGGTCGAAGGGATCGCGATGCAGAAGCGGCAGCATTCCCGCCTCAATGGCATGCCCGAAGCGGATGGGAAGTTCACGGAACTCGCTGTCGCGAATGCGTTCGACCAGGTCCCTGGGCGCGACCAATTTGCCGATGCTCTGCTTGATGGCCACTTCCCACAGCGTGGCGGGGCTTACGAAGACCTCTGGCTCCTGATCGATCATCTGCTTGATCTCATCCGTGAGCGTCGGGTCGTCACTCAGCCACCATAGGACGACGTGTGTGTCGAGGAGCATCCTCACGGCAGCAATCCGAAATCCCGTGCTATGGCGTCGTTGACCTCTGAAGAGTCCCAGTCGTCGGTCACCTGAAGGACTCCCTTCAGGGAACCCCTGCCGTGGCGGCTCACCTTGGTCGGAAAGGGAATGACTTTGGCCACGGGGCGACCGGCACGGCTGATGACGATCTCTTCGCCATGCTCGACCCGGTCGATGATGCGCGACAAGTTCGTCTTCGCCTCGTGGATGTTGTACTGCTCGGTAGCGCCTTCGGACATGCTCCACCTCCTAGCTAAGTTAGCTTAGTCCATCGCATGCTCAGGGCTCATCGATACGCGTTCGTACGCCTCCTGGAGGAGCTGGGACGCGCGGGGGCGGACGGGGTCCGGGCGGGGGGATGCCCAGGTGCGCCTCGCGCAACTCGTCCATCAGGTCTTCCCAGAGGGGCGGCCCGCCCTCCTCCAGCAAGCGTGCCCGTACGGCCAGCTCCGGTGTCGCCGGGAGATGGCGCAGGCCCCAGGAGCCGAGCGCGACCATGATCGGGACCGTCTGGATGCCCGCCTCGGTGAGGCTGTAGGTCCCTCGTCGTCCTCGCGCCGCCTCCTCGTGGGTCAGGAGCCCCTTGGCGACGAGGGCCTTGAGGCGGCTGCTGAGGATGTTCGACGCGATCCCCTCCATGGAGTTGGCCAGCAGGTCACGGAAGTGCCGGCGCCCCCCGAAGATCACGTCACGCAGCACGATGAGGCTCCACCTGTCTCCGAGCGCCTCCACCGACCCGTTGATCGGGCAACCCGACCGTGGCTCGTCCCTCATGCTCGACCTCCAGCTGGTTGCGTTTTACAACCACCTACTTTACGCTCTTCCTCAGTGGTTGCAATCTGCAAGCACTTCTGGAAATCAGGAGATCGACCATGTCGCGTGTCAGGGTGCACAACTTCGCCGTCTCCCTGGACGGCTTCGCCACCGGCGAGGGCCAGAGCCTTGAGGAGCCGTTCGGCCACGCGGGCGGACGGCTGCACGAGTGGTTCTTCGAGACGCGGACCTTCCAGGCCATGCAGGGGAAGACCGGCGGGAGCACCGGGGTCGAGGACGCCATCGTCCGTACGTGGGACACGGGCATCGGGGCGGAGATCATGGGCCGCAACAAGTTCGGGCCGCAGCGGGGCCCGTGGGAGAATCACGACTGGAACGGCTGGTGGGGGCCGAACCCGCCGTTCCACACGCCGGTGTTCGTCCTGACCCACCACCCCCGGCCCTCCGTGGAGATGGAGGGCGGCACGACCTTCCACTTCGTCGACGCCACCCCCGAGGAGGCGCTGCGTCAGGCCCGCGAGGCCGCGGGCGACCTCGACGTGCGCATCGGCGGCGGGCCGAGCACCGTCCGCCAGTTCCTGGCCGCCGACCTGGTCGACCACATGCACGTCGCCGTCGTCCCGATCGTCCTGGGCCGCGGCGAACGACTGTGGGACGGGCTGGAGGAACTCGAGAAGCGCTTCCGCATCGAGTCGGTGTCCACCCCCAGCGGCGTCACCCACATCACCTTCACCCGCCCGTGAGCGCAGCCCGCAAGCCCAGAGTGTGAAACCAGCCCGCAAGCCCCGACACGAAGGCCGACTGACATGACCGAACACCAGGTTTCCGAGCAGCAGGTTTCCGAGCAGCAGGTTTCCGGGGACGACGTTCCCGGGCATATCGCGCCGGTGGACATCACGTGCGTGAACGTCGTCTCCAAGGACGGCACAACCCTCGCCGTCGACGTGATCGGCCAGGGCGCGCCGGTCATCCTCATCGGCGGCGCGTTCAACGACCGCTCGACCGTGGCCGCGCTCGCCGCCGAGCTCGCGCCGGCGTTCACCGTGCTGACCTACGACCGGCGCGGCCGGGGGGCCAGTGACGACAGGAGCGAGGACTACCAGGTGGCCAACGAGGTCGCCGACCTGGCGGCCGTCATCGAGCACGCCGGCGGCCGGGCCTCGGCGTTCGGCCACTCCTCCGGCGCCGTCCTCGTGCTGGAGGCCGCCAGGCGCGGACTGCCGATCGACCGGGTCGCCGTCTATGAGCCGCCGTACCACGCCGACGAGAACCAGCCGCGCCTGGCGGCCGAGGTCTACGACCGGCTCAGGGCACTGGTCGCGGCCGGGGACCGCGACGGTGCGGCGGAGCTGTTCCTCCGCGAGGCGGTCGGCGTCCCGGCCGGGGCGATCGCCGGGATGAAGGCCGGCGAGGGGTGGGCGTTCATGGCGGACAAGGCCCCCAGCCTGCCGTACGACGTGCTGGTCACCGCGCCCTGGCAGGGGACGCCGCAGGAGCGGGTCGCCGGGATCGGCGTGCCGGTGCTGGCGGTCTACGGCGACCGGACCTCGCCCGGCCTCGCGAAGGCGACGGAGGCCGTCGCGGCGGCCCTTCCCGGCGCCGAACTGCGGGTGATGCCCGGAGAGGACCACGCGGTGCTGCAGCGCCCGGCCGCACTGGCGCGCATCCTGACGGACTTCTTCGCCTGACCGTCCGCCAGGCCGTACAGCCGAGGAGATGCCGTGCCGCACGGCCGAGGGGTGCCGGGCGGCCGGAAATTGTCGGAGCGGGCGGATACCTTCGTAGCGGCATGCGAATCGATGAGGCGATCACCGGGCTGCTCGGCAGGGAGCATCCTGCCGCGCTGCTGCGTGCCGAGATAGGGCGGGCGGTCGCCAGCCACGGCGGCCTGGTGCTGGTCGCCGGTGAGGCCGGCATCGGCAAGACCACACTCGTCGCCAGCGTGGCGGAGGAGGCCAGGCGCCTGGGCGCGCTCGTGCTCGGCGGGTCGTGCTGGGACTCCGACAGCGCCCCTGGTTACTGGCCCTGGGTACAGGTCCTTCGCGGGCTGCGGCGTTGCGCCGCGCCGGGGGAGTGGGCGGCGGCCGAGGAGGCCGGGGGCGCCGGCCTGTCCGCCCTGCTCGGAGAGTCGCCGGGCGGCGACGCGGCCGAGGGCTTCCGGTTGTACGACGCGGTGACCAGTGCCCTGGTGTCGGTCTCGCAGAGCCGTCCCCTGGTGGTCGTCCTCGAAGACCTGCACTGGGCCGATCCCGCGACACTCCGGTTGTTGGAGTTCGCGGCGCAGCACACCTGGTTCGAGCGGGTGCTGCTGGTGGGCACCTACCGTGATGTCGAGGTGGAGTCGCCGGATCATCCGCTGCGCCCTCTCGTGCTGCCGCTGACGGCGCGGGCGGCGACGATCACCCTCACCGGGCTCGGACGGGAGGAGGTCGGCGCGCTGATGGCCCACGCCGCCGGCCGGGAGCCGTCCGCCGATCTGGTCGCCGAGGTGCACCGGCGCACCGGCGGCAACCCGTTCTTCGTCGAGCAGACGGCGCGGCTGTGGAGCGGCGGCGGCTCCGTGACCGCCATCGCGCCCGGCGTCCGTGACACCCTGCTGCGCCGGCTGTCCCTGCTGCCCCGGCCGGTCATCGACCTGCTCAGCACCGCCGCGGTGCTCGGCCGGGAGTTCCACCGTCCGGTGCTGGCCGCCGTCGCCGAGACCTCCGTCCTCCCCCTGGAACGGCTGCTCGACCAAGCCGTGGCCGCCCGCCTCGTCGTGCAGCGAGGGGGAGACTCGTTCGCGTTCGCCCATGACCTGTTCCGGCAGACGTTGTACGAGTCGCTGGACGAGGGAGAGGCGCCCCGCCTGCACGCCGCGGTCGTCCGGGCCGCCGACCGGTCGCCCGGTCTGGCGGAGCATGTCCTGCCTGCCGACCTGGCCCGGCACGCCTATCTCGCCGGAGACCGGATCGAAGTGTCCGTCGCGGTGGATCGGCTGCTCGCCGCCGCCCGCGGCGCCGCGGGCCGCCTGGCGGTCGAGGAGGCGATCGGGCACTACCGCAGGGCGCTGGAGCTCGCGGCGGCCGGCGAACCGCGCAGGCGGGTCGTGATCGCGATCGACCTGGGCCGCGCGCTCGTCCACGGCGACGACCACGACGGCGGGCGGCGGGTCTTCGAGGAGGCGGCCGCCGTCGCCCGGGAGGCCGGCGACCCCGAGGTGCTGGCCCGTGTCGCGCTGGCCGTCCACGGTGTCCGGGGCGACGGCGACCAATCCGACGGTGACGGCGACCAGTTCGCCACCGGCCTGCTGCGGGAGGCGCACGGCGCGTTGCTCGGGAACGGCCGTGTGCCCGGCGAGGAGCTCTCTCCCGACCGGCTCGCGCGGGAGCTGGCCGTGCAGGTCGCGGTGCTGGCCAAGCGCGGCCAGGACGACGAGGCGCTGACCTTCGGCCTGTGGGCCTATCACGACGCGATCTGGGGTCCGGGGACGGCGGCGCAGCGGGCGGAGCTCACCGGCGAGGTGCAGGCACTGGCCCGGCGTACGGCCGACGTGGAGATGGAGAGCGTCGCCGCCGCCCTGCGCTGGGTGGCGCTCCTCGAACAGGGAGATCCCGGATATCTCGCCCAGTTCCGGGAGTTCGTCGTGCTCGGCCGCCGCAGCGATCTGCCCCGCATGGACATGGCAACGGTGGCCGACCGGAGCATCATCGGCGCGCTCACCGGCGACTTCGACGAGGCGGAGAGCCTGCTCGACGAGCTCACCGGGTTCACCTGGCAACACGGGCACGACCAGTTCGGTTACATGCTGCATCACCACCGCTGGGCCGTACGGCTGCTCCGGGGCAGGTTCGACGACCTCGACGAGGTGCACCGCACGCTGCGCAGGAGCCGGCATCCGTGTCCGGGACTGCTGGAGGGGATGACCGCGCTGCTGCGGGGCGACGGCGGCACCGCGCTGCGTCACTACCGCGACGCCACAGCCGGGGGAGAGCCGCGCCTGCGCTCGGCCCGGCCCCTGTGGCTGCGGTTCCAGGCGATGATCGCGGCGTGGTCGCGCGATCCGCGGTTGTGTGACAAGGCCCGGGCCGATCTCGACCCGTACGCCGGCACCTGGGCGGTCTCGATGTACGGCTGGGACATCGGCGGCCCCATGGTCTTCTGGCGCGCCCTCGTCAACGCGGCGCAGGAGCGGTGGGACGAGGCGATCGAGGGGTTCGCCGCCGCCCGGCGGTCCGCCGATCTCCTCCTCGCCCGCCCCTGGTCGGTCGAGGCGCGGGCGCATCTCGCCGAGGCGCTGCTGGCGCGGGGCCGTCCCGGCGACGCGGAGGAGGCCGGGACGCTGCTGGCCGACGTGGAGAGCGAAGCGGACCGGCTCGGCATGCGGCACGTCGTGGCCCGCGCCCGCCGGGCGAGGCGGCGCGCGTCCCCGTCCGGCCGCTTACCCGGCCGTACGCAGGGCGATACGCCCGGCCGTGCGCCGGACGGAGCGCCGGGCCGTGCGCCGGACGGTGGGCCGGGCCGTGCGCCGGACGGTGCGCCGGGCCCTGCGCCGGACGGTGCGCCGGACGGAGCGCCGGGCCCTGCGCTGGACGGTGGGCCGGGCGCTGTGTCGGGCCGTGCCCCTGGCGCTGTGCCGGACGACGTGCCGGTTCACGGGCCCGGCCCCGCGCCCGGCCTCGTGCTCGGTGTGGGCGACGAGTTCCGGCGGGACGGCGCGGTCTGGACGCTGACGTTCGCGGACCGCACCGTGCGCCTGCCCGACGCCAAGGGCCTGCGCGACCTCCACAGGCTGCTGGGCCACCCCGGGGCCGACCTGCCCGCCGTACTGCTGCTCGCCCCGGAGGGCGGCCGGATCGTCGTCGCCGCCCGCGGGATGGGCGGCGACGCCGTCCTGGACGAGGAGGCCAAGGCCCGTTACCGGCGCCGGCTCACCCTGCTCGACGAGGAGATCGACCGGGCCGTCGAGCGGGGTGACGACGCCAGGGCGGCGGAGTTCGACCGGGAGCGGGCGGCGCTGCTGGCGGAACTGCGCTCCGCCTCGGGCCTCGGCGGGCGCGACCGCCGCCTCGGCGACGAGGCCGAACGTGCCCGCAAGGCCGTCACGGCCCGGATCCGCGACGTCCTGCGCAAGCTCGACGGGCTCCACCCCGAGCTGGCCGCCCATCTGCGCGGCGCCGTCTCCACCGGGGCGACCTGCCGATACCAGCCCGATCGCGAGATCGCCTGGCGACTGTGACCCTCTGAGACCCGCTGACTCACCTGCGGTTGTACAGGCGCATGGTCAGCGCGCCGAAGACCGCGACACACACCGCCCCGCTGACGAGCACCCAGGTGATCTCCCCGGTGTCGGCGGCGCCCGACATCAGCGAGCGGGCCGCGGTGACCAGATGTGAGATGGGATTGACGCCCACGAACGCCTGCAGCCAGCCCGGCATCGTCTCCGGGTCGACGTAGACGTTGCTGAGGAAGGTGAGCGGGAAGAGCACCAGCATGCTGATGCCCATCACCGACTTCTCGCTGCGCAGCAGCAGGCCGAACATCGTCCACACCCACGAGAAGGCGAACGAGAAGGCCACCAGCAGGGCGATGGCGGCCACCACGCCGACGACGCCGCCCTGCGGGCGGAAGCCCAGCACCAGGCCGACCACGAGGATGACCGTCGCCGCCATCGTGTAGCGGAACATGTCGCCCAGCAGGTAGCCGACCATCGTGGACGGCCGCCAGATCGGCAGCGTGCGGAAGCGGTCGAAGACGCCCTTCTCGATGTCCTTGTTGACCTCGACCCCGGTGTACATGGTGATCATCACGACGCTCGTCACCATGATGCCCGGCAGCAGGAACTGCAGATACTCCGTCGGAGAGCCCGCGAGCGCGCCGCCGAACAGGTAGGTGAACATCAGCGTCATCATGATCGGAAACGCGGTGACGTCGAAGAGCTGCTCGGGCACGTGCTTGACCTTCAGCATCGCCCGCCAGCCGAAGGTCAGCGAGGCCGACAGGGCGCCGGGGCGCGGTGGGCGTGCCCCCGGCGCCAGGACCGCGCCCAGCGTCTCGGCCGCGGGGACGAAGGACGTGCCGGTCTCGGTGGTCGTGGCGCTCATACCGTCGTCTCCTCGATCTCGTACGTCTCCTTGGCTCCGTGCGTCTGCCGGGCCTCGTGCCCGGCTCGGCCGGATCGGGCGGCGGGCCGGTCCGCCAGAGCGGAGCCGGGTTCCCCGGCGCGGTTCCCTGCGGGCACGCCGGCCGGGGTGCGGCCGGTCTCCCCGGCGGGCGCGCCGGTCAGCGCGAGGAACACCTCGTCGAGGCTGGGCTGGCCGAGGGAGAAGTCGTCGACGACGATCCCGGCCGCGGCCAGTGCCCCGAGGGCGCGGGAGGCCCGCTCGGCGCCCGCGTCGGCGTCCCGCGCCGCGACGCGGGCGGTCAGCGCCACGGGATCGGCATCCAGATGGACGTCGGTGCCCAGTTCCGCGGCCAGCACGCGCTCGGCCGCGGGCCGCTGCGCGGGGTCGCGCAGCCGTACGTGGACCATGCCCGCGCCGACGGATGACTTCAGCTCGCCGGGGGTGCCCTCGGCGATGACCCGGCCGTGGTCGA
Organism: Microbispora amethystogenes; assembly: GCF_016863015.1. Taxonomy (GTDB): domain Bacteria; phylum Actinomycetota; class Actinomycetes; order Streptosporangiales; family Streptosporangiaceae; genus Microbispora; species Microbispora amethystogenes. The sequence goes on along the minus strand of NZ_BOOB01000004.1, from coordinate 34,974 downwards.
CGACCGCGATGCGCCCGGCCAGCCGGTCGGCCTCGTCGAGATACTGCGTGGTGAGCAGCACGGTCGTGCCGTGGGCGACCACGATCCGGACGATGTCCCAGACCTGGTTGCGGCTGCGTGGGTCCAGGCCGGTCGTAGGCTCGTCCAGGAACAGCAGGTCGGGCGTGTCGAGGATGCTGGCCGCGATGTCCAGCCTCCTGCGCATGCCGCCCGAGTAGGTCTTGACCTGCCGGCCCGCCGCGTCGGTCAGCCCGAATGCCTCCAGCAGCCGCGCGGCCCTGTCTTTGGCCGCGGCCTTCCGGTGGCCGAGCAGCCGGCCGAGCAGGACGAGGTTCTCCGCGCCGGTCATCTCCTCGTCCACGGAGGCGTACTGGCCCGTCAGGCTCACCCGGGCGCGTACGGCGTCGGGTTCGCGCAGCACGTCGTGGCCGAAGACCCGCGCCTCGCCGCCGTCCGGGCGCAGCAGGGTCGCCAGCATCTTGACCGCGGTCGTCTTGCCCGCTCCGTTGGGGCCGAGCACGCCGTACACGGTGCCCGCGGGCACCCTGAGGTCGAGCCCGTCCACCGCCCGGTTCTTGCCGAATATCTTGACCAGGCCCGATGTCTCTATCGCCAGGTCCGTCGTCCGGTCCCGCATGATCTGTCGTCTCCTTCTGTTCAGCCGTTCACAGAGGAGGCGCCAGATCCGGGGTACTCAGCCGCTAGATCCGATCTGGCGGGGGACGCGCGGCGGCGGGACGGTCCTCCCGCGCCGCCGTGGACCGGACGCCTATGACGCGGGGGCCCGGCCGAGGACTTCGCGGGCCGACCGTGCGACGGCCTCATCGATCATCCGTCCCCGGGCGTCGACGGCGACACCCGTACCGGACTGGTTCGCGGCGCGCAGCCGTGTGACGACGTCGCGCGCCGCGGCGATCTCGGCGGGCGACGGGGTGAACACCTCGTTGATGACCGGCACCTGGCGGGGGTGGATCGCGGTGCGCGCCCGGAAGCCCTCGCACAGCAGGGCGCGGGTGCTGGCGGCGAGGTCCGCGCGGGTCGCCGACAGGTCGGTCTCGACGGGCGCGATCGGTGCGGCGAGCCCGGCCGCGGCGGAGGCCACCACCAGGGCCGCCCGGTGCGGGGCCAGTTCCGCCCGGTCACGGCCGGGCCGTACGCCGAGCTCGGCGGCGAGGTCCGCCTCCCCGATGCCCAGGCGCAGCACGCGCGGAGCACGGGCGATCTCGGCGACGGCGAGCAGCCCGCGAGCGGTCTCGATGACGGGGACCATCCGCATCACGCCCGCCGGGAGCCCGGCGGCGCGCTCGGCCGCGGTGAGCAGGGCGTCGACCCGGGCGAGCGACTCCGGATCGGCCTTGGGCACCCAGACGCCGGCGCAGGAGGCCGAGGTCACGGCGGGCACGTCCTCGTCCAGGCGGTCCGCGTTCACCCGCACCCACAGCTCCGACCCGTTCGGCGCGGACCCGGCCGGAGTGGGCCCGTTCGACGCGGACCCGGGCGAAGCGGCCGGGGAAGATGTGCCAAGAGCGGACCCGTGCGGAGTCGATCCGCTCCGAGTCGATCCGCTCCGAGTCGATCCGCTCCAAGTGGATCCGCTCGGGCCGAATTCGTTCGGGGTGGCCGGGGGAGGTGCGCCCGGAGCGGGACCGTCCGGTGCGGAGGCCGCCGCGCCCTCGTCGGCGAGTCCGGCGAGTCCGGTGAGTCCGGCGAGGAACGCCGCCACCACCTCGCGTGCGGTGTCCTTCGCGGGCGGGGCGACGGCGTCCTCCAGGTCGAGCACCAGCCCGTCCGCCCCGCGCTCGCGTGCCCGCGCGAGCTTCTCCCGCCGGTCTCCCGGCACGTACAGGTAACTGCGCGCCACCATGCGGCCCGGCCCCTCCTGTTCGGTCACCTTTCGCCTCAATCCCGTACGGTCGGCCGGCGCAGGTAGACGCCGTCCGCCTCGCCGGTGACCTTGCCGTCGGCGAGGATCCGCCGGCCGCGCAGGAAGGTGTCGGTGACGGCGGCGGTGAGCTCGAAGCCCTCGAAGGGTGTGTACTCCTGCGCCGACTCCGAGTCCTCCGCGCGCACCGTCCAGGTCACCGACGGGTCGACCAGCGCGACGTCCGCGTCGTAGCCGACCTGGAGCGCGCCCTTGGTCCGCAGCCCGAACCGCTGGGCGGGGTTCCACGAGGTGAGCTGTGCGATCCGCTGGTACGACAGCCCGCGCCGCCCGCCCTCGGTGACCAGTCCGGGCAGCAGATACTCGGCGCCGCCGAAGCCCGACTTGGCCAGGAAGACGTCCTCGGGCGGGTTGCCGAACTTGAGCTCCTCCCGGCAGCACGCGTGGTCGCTGACCACCCAGTCGAGCTCGCCGTCGAGCAGGTGCCGCCACAGCGCCTCGACGTCCTCGCGCGGGCGCAGCGGCGGGTTGACCTTGCCGCCGAGGCCGTGCGCGGTGTCCACGTCGGCGAGCAGGTGGCCGATGGTGACCTCGCGGCGGAAGTCGATGTGCGGGAACGCCCTCGCCATCCGCAGCGCGGCGTCGACCGCCTTGGCCGAGCTCAGGTGCAGCAGGTTGATCTTCGGCAGGCCGGTCTCGTGCGCCAGGTACGCCGCGATCGACACGGCCAGGCCTTCCGAGTGCGGCGGCCGGGACGCCGAGTACGCCGCCAGGCCGGACAGCGACGAGTCGGCCTCCACCAGCTTCGTGTACGCGGTCATGATCTCGGCGGTCTCGCAGTGCAGCCCGAGCGAGATCTCGTCGGCGAGGTCGGGGAACCGCTCCCGCGCCGCCTGGATGCCGCGCATCACGAACTCGAAGTGCGCGAAGTCGTACCGCTCGCCCTCGGGCGTCATCAGGAACGCGCTCTGGTCGCTGGACCGGCCGTGCAGGCCGTGCCCGCCGTAGAACATGAAGATCTTGAACGAGGTGACCCCGAACCGCTCGATGAGCATCGGGATCTCGTCGATGTGCTCGTTCATCATCGGCGCCAGGTGGAAGGCGTAGTCGACCAGTGCCCGTCCCTCGGAACCGGCCAGCACCTCGGGGAAGAACTCCGCGTACGGGCCGCCCTTGTTGAGGTAGTACTGCCCGGTGCGCATGTAGTTGAGCGCGGAGGTGACGCCGCCCTGGGCGCACGCCCGGCTCTCCACCTCGGTGTCGACGGACAGCGGGTTGTAGATGCCCCAGTGCTGGTGGGCGTCCACCACGCCGGGGAAGGCCAGCCTGCCTTCGGCGTCCACGACGGTCGCCGCGTCCTCGGCGGGGATCGAGGGCGCGAGGCGGGCGATCCGGCCGTCCGCGACGCCGATGTCGAGTCGTTCGGGCTCGGGCCGGTCGTGGTCGACGACGAGCGCGTTCGCGATGATCAAATCGAGGGCCATGAATCCTCCTGAACTGACAGCCGGGCGAGCAGCGAGCCGATGACGGGCAGGGAGGGACCGGTGCCGAGCGTCAGCACGGCCCGCTCCACATCCGCGGCCGCGCCGGGCGGCACCCGTCCGGCGACGTTGTCGCGGAACTTGCGGGCGAGCTCCGCGTCGGTGAGCGGGCGCCGCGGGCCGCCCCGGTTCTCCGGCACCTCCTCGACCCATTCGGCGCCGTCGTGGGTGGTGACCGTGAGCACGGCCGGGAACTGGTGGGGGAAGATCTCGTCGCAGCGCGCGTCGGGGACGACCTCGACGCGGGCCATGAGCGCCCGGCGGGCCGGGTCGGCGGCGAGTTCGTCGGTGTAGTCGGCGAGACCCGCGCCCAGGCCGGACCCGCCGAACAGGCCCACCGCGACGGCGTACGGACCGGAGAACTGGGCCTGGTAGCCGGTCTGCGGCTCCCGTTTCCCGGCGATCGGCTCGCCGATCGTGCGGACCACCGCCGACGGCACGCCCAGCGTCGCCGAGCGGACGTCCTCGGGCCGCACCCCGCGCTTCCGGAGCAGGGCGGCGGCGTCCACGGCGGTGTGCGTGAAGTGGTTGGCCGGGTAAGGCTTGAAGAAGATGCCCGGCACCTCCCACTGCTCGCCGAGCCCGTCGGTGACGGCGGAGGGGTCGTAGCGGTCCCGGACGAACGCCTCGAAGAACCCGAACCGGCCCTCCAGCACGGTGGGCGGCCCGGTGAACCCGCGGCGCACCAGCTGGGCGGCGGTGACCGCGGAGTGCGCGGCCCAGCCGCAGTGCAGCCGCTTGACCGTCCCGCCGGTGCGGTTCGCCTCGATCACCCCGGCCGCCATCGAGGCGGTGACGCCGAGCGCGTGCCGTACGCCCTCCTCGCCCAGGCCGAGCAGCAGGGCCGCGGCGACCGCGCCGCCCATCGCGCCGCAGATCGAGGTCGCGTGCTGGCCGTGCTCGAAGAACACCGAGTTGCCGAGCTCCGGATCGTAGGCCGCCATGCCGAGCCGCACCGTCGTCTCCAGCCCGACGGCGATCGCGCTGACGACGGCGGCGCCGTCGGCGTCCGCCACCTCCGCCGCGGCCAGCGCGGCGGGGACGACGGCGGCGCTGGGATGCAGCACCGAGGGCAGGTGCGTGTCGTCGTAGTCGAGGGAGTGCGCGGTCACGCCGTTGACGAACGCGGCCCACGCGGCCGGCACCGGGCGCGGCGCGCCGATGGCGTGCGCCTCCGGGCGGCCGCCCTGCTCCACCACGTGCTCCAGCGCGGCGCGGCTGGTGGGCAGGTCGCCCGCGGCGACGCACAGCCCGAGCACGTCGAGCACGCGCCGCCGCACGCTGGCCGCCACCGCTTCGGGCAGCGCGCCGGCCGCCGTCCTGGCGGCGAACGCGGCGAGTTCCTCCGCGAGGGTCCGGTCAGGCACCGGTGACCACCGCCAGCGGGCGCGCCGGGGAACCGGTGGCGCCGTAAAGGGCCAGGGGGCTGAGCACGAAGAGGAACTCGTGCACCCCGGCCGCGGCCAGGTCCTCCAGCGCCATCGCCTCGATGATGTAGATGCCGTGCTCGACCAGCAGCACGCGGTGCGCGGGCAGCGCGGCGTGCCCGGCGCCGGGGGCGAGCCGTTCGAAGGCGATGGTGTCGGCGCCCACCGCGTGCACCCGGCGCTCGGCGAGCCAGCGCGCCCCCGCCTCGGACACGCCGGGAACGCCGGAGTCCTGCCCGATGTAGACGTTCCGGTCGGGGTCGTCGAAGTGCCGGCCCCAGCCGCTGCGGATCAGCACCACGTCACCGGCCTCCGGCGCGGTGCCCTGCCGCCGTACGGCGGTCTCCAGGTCGGCCGGGGTGATCTCGTAGCCGGGCGCGCAGTGCCGTTCGCCGATGGCGGCGGGCACGTCCAGCAGCACCCCGCGGCGGACGATCGGCTCGATGGTGTGCGCGCCGAGTTCCTCGTACCGCCCGCCGACCCCGGCCGCCGCGGCGTCCCCGCCGCCGTACAGGCGGCCGTCCTGCGAGACGTGGGCGAGGGCGTCGATGTGCGTGCCGACGTGCGTGCCCATGCTGATCAGGTCGTTGGCGGCCGATCCGCCGTCGGCCCGCACCCGGTCGCCGTGACGGCGCGGGAGGGTGTGCCAGTACGGCGGGTGGTTGGGCGACTGCGGCATGCCGATGGTGAACGGCCTGCCCAGGTCGTAGATCCGCAGCCCGCCGCCGGCGATGCGCAGCAGCGGGTCCCCCTTCGTCGCGGTCGTCATGCTTCCTCTCGTTTCACTGCCTCGCCCGTACGCGGGCGGGCTCGGCCGTGTCGCCGCTTCCACCGCGCTGTCACGCGCGCTTCTCATTCGGACGTCACTCATCGCGCATCTCTCATCGGACGCCCTCTCATCGGACGACGCGGCGGGCGCGTAGCTCCGCCACCCGCTCGGGGTCGTAACCCAGCCCCTCCACCAGCACCTCGTCGGTGTCGGCCCCCAGATCCCGGCCGCTGAACCGGATCGAGCCGGGCGTCGCGGACATCCGCCACATCACGTTGTGCATGGCCATCGGCCCGAAGTCCGGGTCGTCCACCGTCGTGATCATCTGGGTGGCCCGCACGTGCTCGTCGGCGGCGATGTCCGCCATGTCGTAGATCGGCGCCACCGCGGCGCCGGCGGCGGTGAAGGCCTCCAGAACCTCGGCGCGGGTGCGTGCGGCGATCCAGCCTCCGACGTACTCGTCCAGTTCGTCGGCGTGCTCGGCGCGCTGGGCGCCGGTGGCGAACCACGGCTCGTCGATCACCTCGGGGTGCCCGACGAGGCGCAGCACGCGTTCGGCGATCTGCTGGGCGCTGGTCGAGATCGCCACCCAGCGGCCGTCCTTGGTGCGGTAGGTGTTGCGCGGCGCGTTGTTCGTCGAACGGTTGCCGTGCCGGTGCCCCACGTGCCCGAGCTGGTCGTATTCGAGCGGGCCGGGGCCGACGGCGGTCAGGATCGGCTCCAGCAGGCTCATGTCGATCACCTGTCCGGCGCCGCCGTGCAGGTCCCGGTGATAGAGGGCCATCATGGTGGCCGACGAGGCGGCGATGCCGCAGATGCTGTCCGCGAGGCCGAAGGCCGGGAGCGTCGGCGGGCCGTCGGGCTGGCCGGTGAGGTGGGCGAAGCCGCTCATCGCCTCGGCCAGGGTGCCGAAGCCGGGCCGGCTCGCGTACGGGCCGTGCTGCCCGAACCCGGTCACCCGCACCAGCACGAGCCGCGGGTTCACCTCGTGCAGCCTCTCGGGGCCGATTCCCCAGCGCTCCAGCGTGCCCGGGCGGAAGTTCTCCACGACGACGTCGGCGGTCTCGGCCAGCCGGAGGAACACCGCCGCGCCGTCGGGGTCGGAGAGGCTGAGCCCGATCGTGCGCTTGTTGCGGGAGATCTCCTTCCACCACAGCGGCTTGCCGTCCTTCGACCTGCCGTGCCCGCGCATGCTGTCCCCGGCCACCGGGTGCTCGATCTTGATGACGTCGGCGCCGAAGTCGCCGAGGATCTGGCAGCAGAGCGGCCCGGCCAGGATCGTGGAGGCGTCGATCACCCGGACGCCGGCCAGCGGGCCGGTGGGCTGCTGCTTGTGAGGCTGCGTCGGGGTCAGGTCCATGTCAGCATCCGATCGCCGAGCAGCCGGCCGAACGTCATGGCGGGCGTGGCCAGCATGCCGCCGCAGAACGAGTCGCCCATCAGCTGACCCGAGCCGAGGATCTCGCCGATGGCGTACAGGTTCGGGACGGGGTCACCGGCCCGGTCCACGACGCGCAGCCGCGTGTCCACCGCGAGCCCGGCCGTGGAGGTGATCGACATGCCCTGCACGCGGATCGCGTAGAACGGCGGCTCGGCCACCGGCAGCGGCCGGTGCGTGCGGCCCAGCGGGTCCTCGCCGCCGAGCGCCGCGTTGTACTCGGCGACGGTGCGCGCGAGGTTCTCCGGGTGGACCCCCGCCAGCCGGCCGAGCTCCTCCAGCGTGTCCGCCCGGTGGAACATCGGGTGGGTGCCGAAGTGGCCCAGCAGCGTCTCCAGCGGCCAGTCCGGGACGAGCCGCGGCGCCTCCCGGGCGATGCGGTCGTCGAAGACGATCCAGCGCCGCAGCTCCGGCTGCGCGCGCAGGGCGTGCTCCCGCCGGTCCACGCTCGGGTCGTCCTCCGCGACGAACCGCTCGCCGTGCGCGTTGACGTAGATCTCCCAGGGCTGCCGCATCTCCGGCCAGTGCACCGGCCGGCACAGCACCGGCGCGGGGTGGCCGTCGTGGTCGAGCACCGAGCCGAACGAGCAGAGGTACTTCTCCCCGCCGCGCACGTACCCTCCGGCCGAGACGCCGAGGTCGAGACCCCGGCCCCTGGCGTACGGATAGGAGGCGGCGGCGTACGCGGTGACGCCGTTCAGCTTCCTGAACCGCTCCGGGTCGGAGTTGTAGCCGCCGGTGGCGAGCACGACGTTGCGGCCGGTGTGCTCCTCGGTGCTCCCGTCCGCGCGCCGCACCGCGACGCCGGTGACCGCGCCGTCCTCCTGGCGCAGCGCGACCACCTCGGTCTCCAGGAGGAGGGTGATGCCGCCCTTCGCGCGCTCGGCCTCGAACGGCGGCAGCAGCGCGGCCAGGATGGACCGCCCCGCCTCCGGGCCCCAGTAGTACCGCGGGGTGCTGTACGGCTCGTGGTTCTGGCCCTGCACCGGGTGGTCCGGCAGCACCTCGTACCCGTTCCCGAGCAGCCACTCGAAGGTGTCCGCCGCGTTCTCGACGGCGAGCCGCACCAGGCCCTCGTCCACGGTGCCCTTGCTGATCCGGAGGATGTCCGCCAGGTGGGCCTCGGGGGAGTCCTCGATGCCCCGCTCGGCCTGCAGGCGGGTGCCCGCGGCGCTGAGCTGCCCGGTCGCGATGTGCAGCGTGCCGCCGACGCGCGGCGCCGGATCGGCGACCAGCACCCGCGCGCCCCGGCGGGCGGCGAAGGTCGCCAGGACGAGTCCTCCGGTGCCGGCACCGGCGACGATGACGTCCCACGCCTTGTTCACAGAAGCGGTCCCTTCGTGAGATGGCTGATGCGGCTTCGGCGGGGGCGGCGCGCTTCGGCCGGGGCGCGCCACCCGCGGCGTCAGCCGGTCGTGTAGTCGCGCGCCTGCTTGATCAGGGCCTCCTTGTCGAACTTGTTCACCTCGGTGACGAGGCTTCCGTTCCAGACCTCCGAGGGCACCGGCTTCTTGGCGACCTGGCCGGTGGACACGGCGTACTCGGCGGCCTTGTTCAGCCCGTCCTCGGTGAGCACGCCCCAGTCGGGCCAGGTGCTCGGGTCGCCGCTCTGCGGGCTGGAGGTGGACAGCCACGCCTTCATCAGGGTGACCAGTTCCTTCTTCTTCTGCGGGCTCGCGTTGGGCCCGGCGATCTGCGGGAAGACCTTGGTCCCCATCTCCACGGCCGCCTCCGGGTTGACCGCGGCGAACATCAGGCCCTTGTACGCGGCCCGCATGTAGCGGGTGAGCACGTCCTTCCTGGCGTCCGTCAGGTCGTCGGCGCGGGCGGTGAAGGCGATGCTCGGCATGCCGTCGAACAGCGGCGGGTTCTGCAGGTAGGTGAAGCTCGACCCGCTCATCTCCAGCTGGGCGAACAGCTCGGCGTAGAGGGCCAGCGCGTCCACCTGGTGGGAGTCGAGCGCGGCCTTGGCCTGCGCGCCCTGGCCCACCGGCAGCAGTTGCACGTCGGTGTCGGGGTTGAGGCCGTTCTGCTGCAGGAACGAGCGGGTGAACAGGTTCGAGCCGGACGCCAGCGAGATGATGCCGATCTTCTTGCCCTTGAGGTCGGCGGCCGTGGCGATCTTCGACCCCTCGGGCACGCCGATCTTCCAGGGGAACGACGTGTTGATCGACCCGACGGTGCGGACGTCCACGCCCTTCTGCACCGCCGCCATCGTCGAGACGACCTCGGCGTTGGTGGCGAGCGCGTCACCGGCGGCGATCACCTGCAGCGCCGCCGTGGAGCCGTTGGTGGTCTGCAGCGTGACGTCGAGGCCCTCCTCCTCGAAGTACTTCATCGCGGTGGGCACCGCGAACAGGGCGATCTGCGTCGACCCGGGGACGGCGGCCGTGGTCACGTACGTGACCTTGGTCTTTCCGCCGCTGCTCGGGGCGGCGGCGACGCCGCCGGTCTCGTCGCCGCCCGAACACGCGGTCAGCGCGGTGGCGACGAGCACCGCGATCGCGACCAGTGACTTCCTCACTGCGGGACTCCTTGCAAGATGTGGTGCGGGCTGGGGTGTGGAGTGTCAGCGGGAGGCGGCGAGGACCTGCATCCGGCCGCCGCCGGACGTGCTGCCGGATTGGCCCGTGGTGAGGCGCCGCCCGGTCGGGATGAGCTCGCGGTGGACGGTCGCGGGGTCGAAGCCGGCCGTGGCGGCCATCGCCACCAGGTCGAGCGTGCGGACCTTGCTCCAGAACGGCTCGTTGTTGTTGGTGGTGTCCCACTCGACGAGGAACTGGGCGAAGGGGTCCATGGTGTCGAACGGCGGATACTCGGCATGGATCATCAGGCCGCCGGGACGGAGCAGGCGGTAGCTCTCGGCGAGCACCTGCTGTACGGCCTTCACGCTGGTCTCGTGGAGCAGGATGTGCGACACGACCAGGTCGAAGCTCGCGTCGGGATACCCGGTCGCGGTGGCGTCCCGCTGCGCGAAGTGGACCGGGGCGCCGAGCGCGGCGGCGCGGGCCCTGGCGTAGCGCAGCATCGGGGCCGCGACGTCGATCGCGTGCACCTCGGCCGCCGGGTAGCGCAGCGTGTAGGGGACGGTGCTGTGCCCGACCGAGCAGCCCATGTCGAGGATGCGGGCGGGCGTCCAGCCGGGCCGGTGCCGGTCCAGGTAGCCCCTGATCACCGACCATCCCTTGTCGTCGTTCAGCCCGCCGAGCTGGCCGCCGGCGTAGACGTAGACACCGCGGTCGTAGAGCGCTCCCGCCGTGACGTCGTCGGGGGCGAACTCGCGGTAGTAACCGGTCGGCATGCAGTGGATGTCGACCGCGCGCAGATACCGGGGGATCTCCAGTGCCGGGTCCAGGTCGAGCGAGCCCGGGGCGGCGGACGCGCCGGCGGCGAGGTCGAGGAGGCGGTCGAGCTGCCGGTTCGCGCTGGTCAGGACGAGATCCCACATCTGCTCCTGCGAGCGCCGCCGCAGCGCGCTGAACAGCCGCATCCGCGGGTCGGGCGCCATCAGCGACGCGATGACGCGGCGGTCGGCCGGCGGCGCGCCGTGCTCGGCGACGTGGCGGGGCACGATCTCGGTCTCGTAGTGCCGCCGCAGCTCGGGCGCGATCTCCTCGGCCAGCTTGCGCTTGAGCGTCCAGATCTCGTTCTGGCGCACCGCCTCCTCGGCCGTGGGGACGGCGAGGGCGTCGTGGACGGTCTGGCCGTCGGCGAGGGCCGCTCCTGTCATCGGTCTTCCTTCCCGGTCGTGCCCTGGGTCGTGCCGAGGCGCCCGAAGAGCTCGTCCACCAGGCGCGGCATGAGGTCGGAGTCGTCCGGCGAGGGCGGCTGCCGGCCGTCCCGCTCGGCCTCCAGCACGGCGCACCGGTGCCGCAGCACCGCGACCTCCTGCGTGAGCAGCAGCAGCCCGGACAGCAGCGCGTCGGCGTGCGGCTCGCCGAGGTAGCGCGGCGCCGTCGTCATCAGGCCCGCCGGCCCGTGGAGTGGTCGGCGGCGGAGTAGTCGTGCACGAGCCGGGCGTCGGTGTCGGTCGTCCAGCCCTGCTTGTACGCGTACGCCGCGATGGGCTCGCAGTCGCGCAGCGGGGCCAGGTCCTCGTTCTCCGCGTCGTGGATCTCCAGGTGGGGGCGGCCGGTGAACACGTCGCCGGTCCGCACGTCGCGCAGTTGCAGTTCGAGCAGTTGGGTGGCCGCCGGGATCTCCGGACCGGGCGACGGCTGGTGGCGGAGCAGGTAGCCGCGGTCGCCGTAACCCGGCATCTCGGCGGGCGTGATGGCCCGTTCGATCTCGATGCCGACCCGCAGCACGGGACGCCCGAGCCGGGTGACCTCGCCGGCGAGCCGGGCGCCCGGCCCCACCTCGCCCATGGCCGGGTTGTAGGGGTTGAGGTGCGTCCGCCAGACCTCGCCGATCTTCTTGCCCCAGCCCATGATCGAGCCGAAGCCCATCGACCAGTCCTGGGTGACCCAGATGAACGTGCTGAACCGCCCGGCCCGCTCGCCCAGTCGGCAGTAGAACCCGACGATGCCCTCGCCGTACTGGGTGCGGCGCGGTGAGAGGAACGCCTGGTCCGGCTCGTCGGCGCTGACCTTCACCATGTCCGCGACGTACGCGAACCCGAGGCCGTCCTCGACCGGCTCCAGCGGCTCGGGCAGGTAGCGGCGGGCCAGGTCACGGCCCGCCCGGAACACGACGCGGATCGCGTCCGCCCCGATGTGGTGCGGCGGCGGTTCGACCAGGGACGCGGTCCCCGACGGAGACAGCGGGTTCGAGAACCCATTCAATTCCACGTCTGACTCCTTCTGCCGAGCCGGAAAGCGTCCCCTGATCGTTCCGTTGAGCGGAACAACATATTTGCAAGACGAACGCAGGCTAAGAGCCCTGGAAGACCGCGTCAACCCTCTCCGCATGGAGAAATGGCTCGTCAACATCATTGGGTGACCTCTTGACGGCGCCCGGAATGCGGACTTACGGTCTCCCCTATCGATATCCCGTTCCGCTGATCGAAACGCGGTCGGCACAATTTGGGCCCACCCGAAGGGACATCTGTGACTCGTTCAGCCGCCAGTTCCGGCAACGTCCGGACGCCCGAGGACGCGCACGATCGCTGGATCGACGTCCGGGGGCTGCAGAAGATCTACCGGCCGCGGAAGTCCGAGCCGACGCACGCGCTGGCGGATGTCGACTTCACCGTACGCAAGGGCGAGTTCGTCGCGGTCGTCGGCCCGTCCGGATGCGGCAAGACGACCCTGCTGAAGATCCTCGCCGGGCTGGTCCAGCGCTCGGAGGGGACGGTGCGGATCTCCGGGGTGGACGTGGACGGGCCGAAGCGCGAGGTCGGCATGGTTTTCCAGGCGCCGACGCTGCTGCCGTGGCGGACCATCCTGGAAAACGTGCTGGTCCCCGTCGAGGTGCAGAAACTCGACAGAACCGCGCACCGGAAACGGGCCGTGGAACTGCTCGACATGGTCGGGCTCGGCGGTTTCGCCGACAAGTACCCCAACGAACTGTCCGGCGGCATGCAGCAGCGCGCCGGCATCTGCCGCGCCCTCGTCCACGACCCGGCCGTCCTCCTGCTGGACGAGCCGTTCGGCGCGCTCGACGCGATGACCCGCGAGTACATGAACGTCGAGCTGCTGCGCATCTGGCGGGAGAGCAGGAAGACGGCCGTCCTGGTCACGCACTCGATCCCCGAGGCGGTGTTCCTGTCCGACCGGGTCATCGTCATGACCCCGCGCCCCGGCCGGATCGCCGAGATCATCGACATCGATCTCGACCGTCCGCGCGATCTCAGCATCATGGCCTCGGACGCCGCCGGAGTGTACGTCGAGCGCATCCGCCGCTACTTCAACAACTCCGGCGTCATCAACTAGGAGACGAACGATGGCCTCCCTCAACACGGCGCCGTCCAAGCCGGACGCCGCCCCGGCCGCCACCGCCGCACCCCGCCGGCGGCGCCGCCTCGACCTGCACGAGCGTCCCGAGCTGATCCTCGTGCCCGCCGTCTTCGTCGTCGTGGTCCTCGCCTGGCAGTTCCTGACGGTGCCACTGGGGATCAAGGAGTACGTGCTGCCCCGGCCGACGCAGATCCTGGACGCGTTCGTCGCCCAGCTCGGCTCGCCGGCCTTCTGGAGCAACGTCCGGGTGACGGTGACCGAGGCGCTGACCGGCTTCGTGATCGCCGCGGTCGGCGCCATCCTGGTGGGCACCTTCGTGGCCCAGGTGCGGGTCGTCGAGCGCACCGTGATGCCGTACGTCGTGGCGATCCAGACCATCCCGAAGGTCGCCATCGCGCCGCTGATGGTGGTGTGGTTCGGCTTCGGCGCCGAGTCGAAGATCATCATGGCCGCGGTCATCGCGTTCTTCCCGGTCCTGGTCAACGTCATCGCCGGGCTGAAGTCCGCCGACGCGGACAAGGTCGAGATGCTGACCAGCTTCGGCGCCTCGAAGTTCCAGATCTTCCGGATGGTGCGGCTGCCCAGCGCGCTGCCGTTCATCTTCGCCGGGCTCGACATCGGCGTCGTGTTCTCGATCCTCGGCGCGATCGTGGGCGAGTTCATCGGTGCCAAGGAGGGCCTGGGCTACCAGCTGCTGCAGGCCAACTACAACTTCGACATCCCCGGCCTGTTCGCGGTGCTGCTCGCGCTGTCCGTGCTGGGAATCGTCGCGCATCTGATCGTCCGGTACGCCAACCGTCGTATCGTGTTCTGGAACTCCGGCGACAGAGGTGGCGCACACTGATGCTGATCTCCGCCCCCTTCGAGGAACGCGAGGAACGCGAGGACCCGGCGCGCGCGAACGGGTCGGCCTCCGGGCTGGGCCGCGCGCTGCAGGTGATCTACGCCGTCGGCGAGTCCGGCCCGGAGGGCGTCGGCGTCTCCGCCCTTGCCCGGGAGGTCGGGCTGTCCAAGGCCGTCGCCCACCGCATCCTCAAGGTGCTCAGCGACGACGGCTTCCTCAGCTTCGAGAGCGACACCAAGCGCTACACCCTCGGCCCCGGCGCGTTGCAGGTCGGGCTGGCCGCGCTGCGTCAGCTCGACATCCAGCGCATCGTCCGGCCCCTGCTGGAGCGCCTGGTCGCCGTGACCGACGAGACCGCGACCCTGTCGGTGCGGCAGCGCTGGTCGCGCATCTACGTCGACCAGGTGCTGTCTCCCCAGGAGATCCGCATGTCGGTCACCCTGGGCCATCCGTACCCGCTGCACGCGGGCGCGTCGTCCAAGGCCCTGCTGGCCGCGATGGACGACGAGGAGATCACGCGTTACCTCGCCACCCACTCCCTCGACCACGTCACCGCGACGACCATCTCCTCCCGTGACCAGTTGCTGGCCGAGGTCGCGATGATCCGCCGTCGTGGATACGCCGTGAGCACCGGCGAACGCGAGGCCGGCGCGGCCAGCATCGCCGCCGCCGTACTCGGTGCGGGCGGGCGCGTCCTCGGCGCGATCTCGGTGTGCGGGCCGCTGCACCGCTTCCAGACCACCGAGATGCCGCACTACGGCGCGCTGGTCGCCGGCGCGGCGCAGGAGGCGTCCCGGGCGGCCGGTTACCGCCCCTAGCACCCACCGATCACCGCTTTTCCGCACGTCTTCCGCGAGGAGCTGAGCTCGTCATGAGCCGACGCATGTACTTCGACACGTCCTGCGGGCAGATCCACGCCCGGATCGGCGGCACCGGAGGCCCGCACCTGCTGCTCCTGCACGAGAGCCCGCTGTCGTCCTTCGTGTACGAGGACATGATCGCCCCGCTCTCCGCGTGGGCCCGGGTGATCGCGCCGGACACGCCGGGATACGGCATGTCCGACCCGCCGCCGCGCCGGCTGACCATCCCCGAGTACGCCGAGCCGATGGTGGAGATCATCCGCGGTCTGGACGGTCCCGTCCTGGTCGCCGGGTCGCACACCGGCGCGAGCATCGCGATCGAGGTGGCCCGCCAGGCCGCCGGCCGGGTCGCCGGGCTCGCCCTGCTGGGGCTCGCGACGTACACCCCGGCGCAGCGCGCGGACCGCCGCCGGAACTGGGCGCCCGACCAGCCCCCGGTGGAGGACGGCTCGCACCTGACCGCGGCCTGGGAACGTTACAACGCGCTGTGGCGCGGCCTCGGCCCCGCCGTCCGGCACCAGGCGGTGAGCGCGATGCTGGGGTCGATCGAGCGGTTCAACTGGGCCTACCATTCCGCGTTCGAGTACGAGGCGCTGCCGCCGCTGCGCGAGGTGACCTGCCCGGTCTGGGCCACCGCCGCCGAGGGCGAGTTCCTGGAGCCGGCCACCCGGGAGGCCGCCGCCGAACTCGGCTTCGCGTACGAGATGATCCCCGGGATTCCCGGTCAGCCGTCGGTGCGACGACCGGCGGAACTGGCCGCGATGCTCCGCCGCTTCGCCGACCGCGTGCTGCCGATCCCATCGGCGCCATCGTCGGCACCTTCTGCGGAGTCCACGGCGGCAGCCACGGCGAGGGTGGCGTCCTCGGCGACGGCGGCGTCCACAGCCATCTCCGCCGGGCACGGGCAGCCCACGGCGGTGCCCGGAGCGACGCCCTCCGGGGACGGGCGGGCCGCCGGATGAGCGCGCTCCCCTCCGGTCGTCCCTGCCCCTCCGGTCTCCCGTGGGACCCCGACGCCGTCGCGCCTCTCCAGGACGAGCGGCTGCGCGCGACGATGCGGCGCGTCGCCTCCCGGCACCCGTACTACCGGGACCTGCTGCGTGAGCGCGGCATCGACCCCGGCGACGTACAGGGCGTGGCCGACCTGCCGTTGCTGCCGCTGACCGGGAAGGCCGACTTCGCCGCCGCCCCGGAGCGCTTCCGCCTGGAGCCGACCGGCGACCCCGCCGACCAGTTGTGGGACATCGCCTACACCTCGGGATCGACCTCCACGCCCACCCCGATCTACCAGGCGGCGTACGACTTCCACGCGATCCTGCTGGCCCAGCGGCGGATGGCCGAGATCCGCGGCATGACCTCGGCGGACCGCATCGCCAACCTCTATCCGCTCACCCCGCAGCCGCACGGCGCCTGGACCCGCGCCAACCACGCCGCCGCCGCGCTCGGCGCGTCCGTGGTCTGCGGCATGAGCGGCGCCACCGGCTGGTTCGGGGTGTCGCGCCGCCTGCCCGAGGTGGCCGAGCTGGTCGTCGCGAGCGACCCCACCACGCTGTGGGGCGTCCCCAGCTACCTGCGCAGAGTGCTGGACGAGGTGGCCCGTCAGGGCGGACGGCTGCCGAGTGTGCGCATGCTCGCGGTCAGCGGAGAGCCGTGCACCCCCGAGACGGCGGACGTGCTCGCCGGGCTGACCCGCGACCTCGGCGCGCGGGAGGTCGTCGTCTCCAACAGCCTGGGCGCGTCCGAGCTGCAGTGCGGCCTGGTCGAGTGCGAGCCGGGCGGCGGGTTCCACAACCCCGCCCCGGAGCTGTTCCACATCGAGGCGGTGGACGACGACGGGCGGCCCTGCGCGCCTGGGACTCCCGGCCGGCTCACCCTGACCCACCTCGACCGCCGGGGCACCGTGCTGCTGCGATATCTGCTCGGAGACGTCGTGACCGTCGACCACGGCAGGTGCCCGCACTGTGGCCGCGGCGGCGGCCGGGTGGTGGCCTATCACCACCGCACCGGCAGCGCGACCAAGGTGCGCGGCCAGTTGCTGGACGGCCAGGTGCTGGGGCGGACCGTCGAGCGGGTGCCCGGCGTGCTCGAACACCGGGCGACGGTGCGCTGGACGGTCCCGTCCGACCCGCTCTCCGGCGACGAACTGGTCGTGGCGGTGGCCCTGACCGCGGGAGCCGACGCCCGCGAGGTCGTCCCGGCGGTCCGTACGGCGGTCAAGCAGGCGTGCCGCGTCACCCCGCTCGTCGAGGTGGCGACGGCCGACGAGATCTTCCCGGCGGACGAGCGCATGAAGCCACGCCGTTTCCTCGACGAACGCGCCTCCGCGAATCGGTGAGCACCACCACTGGGCAGCAAAGAGCACTGACGAAAGGTTCGGCAATGAGCGAGCGGGTCGCGGCGATCGACATCGTCTGCAACCTCTTCACCCCGGAGGTGGTCCGGTCGCGGCCGGGCTGGACGCAGACCTTCCTGGGCGGCAAGGTGCACACCGAGGACCGCACGCTGGGCGGCCTCACCCTCGACCAGCACGTCGAGCGGCTGGACGAGGCCGGCGTCGAACGCGCGCTGCTGATCGCCCCGAAGATGGGCCGGGTGGGCCTGCCGGAGTCGTGGCAGATGGACCCGCGCCACGTGGCCGACGCCGTGCAGGCCCGGCCCGACCGCTTCAGCGGCCTCATCGGCCTGGACCCCTACGCCGGCATGCGCGGCGTGCGCGAGCTGGAGAAATGGGTCCGCGAGTACGGCTTCGTCGGCGCGCATCTCTACCCGCACTGGTTCGAACTGCCGCCCGACGACGCCCGCTACTACCCGCTCTACGCCAAGTGCGCCGAGCTGGGCGTCCCGATCCAGATGCAGGTCGGCCACTGTCTCCGCTACAGCGACGAGCACCCGCTGCCCTCGGTCGGCCGCCCCATCCTGCTCGACACGATCGCCTGTCACTTCCCCGAGCTGAAGATCCTCGGCATCCACATCGGCTGGCCGTGGACCGAGGAGATGATCGCGGTCGCGTACAAGCACCCCAACGTCTACATCGGCGTGGACGCCTACGCGCCCCGGCACTGGGACCCCAAGCTCGTCCACTACGCCAACACCTTCGGTCAGGACAAGGTGCTCTTCGGCACCGACTTCCCGGTGATCCCGCACCAGCGGGCCCGGACCGAGATCGCCGAGCTGGGCCTCCGCCCCGGCTCCGAGCGCAAGCTCCTGCGCGACAACGCCCTCCGCGTGTACGACCTGCCCACCTGATCGGCCCATCTGATCGGCCCATCTGATCGGGCCATCTGATCGGACCTGGGGCCGGACCGCCGAACGGAACACGGCGGCCGGTGCCGAGTTCGCATACGGCGCATCCGGGGCCCGCTCCATGGACGAGGAGCGGGCCCCCCGGCGTTTTCGGCGTTCGAGCGGTCGAAGAGCAAGCGGGCGGAGGGCAAGCGGAAAGGGCGCCTTCACATCCCCTCCACGGGTCGGCGGGACGTCCGTCGCCGATCCTGCCCCTCACAACGCCAGTGTGTCAACTGTGACACATGAATCATCTTCCTGACCATGAAACCGCAGAACAGGTCATTTGGTGTGTCGGTATTGACACACGCTTCACGCGGGTGGCAGGGTCGGGGCCCACGGGCGAGAGCCGCCCGCGAGGAGGTTCGAGTGACCACTGTCAACGAGACGTACGCGCACAGCCTGGAGAACGCGGACCTGCGCGCCTTCTACGAGGCCGCCGGCTTCGCCGGGCGCGTCGGATGGGGCGAGCGGCCGGCGATCCTCGTGATCGACATGGCCGGGGCCTGGGCCGATCCGGGAGAGCGGATCGGCTCGGACCTGTCGGCGGTGTCCGACAGCATCGTCCGCATCCTGGAGGAGGGCCGCCGCGCGGGCCTGCCGATCATCTTCACCACCATGGCGTGGGACCCGAGCCTGGCCGAGATCGGCGAGGTGGTCCGCCGCAAGACGCCGCACAGCGAACTGATGCTGCACGGCACCGAGCGGGTCGCGCTCCGGCCGGAGATGGGCCGCCGTCCCGAGGAGCCGCTCGTCGTCAAGCCGCGCGCCTCGGCGTTCTTCGGCACGTACGTGGACGCGATGCTGATCTCCGCCAAGGCCGACACGGTGATCGTGGTGGGGTGCAGCACCAGCGGCTGCATCCGGGCGACCGCCGAGAGCGCGTTCAACCGGGGATTCCACGTCATCGTCCCGCGTGAGGCGGTCGGCGACCGGAGCCCCTCCGCGCACGCCGCCAACCTCTTCGACATCGACGCCCGCTACGGCGACGTGCTGCCCGAGGCCGAGGTGCTCGACCACCTGCGAGCGCTGCCCCAGACCCATCCCCGCGCCGCGGAGGAATGACCGATGACCGACCGGCAACCTCCGGTGCTGCGGGCCACCGGCCTCGCCAAGTCCTTCGGCCACGTGCAGGCGCTGCGGCACGGTGAGCTCACCGTCCACGCCGGGGAGGTGGTCGCGCTCGTCGGCGACAACGGCGCCGGCAAGAGCACGCTGATCTCCTGCATCTCCGGCACCCACCTGCCGGACGCCGGCGAGGTCAGGGTGGACGACCGTCCGATGCCGCTCGGGTCGATCAAGGCCGCGATGGAGCACGGCATCGCCACGGTCTACCAGGGCCTGGCGATGGCCCCCGACCTGTCGGTGGCCGAGAACCTGTTCCTCTCCTGCGAGCTGCGCCGTCCCGGGCTGCTGGGCCGGCTCGGCCTCCTGGACAAGAAGGCGATGCGCGAGCGCGCCTGGGAGCTCATGGACAGTCTCGGCATCACGACCCTCCAGGACGTGACCCTGCCCGTCGGCGACCTGTCCGGAGGGCAGCGCCAGGTTGTCGCGGTCGCCCGCGCCGTCTCCCGCGCGGGGCGTCTGGTGATCATGGACGAGCCGACGGCGGCGCTCGGCGCCCGGCAGTCGCAGATGGTGATCGAGACCATCCGGGCGACCCGCGACCGCGGTCTCGGGGTGGTCCTCATCTCGCACGACCTGCCGAGGGTGCTGGAGGTCGCGGACCGGATCGTGGTCATGCGGCTGGGCCGGGTGGTGGCCGACGTTCCCGCACGGGATCTGAAGATCGGCCAGATCGTCGCGCTGATGCTCGGCGAGCAGAACGACCCACGTGAGGAGAGCCTGCCGGCATGACCGCGACGCAACCGACACTCCGGGCCCCGTCGAACCGCGCCCGCGCCGGCGCGCTGATACGGTCCACCCCCGCCTACATCGTGGTCGCACTGGTCGCGCTGGTCGTGGTCTTCACGATCATCTCGCCCGAGGGGCGCTTCCTGGACGCCACCAACCTGCAGGCGGTCGGGCGCAACAGCGCCGGGCTCGTCCTGCTGGCCGTCGGCCTGACTTTCGTCCTCGGCGCCGGGCACATCGACCTCAGCGTCGGCGCCACGCTCGTGCTGTCGTCGGTGGTGGCGGGCACCGTGGCCGTGGACATCGCCGGACCTCCGTCGGCGTCGGGGGCCTTCCCGAGCGCCGGGCCCGCCATCGCCGTCGCGGCGCTCGCCGCGGTCGTCGTGGGAGGGATCGCGGGGCTGGTCAACGGGCTCCTGGTGACAAAACTGAAGGTCAACTCCTTCGTCGTCACGCTGGGCACGATGGGCGTGGCCACCGGCACCGCGCAGGTCCTCACGAACGGGTCGAACGTCGCCGGGATCCCGCCGGACGTCCAGACGTCCTTCGGGCTCAACTCCGTCGCCGGAATCCCGCTCCCGCTGGTGCTGGCCGTGGTGGTCGCCCTGGTGGCCGGGGTCGTCCTGTCGCAGACCAGCGCGGGCAGGCACGCCCTCGCCATCGGCTCCTCCTCCGACGGGGCCATGCGGGCGGGCGTCAACGTCCAGCGCAGCACGATCGCAGTCTTCGTCATCTCCGGGCTGATGGCCGGGATCGCCGGATTCCTCGACATCACCCGCTTCGGCACGACGGCCATCTCCGGGCACGAGACGACCATGCTGCAGGCGCTGTCCGCCGTGATCATCGGTGGGACGAGCCTGTTCGGCGGGCGCGCCTCGGTGCTGGGCTCGGTCCTCGCCACCTTCATCCCGACCATGCTGCTCGCCGGGTTCGTCATGGTCGGCGTCTCGTCCTTCTACCAGAACATCGCCATCGGCGCCGTCCTGATCATCGCCGTCTGGCTCGACCAGTTGCGCGGCAAGTAGCCCCTCACCGAGATCCCCTGCCGAGATCCCCTGCCGAGATCCCCTGCCGAGATCCCTCCTGCCGAGACCCCGCGCCGAGATTCGCGCCGAAACACGGAGAACCACCATGAACGTACGCACCAGTGTGCTGGCCGCCGCGCTGACGGCGATCGCCCTGACCTCCGCCGCCTGCGGCTCATCGGGTGACACCGGCGCGGCGGGCGGCACCAGCGGCGCCACCGCCGAGCAGAAGTCCGGCCCCCTGCAGATCTCCCTTCTCACGACGTACAACGGCCTGCCCTTCTACACGGCGATGCAGTGCGGCGCGCAGGACGCGGCCAAGAAGCTGGGCGGCGACATCACGGTGAAGGCCGACGGGCCGTCGCGGGGCATGAACGCCGCCGACCAGACCCCGGTCCTCGAAGGGGTGGTCAACCGGCGCCCCGACGGCATGATCTTCGTACCGGCCGACCCGGCCGCGATGGTCGCGCCGATCAGGCTCGCGGTGAACGCCGGCATCCCGGTCGTCACCACCGACGCGACGCTGAACGAGAAGGTGGCCAAGGCGCAGTTCCGCGGGGACAACAACGCGGGCGGCGCGCTGGCGGCCGAAGAGCTGCTCAAGCGGGCCAAGGGACAGAGCGGGAAGGTGCTGGTGCTCGACACCCGGCCCGGCCTGCCGGTGACCAACGAGCGCGCCGAGGGGTTCGTCAAGGCGCTCAAGGACTCCGGCTCGGGCCTGCAGATCCTCGGCACGCAGTACTACGAGGACGACCCCACCAAGGCGGCGACCATCGTGCAGAGCTCGCTGGGTGCCAACCCGGACATCGTCGGGATCTTCGCCACCTCCGAGTCGGGCGCGATGGGCGCCGTCTCCGGCCTCCAGGCCGCCAAGGTCGACAACGACAAGATGACCGTGATCGCGTACGACGCGGGCCCGACGCTGGTCACCGCGCTGCGCGCCGGGACGCTCGACGCGCTCGTCGCGCAGGGCTCCTATACCCAGGGGTACGACGCGCTGACCCGGCTCGTGCAGGACATCCGCGGCGAGGTGCCGCAGGGGGCGGCCTTCGACAACGTTGTGCCGAACGCGATCGTCACCGCCGACAACGTCGACTCGCCGGAGATCAAGAAGCTGCTCTACCCCACAAGCTGCTCTTGATCGTGGCACTGTCGCTGTCGAACATCATCAACGCGAAATCAACGAGGGGATCGAGATGACGGCCGACCTTGCCGGGAAGGTGGTGGTGGTGACGGGCGCGGCCTCCGGCCTGGGCGCCGCGACCGTCAGCGACGTCCTGGAACGCGGCGGGCGGGTGGTCGCCGTGGACCGGGCGCGGGAGGTCAAGGCGCTCGCGGGAGACGGGGTGCTGCCCGTCGTCGCCGACGCCGCCGACGAGCGCCAGGTGCTGGACGCCGTACGCGCGGGGGAGGACGCCTTCGGCCTGGTGAACGGCGCGGTCGCCTGCGCGGGGATCACCCGCGCCGGGACGGTCGACTCCATGAGCCTGGACACCTGGAACGAGGTGCTGCGGGTCAACCTGACCTCGGTCTTCCTGCTCGCGAAGGCCGCCGTGCCCGCGATGCGCCGGGCGGGCGGCGGCGCGCTGGTCGCGGTCGCCTCGCAGGTGGGGCTCGTGGGCTATCCCGAGAACGTCGCCTACTGCGCGGCGAAGGCGGGCGTGATCAACCTGGTCCGCGCGATGAGCGTCGACGCCCGCGACAGCGGCGTCCGCGCCGTGGCGGTCTGCCCCGGGCCCGTCGACACCCCGATGCTGCGCGAGGGCTTCGAGCAGACCGGGGAGGGATACGACCTGGCGGCCTCGCGGGTGCCGCTGGGCCGCGTCGCCCGGCCGGAGGAGATCAGCGCCACGATCTGCTTCCTGCTGTCCGACGCGGCGGCCTTCGTCACCGGCACTGCATGGACGGTCGACGGTGGCTACACAGCGCAGTAACCCCGAGGCCGGCGACCCCCTGCAGGCCGGTCCCCACGCCTCCGTCCACGCCTCGCTGGAGCCGAGGGCCCTGGAGCTGCTCCGGGCCATCGCGGACTCGCCGGAACCGCTCGGCGCGCGGGAGCTCGGCCGCCGCATCGAGGCCGGCAACCGGCCGCTGAGCGAGTCGACGGTGAACCGGCTGCTGCGGCGGCTCGACGAGCAGGGCCTCACCCGTTCGATGGACGGCCGGGGACGGGTCGTGTCCGAGGCCGGCCGGGTGCTCGCGCAGCGGGCCGCGGCCGAGGTCACCTGGCACCAGCAGATCGGCTCCCTGGAGATCCGTACGGTGCAGGACGTGCGCGACCTGCTGGTCGCCCGGCGCGGCGTGGAACGCGAGATCGTCCGGGAGGCGGCGACGTCGGTCTCCGGCGAGGACGTCGAACGCCTGCAGTTCGTCATGGAGGAGTACGAGCGGTCCGTCCACACCGAGGAGCGGCGCCGCGACGTCTCCACCAACTTCCACAAGGCGCTCGCGTCGACCGTGGAGAACACGATGCTCCGCGCCGTCGCCATGGTGATCTTCGATCCCCGCTTCGACATGCTGGAGCACGTCCTCGACATGGTCACCGCCGGGCGCGGCACGACCATGCACTCCGTGCACGAGCACGAGGAGATCATGCGCGCCATCCGGGCCGGCGACCCGGACGCGGCGGAGGCGGCCATGGTCCGCCACATCAACCGCCTCATCGCCGACGCCAGCGCCGTGGTCGCCCCGTCCACGCGCCTGGCGATCGAACTGTTGCTCAAGAACCACAGCCCCGTCATCGGCGGCGGCACATGACCCTGGAGGAACCCGTGTCCACTATCACCCCGATCATCACCGACGCCGCGGCGGCGCCGAGCGCGTCCTACTCCCAGGGCATCGTGGCGGGCCGGCTCGTCGTGACGGCGGGCCAGGTCGGCCGCGACGCGGCGACCGGCGAACTGCCGGACACGCTGGCCGGGCAGGTGGAGTCGGCCATCGCCAACCTCAAGGCCGTGCTCGCGGCGGCCGGTCTCGACCTGTCGCACGTGGTGAAGACGACCTGCTTCCTCACCCGGATCCAGGACTTCCCGGAGTTCGACGCCATCTACCGGAAGCACTTCTCCGACCCGCTGCCCGCGCGCAGCACGGTCGGCGTCGTGCTGGCGGGCGACCTGCTGTTCGAGATCGAGGCGTTGGCCGTCAAGCCCGAGGAAGTGGCATGAGGCCCGGTTTCGACCTGCTCATCCGCGGTGGTGAGGTCGTCAACGGCGACGCCCGGGCGGCGCTGGACGTCGGCGTGGCCGGAGGGCGGGTCGCCGCCCTCCTCGCCCCCGGCTCGCCGGCCGCCGCCGAGCGGGAGATCGACGCGACCGGGCTGCTCGTCATGCCCGGCGGCGTCGACACCCACACCCACGTCGCCTGGCCGTACGACGACACCGTCACCGTGGACGACTGGCACTCGGCGACCCGGGCCGCGGTGCTCGGCGGGACGACCACGATCATGGACTTCGTCCCGCCCGCCGAGGGCGGCCTGGCCGCGCGCTGCCGCGCCCGGGTCGAGGAGGCCGCCGCCGACGCGGTGATCGACTTCGGGTTCCACCCGATCCTCACGGCGTCCGACACCCGGGACGTCGAGGACATCGGCAAGGTCATCGCCGAGGGCTTCACGTCGTTCAAGATGTACACGACGTACGAGGACCGGCGGGTCGACGACGGAGCCGCCTGGACGCTGATGCGGGCCATCGCCGCGAACGGCGGGCTGCCCGGCTTCCACGCCGAGAACCACGAGATCCTCACCAACGCGCTGGACGACCAGGTCCGCTCCGGCCATCTGGGCCTCGCGGACTATCCCCACAGCCGCCCCGGGCTGGCCGAGGCCGAGACCATCCACATGGTGTCGATGTACGCCCGGCGGCTGGGCACGCCGGTCTACATCTTCCACGTCTCCGGCTCCGACGCGCTCGACGCCGTGCGCTTCGCGCGCCAGGCCGGCACGGTCGTCCACGCCGAGACCTGCACGCACTACCTGGCGCACGACGAGAGCGTGTTCACCGGCGAGGACGCGTGGCGCTTCGTCATCTCCCCGCCGATCCGCGGCGCGGCCGACCGGCTCGACCTGTGGTCGGGCATTGCGGACGGCACGGTCGTCTCCGTCGGCTCCGACCACTGCGCGTACGACACCTCCGCGAAGCGGGGCTGGGAGCACGACCACCGCCACATCCCGGCGGGTGCCCCCGGCATCGAGGCCCGCACGCCGGTGCTGTGGAACGAGGCCGTGAACGTTCGCGGGCTCGACCCGTGCCAGTTCGTCCAGGTCTCGGCGGAGCGCGCCGCGCGGGCGCTCGGGCTGTTCCCGCGCAAGGGCCGCGTGGCGGTCGGCGCCGACGCCGACCTCGTCCTGTGGGACCCGGCCCGCGCCTGGACCGGCGCCGACCTGCGGCCCGTCTCGCCCGCGACCTTCTCCCTGTACGAGCGGTCGAGCGGCACCGGGCTCGCCCGGCACGTCGTGGCCGGGGGCCGGCTGGTCGTCGAGAACGGGACCTTCGCGGGGGAGAGGGGCGCCGGACGGTTCCTCGCCCGCGCGCCGATGGCCCGGCAAGCAGGCGGGCGGCCGTGAGCGCACCCGACGTCGTCACGTACGGCGAGATCATGGGCAACTTCGTGGCCACCGAGGTGGGACCGCTGGAGAAGGCCACGCTGTTCGAACGGCGGCTCGCGGGATCGGAGCTGAATGTCGCGGTCGCGCTGGCGCGGCTCGGCCACCGGACCGGCTACGTCGGCCGCGTGGGCGACGACCCGCTCGGGGACGCCGCCCGCGCCCGCCTGCGCGAGGAGGGCATCGACGACGCGCACGTGCGCGCCGAGGACCACGCGGTCACCGGCATCCAGTTGAAGCAACGCGTGCTCGTCGGGGATCCCCGCTACGTGTACTACCGCCGAGGGTCGGCCGGGTCGCTGCTCGCGCCGTCCCCCGAGACGCTCGCCTACGTGGCGTCGGCCCGGCACCTGCACGCCACCGGCATCCCGCCCGCGCTGTCGGCGACGGCCCGCCGGTTCGCGTACGAGGCGATGGAGGCGGCGCGGGACGCCGGGGCGAGCGTCACCTTCGATCCGAACCTGCGTCCCACCCTCTGGCCGGACCACGGCGAGATGACGCGCCTCGTGGACGACCTGGCCGTGCGGGCCGACTGGGTGCTGCCCGGCGTCGCGGAGGGCGAGGCGCTGACCGGACGGCGCGAGCCGGAGGCCATCGCCGACCACTACCTGTCACGCGGAGCGCGCGGAGTCGCCGTCAAGCTCGGCGCGGCGGGGGCCAGGCTGTTCACGCCCGAGGGGTCGTGGACCTGCCCGCCGTTCCGGGTCGTCACGGTCGACACGATCGGGGCGGGCGACGGGTTCGCGGCCGGGTTCGTCAGCGGCCTGCTCGACGGGCTCGACGAGGAGCGGCGGCTCCGGCGCGCCTGCGCGGTGGGGGCGCTCGCGACCAGCAACAAGGGAGACAACGAGGGCATGCCCACCCGCGCGGAACTGGACGCGCTCCTCGCGGCCGACCTACCTGTGGAGGGAACGCGATGACCGCGCGCAGCCTCCTCGACGTCGTCCAGGCGGAGGTGTCCGGCGTCCTGGCCGAAATCGACCTGGCCACGCTGGAGACGGCCGCCGACCTGCTGGACCACGCGCCGCGCATCTTCGTCGCGGGGGAGGGCAGGTCGGGTTACATGGCCCGGGCGTTCGCCATGCGCCTCGTCCATCTGGGCCGTACGACGTACTTCGTCGGCGACACCTGCACGCCGTCGACCGGGCCGGGCGACCTGCTCGTCGCCGTCTCCGGGTCCGGCACGACGGCGGCCACCGTACGCGCGGCGCGGGCGGTGACCGACGGCGGCGGGGGAGTGCTGGCCGTCACCACCGCGCCGTCGTCGCCCCTCGCCTCCGGCGCGCTGCACGTCCTGCACGTGCCCGCCGCCACCAAGCACCGGCGCGAGGGCGAGGCAGCCACGGTGCAGCCCCTGTCGAGCCTGTTCGACCAATGCACGCATCTGCTGCTCGACTGCGTCTGCCTGGAGCTCGCCCGGCGCCACGACGTGACCGACGAGCAGGCCAGGCAGGCCCACGCGAACACCGAGTGACAGGTCGGTCCACCCGGCGGGGTTCTGGACAGCGGGGTTAAGACGGCGGGGGTTCAGACAGCGGGGTTCTGGACGACGCTGGGCATCGGCGTCGCGGCGGTACGGCGGTCCTCCTGGAAACGCGTGATCGACAGGACGACCGCGACGGTGAGGGCGGCGGTGACGATGTACGCGGCGTTGACGGCGATGTCGAAGAGCGCGGCCTCCCGCATTTCCGGCAGCTCTTCGGCGTTCAGGTATCTGCGGCCCACTCCCTTGGCGATCCACATGCTGACCAGCCACGCCAGCCACCAGGCCCAGATCAGCCCGGACCGGCGGGCGGTCGCGAGGTTTCCGGTCTCCTCGACGGCGCCGGGCTTCGACGCCGTCCAGATGTCGTCGACGATCTGCTTGGGATACCACCAGCAGAGGACCGGGAAGCCCCAGCCGAAGACCAGCCAGGGCCTGGCGCGCCGGTGCGGCCACGGGCTCAGCGTCTCGGCGTTCGTCCGGGCTCGGAAGAGCCAGACCAGGAACACGACCGCGGTGGCGACGTAGACGACGGTCTCCACCAGGCCCGACAGGGCGTACAACGTGTCGCTGGCGTCGCCGTCGGCCTGGGAGGCGGAGGCGGGGTCGGCGAGGAACCTGTCGATGAGCAGGGCCCGCTGCACGTCGACGGCGGAGGAGAGCACGCTCACCAGGGAGTCGGCGGCCAGCATCACGACCGCCGCCGTCCCCAGCGCCCGTATCGGCTGCAACGGCGTGGGCGGTGCTGTGGGATACACGGAGAACTCCTCAGGAGGGGGTGAGGAATCATCATTCATCGCCGTACGAACGTGATCATCCGAATTTCCATTTCGTGATCGTTTCTCTCGGGCCGGGCGGCTCCGGTGCCCTCGTTAGGGTGGGGTCATGGACGTGAAGATCAGCGGTGTTCCGGTGCACGTCGTGGAGCGCGGCGGCGGAATGCCCGTTCTGGCGTTGCACGGCGCGGGCGTGGATCATCGGGAAATAGCCGGCGTTCTGGAGCCGGTGTTCCGCGGCCGGCCCGCTTATCGGCGCATTTATCCGGACCTGCCGGGAATGGGGCGCACCCCGTTGCCGGACTGGTTCCGTGGCTCCGACGACACCTTGGATGTCGTGCTCGGCTTGGTCGACGCTCTGGTCGGAGACGAGCCGTTCGCGGTCGTCGGCCACTCCTTCGGCGCGTACCTCGCGAGGGCCGTCGCCGACCGCCGCCCGGAGCGGGTCGCGGGACTGGCGCTGATCTGCCCCATCGGCGAGGAGGCGGGCGACGTGCCCGCGCACGCGGTGCTGCACGGCTCGGCCGACGCGGCCGACGCGCTGAGCCCGGACGAGCAGGCCCAGTTCCGCGACTACTTCGTGGTGCAGACGCCCGCCATGGCGGAGCGGTTCCGCGAGCACGTGGCTCCGGCTCTGCCCCTCGTCGACGGTGACGGCCTTGAGCGGATCTCCGGACACTGGCGGCTGAGCAAGGCTCCCGCGGAGACGCCCCCGTACACCGGCCCGGCGCTGATCCTCGCCGGACGCCAGGACGGCACGGTCGGGTACGCCGGCCCGTGGGAGCTGGTGGAGCGGTATCCGCGGGCCACGTTCGCCGTCCTGGACCGCGCCGGTCACGCGCTGCCGCACGAGCAGCTCGGCCTGTTCACCGCCCTCGCCGCCGAGTGGCTCGACCGGGTGGACGAGCATCGTACGACGTGACGCCGGTCTCAGCCGCTGACGGCGCGGAGGGCTCCGGGGTGACGGCCGGTGAGCCGATCGAGCCGCGCGGCGGTGGAGTCGTCGGCGGGGAGATAGGCGATCAGTAGCTGGCTCTCGTCGTCGGACAGGCCGAGGGTCTCGTAGGCCAGCCGCAGTTCGCCCTCCTGCGGATGCTCCAGCCGTTCGACGCCCGTGCGACTGGGCGGGCCGGGCGGAGCCTGCAATCGGTCGCTGAAGGGGGCGCCGACGGCGAGGGTCAGCTCGTCGACGAGATGGCCGACGTGCGGGTCCTCCCGGCGAAGGCCCAGGCCGAGGACGGCGATCCGCTCGTCGGCCACCCGCTCCCACTCCGGATAGGCGGCCCTGGCCCTCGGGTCGGCGAACAGGTAGCGCAACAGATTGGCCGGCCGGTGGTCCAGCAGCCCGATGGGCCCGGCGAGCCGCTCGAAGCCGTCCGTGTGGGCGAGCACGTCACCGAGCCGGTTGACCACCAGCGCGGGGGCGGGTTCGAGCCGGTCGAGCAACGCCCGCACGGTGGGGCGCACCGACTGCGCGGGCGGCCCCTGGCACATGCCGACCAGCCGGCCGGCGCCGTCGGCCGCCTTGTAGTGGTTCAGCAGACGGAGGCGCTCGTCGGCGGACAGGCGCAACGCGTCGGCGAGGGCGGCGAGCACGGGCATCGAGGGGTGGCGATCCCGCCCCTGCTCAAGCCGGGTCAGATATTCGACGCTGATCCCGGCGAGCGCGGCCAGCTCGGAACGGCGCAGGCCGGGGGTACGGCGCCGGCCGCCGCCCGGCAGCCCGACATCGGCGGGGGTGACGGCCTCGCGGCGGGCCCGCAGGA
This sequence comes from Microbispora amethystogenes, assembly GCF_016863015.1. GTDB lineage: Bacteria > Actinomycetota > Actinomycetes > Streptosporangiales > Streptosporangiaceae > Microbispora > Microbispora amethystogenes. The sequence continues at coordinate 5,533 of NZ_BOOB01000004.1, read as the reverse complement.
ACTCGCCCAGAGTGGTGTCGCTCACGATTCGCAGGCTACCGAGTGACCTCGGCTCCGATCGTGGCCCTGCCGGGGCCAGCCTCGGCCCGGCCTCCCTCCGATGGTCGCCGCCGCCGGATCCTTGGGTTTCCACTGTGCTGAGGAGCGTCGAAATGGATCTGGGACTCACCGGCCGTACGGTCGTCGTGACGGGAGCCTCCGGCGGCATCGGCCGCGAGATCGCCCGCGGCTTCGCCGCCGAAGGGGCAGACGTCGTGCTCACCTATCACCACTCCCAGGCGGGGGCGGAGCGGCTCGCCAAGGAGATCGGCGGACGCTCGCTCGTCGCGCCGTACGACCTGGATGACGACGAGGCGGCCCGCACTCTGGCCGAGACCGTGATCGAGTGGTCCGGCCGGATCGACGTGCTGGTCAACAACGCGGTGCACTGGGGCGCCACGGAACCGGACGCGGGCCTCGCCTTCGAGGCCGTGTCCGACGAGAGGTGGCAGAAGACGATCCGGGCCAACGTCGAGGGTGCGCTCCAGCTCAGCCGGGCGGTCGTCCCGTCCATGCGAAAGCGCGGATGGGGCCGGCTGGTGCACATCTCCTCGGGCATCGCGGTCGACGGGATGGCCGGTGGTGAGTACTACGGCGCGGCCAAGGCGGCACTGCACGGTTTCAGTAGGTCCGCCGCGTTCGGGCTCGGCAAGGACGGCGACATCCTCTCCAACGTCGTCATGCCCGGCCTCACCAGGACGGAGACCAACGGCGCGATCGTCGAGCAGGCGGGCGGCCACTACAGCGCGCTGGCTCCGATCGGCCGCCTGCTCGACGCCGCCGAGGTCGCCGGCGCCGTCGTCTATCTGGGCTCCGCCGCCAACACCGGCATCACCGGACAGGCGGTCAAGGTCACCGGCGGAGCGTGAGCGCGGCCGCTCGTCTCCTACGGCGCGAGCAGCGGGAGCGCCGGGAAGGCGTGGTCCTGCCACAGCAGCCGCGAGGCCTCCTCCGGATAGGCGGTGACCGTCGACGGCGTGTCGAAGACCTGCGCGAGGCGGCGCTCGGCGTCGTACGGAGGCCAGCCCGGGTCGCCGTGCGCGGCGAACGCCGTCCACGCCGTACGGATCCGCGCGGACAGCTCCTCCGCCGCAGGGGAGGGCGGGGTGCCGATCAGCATGGCGGGCTGACCACTGCTGAGGTTGCCGAACACGAGCGGCACGTCCAGGCCGTGGCAGGCGCCGAGGGCACCACCCAGCCCCGGAGCGGGCCACGTCAGCTCGTAGAGGTGGGCCCGCCCGCCCCCGGCGATCTGCGCGTCGCCGAGGTGGAGGCTCGGCATGCGGAACAGCCAGTCCCCGTTGACCAGCTCGTACAGCTCCTCCTCGGCCGCGCCCGGGAACGCCTCCCGGTAGCGGCGTGCGCCGTCCGGGCCGGGGGCGAGCATGCGCAGAGCGGTCTCGGTCTGCTCGGGTGTGACCTGGCCGAGCACGCCGTCGATCAGGCTGAACAACCGGTGCTCGTCACGCGTGTGCCCGGCGAGAAGCTCGACGTCCCGGGCGGCGCCGTCGGCCAGCGCCTGCCAGGGGGTCATCGGCAGGACGTCGCCGTCGACGACCGGCGCGAACGGGATCGGCCGGTGGATGATCTGCCCCCAGCGCTCTCGCCACCGGACGATCTTCGCCGAGATCGCGTCGCCCGCGGCTGGCAACCGGGCCGGGTCCACCGCCGACAGGCCGTGCGCCGTGGGCCGTACGCCCAGCTCGTCGGCGCACGCGGCGGCGATGTCGGCGGCCAGCTCGGGGGAGAAGAACGTGCCCGGCACACTCTGCGCGACCGCCCGGCGGAAGAGCCCGGCGGCGCAAGGCATGGCGAGCAGCGCGGCGACCGATCCGCCGCCCGCCGACTCGCCGAAGACCGTGACCCGGCCCGGGTCGCCGCCGAAGGCCCGGATGTTGTCCCGCACCCATCGCAGGGCCTCGACCTGGTCGAGCAGCCCCCGGTTGGCCGGGGCCCCGTCGATCAGCGCGAAGCCCTCGATGCCGAGCCGGTAGTTGAGGGTCACGACCACGGTTCCGCTCGCGGCCAGGCGCCCGGCGTCGTACTCCGGAAGGCCGGAGTTGCCCGAGACGTACCCACCGCCGGGGATCCACACCATCACCGGGAGCCCCGCCGCCTGGTCCGGTTCCGGCGTCCACACGTTGACGGTCAGCCAGTCGTCGCCGGAGGCTTCCTGGGATCCCCCGAGCAGGCCGGACTGCGGGGGCGGCGGGCCGTACGCGACCGCCGGGCGCACACCGTCCCAGCCGCGCACCGGCCGCGGCGCGGCGAACCGCAGGGCGCCGACCGGCGGCTCGGCGTACGGGATGCCGCGGAAGACCGCCATCCCCGCCTCCCGGCCGCCGCGCAGGACACCGGCCGCCGTGCGGACCTCCGGCTCGGACTCGTACGGCGTGCCAGACGCGGTGACGGCCACTTCGCGGTCTCCTCTCCGAACCTGCCCGGCCGAGCATGCCAATGCGTACGGACCGCGGGCAAACCATTTTGGAAAGCGATGCCGGCAGGTCTGAAAAGCCGATTTCGGCCGTCCGCCACTGTGGTGTATATGGCATTGGTAATTTCCCACATCCCGTTCACATCCAAATGCTTTAAGGAGTGAGCTGGCCCGTAGGTGCTGTCATCGATGGCTAGCATGGGCCGAATGCTCACAACTCGGGATATGCCGCTACAGACCAGGAAACGCTTGGCGTGGCTCGACGCCCTCCGTGGCCTCGCGGCCCTGACCGTGGTCTTCGAGCACAGCCTTGAGCCGTTGTTACCCGAAGCGCGGCTACCGGTGAAAGTGGTTTTCGACCCTGGCTGGTTCGGCGTGATGGTGTTCTTCTTGGTCAGCGGATACATCGTGCCGGCGTCCCTGGAACGGCGGGCCAGCCTACGGGAATTCTGGATTTCCCGTTTCTTTCGTCTGTATCCGCTGTTCGGAATCGCCGCGGCGGCCATGGCTCTGCTGGCGCTGGCAGGCTGGGACGACCCGCACATCTGGTGGACGTCCCGGCCGGTCTCCCTCGTCTTGGGCCACCTGACGATGCTGCAGAACCTGCTGTACATGCCCAACCTGCTCAACGTCCTCTGGACGCTGTCCTACGAGATGGCCTTCTATCTGCTGCTGACGGCGATGTTCACGCTCGGCGTCAACCGGAAAAGCATCACCGGCGCACTCGGTTTCACCGCAGCGGCCCTGCTGGGCGCCGGCGCTCTCCCGGTCGCCCTGTTGTCGGCGGGCGGATCCGGCCGGATGCTGACGGTCGCCCTGGTGGTGACCACGCTGACAGCGGCGGGACTGACCGCTGCGATCAGGGGTTCGGGTGCGGTGCGGCACGTAGGCGCGATCGTTATTGGGCTCACTGTGCTGGCACTCCTGGCCGTCAACCAGAGCTATCCCGGGCCATGGCAGGGCCTGCTGATCCTGGCCACGATGTTCGCCGGCACCGTGCTGTACAGGGCGGAGCAGCGTGAACTCTCCTGGAGGCAAGCAGGCTGGGTGGCTCTGGTCCCGGTCGCCGGGATCTGGCTGGCGCGTGACGACATCGGCACACAGACGGCCACGGTCGCCGCCTGGCTCACCTTCGCCGCCGGCCTGGCCTTGCGGCATCAGAGGATGCCGCGCGTACTCGCATGGCTGGGGCTGGTCAGTTACTCGGTCTACCTGCTCCATCCCCTGCTGCTGGAGTGGGTCGAGTGGTTCTGGCCGGAGCCGCTGGCCGTACCCCTGCACCTGCGCATCGCGGCTCTGGCCTTCGTGGTAACGCTGCTGCTCGTGCTCAGCGCGCTGACGTGGCGTTTCGTCGAAGCCCCCGCACAACGCCTCGCCAAACGCCTCACCTCAGCAGACCTGACGCCGCCCGGCAGTAAGGCCACGGTCGTCCGGATGGGGGCGGACGAGGTGAGCTGACGGTCAGTGCCTCCTCATGCCACGGTGCCGGGCGTGAAGCCTCGGCGGTGGCCGCCTAATCCAAGTGATGAGCCTGAAACCCACTCCGGCGTGGGCTTTCGTCGGATAGGCAAGTGCCTGACACTGACGCCGACGAAGGGGACCGGCATGGGAGTGCATCTCGCCGGCTACACGGAGACCCAGGCCAGGCTCGGGGAGCTTCTTGACGCGGCCGAGCGGGGCCGCAGCGCGACCGCCCGCTTCGGTGACCGCACCGTCGCCGTAGTGGACGGTGAGTGCCTGCGTCGCTTCCTCGCTCGCACCTGCCCGTCCAAGGTCCAGGTAGGGGCGGAGGCGGGTGGATGGTCGGCCTTCATCCCCGGCCTTCCGTTTGCCGCGGACGGATCGACATTCGACGAGGCGATCGATGAGCTGATCGACGCTGTCCGGGAGTACGCCGAGGACTGGCAGGATCGCCTGTTGGATGCCCCCGGCCACAGGGACAACTGGGGTCTGGTGCAGATGTTCTGCCTGAGCAGCGACGAGCAGCTACGTGAGTGGCTGATCGGGTTGGGAGACCACAAGTGAGTTCGCCGGCGGCGTCGAGTGAGATTTCGTCCCTCCTCGGCTACCTGATTCGTCCGCAGTGCTCCGGGCTTCAGGCCGGGGGTGAAGCGGACTTGCCCGCGTAGCGGGGAAGGGAAAGCCGATCCGCCGTCAGGCGGATCGGCGTCCAGTGGGCTCAGACGGGGCGGTTCTGCTGTTCGATGTACTGGCGCAGGACGCTGATCGGTGCGCCGCCCACGCTCCCGGCGAAGTAGGAGCCCGACCACAGCTTGTTCGCCCGGTAGTAGTGGCGGGCCAGTTCGGGGAACTGGGTCCGCATCCGCCGGGAGGACACCCCTTTCAACGAGTTGACGAGGCGGGACAGGGCGACCTTGGGCGGGAAGTTCACCAGCAGGTGCACGTGGCTGGTCTCGCCGTTGTACTCGGACGGTTCGGTCTCGAAGTCGGCGCAGGAGGTCCCGCATGATCTGCTCCATGCGTTCCAGGTGTGCCCCGGTGAACGCCCGATGCCGGAACGTGGTCACGACGACCAGAGGAGCGTGCAGGACGAAAACACAGTGCCTGCCAGTTCTGAGGTCTCCCTGTAATCAGCCGTGCACCGTCGGTAAAATCATGGTGTGCGGCTCCGGTACAACTTCCGCCTTTATCCGACGCCGGGCCAGCGTCACGCCTTGGCCCGCGCGTTCGGGTGCGCGCGGGTGGTGTTCAACGACGGGCTGCGCGCACGACACGACGCCCACGACGCCGGGCTGCCGTACATCTCGGATGGGGAGTTGTCCAAGCGGGTCATCACGCAGGCGAAGCACACCCCGGAACGTTCCTGGCTGGGCGAGGTTTCCGCCGTGGTGTTACAGCAGGCGCTCGCCGACTTGAACACCGCCTACCGGAACTTCTTCGCCTCCGTCACGGGGAAGCGGAAGGGGGCGAAGGTCGCCCCGCCCCGGTTCCGGTCCAAAAGGGACAACCGGCAGGCGATCCGCTTCACCCGCAACGCCCGCTTCGCCATCACCCCCGGCGGGAAACTACGGTTACCGAAGATCGGTGACGTTGCGGTCC
>NZ_BOOB01000003.1 GCF_016863015.1 Microbispora amethystogenes | reverse complement strand
TGCCCGGTTGGTGTGCGTGGCATCGATCCACAGATGGGTCTTGGCCAGGCAACCGAGACAGGTGATCACCTCGGCGGCCGTGGGCATCGCAGTGAGCGCCACCGTCACCACGTACTCACGCACGCCGCCGGAATCAGCGGCAGGCACCAAAGTCGCGGTGTCCGGACGAACCTCACCCAACGCGGCCACCCGCATCACGCGGCCCCCGCCGCACACCGTCAGGTCACCCACAGCCCACCCCCTCGGGCCGGCAGACCTCACCTCCATGCGATCACCCCCTTCGTGCCGTCGGCGGGCATGGTCATGAACCCAGGTGGGCGGGAACGCTCAAAACGGCGGCTCTCGCGCGTCGCGGCCCGTGATATGCCCGGCGCTCTCGCGGCGCGAATTACTCTCACTTAAATACGGTGGCCGGAACGACCCGACCGTCCGCGCGCGGCAACAATTGCGCAGCATTGCCGCGCGCGCCGCACCGACAGCCTGACCGTTCCGGCCCCCTTGCCGTCCTGTGACACGGCTACGTGAGCCACAGAACAACATGCGAGAAACGAACATCGCGCCGAACACGTCAGATGCGCACCGGCGAATTTCGCTCTCATCTAAATACGTCGGCCGGAACCGCCCGACCGTCCGCACCCGGCGACGTTTACCAACGCCACCGCGTACTATGGGAACGGTCAGGAACTCCGGCCTCTGCCGTCCTACGACTCAGCAACCAAGCCGCAGAACAACACCGTAAGAGCGAACATCGCACCAGATGCGGCAGACGCGCACCGGCGGATTCCGGTCTCACTTGAATACGGGACGCACAACAGCCCAAGCGTCCTTTCGCCCGGCTACTTTGGGGCCCTGAAACGGGTGCGGTGCACCCCGGCGGGCATAAGAGAGGGCCTCAGAACGCTCTCTGAGGCCCTCTCAGCGGGTAACGTCAGTCCTCTACATCATTGATTCCACGGCGGACCATGGTGCTCCTGACGTCGTCAAGACGCTCCGACAGTTCCCGCCACTCGGCCCGTGCGGCGTCCCGCACCCGGATCACGTTCCGGCGAGAGCCGTACGCGCCCCCGTAGCGTGCCTGGGCAACGGTGCTGAAGACGCCCGCCCGTCCGAGGTCCTCAGCGTTGGACGCGATATCGATCATGCGCCCGATGGTCGGGAAGTCCCGACCGTCTCCGAACGCCTGACGGAACATCTCCGCGCTGTGCTGAGAGACGCAGAACGCGACGGCGGCCCCGGTGACCGTCTCCGTTCGCGGGACACCGCGCATGAGCTGAGCCCCCGGCGTGGCATCGATCTGATCAGCCGGAACGTCGACCCGGTACCCGTTCCGCGCGGCGGCATCGCGAACCGCCCACCGCTGCAGAGTCGTCCGCGTGATGGTCATCTCTCCGCCGTCCCGGCGCACATAGACCCATGCCTGAGCCTCCCGGGTAGAGCCGCTGTCCGGGGTAGGGGCGCAGGACGCGAGCACGTCACGCAGGCGCTGAGCGAACAGAAGCACCGCGTCCTGCGTGACATCGTCAGACACATCGTCCGTCCCGTACGGCGCGTGCCCGCCCTTGACGATGGTCGCGCTTCCGTCCATTCGCTTACGTGAACGGGTGGCGTCGACCGTACGGCAGTAGCCGCGTGCGAGCCGCTGAATCTCCGCCCAATCGTCCGGCGTCACGCGCGCCATGTCTTCCGGCGTGAGCTTCTCCCCCGGAACGTTTGAAGGGACGCACTTACCGGGAGCTCCATTCGACATGTTTTCTCCGATCTCCGCGACGCACCAATCGCGTCGCCCTTCTCTTTTGGCAATTCAATTGAAACACGGGGCGGAGACCGATGCAATGAAATCCCGCGCGCCTTTGCCATATTTTCCCTGGCCAAGATGGAGTGAGGCCACAGAGAAAGCGCCGAGAGCTAGGGGGTCGCGGGATGGAAAATGCCAAGAATAGGCAATCACCCACACCAAAGCAGCGAGTGAGCAACAAAGCCAATCAGAGAAATGGGCCGAGGGAATGCAGGAACCTGCCATCAGAACAAATCAATCAGCGCAGCCCCGCCCAACCCTTTGATCATAGGGATCGCCCTTACAGTCGGGTCAGCAAGATGCCACACCACAAGCCCTTGACCAGGGGAAACACCATGGAGATCATGGCCAGTCATGAGTGGCGAACCACTGGTCGAGCATTGGCCATGCGATTGGCCATCCTCTGAATCCACCAACCGCATGACCTGATGACGATCACTTCGGGTATACGCACCTGTGCAGGCACCCATCTCATCCGAACCCGAGGCCGCACCCTTCCTATTGGACGGCGGCCGGTTCGCCGAGGACCAGTACGCGCAGGTGGCGGTGGCCCAGGCTGCGTCGGAGATCGACGCGCGATCCTGCAGACCGACCGCAACGTGCGGGAGGTGTACGAGCACGCGGTGCGGGGCGAGACGATCCCGGCCGAGCTGCGCCTGTGGGTGCGCAGAGACCAGGTGCGCGCCACCGAGCGGGCGCTGGAGGCGATCGACATCCTGCCAAGACGGCCGGGGCACCTCCCTTAGCTGAGGTGACCGGATCGAGCGGGCCTGGCGGGACGCCCACGCGGGCAGCGTCCACGTGGCCAATGACGTCGATCGGGCCCTCGCGATGTACGGCAAGGGCGAGTTCGGCCTGGCCGTCGAGGACAACCTGATCTGACGCCCTGGCCGGTCGGTGGTCAACGGCCGACGTTCCAGGTCTTACCCCGGCACAGGGGAGGGCCGTACGTGTAGGTCGTGCCGCTTTCCGTACGTGCGACCATCGCGTCGTCCGGACGCGGCCGATCGCACTGCTCGTCCAGCGGGTCGAAGCTCGTGACCGCGTTCGGAGTCAGCGTGGCGAATGGGCGCGGGTGTCCTTGCACGGATACCGTGATCACCTCGCCCGTTCCGTTCACCACCTGGATGAATTCGCTGGCGAGGGGCGTGCACGAGCAGAGAAGGAACAGGGCCGGCCCCGCGAGACGGAGGGCCGCGCGGGAGGCCACCATGCGTCGAGTGCCATGTTCTCTCATAACGGCCTCCCCAGGGGTGTCTGACAAATGCTGCCGGTCGCGAGCGGGGATCCAGGCGGACGCATCGCAAGGCCGAGGAGGAACCCATAGCCGGAGCTATGGGCGACGACGAGAACGCAGCGAGGCGCCGCCTGGGCCACGCGTAGCAGGGCCATGATTTATCAGACACCGCCTAGTGACAGGATTCAGGGGACCTTGGGGGAGAAGAAGGCCGTCTTGGCCACGTCGATGAAGCGCGGGGAGTAACTGTCGGGGAAAGAATACCCGTGGACCCAGCAGGTCAGATCGATCGCACTCGTGCCGACGGTGTAGGAGATGAGAAGTCTGTTGGGATCCGAGAGAGCTCCCGGGTGGACTCTCACTCCGTAAATCGACGAGTATTTCGGGTTGGTTCTCGTCTCCGGCGGTGTGTAGAGGTCGACCTGCTCAGAGCCGAATCCCCAGGCATTACGGGAGGGCATCGCGACGATCTCCCCTGGGGCCGTCGCCCCCGGAGTGTGGCGCACGAGCCAGAACAGTCCGTTCGCGACGATCAGGCTGAAGTCGGTCTTGGCTTTCGGTTTCAGTGGCTGGGCCGAAGCGCAGGAGCTCGCCCACTGGGCGCCGCTCCCGGAAAGGCCGGCGTAGTAATGCCAGCGTGACTGGTCGCTCGGGTCGGCGTCCGCGGGCGTCCGCGCGAGGAAGAGAGACTTCTCGGCGGCCCCGTCGCCTCCCCAGCCGTAGACGTACGTGTACTCGCCTTGATCGACGAGTGACGCACCCCAGATGACCGGTAGTGAGGACGACGTGCAGTCCTGCAGGTCCGTGGGGGTGACGGTCAGCGCGCTCTTGGATTCGAGGTCGTCCACGGGGAACTTGACGTACGCTCCCCGCGTCGAGGCGTCTCCCGTCACCTGGTAGTAGAACTTGACCACCTTGTCGCCGACGACCTTCGCGTCCCCGGTCTAGTACTGTGCGCCGTCGCCGACGGGTGTTTTCGCGTACCGGTCCCAGAAGCCGGTGCCGCTGTCGGTCTCCTTGCAGGTGTTGCCGCCGGTGATCGTGCGCAGTGTGGACCCGTTCTGGACGACGACGGAGTTACGGAGGTAGCTGGTCTGATCGCCGCTCGCCCGCTTGCCGAGACCGCCGCGGACGTACTTGCCCGCCTGCCGCCAGACCGACGTCCGGGCGAACAACGGCCGCAGGTCATCCAGTAGCTCAGCCACCCTCCGCTGGACCCGGCGGGCTTCTACCATGGCGTCAGCAGCCGCCTTTGATCGTTTTCTCGTCACACAGAAGAGATCGCAGGCGGCTGCATCCGTTGTCCGGCCTCCACATCACGAGATCGCATCCATCAAGCCGCCGGGAACGCACCGCGATCAGCCGGATCACCGCAGGCCAGGCAGGAAATGGCGGCTGCCGTACTAGTCGAGGGCAAGCTCCTGATGTCACGCCATTGCTGGCCGTCCAGGGAATTCCGATGAGGGTAACGACAAGTGGCGCTTGGAGCGACAGGGAGGACATGGTTTCGTAGGTGACCTACCCGTCGTCAGGAGGTGTGACCTATCGTGCAGTGGCAGCTAGCCGCGCTTTTCGGCGCGGGCGGCGGGCTGGTCGTCGAGATCATTGGTTTTTGGGGCTATCTGACCTCATGGCAGCGCGACCGGCACCGGGCCCGTGCCAGCAGAAAGCGTTCCATGCCTGCGTTATTGCGGTACGTTGACCCCCTTGCCGACTCGCTGGTCGCCATCACGCGACTACTACTGGGTGCAGTGGCGGGGGGCCTTATGCATGACCAAATCAGTGGGGTGGTGGCCGCGATAGCTGTGGGCGCCGCCGGTCCGGCGCTGCTGCGCCAGCTGGGGACCACACGCGTCGTCCAGGCTGCTCTGCTGGGTAACGAGCGCACGGATGCCTCTGCCGGACAACCTGACCAGGGCAACATCAGCCCACCCCCTCGTTCCGCAACTATGAACTCGGTGATGCTGGTCGTAGGGGAAGAGCAGCGACAGACCGAGGAAGTGGTCGAGTGAACGCTCGCGTTACTTTGGGTCGCCGGTACTGGGAATCGTTGATTGGGATTCCGCGCGGAGATGCGGAAGACCAAGTGCCGCACGCGCCAGCGCGCTTGGACTACAGCTTGTTACGTCGCTACGGCGCCAGGCTCTTGGGGGTAAGTCTCCCCTCGACAGTTACGGACATTGAAAGTCTCGAAAGCGCTGCGTCACCATTTCCCTCATCAATCACCGGGGACTCCCCTGTCGCGCGTGGCACGTCCGATTCCTCATGTGGACCTGAAGAGCCCGCTGAAGATATCACACTTAAGAGCGATCCGATCAAGAAGCAAAAAGCCGCCGATTGGCCGTCGAGAACTTTTCTCGGCAGCCTAACCCCGGATGATCGTGATCGTTTGCTGCAAATTGGCACGGCTAGCCGATTCGATAGCGGTGAGCTTCTACTGCGCAAGGGAGATTCCCCCGAGGATATTTTTCTCCTGCTCCATGGCCTCGTCAAGGTGGAGGCCGTCACGGAAGGCGGACGCATAGTAATTCTGGCTACCCGGATAGCCGGAGACTTAGTGGGAGAGCTGGGAACCCTGGACGGAACTCCTCAGGAGGTCAACATCGTCGCTGTCGGATCATTAGTGGCATACCGCATCCGTCGGGAAGAATTCCTGAGGTTCCTTTACGAGTCCCCACACGCAGCAATTGCGCTGACTCGCACCATAACCAATCAGCTACGCAGAGCTACCATGCATCGAATTGAAATTGATAGCCCTGTCACTGTTAGGCTTGCCCGGTTTCTACTCTACCTAGCCGAGAGGCCTAGGAAACGTACATCTGAAGGGGTGCATCTCCAGCATCTCACCCAGTCAGAGCTCGCAGCGATGGTCGGCACGAGGGAGAACACCCTGCATAAGGCGCTGCGCTCGCTCCGGAACGCTGGAGTAATCACGACATCCTATGGAAGCGTCATAATCCACGATCTCGATAAGATTCATTGGATAGCGTGGGGTACTCAACGCGTTGCGGACGGTCAGCCGGGTGAACGGCAACGAGGACACTTTCCCGTGTAGGGGCCGCCCAACTTGGAGTCGCGTGAAACCGAATGGTTCTTCGACGGCACCTGATATATTCGCATTCTTGCCTCCGTGCCCCAAGACACAAGGGTCTGAAAAGACGCGCACATGCCATTGAGGCATGCTGCTCTGTGGGCCGATTCAGCCTCTGCTGTGGAGTTTCCTGAGGACCTCGCGGGTTGCGGGAGCTGGTTCGAGATCGAGGCTGGCGAGGTAGGCGTTGAGGTGCTGGGCGCGCAGGCGTGCTTCGTCTCGGCGGCCGAGCCCTACGAGCAGGCGAATGACGGCCGCTGCGGCGGCCTCGTTGATGGGGTCGAGCGTCAGAGCCTGCTCCATGACCTCCAGAGCTCGCTTGGATCTTCCCGCCTTCTCGTGGATGCCTCCGAGCTGAAGGAGCGCCCGGACGGCGGCGATGGTGAAAGGATCTCTGTGGTCGAGATCGACCCAGAGATATGGTGCTCCGTCGGCGAGGTGACCTCGGCATACTCCGGCGGCCCTGTCCAGCGCGGCGGCCTTAATCTCCGGGTCCATGGCCTTCCGCGCGTCGGCGAGGGCACTCTGAAACTCCCACAGATCGACCCAGACATGCTCGCGGTCGATCCGATAAGTGGCGTTTTCCGCTTCGATGAAGCTCGTCAGCTTGCGGTTCGATCCTGTCGTAGCCCACAGCCGCTTACGCAGCTCACTGAGCGCGGCGTGGAAACGATAGCCGGCCTGGGGCTGCTCGACATCGGGCCAGAGTGTGGCGCAGATTTCCTCGCGTGTCTGGCCGCCTGGACGGACGGCGAGGAGAACGAGCATCTCCAGTCCTTTGGCGGTCGGGATATCGATGGGTTCGCCATTGACCTCGGCGCGCACCTCGCCAAGGAGGAGCAGGCGGAGGCGGGCGGTGTTCGAGGCGTTCTCAACCTCCGAGACCTCAACCTCCACGGCCTTGGCCTCCGGGGCCTCGGTCCCCGAGACCTCGTTCTCGAGGATGTCGGTGAGTTGCTGAGCGGCAAGCTCCTCGTGACCGTGCTGAATGGCGATCTGACGGAGGAAAGCGATCGCCTCTGACCTCTGGAGATGGAACAGGCCTACGCCATCCAGCTCACCGTCGGCGACGGCCTGGAAGTCCGCCCTGACCTCGCATCTGGCCTCATCGAGTTGGTCGCCGAGCACGATCGTGCCGATCCCGATGCTTGGTGCGTGCCCTATGAACGACTCAAGGTATGACGAGTTCCGACCGGCCAGCCGCCCGACCATTACCAAGGCCGGGATCAGCTCGTCAGGCTGGCTGGCTCGCAGCTCGGCCAGATCGTTGACCTCCGCGTCCCGCAGCAGCTCGGCGCGGCTGATGTGTTCGCTGGCGATATGCGTCACCGCGTCGTCGAAGGTGGGTGTGAGGGTCAGCCCTGGCAGGTGCGGGACCAGGGCACCCAGGTCGTCCCCGAACAACTCGACCGCATCGTCCCTTGGCATGACGACCTCAACCCGCTGTGCCTCGGCCTGGGCGATGAGCGCCACGAACAGCGCCCGCACGACGTCCTCGGCACCATCCCCCCCCAGGCACAGGCTCAGGCCGGACAGGTTCACGGTCGCGGTCTCGCCACCACGTACGCCGACATCCAGCGTGACAGGGGGCACGGTGGTGAATGAGTCCTTGACCAAGTTGTAGTCGTCCGGGATCGGCTCGTTGGCCTGCCGGTACTCCTCTTCCACCGCCTGCACGGCCGACTCCGGCCTCGGCGCGGCCACGACGCTTACGGCCTCCGTCGCCTCGGGAATCGGCCGCCGGATACGCTGCCGCACACGTACAGTCGCCAGGGCCAGGGCGATCCCCGCCGCGAACGACAGCCCGACCATCCCGCCGCCGGGCAGGGCGATGCTCACGCCGGGAAGGGCGCGCGCAGGCTGACCTGCCGGAGGCGCGGTTACGCGAGGTGTCACACTCTCTGCGGACCCTGCGTTGGCAGCGTTGACAGACTCGGCGATGGGCGAAGGTTTCGACGATGACACCAGTGCCCGCCGCGGCAGCCGCAGGCGCCACCCGGCCTCAAGCTGGCCAGGCTCGGTGAGCCGCCGTCCGTCCGCCTGAGAGCGTCCCTTGTTCAGTTTGAAGATCTCTCTGTATCGCTTGCCGTCCCCCAGGTGTCGCTCGGCGATTTCCCACAGGCTGTCGCCTTCTCGTACAACGACCGAGTCCCCTTCGACCTGAGCCGCTCCCCGCTCATGCCGCGGTTCCAGGGCGGTGGCGTCCGTCGGCATCCGGATCGCCCAGCCGGGTCGGATCCACCCCTCGGAGGTGAAGGTCGTCCCGTCCGTCATCTGTCGGCCTTCGTTCAGCTTCACGATCTCCCGGTATCGCATGGGATCACCCAGATGCGTCTTGGCGATCTCCCACAGGGTGTCGTGCGGCTTGACCCGATACGTCTTGTGCTGCTGAACGGCTTCTACCTTCGCCGAGGCGTCCTCCCGCATGGTCTTCTGCGTGTCCACGGAAGCGGCGGTGACGGTGGACGTGGCGGCGAAGGCCTGCGGAGTAGGGGCGACAACCGAAATCGCGATCGTGGTCACCAGATACGCGGCGAGCCGCTGGAACGGCGTCCGGAGCACCGCGCGCTCATGCACGTTCCGCAGACGGCGCACCACCTCGGCGAGCACCGACCAGGTGAACATCAGCCAGCACAGCCATGCCGTGGCCAGCAGCACGTTCACGAGGAAAGCCGGATCACCCGGCATGGCCAGCTCCGCCTGCGGGGGGATATGCGGCGGCTCGAGGAATCCGAGCAGGACGACGGGCGGCCCGACGATCAGCGCCACCAGTGCCAGTGCCGAGTAAACGGCGGCAGCGGTCGGGCGATGGCTGTGCATCTACTCTCCCTGCTCGATTCCCTGCAGCATCCGGGCGGATGCGCTCGCGGTGGCCGTCACGTCACCCACCCCGATCAGTGACAGCAGCATGGTCGGCCGGGAGACGTTCACCGTGACTCGCAGCGTCCGTCCGCTCGTCATCGCGACGTTCCCTCGGTGTCCCGACGAGGCGAGGTACGCGCGGCCCGCGGCCAGCGCGTTGGCGGTGTCCAGCTCGAACCGGCCGCCCTGGGCGTACGCGCGGTCGACGTCGACGACGCCGGCCCCCGCTCGTGCGGCCTCCTCCGCGACCGCGTACGCCTCCCGATAGGCGCGGATCTTCTGCCCGCCGTCCACGACCAGCCCGAGACACACGAGGGCGGCCAGCATCACGACCACGACGAACCCCGAGATCGACCCCCTGTCACCGTGGAGCATCACCGGTCTCCTCTGGAGCGGTACGGATCAAGGCTGCTGGTGAACCGGCTGGTCAGGACCTTGGAGCCGGGGATTCCGGGCAGCGCGAGGTCGCTGAGCCGTACGTCACAGGTCACCGTGGCGGACACCGTGGCCGACTGTCCCAGGGGAGCAGAGAACCCTCCGGTGTCCAGCGAGACCGTCGGCGTGCACTGAAGTCCTTCGCGGGCCAGCGCTGCTCGCGCGCTCGTCAGCGCCGCGGAGCGCGCGGAGGAGGCGTCACGCGAGATGGACGCCTGCCGGGCGGCGTCGCGGGCCGCCGCCTCGACCGAGCCGTGTGCGATCACAATCCGCCCAGCGCCGATCATTGCCACGAGCACGAGGACGAGCGCGGGCGCGAGAACAGCCAGCTCCACTGTCATCGATCCGTGCTCGGCGGCGGCCCCAGGCGGAACGCGCTCGCATCCTCGCCAACCAGGCCCTCTATGCAATCGAACGCTCATCGAGTCGGGGTCGACCATCGCTCGATGGGTGCGTGGGCGATCTGGGAGACCGTCAGCTTGAGCAGCGGCACCAAGGTGAGTGCCTCGCCTTGCACGGTCACCGACACCGTGCCGCCTGTACGGCCGGCGCTGGCGTGCGGCGAGACCAGGAAGGACCCGCCGACCCTCTGGGCGAACCGCTCGGCGACGACTGTGCTGGCCGAGAGGTTGGAGCCGTACGCCCGGGCGACCCGTACGCCCTCCTGGGCGGCGGCGAGTGCGACGTCGCGGGCGTGGAACCACAGCGCCGTGTTGACCAGGAGCAGGGTCAGGGTGAGGACCACCGGGTAGAGGATGGCGGCCTCCAGCGGCGCCGACCCACGATCACTTGATCTTCCCCATGTAGTCGTTGACGACCTGCGTGATCTTGGCTGCGACGGCGACGGCCAGCAGGAATATCGCCGCGGCGAGGACGATGAAGCCCAGCGGTCCTTCTCCTGCGTCCGCCCCGGCCTTGGGGCGAAGCCGCTGGAGGAGCGGGACCTTGGTGTTGATCCATGTGCCGACCGCCAACATGCGACCGTAGATGTGCAGCATGCGAAGAACCCTTCTCTCATACGGTCATCCACCACCGGTCATCCGGGCCAGGGCCGGGTAGCCCAGCAAGATCATGAAGCCGACGACGGTCAGGGACATGGGGACGGTCATGGTTTCGGTACGGCTCTTCGCCCTCGCGAGCAGCACGGCCATCTCGCTCTCGCGCAGGCTGGCGGCCTTGGCCTTGAGGGTGTCGAGAATGCTGGCGCCTTCGGTGCCGGCCAGCTTGGCGATCGCGGCGACCTCGCCCAGCTCGGGTACGGCCAGCTCCCGCGACAGGCGGGTGAGTTCGTCCCAGGCGGAGCCGGTGCCACGGAAGGCCGGGTCGAGCGCGGATGACAGCCGCTTGAACGTCTGCCCCTTGCCGACGCGGGCGGCGGAGTCCAGCGCGTCGGCCGGACCGCGTCCGGCCAGCCGGCACAGGGCGACGAGGTCGAGATAGCAGACCAGCGCGCGGCGGAAGCGCCGCCGCGCGCTGGCGGCCTCCACCCTTAGCGACAGCTCGGGCGCGGTGAACATAACGGCGCCGAAGACGGCTGACGCCGCCCACAAGATGATCGTGGGGAAGGTGACGCCGAGCAGCCAGCCGTACGTCCACAGGAGAGCCGGTCCGCACAGGCCGGTGGCCATGAGCAGGGCCTTGCGGCCGAGGTGGGTCTCCCGGCTCCTGCCGACGATAACCAGGTCGCAATCCTTCGCGCGGTTTCCCAGCCAGGATGAGCCGAGCACGCCGATGGCCGAGCGGCGAACGCGTTCCGGCAGGGTGTAGACCTCCGCTGAACCGCCGCCGGGTTGGAGGCGTGCCAGCGAGGCGGCCAGCTCGGGTGGGCCGGGCCGTACGGCGAGCAGGATCAGGAAAAGCCCGAGGCCCATCGTGCCTCCGGCGGCGAGCACGGCCCAGGTCATCCCACCGCCTCCTCGTTCAGGAAGCGGTCGGTCTCCGGGGCGCTGCCGAGGCGGTGGATCCACCAGAACGTCACGGCGTACAGTCCGGCGACTCCGGCGAGGACGAGCTGTCCGAAGAAGCTGCTGAATGGCGCCACGTACTCCTGGTTCAGCAGGGCGAAGCCGGTGTAGCCGAGCAGGGCGCCGATGACCCAACGGGCGGTGGTGCGGTGCCGGGATCGCTCGGCTTCGATCTCGCGCTGGGCGGAGACGTCCATGCCGATGGTCCGGGCGAGTCCCAGGAGCACGTCCCGTAGTCCGCGTCCCCGGGACTCGGTGGCGAGGATCAGGGAGGCGGCGGCCATGTCGCCGACCAGGTCGTCAAGCTCGTCGGCGAAGGCGCGCAGAGCGCTCTCGGCCGGCACGCGCAGGGCCAGGCGGCGGGCGAGAGCGGTGACCTCGGCGGCGATCGGCTCGGGTGCGTTGCGGGCGCTGATGGCCAGGGCCTCTTCGATGCCAGCGCTCCCGGACAGGGCGTCGGCGAGCTGGCGGATCCAGGTCTCGATCGCCTCCAACCGGGCGATCCTGCGCGCCGCCTCCCGCCCGGACAGCACCCGGGGCAGGAGCAGTACGGCGACCCCGGCGGAGAAGGCGGCGACCGGCCATCCGGTCAACCAGAACACGATGACCACGCCTCCCAGAGCCAGCGCGACGGGGGTGGTCGCGACCTTGGGGACACGTCGCCGAGCGCGGCGGGACTGCCGTACCGGAATCCGGCGCAGGCCCGCGATCACCAGGATGATCCCGGCGGCGAACACGCCTCCGGCGAGGGCTGCGATCAGTTCCACAGCCCACCCGCTCTCGGGATGAACATGGTGGCGTCGAAGCCCGCCTTGACCAGCTTGTCCATGCACTGGGGAGTGATGTTCGGTACGGCCCGTCCGTCCGGGCCCGAGACGAAGACCCGGTTGACGGCCGGGACGACCGAGTCGGCCGGCGGCAGGACCTCGAAGATCTCCGAGATGTAGCGGACGTTCACCGGGGCGTCGGGGTCGTGGCTCACCTCGTGCCGGAGGTAGACGATGAAGTCGACGGCCTTGCCGACCAGGCGGAACAGCGCCTCGGCGGGCATCGTCCCGGCGAGGATCTCCATGCGGGGAAAGATCTCCTCGGCGGAGTCGGCGTGCATGGTGCAGATCGACCCGCGGCCGCCGGAGTTCATCGCGACCAGCATGGGGACGAGCTCGTCGCTGCGGACCTCGCCGACGAGGATGCGGCGGCCGTTGAAGCGGAACGCGTCGTCGATCAGCTGGCGCATGGTGACGGCGCCCTCGCCCTCGGAGTTGGCGGCGCGCGCCTCGAAGCTGAGCACGTCGTGGTGCCGCTCGGGCATCAGATGCAGGAACAGCTCGCGCTCGTTCTCGACGGTGATGAGCCGCTCGAACGGGTTGATGTCGCCGGCCAGGGCACGGACCAGGGTGGACTTACCCGAGTTCATCGCCCCGGCGACGATCACGTTCATCGGGACGTTCATCACCGCGCGCAGGAAATGCCGGACGGGCCAGGACATGGTTCCCCGGGCGGCCAGGTCCGACATGGTGGCGTCGAGCATGCCGTGCTTGCGGATGGAGAACGCCGTGTGCGGAGTGATGCCGGTC
Organism: Microbispora amethystogenes; assembly: GCF_016863015.1. Lineage (GTDB taxonomy): Bacteria > Actinomycetota > Actinomycetes > Streptosporangiales > Streptosporangiaceae > Microbispora > Microbispora amethystogenes. The sequence goes on along the minus strand of NZ_BOOB01000003.1, from coordinate 409,439 downwards.
GCCGCGGCCAGCCGTACGGTGTTGGACAGGGCCTTGTGCAGGATCGGCCTGGCGGTGGAGAAGTCCCTGGCGTTCTGCCCCTGGTAGATGCCCCAGCGGCGAACGTTCTCGATCAGCTCGTTCTCGCTGTCGGCGGCCGCCGGCCCGGACACCTTGCGGCCGTCGGTGTAGGTCACCCAGACCTGGTCGTACCGGTTGACGTCGATGTTCTCGACCTCGGGATCGTCCACGAGCGGCTGCAGATCACCCAGGTAGAAGATCCGGTTCTCGACGGCCTTCTTGAGCTGCTCCTCCTCGTCCAGAGTCGGCGCGGGCCGGCCGAGCAGGGCGAGGTTGTCGGCGTACGTGCGGACGACATTCGTGATGACGGCCTTGCCGTACTGCAGGGTCGCCTCCGCCCCCGTGACGCCCGACTCATCCAGCGCCTTGTTGACCTGCTGCTGCAGCTCACGTACGGCACGGCGGAAGTCCTGCTCGCCCATCACGCCATCACCTGATCGCTCTGCTCGACGAGAGCGGCGGCGAACGCCCGTGCACTGCGCATCAGGGGCGACATCGGCCGGATGCGACCGACGCCGTACGCGAGCGCCGGCGCGGACCACTTGTCGGACGGCAACCATGCCGCGACCGTGGCACCGAGCGTCTTGGCGATCTCCTTGAGCTGGTACTGGCCGTCCCCCACCACGATGAGCTCGGCATCCGGCAGATGCCCGCGCAGTTCCTTCAGATCGCGGATGGCGGATGTTGTGGCGTGCAGATGGACCAGCGTGGGCCTGGTGACGACGAACACCCGGTCGGCCCGGGCCAGCAGGTCATTCGGCGTGTCCGGCCGCCCCACCTGGCCCAGGTCGACGATCACATCCTCATCCAGGGCGGCCAGGCAACCCGCGATCTCCGGCCAGAGCGGTTGGAGGGCCACAGCCTGCGTGGGCTCGGCAAGGCCGGGGAGGATCAGCCTGTCGTCCTGAGTGGCGTAGAGCTGGTCCCACAGCGCCTCGGCCGCGGCGACTCCCCTGCGAATCTTCACACCCCACTCGGCCAGCCCGCGATCGCGAGGCGTGCCGGCCAGGTAGCCGGACAGGATCGTGCCGCCTCCGGGATCCGCCTCGGCCAGCAGCGCAGAGCGCGGCCACTCAAGGAGAAGCGCGAGCGCGCTGGTAGTCGTACCGGCGGCATGCCCGCCCGAGCACATCACGGTCAGCATGACGCCCCTGATGCCGAGACGGGCGGACAGGCCGACGTGGCGGAGGCGGCATGGGGAGCCCTCGAACCGAGAACCATCGCGACCTTCCCCTCCGCGGCCAGGCGGGCCAGGGCCGTACCAGTCGTGGCCGGCATCAGAAAGTCCACGACCACGGTCCCATCGGCGTCAGGCTGTCCGACCTTGTCGACCAGAGCGCGATACTCAACACCTTGCCGCCCTTCCTCGGGAAGGGCTGCCGCGACAACCCGGTCACCGGGCTTGAGCCCGCGTGCGGGCAGCTGGGTCGCCTTGAGCGCGATCGGGACGATCTGCTGGCCGTCATCGGGGGTGAGGGCCGTGCCGAACTGAGAGGGCGCGAGAAGCGTCCCAGCCTTGAGGTCGGCCATGGCCCGCTTGCCGATAACGCCGTCCCGGTCCCGTGCGCGGGTCCACTGCATCCCCGGCACCACGCCCACCCCGAGGCTCGTCAGGTCCTGAGCCTCGATGACCTGGCCGATCGGCACCTCGCGGGCCATGACCAGGACCTGTGTGCGATGAGCAGCCAGTTGATACACCTGCAGCACCGTGACCGCGCTCAACACGACCGCCAGAACGCCGACGACAGCCATCGCGGGGCGACGCTTACCGGGAACGGGCCGTGCGGACGGCGGGCTGTTCGTGGCCGCTAAAGATCGCTGGAGCATGCGTCAGTCCTTGGTGATGAGTGCCTGGGCTTCCGCGACGCGGAGCGGGAACGAGGTCGATCGGCTGATCGGCGGCAGGGTGCCACCGGTCCCACCCGAGCCGGTCCATGTGCCGCTCCACGTGACCGTCACCGTGACCCGATAGGCGTTCCCCTGCCCCTGGCGGAACGACGGCTGGAGATACTTCATCGCACAGGTCGGTTTCTGGCGGCTCGCGGAAAGCTCCGGGTTGTACGGCGTGCCGGGTCCGTCGCAGATCACGGGCTTGCCACCGTCACCCGGGTCAACGGTCATTTTCTGCGGCCGGGCTGTCGCCTCCGCCCAAACGCCGGCCGTCTCCACCCGCTTACGCTTCGGGCTCCACTCCCCCGTGGCCAGGTAGACCCACTCGTCCAGGCCGACGAGGCCGGTGGAGCCGCGCGGCGGAGCCGTGAGGACCTTCGGCTGGTGCACCGGAATCATCGCCCACGCCTTCCGAGCCAGTTGCTCGGGCGTTGCCCGAGGAGTCCCGGGTGGCCGGCCGGGAACCCAGCGGACGTCGCGGAAGCCGTCGGAACACTCGACCAGGTAGTAGGCGCCCTTGCCCTTCGGTACGCCTCCCGGGCTCGATGCCGGATCGACCCATTCCAGGCCGCCGTTCTTCATGCCATCGGCATGCCAGGGTGTGTAGGAACAAGTGACACCGGACTCACGATGAGCCTCATGCGCGTTTGTGACCTGCTGTCCTGAGTGCGGATCTTTGTCGGCCGTCAGGACATAGCCCAAAGGCGACGTCTGAACCCCGTTGTTGTCCAGTGGTGGCGAGGGCGTGAGCATCGGCACAGCGGACAGCACGCTCGCGATCAGGATCCGGCTGAACACGGCTCCCTCACATGCTCCAGAGTCGAGACCTTCCACGCCCCATCAACCAAGAGCAGCGTCGCGACGAGATGGGTGTTCTCGCTCCCGTGGAGGACCCGCTTCGCGGTCTTCTCGTCCATCTGTCCGCTATTGCGGTTGTCCTGGCAGTCGTGCAGCGTGGCCTTCTGCCCCTTGACCTTGATGTCGAAGGGGTGGAACACCGGCGCCCCCCACGTGAATCTGCCGCCGGCCCGAAGCGCGACGATGCCGCGAAGCATTCTGCTCAGCAGGGGTTCGGTCACGAACGGGGCGATGATCGGCTTGCGTTGCCCGTCAGGGGTGTGTTCGGCACGCCGACCCGCGGAGTAGATGCCCTTGTAGGCGGCAGCCACCGCTTCCTCCGCCTTTTCGGAAGGGGTAGCAGTCGGCTGCGGTGAGACGGTCGTCGAAGCCGTGGGAGACGGCTGCGGCATTGCCCCCTCGTCTGCCGCACAGGCCGAGGCCGACAGCGCGAGAACGACCAGCACAAGCCGTTTCCAATATCGACAGACTGTCGCCACCACCGGAGACCTTTACTCTGAGCAATCAAATAATTGCGGAGAGCTACAGGCTAGATGGCGAATTTCGGCAAGGCCAGAGGAGAGAACTAACCAGTAGGACACATTAAGGTGGCCCCGGTGAGCGACCTCTACCAGGGAAAATGCCCTTATCGGCCTATGGCGTCAACTATCGCGCATCTGCCTCTGTGCCCGAGAACCAGTGGGTTCGAGGCCGTCCTCGGCGCTCAGATCCTGGGCCCTGATGGCGTGGGGCCGAGACGTGAACAGCAGGGCCGGCACGCCTTGCCATGCTTGCCCAGCAGCGCTACTGCCCGTGCCGTCCATGAGCGATAGCCAACCGTGCGGCGACGCCCTCGGGGAGCGCTCACTGGGTCTGCATCTGTGCAAACCCCTGTGCATTCCGCCCTGCTCACCGTCATGGCCTTACCGCAGAGGCGTCGCGCAACTACGCTGCGCTATATGGAGCGTCAGCCCAACGCCCGGCTCGCCGACGTCGTCGACCAGGCCGGTGTCTCCCACCTCGGCCTGGCCAGCCGTATCGGCCAGGTCGCCAAGGAATGGCGCGTGCCCGTACGGCCTTCCCACACGCAGATCGCACGATGGATCGAAGGCCAGAAGCCACGAGGCATCACCGCTGCTCTGATCGCTGAAGCACTCAGCCGCAAGCTCGGCCGCCGGGTCACCCTGGCGGACATCGGGCTGGAGGGCACCACTGTCTCACCCGAGATCGGCCTCAACTTCTCTGATGTCCCCGCCGATCTCGTCGACACGTTGGCTCAGTTGGTCGCCGCTGACGCACAGCGACGAGAATTCCTACGAAGCACGGTGGATATAGGGGCCCTCACCCAGGCGGCCTTCAGATGGCTGCTGTCCAGTCCGGCCCGGCCTCCGGATGGATCGGCGGGTCGCAGGGTGGGGATGAGCGACGTCGAAGCAGTCCGCTCCACCACGGCCATGTTCGCCGATCTGGACAACCGTTTCGGTGGCGCACACGCTCGCTCGGCCGCCCTTCAATACCTGCTGGACCAGATCGTCCCGCTGCTGAACGGCACGTACGCCTCGGCCGTCGGGCGGTCGCTGTTCAGCGCGGTTGCCGAGTTCTGCCTGTCTGTCGCTTGGATGGCCTACGACAGCGGCTGGCACGGTCTCGCCCGCCGCTACTTCCTGCAGGCGCTTTCTCTGGCCCATCATGCGGACGACAGGATGCTCGGCGCCAGTGTGCTGTCGGCGATGTCCCATCAGGCCACTTACCTCGGGGAACACCGCGAAGCCCTCCATCTTGCTCGCGCCGCGCAGCAAGATCTGAAAGCTCGAGCTCCGGCACTGCTCAGAGCGCAGTTCGCCGCGATGGAAGCCCGCGCCGCCGCCAACCTCCCCGACGGAGCCGGAGAGTGCCTCAAGGCTCTCGATACCGCCGTGCGGGCGTTCAGCGAGCACAGGCCCGGCGAGGAGCCGGAGTGGATCGCGTACTTCGACGAGTCCGAGCTGGCGGACGAGCACGCGCACTGCTTCCGGGACCTGGGTGACGCCAGGGAGTCATACCGCCAGGCCACCCACTGCCTGTCAGTTGCCGAGGCCAGTCCGGCCGCAGGAGGCTACGCACGCAGCCGGATCTTCTCGCGGATCGTGCTCGCCACCAGCCTCGTCGATCAGGGTGATGTGGAACAGGCATGCCACATCGCCGTACGGGTCCTGCCCCGGATCCAAGAAACCGCGTCGATCCGCTGTACCACGTACCTTCGTGACCTGCACAACCGCATGAGATCGCACAGCGACCATCCATCGGTCATCGACTTCACTGAACAGGCCCGGCCCGTGCTCCAAGGGCGTCGGCTCCGCCCAAGTCAGTGAGGGTGCCAGTGCCGCGGCCCGTCCGGCTCCCTCAGGTCGGCGATCCTGCGGCGCACCTCAGCGGCGGTCTCCGCGCTGTCGCCGGCCTTCTGCGCCAGCCAGCAGGTCATGCGCAGTTCTCGGACCGCGCGTAGCACCTGGTAGCGAGGCAGTCGCGTCACGTCGAATCCGTACACCTCGCAGAACCGCTCGTACTCGGCGTCGGTGTGCCACCCCAGATCCCGGTAGACCGCCGTGATCGCCAGATCCCACTCGGGCGGCCCCCAGCACAGCCCCTCCAGGTCGAACAGCACCACCTCACCAGAGGATGTCTTCAGCACGTTGCCGATGTTGGCGTCACCGTGGATCACCGCTCGCGGCAGCTCGTACGTCACATCGGCAAGCTCCTCGCGCAGAGTACGCATCAGCGTCCGCAACAACAGACGATCAGCTGCCGCCAGCGCAGGTGCGGACTCTATTTGCTCACCCAGTCGCTCGAACGGCTCCAGCTCGGGCAACGTAAGGTCGGCCGGAGGCCGGAGGGCGTGTAAGCGTCGCAACACCACGGCGAGGTCAGCCGGGACAGTCCAATCACCCTCCACCGCATGCCACAGAGACACCACCGTTCCGGCTGCGATGCACGGTTGCTCACCCTCCAAGGGCCGAGTGACCATGAGCCCTTCAGCCGTCAGCCACCGAGCGACCTCGACCTCACGGCGAGACGCATCCAGCCGATCAAGGCTCCTGGCAACGCGGGCGATGATGCGCCCCTCGGCCAGCCGCAACACGGCGCGATCCCCGATACGCACAATTTCCGGATCCTGATCGCCAACGCCAGCCCGCCGCGCAGCCTCACGTGCAGCCTCGAGAGCGATATCAGTGAACAACAGGGGCTGACGCATCAAGTGCTTTCCTTCGCTCGGTCTTCACGCGCCGGCCATCGAGCCATTTTCATCCTGATCATGCTGGTCAGGATGGGCGTAGGAGGCGGGCGGTCCGAACAAGTTGGGAGTGAGGCGAGGCTCCCGGTAAGACAGCAGTCGACCAAGATCCGATGCCCCAACCGGAAGCCTCGATGCTGTCTTACCCTGCCGCGATTCCCCTGTCGAACCGCACCCTTACGCGTCTGGCCGAACTCATCCGCGCCCGCCGCGCCGAACGCCGCAGCCGGTGGCGGCGCCTCAAGCCAGGACAGCAGGCACTGCGCCGTTAATCTCAGCTGTTGGACGCGCGGCTACTCCTTCCCGATAACCAGTACCCCCGCTTCGTCGACATTCCGGTGAGTCAGTTCGTCACCTCCAAGCTTCCATAGCAGGAGCGCAGCCAGAAGTGCGTACCCTGCGGTCCGGCCGGAACCCGGCAGGCTCCGGCCGGACCGCAGATCGGGCAGTCGCCTCCGCCAGACCGAGGGCGGCATTGCCCGGTATGCTGAGATCAGGCGAATTCGAGGCGACCGAGTATGACTAAGCGCATTACCGTTGGAGCCGTGGCGAACATGAGAGTCCACTTGCTGCCTATCGGTCTGGTCATTGTTGGCGTTCTGGTCCTGAGCGCGTGTCAACCGCGTGCTGAAGCGATGTTCTACATCATCAACACCACACAAGAGACCGTCACAGTAAAATGGAAATCAGGCACCAGGACTCTCTTGACCCTTGATCCCGGGGAAGGATATTCCTATGGCTTCGCGGACAGCAGATGCACCGATCCGGAGCAGGGAGCGATCCTGATCGCGACGAGCGAGACCGGAAAGAGCTACACCTACGGCCCGCGAATGTGTAAGGGAACGTCCTGGCTGATAGGGAAATAGCAAGCGCGTATGGCTCTCGTCCTTCCAACACACTACCCCCGCCATGACATCCAGCAGCCGCGCTACCACCTCCATGACTGGGTGGCGGTGACTGCGGCGGCGTCGCCCTCGGGGCCCAGGCGGATCGCGTCCAGCACGGCGGTCCAGGAGATACGACCGGTCTCCAGCGCCGCAACGAACGAGTACAGCCAGCCGGGGATGAACTGCGAGGCACTTCTGGCCCCAGTAGACGTGACAGAACAACCGTTCTGCGCTGGTCGGGGTATCTGAGCGCAGCCAAGAGGTTGACATCGAGCGCCAGCACGACCGCCCGTCGGCGGCCCGAGGTAACGGCAGGGCCGCCAGCGATCGGCGCGGCCGGGCCACCTCGCCGGCCGCTCTTCAGCCCGTCGTGCAACGCGCCATGACCGCGCCGGTGCCCTCGCGCCAACGCCAGATCTACCAGCGTTTTTGACCGGTCCGTCGGTACACTGATCGACGCCCTGACCGCCAACGGAGTCATGACCTTCGCCGACAAGGGCTACCAAGACGCGGGAGTCACGATCCGCACCCCGTTTAGGCACCACCGGCACCGCCCGCAGCTGTCGCGCGGGCAGAAGGCCGTCAACCGCGCCCACGCACGCATTCGAGCCTTCGGCGAACGCGTCGTCGCGACCCTGAAAGCGTGGAAGCTGCTGTCAGAGCTCCGCTGCTGCCCTCACCGCGCCACCCCGATCGTGCAAGCCATCCTCGTCCTGCAAGCCTTCGAAGACGACCGCTACTCAGGATGAAAATGGTTCATCGATTCACCGCACCACTCGACTGATGCGGCCGGCCAAGTCGAGGTGAGAGACACCGGCCTGCTCGATGACGTTGGCGAGTCCGAGCGTTGGACTGACGCTCCATACGCCGCAGCGTAGTTGGGGCTCCATCCCTGCAGTAAGGCCATGGTGACGAGCAAATCGGAACGCACAGCGGTTTGCACAGATGCAGAGCCGTTGAGCGCTCCCGGACGCCGTTCCCGAGCGGTTGGCTATCGGTCATGGACAGCATGCACAGCAGCTCGCTGTTGGACGAGAACGGCGAGGCGCCGCTCCTGCTGTCCTCGCGGCGGGCTCCCCCTGCCCGTCGCCATCCGCCCCCCGACCTGATGGGAGCAGAGCCTGCCCCTGGCTGACACGTGCATCCGGAGATCGCCTATGTCAACGTCCCACCCCGCAACGGAGCCCTTAGAGGCGCTTGCTGAGGAGTTGCGAAGCCGGAACTTCTCCACCCGGATCGTCATCCCTCTCAATCGCATCCCCCAGCTGCAGGTGATGAACCCCGCAGCTCCGGCGCTTACGGAACAGGTTCTCGCCAAGCCCGATTCGCACGGAGCCTGGCACTACTGGTTCCCGTGGCCAACGCTCATCGCTGCTGTCGACGACATCCCCACAGCGGCCGATCGCATCGAACGCGTCCTCGCCGAAGTCGGCCGGAACACCGGCGGCACGCCAGGAGCCGACGCCCCCGAAGTCCCCGCCTCACCCACCCGTTCCTGTCCAGGAGAACCACATGACATACCTGACCGCCTCGAGACCACCGAGTCGTGAAGAGTCCGCCGCTCGGCAGGTGGACGCCCACCTCGCGGCCACGCACAACATCCGTGGTGGGCAGATCCGCACGTACCGGGGGGTCGCGCTGCTCCGCCTCGGCGACGTATCCGTCTGGTTCCGTGCGGGGAAGATTTCCTGGAGCACTGGAGAGCTCGGCACGGACGGCAAGCCGAAGGCGGCCGCCTTGCTCCTGCACGAGACCGCGCAGGCGGCCGCCAAGATCGCCCAACGCTACCGGGAACTCCGTGGGCGCGTCGGCCTGCACGCGGTACGGATCGGGTGACCGTGTCGCTGCTATGGCTTGTGCTGTGCCTCAAGGGCATCTGGCCACCTCGGGCGGGTGCCACCACGACCCTGAGGTTCCGACGGGTGGGGGCCGATGGCCAGCCGCAGGAATACCGGCTGAGCATCGCCGATACCGGCGCACGCGAACGATGGACGCAGGGCGACGACGTACTCCATGACGAAGCCGCCTTCATGGACGACCTCCCGACGCAGTGGTGTGACCTGCGCGTGCAGGAGCTGACCAGCACTGGCTGGGAGTTCGCCGGCGTGAACGTCGACATCGCGTCGATATCCAGCCGAGCACCGACGGGCCGGACCGCCACCTCATAGCCCTCGGCGGCGTGGTCGAGTGCCCCTCGCCCACAGGGGCAGCCCCCGACTCCCGCACCGTCGAGCATCCGGCCCGGCTCAGGACGTACCGCATGCAACACCTGGGCCGGGCCGCTGACGAACACGTCGTCAGCTCGTACTGGCGCTCCGCAAGACCGGCCGTATACGACCGCAAAGTTCGACGAGGAGGCCACACGGCCTCTGCCGAGGGACCACGATCACCGGGGCGGCGACCCCGCCGCCCCGTCAACCTCCGAAGGAAGCGCTGATGACTACACCGCACATGGACGCGGCCGATATCGCAGCCTCGCTGCGGGCCGCGATGGTGCGCGAGCTGCGCGAGATGGACGCGGTCACATCCGAGCCCGTGGCCGCGGCCCTCGTCACCGTACCCAGGCACCTCTTCGCTCTGGGGGAGCCGCTGGAGGCTGCGTACGCCGCGAACAGCGCCCTGGTGATCAAGCGGGACGGGAGCGGCCTGGCGCTGAGCTCTCTGTCGGCCGCCCACATCCAGGCGGTGATGCTGGAGCAGGCCGAGATCGAACCCGGCATGCGGGTCCTGGAGGTCGGCTCGGGTGGTTACAACGCCGCTCTGATTCAGGAGCTCGTCGGCGCGGAGGGAAAGGTCGTGTCGGTCGACATCGACCCCGACATCGTCGAGCGCGCTCGCGACTGCCTCAAGGCAGCCGGCTACGACCGTGTCGAGGTGGTGCTGGCCGACGCCGAGAACGGCGTGCCGGAGGAAGCGCCGTACGACCGGATCATCGTCACGGCCGGAGCCTGGGACATTCCCCCAGCGTGGGTGGACCAGCTCTCCGAAGCCGGCAGGATCGTCGTCCCGCTGCGAATGGAAGGGCTGACCCGCACGATCGCCTTCGAGCGCAGCGGCGATGTCCTGGTGAGCCGCAGCTACTGCCTGTCGGGTTTCGTGCCGATGCAGGGGTCCGGTTCGTTCAGCGAGCACGTCGTGCCGCTCGCCGAAGGGGTCGCGCTGCGGGTTGATGAAGAGCCTCAGCGGTTCGACATCGAGGCGCTGCGGCAGGCATTGGACTCCCCCAGGCTGGAACGCTGGTCAGGGGCGGCCTTCGACCTGCCCGACGAGCTTGAACTGTTCCTCCTCACCAACATGCCGCAGGTCGCCATGCTGCACGCGAGCGAGGAACTGGTCGCACAGGGGCGTTTCGCTCCGTCGGTGACGAGGGGCGTTCCTGCCCTGACCCGCGGCGGCAGCTTCGCCTACCGGACGAAGCGGCCGGACGAGGAGATCGGCGGTTTCGAGAGCGGGGTCTTCGCTCACGGCCCCGAAGCCGAGGCCGTCGCGGCGGAGTACGTGGAACTGCTACAGCGGTGGGCGAGCGACCACCGGCGCCGGGGCGCCGCGCGGATTCAGTACGTCCCGAAGACCGCCCGAACGGCCCTCCCTTCCCGAGGGCTCATCAGGAAACGGCACGGAGCCGTCGTCGTCTCCTGGCTCTGAAGCGCCCGGCTCCCACCAGGGAGAACCGGGGACCCTGCACCACCAAGGAGGTTCTCATGTCCATTCAGATCGAGAACGCACCGGCTACGCAGGCCGGGGAGGACTTCGGGGAGTGGGACCTGGACGTCTCGATCGTCGAGTCCGGTCCTGCGGCGGACAAACTCATCCGGATGACCGACGACGGCTGCGGGACGTCGTGTCAGTCCGCCTGCCCCGCCACCTGCCCGTAGGCGCTGACGCCTCGGCCCTTTGAACGCGCCCGGCCGCCGCGCCGGCCGGGCGCTTTCCGTCTCCGGGAGCGGCACATGTACGAGTATCTCGATGCTGTCGTGGTGCGAACGGCCGTCTGGCCGGTGCACCGGGCGCCCAGTTCGTGGCCGGACCTGACCGAGGAAGCGGCTGGACATGATTCCTGGCGGCAGTGGCTGCGGGAGACCATGCGGATGCCTGGCTTGCTGGCCGCGTTGGAGCAGGCCAGCCCGGTCCTGACCGACCGAGTCTGCGAAATCTGTGAGGGGCGGGACGTCTCTGAGCCGGCGATGCGCCGGGCGGTGCTCTCGGTCATGCGCTACCTGCTTCGCGCCTCAGGACGGGCGACGCCGTTCGGCCTGTTCGCCGGTGTCGCCCCGGCTCGCATCGCCGCCCTGCCCACGGCCCGCGTCGGTAGCGTCCATCGCGCCGTGACCAAGGTCGACGCCGGGTGGCTCGCGGAGGTGATCGGGCGTCTAGAAGCCGACTCGGCGCTGCGACCGCGTTTGAAGGTGATAACCAACAACCTCGTGTTCGAGCGTGATGGCCAGCTGGTGTTGGAGCACCGTCCCGCCGGGGCGACTCACGGCCAGCCGAGCCAGGTGAGCGTACGGGCCACCGCGCCGATCCGGACGGCTGTGAGCATGTCCCGCAGCCCGGTCCGGCTGGGGGAGCTGGCGGAGAAGCTCACGGCCGACTTCCCGGGCGTCCCTGCCGTTGTCATAGACCGGCTGCTGGCGGACCTGGTGGCGCAACGCCTTCTCATCACCAGCTTGCGCCCTCCGATGACCGCAATCGATCCCCTCGGCCATCTCCTGTCTGAGATCGAGGAGATGGCAGCCGGGGAGTTCGCTGAGATGGCCGAGACTGTCGAGCGTCTACGCCGGATCGCTCAGCAATCGACCCAGCACGCCAACGCTCCCACCTCGGCGATAGCGCGTAGCCGTCGTGCGCGCCTTGCCGCCGACATGGCCGCCGTCGCCCCGGTGAAGGGGTCCGCGCTCGGCGTCGATCTTCGGATGGATCTGGACCTTGCGATTCCGGACTCGGTAGCCGTCGAGGCGGCGAAAGCCGCGGGCGTGCTCATACGGCTCGCCGGTCGCTCAGACCTCGGCTCCGGCTGGGTTGCCTGGCATAACCGCTTCCTGGAGCGCTACGGGCCGCGTGCCCTGGTGCCGGTCCTGGACGCCGTCGATCCCGACATAGGGCTCGGATATCCGGCCGGCTACCTCGGCGCACCGTCGCCGCCTTCGAGCCCGCTGTCCGAGCGGGACGTGAAGCTGCTCGCGCTGGCGCAGAGGGCCGCGCTGCGTGGCCAGCGCGAGATCCTGCTGGATGAGGCGACGGTGGCAGATCTGGAGGTCGCGGGTTCTGAGGCGCCGATCCAGCCCACCACCGAACTGACCATTCGTGTCCACGCGTCCAGCGTTCGTTCTCTGAGCGAGGGGGAGTTCACCCTCGCGATCGTCGGGGTGTCGCGTACGGCCGGCACCACGACCGGGCGGTTCCTGCACCTGTTCGGCGACGAGGAACGCGCGCGGATGTCCGCGCTCTATTCGGAGCTGCCCACCGCAGTCCGCGGCGCGCTCAGAGCGCAGATCTCTTGTCCGGCTCTGCACATAGAGACAGAGAACGTCGCCCGTGCCCCGCGGGTCGCGACACACCTGCTTTCTCTGGGTGAGCACCAGGACGACGGCGGAGGGCTCATAGCGCTGGAAGACCTCGCCCTCACCGCGGACGTCCATCGTCTCTATCTTGTCTCTCGCTCCCAGCGCCGACCGGTCGAACCCGTCGTGCTCAACGCGGTGGAACCCGTCAAGCGCACTCATCCGCTGGTCCGGTTCCTGGCCGAGGTCCCGAACGCCCTCAGCGTTCCGTGCGCCTCGTTCGACTGGGGAGCCGCCGCCAACCTGCCGTTCCTCCCAGCGCTGCGCTACGAACGTACGATCCTGTCTCCCGCCCGGTGGCTGCTCACAGCCGCCGACCTGCGCGAAGGGCCAGAGTGGAAGGTGGCTCTGGCCGCCTGGCGGGACGAGGTCGGCTTGCCGCAGAGGGTCTACCTCGGCGATGGCGACCAACGCCTCGGTCTGGACCTGTCCGAACCCGCCCACCAGGCACTGCTGCGTGCCCAGCTGGATAGAACCGGCACCGCAGTGCTACGCGCCACCTCCGACGCTGACGGGGCGGGATGGATCGGCGGGCACGTCCACGAGATCGTCGTGCCGCTGGTCTCCACTCGGAAGCCCGCGAGGGCGCCGGACTGGCTGCGCAGAGCAGAGGTGGTCAATCGCGACCACGGGCACCTGCCCGGCTGCGAGGGGCGCTTCTACCTCAAGCTGTACGGGCACCCGGACCGGCAAAGCAGAGTGCTCATCCACCATCTGCCGCGCCTGCTCGAAGAGCTGGGTGACCAGGCCCGATGGTGGTTCCTGCGCTACCAGGACCCTGAGGAGCATCTGCGTCTGCGGCTGACGGTGCCCGCCGACAGCTTCGCGCTTGTAGGCGACTGGACCCGTACGCTTCGCCGCGCCGGTGTGATCGGGCGCGTGCAGTGGGACACCGACTTCCCGGAGGCGGCCCGCTTCGGCGGTCAGACGGCACTGGCCGCAGCGGAGACGTACTTCGCCGCGGACTCGGCCGCGGCCCTCGCGCAACTTGCCGCCAGCGGCCAGAGAGGCGGCCCCGACGTACGCGCTCTAACCGCGGCGAGCATGCTCGACATCGTCACCGCCGTGATCGGGGATACCGCGGAGTCGCTCCGTTGGGTGATCGAACACGCTGTGTCCGAGCCCTCTGCCCCGCCCCGCGTGCTCTACGACCAGGCCCTCCTGCTGGCCAATCCGCACGATCGCCAGGGCCTGGCCGCCCAGCCCGGAGGCGTACAGGTCGTCTCTTGCTGGTCCAGGAGGCGGGAAGCGCTGATTGCCTACCGGGGCGTACTGAAGGAGACCGGCAGCCATTTGGGCGTTCTGCTGCCTGAGCTGCTTCATCTGCACCACGTTCGCATGGCCGGGACCTCGTTGGAGAACGAGCGCGTCTGCCTGCATCTGACCCGTGCCGCCGCACTGAGCTGGACGGCGCGAGCAAGGAGAGGATCGTGATCGGTACCGACCGTGAAGTGTTGGGCGTAGCCGAGGCCGTCGCCGACGCACTGTCGGACCCGCGAAACGCGTGGACCACTGCCTCGCCGCCTGGGGGGCGGGCGTGGCCGCAGTCGCTGGCCGGCGGCGCGGCGGGCATCGCCCTGCTGCACATCGAGCGCGCTCGTTCCGGCCTTGCCGATTGGAGCACCGCCCACGCCTGGCTGTCGGTGGCCGCCTCCGGCGAGCTGACCGCGGCGGCCAACGCGGGCCTGTTCTTCGGCGTCCCGGCCCTCGCCTTCGTTATGCACACAGCCGCCGGCACGTCGGGCAGATACCGCCGCGCGCTGACCACCCTGGCCGAGGCGGTGATGGTGATGACCCGTACGCGCCTGGCTGCGGCGTACGCACGCATCGACCGAGGCGACCAGCCCGTGATGAAGGAGTTCGACCTGATCCGCGGACTGACCGGCCTCGGCGCCTACCATCTGCGACGCCACCCGGACCACCCGATCACCCACGACGTACTGTCTTACCTGGTGCGCCTGACCGAACCGCTGCCCTCGGGGACCGGGCTTCCGCCGTGGTGGACGAACGTCGCGCCCAATGGCGAGCCGAACCCGGACTATCCGCAGGGACACGGGAACTTCGGCCTGTCCCACGGCATCGGCTCGGTCCTGGCCCTGCTGTCGCTGGCCGTGCTACGCCACGTGCCCGTGGCGGGCATGACCGGTGCGATCGAGCGGATCTGCGAGTGGACGGATCTCTGGCGACAGCAGGACGATACGGGACCGTGGTGGCCCGGTTTCATCACCTTCGACCAGGTCCGCGAGCAGCACGTCAGTCCGTCGCTGCGGCCCCGGCCCTCATGGTGCTACGGCGTCGCTGGGACGGCCCGCGCTCAGCAACTGGCCGGCATGGCACTCGGAGACACCGCGCGACAGCAGGCCGCGGAGGACGCGATACTCGCCGCGCTACGTGATCCTGCACAACTCGATCTGCTACCCGAGATCGGACTCTGCCACGGGAAGGCCGGGCTACTTCAAGCCGCCTGGCGGATGGCCCCCGACGCCCGCACCCCACGCATCGCTGCCGAACTCCCCCACCTGGCTAACCAGCTCGCCTCACAGCTGGCCCGCTCCATGCCCGACCCCGAACTCCTGGACGGCGCCGCTGGGGCCGTACTCGCCTTGCACACCGTCGGCACCAACGCTGTGGCGTCGGGCTGGGACGCCTTCCTCTCGCTGGCCTGAGCACTGGAGTCAACCCGATGGACCCCTGCCCCTGGCGTCAGGTCAACGTGGCTTTCCCTTACTGGGCCACGGCTGAGCAGACCGCCGCTGCCCACCTCGCTCCCCTGATGACCGAGGCGGAGACCGAAGGACTCATCATCGCCTGGTTCTTCATCCGCAAGGCACCCTGCTGGCGCCTGCGCTACCTGCCCGGCCGTGACGCTGCTCAGGCCGATGCCCACCTGCGTCGTCGCCTTGAGGACCTCAAGAGCAAGCGGCACATCGACGAGGTCAGGCACCTCGTCTACGAACCGGAAACGCGCGCCTACGGCGGCTCAGAAGCCATGCAGGTTGCCCATGAGCTTTTCCACCGCGACAGCCGCCACATACTGGCCCGCACTGTCGGGCCCTCCCCCGCGCTCGGACGCAGGGAGACGACGATTCTGCTGTCCGCCGTGCTGATGCGCGCCGCCGGCCTCGACTGGTACGAGCAGGGCGACGTCTGGGGCAAGGTCGCCGAGCACCGGCCCGGCGAGGCTGCCTGGCTACCGGAGCGCAAGGCCGAACTGTCCCAGGCGATGCACTGTCTACTGACCGCGGACGTGCAAGCGATGTGTGACGCCGAGGGCGCTCCGCTGGCCGCTTACCGCCCATGGGTGTCCGCCTTCGAGGATGCCGGCCAAGCCCTGGCCGACCTCGCCGCTCAGGGCCGGCTGCTGCGCGGCCTCCGAGCCGTTCTCGCTCACCATGTGATCTTCCATGCCAACCGTGCGGGCCTACCGAGTAGCGACCAATCGACCATCGCCGCGCTCGCGATCCACACGGTGTTCAACGGGTTTTCCCACGATGGGGATGGGCGCGGATGAATCTCACTGAGACCTTCGCGCGGTTTCCGCTCGTTGCCCGGCCCCGCCCGGCCTGCGCCCCACTCGAAGGACGCGTACGTGACCTGTGCGATCTGGCCCGCTCAGCCGAATGCAGCAACGATCGATCGACGGCCTCGGCCGTCTTCAACCAGGCCGCCCTCCTAGCCAGCGACCTCGGCCTGCCCGACCTGGCCAGGGACTGGTGCCATCAGCACGCCAACATCTACCTGCGTATGCGTCCGCTCGACGGCGCCGCCGCCCGCCATGCCCTCGAACCACTCGTGAACCTCGTCCGTCTACGCATCCGCGCCGGCGACGGTACCGGCGCGTTCGAGATGCTCAACAGCCTGTACCAAGCTGTCACGACGAGCACCGACACCGTCATCGATGGGCTGCACGTGCCCATATCCGAGCTCATCGCCACCGCAGACGATCACCGGGAGCTCCGACGGTGGCTGTGAACCGTCCATCTCGCCGACGGCACACGCGCCCTGAAGGCCGCAGGCCGATGGCAGGACGCCCTCGACCACCTGCGCCACCACAACGGCATCGGCCAGCGCATGCTCGACGGCCGCCAGGTCGCCGTCATCGCACACACGGTGGCTGGCGACCTGGTCACGGCCAGGGAACTGCTGGAGGCCACCCAGCCGAGCGAGCCATGGGAGGACGCGGTAACCGCGTGCCTGGCCGCACTTTGCCGACCCGGACGTTCGAGTGGCGAGGTCCTCTCCGTAATGCTGGATCGCTACCAGAGGCTCGACCACGCTGCGCCCGGCCTGGTCGTGTTCCGTACCCGACTGGGTCTATCAGTAATTGACGCCATCGGAGGCATGGGATGCCCGGAGGGACGCACGGTCGCCGACGCACTGATCGCACAGGTGGTGCCGTCCCGGGACGGCTACGCCGCCCGGGAACTGCTTGGGCCCCCCAGATTCGCGACGTCGCTGAGGGAGAATGACGCCGTCGCTCTCACACACATACTCGATATGAGCGGGCTGGGACGTGGACAGCTGCCGGAAGCAATCATGAGCGAGCTCGTAGCCGCGCTGGCCAGCAGTAGCTCCGTGATCGCCAGCAGCTCACTATAGCCACGCCTGACCCTGGGTCACCAGCGGCGCGGAGGCGACCACTGATACTGACGGAGACCGAGCACCGTTCGCGGACCATCCCCGCGCGGGGATGCTCCTCGACCACGAAGGCATGACGGCATGGGTGATGTGTCGGCCCCGCGCCCGCGGGGACGCTCCCGAATGCACGCGCGGGAGGACGAGCCATCCCAGGTCGGCCCCGCGCCCGCGGGGATGCTCCTGTCGACGACACGCGAAAACGGGCTCTGGGACTAATTCTGTGATCTTCCAATGCTCAACTTTGGTGTGTTGCTGATCATGCCTTTGATGTGTTGCTGATCATGCTGGGTGACGATCTCGGAGCTTCTCACGGTTCTCTTCCCCCACCTGGCCGACTTGCAGATCGATCAGGTGTACCCGTCGGGGACGTTGATCCGGATCGGTAGCACGATTGCGGATGGTTCATCCTGCATGACCGATGGTTTCTAATGATCACTTGGCTTGAGCGCGTTGCGAGCCATTGGCGGGGTGTCAACGACGCATGTTGACCCGGATGCCATTGAGCACCGCTGGGCCGAACGAGCTGACCCGGCCGCGGCGCTTTAGTTCATTGAGCAGCTCTTCGGTCCCGTCCCGTTCCTTCAGCTTCGGACGGTGGCCGCCGACCTTGGTGAGCGGTTCGTACTCATCGCCGAGCGCCAAAAGAATCTGGTCCAATACCGGTAGCTCGATGTCAGGGAGGTGGGGTTCCAGCAGACTCAGGATGTGCTCGGCGGGCGCTCCGGCTTCGCTGAGCTTGACCAGCAGATCCACCGAGACCGTGTTGCCCTTGGCCGCCCACTCGCAGATCGCGATGGCACCCTGCCGGGACAACCGGCCGTGTACATACTCCGCGTCATCGGCGATTGCCCGCTTGACGGCCGGTGCCACACGCCGACTCCGCATGAGCGTGGGCAGGTCGTCGCTCGATAGCGGTAGTTCACACACGTAGGACGCCAGCCCTTTGGACGCCGCGAAGTACTCCTCGCGGACCGCGAACGGACTACCGCCCACACGCGCATATGTCGCGGCGCCATCGGGCACCAGTTCGGCGGCCAGCAGCGCCGGGAGCAGCTTGAGCCCGGCGCCGGTCAGGCGTTCGGGATCCAAACCGCCGGAGAGCTGGAGCTGCTTCACCAAGCGGACCCTCGCTGCCGAGTCCAGATTCTCGGCATGTGCCAGCGCATACCCGAGGTGGTACCTGGACTCCTCATTCACCTTCTCGACCTCGGTGAGGTCGAGGCTGTTCAGATTCTTCACCAGCTCCTCGCGGACGCCGAACTTTGCTACGAACTGGCTCACGTTCCAGGCGGTCGGCGCGAACCGGCTGGCCGACACCACTGCGGTCCATGCCGTTTCGTCGAGTTCATCCAGGTCGGCTACCTCGCACGTCTGCGACGCGCCCTTCGCAACCGGCAGCACCGCCGATTCGGCGGCACCGGCGACGTCATTCAGCACCGCGACGAACTCCTCCGAGGCACCGACGGTCACTTCGCCCTCCTGGCGGGCATGGAGGTAGCTGTCCAGGTTGTTGAGGATGTGCTCATAGACGGTCGCGTTGGTCGCCTTCACCACGTCGAGGGCCAGCGGGGTGCCTTCACCGAGTGCCGCGGACAGGTTCGCCCTCGTGACCGGGTAAAGGCTAGCCGTGACCACCGCCGTGCGCTGTGCGTCCCCCAGCACCGCGAGGTCGCCGACCTGGGTGCCGAGACGACGAACCAGGACCGCCAGGTCAGCCGCCTTTGATGTCTCCACGGTGCCGACAAATGCCTGCATCTGGGCGTAATGCTCCGAGAGGAACTCTGCCACCCGGTCCGAGGAGTCGTAGTCGACGTCTCGATCAGTGCTTCGGACAGCGGCATCGACGAGCGTGACGGCCGCCGGGAGGTCGAGCGGGGCTTTCTCGATCAGATGGACGAACATGCCCTTCCAGCGAGGAGCCAGTCGGCTTACGAAGAGTGCCCTGGACTCGCCGTCCATGAGGTACGTATCGATGAAAGAGGAGTCGGTCCCGGCGCGTATGACAAGCTTGTCGAGAGCCTTGTCAAGCCGCTCGGGGCGCGTGGGCAGGTAGTGGTCGAAGACCTCGAGGTTGAAGACGCTCTCGCCGTCGAGGAAGCGAGCGCCCATTTCGTTCTCAACCGCGTCGATAGAGGCAGCCTCGTCGAACCGGAAGCGGTGGTCTGCGCGGTCGGCCTGGACGCAATGGAGGATGAAATTCATTGCGCTGACGCTGATAGCGATGCCGTGGTAATCCGAGCAGTACAGAGTGAAGTTTTCGTCGATGTAGCCCTCGGCAAGGAGGTCGTGGGCCACAGGCGACACGAGATCGGCAACGATGGCATCCAGGTTGCGCTCCAGGCCGCCGTTGGTGGGCATGACCAGGTCCGTCCTGGCCATGAGCTGCGCCATCGTGGCTTTCGCAACGAAGTCCTTGGTCTCCCGCGCGGCCCGGGAGACACGCTGGAGACGTGCGACATCGGCTTCGACGGCATCATCCAGCGCAGCGGCTGCATCCCCGACCAGCGCGATCACGTCATCGAACGACAGGGTGACGCCACCATATCCGGGTTGGATAAGGTGCACCTCTTTGCGGGTCTTGTGCAGCGACCTCCAAAAGTCGCCGGATGTAAGGGCCCCGAGCGCGTAGTTCTCCGACTGGTACTGAAGGACCGGATGGTCACCGCGCCGTGAGGCCCGGTGAACAATCGGCAGCACCTTCTGGAGCCGTTCGCCGGCGGCCTTCGCGTGCTTGTCCCACAGGGCGTTCGACGCGATCCGGTCTAGTGCCTCCTTGCTGACCGCTGCCTGGTGCCCCGCCTGATACGTGACCATGTCGCGGAAAGCCCGGTGGGCCTCGTCGATCTTGCTCGTGCCCAGCCGGATGGCCTCGAAGTCCTCCAGATGCAGGTTCTTGTAAACCATCATCGCGAACAGTCGGTCCGCGGTGAGGCCCTTGAGGCCCCTCTCTCCCAGGACCGAGGCGCGGTAGATCTCGAACTCATTCCGGATGTTGCGGATCAGGCGCATGTCGGTCAGGCGCCCGCCAACCAGATTCACCAGCGCAGTCGAAGGCCGCTCATCCGATTCGGCGAACTCCGCCACCAACAGATCCCGCGCCGACCGGTGCGTGATGAACGGAACCATCGGGACAACCAGGTCGAAGAACTTTGTCCTGTTCGCCGACGGGGCGGACTCCAGAGCGGACGCACGAAGCGCTGCCGCATCGGCATCCGCATCGCCGTCCGGGGCGGCACCGACTGTGAGTTGCTCGAAGATGCTGTCGCGAACCGCATACACGAACCGAACCGGCCGTGACTTGATTTGCTCGGAGTTGTTTAAGACGGTGTTCAGTTCGCGTAGCGTCTCAAAGATGTGAGGGTCCCTGAACCGGTCCAGGTCCTCAAAGATCGCGACCTGGGTCTTCGTCTTCTGGAAGAAGTAGACGATCTCGTCGAGGTACTCATCAAAGTACGAGTTCTCCTTCGCGCTTAGCTTGACGGCCGCTCCGCCCGCGGAGACGCTCTCCACCCGCACCCGGCTCTGCAGGGCCCGCGAACCCAGGAACCAGATCACGCCCAGGAACACGCCGAGCCCAACGACGATGGCCCACGACACCCAGTCATGACTGGCGACCACGGCCTGGGGCCCCATCTTCTCCACGCGATTCACCAGCCCCAGCAGGACCGCGATCACGAAGAACCCCACCGCGACCACTGCGCCCCAGATCGCAGCCGGCCAAGGCCTGAACGAGTCGATACGGAAGTACCTCGACCCCGGCATGTCCGCAGGGGCCTTCCGGTAGAGCAGCTGCTTGACGATCTCCTTTTGAATAAGGTTCGTCAGCGGCGCGAGCGTCCCGTCATCCTGGATGCGCGCCCGCTTCATGTCGTCGATGCCCAGGCTCGACAGCGACAGATTGACCCAGCCGATCTTCCGCTTCTCCAGACCCTCCTGGACGCCGCGGATGACACTGCTCTTGCCGCTGCCGTAGTGCCCCGCGAGCGCGATGTTCGTCGCGGCGTTCGCGGACCTGTCGGTGAGAACCTTGAGGAGGACCGCTGCGTGCCGCCCATGCAGGTTCTTTTCGTACGTGGGTCCAAGACTCCGTAGGACCGGCACGTCGGGCTGTGATGCGAACTGCCGAGCCGGGCGCACTCGTGACATGGACAGAATCTTATGAAGCGGTCCGATTGTTCGTGGGCACGCTACTGGCCAGCCTGCCAATCGGGCATGGCCCGTCGGGCACTGTACTCGTCGTTGATATCGCCCCCCATCGCCTGCACGAGGCCTGGCAGGTTGCCGACGCACTGGTGCCGGTCATTGGACCCTGCCCGTCATGGTCACCGACGACTTCGGCGACACGCTGAGGATCCGGCCCGATCCTGAGCCGGGGCCGTCGCAATCGGAGCTGCCGCAGCAGCCAGCCGCCCGCGCGCATCGACGATCGCCGACCCGGGCGGTCGAAGCACCGAATTATCAACCCAGCGTTAGCCGAGTTCGCCGGCCAGCCCGGCCTTCTTGACCAGGCGGCCTCAGCGGGGGCTGCGGGCAAAGGCCCTGGCGATGGCGACGCCTGTGGGCAGATCTCCGTCTTCCGCACGGGTCTGCTGCGCCCATCGCCAGGCCTCTCGCTGCAGCGTCCGGGCGTTCCTGTTTTGCTCAGCGGAAAGATCGGTGTCTTTCTCCCCATCGTCTTGCTGCTCTTCGAGGTCAGCGTCCACAGCGGTGACAGGATCAGCATCGAGAGCAGGAAGATCCCCAGCTTCTAGCTGTTCTCCCGCGCAGCGGCGGATCTGGGACATCAGGAGTTCGTAGCTGCCGATCAAGGCCAGTGAAGGCCAAGCGGCGATGATGCGGCCAATCAGGCTGGGCTCGGCGATGGCGACATTGGCGCCCAGGCTGGCGAGGCTGCCGACCACGAGGAGGCTCCAAACCAAGACACCTCCGCGGGAGCCGTACCGGTTGGCCAGAAGAATGGACATCGAGGCGACGACGATCAGGCCGTCGACGGCGATCGGGATGAGCACCGCGGCCAGGTGGTCCTCACCATGGCGCAGACAGAGTCGTGCATGTGCCTGAACGACACGACGGCCGCGATCAGCGCCAGTAGCGCGACACCAACGATCGTCGTACGTTGGATGCGGCGAACAGCGTGAGTGCTCGGCTCCTCCACCGCTCAGCCCTCCCGACCAAGGAGAACGAGTGTGGTGGACGCCGCGAAAGGCATGACCGTCCTTGCAGACACGGGGACGGCGCCCCGCCGTACAGGCATCCAAGGCGGACGTCGGATGTGACAACCTCAGTCACAGGGCTGATGAGACATACGCTGCTGCATGACCTGAGGGCCGAGAGATCGCTGTCTCTATGATCAAGCTTTTCGACCTGCCGCCCATTTATACGAGAGCATCGTCTCCCTGGCCGTGGACACCCGGGCTGCCGGGGAGGCGGCGGCTGCGCCTGGAGCCTCTGATTCGGTGGGGATTCAGGGCCGGTAGACACCCAGTTCCGTGTCATCGATGACAGTCACTCAGTTAGTCACTCAGCAACAGAAAAGGGCCCGTCTCACTGAAGAGATCTAGGCCCTGACCTGCTAAAACTATGTCGGGACGGCGGGATTCGAACCCACGACCCCTTGACCCCCAGTCAAGTGCGCTACCAAGCTGCGCTACGTCCCGTTGCCCTGGTCTCCCCGAGCACATGCAAACCTTAGCGCAGTTTCCGGCTGTGTGCGTACATGACCGGCCGGGGCGGCCTAGGCTTGTGATCATGGGGAGGAAGACGCGCATCGACCAGGAGGAGCTCGCACGGCTGGCCGCTGAGGGATGGACGAACGCACGCCTCGCCGACCACTTCGGCGTGACGGAGTCCGGCATCCTGCAGGCGAAGCGGGCAGCGGGGCTGTCGAAGCGCATGACAGACCACAGACGCGCCCTGCCGTGGACGCTCAGGCGTGCGCACAGCCAGAGCGGCCCGGCCACCAACCTGCGGAATCTTTCCGCCGTGGCCCAGGGCCGCCGCATTCCTGCGGACAAGCTCAACACCGCCGTACGGTGGGCCACCCGGCTGGTCGACAACGGACTCGACATCGCCTACGACCCCGAGCGGGGTTTTCACGAGGTGCCCGCCGGAGCCGACTCCCACATCGCCCGGGTCCTCGGCGAAGCCCGCCGAGCCACCGAGCAGGCCCAGGAAGCGACGGGCCAGGCCCGCTGAGCGACCCGCCTGGCCCGGGAGGCGCAGGCCAGGCCGCGGACAAGGGACCGGTGACATTCACCTGTCCATGGACGCGTCCCGGCTCGCCCAGGCTCAGACGCCGTCACGCGGAAGGGGCGTGGTCTCCTCGCGCACGTGCACGCGGCGCTCCCCCGGGTGGACGGTGCTGTGCGTCTCGGTCTCGCGCACGTGGGTGTGCGGCTCGGCCGCCGGATCCACGGTGTACATCGTGTCCGGCTCGATGGTCTCCACCGTCTCCTCCGCCACCCGCGGCCGGCGGGTGTAGCGACTGGTGAGCACCATGCCGGCGATGCCCACGAGCATGAGAATCCACCCGATCATCTGCAGGTCGATTCCAGGAACGTCCCATTTGACGGCGAACGCGAGAACCGCGCCGACCGCGATGAAGGCGAGACTGGCCCCGAAGCCCATGGCAACCTCCTCTGCTGGTCAACGGCCCTTTACCCGCAGAATCCGCGATTACGCAATGCGTGAAGCGCGTATTCCCGGGCAGTGCGGATGAACAACGCACTCACCCCTGGAGGCAGATATGACCGCCGTAGCATGGGTGGCCGTCGCGATCGTCGCCGTGCTGGTGATCCTGGCAGTCGGCTACCTGGTGTCCGCGCGCAACCGCCGGCGCCACCTGCAGGACCGGTTCGGCCCCGAGTACGACCGGGCCGTACGGGAGAGCGACAGCCGCAAGGAGGCCGAGCAGGAGCTGCGCGCCCGCGAGGAGCGCCACGCCGAGCTGGACATCCGCCCGCTCGACCCGCACACCCGGGACGAGTACTCGCGGAAGTGGACCGACGTGCAGGAGCACTTCGTCGACGCTCCCGGGTTCGCCGTCACCGAGGCGGACGCCCTGGTCACCGCGGTCATGGCGGCGCGCGGCTACCCGACGGACGACTTCGAGCAGCGGCTGAGCGACCTGTCGGTGGCCCACGCGACCACTCTGGACCACTACCGCAACGCCCACGAGATCAGCAGCCGGGCCGCCCGCCAGGACGCCACCACCGAAGAGCTCCGTCAGGCGATGGTCCACTACCGGGCGCTGTTCCAGGAGCTTCTCGGCGACGGCGCCGACGCTCCCGTGAACGGCCACGTGAACAGCCACACGAACGGACACGTGAACAGCCACGCCAACGGCCATGTGGACGCCGACGGCGCCGCGCGGAACGGCACCGCCTACACGACCGACGACTACGACGACTACGACGGCGTCCCGGTGAACGGCCGCCGGGCCGACGTGCGGAATGCGGGGCGATGACCATGCGGACGAACCGATACGACCAGCGCGACGAGGTCGCCGAGCAGCCGACTCCCGAGACCCCCGAACCCCTGGAGGAGGAGGCTCGCCGCGAGCGGGCGCTCGACGACGCCAGGCGGGACGAGCACGAGGGTCCCGGCCCGGTCTACGCACCCAGCGACGCGTACGTCGCCGGCTACCGGGACGGCGCGGTCCAGGACACGGACACCACCCCGGACACCGCCACGGGCACCACCACCGACGACACCGCGTACGGCGACGGCGCCGTGCGGGGCACCGGCGACGACCCTGACCACGCGGACTATGCGGACAGGGACGAAGCGGACCGCGCCGACGACCGGTTCCGGAACGCGCACGGCCAGGCGGGCGACGACGTCCTCACGTCGTCCGAAGAGTCGCCGCATGGCTCGGTTCATGACTCGCGCCGCGACTCCCGCCGGGACGGTGTCGAGGGCGACGTCCTCGTCGCGGGCGACCGGACCGGCGACGCCGAGACTGGCGCCTCGGCCGGGTACGAGCCCGCCGGCTACTCCACCGCCGACGGCGACGCGGCCGGCAGCTACGAAGACCGGCGGAGCCACGATGTGCACCACGGCGTCGGCGACGACGTGACCACCCCCGGCGCGGACCAGGACGCCCTGACGTCCGCGGACACCGCCGCCGACGGGCCGGTGGCCTATCCCGCCACCCAGGACACCGCGTACGCCACCACCCCGGACACCGCCGGAACCCTCGACGGGCCGGTGGCCTACCCGGCCGCGACCACGAACGCCCCGGGCACGGGGGCCGTTCTGGACGACGCGCTGGAAGGCCGGTGGCGTGAGATCAAGTCGGGGTTCGTCGACGATCCTCGTCAGTCGGTCGAGCAGGCGGACGCGCTGGTGGAGGAGGCCCTGTCGGCCTTCACCTCCCGCCGTGAGGCACTGCTCGGCCAGTGGAAGGACAACGAGCGGGGCGACACCGAGGCGCTGCGCCTGGCCCTGCACGAGTACCGCACGTTACTTGCCCAGTTGACCCGGAAGTGAGGTAACAATGCTCGCCATCGCCGCGGCGATCGTCTTCGGGATCGCCTTCCTCCTCGACCTCCTCAACGCGAGTATCGGCATCGGCATGACCGCGCTGATCGCCCTCGGCCTGTGCCTGCTCGCCCTGCACCAGGCCGGCGTCGGCACCGCGGGCGTCAACCGCGGCAGCTGGCGCGGGGGACGCGTCCGTCGCTGACCCGGTCATTCCCCTCTGGAGAACTCGTCGGGCCTCGCGGGAGACACTCCCGCGAGGCCCGACGAGTTCCCGGTCCCGCCCCAGCCTGCCTATGTCGCCTCAGCGGGCATCGCCTCGACCGGCACGGCCGCCTCCGGGGCGCCTTCGAGCCCGCGCAGCGTGGCACTCGTCGCGGCCAGGACGCAGCACACGGCGAGCGAGCCGCCGATCGCGAGCAGCGCGCCGACGCCGCCGGCACGGTCGGCCAGGACACCGCCCAGCAACGGCCCGAGCGGGGCCAGACCCATGGTCGCCACCTGGAGCAGCGAGACCAGCCGGCCCATCATCGCGTCCGGCACGAGCGTCGCCACGAGCACGCGCAGAACCACGTTGAGCGCCGGAGCCGCGATCATCGCCAGGATGAGCGGGGCCGCGGGCCAGTAGGCGCCGAACGGGAGGGTGGTCGCGCATATCGCGAGCGCGAACACGCCGACCACCACCAGCATCAGCTTGCCGGGCGGCAGCAGGGCGCCGATCTTCGCCGACAGGGCGGCTCCGAGCAGACCGCCCAGCCCCAGGCCCGCGAGAACCATCCCGGTCACCGCGCCATCGCCGCCGCGGGAGCCGACCAGCACGACCACCGGCAGCAGCAGCGCGTTGGCGGCGAGGTTGGCGACCAGGGAGAAACCCAGCGCCGCCCGCAGCGGGGGCCGATGCCACAGCCAGCGGGCCGCCTCCGCGATGTCCGCCCGCATCCGGGTCCTGCCGGAGCCCTCGACATTCGCGGGCCGTCGCGGGACCCTGGCCAGCAGCACGCACACCAGCGAGACGACGTAGGTGACCGCGTCCACGGCGAACGGGACGACCCGGCCCAGGCCGAACAGGAACCCGCCGAGCGGCGGTCCCGCGAGGACCGTCGCGTGGCCGCGCGCCTCGTCCTGCGCGTACGCCGACATGAGCTGGCTCGCGGGGACGACCGCGCGGATGGCCGCGTCGCGGGCGGGCCGGAAGAACGCGTCCGCGGCCCCGTTGGTCACGGCCACGGCGATCACGTGCCCCATCGTCACCCGGTCGGCGAGGACCGCCGCCACGAGGGTGGCCATGGCCACCGCCCGCACCCCCTCGGCGCACAGCAGGATCCGGCGCCTGTCCCACCGGTCCACCCACACCCCAGCGGGAAGCGAGACGAGGATCCCGGTGGCGATGCGGCAGGCGGCGGCGAGCCCGGCCAGCGCGGCGGAGCCGGTGACGGCCAGGATCAGCAGCGGCAGGGCGAGCCCGGTCAGCGAGGAGCCCAGCTCCGACGTCACCGAGCCCAGCCACAGGAACTGGAAGCGCGTGTTGCGCCGCAGGGGCGCGGGTTCGCTCATGGGTCACCTCTGTCTGGGCCGATGCCGTCGGAAGCGGCGGAGGCGTGAGCCCACCCGCCGCCCTCGACCGTTACGTGTGCGGGTGACGCGGCACCGGCGAGGGCCGCACCGGAAGGCGCGGCACCGATGTCAGTTCGCAGCGGCCCGTCCGGCACCGTGGCCGTGACGGCCTCGGCCGGTCGGCCGTCGTGCGCGGACGCCCTCGCCGAACAGGCGGCGGCGACCACCGCGTCGGCGGCAGCGGCGGCGCCGCCGGAGGCGTTCAGGCGCGCGCCGAGCTCCCGCACGCGCTCGCCCAGCCCGCCCGCGTACGCGGTGCCGAGCGCCGCGACGCCGTCGCCCGCCGGGCCCGGGCCCGGGGGAAACCCGACCGCCACCCCGGCCCGTACGCACGCCTCGGACAGCAGTGGCTGCTCCGAGCCGATCGGCGCGACGGCCAGGGGCCTTTCCCGCATGAGCGCGGCCAGGACGGGCGACGAGGTGCCGTTCGTCAGCACCACGTCGGACAGCTCGATCAGGGGTCCCATCCAGGGTTCGCGCACCACGACGACGTCCGCTCCCGGGGCGGGCCGCGGCTCGCCGGAGCGGCCCCGCTCGACCACGGCCTGGAACGGGCCGCCGGTGAACGTCGCGTTCAGCCGGGGCCACATGCTCTCTCCGCCGAACACCCGGCCCAGATGCACGTACACGACGGGTTTCCCGACCCGGCGCACCTGCCCGGTCAGCCGGTGCAGCGCGGCCGGGTCGGCGGCGGGCTCCCACGCGCACGGCCCCACGTGGCGCACCCCCTCGGGCAGCTCCGCCCCCGGATGCTCCAGCGCCGGGTCGCCGCGGAGCAGCAGGCCCGACCCGATCAGCGGAAGGTCCCGCCGCAGGTCCCGGCGGGGCGGCAACCCGGCCCGCTCCCGCGTGAGGCCGTAGAGGCGCAGCAGCTCCAGCAGCCGCAGCTCCCGCGTGACGGCGCCCCCGTGCCGCTCCCCTTCGCCGCCGCGGCCGTACGTCCACAGGTGCGCCGCGAAGCCCAGCACCACCACCGGCAGGTCGAGCGCCTCGGCGGCGAGGATCGCGCCATGACAGAGGATCGAGGTGACCAGCGCGTCGGCCCGGACCTCGCGGGCCGCGCGGGTCACGGCCCGGTACTGGACGGCGCCGGTCTCGCCCCACCAGGCGACCGAGAAGGCGCGGACTCCGCCGTACTCCTGCGCGTCCAGCGCGGCGAATCCCGCCTCACCCGCGACGCCGGCCGCG
The DNA here is from genome assembly GCF_016863015.1 of Microbispora amethystogenes. GTDB lineage: Bacteria > Actinomycetota > Actinomycetes > Streptosporangiales > Streptosporangiaceae > Microbispora > Microbispora amethystogenes. The sequence continues at coordinate 381,012 of NZ_BOOB01000003.1, read as the reverse complement.
CCGGGCCGGACGAGGGGGAAGACGGCGTGCCCGCGCCGGCGGAGCTGCCGGCCGACCGCGAGGGCGGGGTAGAGGTAGCCGGCGTCGCTGAACGGGCAGAGGAGGACGTTCACGGCAGGCCCACCGGGTCGAGGCCGCAGTGCCGCGCGAGGAAGGCGACGACGTCGGCGAGCAGCGCGAGCTGCGTGGACGCGGCACCGGCGCCGTGGCCGACGCCCCGGTCCAGCCGGTGCAGCACGGGGCCCGGGCCGGCCGACGCGTGCTGCAGCAGGGCGCACATCTTGCGCGAGTGGCCCGGGTCCACCCGGGTGTCGCCGTCGGCGACGGCGAACAGCACCGGCGGGTACGGCAGGCCCTCGCGCACCCGGTGGTAGGGCGAGTAGGCCAGCAGCGCGCGGAACTCCCCGGGGTCGCGCACGCTGCCGTACTCCGCCCGCCAGCTCGGGCCCATGCCCAGCCGCTCGGAGGCGAGCATGTCCAGCAGCGGCGCGACGCAGACGACCGCGGCGTACTTGTCCGGATGCTGGGTGAGCGCCGCGGCGGCGAGCAGCCCCCCGTTGGACTCCCCCAGGACACCGAGGCGGTCGGGGGCGGTCCAGCCCCGGCCGATCAGCAGATCGGTGGCGGCGTCGAAGTCGTCGAAGACGGTCTGCTTGCGCGGGCCCATCCCGGCGCGGTGCCACTCCTCGCCTTCCTCTCCCCCGCCGCGCAGGCACGCGATCGCGTAGACCCCGCCGGCCCGGACCCAGGCCAGCGCCTGCGGCGTGTAGACGGGGGTCATGGAGGTGCCGAAGCCGCCGTAGCCGGTGAGGATCGCCGGGCGCCGGCGGTCCGGCACGCCGTACGGCGAGAGGACGAACATCCGCACCGCGGTGCCGTCCCGGGACGGGAAGGCGACCTGCGTGGTCGTCACCGAGCCCGGCTCCGGCGCCGGGGAAAGGGTGGCGGAAGAAGACGGGACCGACGCCGGGGAGACACCCGGCGGCCGAGACGGGCCGGGCGTCCGCGTCGGAGGTGCCGTGGCGGGGGCCGCCGGGCACGGCCAGGTCTCCAGCGTCCCCGTACGCGCGTCGTAGCGCAGCACCCTCGGCGGCGTGACGTGGTCGTGGTAGCCGAACCAGACCTCGTGTCCGCCCTCCGGCCGCGTGGCGAACCGGCCGATGGTGCCCCTGCCCGGCAGCGGCACCTCGGCCAGTTCCCGGCCGTCGGCGAGGTCGTGCAGGGTGATCTCGGACACGGCGTGGCGGGTCCAGGAGACCAGCGCGAGCGGACGCGGCAGCGCCGGGTCGCGCAGCGGCGCGAAGTCCTCCAGCACCGCGTCCGGCCGCTCAGGGACGAGTGTGCGCCACCGTTCCTCGACGGCGCCGGCGGTATCGGTGTCCGCGGCGGTGGTCACCACGATCCGTCCCCGGGGGGCGTCCAGATCCGTACGCAGCCAGATCGGGTCGCCGGGCGCCGTGCCGGGGGCGATGTGAAGCCTGCTGCGGGCGGGCGTGCCCGTCCGCACGGCGCGCAACCGGGGCCGGCCGGGAGCACCGGCCAGACCGTCCAAGCCGGTCACGTCTGCCGGGCCGGCCAGGTCGGCGAGCCACAGATCGGTCGCGGGACGGGTGCCGAGGGTGGACGAGACGCTCAGCCAGCGGCCGTCCGGTGTGACGGCGACGGTGTAGAAGCTCGTCTTCTCCCGGCCCTCACCGAAGACGAGGACGTCGTCGTCCGGGTCCGCGCCCACCCGGTGCAGGTAGACGCGCCGGTGGTAGCGCTCCTCCCCCGGATTGAGCCGGGGATCCAGGCGGCGCACGTAGTAGTAGGCCCGGCCGCCCGGCAGCCAGGCGACCGGGGTCCGCCGCACACGGTCGACGGGACCGTCCACGAGGACGCCGGTCGCGACGTCGACCACCCGGAGCACGCAGTCCTCCAGGCCGTCCGCGGACATCTGGAAGGCGAGCAGGTCACCTTCGACGGAGGGATGCCACGCCTCCAGCACCGTCCGCCCGCTCGGGTCGAGGGAGAGCGGGTCCACCAGGGGCCGTACGGCGCCGTGTCCGGCGACCAGCAGCACCGGGTGTTCCCCGCCGGGCTCCCGGTGCGTGAAGAAGACGCGGTCCCCGCGGGGCCGGGGCGCCGACGACTGCGGGAACGCGTACAGGCGGGCCAGCGCGATCCGCCACTTCTCCAGGTGCGGCCACGCGGCCCGCTCCGCGTCGAACAGCGCGTCCTGGGCCGCGGTCCACGCGCGGGTCCGCTCGTCGCCGGAGTCCTCCAGCCAGCGGTACGGGTCAACCACCGCGTGGCCGTGGAACACCTCGGACCGGTCCTCCCGGGGAGCGGCGGGATACTCCCGGGTGCGACCCTCGATCATGCCCGCAGCCGGCCGGTCGCGCTGAGGTGGTCGAGGTGCGCCGCGTCCACCCGGTCGCGGAAGCTCGCCGCCGCCCGCGTGTCGTCCGGCCGGCCGTACGTGTCCTCGCAGGTGGCCCACAGGTCCTCGGTCCGCTCGCGGGGCAGGTAGCCGTCGCGGGCCGTGCCCACCCGCCACCCGGGTCTGCCCGCGGTGGTCCAGCTGCTGTACAGCCCGCCATCGGGGTTGACGACCGCCCCGTACTTGCCGTCCCGGTAGGAGCACGCGTTGCAGGGCCGCCGGACGTGGGGACGGGGTACGGCGAAGCCGAGGTCGAGCGCGCGGCGCTGCCAGCGGATGAACCGGTCCGCCAGATCGTCGGAGTACGCCAGCGTCTCCTCGTAACCGACGCCGGCGTCGCCGACGCGGGCGAAGTGGATGGAGCACCGGGCCGGGTCCAGCCCGGCGGCCAGCCGCTCGACCAGCGCGTCGATTCCCGCCACGTTCCGGGCGGAGACGTTGACCCGCAGGTCGCATCTGACAGAGGTGGCCTCCGTCATGGCGGCCATGGCGCCCACGATGGCGTCGAACGTGCCGCCGCCCGTCCTGCGCACCCGGATCCGGTCGTGGTCGGGCCGGTCGCCGTCGAAGGTCACCTGTACGGACCGCAGCCCCAGGCCCGCGAGCTGCCGGGCCACCCGCGCGGTCAGCAGCGTTCCGTTGGAGACCATGACCGCGTCGCGCAGCCCGTAGCCGGCGGCGCGTTCGAGCAGCTCACGGCAGCCTCGCGGGTTCAGCAGCGGCTCTCCGCCGAAGATGGTGAGAACGAGGCCGTCCAGCCCCGACTCCGCCTGGCGCCGCCCGACGAAGTCGAGGATCTCGGCGATGACGCCGGAGGTCAGCCGGACCGAGGCGATGCGCGGCGGCCTGGTGCCGCCGTCGTCCTGCTCCACGTTCTGGAAGCAGTAGGCGCAGCCCAGGTTGCACGCGGTGGCCGTCAGCACGGTCAGGGAGTAGCTGCGACTGGGGCGTACGGTGAACAGCCCCTGCTCGCGGAGCCCGCGCTCGACGTCCGGGCGCAGCGTGCGCGCCGGGGTCAGATGCCCGTCCCCGAGCCGGGCGATGCCGCCCGGTCCCAGGAACCACCAGCCGCGCTCTCCCCGGATCAGCCGCGGGGACGCCTCGTCCTCGCGGTCGCTCCCTTCGATCACCGGATCCTCCAAGCGGGGACGACGAGGATGTCCGGCCCCTCCCGGAGGGTCGGGGCCGGCGGGACCCGCCCGGGCGATGTGGTGGGGCGCCCGGGGGGAGCGTCCGCAGGGTTCCGGCCGCGTCGGCCGGCCCTGCCGTACGGCCTAGTTGACGACGATGTGGACCAGGCATCCGGGGGCGTCCTCGGACTCCTCACCGGAGTGCGCGACGACCTCGGGGGCCTCCTCTCCCGTGATCTCCGGCTCGGTGCTCGGGTTGTCGTTCGCCTCGGGCATGGCTACTCCTCGCCTTCCAGGGGGCCGAAGCCGCTCACCAGGGATGACCCCAAGGTAGGGAAGGCCAGTTCGGCGCTGGTATGCCGACGCCATCGCCCCGCCACAGCACCGGCATGAACGCAGGATGCGCCGGATGCGGGCAGCTCAGGATCGGGCCGACAGGGTGAACTCCTTACGCGGCTCCTCGATGGCCCCCAGCGACACGATCTCCCTGGGGAAGAACAACCCGAGCGTCCAGTCCATGAGGATCCGGGTCTTCTTGTTGAAGGTCGGCATCCGCGTCAGGTGATAGGTGCGGTGCATGAACCACGCGGGGAACCCCCTGAGCTCCCGGCCGTAGATCTGCGCGACGCCCTTGTAGAGTCCCAGGCTCGCCACCGACCCCGCGTACTTGTGCCGGTACGGCCTCCGGGGCTGCCCGCGCAGCGTCGCCAGCACGTTGTCGGCCAGCGTCCTGGCCTGCCGTACGGCGTGCTGGGCGTTGGGCGGGCAGAACTCACCCGGCCGGGTGAGGTCGGGAACGGCGGCGCAGTCTCCGGCGGCGAAGGCGAAGTCGGTCCCGTGCATGCGCATCCCGGCGTCGACCCTGACCCGGCCCTTCTCGTCGACCGGCAGGTCCCCGGCGCGGACGAGCGGGTGCGGCTTGACGCCGGCGGTCCAGACGAGGGTGTCGGTGTCGAACTCGTCGCCGTCGCTGAGCACGATGTGGCGGCCCTCGGCCGACTTCAGCATCGTCCCCATGCGGACCTCGATGCCCCGCTCACGCAGCTGCTGGGCCGTCCACCGGCCCATGTCCGGCCCCACCTCGGGCAGGATGCGGTCGGTCGCCTCCACGAGCACCCAGCGCATGTCGGCGCGGCTGAGCCCGTCGAAGTACTTGCAGGCGTCGGCGGCCATGTCCTCCAGCTCCGCCAGTGCCTCCACCCCGGCGTATCCCCCGCCGACGAAGACGAAGGTCAGCGCCCTGCGCCGGACCTCGGGGTCGGGTGTGGAGGCGGCCACGTCGAGCCTGCCGAGCACGTGGTTGCGCAGCGCGATGGCCTCTTCGATGGTCTTGAACCCGATGCCGTTGTCGGCCAGGCCGGGCACCGGCAGGAGCCGCGAGATCGATCCGGGCGCCATGACCAGGTAGTCGTACGCGATGGTGAGGGCGGGCCCCTCGTGCGGCTCGAACTCCGCCTTGCGGTCGGCCAGCCGCACCTGGGTGATCCGTCCGCTGAGGATCTGGCACCGGTTCAGCACCCGCCGGAGCGGGACGACGACGTGCCGGGCCTCGATGTTGCCGGCCGCGGCCTCCGGCAGGAAGGGCTGGTAGGTCATGTAGGAGTCGAGGTCCGCGACGGTGACGAGCGCCTCGCCACGGCGGAGCTTGCGCTGCAGGCGCAGTGCGGTGTACATGCCGACGTATCCGCCGCCGACGATCAGAATCCGTGGGACAGCCATGGCCGTCCCTTACCCTCACTCCAGGAGGAAACGCATCACCACGGTGCTCCCGCCGGGTCCGGCGGTGACACGGAGATCGTCGCTCAGCAGGCGGGCCACCCAGAGGCCCATGCCGCTGGTGGCGTTCTCGGGCGGCGGGTCGTGGCCGGGCACGGCCGGCGGACGCCACTCGCGGCCGTCGTCGTGGACCGCCACCACCAGGGCCGGCCCCTCACGCCACAATCCCAGCCGGGCCTTCGTCGACCCGTGTGTGACCGCGTTCGTGGCGACCTCGTTGAGCGCCACGAGGAAATCGCCCAGCGCGTCTTCGGGCATACCGCGGCGCTGCGCCTCGGCGGCGGCGAACTCCCGCAGATCAGGAAGATCGGCTAAGGAGAAGGTACGCTCCCTCGCCGCTCCGGTGACGTGCGCGGGAACGCCGTCATCTTTCACGCGGTACACGCCTCCCGCCGCCAATCGGGCTATCTCAGGACCTGTGGGCTGTGGGCAGGACGAAGATACCTCGGAGCACCGCCTGAACACAGGCGGTGCCCCGGGTATCGTCGCGATCTCCTCATCCCGCGACAAGCTCCGCCCGAAGCTGGTCGAGGGTCTTGCGGAGGATCCGCGACACGTGCATCTGCGATATGCCGAACTCCGCCGCGATCTCGGCCTGCGTCATGTTGCCGTAGAACCGCAGCAGGAGGATGTTCTTCTCCCGCTCGGGGAGAAGGTCGATGAGAGGCTTCAGCGCTTCCTTGTCCACCAGGGTGTCGAGCGCGTCGTCCTCTTCGGGGATCACGTCGCCGAGCGCGGCGGCGTCGTCGTCCGCGCCGATCGGCGCGTCCAGCGAGAGGGTGCTGTACGCCGCGGAGGCGTCCATGGTGAGGAGCATGTCCTCCTCGGACAGGCCCATCTTCTTGGCGAGCTCGGCGACGGTGGGGAACCGGCCGAGTTCCTGGGTCATGTCGGCGACGTGCCGGTTCAGCTCGGCGCGGCGCTCCTGGTAGAGGCGGGGCACCCGGACGGCCCAGGTGCGGTCGCGGAAGTGCCGCTTGACCTCACCCGTCATGGTGACCATGGCGTACCCGCGGAAGCTGTGACCCAGGGTGGGGTCGAAGCCGTTGATGGCCTTCATCAGGCCGACGTACGCGGCCTGAAGGAGGTCCTCCATCGGCTCGCCCCGGTTGAGGTACCGCCGGGCGATGTCCCTCGCCATCGGACGGTGCATTTCGACGATCATTTCACGGAGGCGTTCCCGCCGGACCTCGGACACGTCGTCCCGGGTGAGCTCGTCCAGGAGCTCTTCGGCGGTCGGATTGCTGGCGGTCTCTGCACGGACCTCGGCAGCCATCTGCGCAGTCCCCTCGTATTTTTCTCGCGAGGGCGCCTACGCGGCTGGGGTGACCAGGCAGAAGGCACGCCTCGCTACAGTATCGAGACGAGGCCCTCTGCTGGACCTCTGCTTCAGTATATTGCCGCAAAGTCGGGAGTTTCACCACCCCTCCGGCCCCAGTAATGTTGCGGCAGAGGAGGCGCGAGGTGTCGAACAACGGATTGCTGTCCCTGTCGTCGAGCATGGCGGGAGACATCGTGGTGATCCACGTGAACGGTGTCCTCGACGCCACCACACGTGATCAGTTCTCGGACTTCCTGGACGCGGCGGCGGACGACCACGGCCCCGACTTGATCCTCGACCTGGGCAAAGTCACGTTCATGGACTCCCGGGCGCTCGGCCTCATCGTCCATCACTGGCAGCGCTCCACCACCGCGGGCGGCAACTTCGCGCTGGTCTCCGTGCAGTACCCGAACTCCAAGGTGATGTGGGTGACGGGCCTGTCCCAGCGGCTGCCGCTGTTCGACACCCTCGACGAGGCCCTGGCCGCGTTCGCCGCCTGAGCCGCCGGGGCCGTGCGCGCGACCGTCGGGATAGGTGATCACTCCGGCGCCGCTCCCCCGTGCTTCTGCTGGTGCTCGGTGACCAGGAGCCGGGCCAGGTCGGCCACCTTCACCTGGTGATGCTGGGACACCCGCCGGAGCTCCTCGAACGCCTCCTCGGCCGAGCAGCCGCTCTTCGACATGATGATCCCCTTGGCCTGGTCGATCACCGAGCGGCCGGCCAGCGCCTCCTGCATCTGCGCCGCGCCGGTCAGCACGTCGTCGAACTCCCAGATGTTGGCCAGCGCCACCGTCACCTGCTCGCGCAGCAGGGCCATCAGCGAGCCCCCGGCGGTGAAGACGCCGGGACGCACGCCGTACAGGCCGATGATGGCGACGGCGCTGTCGACCGCGATGGGCACGACCAGGACCGAGCGCACGCCGTGCCGTACGGCGGTGGCGGCGTAGCGGGACCAGCGCGACTCGCGCATCACGTCCGGGATCGACACCGGGCGCCCGCTCGTCAGCGCCTCCCTGGACGGACCCTCCCGCAGGTCGCGCTCGCGGTCGATGAGCGCGGTGAGCTCGCTGTGGGAGGCCGCGAGCAGCACCCGCTCCTCCATCCAGAGCTCGGCGGTGCCGCCCGCGCAGCCGGGGACGCCCCGGGCCACCGCTTCGGTGATCCCGCGCAGGACGCCCTCGGCGGACGTGCCTTCCGTCACACGGCCGAGCGCCGCGAGGTCACGCGCGAGGATGGACGTTGTCTCCATGGTAGAAAGACCATTCCCATAGGTTCGGGGTTAATCCAGGCCGGATCGATTAGACCCGTTGTTTGGCGTAGCGTCTACGTCGAGAGAGGGGGGCAGCTTGCCCGACACCGCCGAGCTCGAGCGCGCGCTGAGCGGGCTCGCCGACCGCATCGCCACGCTGCGGGACGATCCCGACCCGGTCGCGATGCTACGCGAGCTGGACACCGCCGAGGAACTGCTGCGCAAGGCCGTGGCCGAGGTGACGCGCAGCCGCAGGCGCAGGGACGGCGGCAGTCAGCGCGAGCAGAAGCTGCTGCGCCAGGTGTTCCGCGCGCTGCCGATCCCCGTGATCATTATGGACACGGGCGGCACCGTGCGCCGCATCAACAACGAGACCACCCGCCTGCTCGGCAGCCCGGCCGGCTACCTCATCGGCCGCGCCTTCCCGCTCCTCGTCGACGTGGCCGCCCGCGCGGCGTTCCGCCAGCGCCTCGCCGCCGTGCTGCACGGCGAGGACAGCGTCTCGTTCCCGACCCGTCTGGCGCACCAGGGCCGCGCCCACAACGTACGGCTGGTGCTGAGCCGCCTGCGGATGCCGGGCGAGCCGCAGGAGATGCTCGCCGGGGTCGTGCTGCCGGTGGAGGTCCAGCTTCCGGAGCCGGCGGCGGAGGCGGACGTCCCCGACGACACGGACCTTCTCGCGGCGGCGCGGCGGCACGAACTGCTGTCGCGGCTCACCCGGCTGCTGCTCGACGAGGAGAGCCTGCGCGAGCCGGTCGCCCTGCTGCGCGCGGCGCGGCTGCTGGCCGCGGAGACGGCCGACTGGGTGATCGCGGACGTCTCCAGGGACGGCGAGCCGGTCAGGTCGGTCGTCATCGGGCCGAGCGACCAGCCGGTCGGCCGGCTGCAGCGGACGGTCGAGGAGGCTCCGCCCGCCGCGGCGCCGGTCGTCGGGCAGGTGCTGACCACGCAGAGCGGCGTCGTCCACGAGATGCTGAGCGACGACTCGCTGCTCGGCGCCGGCGTTCTGCAGGCGATGCGGGCGGGCTCCCTGCTCAGCGTGCCGATCAGGACCGAGGAGGAGGTGCGCGGGGTGCTCACGCTGGTGCGCCTGCGCGAGCGGCCTCCGTTCGGTCTCGCCGACCTCGGCCTGATGGAGGAGGCCGGTCTGCACCTCGGCCTGGCGATGCGGGCGCAGCGGGGCTTCCAGCGCCGCTCGCAGGCCGCCGACACGTTGCAGACCGGGGTGCTCCCCCGGACGCTGCCCGACATCCCCGGCTTCGAGATCGCGGCGGTCTACCACCCCGGCTCCGGCATGCGGGCTATCGGCGGCGAGTTCTACGACGTGTTCCCGGTCAAGAGCGGCTGGGGCTTCGTCGTCGGGAGCTCGGCCGGGCGCGGTGAGGAGGCGGCGGCCGTGACCGCGATGGTCCGCAACGGGCTGCGCGTGCTGAGCGTGTGGGAGGACGACCCCGGAGAGGCGCTGCGGAAGGTCAGCGACGCGCTCGTCGCGCAGAACACGGGCATGTTCGTGATGGCCGCGGCGGGCTTCGTGCGGGGCCGGAAGGTACGGCTGGCCTCCGCGGGCCACCACCCGGCCGCGCTGGTCCAGCAGGGCGGCGGCGTCCGCTTCTCCGAGGGCGGCGGGGTGCCGCTGGGCTTCGAGGAGGGCTCGGTGCCCGCGACCGAGGACCTCACGCTGTCGGCCGGCGAGACACTGGTGCTCTACAGCGACGGCCTGGTGGGCTCGCAGAGCCCCGCCGGGGACAACTACGGCGAGGATCGGCTCACCGAGGTCCTCGCCCGCTGCACAGGCCAGCCGCCGAGCACGGTCGTCAAGGCCATCGAGGAGGACCACCGGGGCTTCTGCGGCACGCACGCCGTCGACGAGATCACCGTGCTCACGCTGCGCCGATCCCGCTGAGTCGGGGACGCCCCCGCGCCGCGGTGGATCGCATGATTTTTCCCGATTAGGTGTTTAGCGCGAATCGGAGTAAGGTAAACATCATCTACATCGATCGTGCCTAGGACGCAGGCACACCTTTTCAAGCGCCTTCCTGTCTTGAGGTGTGCCATGGATATCGCGATCGTCTCCGCCCACGAACTTACGCCCGACACGCCCGCCATCGCGCGTGAGCTGGCCAGGGGCCACCGGGTGACCGTCTACACGCGGTCGAAGACGAAGGGCGACGGCGTCGAGCACGTGCCCGCCGGACCCGACGTGGAGTTGTCGGAGAGCGACCTCCTCCCCTACATCCCCGACTTCAGCGCCGGGCTGGCCCAGCGGTGGAGGGAACACCGGCCGGACATCATCCACGCGTACTCGTGGTCGAGCGGCCTGGCCGCGATCGCGGGCTCTGAGGGCCTGGACGTGCCGGTCACCCAGACCTTCCACAGCCACTACGACGAGAGCCGGACCCCCGCGCCGGTGCGCCGGCTGGAGTGCGCGATCGGCCGCCGGGCCAGGGCCGTCATCGCCGCGTGCGCCGACGAGGAGTCCGAGCTGATCCGGATGGGCGTGCCCCGACGCAACATCTCGGTGGTCCCCCACGGCATCGACGTCGAGCGCTTCCGCCGCCAGGGCCCGGCCTTCCCCCGGGGCGAGCGGCCCCGCCTGCTGCATGTGGGTCACGTGGGAGCGGAGTACGCGGTGCACGCGCTGCGGGCCGTCCCCGAGGCCGAACTGGTGATCGCCGGCGGCGACGACCCGAGCATCGAGCGGCTGCGGGCCGTCGCGGGCGAGCACGGCGTGGCCGACCGCGTGCAGATGCTCGGCATGGTCCCGCACACGGCGATGCCCAAGCTCATGCGGAGCGCCGACCTGGTGCTGTCGCTGCCGCCGACCGTCCCCACGGGCACGGCGGCCCTGGAGGCCATGGCGTGCGGCATCCCCGTCATCGCCTCGGCGTCCGGAGCCCACCTCGACTCGGTGGTGGACGGCGTGACCGGGTTCCTGACCCGGCCCGACCGCCCGCTGGAGATCGCCCACCGCATCCGCCGCCTGCTCGGCGACGCCACGCTGCGCACGGCCATCGGGTACGCGGCGGCCGACCGCGCCCGTTCCCGCTATTCGGTCGAGCGCATCAGCATGGAACTGCTCCGCGTATACGAGAAGACGTGCGCCTGAGCGACAAGCGGCATTACCAGTTCCACCTCGTTATAAATGTCAATTCCTGTGGTTAACTCGGCTCATGTCACTTCATGGACCTGGTTCAGCCGTGGCGGCGGCGATGCTCATCGTCGCCGCCACCGCATGTTCGAGCGGGGACTCCACGAAGGTGTTCAACGCGGGCGGTGAGTCCGCGGTGCGGCCCCCCGCCTCCTCCCCCGACCTTCCCGGCTCCGCGCCCAACGCTGCCGGAGCGGGCGCGACCCGGACCTCCGTCCCCGGCGACGCCGAATCCGATGGCCAGGCGTCCACGGGCGACAGGACCTCCAAGGGAACCTCCAGAACCTCCGCCGTGTCGGCGGAGGCCGACGGACGCTCCGTACACGAAATCGGCGACGAGACCGCGGAGACGGCCGCCGAGAAGATCACGGACGAGCCGGTCGGCATCGGCGCCCCCGAGCCCGGTCCCGCCCCCTCGTCCGGGCCGGCGCCGCGCCCGTCGCTCGTCCAGCGGGCGACGCCCCCGCCCTCGGCCGCGCCGGGCGCCCGGAACAGCGGCACCGGCACCGGCACCGGAAAGAGCACCGGCAAGTCCGCGAACAAGAGCACGGACGAGACCTCGGGCGAGACCGGGGAGGAGACCGATCCGCCGATGCGCCTCTCCGCGCCGGCCAGAACCGGCCCCCGGCAGGTGGACATCGTCCAGCCGCAGGACGTCCCCGGCAACCCCGTGATCACCGATCGGCCGGCGGGGAGCAACGGGAGCCGGAGCGCCGGGAACGGCACGGCGGCCGGCTGGAGCGGCCCGGTCCTCACCGAGGACTTCGGCGACCAGCTCGACCCGTCCAGTTGGACGGCGACCGGCTCGCGCGGAGCGGGCGGCATCGGCGGCGGGACGCTGCGCCTCACCGGCGGGACCGGTCTGACCGGCAAACTCACCCAGCAGTACGGCCGCTGGGAGGTCCGCCTGGGTGCCTCCAAGGGCTCGGGCACCCCCGTGGTGTCGTTGCGGCCGGGAAGCGGCGGCGGCGCGGAGATCGGCCTGGCCGCGATCGGCGACCCGGACCGGCAGACGGCGAACGCCTTCGTCAGTACGGAAAGCGGAGACCGCACCCACGGCGCGCTGCGGGCCGACTTCACGCGCTGGCACACGGTCGCCGTCGACTGGCTGCCCGACCGGGTGAGCGTCTGGCTGGACGGCGCCCGCGTCTGGGACTACACCGGACGCGTCCCCGCCCAGCGCATGGGTCTGTCGCTGCGCAACGTCTGCGAGGGCTCGACGACCTGTGACGGGACCCTGTTCGTCGACTGGCTGCGCGTCTACCGGACCGCACAGCGCTGACCACCCGGCGCTGACCACCGCCCCGCCCGCGTGGTGCGGGCGGGTCAGGCGCCGCCGAGGAGGGCCGCCGCCTTCAGCGACAGGTGGAGCAGCAGACGGTCCTCCCCGTCGGCCAGGTCGAGCCCGGTGAGGTGGCCCGCCTTGTCGAGCCGGTAGTACAGCGTCTGCCGGTGCACGCCGAGCGCCGCCGCCGTCTCGCCGGCGTGGCCCGCGTGGTCGAGGTACGCCTCGACGCTCGCCGCGATCCGGGGCGTGAGCGCGGCCGACTCTGCGGCGAGACCGGCGAGGTCGCGCGGGGACAGCCGGACCAGCAGCCGGTAGACGCCGAGCGTGGCCCAGTCGGCGACCGGGGCGTGCCGCTCGGCGTGTTCGGCCACCCGGAGGGCCAGCAGCGCCTCGCGCCAGCTCTCCCACGCGTCGCGGGGGTCGTCTCGGGGGCCTCCGATCCCGGCGGCGAGACCGTACAGGCCGTGCAGCAGCCCCGCGACCCGGGCCGCCTGCGCGGCCGGCGCGAGGATCGCGAGGATCCCGCCGCCCACCCCCTGCACGCCCAGCCCTGGCGCAGCCGGCCCCGCATCACCCGTCTCCGGCCCAGACGACCCTGACACGCCTGAGCCTGGCGCGGCCGGCCCGGGTTCGCCCGTTCCCACCCCGCCCATCTCCGGCACACCCGATCCCAGCCAGCCTGATCCGGGCGCACCTGGTCCGGGCTCGGTGACGTCGGGGTCGGCGAGCACGCCGCGGGGCAGCGTCCGCGGCAGGGTGGGCGGCAGGGCCCCCTCCTGCGCCGGAGTCCGGACCGCGACGGCCGTCACCGGTCCGTCGGCCACCACCCCGGCGGCGGCGCGGGCCGCCGGGTCGGCGGAGAAGAACTGGCGCAGCGGGGCGTACCGGCCCCGGGCCTGCGTGGCCAGCAGCGCGGCCACCCGGCCGACCAGGGGCCCGGCGGCGGCCAGTCGCTCGTCGGTGAGATCTCCCGACTCCAGCGCCCACAGGTATCCGTACGTCACCCCGTCGTGCCGCAGCGGCACGCACACCCGGCCGAGCACACCGGGCAGCCCGGGGATCCGCACCGGCCCGGTCGCGGTGGCGATGCCGTACGCCTCGAAGTGGGCCCGCACCTCGTCGGACGCGCGCCTGCGCAGGATCGACTCCTGCCGGACGCTGTCGATGTCCCCGCTCTGCGCGCCGTACGCCAGGAGGTTGAACGATCGGTCCTCGAGCGTCACCGACGCGCCGAGCAGCCGCGAGATCTCATCGACGATGTCTTGCATACTGACATTGTTGTGCATTTGTCCAAAAATGCTGTGGCGGATGTCCGTGGAACTTTGGTGACGTGCGGATTTAGCCTGTGACCATGCTCGGTTCCCTGCTTCTCGCGGGCTCGCGCAGCCCGCTCGCCCGCCGGGCCGTGTCGGGCTTCCCGCTCACGCGCAAGGTCGTCGACCGCTTCGTGGCGGGAGAGTCAGCCGCGGACGCCGTCGAGGCGGCACGCCGCCTGACCGGCTCGGGGCTCTCCGTCACCATCGACCATCTGGGCGAGGAGGTCCGCGACTCCGGGGCCGCCGTCGCCGCCGCCAAGGCGTACGTCTCGTTGCTGGAGGCGCTGCGGCCGCTCGGCCTCGGCGACCGGGCCGAGGCGTCGGTCAAGCTGTCGGCCGTCGGGCAGGCCCTCGATCCGGGCCTGGCCCTGGAGAACGCGCGGCAGATCTGCGCCACGGCGCGGGAGTGCGGCTCCACCGTCACCCTGGACATGGAGGACCACACCACCGTCGACGCGACGCTCGGCGCGCTGCGCGCGCTGCGGGAGGACTTCCCGGAGACGGGCGTCGCGATCCAGGCCTACCTGTTCCGCAGCGAGGCCGACTGCCGCGACCTCGCCGGGTCGCGGGTGCGCCTGGTGAAGGGCGCCTACGCCGAGCCCGCCTCCGTGGCCCACCAGCGCAGGGCCGACGTGGACCGCGCGTACGTGCGGTGCCTGCGGGTGCTCATGGCGGGCAGCGGTTATCCCATGGTGGCCACGCACGACGACCGGCTGATGGCGATCGCCGAGTCGCTCGCGGTGAGCGCCGGGCGCGGCCCGGACGACTACGAGTTCCAGATGCTCTACGGCATCCGGGCCGACCGGCAGGCGGCGCTCGCCGCGGCCGGGTCGCGGGTGCGCGTCTACGTCCCCTACGGCGACGACTGGTACGGCTACTTCATGCGCCGCCTCGCCGAGCGCCCGGCCAACGTCGCCTTCTTCCTTCGCGCTCTGAGGGGTGGATGATGGATTCGATCACCGACGTCCCGGTGCCGGCGAACGAGCCGGTGCACGGATACGGGCCCGGCAGCGCCGAGCGCGCCGCCCTGGAGACCCGGATAAAGGAGCTGGCCGGGTCGTCCCTCGACCTCACGATGACGATCGGCGGCGAGCGGCGCATGGCCGGCGGCGCCCCTATCGACGTCGTGCAGCCGCACAACCACGCCGCCGTGCTGGGCCGTACGGCCGACGCGACCGCGGCCGACGTCCGGGCGGCGGTGGACGCGGCGCTGGAGGCCGCGCCGCGCTGGCGTGCCCTGCCGTTCGAGGAGCGGGCCGCGGTCTTCCTGCGGGCCGCCGAACTGCTGAGCGGCCCCTGGCGGGCCACGCTGAACGCGGCGACCATCCTCGGCCAGTCGAAGTCGGCGCAGCAGGCCGAGATCGACGCCGCCTGCGAGCTGATCGACTTCTTCCGGTTCAACGTCTCCTACGCCCGCCGGCTGCTCGCCGAGCAGCCGCAGTCGTCGCCGGGCGTGTGGAACCGGATGGAGTACCGCCCGCTGGAGGGCTTCGTCCTGGCGATCACGCCGTTCAACTTCACCTCCATCGCGGCCAACCTGCCGGCCGCGGCGGCGCTGATGGGCAACGTGGTGATGTGGAAGCCGTCGCCGACGCAGCAGTTCTCGGCGCACTTCACGATGCGGCTGCTGGAGGTGGCCGGGCTGCCGCCCGGCGTGATCAACATGGTCACGGGCAACGGCGCGGCCGTGTCCGAGGTCGCGCTGCCGCATCCGGAGCTGGCCGGGATCCACTTCACCGGCTCGACGGCCACCTTCCAGCACCTGTGGCGCACGGTCGGGGAGAACATCGGGGGCTACCGCGGCTACCCCCGGCTCGTCGGCGAGACGGGCGGCAAGGACTTCGTCCTCGCCCACCCCTCCGCGGAGCCCGGCGCGCTGGCGACCGCGCTGCTGCGGGGGGCGTTCGAGTACCAGGGCCAGAAGTGCTCGGCGGCTTCCCGGGCGTACGTGCCGCGCTCGCTGTGGGCGCGCATGCGCGACGACTTCGTCTCGGCCGCCGAGTCGCTCACCGTCGGCGACGTGTCGGGCGACCTGTCCACGTTCATGGGCGCGGTGATCGACGCGCGGGCGTTCGCCAAGCATCGGGAGGCGATCGACCGGGCCCGCTCGACGGACTCGATCGAGGTCCTGACCGGCTCGTACGACGACTCGACCGGCTACTTCGTGCGGCCGGCGGTGCTGGAGTGCGCCGACCCGGCCGACGAGGTCTTCGTGAAGGAGTACTTCGGCCCGATCCTCGCGGTCCACGTCTACGACGACGCCGCGTACGACGCCGTGCTCGACCAGATGGAGAGCGTGAGCCCGTACGCGCTGACGGGGTCGATCATGGCCGAGGACCGCTACGCCGTCGAGGCCGCCACGGAGCGGCTGCGCTTCGCGGCGGGCAACTTCTACGTCAACGACAAGCCCACCGGGGCGGTCGTCGGGCAGCAGCCCTTCGGCGGGGCCAGGGCCTCGGGCACCAACGACAAGGCGGGCTCGATCTTCAACCTGATCCGGTGGGTCAACGTCCGCACGGTCAAGGAGACCTTCGTGCCGCCGGTGGTCGGCGGGCCGTACCGCGGCGACGTGCCGCAGGGCGGCTGGCAGCAGCCCGACCTGGGCACCCTCGGCTACTGACCGCCCTCCCCCGCCGCCGCTCCACCCCCGGCGGGGGACACCGGGTCACCGGTCTCCGCATTGGAGGTTTGGCCCTTATTCTGGCCAGGATTTCGGCCAAGCGCTAGCATCGCCCTATGGAGATAATCCCGATCAGTGAAGCGAAGGACCGGCTGACCGAACTGGCCGATCGGGCGGCCCGGGAACACGACCACTTCACCCTCACCAGGAACGGCAGACCGCACGCGATGATCGTGTCCGTGGCCGAATGGGAGTCTTTGCAGGAGACCCTGGAGATCCTCGCCGACCCCCAGATTCGCGCTGACCTGGTCGAGGCGAAGGCCGCTGAGGCGCGAGGCGATGTGACGACCGAGGAAGAGATGGCCGCCGTCCTCGCGGCCCGCCTCGGCCGGGCGAGCGCGTGAGCGACCGATACAACGTCCTGCTCACTCCACCGGCCCGTCGGGCTCTCGCCGCGGGTCTTCCGGAGGAAGTGGCCGCCGCGGCGTGGGAACTCATCACCGGTGCCATAGCCCGAGAGCCGTGGCGAGTGGGCAAGCCCTTGCAGGAGCCATACGAGGGCCTGCACGTCGCCCGGCGCGGGACGTACCGCGTGGTCTACCGCATCGACGAGGACCAGCGCACGGTGACCGTCCAGGCGATCAGGCACCGCCGGGACGCCTACCGCTTCTGAGCGCCCTGCCGGAGAGTGGGGTGTTTCGGGAGGTAGGGGGCGCGATTTCGGGTACCGAGGGCGAAAGACGCTCCGCGAGCGAGCCGAGGTCGACATGCGTAAGTTCCTGGCAGCTCTTCTCGTCGGGGCCGCGGCCCTGACCGCCGCCTGCTCCGACATCAAGCAGGACTGGTACACCCAGACGATCCCGCAGAACGAGGGGGCGAACGCGAACCTGCCCGGTGTGCTGCTCCGCAACGCGTTCGTCATCGGCCCGCAGACACCGGCCGCGCCCGGCGCCGACATGCCGATGTACCTGACGCTGCTGAACGAGAGCGGGCGCTCCGACCGGCTCGTGTCGGTGGACACCGGCGGCGTCTTCCGGGAGGCCCGCCTGCCGGCCGGCGGCCTGGAGGTGCCCGGCGGGAAGTACGTCGGCGGCACGGCGTTCCCCCAGGTGCTGCTCGCCGGCCTCACCCGCCCGCTGACCGCCGGCACCGCGATCCCCATGACGTTCCGCTTCCAGAACGCGGGCGAGACGCGGGTGAACGTGCCGATCCTCCCGCCGGGCGAGTGGAGGGCGACCTACTCCCCCTGGCCCGGAGTGCCGGAGCCGTCGCCCGCACCCTCGCCCACCCGCTCGCCGACCCCGCTGCCCACGGGCGCACCGCCCACGCCGGGCTGACCGGTCAGCGGATCGCCGGGTTCGCCGCGATGATCTCCGCCGCGACGGCGCGCAGGCGGGGAAGGTACGCCGTCAGCTCGCGGGCCCGGCGCCGCAGCGCGTCCGGCGAACCGGCGCCCAGATCGGCCGCCAGGTCCGCGAACCCCGCCACGTGGCCGGTCTCCCCCGGCGCGTCCGCCGCGAGGATCTTCAGGCACCGGGCGTACGTCGCGGCGATCCAGAAGACGGCCTCGCGGTGCAGGCCGCGCACGAGGAGGTCGCGGCTGCCGTCCACGGCCACCGGCCGGGCCGCCTCGGTGATGTCGGAGGAGAAGGGGAACGGCGTGCGGGCCACGGCCGCCGCCGCGTCGAACGCGCTCGTCATCGAGACGAGGTGGGCGCCGATCCGCTCGCGGGTCAGGTGCGCGCAGCCGAGCAGGCCCAGCAGTTCCTCGTAGACGTCCGTCCGGCCGTACGCCTGGAGCAGGTCGCGGACGGCCGGGTAGCGCAGCCGTACGGTGGGGTTGCGCAGACCGGCGGCGAGGAGCACGTGCGTCGTGATCCCGGCGGGGAACAGCCAGGCCGTGACCTGGTCGTGGAACGGCGCGCCCGGGTCGAGCGACGCGAGGCCGCCGGTGATCCTGCGCTCGGCGTCCTCGCACCGCAGGCGGACCCACCGCCGTTCGGCGAAGCCCGCCGAAACGGCGGCCCGCAGGCGGGCCAGCCGCCCGGTCGGGTCGGCGATCAGGGTCGCGGGGTCGTCGGAGCGGAAGGCGCCCGCCAGGTGGCAGGAGGCCAGTACGTCCCGCGCCGAGGCGATCTGGTTCCAGGACAGGTACGCGACCTCCACGAGCACGCCCTCGAACGGGATCTTCCCGAGCTTGGGGGGCGCGACAGGGTCGGTGACGACCACCGCCACGTCGACGTCCGAGGTGGGCGGCAGCACCGCACCGGGATCGGCCCAGGCCGCCGAGCCCGTCAGGAAGGCCCCGGCGAAGTTCGCGGCGGGGGCGGCCTCGGCGGCGACCCAGCGGGCCGCCGCCGCCCGCGCGTGCCGGACCGGTGTCCCTCGCATGATCCACAGTGAAGCACAGGGACCCGCGCGTCCGCTCAGGGCATCCGGGCGGCCGCGTGGGGTCGAGGGCGAGGGGGCACCGCCGGGGATCTTGAGCACGACGACGGCGATGTCGTCGCGGGGCAGCCCGGACGGGAAGGCGACCGCCTCGTTCACGATCGCCTCGGCGATCCCCGCCGCCCCCATGGCGCGGGAGGCGCCGAGCAGGCGCCGCAGCCGCTCCTCGCCGTACATCTCCTTGTCCCTGCGTCCCTCGACGACGCCGTCGGTGTAGAAGAGGACCGCGTCGCCGAGGGGCCAGGTCGGCACGGTTGTCGGACATGAACGTCACCGTCGCGAACCGTATGGCGATCTCCGGGTCGGTCCGGCAGAAGCTGTTGGTCAGCTCGGCCCCACAGCTCGGGGCGGTCCGGGTTGCCCATGATCACGGGTGCCATGGCGCCGGACCAGCCGAGGTAGTCGCTGTCGAGCGACTCCAGCAGTTCCTCGATGTCGGCCTTGCTGAAGCCGCCGGCGTAGCCCTCGTCGTCGAAACCAATCTCCGTCACATGTGATTTCGAAAGCGGCCGTGTACATGGAGCGGTCGGGGGTAGACGGCGTGGATCCCCCGGCCAGCGGGAGCCCCGGCCGCGGCAGGCACATCGAGGAGAGGAGAAGGCATGACGACCGCTCGCGACATCATGACCCCCTGGGCGGAGTTCGTGCGCGCCGACGAGACCGTCTACGACGCCGCGGAGAAGATGGCCCGCCTCGACGTGGGCTCGCTGCCGATCTGCGGCGCCGACGAACGGCTCAAGGGCGTGCTGACCGACCGCGACATCGTCGTGAAGGTGCTCGCCCGGGGCAAGGACCCCAGGTCGTGCCAGGCCGGTGAGCTCGCCCAGGGCGAGGCCGTCACGATCGGCGCCGACGACGACGCGGCCGAGATCCTCGACACGATGGCCTCGCACAAGGTCCGCCGCCTGCCCGTCATCGACGGCAACAAGCTGGTGGGCATCATCGCGCTGGCCGACGTGGCCCGCGCCCTGCCCGACGTACCCGTCGGCGACCTCGTCGACGCGATCAGCACCGACTGACCGCATCAGGAGGACGTCTTGGCGTTCAAGACCTTCGAGGACTTACTACGCGGGCCGCCGTGCGGCAGTTGATCGCGAGCCCCGGCCGGTGAGCCGGGGCTCCGTGTGTCCGGCACACATCCGGCGCACGTCCGGCACGCACGGCTCAGCGGGGCACGCCGTACGCCTCGTCGCTCACGAGCCTGGCCGCGCCGATGACCGCGGCGTGCTCGCCCACATCGCTCAGCACGATGGGCAGGTTCTTGGTCGCCAGGGGCAACGAGCGCCGGTAGATGACGCTGCGGATCTCGGCGAGCAGGACGTGACCCAGCACCGCGAGCCCGCCGCCCAGCACGATGAGGCTCGGGTTGAAGAACGACACCAGGCCCGACAGCACCTCGCCCACGCGCCGGCCGCCGGTGCGTACCAGCTGGAGGGACGTGGCGTCTCCGGCGGCGACGGCCTCGGCCACCGCGGCGGCGCTCAGCGTCCCGTCGCGTTCGAGAAGCTCCCCGAGCATGGGCGAACGCCCCGACCTGACCGCTTCGAGTGCGTCGCGGGCCAGCGCCTCGCCGCCGAAGGTCGCCTCCAGGCATCCGCTGTTGCCGCAGGCGCAGACCGCGTCGGAGTCGGCGACCTGGATATGTCCGATGTCTCCCGCGCAGCCGTCCATGCCGCGATAGAGCTCGCCTTTCGCCACGATTCCGCAGCCGACACCGGCGCCGATTTTGACGAACAGGAAGTTCTCGACCGTGCGCGCCGCACCCGCGTGTTGTTCGCCGAGGGCCATGACGTTGACGTCGTTGTCCAGCACGACCGGGCATTCGAACCACCGGGCGAGAAGATCGCGAACGGGGTATCCGTCCCATCCCGGCATGACCGGCGTCGCCACGGTGATTCCGCGGCGGAAGTCGACCGGGCAGGGAACGCCGACCCCGACTCCGAGGGGTTGCTCCACTCCCGCCTTCGCGAGCAGCCCGCGAGCGCGTTCGGCCGCGAGTTCGAGCACCGGTTCGGGACCCTGGCGCACGTCGCATTCTGTGCGTTCGAACGCGACGATCCGCAGCCTGCCGTCCGTGATTGCGACGGACACCGCACCCGTGTCGACGGCGATCGCGACGAATCTGATGTCGCCCGCGATATCGATGACGGTCGAACGCCGCCCTCCGCGGGATGCGGCCGGGCCGATTTCGGCAATAAGGCCCAGGGCCGTCAACCGGCCGAGTTCCGCCCCCATCGTCGTACGTGACACTTCGAAGTGGTCCACCAGCTCAATGCGGGATCGAGGACCGGCATCACGTAATCGCGTGAGTATTCTGGCCTGCAGTTTCGTTTCGGGGCGGCCTGGGACCGATGTATCCACCCGATAAGTTTCTCACCAGGCGCGTGTGGCTTGTCACTCGGCGGGAACGCGAATTCGCGTGCCAATGCGGGACACGGGACCCATTCCGGCCGCGCCGGTCATCCCGCCTCGCCGTGATCGGCGACCTGGCCGAAGGCCCGGTCGCGGGCCAGGTCCGACAGCCGCACCGTGTCCACGCCGTCGCAGACCAGTTCGGTCGAGGCGATCACGGCCCGCACCGCCGGGGTGTCCGGTCCCGGCAGGGCAACGGTCGCGGTCTGCAGGTAGGTCCACTCACGCAGCGCCTTCAGCGACGCCTCGGGGAGCCGGGCCGAATACTCGATCACCAGGGCGTCGTCCTTGACGAGCAGGTGATCGAGGCTCGTCCTGGTGGGGATGTCCTTGTCGGAGGGGTCGTAGAAGGACTTGGCCGGATGCGTCCAGGAGGTCGTCTCGCCGGGGGCCGTCCGCGGCCGCAGGTCGCACGTGACCGGAGACTCCGCCGTACCGGCCGCGGGCACGGCGGCGGAGGAGGCCGCGGAGGGGGCGCCGCCGCACCCGGCGCAGAACGCGAGCGACGTCACGGCGAGTGCGACCCGGGCGAGGGCCTGGCGCATGGATCACTCCTGGTCTGGTCGGGAAAGGCGCCGGTGGCCCGGGCGCGGCGCGCGCCCGGGCCACCGGGAGGGGTGGGTCAGCGCCCGCTGACCTTGAGGGAGGCCGAGCGGGAGACGACCTCGCCGGTCGGGTCGGTGATGCGGACCCGGTACTCGGAGTCGGCGACCTCCGGCGCCGCCGTGACGGCGATGGCGAAGGACGTCTCGCCGGTCATGTCGGCCCAGTCGGCCGAGCCCGGCGTCTTCACCTGCCACTGGTAGGCGACGTTCTGGCCCTCGGCCGGCGCGGAGAAGACCGCGACCTCGCCGGCGCCCACGGCCGTCGTCTTGGGCTGGGACACGAAGCCCAGGTGGACGCTCTTGCCGTCGAGGTTCCTCATCCAGGTGACGAGCTCGTGGGCCCGGTCCCGGAGCACGCTGTGCGCGCGCCCGCCCTGGCTGGAGTCGATCAGACGCCGGAGGGTGGTCGCCTGCGTGAGCGCGTCCGCGTAGTCCTTCACCAGGTAGGCGTTGTACGACGCGGTGAGCGCCTGGTTCAGGTCGGCGGCCGTGCCGGCGTCGATGGAACCGTCGGCGGTGCCGGCGGCGACGAGCTTGCGCACCTCGTCGTGGCTGACGCAGTTCGCCTCGGTGCGGCCGGCGGCCCACTTGATGCCCTCGAGCATGTTCTTCTGGAACAGCGGGTCGAGGGTGTTCTGCCAGTTGTGGAGGAGCGCCTGGGTGAAGGAGCGTCCGCCGTCGTAGTTCTGGCACCAGGAGATCGGGTGGTCGGCGCCCTCGACCCGGCCCGCGCCGGCGCCGATGCTGCCGACGTAGGTCGACTCGTTGAGGGTCTGCAGGACGTGCGTCTTCTGGCGCGGCAGGCCGACCCAGTTGTAGAGCTCGTCGACGAGCTTCATCCGCTGGGGGAACTGGCCGGTGGCGGGGTTGGTGTCATCCTCGGTGACCAGTTCGCCGATGTTGCAGGCGCCGCAGGTGTTCTGCAGGCCGCTGCCGTTGGAGCCGTGGTTGTCGAACTCGCCGCCGGTCAGGCCCTTGTACCAGTCCCACCCGTGCATGGAGTCGGTGGCGCCGTGCAGGGCGACGAAGCCGCCGCCCTGGTTGACGAACTGCTTGAGCACGGCCTGCTCGTCGACCTTGACGTTCGGGTCGGCCTGGGTGGGCCGGGCGGTGGAGAACACGCCGTTGCCGACGCTGGAGACACCGATGACCACGTCGTACTTCGACAGGCGCTCGATGCTCTCGAACGGGTTCGGCACCGACACGTCGGGGGCGAGGTAGTCGTACACGTCGACGTCGAAGTTGTTGGTCCGGCCCAGGTCCTGGATCACGGCCATGGTGAGCGGGATGTGCTCGTGCCGGAAGGCGCCCGGCTGGTTGCCGAAGAGGAGGACCCGGAACTTCGGCTTCTTGTTGATCACGGACGCGCTCGGGAGCCGGAAGGGGGCGCGGTCCATGCCCGGCGCCGCGCTCACGGTGACGCCGGTGGCGACGTCGGGGTGCGGGACGCCGCGCAGCTCCTCCACCAGGTAGGCGGCGTCCTTCACGAGGGAGTCGCGCATGTAGCCCTCGGGCACGACCTGGGCGGCCAGCGCGCCGAAGCTCGTCAGGGCGGACACCGCGGCGTCGCCGCCGGCGTCGGCCTGGGCGAGCAGCGCGAGCAGGCGGTCGCCGTTCGACGCCGAGACCTTCCGGGCGGTGACATACCGCTGGACCAGGGCCCGGAGGTCGCCGACCGAGGTGGTGATCTGGAAGGTCAGGGTGTACTTCGCGCCGTTGCTCGCGGCGTCTCCGAGAGCGACCGCCCAGGTGTGCGCGCCGACGGACAGGGTGGCCGGGTCGAGCGGCAGCGGGTAGGTCCACTTGCCGTCGATCCACATGTCCCGCACCGCGGCGCCGCCCGACCCGGGGGTGGGGTCGGTGCGCGTCGGGGTGATGGAGGAGGCCGCCGCGCTGTGCGCCACCTTGCCGCCGGCGACGCCCGGCCACGCCGCGACCGGCGGCTTGGTGTCGATCCGCACGCTGATCGTCTTGGCGGCCGAGGCGTTGCCGGCGGCGTCGACCGCGACGTAGCGGACGGTGCTGTTGCGGTCGCCCCTGACGACGTAGGTCGCCGTGCCGCGGTTGCCGTTCCGCACGGCCGGCACCGTGACGGCGGCGTCCGTGCCCACCGTCACGACGAACGACGCGACGACGTCGTCGTCGGTCGCCGACAGGTTCAGCGTCACCTCGTCGTTGGTGAACCAGCCACCGGTGCCGGTCGTCGTCGACGGGGTGTAGGCGGTGTTCGTCGCGCCGTTGTAGTTCGGCTCGGCGACCGGTGACAACGTGGCATTGTCGAGGACGGGCGCCGCTCCGGACTCCGCCGCCGAGGCCGGGCCCGTGGAACCGAGCACCAGGGCCGGCACCGCGAGCACAGCGGAGGCGAGGGCCGATCGCGACCGCAGTCCGGATCGTGTGCGTGAGGACATGTCACTCCTATGTCGGGACAGAAGTGCATGGCGCTTCGGACGCCGACCCCACGAGCGCCGACCCGGTGAGGTGGTGATCTACGGTTAACGCGACGACTCTCGGAAGTGTGAGCCGCGTCTCACAGCTTTGTCAACAATGCACACTAACTTTCGCTGATTGCATGGAAAGTTACGAGCCTCAGTGAAATAGTTCATTGGAACGTGTCAAATCCCACTCCGGCCCAGGCGGAAGGAGGGCTGAGACCCCTATCGCCGGGCGAGCTGAGTCCTGTTTGAGGCTGACCGTGGGGGTATGTCGGCTCTGCGGTGAGGACCTGGGCAGGCGTCCGGCCCGCCGGCTCTGGCACGACGCGGGAGGGGACGCGATGACCGAGGACACCGGCGCGGGCACGCCGCGGCGTTTCACGTTCGGCTTCGATCCCCGGTTCGCTCCCCTGCTGTCGGTCCTGGGCGTCCGCCCGGAGACCGCCGGGGTGCTCGTGGGCCCGGGCACCCTGCGCGTGCGCTTCGGGCCCTGGGTCGTCGAGACTCCGCTGGCCAACGTCGCCGGCGTGGAGACGACCGGCCCCTACTCGCCGTTCCGGGCGATCGGGGTCCACGTGTCGCTCGCCGACCGGGGACTCACCTTCGGCACGAACACCCGCAGGGGCCTGTGCGTACGGTTCCATGAGCCGGTCCGGGGCGGTGAGCCGTCCGGGCTGCTGCGCCACCCGGGGCTGACGGTGACGGTCGACGACCCCGGAGCGCTGGCGGACCGGCTCTCCCAGCGCCTGTGACGCGCGCCCGGGCCACCCCTTCGCCACACCCTTGTGGCACACCCCGTGACACACCCCGGAAAGGAGACTCCGTGATACGCCGACTCGCCCGGGGCGCCGCGGCCGGCGCGCTGGCCACGCTCACGATGAGCGCGGTCATGCTCGCCGGGCAGCGGGCCGGGCTGATGCCGGGCCAGCCGCCCCGGCACATCGTCAGAGCGGCCCTGCCGGGCCACCGGCACCGGCCCAAGCGCGGAGAGAGGTCCCTCGGCGCCCTCGCGCACCTGGGCTTCGGCGCCGCGACCGGCGCGGCCTTCGGCGTGCTGACCGGGAACCGGAGGCCCACGGTGCGGTTCGGGGTGGGCTACGCCCTGCTGGTCTGGCTGGGCGCCTACCAGGGCTGGGTGCCCGCGCTGAACATCCTGCCGCCGGCCTCGCGCGACCCCGCGCGCGGCCGTCCGGCCGTCATGGCTGCGGCCCATGTCGTGTACGGCGCCACGCTCGCGCTCGCGGTCGGCGTGATGCGCCGGGCGGGCGGGACACCAACGAAGGAGGACAGATGACGACCCCGGACAGGCAGCTCGCCCTCGTGACGGGCGCCTCCAGTGGCATCGGTTACGAGCTCGCCAGGCAGTTCGCCCAGCACGGGTTCGACGTGGTGGTCACCGCGGAGGACGACGAGCTGGCGGGCGCCGCCGAGTCGCTGCGGGAGTACGGCGGGCAGGTGATCGCGGTGCGCGCCGACCTCACGCGGTACGACGAGGTCGAGCGGCTGTGGACGGAGACCGTCGCGGTCGGGCGTCCTCTCGACGCCGTGGCGGTCAACGCGGGCGTCGGAGTGGGCGGCGAGTTCACCCGCGGCACGTCGCTGGAGGCCGAGCTCGGGCTCATCGAGCTGAACGTCACCTCGTCGGTCCATCTCGCCAAGCGCGCCGTCGCGGCCATGACCGCGCGGGGCGCCGGACGGATCCTGTTCACCTCCTCGATCGCCGCGCTCATGCCGGGGCCGTTCGAGGCCGTGTACGCCGCGAGCAAGGCGTTCCTCCACTCGTTCGCGGAGGCGCTCCGGAGCGAGCTGAAGGACTCGGGTGTCACCGTCACCTCGCTCATGCCGGGGCCGACGGACACCGAGTTCTTCGAGCGGGCCGGCATGCGGGACACGAAGGTCGGCGCGGGCCCGAAGGACGACCCGGCCGAGGTCGCCAGGCAGGGCTTCGACGCGCTGATGAAGGGCGACGACAAGGTGATCGCCGGTTCGTTCACGAACAAGGTCCAGGGCGTGGCGAGCAGGATCACCCCCGACCGGGCCAAGGCCGCCATGCACCGCCGTATGGCCGAACCGGGCACGGGCGACCCGTCCGGGGACAAGTAGAGAACTAGGGGCGGCGTGAGGCCGCGGCGCGGGACCGGACGTCCCGCGCCGCGGCCTCACCGCGTCAGAGGGACGCGGGTCAGGCGGCCATCTCCTTGTAGGCGACGACCTTGCGCACGCTCAGGCGCACGAGGAGGGCGCCGGGGACGCCGCCCCGCTCGCCGCACTCCTCCGCGTGCTCCTCGCCCAGGTAACGGCCGCCGATCTCGGCCGCCCACCGCCGCACCTCGTCGAGATCGTCCGACAGCGCCGCCTCGCCCTCGATCATCACGAACGAGTACGGCGGACGCTGGTCGTCCACGCAGAGGGTGGCCCGGGGGTCGCGGCGCAGTTCCCTGGCCTTGACGCTGCTCTCGTGGGTGGTGAAGACCACGTCGCCGCCGTCCAGGGCGAACCAGACGGGGGTCGCGTGCGGACGCCCGTCCGTCCTGGTGATCGCCAGCGTGCCCGTGCGCGTCTCCGCCATCGCGAACTCGCGCCACTCCGCCTCGGTCATCTGGTCCATGGTCCGAAAGTAACGTCCGCCGGGACGCGCGGGTCTCAGCGCGCTCTCACCGCACCGTGCCTTCTCTCCGCACCGCGCCTGTCCCACCGCTGCGTGCTGTGTCCCTCCATGCCCATCTCCCGCACCATGCTCAGCTTTTCCCGGCTTTTCCGTATATGTACGGATACTTCTACGGATATTCAGGCACTGATCACGGCTTTAGCGTCACGGCAGAGGCCGCCACCCCCCAGCCGGACCCGGCCCACCACTACGGACCCCTACTCCGGCCGCGACGACAGAGCAAGGAGCACCGTGACGTGACCTCTTCCTAGGTTCCGGGTGACGCGGGCGGGCCATCCTCGCCCCCGCTTCCCCGGAACCACGCGTTTCTCTCCCTCACCCCCGATCCCACCGTGTCCGCCGCCCGGCCTCTCCCCCGGCGGCGCGACCGCCGTCGCCCGCACACCCAAGCGGACGCGGCGTGGGAGGCAGAGAAAGGACGACGCCCATGAGGCGTGGAGCACTGCTCGCAACGGCCGCCGCGCTGGCCCTGGCCGGCCTGGCCGCCCCCACCACCGAAGCGGCCGCCAAACCCCCGCCGGGCAGCCAGGAGCTGGTGCGGTCCGCCGCGGCCGACCCGGCGCAGCGCGCTGCGGCCGCGGCCGACCAGGCCGTCGCGAGCGGCCTGGACGACCTGCGCGTGACCCCCAACGAGAGCTACCGGCGCAGCGCCGTGACGGCGGGCGCCGGCGGCATGTACTACGTCAGCTACGAGCGCACGTACAAGGGCCTGCCGATGGTGGGCGGCGACGCGGTCGTGGTCGCCGACGGCAGCGGACGCGTCCGCGACACCTCGGCCGCCTCGGGCGCCACCACCCTGGGCGTGCCGACCACGCCGTCGGTGAGCGCCGAGAGCGCCACCGAGACGGCGAAGACCGTGCTGACCCGGGTCGACGACAGCGCGGCCCCGCGCCTGGTGGTCCTGGCCTGGGGCCACAAGCCGCGCCTGGCCTGGGAGGCCGTGGTCTCCGGCCTCGCCTCCGGCCATCCGAGCATCCAGCACGTGTTCGTCGACGCGGCCACCGGTGAGATCGCCGACTCCTACGACCAGGTCAGGGAGGGCACCGGCACCGGCTACTACTACGGCACGGTGACCATCAACACCAGCGGCTCCGGCTCGTCGTACTCGATGACCGACTCCACCCGCAGCGGCCTCAAGTGCGGCGGGCAGAACGGGTCGGCCTACACCGGCACCGACGACGCGTGGGGCACCGGCAGCGGGACGAACCTCGAGACCGCCTGCGTGGACGCGCTCTACGCCGTCCAGCGCGAGTGGGACATGCTCTCCAGCTGGCTCGGCCGCAACGGCATCAACGGCAGCGGCGGCGGCTTCCCCACCCGTGTGGGCCTGTCTGACGTCAACGCGTACTGGAACGGCAGCTACACCAACTTCGGCCACTCGCAGGACAACGCCCGCCAGGCCACCTCGATCGACGTGGTGGCGCACGAGTTCGGCCACGCCATCTTCCAGACCACCCCCGGCGGCGCCGGTTCCGGCAACGAGAACGGCGGCATCAACGAGGCCACCGGCGACATCTTCGGCGCCCTCACCGAGGCGTACGCCAACAACCCGAACGACGCGCCGGACTACCAGGTGGGCGAGCTGGTCAACCTCGTCGGCGACGGGCCGATCCGGTACATGTACAACCCGTCGCTCGCCGGCGACCCCAACTGCTACTCCTCCTCGATCCCCAGCACCGAGGTGCACTCCGCGGCCGGCCCGCTGAACCACTGGTTCTACCTGCTGGCCGAGGGCTCCTCGCCGGGCGGCGGCAAGCCGAACAGCCCGATCTGCTCCGGCGGCCCCTCGTCGGTGACCGGCATCTCCATCCAGAAGGCCGGCAAGATCTACATGGGCGCGCTCCAGCGCAAGACCTCGACCTGGAAGTACGCGGGCATCAGGTCGGCGTCACTGGCGGCGGCGGTCGAGCTGTACGGCGCGAGCAGCGCCGAGTGCGCGGCCACCAAGGCGGCCTGGAACGCGGTCGGCGTCCCGGTGCAGTCGGGCGAGCCGAGCTGCAGCGCCTCGGGCAACGACTTCTCCCTGTCGCTCAGCCCGACCGCGGGCACCGTGGCTCCCGGCTCGTCGGCCACCACGACCGTCTCGACGTCGACCACCTCGGGAAGCGCGCAGACCGTCGCCCTCACCGCCTCCGGGCTTCCGTCGGGGGCTACCGCGTCCTTCAGCCCGTCGTCGGTGACCTCGGGTAGCTCCTCCACCCTGACCATCGCCACCAGCGCGTCGACGCCCTCCGGCACCTACACGGTGACCATCACGGGCACCGGCTCGTCGGGCGGCCACACCGCGACCTACACCCTCACCGTGTCGGGCACCTCCGGCGGACGCACGTTCACCAACGGCACGGACTACACGATCAACGACCTCACGACGATCACCAGCCCGATCACGTCGACCGCGAGCGGTAACGCGGTGTCCCCGGTCCAGCTCAGCGTGACCATCTCGCACACCTGCGCCGAGGACCTGCGGATCAGGCTCCAGGGCCCGAACGGCACCTGGTACACCGTCAAGTCCAGCGGCGGCGTCAGCTGCACGTCGTTCGGCACCCGCACCTACTCGGTCGCGGTCACCCAGCCCGCCGCGGGCACCTGGACCCTGGAGGTCAGGGACCAGTACACCCTCGACACTGGGTATCTCGACTCGTGGAGCATCACCGTCTGAGCGACGGCCTTGAGGACCCCCGGGACCGGCCCCGCCGTTCCCGGGGGTTCTCGCGTTCCGCCGCGAAAGACGTGGTCAGGCGGGCGGCGCGATCTGGGTCCGCGAGCGTACGCCGAGCTTGCGCAGCACGGTGGCGACGTGGGTCTCCACTGTGCGCGTCGACAGGAAGAGCACATCGGCGATCTCCCGGTTGGTCCGGCCGAGCGCGACGAGCCGGGCCACCTCCTTCTCCCGCTGCGACAGCCCGCCGGCCTTCCTCCCCCGCCCGCCCGGCAGCCGGACCTCCACGCCGATCTCGCGCAGCAGCCGGCGGCAGCGGGCGGCGTCGTGCGTCGCGCCGAGGCGGGCGTACCGCTCGGCCGTCTCCCTGAGGGCGGGCGTCGCGGCGCCGTCCCCCAGGGCGAGCCGGGCCCGCGCCTCGCCCTCCGCCGCCCGCGCCGCGGCGTACGGCTGGGGCAGGACCGCGTACGCCCGGCGGGCGCGGGCGAACAGCCCGGCGGCGTCGGCGTGCCGGCCCTCCGCCGACGCGAGCGCGGCCAGCGCGGCGTCGAGCGCGGCGTGCGCGGCGGGGGCGACCCGGCCCGCGACGCCGCCGGCGTAGTCGGTCGCCAGGTCGTGCGCCGCCCGCATCCGCCCGGCCGCGGCGAACGCGGTCACGGCGGACGGGACGAGGGTCGCGCCCCACACCCAGACGCCCTTGCGGCGCAGCCGGGCGACCGCCCGCTCGGCCTCCGCGGCCGCGGCGTCCGCCCTGCCGCGTGCGAGGTGCAGGTCGACGAGGCCCCCTGCGGCGGCAGCCACGACCGGGGCGTGCCGCGACTCCGGCGCGTCCAGCCCCGCGTTGTGGAGGTGCCGGAGGGCCTCCTCCCACTCGCCGGTCGCCAGGGCGAGCAGGCCGAGCACCAGCCAGAGGTCCACCGCGATCAGAGGGGTCTCGGTGGCCAGCTCCCCCAGCGACGCCGCCCGGTCGCGGAGCCCGTCCCAGCGTCCGGTGAGCCACTCCCTGCGGATCGTCGAGGCCTCGACGAGATAGGCGGGATACTGCGCGCCGGTCTCCAGCGCGAGCCGCCTGCCCTCCCGGGCGAACCTCTCGGCCGCCCCGTAGAGCCCCAGGGTGGTCGCCGAGTCGTGCAGGTTGCAGAACGCCCGGGCGGCCTCCCGCCGCACCTCCGTGACGGGGTCGGCGACCGGAAGCCGGGCGGCGACGGCGAAGGCGTCGGCGGAGCCGATCGTCATCTCGAAGGAGGCCCGGTTGGCCAGCACCGCCGCCGCGAGCTCGGGGTTGTCGGCGGCGGCGACGAGCGCCTCGGCGCGGGCCATCCATCCCGCGTGCTCCGACACCGGCTCGTCGCCCCACTCCGGCATCGCCATGCTGGCCCAGCCGCGCGCGGCCAGCGTCGGGCGGTCGCTCAGCTCGGCGAGGGCGGCCATCATCTCCGGCCGTCCGGCGGCGACGTCGCCGGCCTGGTTGGACAGCACCAGGCCGAGGTTCAGGCGCACCTCGCCGCGCACGTCCCCGGACAGGAACTCGCCGCGCAGCAGGTGACGCAGCAGCCGTACCACCCGCTGGTGCGACAGGCCGGTCGCGGCGAGCCGGCTCAGCATGAGGGCGAGCGGGCCGCGGGCCGGGGCGGGCAGCCCGGGATCGTCGAGCATCCCCTCGATGACCTCCACGGCCAGGGCGGTGTCGCCGAGCGCGGCGGCCTGCCGGGCGGCGGCCGTGCCGTGGCCGATCCAGGCCGCGGTGTCCCCGGCGTGCCGGGCGTGGAACGCGAGCTGCACCAGCGGCGGCGACTCCATCGCCCCGAGCGCGGTCATCGCCCGGTCGTGCGCCGACCTGCGGTCCGGTCCGGGAACGGCGTCGTAGACGGCCTGCTGGGCCAGCGCGTGGCGGAAGCCGTACCGGCCCCCGGGGTGCTCGTGCAGCACCCCGGCGCGCAGCGCCTCGCCGAGCCCGGCGGAGTCGCCGCTCACCGCCGCGATCAGGTGCTCGTCCGCGGGGAGCCCCAGCACCGCCGCCGCCTGCACCGCGCCCACCGCCGCCGGGGACAGGCAGGCCATCTGCTCGGCCATGGCCTCGCGCAGCAGCAGGGGCACACCGGCACGTTCCAGGGCGTCGGGCTCCTCGACGCCGGGCAGCGAACGGACCATCTCCTCCACCACGAACGGGATGCCGGCCGTGCGCTCGTGCAGCCGCGCGACGAACCCGGCCGGCAGGTCGGAGCGCTCCAGCAGCGCGCCGGCCAGGCTGCCCACGCCGGACGCGTCCAGCGGGGCCAGGCGGACCACCCGGTGCGTGGTGTCCGGCTGGTGCCGGTAGGCGAGGCCGAGCGGCGGCCCGGGCGGGCTGCCCTCCTCGCGCCTGCGGGTGACCACGACCGCGAGGCCCTCGGGCGGCTGGCCGCCGAGGAACCGCAGCAGGTCGCGGGTGCCGTCGTCGGCCCAGTGCAGGTCCTCGATGACCAGCACGGCCGGTCCGACGGCCGTCAGCAGGGCGCGTATCCCCCGGAACACCCGGTGCCGTTCGGCCCGGGGATCGTTCAGCGGCTGCGGCGACGGCGGCAGCGCGCCGGCCAGTTCGGGCAGATGCCCGCGCAGCGCCCCGGTGACCGGGTTGAGCCGGTGCGGCGCCGGGAGCCGTCCCCTGATGTCCCGCAGCGCCTCGAAGACCGGCCCGTACGGGAAGGGCTCGCGGATCTGGTGGCAGTAGCCGAGCAGGACGGCGCGGTCGCCACGCGGGAGCCGGTCCAGCGCGGCGCGGACGAGCCGGGTCTTGCCGATGCCCGCCTCGCCCTCCACCAGGACGACCGCGGGCGGGCGGGTCATCGCGTCGATCAGGGTCGCCAGCTCGGGTGCGCGCCCGACCAGCGGGGACGAGGGCACGATGCTCATGCACGGCTCCAAGGTGACGGTTGCGAGGCCCCCGAGCCAGTTATCCTCGCCCCCTGACCAACGGTCAAGACTTGTACGTAACAGCCTTGTTGCGGAAGCGGTCATATCTCGCGCCCCGGTGTCACACCGGCCCTCGGCGACGGCGAGCCTCCCCTGTGGGGGCTACTTCCGCCGGGAGCGGTCGGCGGCGTCGAGCGCGGCGGCCTCCTCGGGGGTGGGGGCGGTGCCGCCGAGATGGACCGGCTGCCACCACACGCCCTCCGGCCGGTCGGGATAGGTCCGCTGGGCCTCGTCGAGCAGGTCCGCCAACTGCCGCCGCAGGTCCGCGGTGAGCCCGGCGATGTCGGCGCCGGCGCCCGGGTGCATGGGCTCGCCGACCAGGATCGTGATCGGGACGTGCCGCTGCAGCAACCGGCGGGGCCGGCCCTTGGTCCACAGCCGCTGGCCGCCCCACAGGGCGACCGGGATCACCGGCACACCGGCCTCGGCCGCCATCCGGACCGGGCCGCTCTTGATCTCCTTGAGCGTGAACGACCGGCTGATCGTCGCCTCGGCGAAGTTCCCGACGATCTCACCGTCCTTCAGGGCGCGTACGGCGGCGTCGTAGGCGCCCGCGCCGGCCGACCGGTCCACCGGGATGTGGTGCATGCCGCGCATGAGGGGGCCCGACACGGGGTGCTCGAAGACCTCCTTCTTCGCCATGAACCGGACCAGCCGCCCGGCGGGGTGGGCCGCGAAGCCGGCGAAGACGAAGTCGAGGTAGCTGACGTGGTTGCTCACCAGGACCGCGCCACCGCTGCGCGGGACCCTCTCCGTACCCTCCATGTGGAACCTGATGTCGAGCAGCCTGAAGGCGGTCAGGGCGGTCCGCAGAACCGGCGGGTACACGATCTCAGCCATGCCTGAAACCGTAACCTACCCGCGCGTAACTTCCGCGGCCGCCCGTTCTCCCGAGCGTGTCACCCGGGAGCGCGGCGCCCGCCCGTACGGCGAGGTCGTCCCCTCAGTGGCCGCGGAACGCCTCCTCCAGCCACCACGCGGGCGTGTCGGCGGTGACCTTCGCGTGGACGACGAGCGGCTTGTCGCGCGGGCCCTTCAACCAGGCGGCGACTCCGGCCAGGTCCTCCTCCGTCCGCACGGTCACCGCCTCGCACCCGAAGCCACGGCCGATGGCGGCGATGTCCACGGGCGGGAAGGTGACGGCGCCGAGCGGGAGCCCGTGCGGGGCGAAGTGGTGCACCTCCGCGCCGTACTCCTCGTCGTCGTAGACGACGACCATCATCGGCAGGCCGAGCCGGACGACCGTCTCCAGTTCGGCGATGCCCATCAGGGCGCCGCCGTCGCCCAGCGCGGCGACCGTCACGCGGTCGGGCCGGGCGAGGGCCGCCCCGATCGCGGTGGCGAGGCCCAGCCCGATCGACTGGAACGCCTGGGTGAAGCAGAACGCGCTGCCGTCGGGCACGGTGAGGAACATCGAGGGATACCCCATGAAGTTGCCCGAGTCGACGGCCACCAGGCGCTCCTCCGGGAGCAGGTCGTCGAGTCCGATCGTCAGCGTGCGGGGGTCGATGCGCCCCCCGGCGCTGGTGTCCTCGTACGGGACGTCGCGCCAGCGCCCCTCGCGGGCGATCCGCGCGGCGATCTCGGGGGTGCGGTAGCCGGGCGCGGGCTCGCTCCGCCCCCCGGGCCCGGCGAGCAGGGCGGCGACCGCCCGCGCGGTCTCGCGGACGTCGCCGACCACCCCGAGGTCCACCTCGCGGTGGACGCCGAGGGCGTCGGGATCGAGGTCCACCTGGACGACCGCGGCCTCCGGCCCGATGAGCGTGCCGTGCCGGGTGGTCCACATGGTGAACGAGCACCCCCACCCGACGACCAGATCGGCGTCGCGGATCAGTTCGTTCGCGAGCGGGGTGGCGAACCCGCCGCTGACGTCGAGGTTCCAGGGGCTGCCGTGGAAGTGGCCCTTGGCGACCGCCGAGGTGGCGAACAGCGCGCCGACCTGCTCGCCGAGCGCCTCCAGTTCGCGCCGGGCGCCCCTCGCGCCCCGCCCGGCCACGAAGACCGGGCGCTTCGCCCCGGCCAGCAGCCGCGCGAACCGGGTGAGCGCGTCGGACGGCTCCGCCGCGAGCCCCTCCGGCTCCCCCTCCTCAGCCGGCGTCTCCGCCGGTGTCTCCAGGGGCGGCTCCAGCGGGAACGTGAGCCCCCAGGGCGCGGGGACGCGGCTCGCCACGCCGCGGTGCGCGCCGCCCCGGCCCGCCACCAGTTCGCGTACAGACTCGGCGGCCTCCTCGGGGAGCTCCTCGGCCTGCACGTCCAGCGGCAGGTTGAGCACCACGGTGCGCCGTCCGAGCAGGGCGGCGAGGAAGGCCATCACGGTGTCGTCGAGGACCGTCTCGGCCGACCCGATGCGGGCGCAGTGCGCGCCCACGGCCTCGGCGAGCGCGGCCTGGTCGATCCGGAAGTTGGAGGTGGGCGAGGTCACCTCCGGGGCGAGCACCAGCAGCGGCGTCCGGCTCTTGGCGGCCTCGGTGACGCCGGTCAGCGCGTTGGTCAGGCCGGGCCCCTGGTGGACCGACACGACCGTGACCGTGCCGCTCATCCGCGCGTAGGCGTCGGCCATCGTGGCGGCGCCGCACTCGTGCCGCGCCGCGACGTAGCGCACGCCGTGCTCGGCGAGCGCGTTGGTGACGTGGAAGTTGCCGCTGCCGACGACGCCGAAAGCCGCCCGCACGCCGAGGGAGGCGAGGACCGCGCCGACGGCCTCCGCGACGTTCATCGCTCCACCAGCGCCAGCACGCGGACCGGGCTGCCCGAGCCGCCGACGATCGGCAGCGGGCCCGCGATCACCACCGCGCCCGTCGGCGGCAGCCGGTCGAGGTTGCGCAGCTGGGTCAGGCCGTACTTGCCCGCGCCGAGCAGGTACGAGTGACAGGGGAACGCGGGGTCGAAGGAGTGCGCGGCGCCCGCGTCGGTGCCCACGGTCTCCACGCCGATGCCCGCGATCGGCGTCTCCTCGGCGAGGAACCGGGCGCAGCCGGCCGACATGCCGGGCGTGTGCGGGCCCGTCTCGTCGGCGTTGAGGAACTCCCCCTGGTCGTGGGCGCGCACGTCCCAGCCGGTGCGGTAGAGCAGCCAGCCGCCGTCGGGCAGCGGGCCGTGCTCGGACTCCCACGCCTTGACGTGGTCGATCTCCAGCAGGAAGTCGGGGTCGTCCGCCGACTGCGCGCTGAAGTCCAGCACGACCGCGGGGGCGATCAGCCGGGCGGGGGCGATCTGCGACACATCCTCGCCGTCGCGCCCGGTCACCCAGTGGACCGGCGCGTCGAAGTGCGTGCCGGTGTGCTCGCCGGTCGTGAAGTTGTTCCAGTACCAGGCCGGGCCGCGGTCGTCGTACCGGCTGATCTCCTGAAGCGTGAACGGCACCGTCTGGCCGAACGGTTCCGGCAGGGCGAGGATCGGTGTCCGCTCGCTCAACGGCGCGGTGAGGTCGAGGACGTCGATCCCCCCTCCCCGGATGCCGTCCAGCAGATCCCGCAACACCGACATTCCGCCTCCCAACTGTCAGGACACCCCCTGCTGATCCTCCTATACCGTCCCCCCCGGACGCCATATGACTCTCTTTACACAAGTGGAGCCGTACGGACGCGGGCCCCTTGACGCGGCCGGTCCGGCCGGACGAAGGTCGGGAACGGGCCGGCCGGGCCCGCGACTTCGCGAGCAAGCACGAGGGAGACGTCTGTGAAGAAGCTGATCAACAGCGCCGGTTCGCTCGTCTCCGACGCGCTGCGCGGCATGGCCGCCGCCCACCCCTCGCTCCGTGTGGACCTGGAGAACGCCGTCGTCTTCCGCGCGGAGGGTGCCCGTCCCGGCAAGGTCGGGCTGGTCTCCGGCGGCGGCTCCGGGCACGAGCCCCTGCACGCCGGGTTCGTCGGGCACGGCATGCTCGACGCGGCCTGCCCCGGAGAGGTCTTCACCTCGCCGGTGCCCGACCAGCTCGTCGAGGCCACCAAGGGCGTGGACGGCGGCGCGGGCGTGCTGCACATCGTGAAGAACTACACCGGCGACGTGCTGAACTTCGAGATGGCCGCCGAGCTCAGCGGCGACGAGGGCGTCGAGGTCGCCACCGTGCTGGTGAACGACGACGTGGCCGTGCGCGACTCCCTCTACACGGCGGGCCGCCGGGGCACCGGGGCCACGCTGTTCGTGGAGAAGATCGCCGGCGCGCTGGCGGAGACCGGCGCGCCCCTCGCCGAGGTGGCGCGGGTGGCCCGGGAGGTCAACGAGCGGAGCCGCTCCTTCGGCGTCGCGCTCACGCCCTGCACCGTCCCCGCGGCGGGTAAGCCCACCTTCGAGCTCGGCGAGACGGAGATCGAGCTCGGCATCGGCATCCACGGCGAGCCCGGCCGCAGCCGCGCCGCGATGGGCGAGGCCCGCGAGATCGCCCGCGTCGCGGTGGACGCGATCGGCGACGACCTGCCGCCGTCCGGCGAGACGCTGGTGATGGTCAACGGCATGGGCGGAACGCCGCTCATCGAGCTGTACGTCGTTTTCGCCGAGGTGGAGGCGTACCTTCGGGAGAAGGGCGCGACGGTCGTGCGCAGCCTGGTCGGCAACTACGTGACCAGCCTCGACATGCAGGGGTTCATGGTGACGACCTGCGCGCTGACCGGCGAGCTCACCCGGCTGTGGGACTCGCCGGTGGAGACGCCCGCGCTGCGCTGGGGCCGCTGACCACCCTCCGGCCGGGGACGTACGCCCCGGAGCCGCTTCGGAACGCGTCCTGGAGACACGCCGTGATCCGCTGGGAGATCACCCCGGGATCCGTCCCGGAACCCGTCCTGAGATCCGCCCCGAGATCCGCCCTGAAGATCCGCTCTGGGAGCCGCTTCGTGAACACCGAGTTCTTCGCCGCCTGGATCGAGGAGATCACCGCCGCCGTACGGGCCGGGCGCGACCACCTCACCGAACTGGACGCCGCGATCGGCGACGCCGACCACGGGACGAACCTCGACCGCGGGTTCACCGCCGTCGGCGAGGCGCTGGCCGCCGCCCCGCCGCGGACCCCCGGCGCGCTCCTCGTGCTGGTGGGAACCACGCTGATCCGCAAGGTGGGCGGCGCCTCCGGCCCCCTCTACGGCACCGCCTTCCGGGAGATGGGCAAGGCGTTCGGCGAGGCCCCCGAGATCTCGCCGGCCGAGCTGAGCGCGGGCGTGGACGCGGCCCTGGCCGGCGTACGGCGCCTCGGCTCGGCGGCGGAGGGCGACAAGACGATGGTCGACGCCCTCGCTCCCGCCGCCGCGGCGCTGTCCCGGGCCGTACGGGACGGGTTGAAGCCGGAGGAGGCCCTGGAGGCGGCGGCCACGGCGGCGGCGGAGGGGGCCAGGGCCACGGTGCCGCTGCAGGCACGCAAGGGCAGGGCGAGCTACCTGGGACCCCGCAGCGTCGGGCACGAGGACCCCGGCGCGGCCTCGACCGCTCTCGTCTTCGGCGCGCTCAGGGCCGCCGCCTCCCGAGGGTGAGCGCCCCGCGCCCGGCTCACGTTCAGATGGCCGGAAGTAGTGGCCGGCCTCTCTGCGGTCTCGCGACCGGTGGCGGTGCCCGGCGCGGCAGGCTCACGTTCACGACGGACCACAGGAGTGAGGAATGGTCGGCATCGTACTGATCTCGCACAGCGGCGGCCTGGCCGCGGAAGTGGTCGCGCTGGCCAGGCAGATCGGCGGGGCGAAGGTGCCGCTGGCGGCGGCCGGAGGCACCGAGGACGGCGGTCTCGGCACCAGCCCCGACCGGGTGAGCGCGGCGGTCGAGGAGGTGGACCAGGGGGACGGTGTCGTGCTGATCCCCGACCTGGGGAGCTCGGTGCTGACCGCCCGGCTGCTGGAGAGCCCCGGCCGGGTGGTGATCGCGGATGTGCCGTTCGTGGAGGGGGCCGTCTCCGCGGTCGTGGCCGCGGGCGGCGGAGCGTCTCTCGACGGCGTGCTGGCCGCCGCCGATGAGGCCTGGCACGTCCGCAAGCTCTGAGCCCCCGGCCCCGCCCGCCCTCAGCGGCCGGCTGACCGCCTGCGCGCTCCGGGAGATCGTGGGCCTCGCCGGTCTCCGGCCTCATCGGCTCCTTGTGCGCCGGGCGCGGGGCACGCCGGCGTGCTCGTCACGCCGGATCTCCTCCAGGTACGTCCGCATGAGGCCGCCCGCGCGGGTGAACCAGTCGGACAGTACGGCGATCTCGTCGGGCGTGTAGCCGGCGAACAGCTCGTTCAGCCGCCGGTAGAAGGGCTCGTAGACGGCCGTCACCGTGGCGACGGCGGCCGGGTCGGCGACGACCCGCACCCGCCGCCGGTCCGCCGGGTCCGCCTCCCGGCGCGCGTACCCGGCCCGTTCGAGGCGGTTCAGCACACCGGTCACCGCGCCCGTGGTGAGACCGGCCTGGCGGGCGAGCGCGCCCGCGCTGATCGGGTCGTCCCCCGCCGCCAGGACGAAGCCGAGGCAGGTCAGGTCGGTGACGTTCAGCCCGAGCCGCTGGGCGATGTCCTGCTGCCCGACCAGGCTGAGCGCGATCAGCTGGTCCATGCCGGCCAGGGCCTGCGCGGGCGTCGCCTCCGGACGCGGCTTGCCGTCCATCCCCAATCTCCTTAGCATCTAAGATGTTTAGTTGGTGAGTTAACTCTTCCCCATACTAAGGAGAGCCATGAGCGGCCTGCACGACGACGTCGATCTCGGGCACACGATCGCGGGCTGGACCGGCTGCGTCGTCGTGCTGGCCGGCTGCGCGACGGTGGGGGCGGCGATGTGCGCGGCCTCGCCGCCCGGCGTCCGGCTCGGACTCGCGGTGATCGTCCTGGGCGGCCTGGTCACCTGGGCGCTGCACCTCGCGGGCTGGGGCAAGCCCAGCGGCCCCCGGCCTCCGGAGCAGTGGGACTGGCGGGTGAAGGATCCGATGACGGGCCACGACCACTGCCTCGCCTGCCGTCTCGCGGGCCGCCCGAGCGCCCCGGCGACCCGCTCAATGGACGGAACGCGCGCCCGGCGACACCACCGGCAGCGTCCGGCCCTGCCGGGAGCGGAACGGCGGACAGCCCTCACTTCCACTCCAGGTGACCGATCGCGACACGTCCAACCTCAATCTTGAGCGTGCGGGCATCGCATCCCCGCCCGCGCTGGCGCTTTTATTCCGTGGCGGGCCCCGGGCGCTCGGGGTTATCGTCCTTCGCGGGCGCGTCGGACGTGCCCCGTCCGCGGCCGTGAACCACCAGACCGGAGGTGAGGAGCGGGATGACCTGCGACCTCCACGCGCTCTGCTTCGACGCCCACGACCCGGTCCGTCTCGCGCGCTTCTGGGCCGGAGTCCTGGGCTGGGAGACGACCGGCGACCCCCGGGACGGGGTCGCGCTCCTGCCGGACGACGACACCGGGTTCCGGCTTCGGTTCCTTCCGACCAGGGAGCAGAAGTCGGGCCAGAACCCGGTGCATTTCGATCTGAAGAGCACGTCCCCAGAGGAGCAGCGGGAGACGGTGGCGCGGGCGCTCGGGCTGGGCGCCCGGCACATCGACATCGGCCAACGCCCGGAGGAGGGCCATGTCGTGCTCGCGGACCCGGAGGGCAACGAGTTCTGCGTGAGCGAGGCCGGCAACCGGTTCCTCGCCGAATGCGGCTTCATCGGTGCGCTCGCCTGCGACGGTTCGCAGAAGGTCGGATACTTCTGGAGCGAGGCGCTGGGCTGGCCGCTGGTCTGGGACCAGGACGAGGAGACCGCGATCCGCTCCCCGCACGGCGGACCGAAGATCACCTGGGGTGGTCCGCCGCTGATGCCGAAAACCGGGAAGGACCGCCTCCACTTCGACCTCGCTCCGTCTCCCGGCGGTGACCAGCAGGCGGAGGTCGACCGTCTCATCTCCCTGGGGGCGACGCGCCTCGACATCGGTCAGGGCGAGGTCGGCTGGGTCGTCATGGCCGATCCCGACGGCCACGAGTTCTGCGTCCTGCCCCCGCGATAGCCCGGGCGGTCACTTCCGCCGGAGGTGATTGAGCGCCGTTCCGGCCTGCGGTCTCCGACCCTTCCTTGACCCGGCTCCATTTCCCATGTCTGTGGTCATGGTGCCGTAGAAGAACGGTATGCGGCGGGCGTGTCGGTGCGCGGGACAGGCTCGGCCGGGTACCCCCCTCCACGAATTGATCGGCTGACCGACGAATCGAAGGAAGGCTGGACATGAAGAATTTCGTACGTCTGGGCGGCGCCGCCCTTTCGACGGCTTTTCTGTCCGTGGCGATATCGTCTGCCGCATCCGCCGACGTGGTCCCGGTTGCCCCGGCACCGGCACCCATGGCGCCGTCCATGGCGACTGCGCCCCGTGTCCCCCACGAAAGAGCGCGGGTTTCCACGCCCACGCTGCTCCCTCGACTCACCGCACTCCGCCGGTTCACCGCGGAGCCCTCCCTACCAGCGGCGCTAGAGCCCCAGGAATGGCAGCCGGGGTGGGATCCCTACTATGAGGCGCAAACGGCTCGCCAATTGCAGATAGAACCGGAGTTGGCCCGTGAGGCGTACGAGGCGGAGGTCGAGGAGGCCGAGCTGGCGAGCGAAACGTTCAGGCTGTTCCTTCCGCCGGAATTCGAACGCAGCCTGAATGTGAGCGTGTTGCGACAAATGTTCGCCCCTCCCAGGTGAAGCGCGACTTTGCCGGATAACCCGATCGACATGACGTTCACCCTGGTGGAGGCGAGACGCCCTTACTTCCACTGGAAGTAGACGAACAGACGGCCGTGGTTCTTGGCGTCCTTGTCGATCCGGTGGTAGAGCGCCTTGATCTCCTTCTTCTCCAGGAAGCGCAGCACCTTCTTCTTGAGCTGGCCGGATCCCTTGCCGGGGATGATCTCCACCTGGGTCGCCTTCTTGCGTACGGCCTCCTGGATGATGCCGTGCAGCGCCCGGTCGATCTCGCTGCCCTTGTTGTAGATGTCGTGGAGATCCAGCTTCAGCTTCACACGAGCCAGTCTAGATCGGCGCCCGCGCGAAGGCACGGGGCGAGACGGCCGAGGGCTGTCCCGCCCCGTGGAGGGCGCCGTCAGCCGTTGATGTAGCCGACCAGGGCCTCCCGCTCGCTCTCCAGTTCCTGGATCGAGGTCTTGACGACATCGCCGATGCTGACGATGCCCGCCAGGCGGCCGTCCCTGACCACGGGCACGTGCCGGATCCGGTGGTTGGTCATCGTGCGGCGCAGGTCGTCCACGTTGGCGTCCGGGCCGCAGGTGCGCACCTCCGAAGTCATGATCGACGAGACGGGCCGGCCGAGCAGCGCGGCCCCGTGCTCGTGCAGCCGCCGGACGACGTCGCGTTCCGACACGATGCCGTCGATGGACAGGCCATCCTCCGACACCACCACCGCACCGATGTTCAGCTCCGCCAGCCGGGCGAGAAGCTCTGACACCGTGGCGTGCGGTGGAACGGTCGCCACGCCTGTTCCCTTACTCTGCAAGATCGTCCCGATGAGCATCGACACCGCCTTCCAGGGGCACTCGGGGGCCCCGCCCCCTGTCTCCCGCGCCGGCCGCCCGGCACGGCACATCCTGTTTCCCCAGGCAACAGCGGCCGTCCTCCCTCGTCAAGGGCCTACACCCCTACGATGGCCAAATATCGCCGCCACCTGGAGATGATCGATGACCGGCAAGCAGCTCAACACGGGGAGTCACGATCTCCCGATCCCGGCGGCGCTGGACGAGTTCATGCGGGGCGGCTGGGCCGCCGCCGTGGAGAGCGCGCCGACGCCGCTGCCCGTCGCCGCGTACGCGGCCAAGCGGCGGGCCCGGCTCGCCGAGCGGCTGCCCGGCGAGCGGCTGGTCATCCCCTCGGGCACCCTGCTCGCGCGCAGCAACGACGACGACCACCGGTTCCGGGCGCACAGCGCGTTCGCGTACCTGACGGGAGCCCAGCAGCCCGACCAGGTCCTGGTCGTCGAGCCGTCCGGCGAGGCGCGGCTCTTCCTGCGTCCCCGCCCGTCCCGCGCCGGGTCGCAGGAGTTCTACCGCGACCGGCGGTACGGCGAGTTCTGGGTGGGCCGCCGGCTGGGCCTCGCCGAGACCGAGGCGGCGTACCAGATCGAGTGCGCGCCCATCGACGACCTGCCGGCGGCGCTGCGCGGCCCGGCCCGGGTGCTGCGCGGGGTCGACGCCTCGGTCGACGCGCTGGTCTCCCCCGCGGACGGCGACGCCGGACTGGCCGCGGTCCTGGCGGAGTTGCGGCTGGTCAAGGACGAGTGGGAGATCGCGGAGTTGCAGCAGGCGGTGGACGCGACCGTGCGCGGGTTCGAGGACGTCGTGCGCGCGCTGCCCGCGGCCGTCGCGCATCCGCGCGGCGAGCGGTACGTCGAGGGCGTCTTCGGGCTGCGCTCGCGGCTGGAGGGCAACGCGGTGGGCTACCAGTCGATCGTGGCCTCCGGGGCGCACGCCTGCGTGCTGCACTGGATCCGCAACGACGGACGGCTCGACCCCGCCGAGATGCTGCTGCTCGACGCCGGGGTCGAGGGCGACAACCTCTACACGGCCGACGTCACCCGCACGCTGCCGCTGTCGGGCCGGTTCGGCCCGGTGCAGCGGCAGGTGTACGACCTGGTGTACGAGGCGCAGACGGCGGCCATCGCCGTGCTGCGCCCGGGGGCGCGCTTCCGCGACTTCCACGAGACCGCGATGCGGGTCATCTCCGACGGCCTGGTCGAATGGGGGCTGCTGACGCGGGCGCAGGCCGGCGCGGGGCTGCACCGGCGCTACACCCTGTGCAGCAGCGGCCACATGCTCGGCCTCGACGTGCACGACTGCGCGCGGGCGCGGGCGGAGACCTACCTCGACGGCGTGCTGGAGGAGGGCCAGGTGCTGACCGTCGAGCCGGGGCTCTATCTCCAGCCCGACGACCTGACGCTGCCGCCGGAGCTGCGCGGGATCGGCGTCCGCATCGAGGACGACCTGGTGATCACGGCCGACGGCGCCCGGCTGATGTCGGCCGCGCTGCCGCGCCGCGCGGACGAGATCGAGGAATGGGTGTCCGCGCTCACCGGGTGAGGCCGGGGCGCGGACGGCCACCCGGGCGGGCCGGGCGAGCGCGGGCGAGGCCCGGCGCACGGGTGACTCCGGCCGGGTGAGCGCTTCGGCCGCCGGGAGGAGCACACCAGTTCACTTGATCGTCACATCGCTGTCCTACAGTGACGGTGTGCGCCCTCCACTGGCCGTGGCCGGCCACACCGACGACGTGCTCGAACTCGTCGGCGGCACCCTGACCCCGGCCGAGCGCGAACGCGCCGAACGCTTCACCCGCAGCGGGGACCGCCGCGACTTCGTCGCCGCCCACCTGCTCGTACGGCACTGCGCCGCCGAACTGCTCGGCACCCGGGCCTGCATGCTGACCGTGGTGCAGCGCTGCGAGGAGTGCGGGCAGGCGCACGGGCGGCCCTGGCTGGCCGAGGCCCCCGACGTGTCGATCAGCCTCGCGCACACCTCGGGATACGTCTGCGCGGTCGCCGG
Source organism: Microbispora amethystogenes (assembly GCF_016863015.1). GTDB lineage: Bacteria > Actinomycetota > Actinomycetes > Streptosporangiales > Streptosporangiaceae > Microbispora > Microbispora amethystogenes. The sequence goes on along the minus strand of NZ_BOOB01000003.1, from coordinate 337,120 downwards.
GCACGGCCGGGTCGGCGTGGACGCCGAGCACGTCACGGGCGGCCCCGCCGACGAGAACCTCGTGGCGCTCGCGCTGACCCCCGAGGAGGCGAAGCTGGTGGGCGACGACAACCGCGGCCTCATCCGTCAGTGGGTGCGCAAGGAGGCCCTGGTCAAGCGGGGCGAGCTGACGCTCGACCGGTTGCGCGAGGCGGACCTGTCGGCCCTGCCGCTGGTGGACGGGCTGACGGTGCCGCTGGAGTGGCAGGGCCGTCACTTCCTCGAATGGACGGCCGGCACCGTGATCGCCTCGGCCGTCACCGACGAGCCCGCCAAGCTACACCTCCTCGGCGGCTGACCGGCCGGGAGTGGGGTCGAGGAACACCTGCTTGATCTCCGGGAACCGCTCGGTGAGCCGTCGCTCCACCTGGTCGGCGGCGATCTCCAGCCGCTCCCCCGTCGTCTCGTCCACGAAGTCGATCTTCGCCGCGACCAGGATCTGGCCGGGGCCCATGAGGACGGCGGCGAGCTCGACGACCCCCTCGACCTCCGGCTGCTCGGACAGCACGGCCTTGATCTTCTCCTGCAGCGAGGCCGAGGGCGCCTGCCCGATCAGCAGCGAGGCGTTGGTCCTGATCAGGGTCAGCGCCACCCAGAGCAGCAGCAGCCCGATGACGATCGACGCGGCGCCGTCCCACACGGCCGATCCGGTGAGCTGTGACAGCACCAGGCCGACGGCCGCCACCGCGATGCCGATCAGGGCGGCCGCGTCCTCCAGCACGACCGCCTTGAGCATGGTGTCGGAGGTGCGCTCCAGCAGCCGGCCGGGGCTCACCCGCCAGCGCCGGGCCTCGGCCCGCAACTGGCGCAGGGCCCGCAGGAGGGAGATCGACTCGATCGCGAACGACACCGCGAGAACGATGTACGACACGCGGATGTCGCCGAGGTCCTCTCCCCTGGTGATGGTCTGCCAGCCGTGCGTGAGCGAGAAACCGGCCCCCACGACCAGCGTGAAGCAGGCCGCCACGATCGCCCAGAGATAGGCGGCGCGGCCGTGCCCGAGGGGATGACGGGCGTCGGCGGGCCGCTCGCCGTGCCGGATCGCGGCGAACAGCACGACCTCGGTGGCGGTGTCGGCGGCCGAGTGGGCGGCCTCCGACAGCATCGCCGAGGAGGAGCTGATCAGGCCGGCCACGAGCTTGGCCAGTGCGATAGCGAGATTGGCCAAGCCCGCTACCACCACGGTGCCCAGGCTCTCGCCGTTCTCGCCGTCAGGCATACCCGCTCCATCCGTTCACTTGATCTTATGCTGGTCGATATGGACGACCACCGCTGGCTGACCCCGCACGAGCAACGCGCCTGGCGGGCCCACCTGGCTGCGCACCGACTTCTCTTCCTTCAACTCGACCGAGAGCTCCAAGGGAGCGGCCTTTCCCTGAACGACTACGAGATCCTGGTCAACCTCTCCGAGAGCCCCGGCCGCCGCATGCGGATGAGCGAGCTCGCCGACGCGACCATCCAGTCGCGCAGCCGCCTGTCCCACCAGATCTCCCGGATGGAGGCGGCCGGGCTGGTCACCCGTGAAGAGTGCGAGGACGATCGGCGGGGCACCTTCGCCGTCCTGACCGACCAGGGGTGGGAGACGATAAGACGGGTGGCGCCGGACCACGTGGACAGCGTCCGCCGGCACTTCATCGACCTGATGACGCCCGATCAGGTCTCCACGCTGGAGCGGATCTACGCGCCCGTCATCGACCATCTGCAGGGGGTCCGCGGCGTACGGCGGAACGACTAGCGATGACGACGGGGTGTCGGGGGAACCGCACCGATCCCGAGTTCCCCTGACAAGGTGCGTCAAACCGATTCCCCCGGGAACGCGTGCCACCCCCGCCCGCTCGCTACGATCCGGCTGTGCGAACAATCCTCGGGCTGGTCGTGGCCGGCCTCCTGCTCGTGACCGCCTGCGACGCGAAGAGCGAGACGTCCCTGCCGGACGGTCCCGCCCTGATGAAGCGGTCGGCCGAGGCGATGCGGGCGGTCAAGACGGTCGCCTTCACGATCGAGACCAAGGACAAGCCCGCCGTGCCCGTACGGCACGCCGAGGGCAGCCTCACCAAGGAGGGTGACGCCAAGGGCACCGTGCAGATCGAGATGCTGGGCCTGCAGGAGATCGACTTCGTGCTCGTCGGCGACACGGTCTACTTCAAGGGCCCGACCGGCGGCTACCAGACGATGACCCGGCAGCAGCTCGCGGCGATCTACGACCCCTCCGCCGTGCTGACCGGCGTGCCCGGCCTGCTGTCGGCCGCCCAGGACGTGCGGACGCAGGCGGAGGAGAAGGTCGGCGACGCCGCCGCCTACCGCCTGACCGCCACCCTGCCGCAGGACGCCCTGGCCGCGCTGGTGCCCGGCGTCCAGCAGAAGGTCGCGGGCACGCTCTGGATCGACAAGGCCACCAGTCGCCTGCTCAAGATCGACGTGCCGCTCGGCGGCGGCTCGGCCGCCGTCACCCTCGCGGACTACGACGCCCCCGTGACCGTCACCCCGCCCACGCCGTGACCGGCCCACCCGTGCGGCGCCGGCGCCTGGCGCTGGCCGTCGGCGGCGCCGCCGTGCTGCTCGCCGCGCTCGACGCGTACGTCGTCGTGACCATCCTGGTGGACGTCGCCGCCGACGTCGGCGTGCCGCTCAACCACCTGGAGAGGGCGACCCCGGTCGTGACCGGGTTCCTGCTCGGATACGTCGCGGCGATGCCGCTGCTGGGCCGGCTGTCCGACCGGTACGGCAGGCGGACGCTGATCCACGGGTGCCTGGCCGGGTTCGCCGCGGGCTCCCTCCTCACCGCCCTGGCGGCGAGCATCCCGGTGCTGGTCGCGGGCCGTACGCTCCAGGGGGTCGCGGGCGGCGCGCTGCTGCCGATCACGATGGCCCTCATCGGCGATCTCTGGGACGAACGCGCCCGCCCGGTGGCGCTCGGCGCGGTGGGCGCGGCGCAGGAACTCGGCAGCGTGCTCGGCCCCCTGTACGGCGCGGGCCTCGCCGCGCTCGCCGGATGGCGCGGCGTCTTCTGGGTCAACCTCCCGCTCACGCTGATGGCCGCCGTCGCCGTGCAGGTGGCGGTGCCCGGCGGGCGGGAGCCGTACGCCACGGGTCAGCCACGGGCGGGTGCTTCCCGGTTGGATCTGGGTGGCGGGGCGCTGCTGGCGCTGGCGCTCGGCCTGCTGGTGGCCGGGCTCTACAACCCCTCCCCCGGCACGACGGTGCTGCCGCCGTGGGGGCTGCCGTGCGTGGTCGCCGGAGCGGTGGCGGCCGTGCTGTTCGTGGTGTGGGAGATCCGCTCGCCGGTCCGCCTGCTCGACCTGACGGGCGTGCCCCGCGGGCCGCTGTTCGCCACGCTCGCGGTGAGCCTGCTCGCCGGGGCGGCGCTGCTGGTCACGCTGGTCGACGTGCAGCTCGTCGCGCAGACGCTGCTCGGCCGCGACGCCGTGGGAGGCGCGCTGGTGCTCACCCGGTTCCTCGCCGCGCTGGCGGTGGCGGCGTTCCTCGGCGGATTCCTGGTGCGGCGGTTCGGCGAGCGGCCGGTGGCCGTGGCGGGCATGGCCCTGGCCGCGGCGGGATACTGGATGATCTCCCGCTGGCCGCTCGACCTGGCCTCGGCCGGGGTGCGCATGGACGTCGACCTCGTGGTGACCGGCGTCGGCCTCGGCGTGGTGATCGCCCCCGTCTCCTCCGCGGCGCTGCGCGTGGTCCCGGCGGCGCGGCACGGCGTCGTGTCGGCGGCGGTCGTGGTGGCCAGGATGATGGGCATGCTGCTGGGCGTCGCCGCGCTCTCGGCGTGGGGCTTCCACCGGTTCCAGTCGCTCACCGCGCATCTCGACACGCCGCTGCCGTTCGGCGTGGACGCGGGCGAGTACGCCCGCAGGCTCGCCGGCTACACCGCGAAGGTCCAGGCGGCGCTGCACACGGAGTACACCGAGATCTTCCTGATCACCTGCGGGCTGTGCCTGCTGGGGGCGGTGGCCGCCCTCGCCCTCCCCCGGCGTTCCGCGGTCTGAGCCCGGCGCCCCGGCCTGGGTCAGGAGGCGCCGAACCAGCCGGGCACGTCGAGGCGGAAGACGTCCGCGGGCGTCACCCTGCGCAGGTCGGCTTCCAGCTCCCTGAGCCGTTCCGGGCCGATGACCTCGGCCCAGCGGGCCCGCAGGTCGTCGAAGATGCGGGCCGAGCGGGTCAGCAGGTCGACGCCCGCCGGCGTGAGCCGCACGATCTTGCGGCGGGTGTCGCGGGCGTCGCGGGCGCGCTCCACGTAGCCCAGGCGCTCCAGCGTGTCGATGGTCTTGCCCGCCGCCTGCTTGCTGACGCCCAGCGTGCGGCCGAGGTCCACGGCGGTCGTGCCCTCGACGCCGATCGCCTGCAGGACGAATCCGTGCATGGGCCGGGAGTGCGGGTGCCCCTGACGGGCCAGCTCCGCGTGCAGATCATCGATGAGCACGCGAAATCCCAGGAAGAGCCGCAGCGGCAGCTCGAATCCGGGCGGGTCGATTGACACGATAGACAACCTGGTTCACTATTAAGGACAACAACGTTGTCTACTCTAGGAGACACCACCGATGTCTGTCATCCACTCCGCCGACAGCCGCGTGAGCACCACGCCGAACGGCGTCATGACCACCCTCGCCTCCCCGACGCAGGGCGGGGCGGCGCACGCCGTGTGGCGTGTGGACATGCCCGCGGGCAACAGCGGGCCCCTGCACTCCTGCGACCGCGAGCAGGTCTGGACCTTCCTGTCCGGCGGCGCGACCGTCGACCTCGACGGCGAGACCTACGGCGTCGGGGCCGGGGACACGATCGTCCTGCCGGCCGACCTCAGCCGCAGGATGCACAGCGACGCGGAGTCCGGCTTCAGCGCGATCGCCGTCGCCCCGGCGGGCGCCGAGGTCTACATTCCCGGCGGGGTCACCGCCGAGGACGCCTGCGACCTCGCGCCCAAGGGCACCGACCGGATCGTCCCGCCCTGGATGCGCTGACCACCCGCCCCGTCTCGCCGCGACTCGCGTAACTTCCCGGCGGGGCGGGACGGGTGTCCCGGGCGCCCGGGACACCTTCGGGTCCACCATGGCCGCGTACCTTTCCGGCGCTCGCCGCCCCGCAGAACCCCCGGGGCTCCGCCCGTACCTCACAGGAGGCCCCACAATGCGCAAGGTGTTCTTCGGTTTCGCCGTCGTGCAACTCGTCGCCGTGCTCGCCCAGTTCTACCTCGCCACGTTCGGCGCGTTCGAGAGGCCGACTCCGGCGCCGGGCGACCCGGGCGCGGCCATCGGCTACCACGCCATGAACGGCACGATGGTCATCCCGCTCGTCTCGCTGCTGACCGCGATCGTGGCCCTCGCCGCCCGCGCGGGCGGCCGGACGGCGGGCCTGGCGATCCTTCCGTTCGTGCTGGTGGCGGTGCAGCTGTTCGTCATCTTCCCGCTGGCCGAGATGGCCGGGGCGTCGGAGACCGGCACGACGACCGCCGGCCTGTTCGTCCTGGGCTTCCACGCCCTCGACGGCGTGGCGATCCTCGCCGCCGCCGTCGTCCTCGTGCGGCGGGCCCACGCCCTCACGAAGAGCACCGCCGCGGCCCCGGCGCACGCCGCGGCGTGACCACCGCTCGGCTGATCGCTCTCGATCAGATCCTCTTCGTCCTGGTCGCGGCCGCCTGGGCCGCGACCGCCGGGATCGCCCTGACCGGCCTGCGGCAGCCCGCCGCGGCCGGGCGGCGGACCCTCCTGATCGCCGCGGCGTCGTGCGCCGCGGCGATCGTCATGACCGCACTGCGGGTCGCCGTCACCGCCGGCCTGGCCGGAGCGGGCTGGTGGTTCGTGGCCGAGAAGGTCACCCTCGCGCTGCCCCTGGTCGTCGTGCCCGCGCTCGTCTCGGCCGCCGTCAGCCTGCCCCGCCTGCTGCGCGGCACGGCGACCGGCTCCACAGGCGGCTCCACGGCCGGCTCGGCCCGCGTCGTCGCGTTCCCTCTGCTGGTCACGGCGTACGGCGCGGTGGCCGGGATCGCCTGCGGGGTCGTGATCTCCTATCCGGTCACCTCCGGAGGGGCGGCGACGGTGCTCGCGCTCTTCGCCGCGGCGTCCGCCGTGACGTGGCGGCTGCTCGGCCCGGCCCGCTCTCCCCGGCACGCCTGGCAGGCTGCGGGAACCTGCGTGCTCGCCCTCGCGCTCGCCCTCACGATCGGCGGCGGGTGGCCGAGCGGCCACCTCCACACGGGGCACGACACGGGCGGACGCGGCGTCTCCGTCGACCTGCTGCGCGGCCCCGCCCCCGCCTCCGCGGGCGGCCCGGCCGGGGCCAGGGAGCGGATCCGCCGCTTCACGCTCACCGCCCAGCCCGCCACCGTACGGCTGCCGTCCGGCGCCGGCGCCGAGGCGTGGTCGTTCAACGGGCAGGTGCCGGGGCCGGTGCTGCGGGTGCGGCAGGGCGACCTGGTCGAGGTCGTCCTGCGCAACCGCCTGCCGGTGCAAGGAGGCAGCGGCCAGGAAACCACCGGGCAGCCGAACCCTGGGCAGCCGAACACCGGGCAGGGTGTCACGATCCACTGGCACGGGTACGACGTGCCGGCCGCCGAGGACGGCGTGCCGGGCGTGACCCAGGACGCCGTCTGGCCCGGCCAGACCCACGTCTACCGGTTCCGCGCCGAGGACGCCGGCACGTACTGGTACCACAGCCACCAGAACTCCAGCGTCGCCGTGCCGCGCGGGCTGTTCGGCCTGCTGGTCGTCGACCCGGCGACCCCCGTGCCGGAGAGCGAGGACCACGTGCTCGCGCTGCACACCTTCGGCTCGCGCCCGACGCTCTCGGTGGACGGCGCCGCGCCGTCCGACCTGCTCACCCGCCTCACACTGCCCCCCGGGGCCCGTACGCGGCTGCGGGTGGTGAACACCGACACCCAGCCCGTGGTCCTCGGCCTGAGCGGCGCGCCGTACCGGATCGCGGCGGTGGACGGCGGGGACGTGCCGGGGGCGACGGACCTCGACGGCGCGCGCCTGCACCTCGCGGCGGGCGGGCGCTACGACCTCACCTTCACCGTGCCCTCCGGGCCGGTGCTGCTGACGGCGGGAGACCGGCCCACATTGCTGGTCAACGGACCGGCGACGCCTCCGCCGGCGGCCGGGCCGGTCGTGGACATCACCCGGTACGGCACGCCCGCCGCCCTGCCCGCCCGGTTCGACCGGGAGACGACCTGGGTGCTGGACAAGACGCTCGCCGTCTCCGGCGGCCTGCCGAGGCTCGCCCAGACGGTGAACGGCAAGGCGTGGCCGAACATCCCCACGCCGGTCGTCCGGCAGGGGGAGACGGTCAGGATCCGGGTGGTGAACCGGGGCACGGACACCCACCCGATGCATCCGCACGGCCACCACGTGCGGATCCTGTCCCGGAACGGCGTGCCGGCGACCGGGCTGCCGATGGACACCTTCGACGTCGCCCCCGGCGAGGTCTGGGAGGTCGCCCTCGTGGCGGACAACCCCGGCGTGTGGATGTCCCACTGTCACGATCTCGCGCACGCCGCGCAGGGCATGGAGTTCCACCTCGCGTACGAGGGGGTCAGCACGCCGTACGACATGACGAACGGCAACCACCCGGCCTGAACGGGCCCGCCCGGGCGGCGTGCCGTCAGGACCGCAGGTAGGCCAGCACCGCCAGGACGCGGCGGTGCTGGTCGCCGTCCTCGGCGTGCAGGCCGAGCTTGGCGAAGATGCCGCGAATGTGCTTTTCCACCGCGCCCTCGGTGACGACGAGACGGCGGGCGATCGCGGGGTTCGACCTGCCCTCGGCCATCAGCCCGAGGACCTCCCGCTCGCGCGGCGTCAGCGAGGCCAGCGGGTCGTCCCGGCGCCGCCGCACCATCAGCTGGGCGACGACCTGCGGGTCGAAGACCGTCCCCCCGGCGGCGACCCGGCGCAGGCCGTCCATGAACTCCTCGACGTCGACCACCCGGTCCTTCAGCAGGTAGCCGACCGCTCCCCGCGCGTCGGCCAGCAGGTCGTCGGCGTACGACACCTCGACGTACTGCGACAGGATCAGCACGGGCGCGCCCGGCACCTTCTCCCGCGCCTCGACCGCGGCCCGCAGGCCCTCGTCGGTGAACGACGGCGGCATCCGCACGTCCACCACCGAGACGTCGGGCCGGTGGGCGACGACGGCCTCGACCAGCCCCTCCCCCGTTCCGGCCGTCTCGACGACCTCACAGCCGAACTCCTCCAGCAGGCGGACGAGCCCCTCCCTGATGAGGACGGCGTCGTCGGCCACCACTACGCGCACGGAACCTCCGCCGTGATCGAGGTCGGCCCCCCAGCGGGCGAGCGCACCGTCAGCTCGCCGTCGACCGCCCGCAGCCGGTCGGCCAGGCCGGACAGGCCGTGTCCCTTGGCGACGTGAGCGCCGCCGACCCCATCATCCCCGATCGTGAGCAGAAGCACGTCCCCGATCCGGGTCAGCCCGACCATGCAGGACGTCGCCCTGCTGTGCTTGGCCACGTTGGTCAGGGCCTCGGCGGTGACGAAGTAGATCGTGTTCTCGATGAGCGCGGGAAACCGCTCGGTCGTCTGGACGTCCAGCTCCACCGGCACCGTGCAGCGGCCGGCGAGGGCGGCGAGCGCGGGGGCGAGACCGCGGTCGGCGAGGATCGGCGGGGCGATGCCGCGCGACAGCGCCCGCAGCTCGTCGAGCGTCTCGCGGGTGGCGCCGATGGCCTTGCCGATCGTCTCGTGCGCGGCGGTGGCGTCCCGCTTCAGCTCCCGCTGCGCCCGCGACAGCTCCATGGCCAGGTGGACCAGGCGCTGCTGGGGGCCGTCGTGGATGTCCCGCTCCAGGCGGCGCAGCGCGTCCGCCTCCGCGTGGGCGGCGGCGTTGCGGCCCTCGGTCAGGTCGTCGATGCGCTCCTGCAGCTCCGCGATCCCGGTCAGCAGCGCCCTGCCGAGCGACGCCTGGATCAGCGCGCAGGACCGGACGACCGGGTAGAGCGTGAGCGCGAACAGGGCGCCCATGCCCAGATAGAAGACGCTGTCCACGACGTAGCCGCGGCCGAGCCCGAGCAGGTCGGGAAGGCTGTGGTTGTCCGGGATGTTCGAGAAGAGCCAGCCGTACAGCGGATAGGTCAGCCCGAAGACCGCCGTGGCCCACCAGGTGACGGTCACGCAGAACGCGGCGACCGCGAGCGGGAAGGCCAGCAGGGCGTGCAGCGCGTCGAGCCAGGGCTGGCCCCCGGCGAGCGGCGTGACCGTACGGCGCAGGATGCCCGCGCCCTCCGGCGCGCGCGGATAACGCGGCCGGGGCAGTTCCCGGCCCAGGACCGGCCGCATGCGCAGCCGTTCGACGTCCCCCATCCCCCTGGCCATGAGGAGGGTGAGCGCGAGGACCGGCACACCCAGCCAGACCACCAGCAGGCCCGCACCGGCGGACAGACCGCCCACGGTGAGGACGAACGTGATCGACGCGAGCGGAAAGCCTATGAGGACGTAGACCGTGTCACCGGTCAGACGGGAGAGAAGTCGGCGCATGCCCCCAACGCTATTGACCCGGACGCCGATGATCGATCCGGCGGGCGGCAGTCCCGGGGGTAGGGTCTGCCCTACCATGCCGCGGCGGCCGGCGGGCTTTCCGCCGGGACGGGCGCGGCGGCGTCGAGCAGGACACTGAGCAGGTCCCGCGGCGCGTCCCGCATGAGGTTGTGCCCGCTGTCCAGCGCGTGCACGGTCCACGCGGGGTCCTCGCGCAGCCGCTCGTACGTACGCGTGAAGGGAGACCGCACGTCCCGGCCGGCGTACACGTAGACCCGCCGCCGGACGCTCGCGAGACCCCCGGTGAGCCGGAGCGGCTGCAGCAGCGAGGCGACGGGGTGCGGGGTCGCCCGGGGGTCGAAGAACGGCAGAGTCCGCGTGGCGTAGCCGGTCTCCTCCACGTCGGCGTACCACTGCCGCTCCTGCTCGGAGGCGAGGGTCCAGCAGGAGTCGCCGTCCTCCGGCACGAAGGCGTCCAGGTAGGCCAGGGCGGCGACCCGCTCCGGCAGGCGGTCGGCCACCCCGGTGATCACCATGCCGCCGTAGCTGTGCCCGGCCAGCACCGCGTCACGGACGCCCTCGGCCTCCAGCACGCCGGTCACGTCCTGGATGTGGGTGTCCAGGTTCACCCCGCCGTGCAACAGGTGGGCGCGTTCGCTCACGCCGCTGAGCGTCAGCGCAAGGGCGCGGTGGCCGTGGCCGCGCAGGTCCTCGACGAGGTCCTGGAAACACCAGCCGCCGTGACACATGCCGGGGATCAGGACGAAGGTCGCCATGGTCGTGCTCCTCACTGCCGCCTGGGACGTGCCCCGCGACCATCCGGAGATCGGGTGGTCGGAGGCACGGCCAACGGTACGCAGGGGCGCGGCCGGTGGGGTTACTTCTTCTTGCGCTTCTCCCGGATCTTCATCGTGACGTCGATCGGGGAGCCGGCGAAGCCGAACTCCTCGCGGATGCGGCGCTCGATGAAGCGGCGGTAGGTCTCCTCCAGGAACGCCGAGGTGAACAGCACGAACTTCGGCGGCTCGGTCGAGGCCTGGGTGGCGAACAGGATCTTCGGCTGCCTGCCCCCGCGCACCGGCGGCGGCGTGGCCTGCACCAGCTCGGTGAGGAACTGGTTGAGCCGGGCCGTCGGCACCCGCGTGCCCCACGACTCCAGCGCCCGCTCGATGGCCGGGGCCAGCTTCTCGACGTGACGGCCGGTCTTCGCCGAGATGTTCACCCGCAGCGCCCAGGGCGTGCGGACGAGCTGCCGGTCGATCTCCTTCTCCAGGTAGTAACGCCGGTCCTCGTCGACCAGGTCCCACTTGTTGAACGCGACCACCATCGCCCGGCCCGACTCGATGACCAGGCCGATGATCCGCAGGTCCTGCTCGGTCAGCACGTCGGAGGCGTCGATCAGCACGACCGCGACCTCCGCCCGCTCCAGCGCGGCCCGGGTGCGCATCGCCGCGTAGAAGTCCGCGCCCTTGAGCTCGCGGTCGCGCCGCCGGATGCCGGCGGTGTCGATGAAGCGGTACGTCGTGCCGCCCAGCTCGACCAGCTCGTCCACCGGGTCGCGGGTGGTGCCGGCCATCGGGTCGACCAGCACCCGCTCCTCTCCGGCGACCTTGTTGAGCAGCGACGACTTGCCCACGTTGGGCTTGCCGAGCAGCGCGATCCGGCGCGGGCCGCGCCGGTCGCCGAACGTCTGCGGCGGCGTCTCCGGCAGCGCGTCGAGCACCACGTCGAGCAGGTCGCCGCTGGCGCGGCCGTGCAGGGCCGAGACCGGGTGCGGCTCGCCCAGGCCGAGCGACCACAGCCCGGTCGCCTCCAGCTCCATCTGCTGGTTGTCGACCTTGTTGGCGGCCAGCACGACCGGCTTGCCCGAGCGGCGCAGGACCGCCCCGACGGTCTCGTCGGAGTCGGTGACCCCGATGCTCGCGTCCACCACGAAAAGGATCACGTCGGCCAGCTCGGCCGCGATCTGCGCCTGCTCCGCGATGCGCAGGGCCATGCCGGTCGCGTCCGGGTCCCAGCCGCCGGTGTCCACCAGCGTGAACCGGCGTCCGCGCCAGGTGGCCTCGTAGGTGACCCGGTCGCGGGTCACCCCGGGCACGTCCTCCACAACCGCCTCACGACGGCCGATTATGCGGTTGACCAGCGTCGACTTGCCGACGTTGGGGCGCCCCACCACGGCGACGACCGGCAACGGGCCCGCGTCGGGCTCCCGCTCCGCCTCCTCGGCGGACAGCTCGGCGAGCTCGGCCTCGATCCAGCCGCCCTCGTCCTCGTCGTACTCCACCGTCACGTCCATACCCTGCCTCATCCGTCAGACCCGCTCCTTGACGATCCGGAGCACCTCGGCGATGACCTCGTCCAGGTCCAGCGGCGTGGTGTCGAGCTCCACCGCGTCCGCGGCCTTCGCCAGCGGATCGGCCTTCCGCGTCGAGTCGAGGGTGTCGCGGCGGGCCATCGCGGCCCGCTGCGCCTCCACGCTCGTCCCCTCCAGCTCCGCCGTACGGCGCAGCGCGCGGGCCTCGGCGCTCGCGGTGAGGTAGATCTTGACCGGCGCGTCCGGCGCGACCACGGTGCCGATGTCACGCCCCTCGACCACGATCCCGCCGTCGGGCAGGGAACCCGCGATGATCTCCCGCTGCAGGTCCACGAGCCGGCGGCGCACCTCGGGCACCGCGCTCACGGCCGACACCGCGCCGGTGACCTCGGCGCCGCGGATCGGCCCGTTCACGTCGACGCCGTCGACGGCGACACCCGGCGCGTCCGGGTCGATCGTCATCGTCAGCGCGGGCTCGGCCGACCTCGCGGCGATCGCCGCCGGGTCCTCCAGGTCGACGCCCCGCTGGAGCATCCACCACGTGACGGCCCGGTACATGGCGCCCGTGTCGAGGTAGCGCAGGCCGAGGGCCCGCGCGACGCCCCGCGACGCGCTCGACTTGCCCGACCCCGAGGGACCGTCCATCGCGACGACCAGACCCGACACCGGTCTCTCCTTCTCCTTCGGAATCGTCGTCCCCGAGGCTACCGGGATACCGCCGGAAACCTTGCATCGGCGGCCGGGCGAGGGCTCCGCCGGTCCGGTGGGTGTTGACCTTGCCCCTGGGTGAGGCCCCAGCATCGTCGGCACCGGCCATGGCGGCCGGGACGAGGAGGAGTGGTGCGAGAGCTGCTGACCATCGGCGCCTTCGCGCGGGCCGCCCGGCTGTCGCCCAAGGCGCTGCGTCTGTACGACGAGCTCGGGCTGCTGCGGCCGGCCGCGGTGGACGGCGAGTCGGGATACCGCTACTACCACCCCCGACAGCTGGAGCAGGCCCGCCTGATCGCCTCGCTGCGCCGGCTCGGCATGCCGCTGGCGCGCATCAGGCAGATGTGCGACCTGCCCGCGCCGGACGCCGCCGAGGCGGTGGCCGCCTACTGGCGGCAGGTCACGGCCGAGACCGCGGCCTGCGGCCGGCTCGCCGCCCTCCTCGTCGGCCACCTGTCGGGAAGGGACGGCGGCGTGGAGGCGAGCACGACCATGCCGGAGATCCGTTACGCCGCCCGGTCGGAACCGGGACCGGTGCGGACGAGCAACGAGGACGTCGCGTACGCCGGAGAGCGCCTGCTGGCGGTGGCCGACGGGATGCGCGGCCCGGGCGGCGACCGCGCCGCCGCGGCGGCCGTCGAGGCGGTCAGGCGCCTATGGAGCCGGTCCACCCGCGACGGCGCCCCGCCCGGTGACACGCCGGACGATGCTCCGGGCAATGCGCCCCAGACGTCGCCCGAGGATCTGCCCGAGGATCTGCCCGACGCCGCGCCCGACGCACTGCCCGGTGACGTGCCGGACGGCTCACCCGATGACCTGCCCGGGGACCTGCCCGGGGACCTGCCCGGGGACCTGCCCGGGGACCTGCCCGGGGACCTGCCCGGGGACCTGCCCGGTGACGTGCTGGGCGATCCGCCCAAGATAGTGCCCGAGCCCCTGCCCGAGGACCTGCTCGGTGCGCTCGCCGACGCCGTCCGCGACGCCGAGCGGGCGATCCGGGACATCGCCGCATCGACGCCGTCGGGAGAGACCGTCACCACGCTGACCGCGCTCGTGTGGGCGGGGTCACGGTTCGCCCTGGCGCACATCGGCGACAGCCGGGCGTACCTGTTCCGCGACGGGGGGCTGTTCCGGCTCACCGAGGACCACACGTACGTGCAGTCGCTGGTCGGCGAAGGGCGGCTCACCCCCGAGGAGGCCGCCTCCGACCCGCGGCGCCCGCTCCTGGTCCGCGCGCTGACCGGCACGGGGGCCTCCCTCCCCGACCTGTCGCTGCACGAGGCCGTTCCCGGCGACCGGTATCTGCTCTGTTCGGACGGGCTGCCGGCCGTCGTGCCGGACCGCGTGCTGCGCGAGACGCTCGCCGGTCCCGGCGGCCCGCGCGAGGTGGTCGACGAGCTGATCGACCTGGCGTACGCGGCCGGCGCCCCCGACAACATCGCCTGCGTGGTCGCCGACGTGACCGCCACGGTGACCGATGCCGCGACCCCAGCCGTGACCGCTGCCGTGACCCCAGCCGTGATCGATGCCGCCGCGCCCGAGGCCGAGGCCAACGGCGACGGCGACGGGACCGCGCGATGAGCGCCGCGGCGGAGCGCCCGTCCCGCCCTTCCGCGACGACCTCCGCGCGGGCCCTCACGATCGACCTGCGGCCGCTGGCCGTCCCGGCGTTCCGGCGGATGTGGGCCGCCTCGGTGATCTGCGCCGTGGGCGGGTCGTTCAGCGTGGTCGCGGTGCCGACGCACCTGTTCACGACGACCGGCTCGTCGGCGGCCGTGGGAGCCGCCGCGGGGGTGTCGCTCGCCGCGCTGGTCACGGCGGCGGTGTGGAGCGGCGCCCTCGCCGACGTGCTGGACCGCCGGACGATGCTGCTCGCCGCCGACCTCGGCCTGGCGCTGACGTACGCGGGGCTGTGGGTCCTGACGGTCCTGGGCGGCGGCTCCCTTCCCGCCCTGCTGGTGGCGGTGGCCTTCCAGGGGCTGGCGTACGGGACGGTCCTGACGACGGCCGGGGCCACCGTGCCCCGCCTCGTCCCGCCCGAACTGCTGCCCGCGGCCAACAGCCTCAACTCGCTGGTCCGGTACGGCGGGTCGATCCTGGGGCCGATGCTCGCGGGGGTGCTGATCCCCGTCCTCGGGCTCGGCACGCTGTATCTCTTCGACGCCGTCGCGCTGCTCGCCGTGGTGTGGGCCGTCGCCCTGCTGCCCCCACTGCCTGCCGCCGCGGACCGGACGGGCGACGAGCACGGCGGCCGTGCCTCCTCGGCCACCGGCCGGGCACTCGCCGGATTCCGTTGCCTGGCGGGCAATCGGCTTCTGGCCTCCGTGCTGGCCGTGGACCTCGCGGCCATGGTCTTCGGCATGCCGTCGGCGCTGTTCCCCGAACTGGCCCGCCACGTCTTCGGCGGCACTGCCGGGGGCGGCCCGGAGACGGGGCTGCTCTACGCGGCCTATCCCGCCGGGGTCTTCGCCGTCGGGCTGCTGTCGGGCGCGTTCACCCGCGCCCGCCGCCACGGCGCTCTCGTGGCGGGCGCCGCCGCCGCGTGGGGGGTCACGGTCATGGTCGTCGGCCTGGCCGGCGAGCTGTGGATCGCGCTGGCGGCGCTCGCGCTCGGCGGCGCGGTGAACTTCGTGCTGAGCACGTTCCGCACCACGATCATCCAGACGCACACCGCCGACGCCGTACGCGGGCGCGTCCAGGGCGCGCTGACCGTCGTGCTGGTCGGAGGGCCGCAGGTCGCGAACCTGCTCCACGGTGTGACCGGAACGCTGTACGGCCCGCGCGTCGTGATCCTCACCGGCGGGCTGCTCACCGTGGCCGCCGTCGGGGCGATCGCCTGGGCGGCCCCCGTGCTGCGCCGCCACGTCGCCCCCGCCCCGCCGTCGTCGTCGTTGCCAGAGGCCCGGAGGTCACCGGCCCCGACAGGGGTCCGGGTCAGTTAGCGACCTGCCAGCCGCGCTCTCGCAGAGCCTCGGACAGCGGGGCCGCCGCCTCCGGCTGGACGTACAGCTCCGCGGCGCCGAGCGGCAGGCCGGGGGCGTGCTCCAGCCGGATGTCCTCGATGTTGACGCCCGTCTCGCCCGCCGCCTGCACCAGGCGGGCCAGCTCGCCCGGACGGTCGCCGATGAGCACCTGCACCACGGCGTACGTGCGCGCCGGGCCGCCGTGCTTGCCGGGGATCCTGCCGGTGCCGCGCACCCCGCGCGCCAGCAGGTCGGCGATCTGGTCCATGGCCGCGCCGTCGCCCGCCAGCGCGCGCAGCGATCTGGCGGCGGCGCCGAGGTCGGCCGCCACCGCCTCCAGCACCTCGGCCACCGGCAGCGCGTTGCCCGAGAGGATGCCCATCCACAACGCCGGATCGCTGGCGGCGATCCGCGTGACGTCGCGCACGCCCTGGCCGGACAGCCCGAGCGCCGTCTCCGGCGCCTCGGCCAGCCGGGCGGCCACGGCGGCGGCGGTCACGTGGGGAGCGTGCGAGACGACCGCCACGGCCCGGTCGTGCTCGCCTGCGTCCACCCGGACGGCGTTGCCGCCGCACAGGTCGATCAGCTCCCGCACCGCGGCCACCGCCTCGGGGGCGGCGTCCTCCGTCGGGCAGTACGCCCACGGACGGCCGAGGAACAGGTCGGCCCGGGCCGCCGCGGGACCGGACCGCTCACGGCCCGCCAGCGGATGCCCCGCGACGTACGTCGTCAGGTCGCAGCCGAGCTGGGCCGCCTGGGCCAGCGGAAGGGCCTTCACGCTGGCCACGTCCGTGTAGAAGCGGGCACTGCCCTGCTTCTGCAGGTCGAGCAGCTGCTGGGCGACGAACTGGGGCGGCACCGCGAGAACCGCGAGATCCACCTGCGGCGCGCCCGTCCAGTCCTCCCCCGCGCCCAGCTCACGCGCCAGCCGTACGGCTCCCGCGTCCCGGTCGGCGAGGAAGACCCGCAGGTCCCGCTGCCGCAGCGCCAGTGCGATGGACGTGCCGATGAGGCCCGTCCCGACAACGACCACGCTGCCGATCCCGGCGCCCTCGATGGGAGTCATCGTGTTCTTCCTGCCGTCACCGTCCCGGGGACGCGTCCCGCGGGCGGATGCCTGTGGATGTGGGAAGCCCGTTCTACCGGATCTCCGGCCCGGGCCGTCTTCCTACTGGGCGATGTCCACGCGAAGCGCCACGGCGCCGCGCAGGTACACGTGCTGGATCTCCTGCCGCGGCCGGTCGGTCTGCACGTGGGCCATGAGCCGCACCACGCGCGGGAGCGCTCCCGGCACGTCGATCTCGGTCGCGCACAGCAGGGGAACGTCGTGGAACCCGAGCTTGCGCGCGGCGAGGGCGGGGAACTCCGCCGTGAGGTCGGGCGTGCACGTGAAGATCACGCTGATGACGTCGTCGGTGGTGAGGTTGTTGCGGCCCATCACCTCGCTCACCAGCTCCGTCGTCCCGGTGAGGATCGCGTCTCGATCGTTGCCCTCGACCTGGATGGCTCCGCGAACCGCCCGCACCATGTCGTTCCCCTCTCGCTGAGATGGGCCGGCCCGCCGTCGAGGGCGAGCGCGGCCCATCTACCGCCTGTTCGGCTTATTCTGCCCGTCTTGCGGGTGTATGCCCGTAGTTCGGCCGTCAGGCTACAGGCCGACCGCCGCGTACAGCTCGCCGATCTCCTGAACGGTGAGCGTGCGGATCGTGCCCGGCTTCAGCCGGCCGAGCTTGACCGGGCCGAACTCGATGCGGGCCAGGTCGATCACCCGGTGCCCGACGGTCTCCAGCAGCCGCCGGACGATGTGCTTGCGTCCCTCGTGCAGGACGATCTCGACCAGCGCCTGCTGGCCGTGCTCCTGCACGATCCGGAACTCGTCGACCTTCGCCAGGCCGTCCTCCAGCTCCACGCCCTTGCGCAGCACCTTGTGCAGGTCGCGCGGGACGGGACCGGGCACCTTGGCCCAGTATTTCTTCTGCACGCCGAAGCTCGGGTGGGTCAGCCGGTGGGCCAGCTCGCCGTCGTTGGTGAACAGCAGCAGTCCCTCGGTCTCGGTGTCGAGACGCCCGACGTGGAACAGCCGGGGCGCGAGGTCCTGCACGTAGTCGTGCAGGCACGGCCGGCCCTCGGGGTCGTCCATCGTGCTCACCACGCCGATCGGCTTGTTGAGCGCGTAGTAGACGGTCTCGGCGGAGGTCGGGATCCGCTTGCCGTCCACGTGGATGACCTGCTTGTTGGGATCGACGCGGGCGCCGAAGCGGCGCACGGTCTGGCCGTCCACCGTCACCCGGCCGTCGCCGATCAGCTCCTCGCAGGCCCGCCTGCTGGCCACCCCGGCCTGGGCGAGCACCTTCTGGAGCCGGTCGCCGCCCGGCACCTCGGTGGTGTCGCGCTCGTCGGTGTAGTTCGCGTCGTAGAAGTCGGGGTCGCGCAGCGGCTGCCGGGACGTCTTGAACGGGTTGCTCTGCGCTGCCTTACTCCCCGCTCCCCGGCCCCCGGCGCCCTGGCCGCCCGAGCCGGGTCCACCCGTGCCCCGGCCCCCTGCGGAGCCGGTGCCGAAGGAACGGCCCGCGCCCGCCCCGCGCGCCGGGCGTCGTGCGCCCCCATCGGCGCCGCCGAAGCGGCCCCGCGTCGCGCCACCGGTACGGCCGATCGTCTGCACCTCGTCACGCCGGGTCCCGCCACGGGCCGCCCGGAAGCCGCCCCGCTCGTTCCGGTCGCCCCGCTCAGTGCGGTTGTCCCGGTCGGCACGGTGGTCCCGGTCAGCGCTGCTGCCCCGGTCGGTGCTGCCGCGGCCGGCGCCGAAGTCACGGTCGCCGCGGGCTTCGCGATCGTCGCGCCAGGAGCCCCTGGCGGCACCGCCGGCGCTTCGGGCGGCATAACCGTCGCCGCGCTCCTCGCCGCTCCGGTAGGGGCGGTCGGAGCCGCGGTCCGTCCCACGGTCACGCAGACCGTCCCGGCCGCCTTCCGGCTTGCCGTACCGGCCACGCGTCCCGGCTCCATCCGTACGGAACGTGGAGCGGCCCGCGGACGGAAACTCGCGGCCGCCGCGATCCCGGCCGGCGTCACGGCCAGAGTCCCGGCCGGACTCACGACCGAAGTCCCGGCCGGACTCACGACTGGAGTCACGGCCGAAACCACGGCCGCCGTCGCGGTCACGGTTGAAGCCGCGTTCACGGTCGAAGCCGCCTGAGCGGTCGAAGCCGCGCCCGCCGTCGCGGTCCCGCCCGAAACCACCACGGTCACGGTCGGAACCACCTTCGCGGCCGGGCCCACGGTCGCGGCCGAAGTCACGGTCGTGGCCGGAGCCGCGCCCGCCGTCCCGGTCGCCGGGGCGACCGCCCTCGGGCCTGCCGTACGCGCCGCGCGAGCCGCCGCGCTCGGCGCGGAACGACGTGCGGTTGTCGTCGCCGAAACGCCGTCCGCCGGGGCGGGCGTCGCGGCGGTCGCCGCCACGGGAGTCCCCACCACGGGAGTCCCCACCACGGGAGTCCCCACCACGGGACTCGCCGGCACGGGCGTCCCTGGCGGGGCGGTCGCCGTACCGGTCGCTGCGCGGGGCGTCCTCGTCGCGGGACCGCCTGAAGTCGGGCCTGGAGTCGTATCGGGAGTCGGATCGGCTGTCCGGCCTGAAATCGGGCCGGGAATCGGACCTGGAGTCGGAACCGTACCCGGACCGGGAACCAGGGACGCGGGAACCGCCGCGCCGGTCGCCCTGGGGCCGGAAGCCGCCGCCGGACCCGCCACGGGATCCGCGCGCGCTCGCGCCCTGCTGACCGGTGCTCCGGCTCCGACCGCGTCCCTCACCGGACGGGGTGCCACGCCTGTTGTTCACTACTTCTGCTCCTCAAGAATTTCCACGTCGTCCGGGAGGAACGGGGCGAGCTCGGGAAGCTCGTCAAGGCTTCGCAGCCCCAGTCTCTCCAGGAAGTAACTCGTCGTCCGGTAGAGCACCGCCTGGCTCTCCGGGTCGGTTCCGGCCTCCTCCACGAGGCCTCGTGCGACCAGCGTCCGCATGACGCCGTCGCTGCTCACGCCGCGCACCGCCGCCACCCGGGCCCGGCTGACCGGCTGCCGGTAGGCGACCACGGCGAGGGTCTCCAGCGCGGCCTGCGTGAGCCGCGCCTGCTGGCCGTCCCTGACGAACCTCTCCACCAGCGCGGCACACTCCGCCCTGGTGTAGAAGCGCCAGCCTCCGGCCACCTCCCGAAGGTCGAAACCCCGCCCGGACGCCGTGTATTCCGCCGAGAGCGTGCGGAGCGCCGCGGCGACCTCCGCCGTCGGGCGTTCGAGCACCTGGGCGAGGGTGATCTCCGCGACCGGTTCGTCCACCACCATGAGGATCGCCTCAAGCGCCTGCGCGAGTGAAGGACCCCCCGAAGACTCCTCCGCAGTCCCCTCCGAAGGCGTCTCCTCGCCGCCCGGCGCGGCGCCATCCGGCAGGGACGGCGCGGCCTCAGCGGGAGTTGCGGCGTCGTCCGGCAGAGACGGCGCGGCCTCGGCGGAAGGCGCGGCGTCGCCCGGCAGGGACCGCGCGGCCTCAGCGGAAGGCGCGGCGTCACCGGCGAGACCGGGCGTCACCTCAGTGGCGCCGGTGCCGGCTGTGCCATCGGTGCCGGGTGTGCCATCCGCGCCGTCGGTGGGACCGGGGGTGCCGCTCGCTGTCATCGCTCCTCGCTCGTCGTCCATGGTCCCGCCTCCGCCGCTCTGCCTCGGCCTCGTCGCCGCGTCCGGGTCGCTCCGGGAACATGTGGCCGGGCTCACCGCCCTGCCGCCGTCCCGCTCCCGGCGCGGGCGGGTCATTCCTCCGGTGCGCCGGACGGCTCCGCCGGTTGCTCCTCGCGCCGGCCCTCGTCGTAGTCGTCGCCGACCGTGACGTCGCCGTCGGCGGTTCCCGTCCAGGTGACGTACAGATCGCCGAGCGGTTCGACCTGCTCGAAGGAGACCGCGGCCTCCCTGAACAGCTCAAGGACGGCCAGGAACCGGGCGACGACCTCGAAGGTTCCCGAGCAGTCGGCGGTCAGTGCCCGGAAGGTCGCCGTCTGCACCCGCCTCAGCCGCTCCACAAGGATAGCCGCTTGCTCCCGGACGCTGGCGAGCGGTTGATAGATGTGCGCGACCGACACCGACGGCGGCGCCTTGGGCGTGAACGCCCTGGCGGCGATCTTGGCGAGCTGCCCGGGCCCGATGCCGAGCACGAGTTCGGGCAGCAGGTCGGCGAAGCGCTTCTCCATCGGCACCGCGCGCGGAAAGCGCAGCGCCTCCTCGGCCATCCGTCCCGAGAAGATCTTCGCGACCTCCTTGTACGCCCGGTACTGCAGCAGCCGGGCGAACAGCAGGTCGCGGGCTTCCAGCAGGGCGAGGTCCTCCTCGTCCTCCACCTCGCCGGTGGGCAGCAGCCGGGCCGCCTTGAGGTCGAGCAGGGTCGCCGCGACCAGCAGGAAGTGGCTCGTCTGGTCGAGGTCCCACTCGGGACCCCGCGACCGGATGTACGCGATGAACTCGTCGGTGACCTTGTGCAGGGAGACCTCGGTGATGTCCAGCTTGTGCTTGGAGATCAGCCCGAGCAGCAGGTCGAACGGGCCTTCGAAGACGTCCAGATGGACCTGGAAGCCGCCCGGCGCGCTCTCCTCGCTCCCCTGGTCCGTCTCCTGGCCGGTCGTCACGCCTGCCATTGTCCTCCCCCGGCGCGAGCGCCGGCACCCACATCGTCGCCGGCACTTACCTCGTCAGGGTCAGACGCGGGCGGGCCACCGGGCCAGCAGCTCACGGGCCAGCTCACGGTAGGCGGTGGCACCCATCGAGCCGGGGTCGAACTGGGTGATGGGCTCTCCCGCGAGGGTGGCGTCCGGGAACCGCACCGTACGGTTGATGACGGTGTGGAACACCTTGTCGCCGAAGCCCTGCATGATCGTCTGAAGGACCTCGCGGGCGTGCAGCGTCCGGGGGTCGTACATGGTCGCGAGCAGGCCGTCGATCTCCAGGCTCTTGTTGAGCCGCTCCTGGACCTTGCCGATCGACTCCATCAGCAGCGCCACGCCGCGCAGCGCGAAGAACTCGCACTCCAGCGGGATCATCACGCTGTGCGCGCAGGTCAGCGCGTTGACGGTCAGCAGGCCGAGCGACGGCTGGCAGTCGATCAGACAGATGTCGTAGTACGGCAGCAGGGGCTCCAGCACCCGCTGCAGGGCGTACTCCCGCGCGACCTCGTTGACGAGCCTGATCTCCGCGCCGGACAGGAAGATGTTGCTCGGCAGCAGCTGCATGCCCTCGACGGTGGTGTCGAGCAGGACGTCCTCGACGGTGACGTCGGGCTCCTCCATGAGGAGGTCGTAGACCGTCGCCTCGAGCGGCCGGGGGTCGATGCCGAGCCCCACCGACAGCGCGCCCTGCGGGTCGAAGTCCACCAGCAGCACCCGCTGCCCCACCTCGGCGAGCGCGGCGCCGAGGTTGATGGTGGTCGTCGTCTTGCCGACGCCGCCCTTCTGGTTCACCATCGCGACGATGCGCGCGGGCCCGTGGGTCTCCGGCGGCGTCGGATCGGGGAACGCCGGGGTGGGACGGCCGGTAGGCCCGATCGCACCGCCGGGAGACCTCGCGGTCCACGTCGGCTCTGTGGTCGCAGTCACCTGTTGGTCCTCCCCTGACGGCCTCGAACCTGATCGAATCTAAAGGGTCGGCACGTATGCGGCAAGGCGGCGCGCCACGCGCCCGCGGATGCGTGCCTCAATGCAGGGCGCGGGGATGCGCCGCCGCGTAGACCTCGCGGAGCTTGTCGACCGTCACCAGGGTGTACACCTGCGTGGTGGTCACCGAGGCGTGGCCGAGTAGTTCCTGGACAACCCTAACGTCGGCTCCGCCGTCGAGGAGGTGGGTTGCGAACGAATGTCGCAACATGTGCGGCGACACGCCGGACAGTCCGGCCCGTTCCGCCGCCACCTGCAGCACCTCCCAGGCGCCCTGCCGGGTCAGCCGGCCGCCCCGCGCGTTGAGGAACAGCGCGGAGGTTCCCCGGCCGTGCGCGGCGATCCCGGGCCGCGCCCTGACCAGGTACGCGTCGAGCGCCTGGCGGGCGAAGCGGCCGAGGGGCACGATCCTGGTCCGCCCGCCCTTGCCGCGCAGCCGCACCTGGTCGTGGTCCCCGTCGCGGTGGCGGTCCCCGGCGTGGCCCGCGGGCACGTCGTCCACCGCCAGCCCCACCGCCTCGGAGATCCGGGCGCCGGTGCCGTACAGGACCTCCAGCAGCGCCCGGTTGCGCAGGGCGAGCGGGGCGTCGTCCGGCCCGCACGCGGCGATGAGCCGCTCCACCTCCGCCACGGTGATCGCCTTGGGAAGCCTGCGGAGCTGGCGCGGCGGGCGCACCTCGTGCGCCGGGTCGTGCCCGGCCACGCCCTCCCGCAGCGCGAAGCGGTGCAGGCCGCGTACGGCCGACACGGCGCGGGCGGCCGAACTGGCGACGAGGGCCGGGTGGTCGTCGTCGCCCTCCCGCAGCGCGGCGAGGAAGGCGACCACGTCCGCCTCGGCGACCTGCCCGAACGTCTCCAGCCCGCGCGCCCGGAGATACTCGACGTATCGGCGCAGGTCACGCCGGTAGGACGCGAGCGTGTTGGCAGACAGCCCCCGTTCCACCGCCAGATGGGCGAGGTAACTGGACAGCACCGCCTCGGGCTCGCTCAGGACGTCTCCTACGGAATCATGCCTCCGGCGCGCCGGCGGGACGAAGACCCTTGAATCCGTCGGCGGAAGCAGCGTACGCCGCGAGGATACCGGCGACGGCGGGAGAATTGTGGATCATTCCGCTCAGCGCCTTCTCGACCGCCGTGACCAGGGGAATCCAGACCGCCGGCATGTCGGTCTCCTCGTGCTCGCGCACGTAGGTGTTCTCCTCGTCGGGGATCGGCTCCACGTCGCGGGCGAGGAAGATCCGGATCCGCTCGTCCGACATGCCGGGCGACGTGGCGAGGTCGACCAGCGTGTGCCAGGTGCGCGCCCGGTAGGCGGCCTCCTCGGCGAGCTCGCGGGCCGCGCACTCCACCAGCGGCTCCCCCGCCACGTCGCGGATACCGGCCGGGAGCTCCCACATCAGGCGCCGCATCGGGTGACGGTACTGACGGATCAGCAGCACCCGGTCCTCGTCGTCGAGCGCGACCACCGCGACCGAGCCGGGATGGACGACGTAGTCGCGGTCGGCGACGACGCCGCCGGGCATCTCCACCGTGTCGGTGCGCACCGAGATGACCCGCCCGGCGAAGTGCCGGGTGGTGGCGACGACGTTCCAGGACTCCTCGACGTCCTCCACCTTCACCGCGTCCACGTTCCCCGCGTCCTCCGTATTCGCCGTGTTCGCCGTGTTCGCCGTGTTCGCCGTGTCCTCCACGCTCACTTGGCCCGGCCCGCCTTCGCCGCGTTCTCGCGCTCGCCCGCGTACTCGAGGGCGGCCTGGACCAGACCCGTGAACAGGGGATGCGACCGGGTGGGCCGGGAGCGGAACTCCGGGTGCGCCTGCGTGCCGATGAAGAACGGGTGCAGGTCGGTCGACAGCTCGGCGTACTCCACGAGGCGGCCGTCCGGCGACAGCCCGGAGAACACCATGCCGGCCTTCTCCAGCTGGTCGCGGTAGGAGTTGTTGACCTCGTAGCGGTGCCGGTGCCGCTCCTCGACCTTCGCCTTGCCGTACAGGCGCCGGGCGAGCGAGCCGTCCGTGAGCTTGGCCGGGTAGAGGCCGAGCCGCATCGTGCCGCCCATGTCACGCTCGCCGGCGACCACGTCCTTCTGGTCCGCCATGGTCGAGATGACCGGGTTCGCGGTCTCGGCGTCGAACTCGGTGCTGTCGGCGTCCTCGATCCCGGCCAGGTGGCGGGCCGCGTCGATGACCATGCACTGCATGCCGAGGCAGATGCCGAGCAGCGGGACGCGCCGCTCGCGGGCGTGCCGGATGGCGCCGACCTTGCCCTCGATGCCGCGCACCCCGAACCCGCCGGGGACCAGCACGCCGTCCACGCCGTCCAGCTCGCGGGCCGCGCCCTCGGGGGTCTCGCAGTCGTCGCTCTTGACCCAGCGGATGTTCACCCGGGCGTCGTTGGCGAAGCCGCCCGCGCGCAGCGCCTCGGTCACCGACAGGTACGCGTCGGGCAGGTCGATGTACTTGCCGACCAGCGCGATCGTGACCTCCTTGGCGGGCCGGTGGACCCGGCGCAGGAGCTGGTCCCACTCGGTCCAGTTCACGTCGCGGAACGGCAGGCCGAGCCGGCGCACCACGTACGCGTCGAGCCCCTCGGTGTGCAGCACCTTCGGGATGTCGTAGATCGACGCGGCGTCGACGGCGGAGACCACCGCGTCCTCGTCCACGTCGCACATCAGGCTGATCTTGCGCTTGAGCGAGGAGGTGATCGGGCGGTCGGACCGGCAGACGATCGCGTCGGGCTGGATGCCGATGCTGCGCAGCGCGGCGACCGAGTGCTGGGTCGGCTTGGTCTTCAGCTCCCCGCTCGGGCCGATGTACGGCAGCAGCGAGACGTGCAGGAAGAAGACGTTGTCACGGCCCACCTCGTGGCGGACCTGCCGTACGGCCTCCAGGAACGGCAGCGACTCGATGTCGCCGACCGTGCCGCCCACCTCGGTGATGACCACGTCCACGTCCGGCCCGGCCATACCCCGGATGCGGTCCTTGATCTCGTTGGTGATGTGCGGGATCACCTGGACGGTGTCGCCCAGGTACTCCCCGCGCCGCTCCTTGGCGATGACGTTGGAGTAGACCTGGCCGGTGGTGACGTTGGCGGAGCCGTGCAGTTCGGTGTCGAGGAACCGCTCGTAGTGGCCGACGTCGAGGTCGGTCTCGGCGCCGTCGTCGGTCACGAACACCTCGCCGTGCTGGAAGGGGTTCATCGTGCCGGGATCGACGTTCAGGTAGGGGTCGAGCTTCTGCATCGTGACGCGGAGACCGCGAAGCTTGAGGAGGCGCCCGAGGCTGGAGGCCGTGAGCCCCTTGCCGAGACTGGAGGCGACGCCGCCGGTGACGAACAGATGCTTGGTTTGTGCGGCGCTGCGCAAGAAGACTCCCGTGGTCGTTCGTAGAACCGGCGCTCCGGATGGACGCCGCCTGCCCACGGGCTCTCAGAATATCAAACGCTGGGCAACATTGGGCTTGTCACGTGCACTAATCCGCAATAGCGGGACAAGCCGACCAAGCGGTAACTTGTCGCGTTATGTCGTTCGTGAAGCGCGCCGTCGGCCGCATGGTCCACCGCTGGTGGGCCTACGTGCGGGAGGCGGCGGCCGTGACCCCCGCCGCCACCGGCGGATACCGGTTCCGCAGCCTCGGCGAGGGAGTGTGCATCTCGTTCCCGCAGGGCGCGATCTTCGGTGAGCAGTGGATCGAGATCGGGCCGCACACGCTGGTCGGGGAGCGCGTCTCGATCTCGGCCGGCATGGGGCCCGGCGTGGACCTGGGCCCTGACCCGATCGTCCGCATCGGCGGGGGCTGCTCGATCGGCCGGGGCAGCCACATCGTCGGCCACCAGTCGATCGACATCGGCGACGACGTGTTCACCGGCCCCTACGTCTACATCACCGACCAGAACCACGTGTACGACGACCCCGAGACTCCCATCGGCCGCCAGTGGCCGCGCAACAGGCCGGTCTCGATCGGCTCGGGATCCTGGATCGGCACCGGGGCGATCATCCTGCCCGGGACCCGGATCGGCCGCCAGTCGGTGGTCGCGGGCGGCGCGGTCGTACGCGGCGAGTTCCCGGACCACTCGGTGATCGCCGGCGTGCCCGCCAAGGTCGTCCGCCGCCACTCCCCCGGCGTCGGCTGGCACAGCCCCTCCGCGATCGCCCGCACCCCGCTCTCCCCACCCCACCCCGCAGGCCGACCCGCCCCCCTGTCCTGACCCTCCCCGAAAACGATCACCCACGGTCACGAACCATGCCAGGATCGTGATGACAGGTGACCGTCCGGGGACGAGAGGAATACGGGATGGCCGTGGCTCTGCCCGAGTGGTTCCATCCCGGCCCGCCCGGCGGGTGGACCGCCGACATGCTCGATCACCTTCCCCCCGGCGCACCCCGCCATGTCGAACTGATCGACGGCGCCCTCGTCTTCAGAGCTCCCCAAAGCGCCTTCCACATGCTCATGGTCACGTTGCTGACCGACCGCGACCATGGCATCCACCCGCCGGGTCATCTCGCGGTCGCCAGGGAGATGTCGGTGACGCTGGGGCCGCGCCAGCGACCGGAACCCGACGTCCTCGTCCTCAGGCGGGAAGCGCTCTCGGACCTGCGGAGGACCTGGTACCGCCCGGAGGAGGTTCATCTCGTGGTCGAGGTGGTCTCTCCTGAGTCGGCGGAGAGGGACAGGGTGACAAAGCCGATCAAGTACTCGAACGCCGGGATCAGATACCTCTGGCGGATAGAGCAGGAGGACCAGCACGCCGTCGCGTACACGTTCGAACTGGAGCCGAGCGTCAAGGCGTACGTGCCGACGGGCATCCACCGCAAGCGCCTCGTCACCTACGCGGGGTTCGACGTGGACATCGACCTGGACCTGAGCCAGTTCATGGGCTGAGCCGCCCTCCGGCGGGTTCACGCCCGGCCCAGAGCCGGCTCGGACCTGGCCGCCGTCGGGGCGGGCCCGGGCGCGGCAGGAGGTCGGATGGGCGGCGTGGGGGTCAGATGGGCGGGGACGCGGCACGGGCGCGGCGTGCCTCCCTGAAGCGCCGTACGCGGCGCAGCACCCGCCAGGCGACGAACGCCAGCACGGCCAGCGCCACCACGACGAGCACCGGCAGGAAGATCGCGATCAGGCTCATCCCGATCGAGCCGACGTCCTCGACGGTGCTCACCACCGGTGCGCCCACACCGGCCGTCGTGGCGTTGACCACCGGCCGGGCCCCGGCCTTGAGCAGATGCACGGCGAGGGCCACCGCGATGCCCAGAATCCAGCCCACCGCCGGGTGATCGGCCATCCAGGCCGAGTTGTCGACTTTGGCCGCGGCGGCCGTGGCGCTGAAGACCACCCCTCCGGACGCCGGCCGCACCGCCGTCTGGATCAGGTCGTTGACGTGGTCGACCACCGGCACCTTGTCGAGGACGAACTCGGCGACCAGCAGCACCGCGATGATCGCGAGGACCCAGGTGTCGGACAGCCAGGCGTACTCGTGCGGCAGCCGTACCGCGTCGGTCACGCGCGCCAGCACGCCGACGAGCAGCAACGGGATGTACGCGTTGAGCCCGGCCGCGGTCGACAGCCCGAGCCCGGTGAGCGCCGCGAACATGAGCCACCTCCTCGATGCGGCGGGAAACTCCCGCCTCCCCCTCAACGGACGACCCCGGCTCCATGTCCCCGGCGGTGCGTTCCTGTCCGGGCTTCGGCGGCCCCGCATACGCCTGATTTGCCGACGGATGGCCAGAAAAACATCACTATTTCGGTGATTTCCGGATGACCGCGATCGATGGAACGTGACAACACGCCCGCACCAACGTCCTTCCCTCCCCCAGCGGGCCTCCACCGATTGCCGGCACCGGCCTCCTCGTCCCGGCCGTGACCCGTCTCCCCACTCCTGAGTCCTCGTCTCGACCACCCCCGGAGGTTCTCCCGTGATCACTTCGCTGAGGCGCGCCGTGGCGCCGATCCTGACGGCGGTGGCGGTGCTGGCCTCCGCGCCGCTCCCCGCCGACGCCCACGTCAATGTCCAGGCCGGCACTCGGACCGCCGCCCGGGCGGGCGTTCAGGACCGCATCGACGCCGCGCTGCACCAGTGGATGACCGCCAACGGCGTCAGCAACGCCGGGCTCGCCGTGATGCGCGACAACGCCCTCGTCGGCTCCTACGGCTACAACGAGATATCGGCGGAGTCACCCGTCAACGTGGCCTCGCTGTCGAAGGCGATCACCGCCGTGTGCCTCATGTCGCTCATCGACAACGGGCGGCTCCGGTTCGACACGCGGCTCGCGACGATGCCGCCGGGTTTCCGGCTGCGCCTGGGATATCGGGCGAGCCGGAGGGCTCGCAACATCACCATCGAGCAGCTTCTCCGGCACACCAGCGGGATCACCTACGACCCCACGCAGAACGGGCTGGTCGGCGTCAGGAACGCCTCCTCCTCCGACGTGCCCCTCGTGCGCCGCGCCCTGGCGCGGCCGATCAGCGCCAAGCACGACGAGGTCTACAACAACATCAACTACGCGATCCTCGGCCTCGTGATCCAAAGCGTCACGGGGGAGCCGTACGAGAGTTACTGCCGCCGGATGGCGCTGGCGCCGCGCGGCGCGGCGGGCAGGATCGGCCCGGGCACCCGCGCCATGAAGGCGTTCGGCGGCTGGGAGATCTCGGCGGTCGACTACGCGATGTTCGCCCGCGCCTTCGACCCGCGCGCCCGGCTGCTCAGCCCCGCCGCGCACCGCTTCATCGACGCGTCCGCCGTCAGCGGCAAGCCGGCCGCGTCCCTGGGCGTGTACGTGGTGCCCACGGCGCATGGGCGCAACGTGTTCCACCACGGGAACTGGCAGTCCAGGGCGACCCGGCCGAACGCCTTCAGCGCCTTCTTCGCCATGTGGGACAACGGCATATCGGTGGTGGTGACCTACGACCGCAACCTGACGGACGCCGCCCGCGTCTCGCTGGACAACACGTTGCGGCAGGCCGCCTACAGCTGAGACCGGGACATCCGGCAGGCCACATCGGCCACCATCGGCGGCGTCGCGCACCGGGCCGCGTCCCAGGGCCGCACACGGCCCCTGCGCCGCCCAAACGGCTGACCCCGGCTCGGACCGGCGTCAGGTCACGCCGGTCCGTGCCGTGAGGGCCGGGCGGGGTTACTTGACGCCGGCCTCGCGCATGTCGCGGACCTCCCGCTTGAGTTCCTTGATCTCGTCACGCAGCCGGGCGGCCACCTCGAACTGCAGGTCGGCGGCGGCGGTGTGCATCTGCTCGGTGAGCGACTCGATCAAGGACTCCAGCTGGGCGCGGGGCATCTCGCCCGCGATCGCCTTCGCGTGCTGGCCCGCGCCGCGGGACGCGACCCCCGGCACCGGCGCCTTGCCCCGCGACTGCTGACGGCCGGCTCCGCCGAGAAGCTGGGCGGTGTCGGCGTCCTCGCGGACCAGGCTGTCGAGGATGTCGGCGATCTTCTTGCGCAGCGGCTGCGGGTCGATGCCGTTGGCCTCGTTGTAGGCGACCTGCTTGGCCCGGCGCCGGTTGGTCTCCTCGATCGCCCGCTCCATGCTCGGGGTGATCTTGTCGGCGTACATGTGGACCTGGCCGGAGACGTTTCGCGCCGCGCGGCCGATGGTCTGGATCAGCGAGGTCTCCGAGCGCAGGAAGCCCTCCTTGTCGGCGTCGAGGATCGACACCAGCGACACCTCGGGCAGGTCGAGGCCCTCACGCAGCAGGTTGATGCCGACGAGCACGTCGAACTCGCCCATCCGCAGCTCGCGCAGCAGCTCGATGCGGCGCAGCGTGTCGACCTCGCTGTGCAGGTAGCGGACCCGGATGCCGTTCTCGAGCAGGTAGTCGGTCAGGTCCTCGGCCATCTTCTTGGTGAGGGTGGTGACCAGGACGCGCTCATCCCGCTCGGCCCGGGCCCGGATCTCCTCCATGAGGTCGTCGATCTGGCCCTTGGTCGGCTTGATGACCACTTCGGGGTCCACCAGGCCGGTGGGGCGGATGACCTGCTCGACCACGTCGCCCTTGCTGCGGCCCAGCTCGTACGGCCCAGGAGTGGCCGACAGGTAGACGGTCTGGCCGATGCGCTCCAGGAACTCCTCCCACTTCAGCGGGCGGTTGTCCATGGCCGACGGCAGGCGGAACCCGTGGTCGACGAGGGTCCGCTTGCGCGAGGCGTCTCCCTCGTACATGGCCCCGATCTGCGGGACGGTCTGGTGCGACTCGTCCAGCACGAGCATGAAGTCGTCGGGGAAGAAGTCGAGCAGCGTGTGCGGCGCCGTCCCGGGCCCCCGCCCGTCGATGTGGCGGGAGTAGTTCTCGATGCCGGCGCAGGTGCCGACCTGGCGCATCATCTCGATGTCGTAGGTGGTGCGCATGCGCAGCCGCTGGGCCTCCAGCAGCTTGCCCTGCCGTTCGAGGTCGGCCAGCCGCTCGGCGAGCTCGGCCTCGATGCCGCCGATGGCCCGCTCCATCCGCTCGGGACCGGCCACGTAGTGCGACGCGGGGAAGATGTGCAGCTCGTCGTCCTCGGCGACGACCTCGCCGGTCAGCGGGTGGAGCGTCGCCAGCTTCTCGATCTCGTCGCCGAACATCTCGATGCGGACGGCCAGCTCCTGGTAGACCGGTATGACCTCGACCGTGTCGCCGCGCACCCGGAACGTCCCCCGGGTGAAGGCGAGGTCGTTGCGGGCGTACTGCATGTCGACGAGCTTGCGCAGCAGCTGGTCGCGGTCCATCTGCTGGCCGACCTTGAGCTTGACCATCCGGTCGACGTACTCCTGCGGGGTGCCCAGGCCGTAGATGCAGGAGACCGAGGCGACCACCACGACGTCGCGCCGGGACACCAGCGACCAGGTGGCCGAGTGCCGCAGCCGCTCGACCTCCTCGTTGATCGAGGAGTCCTTCTCGATGTAGGTGTCGCTCTGCGGGACGTACGCCTCGGGCTGGTAGTAGTCGTAGTAGGACACGAAGTATTCGACCGCGTTGTTGGGCAGCATCTCGCGCAGCTCGTTGGCGAACTGGGCGGCGAGCGTCTTGTTCGGCTGCATGACCAGCGTCGGCCGCTGGACCCGCTCGATGAGCCAGGCGACCGTGGCCGTCTTGCCGGTGCCGGTCGCGCCGAGCAGGACCGTGTCCTTCTCCCCCGCGTTGACCCGGCGCTCCAGCTCCGCGATCGCCGTGGGCTGGTCGCCGGACGGCGTCATGTCGGTGACGACCTGGAAGGGCGCGACCCTGCGCTTCAGGTCCGTCATGGATGTCATCGCCGCTCAGCTCCTCGCTCGCCCCGCCCACCGGCGGGAACCGGGGACACGCCCCGCCCTCCGCCGTTCACACCTCCATAACCTACGCGCGGCCACCGACATTTCCGGTCCCCTCCGCACGCCGGGGCCCCGCTCACGGCCCGGCGCGGGGGCAGCCGCACGTCACCCCGCCGCACCTTTGCCGGGGCATGACGCTCTCGTTACGATGCCAGCCGGGGCCGGGGATCACGAGATGCCGGGAATCACGGGATGGCGGGGCTGACCTATGGCGGGACTGCGAGCTGCCGTCGGCCAGGCCGCCGCGTGGGCGGGCAAGAACGTCGACGGCGCCATCGCCCTGGTGCTGGCCGTGGTGGTGGGCGTGCTGGGCGTGCTGCCCGACGACGTGCTCTCCGACAAGGTCAAGTCGCAGCTCGTCAGCGGCACCACGCTGGTCGTCCTCGCCCTGGTGGCGACCGCGCTGCTGCGCGACCGCGCCCGGCAGGAGCCGGTGGAGGAGGCCATGCACGCCACCTCCGGCGTCCTGGCGCGGCTGCCCGAGCGGCTGGGCCGCCTCGACCAGCTGGAGGAGCTGGTCGCGGGCACCCGCAGGGCGCTGGAGGACATGGCGGTCATCCGCATCCTGGGCAGCAGGCACGAGATCGCCCAGGCCCACGCGGACGCGCGGCGGGGCACCGACCACTGGACGTTCAAGGGCGGCACCGGCACCTACATGCGCGCCGTCACGCTCCCCGAGTGCGTGGCCGCCGCGCGGCGCGACCGGCGGCACCTCACGATCCGGATGGAGATCATCGACCCGACCGACGAGGCGGTGTGCGAGAGTTACGCGCACTACCGCAGGTCGTTGTCGGACCGCCCGGACGGCACCGGCGAGATGTGGACGACCGAACGCGCCAGGAAGGAGTCGTACGCGAGCGTCCTGGCCGCGTTCTGGTACCGCCAGCGGTACGGCCTGCTCGACATCGCGGTCGGCCTGTCCCCGGTCATGACGACCTTCCGCTGGGACATGTCGGACCGCTCCCTCATCATGACCTCCGAGGACCCCAACCGGGCGATCATCGCCTACAGCGGCTCGTTCTTCTACGGCAGTTGCGGCGCCGAGCTGCGCACCAGCTTCGAGCAGGCCCGCCGCCTGCCGATCGACCGCTACCGGTCGGTGCAGCTGAGCGACGAGCCGACCGTCGAGGAGGTCCGCAGGTTGTTCGACGGCGTCGAGCTTCCGCTGCCCAAGTCGTTCACCGACCGGGACGTGGTCGAGGTCACCCGCAAGGCACTGCGCGCCAAGGACCCGTACGCGCCATGAGACGCCGGCCTTCGACACGGCGGCCACCGAGACGCCGGCCATGAGATACCGGGAGGTGCTCGCTGTGCTGACGGGCGGGAACGCCCGCGAGTGGGCGCTCGGCGTGCTCACCGAGATCGCGGCGGGCGGCACCCCGATCCTGGGCGTGCGGCACCCGCTCGGGTTCCTCTGCCTGCCCGTGGAACGCGACGGCGGGCTCGGGGTGTGCGTGCACATCTGGACCTCCGCCGCGCGGCCCGCGCGCAGCACCACCTCACAGATCCACTGCCACAGCTGGGACCTGATCAGCCACGTCCTTTACGGCCGGGTGTGCAACGTGCAGGCCGCGCTCACCGACACTGCCGAGTCCCCCACCCACCGCGTGTTCGAGGTGGTCAGCGCCCCCGAGGGCGACGTCCTGCGGCCCACCGGCAGGACGGTCCGGTACGCCCCGGGGCGTGCCGAGGTCTTCGGGGCGGGAGACACCTACACCCTCGTCGCGGGCGCCTTCCACAGCAGCGTCATCCCCGGCGAGGGCGAGGCCGCCACGGTGGCCCTCGGCCGCGTCCGGCCGGAACGGGGAGACCTGTCGCTCGGGCCGCTCGCCACGCCCCTCCACCACGTCAGGCGGGAACGCCTCGACGCCGCCGACACCGCACGTGCCGCCGAGCTGGCCAGGAGAAGCCTGTGGACCTCGAACACGCAAGGCGGATAGCCGTGGAGGCCGCCCTGGCCGCCGGGTCGGCGCTGCGGGAGAGCGTGCCGGGCGCGGCCGCCGCCCGGCCGAAGGGCACGTCAGGCGACGTCGTGACCGACCTCGACCTGGCCGCCGAGAAACTGATCGTCGAACGGCTCCGGGCGGAGTTCCCGGCCCACCGGATCGTGGCCGAGGAGTCGGGCGTCCACGCCGGTTCCGCAGCCGGTTCCGCTGCCGGTTCCGCTGCCGGCCCGCACGGAGACGGACCGGAAGCCGACGGGTGGACCTGGCTGGTCGATCCCCTCGACGGCACGAACAACGTGGCGATCGGCCTCCCTGCGTACGTCGTGGGCCTGGCGCTGTGCGCGGGGTCCCGCCCGGTGGTGGGCGTCGTGCACGAACCGGTGTCCGGCCACACCTGGTCGGCCGTACGCGACGCCGGGGCGCTCGGGCCCGCCGGGCCGCTGACCGGGCCGCCGCGGCGGAACCTCCCGCACGGCCCGGTGCTGGGATGGACGCAGGGCCACGGGGTCTCCCGGCGCGACCCGGCGGCGCGGTCGCTGAGGATGACGATGGAGGTCCGCGCCCGGCGGGTGCTCCAGCTGTGGGCACCGCTGCTGTGCTGGGCGATGCTCGCCCGCGGCGACATCGACGGCATGATCGGCTACCACGCCGAGGGGCTCGACCTGCCCGCCGGGGCGCTGATCGCGCAGGAGGCGGGGGTGGAGATCCGCGGGTTCGACGGCCAGCCCTTCGAGGCGTCGGCCGAGGGGCCGCCCGAGGACCGCAGCTTCGTCGCCGCGCCGCCCGCCCTGGTCGGAGACCTCCTCGACCTGGTCGCCGAGGCCCGCCGCCTCGCACCGGCCCTCCCCCCGATCTAGCCGGAGGGTCCGGGACACCCGCCACCGGGCCGCAAGCCCTGAGCGCGGCAGCCGGGGGGTCAGTCGTCCAGGCCGCGGGCGGCGAGCGCCTCGCCCAGGGCGTCGGCGTGCCGCAGGGCGCCCACCACGAGCGGGACGGCGAAGGCGCGCGGGCTCCGTTCGACCCCTCTGGCGCGCTGGGCCTCCCTGACCCGGGTGGCCAGTTCCGCGACGACCGGCACGCTGCGCAGCGTGAGAGACAGCAGCAGCGACAGGCGGTACGGATCGAGCCCGGCGAACCTCGCGGGGGCGAGGCACCGCTCCAGGAAGGCCATGAGATCGGCCGTACGCGTCGTGAGGGTGACCAGCCCGGCGAGGGCGATCGCGAGCACGACGCGGAGCGTTGACGACACCGCGCCGGACAGGTCCGCGACCACCAGTTGCACCCCGAACAGGGCCAGAGCGAACCAGCGGACCGGCCGCACCTGCGCCCAGGCCGCCGTCACCCCCACGCCCGACACGGCGTACAGGGCCGCCACGACGACGGCGGCGACCGCCAGCGCGGCGGGCGGGCGCAGCAGCAGGAGCGCGGTGCAGCACACGGCGAGCCCGGCGAGCTTGACGCCCGCGGGCAGCCGGTGCAGGGGCGAGCCGCCGGGCACGTAGGCGCCGGTGAGGCCCTTCACGCCATCATCTTCCGGTAGTGGCCGATCGCGGTCGCGGGATCGGCGTCGGCGACGATCCGGCCCTGGTCCACCACGAGCACGCGGTCGAAGTCCTCCAGCAACGGAAGGTCGTGGGTGACCACCACCACCTGCTGCGGCAGGCTCCGCAGCACGCCCGCGACCTGCCGGGAGTGCCGCAGGTCGAGCAGGGTGGTGGGTTCGTCCATGACGAGGATCTCCGGTTCGAGCACGAGGACCGAGCAGAGGGCGAGCAACTGCTTCTGGCCGCCGGACAGGTGGTGCGCGGGGTGGTCGGCGTGCTCCGCGAGGCCGTACCTCTCCAGCGTCTCCCGCACCCGCCGCTCGGTCTCCTCGCGCGGCAGGCCCTTGCGCCGCAGCGAGAAGGCGACGTCCTCGGCGACCGTCGGCATCACGATCTGCGCGTCGGGGTCGGTGAACAGGAACCCGACCCCGCGCCTGATCCGGGCCGCGTGACGGCGCGTGTCGAGCCCGAACACGGTGACGCCGCCCGAGGACGGCAGCACCAGGCCGTTGAGCAGGCGGGCGAGCGTGCTCTTGCCCGAGCCGTTGGCCCCGACCACCCCCACCCGGCGCTCGGTCAGCGTGGCCGTGACGCCGCGCAGCACCTCCCGCTGCCCGAGCCGCACATGGACGTCCGTCAGCCGGATCACTCAAACCACCTCGAACAGGGCGGCGATCCCCAGACCGCCGCCGACCGCGACCGCCGCCAGGCCCAGCGTGCCCGGCGGCGCCCCCTCCCCGAGAAGCCGGCTGAACAGCCGGGTCACCACGACGGCGCCGCTCGCGCCCCAGGGGTGGCCGAGGGCGAGAGCGCCGCCGCCGGCGCTCACCCGGTCCGTGTCGGCGCCGAGCGGGTCGAGACCGAGCGCGTCGGTCACGGCGAGCACCTGCGCCGCGAACGCCTCCACGATCTCCACCGCCGCCACCCGCGCCAGGTCCGTCCCGGTCCGCTCCAGCACCCGCCGTACGGCGGGCACCGGCCCCCATCCGGGCAGCGCGGGGTCGCAGCCGGTCACGGTCCCGGCCAGCAGGCGCAGGCCGGGCAGCCCGGCCGCGGCGCGCAGCCGCTCCGGCACGACCGCCACGGCCGCCGCGCCGTCGCTCACCGGGGAGGAGTTGCCGGCCGTCACCGTGCCGCCCGGCACGAACGCGGCGGGCAGCCGGGCCAGCGACGCGGGCCTCAGGACGCGCGGCCGCTGGTCGTCGGTCCGGCCGCCGATCGGGACGATCTCCCGCTCGAACCGGCCCGCCTGGCGGGCGGCCAGCGCCCGCTCGTGGCTCCGGCGGGCGTAGTCGTCCTGGCGTTCCCTGGTCACGCCGTACGCGGCGGCGAGCGCTTCGGCCGCCGGGCCCATGTCGGGGTCCGGGTGGCCCTCCGGCGCGAACGGCGCCCGTTCGTACGGCACGCCCGGCTCACCCTCCCGCCGGCTGACCCGCAGCGGCGCGGTCGAGGCGCTCTCGGCCCCGCCGGCGACGACGAGGGCGGCCTCCCCGCAGCGTACGGCCTGGGCGGCCAGCAGGATCGCGGCGAGCCCGCTGCCGCACTGCCGGTCGACGGTGACGCCCGGCACCTCCGGCCCCAGCCCGGCGGCCAGCGCGCAGACCCGCGCCAGGTTGCCTCCGGGACCCGTGCAGTTGCCCAGCACCACGTCGTCCACCGGTACGCCGAGAGGCCCGGCGTCGCGGACCACCGCCTCGATGACCGGCGCGGCGAGCCGGTGGACCGGCACGGTCGCGAAGGCGTGACCGGCGGTGCCGATGGGGGTACGGCGGGCCGCCACGATCACCGGCTGATCGTCCATCTCAGCCGAGCCGCCAGATCTCCGGGCCACCGGTCTCCGGGCCACCGGTCTCCGGGCCGCCGATCATCGCGCCGCTGCTCTCCGGGTGGCTGCTCTCGGGATGGCCGTTGCCGGAGCTCTGGCTCGCGGAGCCGACGCTCTCGCCGGCGAAACGGGCGGCGAGGTGGGCGGCGAGCAGGCCGCGGGCCGGCTTCCCGGCGGCCGTGCGGGGCAGGGAGCGCGTGGCGTACCAGCGCCGGGGCCGCTGCGCCGGATCGAGTTCGGCGCGCGCCACCCCTTCCAGAGCCCCCCGCAAGAGGCCGTCGCTTCGCACGGCACCCTCGCCGCTCCCCTTGGCACCGCTCTCGGCAGCCCCCTCGGGGTCGTCTTCGGCGGGCCCACAGGCGCTGTTCGCGACGGTGCCGTCGGTGATCGCCCTGGCCGCAGTCTCGACGACCGTTTCCACGACCGCGGTGACGACCGCGCCGAGGTAGGGGTGCGGCGTGCCGACCACGACCACGTCGTTCACTCCGGGCACCTTCCTCAGCACCTCCTCGACGTCCTCGGGCACCACCGTGGCGCCGCCGGTCTGGATCGCGCCGTCGCCGCGGCCGCGCAGCCGCAGGACCTCGCCCGGCCGGTACGGCTCGGCGAGGTCGCCGACCGTCGTCCAGCCGTCGCCGTCCCGGCGCAGGGGCCCGGCGGCTCCCGCCAGATAGCCCTCGCACAGCCAGGGAGAACGCACCCACACCTCACCCAGGGCGTGCCCGGGCTCCGGCCTGACGTCGATCTCGACGCCGGGGAACGGCCGCAGCCCGCGGCCGTCGGCGTCCACGGCGACGAACGACAGCTCGGTCGCGCCGTAATAGGACACCACACGCACTCCGGCCCCCGCCGCGCGGGTCCGGGCGCCGGGGTCCAGGGCGGCCCCGCCCACCACGGCCGTACGCAGCGGGCCGCCGGCCGCCTCCAGCACGTCCAGCACCGCCGGCAGACAGTGGGGCACCACGTGGACCGCGGTGGCCCGGCTGAGCTGCCCGGCCAGCGCCCCGGGAGACCACCGGCCGGGCACCACCGCGGTGGCGCCCGCCGCCAGGGTGTGCGCCGCCGCGAAGCCGTACAGGGAGGAGACCAGCGGGCCGGGGATCAGCACGACGTCGTCCGGGCCGATCCCGGTCAGCTCGTCCAGGTGGGGGAACGACCCGGTCCAGGAGGCGCGGGTGCGCACCACCGCGCGCGGCCTTCCGGTGCTGCCGGAGCTGAAGCAGGCCCAGGTCAGGTCGCCCGGGGCCGGATCGTGCCGTACGGGCGGGCCGTCCGCCCCGGGCAGCGGGGCGTCGAAGCGGGCGGCGACGGGCACCGCGGCCATGACCTGCTCGCGCCGCTCCGCGCTCCACGTATGGTCGCACAGCAGCGGTGTGGCGCCCGCGAGGTCGGCGGCGAGCACGGCGACGAGCAGGTCCACCGGGTCGGCCTGGCCGGCCGCGACCAGCGCGCCGCGCCCGGCACCCCGGTCACGCAGATGGCGGGCGGCCCGTCCGGCGCGGCCGGCGAGTTCGGCGTAGGTCAGGTCGCCTCCGGGGCCGGACACCGCGACCTGGTGCGGACGGGCGGTGGCGTGGAGCAGGACCCGGTCGGCTACCGGCACGGGGGGATCACCGTCCCCCGGCCCGCAGCCGCTCGCGGTGCACCGCCGGGATCGCGTCCGGGTAGGCCCGCTGGGTGCCCCGCGCCACGACCGTCGCCAGCACCGCCTTGATCAGGTCCCCGGGCAGGAAGGTGGCGCTGAGCAGGGCGGTCTTGCCCAGGGAGAGCCCGGTGACCAGCGCCTGCACGGGGATGCCGCACAGGTAGACCACCCCGACGCCGCCCGCGAGGCAGGCGGCCAGCATCCGCATCGTGCCCGGGGCGCGGCCGCCGCGCTCGACGATCCAGCCGGTCAGGGCCGCCCCGGGGAGCCAGCCGATCAGGAAGCCGGCCGAGGGGCCGGCGAAGACGCCGAGGCCGCCGCGTCCGCCGGCGAGCAGCGGAAGCCCCGCGGCGACCAGCACGAGCAGGACCGCGACGGCGAGAGCGGACCGCCAGGTGCCCAGGATCGCCCCGGCGAGCATGACGCCGAGCGTCTGCAACGTGATCGGCACCACGTCGCCGAAGACGTTCAGCGTGCCCGGCAGGCCGAGCACGGCGATCAGCGCGGCGAAGACGCTGACCCTGGCGATGTCTCCGGCGGGGAGACGCCGCCGCGATGGGCGCTGTTCATCTGTCACGGGACGATCCCATACCAGGACCACCCTCCTGGCTCATGAGGATTTCGACAACTTTTTCCCGTGTCGTTCTCAACGGTGTCCATAGGCAACGTCCGGCAGGAAGATCAGGACGCGCCGGGCCGGGCGGCGGCGATGCCGTCGAGGACGCGTTCGAGCCCCTCGGCGAACGCCTCGTCCGGGCCGACCGCCTCGAACTCGGCGATGATCCACGCCAGCGTCGGATACCTCCCGGTGGCGACCGAGCGGGCGAGATAGGCCAGCTTCTCCTCCCCCGGCTCCGCCTCCGGGCCCGGCAGCAGCTCCAGTTGCAGGAAGCCCGCGATGTAGGCCCGGACCGCGTCCACCGCGTGGACGGTGAGCCGCGCCGGCAGCCCCAGCCGGGCCACGGCCGCGAACAGCCGCTCGGAGTAGGCGAGCCCGTTCGGCCCGTACGGCTGGCGGGTGCCGAGCAGCGTGACGTACCAGGGGTGACGCCGGGCCGTGCGCTGGGTGTCCCGCGCGATGGCCCGCAGTTCCTCGCGCCAGTCGCCGGGCGGAGGCGGCGGGATCTCGCCGCAGACCGCGTCCATCATCAGGTCGAGCAGGTCGTCCTTGGAATCGAGGTAGCCGTACAGGCGCATGGGGCCGGTCCCGAGCGCGGCGGCCACCCGGCGCAGCGACACGGCCTCCAGCCCCTCGGCGTCGGCGAGGGCGACGGCCGCGGCGGTGACGGCCTGCCTGCTCAGCCGTACGGACCGGCGTTCGCCCGGCTCGGGCCGCTCCCAGATCACACTCACTCGATACAGTGTATCGTGTCGATACGCTGTATCGAGAAGGGCGGAGTCATGCGGAAGGCGATCAACTACGACGTGGGCATCCGGACGACCGCCGACCGGCCCTCGCGGCCCCGCTTCGACGCGGGCCAGGTGCGCGAGGAGATGCGCGTCATCCGCCACGACCTCGGCTGCGCCGCCGTACGGATCTTCGGCGAGGACCTCGGCCGGCTGACCGTCGCGGCCGAGCACGCCCTCGCCGAGGGGCTGGAGGTGTGGTTCTCGCCCGACGCGCACAACGCCCGTCCGGGCGAGTGGCTGCCCTATCTGGCGCGGTGCGCGAGGGCCGCCGAACGGCTCCGCGCGGGCTCGGACCGGGTGGTGTTCGTCACCGGGCGGGAGCTGACGTTCTTCATGCGCGGGCTCGTCCTCGGCCGGGACGCCTTCGCCCGGATGCGCACGTTCACCTCCGTCCCCCGGCTCGTCGCGAACCTGGCGCTCAAGGGCTCGTTCAACCGGCGGCTGAACGGCTTCCTGGCCCGCGCGGCGCCGGTCGTGCGGGCGGAGTTCGGGGGCCGGGTGACGTACGCGGCGGGGCCGTGGGAGGAGGTGGACTGGTCGCCCTTCGACGTGGTCGCCGTGGACCACTACAGGGACGCGGGCAACGCCGCCGTCTACCGCGAGCGGATCCGGGCCTACCAGGCGCACGGCAGGCCGTTCGCGGTCACCGAGTTCGGCTGCTGCACCTACCGGGGCGCGGCGGCGCGGGGCGCGACGGCCTGGAACGTCGTGGACCGCGCGGCGGAGCCCGCCCGGCTGCGGGAGCCGCTGGTCCGCGACGAGCACGAGCAGGCCGCCGAGATCACCGGGCTGCTGGACGTCTTCGCCGAGGAGGGGGTGGACACGGCCTTCCTCTTCACGTTCGCGTCCTACAGCTATCCCCATCGTCCCGACCCCGCCCACGATCTCGACCTCGCGGCGTACGGCGTCGTCCGCTGCCTGCCGGACGGGTCGCGGGAGCCGAAGGAGGCGTTCCACGCGTACGCCGCCTGGCCGGGCCGGGTCGGCGGCGCGCTCAGCCGGTGAGGACCAGGACGGTCACCGTCGCGGCGAGGCCGGCCACGGCGAGGCCCGCGCCGGTGGCGACGAACTTGGCCAGCGGCACCCGCACGTCCCCCCGGCGGCACCACTCGAACCACAGCAGGGTCGCGAGCGACCCCCACGGCGTGATCACCGGGCCGAGGTTGGTGCCCGCGAGCAGCGACAGCAACTGCGTGTGGTTGGCCGCCGGGATGACCTGCTCGCCCGCGACGTACGCCGGGAGGTTGTTGACCACGTTGGACAGCGCGGCCCCGGCGGCGGCCGCGCGGTAGGCGCCGTCTCCGTCGCTCCCCACGCCGATGAGCGCGCGCATCACGTCCGCCAGGCCGAGGCGGCTGAGCGTCGGGACCACGAGGAACAGGCCGGTGACGAAGACCAGCAGCCGCCAGGGGACCAGGCCCCACACGAGCTTCGCCCGGTCGCGCCAGGCGAAGGCGGCGACCACCGCGACCGCCGCGACCAGGGCCGCGACGCCGATCTCGACGCCCGCCAGGATCGCGGCGATGAACAGCAGGCAGGCCACCCCGGAGACGCCGAACAGCACCCGGTCGGCCACCGGGACCGGCGGCGGCGGCTCGTACCGGTCCTCCCCCCGCTCGCCGCGCCGCCAGTAGAACACCCAGAGGAAGGCCATCGTGACCGCGATCGAGACGAGCTGGGGCGCCCACATCCGCGCGGCGAACTCCTGGGTGGTCAGCGCGACGCGGTTCATGGCGAGCAGGTTGGTGAGGTTGGAGACCGGCAGCAGCAGGCTCGCGGTGTTGGCCAGCCACACCGTGGTCATCACCATCGGCAGCGGGGCGATCTTCGCGCGGGGCGCCAGGGCCAGCATGACCGGCGTCAGCAGGACGGCCGTCGTGTCCAGGTTCAGGAATATCGTGACCAGGGAGGCGAACGCCGCGCACAGCAGGAAGAGGCTCGCGTAGCTGCCCCGGCCGACGATCGCGATGCGGGTCGCGATGACGTCGAAGACCCGCGCCTCCTTGGTCAGCTCGGCGAGCACGATGACCGCGCCGAGGAACAGCAGCAGGGGCGCGATGCGCTCGACGCTCTCCCTCGCGGTCTCGGCCGGCAGCAGGCCGGTGGCCACGAACACCAGGCCCGCCGCGAGCAGCCCGAACCTGATCCAGTCGAGAACGCTCAGCCTCCGCAGCCCGGTCGCCACGCGGACACCCTATCCCGCACGCCGAGATGATCGAACCCCTCCAAACCGTCGGTGACAGCGGGAATACTGGGCCCCATGACGCACGTCGATGGGGGCGGCCGGTGGGTGATTGCGGCGAACAGGGCATGATCGGGCGAATCACCAGGCAACGGGCGGTCCGCCTACCCGGGCCGCCGGGTGAGGGGGCGGCATGAGCGGGCGCGGGGACGCCAGAACGGAGATCTTCGTCAGCTACTCCCCCGCGGACGAGCGGTGGGCGACGTGGATCGCCTGGCAGCTCGAAGCCGCCGGCTACCGCACGATGCTCCAGGCGTGGGACTTCGTGCCCGGCACCAACTTCATCGACTTCATGGACCGCGGCGTCAGCGAGGCCGACCTGGTCGTCGCCGTGCTCACCCGCAACTACCTGGGCTCGCGGTACGGCAGGCTGGAGTGGCAGGCGGCGCTGCGCGCCGCTCCGGACAACCCGTCCAACAAGCTCGTGACGGTCCGGCTGGAGGACTGCCCGCTCGACGGGCTGCTGTCCACGATCACCTGGGTCGACCTCCTTGGCGTGACCGACCCCGGCGAGGCGCGGCGGCTGCTGCTGACCCGGATCAGGCAGGCCCTGGCCGGGCGGGCCAAACCGGACGAGCCGCCCCGGTTCCCGGCCGCGTCCGCCGACGGCTCACCGGGTCCGCACGGCCCGCGTGCCCTCCGGCCGCCCGCCGACCCGGTGCCCGCCGTACGGATCCCCAGGGCACGCCGGGCCCCGGCCGCCGAGCCGGCGTTCCCGACGGCCGGCCGCGCGGGCGGCGCGTCGTCGGTCACCGTGCTGCACGTCGCCGGGCCGCGCTTCGGGCGCGGGCTCGCGGAGGCGGACGAGCCGCTCGACGCGGGCGAGTTGCAGGCGAGCGTGTGGGCCGACCTGACCCGCCTCGCGGACGCCGGGGTGCCCCGGCCCGACCTGCTCGTGGTGACCGGCGACCTCACCGAGTCGGGCAGCATCCGCGAGTGCGAGCAGGCGCTGGCGTTCCTCACCGGGCTGCGCGTGCTGCTCGGCCTCGAACCCGGGCGCCTCGCCGTCGTCCCCGGGCCGCGCGACGTCACCAAGGCGGCGTGCCGGGCCTACTTCGCCACCTGCGAGGCCGACGACGTGCGCCCCCAGCCGCCCTACTGGCCGAAGTGGCGGCACTTCTCCACGCTCTTCGGCGAGCTCTACCAGGGCCTCGACGGCCCCGCCTTCGACAGCGCCCAGCCGTGGACGCTGTTCGAGCTGCCCGAGCTTCGCACGGTCGTCGCCGGGATCAACTCGACCATCGCGATGAGCCACCGCGAGGAGGACGCCCACGGCTTCGTCGGCGAGGCCCAGGCGGCGTGGTTCGCCGAGCGGCTGCGGCCGTACGACGGATGGCTGCGCATCGGCGTCGTCGCCCATCCCCCGCGCCCCGGCCTGCGCGACGCCGACACCCTGCAGCGCCTGCTCGGTTCCCGGCTCGACCTGCTCGTCCACGCGCGGGACGCGCGGCGCGACGGCCCGGCCGAGGCCGGGGAGCTGGACGGTCTGCCGTGCGTGCCGGCGCTCGCTCCGGGACGCCACCAGATCCTCCAGTTCACGCCCGAGGGGCTGCGCCGGTGGACCCGCGACCGGCCGGAGCTGCGCGAGCCGGAGGTCCTGGCCTACCGCTGGCGCGGGTGGCGCCCGCAGAGCCCTCCGCCGCCGGTCGCGGAACCGCCGGAAGTGGCCCCCGAGGAGCCCGCCGGCCCGGCCGACCTGCTGCTCGACCTCATCGCCGAGGTCTGCGAGACCCGGTTCGAACGCGCCAAGATCAAACGGGTGGCCGGCGACCCGCCGCGCCTGCTCGTCACCCACCCCGAGGACGGCTTCGTCCGGCAGGTCCTCGTCGGCGCGCACGCCGGGGAGCCGGGCGAGGAGCACGTCGAGGCGTTCCTCGGCCACGTCCACGCGGCCGGGCTGGAGCACGCGGCGGAGCTGGTCTACCAGGGCCCGCCGCCACCCCGGGCGTTACGCGACGACGCCCTGCGGCGCGGGCTGCGCCTGCGCAGCTTCACCGAGTTCCAGGGCCTGCTCGACCTGTCGGCGTACGTCGCCGGGCAGACGGCGCGGCTGCGCGGCGACCGGCGTTACCCGCCCGAGCTGTACGTGCCGCAGCGGTTCCGCGAGCTCGACCGCAACGGCGGCGAGGTGCGCGACGACCTCGGCGGCGAGCTGATGCGGCTGCTCGCGGCCGACCACGGGCGGTTCGTGCTCGTGCTCGGCGACTTCGGCCGGGGCAAGACGTTCTCGCTGCGCGAGGTGGCCCGGCGCATTCCCGCCGAGCTGCCGCACCTCACCCCGATCCTGATCGAGCTGCGCGCCCTCGACAAGGCGCACTCGGTCGCCGGGCTGGTCGCGGCGCACCTCGCCAACCACGGCGAGGAGCTGATCGACCTCAAGGCGTTCCACTACATGCTGCGCCAGGGCCGCATCGTGCTGCTGTTCGACGGCTTCGACGAGCTGGTCACCCGCGTGACGT
Organism: Microbispora amethystogenes; assembly: GCF_016863015.1. GTDB lineage: Bacteria > Actinomycetota > Actinomycetes > Streptosporangiales > Streptosporangiaceae > Microbispora > Microbispora amethystogenes. Next base: position 292,553 of record NZ_BOOB01000003.1, on the reverse strand, counting down.
ACGAACGGGCGGCCGACCACCTGGACACCCTGCTGCGCGCGGCGGAGGACAAGGCCAAGATCGTCGTGGCCGGACGGACCCAGCACTTCAAGTCGCGCAGCCAGGTGATGACCGCGCTCGGCGAGAAGGTCGGCCTGCTGCCCAACCGCCGGGTGCTCGGCATCGAGGAGTTCACCGAGGAGCAGATCCGGGCGTACCTGTTCAACCGGTACGGCTCGCGGGAGGCGGCCGACGACCGGATGGCCCTGCTCACCGGCATCGCCGACCTGCTCGGCCTGGCCCACAACCCCCGCATGCTGAGCTTCATCGCCGACCTGCCGGAGGAGCGGCTGCGAGCCGTCGCGCGGGCCGGGGAGACGATCAGCGCGGCCGGTCTCTACCAGGAGATCCTCGACACCTGGCTGGCCTTCGAGGAGGAGCGGGTCGGCGGCGTGGCCGGGGCCCCCGGCGGGCTCACCCGCGAGGAGCTGCGGCGGGCCACGACCACCCTCGCGCTGCGGCTGTGGGAGACCGGCGAGACCTACCTGCGGCCGGCCGAGCTGGCCGAGGCCGCCGACACGCTCACCGGCCTCGCCGCCGACCCGAGGACCCCCGCGCCGTACGGATCGGGCGGGGCGGCGGGGGCGGCGCGGCTGACGCCGGAGCAGGCCGTGCACGCGGTCGGAGCGGGCAGCCTGCTCGTGCGCACCGACGAGGGGTTGTTCGGCTTCATCCACGCCTCGGTCGCCGAGTGGCTGGTCGCCCGGCATCTGGCCGAGTCGCTCGGCGGGTCTCCGATCGGGACCACCGGCGGACCCTCCGGCTGGCTGGGCCTGCGGCCGCTGTCCACGCTGACCGTCGACTTCCTGTGCGACCTCGCCGACGCGTCCCGGCTGCAGGCGTGGGCGGCCAGGACGCTCGCCTCCCCCGCCTCCGGCGACGTCGCGCGGGCCAACGCCATCAAGGTGACGACCCGGCTGCGCACCTCGGCGCGCACCGACCTGCGCGGGGCGCGGCTCAGCGGTGAGGACCTGTCGTACCGCGAACTGCAGGGCGTGGATCTCACCGGCGCCGACCTGACCGACACCCGGCTCGTCGGGGCCGACCTCTCCCACGCCGTGCTCAGGGACGCCCGGCTGGCCGGCGCCCGCCTGGACGAGGCCGTGCTGGTGGGCGCCGACCTGCGCGGCGCCGACCTCACCCGGGCCCGGCTCGCCCGCACCGACCTGCGGGACGTCGCCGTCGAGGGCAGCCGCTGGGACCGAGCCGCGATCGTCGGCTCCACCGGCGTCCCCGTCGCGGCGCCGGAACTGCGCGGCGCGGCCGTCGCACCCGCCGTACCGGCCGGGCCCGGCGGCCGCGGGAGAGCGGGCGACCCGGTCGGCGCCGAGCCGGCCCCCGCCGTCGTGGGCGTGCCGTACGGCTACCACTTCGAGAGCAGCCGCCTGCCGGAGCCGGTCGCCTACCACCCCGACGGCGGCGTGCTCGCGCTCGGCGGTGAGGACGGCGGCGTGCTGGTCTGCGACGCCGTCACCGGGTCGGCGCTGCGCACGCTGCACGGCCACCGCGGCCGCGTCTACAAGGTCGTCTACGGCGAGGCCGGTCTGGTGACCGGCGCGAGCGACGGGACCGTGCGGGTGTGGGACCCGCACACCGGAGCGCCGTCCCACGTCCTGCACGGCCATCCCGAGGGGGTGTGGCCGGTGGTGACCTCCGGCGACCTGATCGCGGCCGGCGGCGCCGACGGGGTCGTCCGGGTCTGGGCGTCCGGGGAGCTCGTGCGGGAGCTGCCGGGTCACAGCGCCCCGATCTACACCGCCGTGTTCCTGCCGGGACTGCTGGTGACCGGCGACCGCGCGGGGGTGATCCGCGTGTGGGACCTCGCCACCGGGCAGGTGCGCCATCACCTGACCGGTCACAGCGGAGCCGTCTACCGGCTCGTGCTCAGCCCCGACGGCACCCGCCTGGCCGCCGGGGACGGGCAGGGCGTGCTGCGCCTCTGGGACCCGCGCACCGGCGCCGCGCTGCACGAGCTGACCGGGCACCCCGGGCGGATCTACTCCCTCGCCTTCCACCCGGAGGGCCGGCTGCTCGCCTCCGGCGACACCGAGGGAGCCGTACGGCTGTGGAACCCGGTCACGGGTGAGGCGGCCGGCAGCCTGCCGGGGCACCGCGGCGCGGTCTACCAGGTGCTGTTCGACCCCACCGGGGAGCTGCTCGCCACCGGAGACAGCGACGGCGTCGTGCGGCTCTGGGACTCCGTCACCGCCCAGGCGCGCGCCGAGCTGACCGGCCACCGGGGATCGGTGTGGCCGTTCGCCTTCCGCCCGGACGGCCGGCAACTCGCGACCAGCAGCAACGACGGCACCGCCCGACTGTGGGACCCGAACACCGGGCAGTGCGCCCAGACGCTGCGCGGGCACGGCCGCCGCATCACCTCGGTGCGCTTCTCCGCCGACGGCGGCATGCTCGCCGCCTGCGGCAACGACGGCTACGTACGCCTGTGGGACCCGGCGACGGGACGGCGCCTGCGATCGCTCACCGGGACGGCCGACCGGCTGGTGTCGGCCGTCTTCAGCCCGGCCGGGCCGCTGCTCGCGACCGCGAGCAACGACGGCGGGGTCTACCTGTGGAACCCGGTGGCGGGGGTGTACGAGCGCGAGCTCAACGTGGAGACCGACCACGTGTGGGCCGAGGCGTTCAGCCCCGACGGGGAGCTGCTGGCCACCGCCAACGACGACGACAGCGTGCGGCTGTGGTACCGCCCCACCGGGCGGCAGGTCGCGAACCTCTCCGGCCACCGGGGACGGGTCAGGTCGATCGCCTTCGACCCCGGCGGGCGGTTCGCCGCCACCGGCTGCGACGACCGCCGGGTGCGGCTGTGGGACCTGCGGACGGGCCGGTGCACGGCGACGCTGGACGGCCACGGCGACCGGGTCTACGCGGTGGCCTTCTCCCCCGCGGGCGGCCTGCTGGCCAGCGCGAGCAACGACGGCACCGCCCGCCTGTGGGACCTCGCCTCCGGCGAGTGCGCGCACGTGCTCGACGGCGGCGGCCGGCTGTGGACGGCCGCCTTCAGCCCGTCCGGCGACCTGCTCGCCACGGCCGGCGACGACCTCGCCGTCCACCTGTGGGACCCGTCGACCGGCGCCCGCGTCGGCTCCCTCGCGGGCCACGGCCGCCGGATCTGGTCCGTCGCGTTCCACCCCTCGGGCGACCTGCTCGCCAGCGGCGGGGACGACGGCGTGGTGATCCTGTGGGACGTCCCGCGGCGTACGCGCCGCACGACCCTGCTCGGCCTGCCGGAGGGGTGGGCCGCCTTCTCCCCCGGCGGGCTGTACAAGCTGGAGGGCGACGTGACCGGCCAGTTCTGGTTCGTGATCGGCATGTGCCGGTTCGAGCCGGGCGAGCTGGACGAATACCTGCCGGAGGTCCGGCGGCTGGCCCTGGACGAGCCCTTCTGACACGCCGGAGGTCTACTGCTCGGGGGGGTCAGCGCCCGGGCGTGCTGTCGGCGGCGCTCATCTCGCGGGCGGTGCGGAGCCCGGAGACGACCATGTGGGCCAGCAGGGCGTAGCTCTCGTCCAGGTCCTCGGCGAGACGGAACGCGCCCTCCGCCTCCAGGACGGCGAAACCGTGCGTCACGGCGCGCAGGCAGCGGACCGCGTGGATCGCCGCCGAGCCCTCCAGCCCGTACGCCCGCAGCGCCGCGAGCATGACGCCGACGAGCCGGTCCCCCGCCTCGGCCGTCTCCGGCAGCGGCGCCTGGACCAGGACCGAGTAGCGGTGCGGGTGCCGGGCGGCGTACGACCGCCAGCCGTCCATCAGGGCGCGCAACGCGTCGTCGCCCGACCGGCCGAGCACCGCCTCCGCCGCGATCTCGGTCAGCTCCGCCAGCACCCGCCCGGAGACCAGGCCACGCAACTCGGCGAGGCCGCGTACGTGCTTGTAGAGCGAGGGGGTGGCGACCCCTGCCCGCCCGGCCACCGCGGACAGGGTGAGCGCGTCCGGACCCTCCTCGTCCACGATCCGCAGCGCGAGACCGACGACGGCGCCCGGAGACAGAGACGCTCTAGGCACGAGCCTCCTCCTTGAGGAACGCGAGCACGGCGGCGGCGACCTCGCCGGGGTACTGCGCGTGCGGGTAGTGCCCGGCGCCGTCGATCATCACCACCTTCCCGAGCCCGGCCGGCATGCCGGCGACCACGCCGTCCGCCTCGGCGCGGGGGTCGGCCCAGTCGGGGTCGCGGGTCCCCATGACGACCAGGGTGGCGCAGCGGACGCGGCCGAGGTGCGCGCCCGCGTCCTTCGGGGCGGACGCGCCCATCGCGCTGACCACGGCCATGCGGCCCGGCCTGCCCAGGTCGTCGCCCAGGGCGGTCAGGTAGCCCGCCCAGTCGGCGGGCTTGACGCCGGGGTAGGCGTGGCCGAGATACCTCTTCCACAGCCCGGCGCTGCGGAAGATCGCCACACCCATCAGCAGCGTCATGCCCCTGCGGTAGTGCCCGTTGCGCAGCAATCCGCCCAGGTCGGGCTGCTGCGGCCGGGTGAACGGGGCGATCTCCACGAGCGCGCCGACCAGCTCGGGCCGCCGCGCCGCCGCGATGGTGGCCGCCCCTCCGGCGAACGAGTGCCCCACGACCACGGCGGGACCGCCCAGGTGCTCGATCAGGGCGACGATGTCGTTCGCGGTGTCGGTGCGCGTGTAGGAGTCCCAGCCGAGGCTCGACTCGCCGTGCCCGCGCAGGTCCATGACCGCCACGCGGTAGCCGGCGGCGGCCAGCGCGGGCGCGAGGAAGCGGTAGGCGCGCCTGCTGTCCCCCATGCCCGGGGCCATCACGACCAGCGGGCCCTCCCCGATCACGTCGTACGCGATCTCTCCGTCGCCGATCTTCAGGAACCGCGTCACGCCGTTCTCGGTCACGTTGCCCTCCAGGCTCATTCTCATAGCCGTAAAGCTAATGGCATTAGCCAAATTCGTTAAGGCATGGCGAGGCGACAGGCCCATGGGGGGCTGTTATAGCGCGGTTGCCTTTACGTTGTAGATTCGCAGCCGGGCGCGCCTCTTTCAGGCACCGGCTTCGCCGGGGGTCAGCGCTGGGAGGAGGCGCGGGTGCTCAGGTCCTGCCAGACCCTGTCGACCTGGGCCTCCAGTTGGTCCAGGGAGCCCTCGTTGCCGATCACGATGTCGGCGATCCTCAGACGGTCCTCGCGGGAGGCCTGGGCCGCGATCCGGGCGCGCGCGTCCGCCTCGGACATGCCGCGCGACCGCAGCAGCCGCTCCAGCCGGACGTCGTCCGGCGTGTCCACGACGATCACCACGTCGTACAGGGGGGCCAGGTTGTTCTCCGCCAGCAGCGGCACGTCGTAGACGACGACCGCGTCGTCCGGGGCCTCCCGCTGCAGTTGCTCACTGCGCTCGCCCACCTTGGGGTGGACGATCCCGTTGAGGATCCGCAACTTCTCGGTGTCGGCGAAGACGATCGAGCCGAGGCGTTCCCGGTCAAGGGTTCCGTCGGGGCGGAGCACGCCCTCGCCGAACGCCGCGACGATCTGCGCGAGCCCGGGGGTGCCGGGCTCCACGACCTCTCTGGCGATCTTGTCCGCGTCGACGACGACGGCGCCGCGGGCGGCGAGCCGGCGCGACACCTCGCTCTTGCCCGAACCTATGCCGCCCGTGAGCCCAACCTTCAGCACGTCCCGCAGCCTATCGGGCAGGCTGGGGAGTGCCTGACAAAGGCTGCCCGTCGCGAGCGTGGATCCAGGTGGATGCATCGCAAGGCGGAGGAGGAGCCGATAACAGCGTTATCGGCGACGACTCCGGGCCCCGCGGAGATTCCGAGCCTGCGAGGAATCTTCGTGGGTGGGGCGACAACGCAGCGAGGCGCCACCTGGGCCACGCGCAGCAGGGCATGTTTTGTCAGGCACGACCTAGGGCTCCCGGCGCAGGTGGACCAGCATCAGGTGGTCCTGCACCCGCTCCCGCTGGGTCTCGCGGTAGCCGAGACGCCGATAGAGCCGCAGGTTCCCCTCCGACAGATGCCCCGTGAACAGGTCGAACGCCGCCGCCTCGGGCACGGCCTCGTGGATCGCGGCCAGCAGCGCGGTGCCGATCCCCTGCCCCTGCCGGTCGGGTGCGACGACGAGGCGGCCGACCAGGCACGTCGTGCCGGACAGCTGACCCCGGACCGCGCCGACCACCCGCCCGCCGTCCGTCGCTTTGAGCACGATCGCCGTCTCGATCACCGTACGCACCTGGTCGAGCGACTCCGCGAGCGGCGCGATGAACGGGTCGCCGTAAAGCTGGGCCTCGGCCACGTACGCGGCCCGCTGCAGGGTCAAAATCTCCCCGGCGTCCCCGGGCACGGCCTTCGTGATCTCCACCACGCCGCCACCCTATCGGCGATCGGCCCGGCGGCACCGGCAGGCCGGGCGCGGACAGCGGAAAGGGCCCCGCCGAAGCGGGGCCCTTCCTTTGACGTTCCGGTGTCCGGCAGGCCGTGCATCGGTCCCTTGGGACCACGCGTCAGCCCGCCGGGACCGTGTGTCAGCTCTGGCCGCCGGCCAGCTTCTCGCGCAGGGCCGCGAGGGCCTCGTCGGAGGCGAGAGCGCCACCGCCGCTGCCGCCGCTGGACTGCGAGGTGGTCTCGCCGCCCCCGCTGTAGGACGACGGAGCGGCCTCGCTGGCCGCCGCCTCCTCCTGGCGGGCCTTCTCGATCTGCGAGCGGTGGGCCTCGAAGCGGGACTGGGCCTCGGCGTACTGCCGCTCCCACTCCTCGCGCTGCTTGTCGAAGCCCTCAAGCCACTCGCCGGTCTCGGCGTCGAAGCCCTCGGGGTAGATGTAGTTGCCCTGGTCGTCGTAGGTCGCCGCCATGCCGTACAGCGTGGGGTCGAACTCGACCTCGGCGCCGACACCCTCGTTGGCCTGCTTGAGGGACAGCGAGATGCGGCGGCGGTCCAGGTCGATGTCGATGATCTTCACGAAGATCTCGTCGCCGACCTGCACGACCTGCTCCGGGATCTCCACGTGGCGCTCGGCCAGCTCGGAGATGTGGACCAGGCCCTCGATGCCCTCCTCGACCCGGACGAACGCGCCGAACGGCACCAGCTTGGTGACCCGGCCGGGCACGACCTGGCCGATCTGGTGCGTGCGGGCGAACTGCTGCCAGGGGTCCTCCTGCGTCGCCTTGAGCGACAGGGAGACCCGCTCGCGCTCCATGTCGACGTCGAGAACCTCGACGGTGACCTCCTGGCCCACCTCGACGACCTCGGACGGGTGGTCGATGTGCTTCCAGGACAGCTCCGACACGTGCACCAGACCGTCGACGCCGCCGAGGTCGACGAACGCGCCGAAGTTGACGATCGAGGACACGACGCCCTTGCGGACCTGGCCCTTCTGAAGGGTGTTGAGGAACGTCTGGCGCACCTCGGACTGGGTCTGCTCAAGCCAGGCGCGGCGCGACAGGACCACGTTGTTGCGGTTCTTGTCGAGCTCTATGATCTTCGCCTCGAGCTCGCGCCCGACGTACGGCTGCAGGTCGCGGACCCGGCGCATCTCCACGAGGGAGGCGGGGAGGAAGCCACGCAGGCCGATGTCGAGGATCAGGCCGCCCTTGACGACCTCGATGACCGTGCCGGTGACAATGCCGTCCTCGTCCTTGATCTTCTCGATCGTGCCCCAGGCGCGCTCGTACTGGGCGCGCTTCTTGGACAGGATGAGGCGGCCTTCCTTGTCCTCCTTCTGGAGGACCAGGGCCTCGACGTGCTCTCCGACCTCGACAACGTCGGCAGGGTCGACGTCGTGCTTGATCGAAAGCTCGCGGGACGGGATGACGCCCTCGGTCTTGTAGCCAATGTCGAGCAAGACCTCGTCTCGATCGACCTTGACGACGGTGCCTTCAACGATGTCGCCGTCGTTGAAGTACTTGATGGTCTCGTCGATCGCGGCGAGGAAGGCCTCCTCGGAACCGATGTCGTTGACCGCTACCTGCGGGGTGCTCGAGGTGGCCTCAGTGCTGCTCGTCATGTGTGGAATTGCTCCGAACCGGACAGATGTCGTTGTGACAGAAGCGCGGCGGGCCTGTTTTCGTTCACCGGGGTGCCGTTTGTTCCTGGTAGCGACCAGATGACCGAGCGCGAGCCCGCTCCGTCCGTGACGCGCGCGAGCCCACAGCGCAGCGATCAGCATATGAGACATGGCGAGCCGGGTCAATCCGAGGCATCCGGACGTTCGCCTAGTACGTGATCACCGACGTGGCCCGGCCCGGCGAGAGCGTTGCCCGGAGTTTGCGCGGCACCGACACCCGCTCCGGATCGCCGTCCGACGTGTAACGCTCTCTTGGGTGTTTGCCGAGCCACTCCAGCCAGTAGGTCGTGCACCACCGCCGGCAGTCCCCGCGTTTTCCGTTGGACTGGATCCTCGGGATCGCGTAGCGCGGGAAACTTTTCGCGAAGGGCGAAACCGTGGGCTGCGCTCCGGCCAGGAAGACGGCGTCGAAGTCGTACCGCGTGCCGTCCCACTTCCCTTCGTGCGCCCGGCTCAGCTTCCTCGGGCGCGACCCGTACGGCAGCGCGAAGGTGGCCGAGGGCGGCGCGCCGATCTTCTTCAGCAGCCGCTCCTGCCGGACGATCTGCTCGCTCACCCCCTTGTTCGACAGCCGGTGGAGATCGGGGTGGGAGTAGGTGTGGTTGGCCACCTCGAAGCCGTGGTCGAGCAGCCACTTCACGGCCTTCTTCTGCTCCGCCCGGTCACGCAGGCCGAACGGGTCCCGGTTGACCCAGAAGGTCGCCGTGGGCCGGAAGTTCGGATACTTCGCGGCAACCTCGTAGATGACCCCGACGGCCGTGTCGTTCTTCGGCATGCCGTTCCGGTCCGTCGCGAAGTGGCTGGGATGGCCGTCGTCGAAGGTCAGGACGACGGGATGGGTCCCGGCGGGGATGTCGATCCTCCCGGCGACCAGTTCGGCCGCGGTGATCGGCACGTAGTCGCTCTTGGCCAGGCGCTCCAGTTCCTTGCGCAACTGGCCGGGGGTCCGGTCGATCGAGGCGATCCGCTTGGGCAGGATGCGGTGATACATGATCACCGGAATCAGCCCGGCCTCGTTCGCCTTGACCTTCTTCGCCGACTCCGCGGTCGCGCGCACGGGCGCCGCGCTGGGCTGCGCCGACGAGGCGGGCGGCTGGGACCGGACCTTCGACCGGCCGTCCCCCTGGACCCCGCCTCCCGGTGACCGGGTCAGCAGCACGAGCACGACGAGGCCGACCACGACGATGACGACGGTGGCGACGGCGATACTGGCGGCGACGGTCATCCGGGCAAGGTTGCGCACAGTTATTTGACCTTACTGCCCGCCGTGTCCCTATTCATCTGTGTTGCAATTTTTCTGTGGACTGGAGCCTGCGTGCCTGCGGACGGCACGGACACGTCACCTACGCGCCGGACGAGGAGGCGCTGCGGGCCCGGCTACGCGCCGATACCCCGCTCGGAGAGGCATGGCGCTGCCTGCGCTGCGGCGACTTCACCCTGGGCCCGCCGCGCGGCGCGGGACCGGCCGGGGACGCGCCGGTCGTGCTGCGCGGCCGGGCGCTGCGCGACGCCGCCGTGCTGCGGACGATCGCCGTCTTCCGCTGGGCCAAGGCGGTGCTCGTGCTGGGCGGCGCGTACGGCGTCTGGCGGTTCCGCGCGCATCACGACGCCGTGCGGCGGGCGTTCGACGAGGACCTCCCGCTGATCGAACCGCTGGCCCACCGGCTCGGGTGGAACCTCGACCAGTCGGGTGTGGTGCACACCCTGCGGACCGTGCTGGCCGCGCGCACGAGCACCCTGGCCGGGATCGTCCTCGCCCTTCTCGCCCTCGCGGCGCTGATGCTCGTCGAGGGCGCCGGCCTGTGGCTGCTCAAGCGCTGGGGAGAGTACTTCTCGGTGATCGTGACCTCGGCGTTCATCCCGGTGGAGATCTACGAGATCGCCGAGAAGGTGAGCCCGTTCCGCATCGTGCTCCTGCTGATCAACATCGCGGCCGTCCTGTACATCGCCCTGAGCAAACGCCTGTTCGGCCTGCGCGGCGGGCGGACGGCCTACGAGGCGGAACGGCACGAGGCCAGCCTGCTGGAGGTCGAGGAGGCCGGCCTGGCCAGGGCCGGACGGGCCCACAGGCCCGCCCGCCCATGACCGTCAGTGGCCGGCGTCCTCCCAGGTGGCGCCGACGCCGACGCCGACCTCCAGCGGCACGCTCAGGTCGTAGGCCCGGCACATCCGCTGCCGCACGATCTCGGTGAGCTCCTCCAGCTCACCCGGCGCGACCTCGAACACCAGCTCGTCGTGGACCTGGAGCAGCATGCGGGAGCGCATGCCCGCGATCGCCTCCTGCACGTCGAGCATGGCGACCTTGATGATGTCGGCGGCCGAGCCCTGGATCGGCGCGTTGAGCGCCATCCGCTCGGCCATCTCCCGGCGCTGCCGGTTGTCGCTGGTGAGATCGGGCAGGTAGCGGCGGCGGCCGAGGATGGTCTCGGTGTAGCCGTCCTTGCGGGCCCGGGCGACGATCGCCTCCAGGTAGTCGCGGACGCCGCCGAACTCCTCGAAGTACTCCTCCTTGAGCGCCCGCGCCTCCGCCACCGGGATGTTGAGCTGCCCCGAGAGCCCGAAGTCGGACAGCCCGTAGGCGAGGCCGTAGTTCATCGCCTTGATCCGGGCCCGCAGGTCGGCGTCCACCTGCTCGGGCGGCAGGTCGAAGACCCGCGACGCGGTCGCCTTGTGGAAGTCGTGCCCGGACTCGAACGCCGCGATCAGCGACTCGTCCCGCGACATGTGGGCCATGATCCGCAGCTCGATCTGGCTGTAGTCGGCGGTCAGCAGCGTCTCGTAGCCCTCCCCCACCACGAAGCCCCTGCGGATGCGGCGGCCCTCCAGAGTGCGGATCGGGATGTTCTGCAGGTTCGGCTTCTCGCTCGACAGCCGCCCGGTGGCCGCCACGATCTGGTTGAACGTGGTGTGGATCCGCCCGTCGTCGGAGATCTCCTTGATCAGGCCCTCGACCGTGGTGCGCAGCTTGGTCTGGTCGCGGTGGCGCAGCAGGATCACCGGAAGCTCGTTGTCGGTCTGCTGGGCCAGCCACGCGAGCGCGTCGGCGTCGGTCGTGTAACCGGTCTTGATCTTCTTCGTCTTCGGCAGGCCGAGCTTGCCGAACAGGATCTCCTGCAGCTGCTTGGGCGAGCCGAGGTTGAACTGCTCCCCCACGGCCTGGTGGGCGGCCTCGGTCGCCTGCTTGACCGCCGCGCCGAACTCGGCCTCCAGCCCCGCGAAGTACTCCCGGTCGGCGGCGATGCCGGCCCGCTCCATCTCGGCCAGCACGCGCACCAGCGGCAGCTCGACGTCGGTCACCAGGCGCGTGCCGCCACGCTTGGACAGGTGGCCCTCCAGCGCGTCGGCGAGATCGCGCACGGCCTGGGCGCGCAGGGCCAGATCTCTGGCCACGCCCTCGTCGGCGTCCTCGAACAGCGACGTCTGACCGCCGGGGGCGGACTCCGCCCGCAGCTCCCGATGGATGTAGCGCAACACCAGGTCGTCGAGCGGGAACGACCGCTGCCCCGGCATGGCCAGGTAGGCGGCGAGCGCGGTGTCGCAGGTCAGGCCGCGCAGGTCGTGGCCCTGCGCCCACAGCGCCAGCAGGGCGCCCTTCGCGTCGTGCACGGCCTTCGGCCGGCTCTCGTCGGCCAGCCACGCGCCCAGCGCCGCCTCGTCCTCCTCGGTGAGCCGGGTGGGGTCGAGGTAGGCGGCGCCGCCGGGGGCGGCGATCGCGATGCCGTCGAGCCGCCCGGTGCCGCTGCCGTACGTGGCCTTGAAGGCCAGCCCGGCGCGGTCGGCCGGGAGGGCGGCGAGCCACGCCGCCACCTGGCCCGGCTCCGGCACGGTCACCTCCAGCTCGAAGCCCTCGCCGGCCTCCGGCTCGGTGGTGCCGAGGGTCTTGAACAGCCGCTCCCGCAGCTCGCCCCGGATCTGCAGCGAGTCGAGGAGCTTGTTGACCTCCTCGCGGTCCCACAGGCCCATGGTCAGCGCGGACACCTCGGCGTCGACCGGCGCGTCGCGCTTCAACTCGGTCAGCATCCGGTTGTGGATCACCTGGCCGAGGTGCTCGCGGAGCTTGTCGCCGGCCTTGCCCTTCACCTCGTCGGCCCGCCGGACCAGCTCGTCGAGGGAGCCGAACTCCGCGATCCACTTGGTGGCGGTCTTCTCCCCCACGCTCGGGATGTTCGGCAGGTTGTCGCTCGGGTCGCCGCGCAGGGCCGCGAAGTCCGGGTACTGCGCGGGGGTCAGGCCGTACTTCTCGATCACGGCCTCGGGGGTGAACCGGGTCATGTCGCTGATGCCGCGCCGGGTCATCAGCACCGTGACCTTGTCGTTCACGAGCTGGAGCGCGTCACGGTCGCCGGTGACGACGAGCACGCTCATGTCCTCGGCCGAGGCCCGGGTCGCCAGCGTCGCGATCACGTCGTCCGCCTCGAAGCCCGCCAGCGACAGGCGGGGGATCCGCAGCGCGTCGAGCAGCTCGAAGATGAGCTGCATCTGGCCGCGGAAGTCCTCCGGCGTCTCCGCCCGGTTCGCCTTGTACGGCTCGTACGCCTCGTGCCGGAAGGTGGGCTCGCTGCGGTCGAAGCAGACCGCGATGTGGCTCGGCTGCTCGTCACGCAGGATGTTGGCCAGCATCGAGGTGAAGCCGTAGACGGCCTCGGTGTGCTGACCGTCCGTGGTCATGAGATTGGCGTCCTTCAGCGCGTAGAACGCGCGATAGGCGAGGGAATGCCCGTCCAGGAGCAGCAGACACGGACGGGTGGGGGTCGCTTCACTCTTCGGCACACCCGCAGCCTAGTCTCCCTCTACGACAGAAAACCCGTGGTCTTCCCACCGGAGGCGTCCCCTTGACCTTGACGAATCCCGACGAGTTCGTGGCGGAGATGAACGCCTCACCGGGCCTGCACCGGCGCATGGGCATCGAGTTCCTGGAGGCGAGCGCGGAGCGGGTGGTCGGCCGCATGCCCGTCGAGGGCAACACCCAGCCGTACGGCCTGCTGCACGGCGGCGCCTCGTGCGTGCTGGCCGAGACGCTCGGCTCGACCGGCGCCGCCCTGCACGCCGGGCCGGGACGCAGGGTCGTCGGCATCGAGATCAACGCCACCCACCACCGCGCCGCCACCTCGGGGCACGTCACCGCCGTCGCCACCCGGGTGCACGGCGGGCGCACGCTCGCGACGTACGCCATCGAGATCACCGACGGCGAGGGCCGGATGGTGTGCACGTCCCGTCTCACCTGTCTCATCAGGCCTGAATGAGCGGGCCCGCGCCCGCCCCGGGAGGCCGGCATGCGGACAAGAGGCGCAACCGACTTTCGGCACGCATTGAGGGCCAAACCGGAACGGCTTGCGACTCTCTTTGCACGCGGGTCGCTCCGGTCGCTAGCGTTGTGGCTCCAGAGCCCGTGGGGAACCGAGTAGACAACGTGCGGAGCCGGGGAAGCTGTGTACGGTCCCAAAGGTCACCCCACGGGCTCATCGTCGCTCCGCGCCGTCCGTTCTCCAGCACCGTCGCCTCGAATGACTCATGACAGCCCGCTGACCTGCGAAAGCTTTTCTCACGTCAGTGACACACCATGGTCACCGATTGGTGACGAAGAACCCTGAACCGGGCGTCCCAGGCTTATGCTCCGGCCACAACGAGACAGAACCTGTCCGACGTTGCGCGTCCGCAGTTGGGGCACGACCCCGCCACGACCTGAATCAGAGGGAGCACCATTGCGCAGAGCCGTGATCGCGTTCACGGCCTTCATGGGTGGACTCGTCTTTCTCCTCACCGCCCCCGCGTGGGCGGACGGAGAGGCACTGAAGGGCACACTCCAAAACCAAGGCCAGCCGGTGAACGGCGTGAAGATCAGTGTGGTGGCGGAGGACGGCAAACCCGTCGACGACGCCACCTCGGGTGCCGACGGCAAGTGGGAGGTGCCCGTCCCCAAGGCGGGCAAGTACAAGGTCACCCTGGACACCTCCACGCTCCCCGCGGGGGTCGCCCTGAAGTTCCAGAACAGGTCCACGCTCGACGTGCAGGTGTACGACGGCAGCGTACGGAACGTCCTGTTCGCCCTCGTGCCGGCCGGTGCCAAGGGCGGCGCCGCGCCCGCCGACGACGGGGGGACCTCCTTCTGGGACCGGGTCGCGCAGCTCACCTTCGAGGGCTTCAACCTCGGGCTCATCATCGCCCTCGCCGCCATGGGCCTGTCGCTGGTGTTCGGCACCACCGGCCTCACCAACTTCGCCCACGGCGAGCTGCTCACGTTCGGCGCGATGTGCGCCTACTTCTTCAACGTCGTCGTGGGGGTCCACCTCGTCTGGGCCGCGCTGATCTCCGTCGTGATCGGCGGGATCTTCGGGTACGGGCAGGACCGGTTCTTCTGGGGACGGCTGCGCAGGAGAGGCAGCAGCCTCGTGGCCATGATGATCATCTCGATCGGCCTGGCCCTGTTCCTGCGGTACGTCTTCCTGTTCTTCTTCGGCGGTGAGGGCGCGCCGTACGCCGACTACAACGCCCAGCCGGGCATCCAGGTCGGCCCGATCTCCGCCGCGCCGAAGAACTTCGTCGCCATGGGCATCGAGCTCCTCGTGCTCGTGATCGTCGGCCTCGCGCTGCTCAAGACCCGCATCGGCAAGGCCGCCCGCGCGGTCGCCGACAACCCCGCGCTGGCCGCCTCCTCCGGCATCAACGTCGACCGGGTCATCCGGATCATCTGGACCGTCGGCGGAGCGATCGCGTCGCTCGCGGGCATCATGCTCGGCCTGTCGCAGAACGTCAGCTACCAGATGGGCTTCCAGATCCTGCTGCTCGTCTTCGCGGGGGTCACCCTCGGCGGGCTCGGCACCGCGTTCGGCGCCCTCGTCGGCTCCATCGTCGTCGGCCTGTTCATCCAGCTGTCCACCGTCGTGGTGCCGACCGAGCTGAAGACCGTCGGCGCGCTGCTGGTGCTCATCCTCGTCATGCTCTTCCGGCCGCAGGGCATTCTCGGCCGGCGCGAGCGCATCGGCTGATCGGAGACCACACGTGGACTGGAACGCAATCCTCATCACCACGGTCAAGGCCTCGATCGGCCTGGAGACCGTCGTCTACGCGCTCGCCGCGATCGGCGTCAACATCCAGTTCGGCTACGCCGGGCTGCTCAACTTCGGCCAGGCGGCCTTCCTCGGCGTCGCCGCGTACGGCATGGCCGTCACGGTGGCCACCTTCCACCTGCCGTTCTGGCTGGGCATCGCGATCGGCCTGGCCGCCACCGTCGTGCTGGCCTTCCTGCTCGGCATCCCGACCCTGCGGCTGCGGGCCGACTACCTCGCCATCGTCACCATCGCGGCGGCCGAGATCGTCCGGCTCGTCTTCAGATCGGTGAAGTTCAGCAGCGTCTTCGGCGGCTCGGACGGCCGCCAGAACTTCTCCGGCGACTTCTTCGCGATGAACCCCTACTCCCCCGGCACGTACGGCATCGGCCCGATCAGCTTCAACGAGCGGGTGACCTGGATCCTGACCGTCGGCTGGGTGCTCATCGCGATCTGCTGCGGGCTGGTCTACCTGCTCATGAAGAGCCCGTGGGGCCGCGTGCTCAAGGCCATCCGCGAGGACGAGGACGCCGTGCGCAGCCTCGGCAAGAACGTCTTCTCCTACAAGATGCAGGCGCTGGTGCTCGGCGGCCTGGTCGGCTGCCTCGGCGGCTTCCTGTTCGCGCTCGGCCAGGCGTCGGTGCAGCCCGACCTGTTCAGCACCGAGTTCACGTTCTACGCGTACACGATCGTGATCCTCGGCGGCGCGGCCCGCGTCTTCAGCCCCGTCGTCGGCGCCGCGATCTTCTGGGTGCTGCTGGTCTTCGTCGGGAACACGCTCAGTGAGGCCGTCTCGGCCGGAATGCTCCCCTCGCTGTTCACCGTGAACAACATCGGCGCCGTCCGGTTCATGCTGGTCGGCCTCGGCCTGATGCTCCTGCTCATCTTCCGGCCCCAGGGCATCTTCGGCGACAAGAGGGAGATCGCGCTCGATGCACGCTGACAGCACCACGACGAGGAAGGCGGCGGCGCTGGCGGCCTTCGCGGGCCTCGATCGCGAGCCGGGGGTCGCCAAGCCCGACCCCATCCTCGTCGTCGACAACGTCGTACGCCGTTTCGGCGGCCTCACCGCCGTCGACGTCGCCCACCTGGAGATCCAGCGCGGCTCGATCACCGCGCTCATCGGGCCGAACGGCGCCGGCAAGACGACGTTCTTCAACCAGCTCACGGGCTTCGACAGCGCCGACGAGGGGTCCTGGGCCTTCAACGGCAAGCAGCTCAAGGGCGTGCCCGCGCACCGGGTGGCCCGCACGGGCATGGTGCGCACGTTCCAGCTCACCAAGGCGCTGTCGAAGCTCACGGTGATGGAGAACATGCGGCTCGGCGCGCAGAACCAGCGCGGGGAGAACTTCTTCCGCGCGCTCGTCCCGGGCAGCTGGCGCCAGCAGGAGGACGAGATCACCGAGCGGGCCGAGGAGCTTCTCGAACGCTTCAAGCTCAACACCAAGCGCGACGACTTCGCGGGCTCGCTGTCCGGCGGCCAGCGCAAGCTGCTGGAGATGGCCCGGGCGCTGATGGTCGGCCCCGAGCTGGTCATGCTGGACGAGCCCATGGCGGGCGTGAACCCGGCCCTCACCCAGTCGCTCCTCGCGCACGTGAAGGACCTGCGCGAGGAGGGCATGACCGTGCTCTTCGTCGAGCACGACATGGACATGGTCCGCGACATCAGCGACTGGGTCGTGGTGATGGCGCAGGGGGCCGTGATCGCGGAGGGGCCGCCGGACACCATCATGTCCGACCAGCGGGTGGTCGACGCGTACCTGGGCGCCCACCACGACGCGCCGATGTCGGCGGAGGAGTTCGAGGAGCAGCTGCAGGAGGCCGAGGCCGAGCTGGAAGCCGAGATCGAGGAGAAGGCATGAGCGCAGCCGAGCCGGACCGCTCCGTCACACCGGAGGACGCCGTCACACCGGACGGCACCGTCGAGCCGGAGCCGGCCGAGGCGGCGTCCGCGTCGTCGGACGCCTCGTCGGACGCCTCGACGGACACGGAGGCCGGTGACGAGAGCGTCTCGCGGGCGGCCGTCACCGACCGCTCCGAGCACGTCGCCGGGGCCGAGAGCGCGCTGCTGCGCGCCGACGAGCTGTACGCGGGCTACATCCCGGGCGTCAACATCCTCAACGGCACCGACCTGTACGTGAAGAAGGGCGAGCTGATCGGCATCATCGGCCCCAACGGCGCCGGAAAGTCGACCCTGCTCAAGACCCTGTTCGGGCTCGTGCCCGTACGCAGCGGCTCGGTCACCCTGGACGGCGAGGACATCACCAACCTCAAGGCGCACGCGCTGGTGTCCCGGGGGGTGGGCTACGTCCCGCAGACGAACAACGTCTTCCCCAGCCTCACCATCGAGGAGAACCTGGAGATGGGCGCCTTCCAGGTGCCCGGCAGGTTCAAGGAGCGGTTCGAGTTCGTCTGCGAGATCTTCCCCGCCCTGCGGGAGCGCCGCAAGCAGCGCGCGGGCTCGCTGTCCGGCGGTGAGCGGCAGATGGTGGCCATGGGCCGCGCGCTGATGACGGAGCCGTCGGTCCTGCTGCTCGACGAGCCCTCCGCGGGCCTGTCGCCCAAGCTCCAGGACCTGGTCTTCATCCAGGCCCAGCAGATCAACAAGGCCGGCGTCACCGTGATCATGGTGGAGCAGAACGCCCGCCGCTGCCTGCAGATCTGCCACCGCGGCTACGTGCTCGACCAGGGACGCAACGCCTACATGGCCAGCGGCCGCGACCTGATCAACGACCCCAAGGTCATCCAGCTCTACCTGGGCACGCTCGCGCGGGCCTGAGCCCGGCGGCACGACCCCCTTCGCAGGACCCCGGCGGAAACTTCTCCGCCGGGGTCCTCGTCGTGGAGCTGTGACCGGATCCGCATCCGTCCGGCATCCTTCGCGCGCACAATGAGGCGTATGACGCGAAGCTTCCCACGGGCGGCGGTGGTCGTCACAACGGTCACCACGCTCGTCGTGAACCTGTCCGCCTGCCAGGCCCCGGATCGCGCGCCCGCGCCGCGTGCCGCGACCACCTCGCCGGACGCCGCCGGCGCCGTCTACGTGACCGGGGCGAAGGCCGGGGACGACCCCTGCGCCCGCGTCGTGTCGGCCATCGGCTATCTGGGGCTGTCGCTGCTGCCCGCCGGGCAGGAGGAGGCCCAGCACTGGGACGGCGACGTGCGCGGCCGGTTCGGTTACCTCCGCGGGACGCTGGCGATGTACGGCCCAGGGCTGCCCGCCCCGGCCGCTCCGGCCGTCGCGGCCGTCGACGACCTCGCCGGAACCCTCTCCCTCGCCCGTACGGCGGACTCCCGGCGGCCCCGCCTGCTGCGCGAGTACCGTACGGCGGCCGCCGCCGTCCTCACCGCCTGCGGCCGTCCCTCACCCGGATAACGCAGCAGGGGCGGGCCGGTAGGACCGGCCCGCCCCTGTCACCGTCGTGCCGCCAGATCAGCCGGCGATCTTGCCGGTGTTGAAGGCGACGTTCTTGTTGTTGTTGTCGGCGCCGTACTCGTAGACGCCGATCGTGGCCTCGGCCGGGTCACCGGCGTCGTTGAACTCGATCGGGCCCGACGCGCCGTCGTAGTCGATGTCCTTGCCCGCGGCCAGCATGTCGGCGCAGGACTTGAAGTCCTTGCACTTCTCACCGCCGCTGGACACGTCCTTCAGCTTCGCCGCGATGTCCTTGCCCACGTCGCTCTTGGCGGCGAGCGCCGCGAGCGCGGTGACGATCGTGGCGTCGTACGACTCGGGGCCGTAGTTGAAGTCCTTCAGCTTCGGGTCGACCGACTTCAGCTTCTCCTTGAAGTCGTCGGAGACCTGGGCGCCCGGCTGGGTGCCCTTCGCGCCGTCGAGCGTGCCCTTGGGGAACCCGTCCTTGCCGGTGCCGTAGTTGGACAGGTTGCCGTCGACGAAGTAGTACTTCACCTTCTTGGCGGTCAGGCCCTGCTTGACCAGCTCGGGGACGATCTTCTTGGTCTCGTCGAACCCGATCAGCGCGACGGCCTTGGGGTTCTTCTCCTTGATCTTGGCGACGTCCGCCGAGTAGTCGGCCGCCTTCGGGTCGTAGATGACCTTCTCCACGACCTCGCCGCCGCCGCCCTCGACCGCCTTCTGCACGTTGTCGGCCAGACCCGTGCCGTACGCGTCCTGGAGAGCGAGGATGCCGACCGTGTCGTTGCCGTCGGCGAGGATCAGGTCGCCGAGCACGCGGCCCTGCAGCACGTCCGGCGGCGCCGTACGGAAGTACAGGCCCTTGTCGTCGTAGGTGGTGAACTGGTCGGAGGTGTTCGCCGGCGAGATCTGCACGACGCCCGCACCAGTGATCTTGTCGATGACCGACAGCGACACCGAGGACGACGCGGCGCCCACGACCACGTCGGCCTTCTGCTGCAGCAACTTGTCGACAGACTGGGAGGCAATGTTGGTGGAGGTGTCACCCGAGTCCGTGTCGATCTCGGTCACCGGCTTGCCGAGAACACCGCCGGCGTCGTTGATCTCCTTGACGGCCAGCTTCACACCCGCGAACTCCGGCGGGCCGAGGAAGGCGAGCGAACCGGTCTGGGGCAGCAACGTGCCGATGGTGAGGACGCCGTCGCCCTGCGCGGCGGCGGGGGCCGAGGAGGCCGCCGGCGCCGGAGCCGAGGCGCTCGGGGCGGCGCTGTCCTCGCCACCGCCACAGGCCGCCAGCGCGAGCGTGGCGGCTGCGGCGACGGCCAGAGCCCGCCCGAGGGGGGCAATGCGGATCATGAAAGCATCTCCTTCATCCAGGCCCGGGAATCCGTCAGCGCTGCCGACTGTCCCGATCGAATGGCTGAAAGGTACATAGCCGGGGGTGCCCCCGACCAGGGATGCATCAGAACTGTCCGCACTTGGATGCGGAGTCGTAATAACTCCTCAACTTAGCGGCGCACGCCCCTGACCAGGAGTCTTCTCCCCGACGATCAGCGCAGGCGCGTGGTCAGGCGGGTGCCGGGGCCCCGCCGCCGTTCTCGTTCACCACGATCTGCGCCACCTGGCGCATGCTCATGCGCCGGTCCATCGACGCCTTCTGGATCCACCGGAACGCCTGCGGCTCGGTCCACCCGTGCTGGGCCATGAGCAGGCCCTTCGCCCGCTCCACCAGCTTCCTGGTCTCCAGCCGCTCCGACAGCGTGGAGACCTCCTTCTCCAGGGCGGCGATCTCCTCGTGCCGGCTGACCGCCATCTCGATCGCGGGGACCAGGTCGCCCTTGGTGAACGGCTTGACCAGGTAGGCCATCGCCCCCGCGTCCCTGGCCCGCTCCACCAGGTCGCGCTGCGAGAACGCGGTGAGGATGAGACAGGGGGCGATCCGTTCGGAGACGATGCGCTCGGCCGCGGAGATCCCGTCGAGGACCGGCATCTTCACGTCCAGGATCACCAGGTCGGGGCGGAGTTCCGTGGCCAGCTTGACCGCCGTCTCACCGTCACCGGCCTCCCCGACCACGGCGTAGCCGTCCTCCTCGAGCATCTCCTTGAGGTCGAGGCGGATCAGTGCCTCGTCTTCCGCGATCACCACTCGCCGCTGCGTACTCACGCACAAGAGGTTACCGATGTCCGCTACATTGGAACCACGCCAGGTGGAGGTGATCGACCGGAGGCCGGTCGCCCCCGAAGCGGACATATCGGGACATAACTCGATAAAAGAGCCGGAATGATGGAATGGCAGACATAGACGCCTCAAAAGCGTCCGTCCGAGAGGGCGTGCGGGTTCGAATCCCGCTTCCGGCACGTTCCGTGACGAAGTAAAAACTGTCGGTGGCGCATGGCATGGTCAGACTATGCACCCCCGGGAGACCGTCGACCGCGCCCTGCGCCTCTCCGCCCTCGGTTACAACGACCGTCAAGTGGCGGCGTTCTGCGGCGTCTCCCTCGGAGCCGTCCAGAAGTGGCGGACCGGTGCCCGGCGCGCCCGGGAGGACGAGGACCGCAGGCGCAACACGAACTGCCCGCTCTGTCACGGACGCACGCTCGACCGGCGCTCATACGCCTATCTCCTCGGTCTCTATCTTGGTGACGGCCACATCGTCCTGTGCCGCAAACGGGTCTACCGGCTGTCGATCTTCTGCAGCGACACCTGGCCGGGCCTGATCGAAGCGGCCGCCGAGGCGCTCGCCGCCGTGATGCCGACATCTTCCGTGAGCCGGCGGCAGCACACGGGCTGCACCGAAGTGAAGAGCTACTCCACACATTGGGTGTGTCTCTTTCCGCAGCATGGGCCGGGGAAGAAGCATCAGCGGGCCATCGTGCTGGCGGGCTGGCAGGAGGAGATCGTCACCGAACATCCGGGTCTCTTCGTGCGCGGTCTCATCCACTCGGACGGCTACCGGGGGACGAACCGGGTCCGGCGGCCGGTCGGCGGGGAGGACAAGTGGTACGAGTACCCGCGATACCTGTTCAAGAACGAGTCGGCCGACATCCTCCGGCTGTGCGGCGAGACGCTGGACCGCCTCGGCGTCGCGTGGCGCCACAACAAACGCAACGAGATCTCGATCGCCAGACGCGACGCCGTGGCCCGCCTCGACCGGTTCGTGGGCCCGAAGTATTGACCCCTGCCCCACTGCGCTGCACCCCCGTGTCGAAACGCCGCTGGCAGGGTCAGGCGAGGCTGTCGAGCCAGGCGTGGTGGAGGCGGGCGAACCGGCCGGAGTCGGCGATCAGCTGGTCGGGCGGGCCGTCCTCCACGACCCGGCCATGCTCCAGCACGAGCACCCGGTCGGCGATCTCGACGGTGGACAGGCGGTGGGCGATGATCAGCGCGGTCCGGTCGGCGAGGATCGTCCGCAGCGCCCGCTGCACAAGCCGCTCGCTGGGCACGTCGAGGCTGGAGGTCGCCTCGTCCAGGATCAGCACGGCGGGATCGGCGAGGAAGGCCCGGGCGAACGCGACAAGCTGCCGCTGCCCCGCCGACATCCGGCCGCCGCGCTTGCCGACCTGCGTCTCATACCCCTCGGGGAGGGTGGAGACGAACGTGTGGGCGCCGATGGCCTCCACGGCCCGCACGATCTCCGCGTCCGGCGCGTCGGGCCGCCCGAACCGCACGTTGTCCGCGATCGTCCCGCTGAACAGGTAGTTCTCCTGGGTGACCATGACCACGTGGCGGCGCAGGGTGTCCTCGTCGAGGTCGCGCAGGTCCACGCCGTCGAGCAGCACCCGCCCTGCGACCGGGTCGTGGAACCGGGCGACGAGCTTGGCCAGCGTGGTCTTGCCCGCGCCGGTCGTGCCGACGACGGCGACCGTCTGCCCGGCGGGGATCTCCAGGTCGAGCAGCGGCAGCACCGGCGGGCCCTCGGCATAGGCGAACCGGACGGCTTCGAAGCGCAGTCCCCCGGCGGCGTGCGGCAGCGGCACCGGCCGGGCGGGTTCGGCCACCGCCGGTCGTTCCTCGAGCACCCCCGACAGCTTCTCCAGCGCCGCCCCCGCCGACTGGAGGGCGTTGTAGAACTGGCTGATCTCCTGCATCGGCTCGTAGAACTGGCGCAGGTAGAGCAGGAACGCGGCGAGCACGCCGACCGTGACCGTGCCGCGCAGCGCGAGCAGGCCGCCGTACAGGAGGACGACGGCGACCGTGACGTTGCCGATCAGCTTGATGCCGGGCATGAACACGGCCACCAGGCGCGAGCCGCGCACGTTGGCGTCGCGGTAGTCCGCGTTGAGCCGTTCGAAGATCTCCTGGTTGCGCGGCTCCCGGCGGAACGCCTGCACCGCCCGGATCCCGGTCATCGTCTCCACGAAGTGGACGATGACCAGCGCGACGGCCTCCCGCGTACGGCGGTAGGTGACGCTCGACTCCCGGCGGAACCACCGGGTGAACAGCAGCAGGACCGGCAGCGGCAGCAACGCCACCAGACCGAGGCGCACATCGAGCACCAGCAGCATGACCGCGGTGCCGCACAGGGTGAGCACGGCGGTGACGAGGCCGTCGAAGCCGGAGTCCAGCAGTTCGGCGATCGCGTCCACGTCGGAGGTCAGCCGGGAGATGACCCGCCCCGAGGTGTACTTCTCGTGGAACGACAGCGACAGCCGCTGGAAGTGGTCGAAGACCCGGCGGCGCAGTTCCAGCAGGACGTCCTGGCCGATCCGGCCCGCCATCTGCAGGAACGCCTGCCGGGTGAACGCCTGCGTGAGCGCGGCCAGCAGCACCGCGGCGACGACGGCCAGCAGGGCCCCCGCGCCGTGCCCCCGCAGCATCGGCGGGATCCCGTCGTCGATGCCCTTCTTCACCAGGTACGGCAGGGCCAGCCCGGCCGCGTTGGACACGACGATGACCGCGGTGAGCACGGCGATCGCCCGGCGGTGCGGCCGGAGCAGGTCACCGAGCAGACGGCGGGACCGGGTGCGCAGCAGCAGCGAGACCCGCTCGGAGATCTCGTCCCGGTCCTCGGCCGCCACCCCCCGCCAGGCGGTGTTTCCCGCTTCGCTCATCGGGGCGCTCACATCGGCCCCTCCGGCTCGCTCGGTGTTTCCCGCTTCGCTGTCGGTTTCCTGGGTCATGGCGCGGATCTCTCGGCGTCGAGGCCGGCGTCCTGGGCGAGCAGTTCGCGGTATTCCGGCACCGTGGCCAGCAGGTCGCCGTGGCGTCCCACGTGGGCGATGGTGCCGTCGCGCAGCAGCGCCACGCGGTCGGCGAGCAGCACCGTCGAGGCGCGGTGGGCCACGACGATGCCGGTGGCGTCGGCGAGCACGCGGCGCAGCGCGTCCTCCACCAGCGCCTCGGTCTCCACATCGAGCGCCGACAGGGTGTCGTCGAGCACGAGCACGCGCGGCCGGCCGAGCACCGCCCTGGCCAGCGCCAGCCGCTGCCGCTGGCCGCCCGACAGCGACATGCCCTGCTCGCCGATGCGGGTGTCGAGCCCCCACGGCAGGTCGTAGGCGAACGTCGCCTGCGCGATCTCCAGGGCCTGCCTGATCTCCTCCTCGGCGGCGTCTCCGTGGCCGAGCGTGACGTTCTCGCGCACGCTCATGGAGAACAGCGTGGGCTCCTCGAACGCGGTGGCCACCACCGAGCGCAGCGAGGCCAGCGACAGGTGCCGTACGTCGTGCCCGTCGATGGTGACGCGGCCCGCGGTGACGTCGCACAGGCGGGGCACGAGGGTGGTCAGCGTCGTCTTGCCCGAACCGGTGGCCCCGACGACGGCGATGGTCTCCCCCGGCCGCACCTCCAGCCAGACGTCGCGCAGCACCGGGCGGTCCGCGCCCGGGAAGCGGAACTCCACGCCCTCGAAGCGGACGTGGCCGCGGGGGCGCTCGATGACGTCTACGCCGCCGCGGATCTCGGGAACCGTGTCGAGCACCTCGACGACCCGGTCCGCCGAGGTCATCGCCTCCTGCCCCATGGCGAGGATGTAGCCGAGGGAGGCGACCGGCCAGACGAGCTGGAGGACCAGGGTGGTGAACGCGACCAGCGTGCCGAGCGTCAGCGCGCCGGCCCCGACCGCGATCGCGCCGAGCAGCAGGACCAGCGCGAGCGTGACGTTGGGCACCACTTCGAGGAAGGTGAAGAACCGGGAGGCCAGGCGGACCTTCCCCAGGGCGGTGCGGCGGACCTCCCGCGCGGCGGCGGCGAAGCCGCCGAAGACGTGCTCGCGCCGCCCGAACGCCCTGATGGTGCGGACTCCGACGGCCGACTCCTCGACGAGCGTCGCGAGGTCGCCCTGCTGGTCCTGCAGCCGCCGGGAGATGCCGATGTAGCGCCGCTCGAACCGCAGCGACAGGGCCACGACGGGGAGCGCGGAGGCGGCGACCAGCAGCCCGAGCGGCCAGTACATCCGCAGGAGCACGACCGTCACCGCGGTGAGCTGCAGGATGTTCATGATCAGGAACAGCACGCCGAACCCGAGGAACCGCCGGATCGTGGACAGGTCGCTCGTCGCACGGGACAGCAACTGGCCCGACTGCCACCCGTCGTGGAAGCTCATCGGCAGCCGCTGGAGCTGCCGGTAGACGTCGTCGCGGATCGCGGTCTCGAGGCCGAGGACCGGCCCTGCCTGCGACCACCGGCGGACGAACGTGAGAACCGCCTCGGTCACGCCGAGGGCGAGGGCGAGCAGCCCGAGCGGGACCAGCCCGGTCCGATCCCCGTGGGCCACCGGCCCGTCGATGATCTCCTTGCCGACGAGGGGGATCACCGTGCCGGCCGAGATGCCGCCGAGCGCCGCGAACCACGAGACGACTAGGCTGCCGGCGTACGGCCGCAGGTAGGCCCGCAGCCGCCACAGCGAGCGCCATGACGACCGGCCGTGGGCGGGCCCGTGGGTCTGGGGGGATGCCATCAACGGGCGCAGCGCTCCTCCGGCGTCTGACAGGACGGATTACTCGCTCCTGCCATGCTCCGTCGAAGAACGCCGCGCCCGCAAGCGGTTTACCTCCACCGCCGGGGATCACAGCTCCCGCAGAGGCCCGGCCCGTGCGGGCCGGCCCCGCGGGCCGCCGGCGTCAGCCCGCCGGGTGGGCGACGAGCGAGCCGACCGTGTGGACGCGCAGCGCGTTGGTGGACCCGTGGTTGCCGGGCGGGGAGCCCGCCACGACGACGATCTTGTCGCCCTTCTCGCACACGCCGAGCGCGAGCAGCGAGGCCTCCACCTGGCGCACCATGTCGTCGGTGTGGTGGACGAACGGCACCTCGAACGTCTCGACACCCCACGTGAGCGCGAGCTGGCCGCGCACCTGCGGGTTGGAGGTGAAGGCGAGCAGCGGGATCGACGAGCGGTAGCGCGCCAGGCGGCGGGCGGTCTCACCGGACATCGTGAACGCCACCAGGGCCTTGGCCTTGACGATCGCGCCGACCTCGGCCGCCGCGCGGGCGATGGCGCCGCCGGTCGTCTCGGGCAGCCGGTCCAGGTTGTGGGTGGCCTGCAGCGTGGTGCCCTCGGCCGCGACCGCGATGCGGTCCATCGTGGCCACGGACTCGATCGGGTAGGTGCCGACCGAGGTCTCGCCGGACAGCATCACCGCGTCGGCGCCGTCCATCACCGCGTACGCGACGTCGGACGCCTCGGCGCGGGTGGGCCGCGGGGCGCTCATCATCGAGTCGAGCATCTGGGTGGCCACGATGACCGGGTGGGCCTTCTCGCGGCACAGCTCGATGATGCGGCGCTGGACGATCGGCACCTGCTCCAGCGGAAGCTCGACGCCGAGGTCGCCGCGGGCGACCATCACGCCGTCGAAGGCGTCGACGATCTCCTCCAGGCACTCGACGGCCTGCGGCTTCTCGATCTTGGCGAGGAGCGGGAGCCGGACGCCCTCCTCCTCCATGATCGCGTGGACGAGGGCCGCGTCCTCCGGCGACCGGACGAACGACAGGGCGATCATGTCGACGCCGGTGCGCAGGGCCCAGCGCAGGTCCGCCTCGTCCTTCTCCGTGAGCGCCGGGGCGCTGACGGCGACACCGGGGAGGTTGAGGCCCTTGTTGTCGGAGATCATGCCGCCGATGACGACGCGGGTGACGACGCGCGGCCCCTCGACCGCGGTCACCTCGAGGTTCAGGCGGCCGTCGTCGACGAGGATGGTGTCGCCGGGACCGACGTCGCCGGGCAGGCCCGCGTAGGTGGTGGACACGATGTCACGGTCCCCGGGGACGTCCTCGGTGGTGATGGTGAAGACGTCGCCGAAGCCGAGCCGGACGGGGCCGGAGGCGAAGCGCCCGACGCGGATCTTGGGACCCTGGAGGTCGGCCAGGATGCCGACGGCACAGCCCAGCTCGTCGGCGGCGGCCCTGACCCGGTCGAACACCTCCTTGTGCAGCTCGTGGCTGCCGTGGGAGAGGTTGAAACGGGCCACGTTCATGCCCGCCTTGATGAGCTCGCGAAGGCGCTCCGGCGAGGAGGTGGCGGGCCCGAGGGTACAGACGATCTTTGCTCGACGACTCACAGCACTACCCTAATTGGTACAGACCACTCGATGTGACGGCACATACAGCCGTCGCCAAATGTTCAGACACTTCACGCGATCACCCGCGTGCCCTAGCCTGCAGCCATGGAACGTACCCGGGCATGGGGGGCGATAACGGCGCTGTTCACCCTGGCGGCGTGCGGAGGCCAGGCTACCGAATCCCCCACGCCTCCGCCGGGTGTTTCGGTGTCCCTGAACCAGTGGCGCAGCGACGAGGCGGCCCACGAGCTCGAGGTCTCGGTGCGCAACGACGGCGACACTCCCGTCCGGTTCCTCGACGTGCAGCTCGTCACCGGCTCCTTCGCCACGCTCCCGCCGACCCGGGTGGACTCCACGCTGGGCCGGACCCCGCGCACCGACCTGCGGATCCCCTACGGCGAGGCGCGGTGCGACCCCGCGACGATCCCGCCGGTCCGCCCCGCCACCGTCGTGGCGACCGTGCAGGCGGGCGAGGGGCCGGCGCGTAGGGCGGAGTTCCCCGTACGCCATCCGGACCCGCTGCTGGCGGGGCTGGTCAAGGCCGAGTGCGGGGCGTACCTCCTGCGCCGGGCGGCGGACGTGACCTTCGGCGACACGTGGACCAGGGCGGGCCGTACGCTGCGCGGGGTGCTCCTGGTGACCAGGAGGCAGGGCGCGGAGCCCGTGACGATCGACGAGCTGGGCGCCACCACGCACTACACCGTCCGGCCGCTGTCGGGCCGCAGCCGTCCGGTGGCCGTGCTGGAGCCGGGGACGCCGCGCCTGAAGATCCCGGTTGAGGTCACGCCCGCCCGCTGCGACTGGCACGCCTTCGCCGAGGCGAAGAAGGCGTACCTGTTCCCGGTCTACGGGACGGTGGGGACGGGCGAGCGGCGCTACCTCATCGCGACGCCTCCGGCGCCGGTGCAGCAGACGTTCCTGTCGTACGCGAAGGACGTCTGCGGCGTCGGCGGATGACGACGGCCAGACCGGCCCAGGAGACGAGCACGACGGCGATCACGGCCAGCCGGACGACCGCGACGTACTCCTCGGGATAGACGATCCCCTCGATGTAGGTGTCGATGAAACCGCCGGGCAGCAGGCCCCGCTCCCCCGCCCGGGCGCGTCCCCAGTTCTCCAGCGCCGTCAGCGGGCACTCCACCAGCCCGGTGAGCTGGACGAGCGCCCAGGCGCACAGTGCGAGGTGCGGCCAGGCCAGCCGGGGCCGCCACCAGGCGGCGAAGCCGCCCAGGGCGATGTAGGCGATGACCAGGAAGTGCGCGGCCATCGTGGCCTGCCAGACGTACCGGTAGATCATGATCTGCCCTCCCGAACACGCCGAGGGTAGATCGCCGCCCGGCCGCCGGGCATCCGGCGGCCTACTCAGTTCGATACTCAGACGGGCCGATACTCAGACGGGTCAGCGCGTGACGGTCGCGGCCCGGGCGGCGTCGACCAGGCCGTGGCCGAAGAAGCCGTTCCTGCTCGCGGGGCCCTCGCATACCTGGGTCTCCCCGGTCCCGTAGCGGTAGGTGCGCGGCGAGGGGCAGCCCTTCGGCGTCGCCGTGGCGTAGAGCAGGCGCTCCACCTCCGCGGGGTCCATCTGGAGCCCGCCCGGGCCCGGCTTGCCGAACCGCCCGATGATGAGGGCCGCCACACCGGTCACGTGCGGCGCCGCCATCGAGGTGCCCTCCATGTACTGGTAGTAGGCGCATTTGCCGGCATGGCACTCGCGGATCACCGAGTTGTCCTTCGGCATGCCCTTGGCGTCGAGCCGGCCCTGCGCGCGCAGGACGTGCTCGGGGGCGGCGGCGAGGATCTCCCGGTCCTTCCCCCGCAGCGCGGTGCCGCCGTCGAAGACGTCGCCGCCGGGCGCCGCGATGTCGGTCTGCTCGGTGCCGTAGTCGGAGTAGGGCGCCTTACGGCCGCTCGGGCCGACCGCGGACACCGAGATGACGCCGTCGAGCTCGGCCGGGACGTTGCGGCAGGAGTTGTCGACGGACCGGTTCTTCTCCGAGCCCTTCGGGAAGTCGGGGCTGGAGGTGTCGGTCTTCGGCTTGCCGAGGTCTCCCCCGGCGTTCCCGATGGCGGTGATCAGCGTGACGCCGTGCGACCGGGCGTAGTTCACCGCCCGCCGCATCCCCTCCAGGATCGCCCGCTGCTCCGACCGTTCGGCGGGCGTGTCGCCGGGGTTGTCCGGGCAGTTGAACGTCCAGGGGTCGACGTAGAAGCTCATGTTGACCACGTCGACGCCGATGTCGGCGGCGTACTCCAGGGCGTCCAGGGTCGGCTTGAGGAAGAAGAAGCCCGAGTCGGTGCCGGCGCGCAGGTTGACCAGCGACACGTCGGGGGCGACGCCGGCGACGCCGATGCCGTTGATCGGCGAGCCGATCGTGCTCGCGACGTGCGTGCCGTGGCCGTCGTCGTCGACGTCGGCCGGGTCCTTGCACCCCTGGTACTCGCAGGGTCCGTCGAGCTTCCTGCCGTTGGGGTCGGTGGGCTGGTCGGTCACGAAGTTGCGGCTCAGCGCCCGGTTGAAGTTCGGCGCGATGTCCGGGTGCCGTCCGTCGACGCCGGTGTCCATCACGCCGACCAGCACCTTGTGGCTGCCCGTCGCCTTCGCGTAGGAGCCCGTGGGCGTGGCGCCGATCATCTTCATGTCCCATTGGCGGCCGGCGAGCGGCTCCGCAGCTCCCGCTCGCCTTTCCCCCGCCCGCGCGGCCCCGTCCGGGCGTGTCGCGCCAGGGGACGTACGCCCTGTCGCGGGCATCGCCCCGGCGGTCCGGCCGATGGGGCGGTCGCGGGCGACGCCGACCACGGCGGGGTCGGCGCCGATCCGCTCGGGCGCGGAGGTGCGCACGAGGAGATAGCCGAGACGGTCGTCGTGGGCCCGCACCGTGCCGCCGGCGGCCTCGGCCGCCCGCTGCGCGGCGGCCCGCCCGCCGTCCACGTAGAAGACCAGGTAGTCACCGGCCTGCCCGGCCGCGCTCGCGGACCCCGACGGGCCCGGCGGAGCGGGTGTGCTCAGCGCGTCCACTGTGCTGAACGGGATCACCGCCGGTACGCCCGGTATCACTGGTGCGCTGGACGGGGCGCCCAGCCCGCCGAGCAGTGCGACCGACATGATGACCCCGGCGAGCCGCCCCCGTGCGTGCAACGCTCCTCCTCGATTCCGGGCCCGTGATCGGGCTCAGCATCTTCCCGGCAGCCGGCCGCGCGCCGCAACCCGCCGGACCGCGTGGCCCGAGGGCCGCACGGGCCGGCCGCCGCGCGGCCTGGCCTCCCGAGATGGAGGTATTCCCGGTTTGCCGGGTGACGCCGCCGGACGCGGTCCAGTCGCCTGGAGGCCGCGCCGGCGGCGCACGTCGTAATCAGACGAGCGATCAGACGAGGGGCCGCGCCGTCGGGGGGATCGGCACGGGCAGGACCGTACGGCCGCTCAGGTGCCGGTCGACCGCCGCCGCCGCGGACCGGCCCTCGGCGATCGCCCACACGATCAGCGACTGGCCGCGGCCCAGGTCGCCGGCCGCGAACACGCCCTCCACCGACGTCTCGTACGAGGAGTTCCTGGCCACGTTGCCGCGGGCGTCGAAGAACGACTCCGGGTCGCCCGACAGGGCGGCGAGGTCGTTCAGCAGCGGGCCCTTCTCCGGGCCGAGGAAGCCCATGGCGAGCGTGACGAGGTCGGCCGGGATCTCCCGCTCGGTGCCGGGGATCTGCGCGAACCCCGCCGCCGGGCCCTCGACCTCGACCAGGCGCAGCGCCCGCACGTTGCCCTCGTCGTCGCCGGCGAACTCGGTGGTGGACACCGCGTACACGCGGTCGCCCGCCCCGGCCTCCAGCTCCTCGTGGGCGCTCTCCATCTTGAACAGCATCGGGTACGTCGGCCACGGCTGGCTGCCCGGACGGGCCGCCGGCGGCCTCGGCATGATCTCCAGCTGGGTGACCGACAGCGCGCCCTGCCGGATCGCGGTGCCGATGCAGTCGGCGCCGGTGTCTCCGCCGCCGATCACGACGACGTGCTTGCCCTCCGCCGAGATCGGCGACTCGGGGTAGTCGCCCTCCTGGGCCTTGTTGGCCGGGGGAAGGTACTCCATCGCCTGGTAGACGCCCTTGAGCTCGCGGCCGGGCACCGGCAGGTCGCGCCACGCCGTGGCGCCGCCCGCCAGAACGACGGCGTCGAACTCCGCGCGCAGCTCGGCCGCCGTGACGTCCACGCCCACGTCGACGCCGGTGCGGAACTCGGTTCCCTCGGCCTCCATCTGGGCGATGCGGCGGTCGACGTGCCGCTTCTCCATCTTGAACTCGGGGATGCCGTACCGGAGCAGCCCGCCGATCCGGTCGGCCCGCTCGAACACGACCACGTCGTGCCCGGCGCGGGTGAGCTGCTGCGCGGCGGCGAGGCCGGCCGGGCCGGACCCGACGACCGCGACCTTCCGGCCCGTCTTGACGGCGGGCGGCTGCGGCGTGACCCAGCCCTCGGCGAAGGCCCGGTCGACGATCTCGACCTCCACCCGCTTGATCGCGACCGGGTCGGAGTTGATGCCGAGCACGCACGCCGACTCACACGGAGCGGGGCACAGGCGGCCGGTGAACTCCGGGAAGTTGTTGGTCGCGTGCAGCCGCTCGATCGCCTCGCGCCAGTCGTCGCGGTAGACGAGGTCGTTCCACTCGGGGATGAGGTTCCCGAGCGGGCAGCCGTTGTGGCAGAACGGGATGCCGCAGTCCATGCAGCGGGCCGCCTGCTTGGTCAGCGCGGGCTTGGGGAAGTCCTCGTAGACCTCCCGCCAGTCGCGGATGCGCACGTCGACCGGGCGGCGCGCCGGCAGCTCGCGCCCGTGTGTCAGGAACCCCTTCGGGTCAGCCATCGGTGTACCCCCCTTATCGTCGCGTGGGAATGGCGGTGGTGGTGACGACGTTCATCGGCGTCACCCGTGGGCGGCGGCCATGACCGCCTCGTCGATGTCGCGGCCCTCGGCTTCGGCGGCGGCCCGTGCCAGCAGGACCCGCTTGTAGTCGGACGGCATGATCTTCGCGAACCGGCCGAGCGCGGCGTCCCAGTCCGCCAGCAGCGCCTTGGCGACGGTGGACCCGGTCTCCGTGAAATGCCTGTCGACGATCTCCCGCAGGAACTCGGCGTCCTCGTCGTTCAGCGCCTCGAGCTCGACCATCTCGCGGTTGACCCGCTCGGGCCGCAGGTCCAGCACGTACGCCACGCCGCCCGACATGCCGGCGGCGAAGTTGCGGCCGGTCGCGCCGAGGACGACGGCCCTGCCGCCGGTCATGTACTCGCAGCCGTGGTCGCCCACGCCCTCGACGACGGCGGTCGCGCCGGAGTTGCGCACACAGAACCGCTCGCCCACGATGCCGCGGACGAAGACCTCGCCGGACGTCGCGCCGTACAGGCCGACGTTGCCCGAGACGACCTGCGTCTCGGCCTCGAACGGCGCGTCGGGGTGCGGCCGGACGACGATGCGGCCGCCCGACAGGCCCTTGCCGAGGTAGTCGTTGGCGTCGCCGGTCAGCCGCAGCGTGACGCCGCGCGGCACGAACGCGCCGAACGAGTTGCCCGCGGAGCCGGTGAACGACACGTCGATCGTGTTGTCGGGCAGGCCCGCGCCGCCGTACCGCTTGGTCACCTCGTGGCCGAGCATGGTGCCGACCGTGCGGTTGACGTTGCGGATGGGCAGCTCCAGCGTGACCGGCTCGCCGAGGTTCAGCGCACCCTCCGCGAGCTGGATCAGCGTGTTGTCCAGCGCCTTGTCGAGCCCGTGGTCCTGCTCGGCGACCCTGCGGCGCGGGGTGCCCTCGGGCAGCTCCGGCTGGTGCAGGATCGGCGACAGGTCGAGGCCGGCGGCCTTCCAGTGCTCGACCGCGCGGGTGGTGTCGAGCAGGTCGGCCCGTCCGATGACCTCGTCGAGCGAGCGGTAGCCGAGCTCGGCGAGGTACTCGCGCACCTCCTGGGCGACGAACTCGAAGAAGTTCACCACGAACTCGGGCTTGCCGCTGAACCGCTTGCGCAGCTCGGGGTTCTGCGTGGCCACGCCCACCGGGCAGGTGTCGAGGTGGCAGACCCGCATCATGACGCAGCCGGAGACGACCAGCGGAGCGGTGGCGAAGCCGTACTCCTCGGCGCCGAGCAGCGCCGCGATGACCACGTCGCGGCCGGTCTTGAGCTGGCCGTCGGCCTGCACGACGATGCGGTCGCGCAGCCCGTTGAGCAGCAGCGTCTGCTGGGTCTCGGCCAGGCCGAGCTCCCAGGGGGCGCCCGCGTGCTTGACCGAGGTCAGCGGGGAGGCTCCGGTGCCGCCGTCGTGGCCGGAGATCAGCACGACGTCGGCGTGGGCCTTGCTGACGCCCGCCGCCACGGTCCCGACCCCGACCTCGGCGACCAGCTTCACGTGGACGCGGGCGCGCGGGTTCGAGTTCTTCAGGTCGTGGATGAGCTGGGCGAGGTCCTCGATCGAGTAGATGTCGTGGTGCGGCGGCGGCGAGATGAGGCCGACGCCGGGGGTGGAGTGCCGGGTCTTGGCGATCCACGGGTACACCTTGTGACCGGGCAGCTGGCCGCCCTCGCCGGGCTTGGCGCCCTGCGCCATCTTGATCTGCAGGTCATCGGCGTTGACGAGGTATTCGCTGGTCACGCCGAACCGGCCGGAGGCCACCTGCTTGATCGCGCTGCGCCGCTCGGGGTCGTGCAGCCGCTCGGGGTCCTCGCCGCCCTCGCCGGTGTTCGACTTGGCGCCGAGCCGGTTCATCGCGATGGCCAGCGTCTCGTGCGCCTCCATCGAGATGGAGCCGTACGACATGGCGCCGGTGGAGAACCGCTTCACGATCGACTCGACCGGCTCGACCTCGTCGATCGGGATCGGCGCGCCGGCGGGACGCAGCTTGAACAGGCCGCGCAGCGTCATGAGCTTCTCGGACTGCCCGTCCACCAGGGACGTGTACTCCTTGAAGATCTCGTACCGCCGGGTGCGGGTGGAGTGCTGGAGCTTGAAGACGGTGGTCGGGTTGAACAGGTGCGGCTCGCCCTCGCGGCGCCACTGGTACTCGCCGCCGACCTCCAGCCGCCGGTGCGGGTTCTCCGCGCGGGGGTAGGCCCGCGCGTGCCGCTCCAGCGCCTCTCTGGCCAGCACGTCGAAACCGACGCCGCCGAGGCGGGAGGTGGTGCCGGTGAAGCACCTGTCGATGACCTCGGCGCCGAGGCCGAGGGCCTCGAAGATCTGCGCGCCGGTGTAGGAGGCGACCGTGGACACGCCCATCTTGGACATGACCTTCAGGACGCCCTTGCCGTACGCCTTGATGAGGTTGCGCACGGCCTTGCGCGGGTCCAGGTCGAGCTGACCGGTCGCGATCATGTCCTCGACCGTCTCCAGGGCGAGGTAGGGGTTGATCGCGCTCGCGCCGTACCCGACGAGCAGGGCCATGTGGTGGCACTCGCGGGCCTCGCCGGTCTCGATCACGAGGCCGACCCGGGTGCGGGACTTCTCCCGGATGAGGTGGTGGTGCACCGCGCCGGTGAGCAGCAGCGACGGGATCGGCGCCCGCTCGCGGGAGGACCCGCGGTCGGACAGCACGATGATCCGGGCGCCGTCCTCGATGGCCCGGG
Organism: Microbispora amethystogenes; assembly: GCF_016863015.1. GTDB lineage: Bacteria > Actinomycetota > Actinomycetes > Streptosporangiales > Streptosporangiaceae > Microbispora > Microbispora amethystogenes. The sequence continues at coordinate 257,979 of NZ_BOOB01000003.1, read as the reverse complement.
AGACCTCCAGGCGGATCTCCTCCAGCCGCCGCACCAGCGCCTCGCCGCCGCCGGCGGCGTCGAACAGGCCGGACACGACGTACGGCTGGAAGCCGGGCAGCGCGCCCTCGTCGTTGATGTGGACGATCTTCGCGAGCTCGTCGTTGTCGATCACCGGGTAGGGCAGCACGAGCCGGCGGCACGAGGCCGGGCCGGGGTCGAGCAGGTTGCCCTCGGGGCCGATCGTCGACTGCAGCGAGGTGACGAGCTCCTCGCGGATGGCGTCCAGCGGCGGGTTCGTGACCTGCGCGAAGAGCTGGCTGAAGTAGTCGAACAGCAGCCGCGGCTTCTCGCTCAGCACGGCGACGGGGCTGTCGGTGCCCATCGAGCCGATCGGCTCGGCGCCGTTGCGCGCCATCGGCGTGAGGATGATCCGGAGCTCTTCCTCGGTGTAGCCGAAGGTCTGCTGCCGCTTGACCAGCGCCTCGTGGGTGGGGTGCTCGTGCTCGCGCTCGGGCAGCTCCTCGAAGCGGACCAGGCCCGCGTGCAGCCACTCGCCGTACGGCTCGGCGGCGGCGAGCTCGGCCTTGACCTCGTCGTCCTCGATGATCCGGCCGCGCTCGGTGTCCACGAGGAACATCCGGCCCGGCTGCAGGCGGCCCTTGCGGACGACCTTCTCCTGCGGGATGTCGGACAGCACGCCGGCCTCGGAGGCGAGCACGACCAGGCCGTCGTCGGTGACCCAGAACCGGCCGGGACGCAGGCCGTTGCGGTCGAGGACCGCGCCGACCAGCGTGCCGTCGGAGAAGGTGATGGACGCGGGGCCGTCCCACGCCTCCATGAGGGTGGAGTGGAACTCGTAGAAGGCCCGGCGGGCCGGGTCCATCTCGGTGTGGTTCTCCCACGCCTCCGGGATCATCATCAGCACGGCGTGCGGCAGCGACCTGCCGCCGAGGTGCAGCAGTTCCAGCGTCTCGTCGAACGAGGCGGTGTCGGAGCCGTCCGGGTCGCAGATGGGGAACAGCCGCCGCAGGTCGCCCGGGATCAGGCCGGTGGCGAGCATCGCCTCGCGGGCGCGCATCCAGTTGCGGTTGCCGCGGACGGTGTTGATCTCACCGTTGTGCGCGACGTACCGGTACGGGTGGGCCAGCGGCCAGGAGGGGAAGGTGTTGGTCGAGAAGCGCGAGTGGACCAGCGCGATGGCGCTGACGTAGCGCTCGTCGGACAGGTCGGCGAAGAACGGCTCGACCTGCAGCGAGGTCAGCATGCCCTTGTAGACGATGGTCCGCGAGGACAGCGAGGAGAAGTAGACGTCCGCCTCGTGCTCGGCCCGCTTGCGGAAGGCGAACACGATCCGGTCGAGGGCGACGCCGGTCTCGCCGCCGGGGGAGGTCACGAAGAGCTGCGCGAAGTGGGGCATGACCGCCCGCGCGGTGGCGCCGGGCAGGTCGCGGTCGACCGGCAGGTCGCGCCAGCCGAGGATGCTCACGCCCTCCTCGGCGGCGATCTCCTCGATGAGGCCGATCGCGGTCTGCCTGGCCTGCTCGTCCGCCGGCAGGAACGCGGTGCCCGCGGCGTACGCGCCCGCGGCCGGCAGCTCGAATTCGACCACCGCGCGGAAGAACGCGTCGGGGATCTGGGTGAGGATGCCCGCTCCGTCGCCGGTGTCCGGCTCGCTGCCGCTCGCGCCCCGATGGTCGAGGTTGCGGAGGGCCGTCAGTGCCTTGGCGACGATGTCGTAGCTGCGGCGACCCTGCACGTCGGCGACCATGGCGACGCCGCAGGCGTCGTGCTCATAGGCGGGGTCGTAGAGTCCCTGAGGCTCGGGGAGACCTCCGGGAAGGCCAAGGCGGGCAGCAGGCATGTAGTCACTCCCGTCGTCAACTTCTGCGTGGAACAGAGGGACGACGCTGGCCCTGCTGCGGTTGTGGTGCTTAGAGATTACAACACGCTGCCGGAATAGTGCCCCCCCGGTCCACTTCGCGAACCTTCACAGGTCAGCGCGGTGGATAGGGCCTCGATAGGGTTTGTCCATGGGTGGTCATGAGGCGATCGACGAACTGCTGGCGGAGGCCGGCGTGGACGGCCTGCGCCTGCGCGGAGCACTGGCGCTCCTCTCAGGCGGGCGCTGGTGGACCCTGTCCGACCTGGTACGGGAGACCGCGACGCCACGGCGGACGATCGAGTCGCTGCTGCGGGTGCTCCCCCTTGAGCACAGCGGCGAACGTGTCCGTATACCCATGGATCAGGTCAACCGCTTCAACGCGGGGGTCGAGCCGGAAATTTCCGATCTCGGGAATCCGGTGTCCGAAATGGTGCCGGAACACGCCGAAACCCTCGCCCGTCTGGAGCGGCTGATCGCCGAGGCCCCCCGGGGCCGGCACGCGCTCGACCATGTCTCCGCGACCGCCGAGACCGTGCTGCGCCGCGCCCTCCTGCTCGGGCGGCGGTTCTGGCTGCCCGGCGCCCGCCTGCTCTGCGTCGGCGACCACGACCTGACCTCGCTGGCCGTACGGATGGTCCACCCGGAGGTCGAGGTGGCGGTGGCCGACATCGACGACCGCATCCTGGAGTTCATCGACGCCCAGGACCTCGGGGTGCGCACCCGGTGGGCCGACCTGCGCCTCGGCCTGCCGCCGTCGCTGCGCGGCTGGGCCGACCTCGCGGTCACCGACCCGCCGTACACGCCGGAGGGGATCGGGCTGTTCGCCGCCCGGGCCGCCGAGGGCCTGCGCGACCGCGAGCGGGGACGCATCCTCGTGGCGTACGGCGCCTCCGAGCGCACCCCGATGCTCGCGCTGAAGGTGCAGAAGGCGCTTGTCGACCTCAACCTGCTGCATGAGGCGATATTTCCGCACTTCAACCGGTATCACGGGGCGGAGGCGATCGGCAGCGCGGCGGACCTCTATGTGCTGCGTCCCACCACGAAGACCTGGCCCGCGATCGCCGCGCGGCTCGACCGCCTCGCCACGGCCATCTACACGCAGGGCCCCCAGGCCGTGGAGTCCGCCCCCGCCGGGCGTCCCGACAGGGCAGCGAAGGCCACAGGCGGCGCGGCCGGCCCGGGTGCGGACAGCGCGGCCGACAGGGCGGCCGACAGGGCGGCCGACAGCGCGGCGGAGGAGGCGGCGGTGACCGCGTTCGGGCCGGGCCTGCTCGCCGGGGACTGGCCGCGCGGCCTGCTGCCCCAGGTGCCCCGCACCCGGCTCGCGACACTGCTGGCCAAGCCGTACGCCGCCGACCCGGAGCGGGTGGCGATCGCGGTGCCGGCCGGGCTGGAGGCGGCCCTGCCCCGCCTGCTGCTCGCGACCCGGGCCCGGCACGTGCGGGTGCTCCTCGCCGCCCCGGTCGCCGGGCTGCCCGCGCTGGCCGCGTTGCTCGCCCCGGTCTACGAACTCACCGCCGAGGGCCGTGTCCTCGACGCCGTACGGCTCGCGCCTCCGGAGGGCGGGCCGGACCGGATCATCCGCGCGATCCTCGACAGCGCGCACGGCAAGCTCGCCAACACCTGGCGGGAGGCCCTCACCAGGCCCGACCTCGTCAGGGCCGGCCTCACCACAACGCCCGGGCTCACCAAGCGGCAGGCCAGGGCCGCCGTCGAGGAGGCCGCTCCCTGGGCCGGCGACGCGACGCCGCTCGAACTCCCACTCCACCGGCTCACCCAGATGACGGCGGAGATCACCGGCCCCACCCCGGCCTGACCCTCGCCGAGGATTCACCGGCAGGGCGAGTCCCGCACCGCGATCAGCCGAGGCTTCGCGTTCCCTCCCCCGCCCGTCGCCGCCGGGATACCGGCGGGCGGGTGCGAACGGGTGCGCTTCCGGGGTCTCGGCCGGTGCGCCGACCGGCTGCCGGCCCTTGCACCGGGCGTACTACTGGGCGGCCGGGGCGGAGGGGGACGGCGGCACTGTCGCGGAAGAGGCCGGAGAGGCGCCGGGATCGGACGGCGGGTCCTCCGCGGGCTGGGCGGTGTCGGCCGGGCCCGGCGGCTGCGCGGGGTCCGACGGGACGCCGGCGACGGCGACCACCCGGCGGAAGACCGCTCTTTCCGCCTCCCGCACGGCCAAGCCGAGCATGACGAAGTCGTCGTTCTCCCCCGGCTCGGCGCCGTCGGTCCTGCCGATCCAGGCCACGCCGAGGTAGTGCCCCATGACCTGGGCGCTGGCCTCGCTGTAGGTGCCGAACTTCGCCCGGGGGGATTCGAGCGGCTGCACCCAGGAGCCCCGGTAGAGATCCGCCAGCGACGTGGCCAGCGACTCGGCGGCGGCGACCGACGACAGGTTGAACAGCGTGTACTGCGCGAGGTAACCCCCGTCGGCAGTGGCGTACAGGCCGCGGACGGCCTGGGTGCATCCGGCCTTCGCGAGGGAGTCGGCGAGGTCGGCGCCCCACACGGCTCCCCCGCAGGCCTGGTCGAGACGGCTGGTGAGGCGGCGCAGCGTGATCTTGCTCGCGCTGAGTGTCCGGGCGCCGAACACCTCCTGGACGCTCAGCGGCGCGCCGTCCGCCTTGCGGTCCGCGATCGGGGCGAACTCCTTCAGGGACGGCCAGGACTGGAAGGACGACGGCAGTCCCTGGCCCGCGATGTCCGCCGTCGCTCCCGTCGGCGCCGCGGGCCCGCCTCCGCCCAGCGCGTTGACCACCAGTGTCAGCACCAGGGCGATCGCCAGCACGCCCACGGCGGTCACGGACCACACGAGCACGCGTTGCTGCCGGTCGTCCAGCCCGAGCTCGGTGAGGGTGGATCCGGCCCAGCGCTCGGCCGTCGCGGACGACCGGCGCTTGCGCTTGGTCATAGACCGCCGGTTCCTATCAGCGAGCCCAGTCCCCATGTCAGCGCCGCCGCCACGGCCCCCACCACGAGCTGGCGGAGGCCGCTGAACCACCAGCTTCTGGCCGTCACGCGCGAGACCACCGCGCCGGCGACGAACAGCGCCACCATGGACGCGGCGGCCGGGATCCACAGGCTCCGCGCGCCGAGCAGGTACGGCAGGAGCGGGACCAGTGCGCCGAGGGCGAACGACAGGAATGACGACCCGGCGGCGAGCAGCGGCGACGGCAGGTCGCCGGGGTCCACGCCCAGCTCGGCCCGCGTGTGGACGGCGAGCGCCTCCTCCGGGTCGCGGGAGATCTGGCGCGCGACCTCCCTGGCGGTCTCCGGATCCACGCCCCGCTGGACGTACATCTGGGCCAGCTCGGCCTCCTCGGCCTCGGGATGCCGCTCCAGCTCCCGCCGCTCCACGTCGATCTCGGCCTCGGCCAGCTCGCGCTGGCTGGCGACCGACACGTACTCGCCGCCCGCCATGGAGAACGCTCCGGCGGCCAGGCCGGCGATGCCCGCGAGGGCGATGATCCTGGTCTCGGCGGTGCCGCCGGCGACGCCTGCGATGAGCGCGAAGTTGGACACCAGGCCGTCCATCGCGCCGAACACCGCGGGCCGCAGCCATCCGCCGGTGACGTCCCTGTGCTGGTGGTGTGCCTCGGCCCGTGCCCCCGTCCTGGCCTCGGTCATCGCCGCCCGGCCTCCGGTTCCGGCATGGTCCCGCCGTCGCCGGTGGCGCCGGCGCCCGCCGGCGCCCTGTCCCCCTCACCGGAGTCCGCCGGAGCGTCATCGGAGCCCGCAGAAGCGGAGTCCACCGATGTGGAGTCCACGGATGCGGGGCCGGTGTTGTCGGTCGCGGTCGTGTCCTCCTGGGCGGTGGGCAGGCCGCCGGCCTCCCCGCCGCCGAGCTCGGGCTCGTCGGCCTGGTCCCGCTGGTGGGCGGGGTCGGCGCCCTCGCCGTCCCCCGCGAGGACGCCGACCGGCTCCTCACCCGTCCGGTTGCGGGACAGCAGCAGGTACGCGACGGCGCACAGGAAGATGACGATCGAGGTCCACTGGTTCAGCCGGAGGCCGAGGATCTCGTGCGCGGGATCGACCCGCAGCCCCTCGATCCAGAAGCGGCCCAGCGTGTAGCCCGCGATGTACAGCGCGAACACCCGGCCGTGGCGGAGGCCGAAGCGGCGGGCGGCCAGGATCAGCACGCCGGCGAGCGCCAGGTCCCACAGCGACTCGTACAGGAAGGTCGGGTGGTAGGTGCTCGCGCCGGGGACGGTGCCCGGGCGGCCCGGCTCGATCTCCAGAGCCCACGGCAGGGTGGTGGGGCCGCCAAAAAGCTCCTGGTTGAAGTAGTTGCCCCAGCGGCCGATGGCCTGGGCGACGGCCACGCCGGGGGCGAGGGTGTCGGCCACGGCCGTGAAGGAGATGCCGCGGCGGCGGCAGGCGATCCAGACGCCGAGCGCGCCGAGCGCGACCGCGCCCCAGATGCCGAGGCCGCCCTCCCAGATGAACAGGGCGTCGATCGGCCGCTTGGGCGCGTCGGAGCCGAAGTAGATCTGCCAGTCGGTGATGACGTGATAGAGACGTCCGCCGACGAGGCCGAACGGCACGGCCCAGACCGCGAGGTCGGTGACCGTCCCGGGGGCGCCGCCACGGGCGCGCCAGCGGCGTTCGCCGATCCAGACGGCGACGACGACGCCGAGCACGATGCACAGGGCGTACGCGCGGATCGGGATCGGTCCGAGATTCCAGACCCCCTGTGACGGGCTGGGAATCGAGGCGAGGAGGGGCATGTAACGTGACGTTACCGCAAGAGGGGGCGAGTCCGGTGCCCGCCGCGTTCATCGGTACCAGGACGTGCTCCGGCCGACCTGACGGTGTCCCCCGCCGGCCCTGCGCCACGGCCTCGGCGGCTTCCCACCGCCTCCCCCGGGCGGTCCGGACCGGGACTCCGCCACGCTCCGAGCCGCCGAAATTCGAGCCGCCGAAATCCGAGCCGGCCCGCGTCCAGAGGGGTCACTCCGGGGGCGGGCCTGCGCGGAGGGCGGCCAGGCGGGCCGCGAGGGCCGGCAGTCCGGGATACTCGCCGAGGTCCACCAGCCCGAGCCAGCCGAGCGCGGCCACCCCTTCCGGTTCGCGGGCGCCGAGGACCCCGCCGACGAGTGCGGCGACCGTGTCGGTGTCGCCGCCCAGGGACACGGCGTACGGCAGCGCCGCGGCGAGGGTGGGGGCCTCCCGCATCACGTGGACCACGGCGGCGACGGTCTCGGCGGCGTCCAGCGAGACCCCCTCGGACGGGGGCGTCCACCGGCCGTGAGCGGCGTCCACGACGGCTTCCATCGCAGCGTGCGTCACGGTTCCCGTCACTGCGTCGGCAGGTGTCCGGTGCCCGCCCGCCGTCACACCGTCCGCCCCGCTGTCCATCACGGCGTCCGCAGGCTCGGGAAGCCCGTCCGCCCATCGGGCCTCGTCCGCCGCCACCTCCAGCAGGGCGGGCACGCTCTCCCCCTCCACGGCGTACGACGCCATCGCCGCGATCACGCAGGCCGCCGCCACGGCCGCGGGGGCCCGGTGCGTCGCGGCGGACACGACCTCGCAGAGCCGGCGGCGCAGAGCGGGCCGGTCGGGCGGCACGGCCCAGCCGATCGGAGCGGCGCGCATGGCCGCGCCGTTGGTCGGCCGGTCTCCGGCCGTGGGTACGGGCGGCTCACCCACGGCGTGGAAGTGCGCCAGGGCGTGCCGGGTGGTGGGTCCGAGGCCGCGCACGGCCGGAGCCACCTCGGCGAGGCGGGTCAGGAACTCCAGGGAGGTGGGGCGGCCGCCGGTGTCGGCCAGGCACCGCGCGACCAGCACCATCTGCGCCGTGTCGTCCGAGGTCGACCCGCGCGGCCACCCCCTGTCCGGGACGGGGAGCCGGACGACCCGCTCGGGGTCGATCCGCTCCGGGCCGCGCCCCTCCCACGGCACGCCGAGCGCGTCGCCGGCCGCGAAGGCCGTCATCGCCTGGTGGATCCGTACGGCGACGTCTCGCCGGGGGTCACCGACCGGTATGGAGTGTGGGGCTAAACGGTCGTCGCGGGGCATGCCGGAATCGTGACCCGCCACGCGCCGATAAAACCCCCGAGCATCGAGACCCGCCGAACGCCGACACCCCTGAACGCCGATGCCCGAACGCGACATCTCTGAACATCGACGTGGAGGGCGAGGTCGCAGCGGAGCCGTGAGCGAGGCGCGTCGGCGCGCCGTCCCACGACGGAACCCGCGACTGGACCCGCGACGGCGCGGTAGGGGCGTCCGGCCCTTGAAATGGCGACGCACGGGCCGTCGGCCGGTCCCACAGGTCCCTGGTGAGCCGAGCGCCGAAACGGGCAGACTCCGATCATGAACGACACACTCACGCCCGAGGCGGTCATGGTGGAGACGAGCGGGCAGGTGCCCGCGGGAGCGGTCACCGAGGCGCGGGAACGCATCGCGTCGGTGTCCAGGTTCACCGCCAAACCGATCCTCTACGCCAGGGTCAGCCTCGCCTACAGCCCGTCGCTCAGCCCGGGAGAACGGTGCGCCGCGCGGGCGGTCCTCGACGTCAACGGGCAGCCCGTGCACGCCCAGGCCGAGGCGGAGACCATGCACCTCGCGATCGTGGAGGTCCAGCACCGCCTCCGGGTCGGCCTGGACCGCCTGTCCTACCGCCCGGCCCACCGGGGCTGAACTTCCCCGGCCGGCGCGGCTCCGGCGGGGTGTCACGGCCGAGTGGCCGGTGGCGGCTCGGCGGACTGCGGCTCGGCGGACTGCGGCAGGGCGCGACGCAAGTCGGTCCAGCGGACAGACTCACCTCAGGATGAACCGTCGCGCCCTGGCGGGGTTGGCATGAGTCCGGAACGGGCACCCGGATTGGTCGCTGCCCGCATACTCGGCTTCATCGAGCACACCGCTGATCAGGACTGAACCGAAGCCGTCCTTCGCGGCCGGGTCGGTATGGCTACCGGGCTCCGGTGGGCCTGCCTCTGGGACCAGGACTCCCATAAAGCTTTGGCCTGACGGCGCCGCGGCGAAGATGCTGTGAGCATGTTGAGCGACGCGCAGGTGAGGACGTTCATCACAGACGGCTTCGTCCGGATCCGGGGCGCGTTCCCCAGAGAGATCGCGGACGAGTGCCGCGAGATCATCTGGCGGGACCTCGACGCCGATCCCGACGATCCGGCCACATGGCCGCGGCCGGTGGCGGCACGCCCTGACTACGCGCAGGCGCCGTTCGAGACCGCGGCCAACACGCCGCGTCTGCACGCCGCATTCGACGACCTCGTGGGAGTGGGGCGGTGGTTGCCCCGCACGAGCCTGGGAGGCTTTGTTATCCGCTTCCCCGGGGACGAACCGGCCGTTGTCGACGGGTGGCACGTCGATGTGAGCTTCCCCGGCCACGACTCCGATCCGGGCGACTACCTGACCTGGCGTGCGAACGTCGAGTCCAGGGACCGCGCACTGCTGATGTTCTTCCTGCTCTCGGACATCGATGAGAACGCCGCGCCAACTCGCCTGCGCGTGGGTTCTCACCTGGACGTGGCGCGGGTCCTGGAACCTGAGGGCGAGGACGGCTTGGACGCCAGGGAGCTGGCCCGCCATGCGGAGAGCGCCGGCACGCGTCGTCCGGTCGTCCACGCCACGGGCAGCGCGGGCGACGTCTACCTCTGTCACCCGTTTCTGGTGCACGCCGGCCAGCCGAACCTCGGAAAAGAGCCCCGTTTCCTTGGCCAGCCGAAACTCCGCCCGGCCGAGCCGCTCCAGCTCGACCGTGCGGACGGGGCCTTCTCCCCAGTCGAGGCTGCGATCAGGCGAGGCCTTGGACGGTGACCATCCATTTTTGGTCACAAGCCAGGCGGAGCGCCCGGAGCCGTGCCCTGATCCGTGTGCGCAGCATCCGGACCAGGGCTTCCGACCGGGGCTTCCGGCCAGGGCGTACGCCTCCGGGTCAGCTCTTGGCGGCGTTGATCACGGCGTCGCGCAGCGCGCTCGGCACGAACGCGGTCGTGCTGTCGAGCTCCTTGCCGTTGATCTTGATGGTCGGCGTGCCGCCCAGCTTCTGCGTGCTCATGACCTGCTGCGTGTACGTCTGGTGCGCCTGGACGTTGCCCTGCTTGCGTACGCAGTCGTCGAAGCCGGAGGAGGTCACGCCCGCCTCCTTGCCCCACGAGATCAGCTGGTCCACGGAGAACCCGCTGGAGGTCTCGCTCGGCTGGTTCTTGTAGAGCTTGTCGTGGAACGCGACCCACTGCCGGCCGTCCGTGATGCACCGGGCGGCCGAGGCCGCGCGCAGCGAGTTGCTCTTGGTCGGCTCCTGCGTGAAGATCGTGATCACGTGGTAGGCGACCTTCGCCTTGCCCTCGGCGGCCAGGTTCTTCAGCGTGGCGCCGCTGGTCTCCTCGAACTGCTTGCACGCCGGGCACTGGAAGTCCTCGTAGACGTCGACCACGGGCGTGGTGACCCCCGGCTGGGCCATCACGACAGTCCCGTCCTCCTGCACGGTCACCGCGGCGAGGCCGCCGGTGACCTTCTCCGAGGCGCCCTGCCGCACCGACCACACGACGAAGGCGGCCGCGACCACGACGACCACCGCGATGGTGGCGATCATCGTGACGCGCCTGCGCTGGTCCTGCTTGCGCAGGGCCTCCCGCTGCGCCGCGATGCGCGCCTTGGCCGCCTCGCTCGTCCGCTTGCTCACGAACCTTCCCCCCTGCTGTCACCGCGGCCGGACCCTGCGCCGGACCCGCGGTCCTGCCTCTCAGTCGCGGTCGTCCCGGCCCTCGTCCGGACCGTCCTCGTCCACCGGCTCCCGGGTTCCCCCGAAACCGAGAGCCGAGTCAAGCGACAGGCGGCTCACCGGCTTCACGACGATCCACGCCGCACAGGCGAGCAGCCCGATGTCACGTACAAGTTCCCAGAAGTAGTTGGGGTCCTGACCCGCGGCGAGGGTGCCGTCGCCGCCGAAGCAGCCGCAGTCGATGCGCAGCCCTCTGGCCCACGCGGACCCGATGCCGATGACGAACGCCACCATCAGCACGCCGCCGACTCCCGCCGCCACCCGGGTGAACAGGCCGACGAGCAGCAGCAGCCCCGCGATGATCTCCACGACGGGCAGGCCGTACCCGACGACCTGCGCCAGGGACTCCGGCAGCAGCTGATAGGCGCGAACCGCCTGCACCGACAGGGCGGGCGCTCCGATCTTGAGCGCGCCCGCGACGATCAGTACGGCCGCCAGCACGACGCGCGCCGCGGTCGTGACCCAAGGGAGCGCCGGTTTCGCGGACGGTAACCGGCCGGACACCTGAGCGCCGGATGCCAACTGAACCATCAGACTCCTCGCCCGGTAGGCAACACCGACTGAACAGTACCGGGACCCAACCTCACCATGTGCGGGATAAGAGCATGGTAAGCGGTGGCGTTTCCGCTGCTCGCGGCGGTACCGGGGGGAGAAAGCCGGAGATCCGGCTCAGCGCCGGACACCCCTGGCGAGTTCCTCCCCGAGTTCGCGTACCGCCGCAAGACCGGACGTCTCGTCCGGCGCGTCGAGCAGGCGCCGGATGAAGGCCGACCCGACGATGACCCCGTCGGCGTACGACGCGACCTCGGCGGCCTGGGCGCCGTTCCCGACACCGAGACCCACGCAGACCGGCAGCGACGTGTGCGCCCTGGTCTTCTTGACCAGTCCCTCGGCCGCCGAGCTGACCGACTCCCTGGCGCCGGTCACGCCCATCAGCGAGGCCGCGTACACGAAACCGGTGCAGCAGGCGGCGACCCGGGCGATGCGCTCGTCCGGCGAGCTGGGCGCGACGAGGAAGACCGTGCCGAGGCCGGACTCCCGGCTCGCGTCGAGCCAGGGCCCGGACTCCTCGGGCGTCAGGTCCGGCGTGATCGTCCCGACGCCGCCCGCCGAGGCGAGGTCCCGGGCGAAGCGCTCGGCGCCGTAGCGGTCGATCGGGTTCCAGTACGTCATCACCAGCGTCGCGGCCCCGGACTTCGCCACGCCCTCGACGGTGCGCAGCACATCGGCGATGCGGGTGCCGTTCTCCAGCGACCGGTGCACCGCGTCCTGGATCGTCGGGCCGTCCATCAGCGGATCGGAGTACGGCAGGCCGATCTCGATCACGTCGCAGCCGGCCTCGACCATCGCGGTCGCGGCCTTCACCGCGCCGTCCTTGGTCGGGAAGCCGGCCGGCAGGTAGCCGACGAGCGCGGCCCTGTCCTCGGCGCGTGCCTTGTCGAACACCGCCTGGAGTGTCGTCATCGGGATGCCCTATCGATGCTGGATCAGAGGTTGAAGTACTTCATGGCGGTGCCCATGTCCTTGTCGCCGCGTCCGGAGAGGTTCACCAGGATCACGGCGTCCGGGCCGAGTTCACGGCCGAGCCGCAGCGCGCCCGCGAGCGCGTGGGAGGACTCGATGGCCGGGATGATGCCCTCGGTGCGCGCCAGCAGGGCGAAGGCCTCCATGGCCTCCTCGTCGGTCACGCCCTCGTAGGTGGCGCGTCCGCTGTCCTTGAGCCACGCGTGCTCGGGGCCCACGCCGGGGTAGTCGAGACCGGCGGAGATCGAGTGCGACTCGATCGTCTGGCCCTCGTCGTCCTGCAGGACATAGGTGCGGGCGCCGTGCAGCACGCCGACGCTGCCCTGGGTGAGGGTGAGCGCGTGCTCGCCGGTCTCCGCGCCCCGGCCGCCGGCCTCGTAGCCGTACAGCCGGACGCCCTCGTCCGGGATGAAGGCGTGGAAGAGGCCGATGGCGTTCGACCCGCCGCCGACGGCGGCACAGACCGCGTCGGGCAGGCGGCCGATGAGCTCCCGCACCTGGCGGCGCGCCTCGACTCCGATGATCCGGGCGAAGTCCCGGACGATCTCGGGGAACGGGTGCGGCCCGGCGACCGTGCCGAACAGGTAGTGGGTGTGCTCCACGTTCGTGACCCAGTCGCGGAACGCCTCGTTGATGGCGTCCTTGAGGGTCTGGCTGCCGTTCGTGACCGGGACGACCGTCGCGCCGAGGAGCTTCATCCTGGCGACGTTGAGCGCCTGGCGCTCGCAGTCGACGGCGCCCATGTAGATGACGCACTCCAGGCCCATCAGCGCCGCGGCGGTGGCGGTGGCGACGCCGTGCTGGCCCGCCCCGGTCTCCGCGATGACCCGCCGCTTGCCCAGCCGCCTGGTCAGCAGCGCCTGGCCGAGCACATTGTTGATCTTGTGGGCCCCGGTGTGGGTGAGGTCCTCGCGCTTGAGCAGGATCCGCGCGCCGCCCGCGTGCTCCGCGAACCGCGGCACCTCGGTCAGCGTCGTGGGACGGCCCGCGTACGTGCGCAGCAGGTGGTCGAACTCGCGGACGAAGTCGAGATCGGTCTTGGCCTTCTCGTACTCGGCGGCCACCTCGTCGAGGGCCGGGATGAGCGCCTCGGGCACGTACCGGCCGCCGAATATGCCGAACTTGCCCCGGACGTCCGGATCGTCGCCGCCGACCCCGCCCCCGGCCAGGTCGGCGGGGGTGATGATGGTCTCGTCCGTCGAGGTCACTCGGCCTCCTTCTGCGGTGCTGTCGTTCACGGGTGCCTCTCGGAGCCGGTGTCCTGCCGCGAGGCCGGGTGCGCGCCCGCGGTCACCAGGTCGTTGACCGCGGCCTTGGGGTCCCTGCCGGTGACGAGGCTCTCGCCCACCAGCACCGCGTCGGCCCCCGCCCGCGCGTACGCGAGCAGGTCGTGTGGCCCGCGCACCCCGGACTCCGCGATCTTGATGACGCCGTCCGGCACCTTGGGCGCGAGCCGGGCGAACACCTCGCGGTCCACCTGCAGCGTCTTCAGGTCGCGGGCGTTGACGCCGACGACCTTCGCGCCGGCGTCCACCGCGCGGGTCAGCTCCTCCTCGGTGTGCACCTCGACGAGCGGGCAGAGCCCGATCGACTCGGCCCGCTCGATCAGCGAGACGAGCGCCTGCTGGTCGAGGGCCGCCACGATCAGCAGGGCGAGGTCGGCGCCGTGCGCCCGGGCCTCCCACAGCTGGTAGGAGGTGACGATGAAGTCCTTGCGCAGGACGGGCACGTCGACCGCGGCCCGCACGGCCGCGAGGTCGGCGAGCGTGCCGCCGAACCTGCGCCGCTCGGTCAGCACGCTGATGACGTGCGCGCCGCCCTCCTCGTAGTCGGCGGCGAGCGCGGCGGGGTCGGCGATGGCGGCGAGCGCGCCCTTGGACGGGCTCGACCTCTTCACTTCGGCGATCACCGAGACCCGGTCGCCGCCGAGCGCGGCGTAGGCGTCCAGGGGCTCGGGGGCTCGGGCGGCGATGCGCTTGAGCTCCTCGATCGGCACGTCGCGCTGCCGCTCCTCGAGGTCCTCCCGCACGCCCACGATGATGTCGTCAAGAACACTCACGCGTCCTCCTCGCCTTCGGCTCGGAGCTCGCGCGAATCACCTGTCCGCTCGCTCACGCGCAAGGGTCCCTCCGGTCGGCTGCTCTCGGTCGGCTGCTCTGCGTTCCTGCCCTGCGATGGTATCGGCCCGTCTCGCGTCGATCGGCCACAGGGTCGCGTCACGGAGCGAGGAAATGCCCGAAAGGCACATTACGCACTACCCAGAAGACGGCCGCGACGGCGATCAGTCCCCACAGGTAGACGGGGCGTGCGGCACCCGGGCCGACGGGCCGCCCCTGCCATGATCGTAACGTCCACCTGGCCCATGCCGCGATCACGACAGGAACGCAAACGACAAAGAGAAGGTTCATGCGCGCGGCGCCGGCGAGGTCGGCGTGCGCGAGATCGTGCACGGCGCGCAGGGCGCCGCAGCCCGGGCAGTACAGACCGGTGAGGTAGTAGAAGGGACAGACGGGGTAGTGACCCGGCTCGTGCGGGTCGACCACCGCCAGGTACGCCACCGCCGCGGCGAGACCGGCCGCGGCGCCGAACGGCGCGCGCAGCGACCGCATCCGGTCCCGCGCGCGCCGTCCGGTCACGTCCACGTGCTCAGCCTAACGGCTCAGGCGCGCACGACCACGGTGCCGACGATCTTGTCGGCGAAGGTCTGCCGCTTGGCGTCCCACAGCGGCCAGAGGAAGCCGATGTAGCAGGGCAGGCCGTCGATGATGTGGCAGAGGGACCGGACGAAGGCCATGCCGAAGCCGATGTACTCGCCCGTCTGCTCCTTGACCGTCTTGATGCCGAGGACCTTCTTGCCCACCGTCTGGCCGGTGGTGCCCTCCTGGTACTTCAGCCACAGGGTGACGCCGATCGCGACGACGAAGCCCAGGAGGTAGATGATCACGCCGATTCCGCCGCCGCCCGTCGACGTGACCTCCCCGGTGTTCGGGTCCACCTGCAGGGAACTGGCGGTCATGGAGCCGCCGATCATGTAGAGGATTCCGGACGGGATGCCGACGATCAGGGCGTCGATCAGGTAGGAGCCGACGCGCAGGCCCCAGTGGGCGAGCTCGGGGCCGCCGTAACCGCCGGAGGGCGGGCCGTACGCGCCGGGGCCGTACTGGCCGCCCTGCGGGGGCGAGGGGTAGGAGCCCTGCGGCGGCGGGGGGTAGCCGCCCTGGGGCGGCGGGTACCCGCCCTGCCCACCGGGCTGCTGGGGAGGCTGCTGAGGGGGGTAACCGCCCTGGTTGTACGGGTCGTTTCCGTAGGTCATGTGGAGCTCCAGCGAAAGTGGGAGAAGGAACGCGAAGGGGGGAGACCCGGGGCGGGGACTAACCGGCGACGTGCGAGACGCTCAGCGCCGCCAGCAGACCCAGCCCGATCGCGTACAGGATCCAGACGGCGGCGCCGGCATAGGACAGGATCAGCCCGGCGATCGCGAGGCCCCGGCCCTGTTCCCCCGTCCGCCGTGTCTGGTTCAACGCGACGTGACCACAGATGACGCCGGCGATCCCGGGAACCCCGCAGAAGAGCAGGCCGAGAACGCCGAGAACGAGCGATGCGACGGCCATTCCGTTCGTGCGGGGACCATGGGGTTGGTGGTACCCGTACGGAGGGGGCGGTGGCGGATAGCCGTACCCGTTTCCATAGCCGTGGCCATAGCCGGAGACCGGCGGCACGCCGCCCGCGCCGGGCGGGTGGCCGTGGCCGCCCGAGTCACCCGGCAGGTACCCGTGGCTCATCCGGTCTCCTGTGCGATCAACGAAGTCGCCGCGAAGCCTATCGACAGCCGGGCGACCGGTCGGAGCGGAACCACAGTTTGTGGGCGATTTGTAATCTGAGGTGGGAACGGTCCAACTCCCGCGGCCCATCCGGCGCCGGGGCGGACCGGCTCAGCGACGGTCGTGGGTGGGGTCGTCGGTGGGGTCGTCTCCCTCGTCCAGCGCGTCCCACATGGCGCGGTCGGCGTCCCGCGCGGGAGCCCGTCCCGGCTCCGTGCGGGCGTGACCGGCGTCCCGTTCGTACCTGCCCGACATGCCGGGCCAGCGCGCGCCGCGCACCGCCGCCACCACCCCGGACCCGAGCAGGACGAGCCCGCCCACGGCGGCGAGCAGCGGCCAGACCCAGGCGCGCGACTCCACCGGGACCGCGGCGCCGGAGATCGTCGCCGTCGTCGCGTGCGCGCGGGCCGCGGCGGCGACCGTCGCGTCGCGGGTGCCGTCCCAGGCTCCGGCCGCGACCGCCGCGCCGAGCAGGGCGACAACCCCGCCGATCGCCCGCCGCCCGATCCCCCTCGCCGCCAGTACGGCCACCGCGGCGGCGAGCGCGGCCAGCGCGGCGGGTGAGAGCCAGGCGACCAGGTCGCCGCCGGTGAGGCCGTCCTGTCCCGCTTCCCCGGGGCCCCCTGCGGTGCCGAGCGTCACCCATCGCCTGCCCGCGGCCAGCAGCGCGAGCCCGCCGCCGGCGGCGCAGGCGGCCAGCCAGACGAGCAGCGAGCGCCCCGCCGTACGGCCGGTCCGGCCGGGCGCGGCGGCGTGACCGGGGGTGGGAGCGGGGGCGGGAGTGGTCACGGCGCGCCGGTCACGTCGAGGACATCGAGGACGTCTGCGTCGAAGCAGGTGCGGTCGCCGGTGTGGCAGGCGGCCCCCACCTGGTCGACCTTCAGCAGGACCGTGTCGCCGTCGCAGTCGAGCGCGACGTGCCTGACCCACTGCACGTGGCCGGAGGTGTCGCCCTTCACCCAGTACTCCCCCCGGCTGCGGGACCAGTAGGTCGCCCGGCCGGTGGTGAGCGTGCGGTGCAGCGCCTCGTCGTCCATCCAGGCGAGCATCAGCACCTCGCCGGTGTCGTGCTGCTGGACGATCGCGGGCACCAGGCCGTCCGGGGTGCGCTTGAGCCGGTCGGCGATCTTCGGGTCGAGGGCCATGTGGCCAATTGTGCCGCAGCGCCCTGCCGCCCCCGCCGCCGCTACCGGGCGGCGGTGACGAGCGACAGCGGAAGGTCGCCCACCCGGCGTACGCCGAAGCCCTCGGCGCCTCGGTAGACCGACCCGGCGACCCAGCTCGCGGTGTTGGAGGCGATCACCCGGCCCTCGGCGTTCACCAGGAACGCCGGCCCCGGGATCTCGCGCAGCGCCGGGAGCACCGCGCCCTCGAAGCGCCGGACGAACACGTCGGCCGCGGCGACTCCGGCGAAGCCCCCGCCCGCCGCCACGGGCACCGACAGCGTGAGGCTGTACTCGTCGGTGCACAGGTAGTCGACGTACGGGCCGCAGATGGTGCGTTCCGCGCCCGAGGACGGACCGGTGTACCAGTCCCAGTGGGTGTAGTCGTAGAACGCGCTGCTCGCCGGGTCCATGTCCCGCAGGAGCTGCACGGGGCCGCCGGAGGGGTTCTCCTGCCACCACTCCAGGTACCACGGCGCGTCGGCCAGCAGGCCGGGCGCGGCGATGAAGCCGATGCCGGCGATGAGCGCGGGCAGGTGGGAGCCGCGCAGCCGGGCCCACAGCAGCGGGCGCAGCGCCGCGAGGTCGCCCGCCACGGGACGGGCGCGATGCTGTGCCGCCGTCTCGTCGTGCCCGCTCAGGGTCTCGTGGGGAAGCCAGAGCAACGGTCCGATGTCGGCCTGTAACCGGATCTCCTCCCGGGTGAGGCGTGCGGACTGGGAGGCGGCCGCGACCTCGATGTGGAAGCGCCCATCGAGCCTGCGCAGCCGCGCGCAGGCCCCTGAGGCGTCCGAGGAGTCCGGGGCCCCGCCGGAGATGCCGGTGCGCGTCGAGGGCCGCGAGGCTCAGATCCTCCTCCTGCGCGGCTACTGGAATCCGATGGGCCTCGCCGCCGCGCTGCAGGCCTGATCAGGTGGGCGGGGTGGCGGCGGTGTAGGGCGGGAGCGGGAGCCGGTGGCCCAGCAGGTAGGCTCGCACCACCGCGAGATAGACGGCCGGCTGGTCCATGGCGATGGCATGGCCGGCGTGGGGGACGTAGACCAGGGTCGAGCCGGGCAGGGTGCGCCGGTAGTCGTAGGTAACCTGCCAGTCCTTGTAATCGCACTCGCCACGCATCACCAGCGTCGGAACGGTCACGGTACGCAGGCGGGGACGCGGATCGGGCAGGGTCTGGGCGTCGGCGATCGTCATCTGGTTGACGTAGAAGCCGGGGCGGTTGGCCGGCAGCGACGCCGGTGGACGGCCGGGGCACTGCGCGGCGGACACCGAGGCGTCCAGGATCCGGCGGAAGAGCTCGTCGGCCTCGTCGTCGCCCAAGAGGGCGTGGGCGGCGGACGGGTTCACCTCGGCCAGCAGCTGGGCCGCCGACATACGGGGGCTGGAGGCGAGGCTTTCGGCCCGCTCGCGCTGACGCGGTGAGAGCCGGTCCCACAGTTCGCCGCTGGCGCGTTCCCGGGAGGCCCCGTACCACAGGACGCCGGGTGAGCTCAGCACGGCCTTGGCCACGTGCTCGGGGTGTGCGGCCAGATAGTGTCCGGCCAGTTCGCCGCCCCACGACTGCCCGATCAGGATGATCTTGTCGGCGCCCAGCCGGCGGCGGATCGCGTCCAGGTCGGCGACCTGCCGTGCGACGGTATATCCGCGGATGTCAGGCAGCCGCGTGGAGCGTCCCGAGCCGAGCTGGTCGTACGCGTACACATCGAAGCCGTCGGCGGCCAGCGCGCGCCCGGCAGGGGAGATTCCGTCGTTGGCGGTCCCGGGCCCGCCGTGCAGGAACACCACAGGCGCCGGACGGGGTCTGCCGACGGCGGGAATATGACTGTAGGCGATACGGGAGCCGGTCGGCAGGTCCCAGAACCGGACGTCGGAACCGGGGGGCGGGCCGACGGGGCGGGGCATTGGCCGGAACAGCGGGACCCCGGCCGCCGCGCCGAACACGACGGTGGCGACGGCGGCGGCCACGGCGGCGGGTCGCTGGCTGCGCTGGAGTCCGAACAGCGCGAGTCCCGCCCAGCACGAAAGGAAGAAGGTCGCGAAGAACGCCACAAGGGCCGCCGCGACCAACACCGGGACGAGCGCGGTCGCGAAGGCCGCGCAGAAGAACGCGGCCAGGGCCGCGACGACCGCCGCGACCAGCGCCACCAGGATCATGAGCACACCGCCGGCGCGCCGGAGGAAGATCATTGGCATACCGTCCAGGCTAGGTACGCCGTTCGCGTCGTTCCTCCTGCGTGACGACGAATCGCACAGGCCCCGCGCCCCGCCGGACGGCGGGGTCCGTCCCCCCTGCGCGGCGGGGGCCGTCAGCGAACGCCGGGGCGTACCAGCCCCGTCTCGTAGGCGGCGATCGCGGCCTGGACACGGTCGCGCACGTTCAGTTTGCGCAGGATGACCGCCACATGGTCCTTGACGGTGGCCGGGCTCAGGGACAGCTCCCGGGCGATCTCGGCGTTGCTGCGTCCGCGCGCGACCTGGACCAGGACCTCGGTCTCCCGCGGCGTCAGCGTCGCCGGCGGCGCGGAGCCGGGCGAGCCGCCCGGCGCTGCGGCGTAGTGGTCGATGAGCCGCCGGGTGACGGCTGGGTCGAGGAGAGCGTCCCCGGCGGCGACGACCCGGACGGCATCGACGACGCGCTGCGGCTCGGCGGTCTTGAGCAGGAAGCCCGACGCTCCGGCCCGCAGCGCGCCGAACACGTACTCGTCCAGGCCGAAGCTGGTGAGGAGCAGGACCCGCACCTCGGGGGCAGCGGCCGTCACCCGCGCGGTCGCCGCGACACCGTCCAGGCCCGGCATGCGGACGTCGAGCACCGCGACGTCCGGGCGCAGGTCGAGGGCCTGCCGCACGGCCGTCTCTCCGTCGCCGCACTGGTCGACCACCCGCAGACCGGGCTCGGCGGCGAGAATGGCGGCGATGCCCGCGCGGACGATCGGCTGGTCGTCGGCGACCGTCACGCGGATCGCGCCGGATCGGTCTGTGGGAGCCACACCCGCACCGTACCGTCGGCGGTGATGCTCAGCGTCCCGCCCCCTGCGTCGATCCGGTCCCGCAATGGGCGCGGCACGCCGGGGGCGCCGGGGCGGCGTGGGCCGATGGTCAGGTCCAGTCCGTCCGGGACGTGGTGAAGGCCGATCGGCGTCTCGTCCTCGATGAGCGCCTCGACGGTGCGGTAGGCGATCACCTCGGCGGACGCGGGCAGAGGGCGGACGGGGCCGGTCACGCGCAAGGCGGCGCGATGACGCGTGGCCAGCGTGCGGATCCCGGCCAGGGTTGGCGGCGGGTCGTCGTCGGCGGGTGCGGCGCGCAGCTCGGTGACCAGGTCCTGCATGACGAGCATCGCCGCCCGCGACCGCGTCAGGACGTCCTGGAGGTCCTCGCGTTCGGCGGCGGAGACCGCGGCACGGACATGGGCGCACGCGGTGCCGCGCAGGCCCCGCAACAGCCGCGCCCGCTCCTCGTTCGCGGCAGCGGCCGCGTGGTCGTCGACGGCCCGGTGCAGCGCGGTCCAGGCGTCGCTTCCGGCCCGCCGCCGCCGTCCCGCGCGCAGGCCGAAGGCCCAGCAGACCAGGGCGGGGACGAGCGCGGCCGCGGTGAAGACCGCCCAGGCGGTGAAGCGGTGCCCCACGCCGTCCGCGGCCAGCGCCGCCCCGGCGACGGCGGCCACCACGAGCGGCACCGGCCAGCTTCCGGCCGCGCGACGCCGCGCTCTCGACGCTGCCGCATGGACCAGCAGAAGATCCGCCCACCAGCACCACAGCAGCACGTCGGTCCCGTGGGACGACGTCCAGCCGTAGTGCTCGCACAGCAGCCACCCCAGCACGACGGCGCAGGCCGCCATCGCCGCCGCGCACGGGGCGCTGCGCCGCCACGCCAGCGGTGCGGCGTGGGCGGCGAGCACTCCGGCCAGCAGCGCGTCGGCCACGGCGGATCCACGGAACGCGTCCGGCCCTCCGGCCGGAATCAGGCATGCTCCCAAGGGCAGTGCGAACGCCAGGACCACGAGCGCGGCGTCGGCGGAGGCCGGCCCCAGCAGCCGCAGCCAGGCCCTGGGTGCGATCGTGCGCGTCCGCCGTCCGGCGGCCTGCGCCCGCACCGGCGGCTCCCCGGCAGCGCCCGGAAGCGACATCCGGACGAGCCACCCGCCCTCGTGCGGGCCCGCGTCGAACCGTCCGCCCGCCTCGGCCACGGCACGCCGCAGAGCGTCCAGCCCCGTGCCGGCGCCGAGGCCGTCGCCGGCCGCCGTCCCTCCGCTGTCCCTCACCTCGACGAGGAGAACGTCGCCGTCGGCGTCCACTCGTGCCCGCACGGTGGCGCCGGCGGCGTACCGGGCGGCGTTGGTCAACCCTTCTCTGAGTACGCGATAGGCGAGCGCCGCGCCTTCCCGGGTGACGACCCGGACGCCGCGGCGGTAGCCGGCCTGCGCGAACGCGGCGGCGAGGGCGTCCAGCTCGTGCAGCGTGCGCGCGGGGTCGAGCGACGCGCCGAGAGCGTCGAGTTCCGCCAGTGCGGCGCGTCCGGCCTCCGCGGCGTGCCGGAGCGCCGCCGCCCGCAGGTCCGGGGCGTCCAGCCGGAGCGCGGCACCCGCCGTCACCACAACCCCGGTGAGACGGTGCCCGGCCACATCGTGCAACTCGGTGGCGAAGCGTGCCCGCTCCGCCCGTGCCGCGTCGCGCGGGACGGCCGCCGCGTGCCGCAGAAACTCCCGGCGGCCCAGCCGGGCGGCCGCGCGGCGACGGCGCGCACGGCCCGCCGTCCAGATCCCGGCGCCCACGCCCAGCGCGAGGACGCCGCCCGCCGCCGTCACACGCGCCGGCGCGCCGCCCCAGGCGACCAGCAGCACCGCGACCGCCGTGACCACGGCCATCGCCGAAAGCGAGACGCCCAGCGTCCGTGCGCGCGCCACGGCGAACAGCAGCGCCGAGACCGCCACGACCAGCGCCGGTACGGCCAGACCGCCCATCACGCCGAGATGCGCCGCCGCACTGATCACCATCGTTCCCATGTGTATCAGGCCCCGCGCACGGCATGCGGACGGTGGTGTCGCTGACCTCGGACTTTCGCGCCGAATCTCAGCGGGCGGTGGTCGCGGTGGTCCAGGAGGCGTAGAGGTCGGCGTACACGCCGGGCTGGGCGGCGAGCACGGCGTGGGGGCCGCGCTGGACGATCCGGCCGTGCTCGAACACCAGGATCTCGTCGGCCGCCTGGGCGGTGGACAGGCGGTGGGCGATCGAGACCGCCGTACGGCCCCGGGTGACCCCGTCGAGCGCCCGGGCGAGCCGCACCTCGGTGGCGGGGTCCACGGCGGAGGTGGCCTCGTCGAGCAGCAGCAGGTCGGGGTCGGCGAGGTAGGCGCGGGCCAGCGCGACCAGCTGCCGCTCGCCGGCCGACAGCGACTCGCCGCGCTGGCCGACGGGGGTGTCCAGACCGGCCGGGAGGCCGTCGAGCCAGTCGGCCAGGCCGAGCTCGGTCAGGGCCCGAGTGATCTCCTCGTCGGTCGCGGAGGGACGCCCGAAGCGGATGTTGCCGGCCAGCGTCGAGTCGAACAGGAAGCCGTCCTGCGGGACCATGACGATCCGCTCCCGCAGGGAGGCGAAGCCGACCTCGCGCAGGTCGACCCCGTCCACCAGGATCCGGCCGGAGGTCGGGTCCATGAGCCGGGTGAGGAGCTTGGCGAAGGTCGTCTTGCCCGAGCCGGTCTCCCCCACCACCGCGACCCGTGTGCGCGGGGCGATCTCGGCCGACACCTCGTGCAGGACGGGCGGCCCGCCCGGGTAGGCGAAGCCGACCCCCTCGAAGCGGACCGCGATCGGGCCGCGCGGCAGCGTCGCGCCGTTCTCCGGGTCGGCCACGTCGGCCGGGGTGTCGAGCACACCGAGGATGCGGCGCCAGCCGGCGATCGCGTTCTGCGCCTCGTTCAGCACCTCGGTCGCGGTCTGCAGCGGGCTGACGAAGAGGGTGATCAGGAACAGGAACGCGATGAGCCGCCCCGCCGTGATGGACCCGGCGGCGCCCAGCTCGACCCCGGCGACGACCACCAGCGCGACGGCGGCCGAGGCGACCAGCTCGGTGGTCGGGAACGTGAACCCGACGATCTTCTGGGCCCGGGTCTGCGCCGCGCGCATCCCGTCCACCGCCCGGTCGATCCGCTCGGCGGTGCGGTCCTCCGAGCCGTACGCGCGGATCACCGCGCTGCCGACGACCGACTCGCTGACCGCGGCGAGCACGTCGCCGGCCCGCTCGCGCACCCGGGTGTACGCCCTGGCCACCAGGCGCTGGAACCTCGGCAGGGCCAGCATCACCGGCAGGAAGCAGGCCCAGACCAGCAGCGTGAGCTGCCATGAGTAGACGGCCATGAGCACGGTCGCGACCAGCAGCTGGCCGACGGACACGATGACCATCAGGCCGCCCCACTGCATGAAGGCGCTGATCTGGTCGACGTCTCCGGTGACCCGGGAGACCAGGCCGCCGCGCCGCTCGCTGTTCTGCGTCAGGACCGACAGGTCGTGCACGTGCCGGAAGCCCTTGCCACGCAGGGTGGCGAGGCCCGACTCCGTGGAGCGGTAGAGCCGCACGTTCATGAGGTAGCCGCACACCGCGGTCAGCGCCACCGCGACCGCGCAGAGGGCGACGGCGTCGCGGATGAACGGGACGTCGGGCGCGCCCTGCCCCAGACCCCGGTCGATCACCTGCTGCACGGCGACCGGCACGACGACCTTGCCCAGCGTGGCCAGCACGGCCAGCGCCAGAGTCCCGGCGATCCCGCGGCGGAACTCCGGCGACAGCCGCAGGCCCTGCCGGAGCGTGTCCACCGCCCCGCGGTCGGCCGACCGCAGCGCGGAGGTCTCCCCCGTCTTCCCCGTGTCCTTTCCCGTGTCCGTGACGGCGGTCACCGGGCCACGCTCCCTTCCGCAAGCCGCACTGAAAGCCCTGAACGGTTCGTCATGCCACGACCTCCTCGCCGCTGTCGAGCGCGGCCCGTTCGGCCTCCTCGCGCTCGTACGCGGTGACGAGGGCGCGGTAGCCCGCGCAGCGGGCCAGCAGTTCCTCGTGCGCGCCCTGGTCGGTGACGACGCCCTGCTCCAGGTAGACGACCTCGTCGGCGAGGGCGATCGTCGCCATCCGGTAGGCGACCACGATCACCGTGGCCTCGGCCGCGCCGTCGCGCAGGCCGTACAGGATGCGCTTTTCGACCTGCGGGTCGACGCTGGACGTGGCGTCGTCGAGGATCAGCAGCCGGGGCTCGCGCACGAGGGCGCGGGCCAGCGCGAGGCGCTGCCGCTGCCCGCCGGACAGCGTCGCGCCGCGCTCTCCGATGCGAGTGTCGAGGCCGGACGGCAGCGCGCCGACGAACCCGTCGGCCTGGGCGAGGCGCAGCGCGGCCCAGACCCGCTCGTCCGGGACGGCCTCGCCGAGCGTGACGTTGCCGCGCACGGTGTCGTCGAACAGGAAGGTCTGCTGCGGGACGAGCGCCACCGAGCGGCTGACCTCTCCCCTGGCCACGTCGCGCAGGTCGATCCCGTCGACCCGTACGACGCCCTCGCCGGGGTCGACGAGCCGCGCGAGCAGCTGGGTGAGGGTCGACTTGCCGGCGCCGGTGGGGCCGACGATCGCGGTCGTGCGGCCCGGCGTGACCGCGAAGGTCACGTCCTTCAGCACCGGGCTCCCGGGGACGTACGCGAAGCCGACGCCCTCGGCGGCCAGCCGCGCCGGGCCGCGGGCGTCCAGGCGGGCCGTGCCGTGCTCCATGGAGCCGGTGGCGTCGAGGACGTCCCTGATCCGCGTCCAGCCGACGACGCTGCGCGGCAGCTCGGCCAGCACCCAGCCGAGCGCCCGGATGGGGAAGGACAGGAGCGTGAAGAGGTAGGCCACCTGGATCAGGTCGCCGGCCGCGACGCCGCCCGACTCCAGGCGCAGCGAGCCGACGAGCAGCACGGCCAGCACGCCGAGCGTGGGCAGCGCCTCCAGCAGGGGGTCGAACAGGCCCCGGACCCGGCCGACGGCGATGTTGGCGTCCCGCAGCGCGTCGGCCTTCGCCTGGAACCGGATGGTCTCGGCGTCCTCCCGGCCGAGGGTCTTGACGACGAGCGCGCCGTCGAAGCTCTCGTGCGCGACCTCGCTCACCTCGGCCCGCAGCGCCTGGGCCCGCATGGCCAGCGGCGAGAGCCTGCGCTGGTAGACCAGGTTGAGCACGGCCACGGCGGGGAAGATCAGGAAGCCGACGACGGCGAGGACGGGGTCGACCAGCACGATCGCCACGGCGGCCGTCACGAGCATCACGACCACGCCCACCGCCATCGGCAGCGGCGCGAGCGGCGCCCAGGCCGCCTCGACGTCGGAGTTGGCGTTGGACAGCAGCTGCCCGGTCGGGTGGCGGTGGTGCCAGGCGAGCGGCAGCCGCAGGTACTGGCGGGTCACCGCGCGGCGCGAGTGGGCCTGCATGCGGTACTGGTGGATGCCGGCCATGATCCGGCGGCCCATGACGCCCGCGGCCTTGAGCACCGCGACGCCCACGATCAGCGCCGCCGCGGCGACGAGCCCGCCGGTGGTGGCCTTGTGGTCCCGGAACGCCGGCAGCACGGCGTTGTCGGTCGCCCAGCCGAGCGCCCAGGACGACGCGACGGTCATCCCTCCGTAGAGGGCGCTGGCAAGGACCGCGCCGATGAAGATCCGCGGCTCCGTCCTGATCGCCACGCCGAGGACCTTGAGACCCTGGAGCATGATCGAGCTGCCGGGCCGCGCGGGAGACTCCTTCGTCGGCACGCGGTGTGCTTCCTTCCGGTCGGGGATCGTCCGGGTCCGCTCCCTGTGAGCGCCCCGGACGGGGACGATACCCATGCGGGCGGGCCGCCGGATCGGTCCCAGGGCCCACGCCCGCCCAAGCCATTGGCCCTAAGTACCCAGGCCCCTCCCGCCAGTCCTGCCCCCGGAGGAGACCCCGGCGGTTGCGGCCCTAGTTACTCCCTATCATCCTGATCAAGCGGTTTATTCCGGCCGCTCCGCTTCGGGGCGGCCGGGTCGCCGGCCGTAGGCTGATCACGTGACTCACGCCCGTACGGAGCGCGCGGCGCTCTGCGACCTGCTCGACGACCTCGGCCCCGGCGCGCCCACGCTGTGCGAGGGCTGGGCCACCCAGGACCTCGCGGCCCATCTCGTGCTCCGCGAGCGCCGCCTCGACGCGGCCCCCGGAATCGCGCTGCCGCTCCTGGCGGGCCACACCGCCGCCGTGCAGGAGCGGCTCACGCTGCGCCACTCCTACCCCGAGCTGGTGGGGCTCGTGCGGAACGGCCCGCCGCGCTGGACGCCGTACGGACTGGTGCCCGCCCTGGACGCGGTCGTCAACACGGTCGAGCTGTTCGTCCACCACGAGGACGTGCGCCGGGCGCAGCCGGGCTGGGAGCCCCGCGAGCTCCCCGAGGACCTCCAGGAGACGTTCTGGCGGCGGCTGCGGGGCGGCGCCCGCTTCTTCATGCGCGGGGCGCCGGTGGGCGTCGTGCTCCGGCGCCCGGACGGGGCGAGGACGGCGGGCCGCATGGCCGAGCCCGCCGTCGTGGTCACCGGCGAGCCGGCCGAGCTGCTGCTGTTCGCCTTCGGCCGGCAGGAGCACGCCCGGGTGACCTTCCAGGGGGACGACCAGGCGGTCGCCCGGCTGCGGCAGGCCAGATTCGGCCTGTGATCAGGCCACAGTGGGAACTGCCCGGAATTCCCACGTAAACATCTTGATATGGGGCAGCATGTGATCCAGACATGAGTGTTTGGGAGCCCCGATGAACCTCAAAAAGGTCCTGACCTATGTGGCCGTCGCCTTTGTGATCTTCTACTTGTTCACCCAGCCGGCGAACGCCGCCGCCGCGGTCAGGAACCTGTTCGGAGGCATCACGACGGGCGCGGAGCGGCTTTCGGCCTTCTTCACCTCACTCGTGTCGGGCTGACCGCCCGGGGCCGCGGGAGGCCGGGCCGCGCCCGTCTCAGCCACGCCTCCGGTCCGTCTCACGATGAGAGCGGAACGGGCTCGTGTCCTCGCGGCTAGTTATGATCATTCCTGCCGCCGGGTACAAACGTCCGGGAAACCGACAGCAGGAGGCCCCCCCGATGAAGTTGAAGAAGGTTCTTACGTACGCGGCCATCGCGTTCGTAGTTTTCTACCTCTACAACCAGCCGCACGCGGCGGCGGGCGCCGTCCGTGGTGTGTTCGACACGGTCAACACGGGAGCCAGCCGGCTCGCGACCTTCTTCACCTCGGTCCTACCCCGGTCCTAACCCGGTCCTGAGGCCGATCCTCGCGGCGTCCGGGCCGCGAGACCCCTCACGGGGCCGTGAAGGAACCCGTTCCGGCACGGCCACGCTCTCCCGACAGGGCCCACAGGGCCGGCAGGGCAACCGCCCTCGCTCCGCCGGCCTCTTCCCACCCGTCTCTGCGACCCGCCCCCTCAACGCGTCACTCGACGCGCCGGGCATGCCACTCTCCGCAACCGGAGTCGCGGTCCATCTGGCACGGTCCTTCCCGCACCCGGGAGTGGCGAGGCGCGCGCCACCGGTCCACCCCCTTTACCCGTACGGACCGCTATTACACCAGTCCGTCTCGAACCTGCCGGACCGGCGGAGTCGCCGTCACGGCCCGGCCCTCTTCACGCCTCGTCCCGGCAAAGCACGACCTCTCGCCACCAAGACGAGAAAGGGATACGAAATCCCTTATGCCGGATTCATCCGCATATCGCCCTGTTTATAGCTGAACGCCTGGACGCCCACGGCAGGCCCGGTGACCATTGGAGATGCCGATCCGGATCGCCGCGCCCGTGCCAGTCCAAGCAGACCAGTCCAGGCAGGCCAGTCAGGACACGTTCAGCAGGACAGGAGGCAGTATGCCCGCCATGCGATTCCCGAGCCCGCTCGGTCTCGCGGTCCTCGCCGCCATCGGTCTCGCGGCCGCGCAACCGGCGCCCAGAGCGTTCGCCGAGACGGTCGTCCCCGTCGGCCACACCGGTTCCGCCTACCAGGTGTCCGACTGGGGCTGTGACGGCCCCTACCAGGCGCAGTGGCAGTACCAGTCGCAGGCGTCCTCCTCGCTCGGCACCGGCCCCGCGGCCTTCCCCACGGCCATCGTGGAGATCGACGACGACTGACCGGCGAATGGTCTTCGAGGACGCGAGGACGTACGGGGGCGGGCCGGGCGGTGAGGGCCCGGCCGGCCCCGCGTGTTCAGCGGACCGGGTGACCGGCCGCCCGCAACGTGTCCTTGACCTCGTGGATCTTGAGCTGGCCGAAGTGGAAGACCGAGGCTGCCAGCACGGCGTCCGCTCCGGCCTCCACGGCGGGCGGGAAGTCCTCCAGCCGCCCGGCGCCGCCGGAGGCGATCAGGGGGACGCTGACCGCGGCCCGTACGGCCCGCAGCATCTCCAGGTCGTATCCCGCCTTGGTGCCGTCGCCGTCCATCGAGTTGAGCAGGATCTCTCCGACGCCCAGTTCCTCGCCGCGCCTGGCCCACTCCACCGCGTCGATGCCGGTCCCCCGGCGCCCGCCGTGAGTGGTCACCTCGAACCCGGAGGGCGTGGGCGGGCCGTCGACCACCCGGCGCGCGTCCACCGACAGCACGATGCACTGGGACCCGAACCGGCGGGACGCCTCGGTCAGCAGTTCCGGCCGGGCGATCGCGGCCGTGTTGACACCGACCTTGTCGGCGCCCGCACGCAGCAGCCGGTCCACGTCGTCGGCCGACCGCACGCCGCCGCCGACGGTCAGCGGGATGAAGACCTGCTCGGCCGTACGGCGGACCACGTCGAGCATGGTCTCCCGCTCCCCGGAGGACGCGGTGATGTCGAGGAAGGTCAGCTCGTCGGCGCCCTCGGCGTCGTACCGCGCGGCCAGTTCGACCGGGTCGCCCGCGTCCCTGAGGTTCTCGAAGTTGACGCCCTTCACGACCCGTCCGGCGTCGACGTCGAGGCAGGGGATGACGCGCACCGCAACCGTCATCGCTCAGCCCCCGCCGCCGCGTACCGCGCGGTACGCCTCGACCTCGACCTCGACCAGCATGCGGTGGTCGACGAGCCCGGCGATCTGCACGCTCGTGCAGGCGGGCCGCACGTCGCCGAAGATCTCTCCGTGCGCCTTGCCGACGGCGTCGAAGTCGGCGGCGTTCACGACGAACATGCGGGTGCGCACCACGTCGGCCCGCGTCGTGCCGGCCTTCTCCACGGCGTCCAGCGCGATCGAGAAGGCGGTGAGCGTCTGCCGGTAGGCGTCGCCCACGTGCTGCACCTCCCCGCCGACGGTGGCGGTGCAGCCGGACACGAGCACGTGCGGCCCGGCGACGACCGCACGGGCGTAGCCGTACCGGTCCTCCCAGGGACCTCCGGAGGAGATCCGGCCCTCGGGCATCTGCGCCGAGGGTGGCTGGACCGGCGCCTGTGCGGGCGCCTGGGCGGACGTCTGCGCGGACGTCTGCGCGGGTGTCGGGATGCTCATCCGGTCGTCACCGCCGCGAGTGCCTCCTGCAGCGTGAACGCCTGGGCGTACAGCGCCTTGCCCACGATCGCGCCCTCGACGCCGTCCGGCACGAGCGTCGCGATGGCCCGCAGGTCGTCGAGCGACGACACCCCGCCGCTGGCGACGACCGGGCGGTCGGTCCGCGCGCAGACCTGGCGCAGCAGGTCGAGGTTGGGACCGCGCAGCGTGCCGTCCTTGGTCACGTCGGTGACGACGTAGCGGGGGCAGCCCTCGGACTCCAGGCGGTCGAGGACCTCCCACAGGTCGCCGCCCTCCTTCGTCCAGCCGCGGGCGGCCAGCGTGGTGCCGCGCACGTCGAGCCCCACGGCGATGCGGTCGCCGTACTCGGCGATCGCCTTGGCGCACCACGCCGGGTCCTCCAGCGCGGCGGTCCCGATGTTGACCCGGCGGCAGCCGGTGGCCAGCGCGGCCTCCAGCGAGGCGTCGTCGCGGATCCCGCCGGACAGCTCGACCTGCACGTCGAGCCTGCCCACGACGGAGGCCAGCAGCTCGCGGTTGCTTCCCCGGCCGAACGCCGCGTCGAGGTCGACCAGATGGATCCACTCCGCGCCGGCCTCCTGCCAGGCGAGGGCGGCGGCGAGCGGGTCCCCGTACGAGGTCTCCGTCCCCGCCTCGCCCTGCACGAGGCGTACGGCCTGGCCGTCGGCGACGTCGACGGCTGGGAGCAATACGAGCGACATTGGGTCATGACCTCCGGTCGAAAACGATGGTGACGAGCACCGGGAGCAGCAGGATCGAGCCGAGGAAGACGCCCAGCCGGGCCATCCACGACTCGAACAGGATCCAGGCGAGCGCCTGGACGAGGAACCACAGTGTGACCGCGACCCCGTTCTCGGTGCGGCGGCGGCGGGCGAGATACCCCCGCTGCCGGGCGACCCGCACCGGGCGGGCGGGCCGCGGGAGCACCGCGGCCCTGATGGGTCCGACGAGCCTGTCGCGCAGCTCGCGCCGCCTGGCGGCTCTCGCCTCGCGTTCGGCGCGGGCCGCCGCGAGGCGCTCGCGCTCGGCCTCGCGCTCCGCCCTCCGGCGGGCCCGCTCCTTGCTCATCGAGCCTCCCGCCCAGGTCTCTCGGTCACGGCTCTGTTCTTGTGGTCACGACTGTGTGCAAGCTGTGTTCACGGCTGCGATCGGGCCTGGTCGCAGCCGTGATCAGGGCTCTGGTCACGGTTATAGCCCGGCCCGGTCGCATTCACGTCCGTTTCCGGGCTCATTCCCAGGTCGGTGCCCATCTTCTTGCCTGTCTTGTTGTTCATGTCGCGCGCCGCCGCTCCCCAGTGTCGCACCGCCGTACCGGGATGCCGCGTGCCGCGCCTCTCACAGCGTGGTGAGCCAGTTGGACAGCAGCCGGGCGCCCGCGTCCCCGGACTTCTCCGGGTGGAACTGGGTCGCCATGAGCGGCCCGTTCTCGACGGCGGCCACGAACGGCACGCCGTGCTCGGCCCAGGTGACCAGCGGTGCGCGGAAGCCGTCGCCCGTCTGGAGCAGCCACTCCCGCACGCCATAGGAGTGCACGAAGTAGAAGCGGGTCGCCTCGTCCAGCCCCTGGAACAGCACGCTGCCCTCGGGGGCGGTCACGGTGTTCCAGCCCATGTGGGGCAGCACGGGCGCGTCGAGCCGCTCGACCGTGCCCGGCCACTCGCCACAGCCCTCCGTGTGGACGCCGTGCTCGACGCCCTTGCCGAAGAGGATCTGCATGCCGACGCAGATGCCGAGCACCGGCCGGCCGCCCGACAGGCGGCGCCCGACGATCTGGTCGCCGCGCACGCTCTTCAGCCCCTCCATGCAGGCCGCGAACGCCCCGACCCCGGGGACGACGAGCCCGTCCGCCTCCAGGGCCGCGTCGAAGTCGGCGGTGACCGTCACGTCGGCGCCGACCCGGGCGAGCGCCCGCTCCGCCGACCGGAGGTTGCCCGATCCGTAGTCGAGCACCACCACGCGCCTGCTCACTGCCACCACATCACTCCCGCGGTCAGGGCCAGGGCCGCGCCGACGCCGGCGAGCGCCGCCAGCAGCTTGATCCCCTGCCGGATGCCGGAGACGACCCCGCCGATCAGGAAGAGCGCGATGAAGATCATTCCTCCGGACGCGAAGGTCATCAGAGGACGCCCTTCGTGCTGGGCACCCCGGTCGCCCTCGGATCCCGCTCCGACGCCTCCCGCAGCGCCCGCGCGAGCGCCTTGAACTGCGCCTCCACGATGTGGTGCGCGTTGCGCCCGTACGGCACGTGCACGTGGAGGCAGACCGCCGCCTGCGCGACGAACGACTCCAGGATGTGCCGGGTCATGGTCGTGTCGTAGTCGGGCCCGATCATCGGGGCCATGCCCTCGGGCTCGGTGTGGACGAGGTACGGCCGGCCGGACAGGTCGACGGTGACCTGCGCGAGCGCCTCGTCCAGCGGGCAGGAGGCGCTGCCGAACCGCCGGATGCCCGACTTGTCGCCCAACGCCTCACGGAACGCCGCGCCGAGCGCGATCGAGGTGTCCTCGATCGTGTGGTGGGCGTCGATGTGCAGGTCGCCCTCGGTCTTCACGGTGAGGTCGAACAGGCCGTGCTTGCCCAGCTGGGCGAGCATGTGGTCGTAGAATCCGACGCCGGTCGCCACGTCGACGATCCCGGTGCCGTCGAGGTCCACCTCGACCAGCACCGACGTCTCCTTCGTCGTACGCTCGACCCGCCCGCGGCGCTCGTCGATCTCGGTCATGCGAGGACCCCCTCCAGCGCGGCGCGGAACGCCGCCATCTCTTCCGGCGTGCCGACCGACACGCGCAACCAGCCCGCGGGCCCGGTCTCCCGGATCAGCACCCCGCGCTCCAGCAGTCCCTCCCAGACGGACCGCCGATCGGGAAACCTGCCGAACAACACGAAGTTGGCGTCAGAGTCGGCGACCGTCAGGCCGCGTCCCCTCAGCCAGTCCACCGCGGCGTCCCGCTCGCCGCGCAGCGCGTCGACCGTGCCGAGCAGCTCCTCGCGGTGCGCGAGCGCCACCCGGGCCGCCGCCTGGGTCAGCGTGGACAGGTGGTAGGGCAGGCGGACCAGCAGCAGGGCGTCGACCACCGCCGGATCGGCGGCGAGGTAGCCGAGCCGGGTGCCGGCCATCGCGAACGCCTTGGACATGGTCCGCGTCACGATCAGCCGGGGATTGCCGGGCAGCAGCGTCAGCGCCGACGGCGTGCCGGTCCGGGCGAACTCCGCGTACGCCTCGTCCACGACGACCATGCCGGGCGCGGCGGCGAGGACCCGCTCGATGACCTCCAGCGGCAGGGACGTGCCGGTCGGGTTGTTCGGCGAGGTCAGGAACACCACGTCGGGGCGGTGCTCCTCGATCGCGGCCACGGCGGCGGCGGGGTCGAGCGCGAAGTCCTCCTCGCGCAGTTCCTCGATCCACCGCGTGTTCGTGCCGCCCGCGATGATCGGGTGCATCGAGTAGGACGGCTCGAACCCCATGGCCGCGCGGCCGGGGCCGCCGAACGCCTGCAGGATCTGCTGGATGATCTCGTTGGACCCGTTGGCCGCCCACATCTGGCGTGCGGTCAGCCCGTGGCCGAGGTAGTCGGCGAGATCCTTGCGCAGCTCGACGGCGTCCCTGTCGGGATAGCGGTTGAGCGTGGCCCCGCCCTGCCGTACGGCCCGGGCGAGGTCGTCGATCAGCGCGGCCGACGGCGGGTAGGGGTTCTCGTTGGTGTTGAGCTGCACCGGCACGTCGAGCTGCGGCGCGCCGTACGGGTGTTTGCCGCGCAGGTCGTCGCGGATCGGCAGGTCGTCGAGGGTCGTCATGAGGGCACTTCCCAGTCGAAGCGGGCGCGGACGGCGGCGCCGTGGGCGGGCAGGTCCTCGGCGTCGGCGAGCGCGCAGACGTACGGCGCGGCCCCGGCCAGCGCCTCGCGGCTGTAGTCGACGACGTGGATGCCGCGCAGGAACGTCTGCACCGACAGCCCCGAGGAGTGGCAGGCGCAGCCGCCGGTCGGCAGCACGTGGTTGGACCCGGCCATGTAGTCGCCGAGCGACACCGGCGCGTACGGCCCGATGAAGATCGCGCCGGCGTTGCGCACGCGGGCGGCGACCGCGGCCGCGTCGGCGGTCTGGATCTCCAGGTGCTCGGCGGCGTAGGCGTCCACGACCTTCAGGCCGTCCTCGACGTCCGAGACGAGCACGATGCCCGACTGGCGGCCGGCCAGCGCCTCGGTGATGCGCTCGGAGTGGCGGGTCGCCGCGACCTGGCCGGGCAGTTCCTTCTCCACCGCGTCGGCCAGCTCGGGGCTGGTGGTGACCAGGACGGCCGCCGCGATCACATCGTGCTCGGCCTGACTGATCAGGTCGGCGGCGACGTGGGCGGGGTCGGCGGTCTCGTCGGCGAGGATCGCGATCTCGGTCGGGCCGGCCTCGGAGTCGATGCCGATGCGGCCCTTGAGCAGGCGCTTGGCCGCCGCCACCCAGATGTTGCCCGGGCCGGTCACCATCGCGACCGGGCGGCACTCCTCGGTGCCGTAGGCGAACATCGCCACCGCCTGGGCGCCGCCCACCGCGTACACCTCGTCGACGCCGAGCAGCGCGCAGGCGGCGAGGATCGTGGGGTGCGGCAGCCCGCCGAACTCCTTCTGCGCGGGCGAGCTCACGGCCAGCGAGCCGACCCCGGCCTCCTGGGCCGGGACGACGTTCATGACCACGCTGGACGGATATACGGCCCGGCCGCCGGGGACGTACAGCCCCACGCGGTCGACCGGCACCCAGCGCTCGGTGACCGTGCCGCCCGGCACGACCTGTGTGGTCGTGTCGGTGCGCCGCTGGTCGCGGTGGACCAGGCGGGCGCGGCGGATCGACTCCTCCAGCGCGGCGCGCACGGCCGGGTCCAGCTCCGCGAGCGCGCGGGTGATCGCCTCGGCGGGCACCCGGGCCGACTCGACCTCGACGCCGTCGAAGCGCGCGGTCAGCTCCCGTACGGCCGCCGCGCCGCGATGGCGGACCTCCTCGCAGATGGGCCGCACCTTCTCCAGGGCGGCCTCGACGTCGAGTTCGGCTCGGGGCAGCACGTCGCGCAGGTCGCCGGGCAGGGACCCGCGCAGGTCGATACGGGAAATCACCGTTCCAGTCTACGGACGACCACAGGCGCATCCGTGTGTGTCCAGCATTCGGGACGGGCGTTTCACCGGCGCGCGTACCCCTCCGGAGCTGGGACATCGTGCCGGTTGCCCGGATTCGGGCCCGGCACTTGACAGGTTTTCGGGCACCGATCCACACTCTCGGGCGACATCGGTCATGTTCGGTCGGCCTGGAATGGCCGGAAAGAGGGTCGTGTGCTTCCCGCCCAGCGCCACCAGCGGATCATCGAAACCCTCGGGCGGAAGGGGACCGTACGCACCGAGGACCTCGCCGCGCTGCTCGGCGTGTCCCACGAGACCGTACGGCGCGACCTGGCGGTCCTGGAGCGCCGCGCGCTGCTGGTCCGCGTGCACGGCGGGGCAACCTCGGCGCCGTCGGGCACCGGGGAGGAGCTGTCCTATCTGGAACGCTCGACCAGCCAGTCCGAGGCGAAGGCCGTGATCGGCGGGCTCGCGGCGGGGCTGCTGCGGCCGAGGCAGACGGTGATCATCGACGTGGGAACCACCGCGGTCCACCTGGCTCGGGCCGTTCCCCCGTCGTTCCGCGGGGTGGTCGCCACCTGCTCGCTGCTGGTGGCGGCCGAGCTCGCCGGCCGTCCCGGCGTCGAGGTGCTCGTGGCGGGCGGGCGCGTCCGGCAGGGCGACCTGGCCGTCTCCAACGCCCGGACGGTGGAGTTCTTCGAGGACCTGCGCGCCGACGTCGCCTTCCTCGGCTCGGGCGGGGTGGACGCGCACGCCGGGCTGACCGACTATTTCCTGGACGAGGTCGCGACCAAGCGCGTGATCCTCGCCCGCACCGCGCGGACGTACGTGCTCGCCGACACGGAGAAGCACGGCAGGGTCGCCGCCTACCGGGTGTGCGGCCTGGACGGCCCGTCCGGTCTCGTCACCGACGCCGAACCGTCGCCCGCCCTCGCGTCCGCCCTGGCCAGGGCGGTTACGGAGGTGATCTCCCCCTGACCGGCCGGCCACCGGGCCCGACACCGACGAGCCGTTCATCGGGCTGACCGTCCAGGCTGACTGTCCAGGCTGTTTACCCGGGCTTGCCCTCCGGGCTTTCCGTCCCGGCTTGCCGTCCGGACGGCGCTCGGCCCGGCACGCCCGATGAGCCGCCCCCGTGTGAGACGATGATCGTTACCAGCGGATCGTTCCCGGCCTGTGACGCCAGGACCTGGGGGCGGCATGGTGACGAGATCGCGACGGAGGGCCTTCGAGCTATGGCTGTCATCCACAAGACCACGCTGACGCCCGGCAAACTGGAACTCCTCACCTCGTGGCTTCCTTCCCAGCCCTGGTACGAAGGCGGGGAGCGCCACCCGGAGCTCGCCAGAGCCGGCGGCTTCCGGCTCGACGACCCGCAGGGCGAGGTCGGCATCGAGTTCATGGTCGTCACCGACGACTCCGGTGACGAGACGCTCTCCTACCTCGTGCCGCTCACCTACCGGGGGGCGCCGCTCGACGGAGCGGATCATGCCCTCATCGGCACCACGGAGCACGGGGTCCTCGGACCGCGGTGGGTCTACGACGGCACCCATGACCCGGTCCTCGTCGCACAACTCTTGGCACTCCTCCAGGGCGAGGCCGAGCCGCAGGCCCAGAGCGAGAGCAACACCACCGACCCCACCGTCGTCAGCGGCTTCACGGGACCTCGGATCACCGGCCCGGTCACCTCGACGGCCGCGACCAGCGGACCGCGATGCACCGACATCGCCGTACGGGCAGGTACGGTCGCGCCGGAAGGCACGGAAGGCGCAGGGGAGGGTCCGCAGCGCGACCAGGACGGAGGACTGGTGATCCGGGTGAACCGTGTGCTGCTGCCCGGCGAAGAGGACACGACGGGGGCTCAGGGACACGTGACGGCCGGCTGGCGCCTGCCGGACGGCACCGATGCCCGCAGCGTGTTCGCCACCGTCCGGACCACAACCCCCTGACGCACCCCGCGCCCCGCACCCCGCACCCCGCACCCCGACCACACCAACCCGCCGACACCGCCCTTACCGCTGTCCCTACGCCTGCCTGCCCCTGCCGCATCCTGAACAGACAGCACCGAAGCCAGGCGACCGCCCGCCGCCGCTCAGAACGCACCGCCCCCGACGCGACCCGCGCCCCGGCCACACCGCCCGACCGCGTCCTCGCCCCTGCCGCATCCTGACCAGGCGGCACCGAGGCCAGGCGCCTACCTGCCGCCGCCCAGAACGCACCGCCCCCGACGCGACCCGCGCCCCGGCCACACCGCCCGACCGCGTCCTCGCCCCTGCACCGCCCTGCCGCGCCCCTGAGCTTGAACATCATCCCGGGACGGCACCGAGGTCCCGGGCCTATTCGCCGCCGTCCGGCGCGTGACGCCCCGACGCACCGTTGCTCATCAGCCTTGTCCCGCAGCGTGTCCGTCCCCGCCGTCCGCTGACGCACTGCCGCATCCAGTTCACGGCCCTCGCGATGGAGGCCGGCCAAGTGACCGCCTCAGGCACAGGTGCGACTTCACGGCGCGCCTGGATCCAGCCCTCCCAGGCCAGGCCACCCACCCCTTTACTTGTCGCCGCAGCCTGCCCACGCCAACTCGCCGCAGCGCTCTACCACGCACTTATGCGGCGGCGATCACGCGCCTCTCCCCCGCCGGCGGGCTGTTCCAGGTGCGGCTACGACGTGGAGCGAAACAGGCAATTAGTAAAAATGCCCCGGAGAATTGATTCGATCGACGACAGCCTGCAGCTCCAACAATGTAGCTGGCAAGACTGTTCTCGCCAACAGGGGCATGGGAGAATTCATACAGGCTTTCGAGTTTCCAAACGGGGGAGGTGCCATGGGTCTGTTCGGCTTTGGTCCTGGCGACCTTCACCGTTCGAATAATTGCGACGACGCCGAACGCGGAGCAACCGGCAGTGGGACGGCCGGTCCTGGCACGGGCCGCGGATACAACAGCAGCGGACCGGATTGCGGATCCAGTGACCGTGAATTCGACCGCACCGGATTCGGGGATACCGGATTCGGGGGTACCAGGGCTTCGGCGGACTCGGACACCGACGGTCGTAGCAACCACCGGGAACGGTCGTCCTGGATGCTGGTGGCATCGTTGCGCGAGACGGCGCAGGCGTTGGCGTTGATGCCGGCCCCGGATGCGGCGGAGATCTGTCTGGCCGAAGCCGAGGACCTGCTGTTCGCCCGCGACCGGATTATGAGTGCGCTGGCTGAGCGCGTCGGCCGCGTACATCGAACGGGGCAGGCCAAGCAGCATGGGCACGCCTCGACGCGGACCTGGCTGCGCACCGCTGGGGGAATGAGCACGCCTGAAGCGAGTCGTATGCTGACCCTCAGCGAGGAGCTGACCCGTCTGCCGGAGGTGGCGCGGCGGTTCGCCACGGGCGAGATGGCGGCCGGGGTGGCGGAGGCTATCTGCGCCGCGACGGCCGGGCTGTCGGATGACAATGCAGCGCTGGCCGAGCCGATTCTGGTGGAATTGGCCGAAAAGGCGACCGCCGCGGAAGTGTCCAAGGCGGGACGGTATCTGCGGGCGCTGCTGGATCCCGACGGGGAAGAGCAGGATGAGCAAGCCGACTACCAGCGGCGCTTCATGACGGTACGCCCCACCAAGAACGGCGGAGTGGAAGGGCAGTTCTACCTTCCCCGCGAGGCGGCCGCGCGCCTGATGACGTTGCTGCAGACCTATGGCAAGCCCAGGGCCGAGGGAGATGACCGGCCGCGACGGGTACGCAACGCGGACGCGTTCATCGCGCTCCTCGGGCAGAAGGTCGCCGCTGAGCTTCTCGTGATGGTCAGAGCGGAGTCCCTTCCCAACGACGACCCCCTTCCCTCCGACAGCACTGTCTCCGCCGACGGCACTGGTTCCGGCAAGGGACCGGCCCCCGCCGACGGTCCCGCTTCCGGCAAGAGGCCGTCCCCCGCCGACGGTCCCGCTTCCGACAAGGGGCCCGTCCCTGACGGCGACCCTGTTCCTGCCGGAAATCCGGTTCCCGTGAAGAAGGCCGAACCCGACTGCTCTGGGTGCAGCGGCCCGGACAGCACCGCTGCGGCCGATGACGATCCTGCTGGCCGGGTTTCCGATGACAGCCCCCTAACCAGGCGCGTCCAGCCTGCCCACGGCGACGGCGTTCCCGCTCCCGCCGACGGTGTCTCCGCCACCCCTTCCCCCGCCACGACCAGCCCCGCCGCCGACGGTGCATCCGTGGCCCAGCAAATTTGGCCTGGACAAGGCAGGCATGAGCAGACCACGGCCGCAGGAGCAACCCCGGAGGAACCGGAGGGGACACCAGCCGGGTCGGAGGCAACCCCGGACGAACCGGAGGGGACACCAGCCGGGTCGGAGGCAACCCCGGACGAACCGGACGGGCCACCAGACGAACCGGAGGGAGGGCCGGGTACACCGACGGCTTTGGCGTGGGCGCTGCTCGGGACCGCGCCCGGGCTGTTGCTGGCCACCGGGCAGATGCTCCCCGTTGCCAGCGTGCATCGTCTGGCTCGCACCAGTGCCCTGGTACGGATCGTGATGGATGCCGACGGGCAGGTGCTCGACATGGGCCGCAAGGTCCGCCTCGCCACGCCCGCACAGCGCCGGGCGGTCTTCGCCCGGTACGCCACCTGCTGGGTCGAGGGCTGCCCCCTGCCCGCCACAATGTGCGAGATCGACCACGCGGACAACTGGTGCAGCGGCGGGCTTACCGACCTGAAGCTGCTGGGACCGGCGTGCCAGTTCCACAACCGTGACCGCTACCGCCGTCCCGGCCGCTACTTGCGCCGGAAGGTCGGCGAAGATCGCTGGGCCTTCACCTTCCTTGGCCGCTTCGCTTCCTTCCGGCAACGCGAATGAACCCGCTGGTACGGCCGGCCCTGGCCCGCCTGCTCGGCTTTCTGGCTGTCTGCCTCGGCCAGTTCGGCAGGGCAGGCTCGGCACGGGCAGGCTCGGCGTGCAGTCGTGGCCGGGCGAGTGCAAAAACGGCGGGGACGGCGGGATGCAGCGGCAGTAGGGACCGCGGGACGGCAGGGGCCGCACCGGCAGGGGCATCACAGCGACCGCGGCGTGGCGGGAACAGCGGGACGGCAGGGGCACTGGGACGGGAACGTCGGGGGTGCCGCCGTTAGGCTTGCGGTCGTGAGCAAGACCAAGAGCAAGGGCGGCCAGAGCACTCCGGCGACGGTCGCCCTCACGCAGGCGAAGGCGGAGTTCACCCTCCACCCCTACGACCACGACCCGAACGCGCAGGCGTACGGTGAGGAGGCGGCCGACGCGCTCGGAGTGCCGTACGAGCGGATCTTCAAGACGCTGGTGGCGGAGACCGAGGCGGGCCTGGCGGTCGCGGTCGTGCCGGTGGCGGGCAAGCTCGACCTCAAGGCGTTCGCGGCGGCGCTGAAGGGCAAGCGGGCGGCGATGGCCGACGCGGCCAAGGTCGAGCGGACCACCGGCTACGTCGTCGGGGGCATCAGCCCGCTCGGCCAGCGCAAGCGACTGCCGACCGTGGTGGACGAGTCGGCGCTCGGCTTCGAGACCGTCTACTTCTCCGCCGGGCGGCGTGGCCTGCAGATCGAGACGGCACCGGAGAACCTCGTCCGGCTCGCGCAGGCGGTGACCGCCCCCATCGCCAAGCTGTGAACCTGTCGACTGTTGCCATCGCCGGTACGGCTCACCCGCCTCGACACTGGCGATAGCCGGAGGGATCGGGGGAAGTGTGAGCGAACACGGCGAACAGGCCGGCCACGACAGCGGGGCGGCGGACCTGACGGCGACGGAGATGGCCGCGCTGCTGCGGGCGCGGGAGGTGAGCGCCGTCGAGCTGACGCAGGCGTGCCTGCGGCGAATCGAAGAGACGAATCCGCAGGTCAACGCCATCGTGACACTTATCGCGGAGCGGGCGCTCGACCAGGCCGCGCGGGCCGACGAGGACCTCGCACGTGGCATGGTGCACGGGCCGCTGCACGGCATCCCGGTCGCGCACAAGGACCTCGCCGACACCGCCGGCGTGCGGACGACGTACGGCTCGCGGGCGTTCGCCGACCATGTGCCCGTCGAGGACGATCCCCTGGTGCGCCGCATCCGCGAGGCGGGCGGGATCATGCTCGGCAAGACGAACACCCCCGAGTTCGGCACCGGGTCCCACACGGTCAACGAGGTCTTCGGCGCGACGCGCAACCCCTACGACCTGTCGAAGAGCGCGGGCGGCAGCAGCGGCGGGGCCGCAGCGGCGCTGGCCTGCCGGATGGTGCCGCTCGCCGACGGTTCGGACATGGGCGGTTCACTGCGCAACCCCGCGTCCTTCTGCAACGTGGCGGGCCTGCGGCCGACTCCCGGCCGGGTGCCGTCGAAGTCGCCGACGGCGGCCTGGTTCACGTTGAGCGTGGCGGGAGCGATGGCCCGTACGGCCGGTGATCTGGCACTGTTCATGTCGGCCATCGCCGGGTTCGACCCGGTCTCGCCGCTTTCGATTCGTGAGGACGGGTCGGCGTTCGCGGAACCGCTGGACATGGACCTCACATCCGTCCGGGTGGCTTTCAGCCCCGATCTCGGGGGCTTGCCGGTCGACCCGCGTACCGCGGCGGCGACGGCGCGGGCGGTGGAGGAGCTGACCGGCCTGGGCGTGAAGGTCGAGCAGGTCGACCTGGACCTGTCCGACGCGGAGGAGGCGTTCCGCGTCTACCGGTCGTGGCACTACGCACTCGCCTTCGGCGACTTCCCCGAGGTGGGCCCCAACGTGGCGTGGAACGTGGAGCAGGGACGGAAGGTCACCGGGGCCGAACTCGGGCGGGCCGAGCGCCTGCGCACCCGGCTCTGGCACCGCATGCGGCGCTTCTTCGGCCGGTACGACTTCCTCGTGGCGCCCGTCAGCCAGGTGCCGCCGTTCCCGGTCGAGCAGCCGTACGTCACGGAGGTGGCCGGGGTGGAGATGCCCGACTACCTGGCCTGGATGCGCTCCTGCTACTGGATCAGCGTGCTGCACGCGCCCGCGATGTCGGTGCCCTGCGGTTTCACGTCCGACGGGCTCCCGGTCGGCCTGCAGATCGTCGGCCGGCCGTGGGCCGACATGGACGTCCTGCGCCTCGGGCACGCCTTCGAGCAGGCGACCGGCTTCTGGCGGACCGCTCCCCGCCTGCCCGAGCCGACCGGCTGAACGGCTGAACGGCTGACCGGCAGGTGCTATCCGGCGGCGGCGTCGCCCCGCAGGAGGGCCTCTCCCAGCGGGGTCAGCGCGTGCAGGACGGCTCCGCCGGCCCGGGTCGTGGCGACCAGCCCGGCGTTGCGCAGGACCGTGGCGTGCTGGCTGGCGGAGGCGAGGGACACCCCCACCCGCTCGGCCAGGGAGGTCGTCGTCGCCGGATCGCGCAGCGCGGCCAGGACCGCGGCCCGGGTGCGCCCGAGCAGCGGGCCGAGGGCGTCGGCGAAGCCGGTCCGGTCGTTGTGGCACAGCGGGTAGACCAGCACGGTGGGCTGGTCGGGCCGCCAGGCCAGCAGGGACGTCGGCGCGAAGTACGAGGGGACCAGCAGCAGCCCGCGGCCGCACAGCGGGACGTGGTAAGCGAGCGGTGAGGGAATCTCCAGCACGGGGGGCCGCCAGCGCCACCATGGGTTGATCGTGGCGAGCAGCGCGTCGATACCGCCGCGGAGCAGGGTCTCGGCCCGCAGGGAACGGTCGGCGGCGACACCGGCCTGGACCAGCGGCCAGATGGGGGCCAGTGACGAGCCGAAGTAGGCGTGCAGGT
This sequence comes from Microbispora amethystogenes, assembly GCF_016863015.1. Classification (GTDB taxonomy): domain Bacteria; phylum Actinomycetota; class Actinomycetes; order Streptosporangiales; family Streptosporangiaceae; genus Microbispora; species Microbispora amethystogenes. The sequence continues at coordinate 215,557 of NZ_BOOB01000003.1, read as the reverse complement.
CGGCGGTGAGCGTCCGCCGCGCCGCGGCGTCCCCGGAGGCCAGCTCCCGCAGCCAGCGGCTCGGCCTCGGAGACGGGAGCAGTTCGCTCAGGTCGGCGGCGAGCAGCGTCGCGGGCACCTGGCCGACCAGCTCGACTCCGGTGGCGAAGTCACGCGCCTCCGGCTGCAGCAGGAAGTCCGGGAGGAAGCCGTCGGGCGGGACCACCTCCAGGAGCACGCCCGCCCGCGCCGCCAGGCCGCCCTTCACCACGTGGCGCAGCCGCCGCAGGCCGGGGCTCGACCGGCTCCCCCCGCCCGGCCCGGTACGCAGCCGCCGCACGCTGAGGGCTGTTTCCAGCACCGCGTCCGGAGTGGCGGCGACGGTGATCTGGCGCAGGTCGGCGTCGGTGAACTCCAGTCTCAGCATGACACTGATCACGATACTGCCGGGAAAGAGCCGGCCCGCGGGCGTGAGGCCGCACACCGCCGGTGGCGTCAGCCTTCGCGCTGACGGTAGCTCACGGCGAACTCGACGACCCAGAAGACCGCGGTGGACAGCAGGGGCCAGGCGAACAGCACGCCGTACGCCGTCACTCCCAGGGACGTCGTGGTGGTGAAGCCGCCGGGTCCCGCCGCCTGGACGGTCCCCTTCGCGGAGGTGCCGGCCATCAGGGCGACATACCCGGCGAGCAGGCCGCCGGCGGCGAGCCCCACGAGCATCTCGACCGGCGGGTGGCGGCGCGACAGCACGTAACCCACGATGCCGGAGGCCAGGCCGAACGCGCCGGTGACCACGGCGAACCAGCCATCGGCCTCGATGAGCGACTGCGTCTCCGGGTCGACGGGCTGGCGCGTCCCCTCGAAGATCACGTAGCGGGTGGCGGGGGCGAGCACCGACCACACGTACCCGGCGACGACGCCGAGGAGGGCCAGCACCAGGACGGTCACGACGACGGTCGCCAGATTGCCCCTCACATGCCGCACCGTCCCGATAGTACTCACATAGCGATCGAATTCGGTCCCGTACTCTTGCAGGACCGAGTGCGGGGGACGCACGGCATGGGTGGGGCCAAGGGAGGCCGAGTGAGCGAAGAGGTTTGGCAGATCGACCCGTCGGGCCCGTTGCGGGGCGACGTGGAGGTCAGGGGATCGAAGAACGCGGTCTCCAAGCACATGGTGGCGGCGATGCTCGGAACCGGTCCGAGCACCCTGCAGAACGCGCCCGAGGTCGGCGAGGTGGGGCTGACCGCCGCCATGCTCGAAGCCCTCGGCATCCACGTGGACATCACCCCCGGTGAGATCACCATCGAGCGGGGCAGCGACATCCGGCCGCGGGTCCCGGAGGAGTACACCGGCCTCAACCGCATCCCGATCCTGATGCTCGGCCCGCTGCTGCACCTGGCGGGCGAGGCGTTCGTGCCGCTCGTCGGCGGCGACCCGATCGGCAGGCGGCCGGTGAACTTCCACGTCGAGGCGCTGCGGTCGATGGGCGCCGAGATCGAGGTCGGCGACAACGGCATCACGGCCAAGGCGGCCCGATTGCGCGGCAGCCGCATCTCGCTTCCCTACCCCAGTGTGGGCGCGACCGAGACGATCCTGATGACCGCCGTCCTCGCCGAGGGCAAGACCGTCATCAAGGGCGCCGCCATGGAGCCCGAGGTGGTCGAGCTCGCGCTGTTCCTCCAGCGCATGGGCGCCATGATCGAGCTCAGCCCCGACCGGCGCATCGTCATCGAGGGCGTCGAGCGCCTGCACGGCGCCTCCACCTGGCTGGCCGGCGACCGCATCGAGGCGTTCTCGTACCTCGTGGCGGGGCTGGTGACGGGCGGCGAGGTGCGAGTGCACGGCTGCCACCAGGACCGGCTGGTCACGGCCATCACGACGCTCGCCAGGATGGGCGCGCGGTTCGAGATAACCGACGACTGGCTGTGCGCCTCGGCCCCGGACGGCCTGCGCGCGGCGGCGGTGCAGACCGACACCCATCCCGGTTTCATGACGGACTGGCAGACGCCGCTCATGGTGCTGTTCACCCGCGCCGAGGGCATGTCGGTGCTGCACGAGACGGTCTTCGAGAACCGCCTGGTGTACGTGCCCGCGCTGCAGAAGATGGGCTGCGAGATCGAGGTGTTCGCCCAGTGCCTCGGCGGACCGGCCTGCCGCTACCACGACACCAACGCCAAGCACTCGGCGGTCGTGCGGGGCATCTCCAACCTGCGCGGGGCCGACGTCACGCTGCCCGACATCCGCGCCGGGTTCTCCGCGGTGCTGGCCGCCGCCGTCGCCGAGGGCACCTCGACCCTGCGCGGCGTCAACCACATCGAACGCGGATACCACAGGCCGTTCGAACAGTTCACCTCTCTGGGGTTGAAGATCAACAGGCTGACGTAAAGCTTTCCGCCTCCCGGGTTTGGGAGAACGCCGGAGGTCGCACTGATATCCCGTGACCTCTCGTCTCCTCGGCCACGCTGGTCTCGGGCGTGTCAGTCTCGGGCGCGCCCTCCTCTCGCTGAGCCTGTGCGGCGCGGCCGGAGGCGGACTGGTCGCCGGGCTGGTCATGCCCTTCGTGGGCGGGGCCGGCCTGGCGGCCAAGCGTGCCGCGTCCGCGTTCACCGAGCTGCCCGCGCCGCTGCGGGAGGAGCCGCTGCCCGAGATGACGCGGCTGCTCGACCGCGACGGCCGGCAGATCGCCCAGTTCTACTACCAGAACCGGCAGTCGGTGCCGCTGAGCGCGGTCGCCCCGGTCATGCGGCAGGCCATCGTCGCCATCGAGGACTCCCGGTTCTACGAGCACGGCGGCCTCGACCTCAAGGGCACGCTGCGGGCGCTCGTCACCAACACCCAGGCGGGCGGCATCCGGCAGGGCGGCTCGTCCATCAGCCAGCAGCTCGTCAAGAACATCATGCTGACCCAGGCCGAGACGGAGCAGGAGCGCGCGCAGGCCCTCGTACGCACCTTCCGCCGCAAACTGGACGAGCTGCGGTACGCGCTGGCGCTGGAGCGCAAGTACACCAAGGACCAGATCCTGGAGCGCTACCTCAACATCGCCTACTTCGGCGCGGGCGCCTTCGGCGTCCAGGCGGCGGCCCGGCGGTTCTTCGGGGTCGACGCCGCCGACCTCACGCTGACGCAGGCGGCCACGCTGGCCGGCGCGGTGCGCACGCCGTACGACACCGACCCGTCCCTGGGCGACGACCACAGAGGGCGGCTGCGCGCCCGGCGCGACCTCGTCCTGAGCCGGATGGCCGAGCTCGGGCTGATCGGCCGGGACCAGGCCAGTGACGCGGCGGCCGCGCCGCTGGCGCTCCACCTGCGTCCCGAGCCCGGCGGCTGCGCGGGCAGCACGTACCCCTTCTTCTGCGTGTACGTCGAGCGGGAGGTGCTGACGAACCCCGCGTTCGGCTACACCAGGGCAGACCGGGAGCGACGCCTCCAGCGGGGCGGCCTCACGATCTGGACGACCATCGACCCCGCCGCGCAGCGGGCCGCGGACCGGGCCCTCGCCGCGCGGGTCAGCCCGCGCGACAACCAGGTGGCGTCCGAGACGATGATCGAGCCGGGCACCGGGCGCATCCGCGCGATGGCGGTGAGCAAGCGGTACGGGCGCAACCCGCACGACCGCGCCCTCGGGCGCAACACCACCTACAACCTCGCGGCCGACGTCGCGCACGGCGGCGGCCTCGGCCTCCAGGCGGGCTCGACGTTCAAGGTGTTCACGCTGGCCACCGCGCTGAAACAGGGGATGCGGTTCGGCGACGGCTTCACGATCCCCGGTTCGTACGTCCCGTCGTACGGCTACCGCGACTGCTCGGGCCGGGCGGTGAACGACCCCCACACGGTCATCCACAACGCGGGCGGTGAGGGCGGCGGCGGGCCGTACAGCCTGGAGATGGGCACCTGGCAGTCGGTCAACATCTTCTACATGCGACTGGAGCGCGAGGTGGGGCTGTGCGACGTGGTCGCGACGGCCCGGTCGCTCGGCATCCGGCGCGCGGACGGCTCGCCGCTCCGCGAGGTGCCGACGTTCACGCTGGGCGCCAACGAGATGGATCCCACGACCGTGGCGGCGGCGTACGCGGCGCTGGCCGCGCGCGGCCGTTACTGCAGGCCGATGGCCATCGCGGCGGTGGTGGAGCACGACGGCACCCGGACCGAGGTGCCGTCCGCCTGCGTGACCGCGCTGGAGCCGGCCGTCGCCGACGCGGTCAGCCACGTGCTCACGGGGGTGTTCACCAAGGGCACGATGCGCGGGCAGTCCATCGGCCGTCCCGCCGCGGGCAAGACGGGCACGAACAACGGCTACACCTCGGCCTGGTTCGCGGGGTACACGCCCAGCCTGGCCGCCGCCGTCAGCGTCGGCGACATCCGCGGCTCCTACCGCTATCCGCTCACCGGCGTCACCATCGGCGGCCGGTACTACGGCTCCGTGCAGGGCGCCTCGCTGCCCGGCCCGATCTGGGTGGACTCCATGCGCGCCGCCCTGCGGGGCATTCCGGCGCACGGCTTCACCCCGCCGGACATGTCCAGGTTCGGCGGCGGCTTCACGCCGGGCCTGAAGGAGGCGCTGGAGAAGCAACGCAAGAAGCAGGAGAAAGAGAAGAAGAAGCGGGAGGCCGAACACCGGCGGCACGACGACGCCGCGTCCCAGGCGGGCGGGCCGGCGTCCGGAGGCGCGGGGACCCCGGGGAGCCGGGCCACCCCCGCACCCGGAAACGGCAGCCACCCCCTGGCCGCCGGAAGGCTCCCCTTCTCCGCCGGAAGCGGCCGGGTTCCTTTGGCCGCGGGAGGCAACCAGGCGGCCGCCGCCGTTTCCCCGATGCGCTTCCCGGCGGCCGGCCACGATTTCTCCCAGACCTTCGCCCGGATGTTCAGCCCTGACGTGGCCCGCACCTTCGCCCGCATGTTCGGCCACAACCCGGCGGTAGCTTCCACCGCCCACTCGCCAGTCCGTGGCTCCGCTCGCCGCCCGCCCCGCCGTACGGGTTCGGTCGGCGCGCCGGCGGCCACCGGCAGGACGAGCCGCGCCCGCCTCCACGCCGCGTCTCCCCGAAGCACCCCGCGAAGCGGTCACTGAAGCGCTTGGCCGCACCCCTGTGGCGGCCACTGCGGCAGGCGGCGGAAAGTCAGCGAACCGTCCACCCGAAAGCCCCGGCCCGACAATAGTGGGGATATGCGCGGACGTATCCTCACATGGGTCGGCGGGATCACCGCACTCGGTGCCGGCGCGGCGCTCGTCGTGTACCTCTCCTCGGTCGGCCTGGACAACGCTGACAAACTCGCGAGCGTGATCGGGCTCTTTGTCGGCCTCGTCAGCCTGGCCGCCGGAGTCTGGGGGCAGGTGCTGACCCGCCGGGAGCATGCGCGTGCCCCGGCGAGCGGCACGGGCGCTCCGGGGAACGACGCCCCGAAAAGAGCTGCCGCCGGAACCGGGACTGGTGCTGGCACTGGTACTGGTACTGGTACTGAGAGCAGCGTCGAAACAGGCGCGATGAGCGGCGGAGCGCACTACGAGATCAGCGGCGGCACGTTTCACGGACCGGTCATCCAGGGGCACACCATCACGGGACCGGCCGTCTCCGGTCCCGGCTCCGCCGCCCCCGGCGAGCGCGCGGGGCAGGACTGAACGCGTGGCGGCCGACCGCTACACGATCAGCGGCGGGCTTTTCCTCAACGCGGTGACCCAGGGCGACAACATCACGGTTCAGCTTCCGCCGGAGGTGACCCCGGCGCTGTCCGGTGCGCCCCCGCCGACTGAGGGGTTCACAGGCAGGGACACCGAGCTTGCCGCACTGCTCGATGTGCTCGGCCCACCTGAGCGCACCGCTTCCCAGGACGCCGCTTCCGAGGACGCCGCTTCCGAGGACGCCGGTACCGGTACGGGCGACGGGCCGCTCCGCCCTCGCATCGCCCTCGTCACGGGCCTCGGCGGCGCGGGCAAGACCGAGCTCGCCCTGCAGGCCGCGCACATCGCGAGAGAGCGCGGCTGGTTTCCCGGCGGCGTGCTGTTCACCGACCTCCACGGATACAGCGACCCCCAGGGCTACAGCGACCCCCACGACCACGCCTCCCACAGCCACCCCGATGCCGAGCACGGCGACCAGCGCGGGGCGCAGCCGGGGCGGGTGCTCGGCGGGCTGCTGCGGGCGCTGGGCCTGGACCCCGAACGCATCCCCCCGGACACCCAGGACCGTGCCCGGCTGTTCGCGACGGTGCTGGACGCTTACGCCGGGGAGGGCCGCCCGGTCCTGCTGGTCCTCGACAACGCCTCCTCGGCCGAGCAGGTGCGGCCGCTGCTGCCCGGCAGCGGGAAGGTGCTGGTCACCTCCCGGCACACGCTGGACGTGGGCGCGCGCGTCTTCGACCTCGGCATGCTCGCGCCCCGTGCGGCCGTGGACCTCCTGGCCCGGCGGCTCCGCCTGGCCCGGGGTGACGCCGACACCCGGGTCGCCCGCGAGCCCGCCGAGGCGGCGGACATCGCCCGTCTGTGCGCCGGGCTTCCGCTGGCTCTGTGCATCGTCGCCGCGTTGCTCGCCGCCGATCCGGCCCGTCCTCTGCGCGCGATGGCGGAGGACCTGGAGGAGGAGGCCACCCGGCTCGACGAGCTGGCGTACGAGGACCGCGCGGTGCGCGCCGCCTTCGAGCTGTCCTACCGCCGGCTCGGCGCGGAGGAGGCCCGCGTATTCCGGCTGATGACCGCCTGCCCCGGCCCCGACCTGTCCACGGAGGCGGCCGCCGTCACCGCCGGCCTCGACGAGAGACCGGCCCGCCGCCTGCTGGAGTCCCTGCACCGCGCGCATCTCGTCGAGCGCGGCGACGCGTACGGCCGGTGGCGCATGCACGACCTCGTCCGCCTGTACGCCGGGGAGCGGGCACGCGACCGGTCCGGGCCCGACCGGCAGGACGAGGCGTTCGACCGGCTCCTCGGTCATTTCTGCGCCCGAATCTCCGCCGCCGTGGCGTGGCTGACCCAGCCGGAGGAGCGTGCCCGGCGAGAGTCGTCGTTCGCCTCGCGGGAGGAGGCGGTGGTGTGGCTGGACGCCGAGGCGCGGGTTCTCGCCGCGGCGGTCACCGCCGCCGCCGGACGTGGCGACTGGGAACGGTCACACGCCCTCGCGGTGAGCCTTCCCGCCTACTTCGAGTTCCGCCGGCTCACCGACGAGTGGCTCGCCATGGCACCGGTCGCCCTGGACGTGGCCAGACGGCTGGGGCCGCGCGCCGTGCTCGCGGTCGAGGCGAACCTGGGCAACGCTTATCGCCTCACGGGGTGCTACGAGGACTCGGTCACCCACCTGAGAACGGCCCTCGCCCTGGCCACCGACGAGCGGACCCGAGGCCGAATCATGCACAACCTCGGGCTGACGTACATGCGGATGGGGTTCCTGGCGAAGGCGGAGGACTGCCACCGCCGCGACCTGCGCATATGCACCCTTGCGGGTGATCTGCGCGGCAGGGCGCACGCGGCCGTCGCACTGGGCGACACGTTGCGCGCGAGGCGGCGTCACGCGGAGGCGGCGAAGGTGCTGACCGAGGCCGTCGGGCTGCTCCAGCAGCTCGACACGCACGGGCTGGGCCATCCCGCCGCTCTCATGGAAGCGCGGATCAACCTCGCGCTCACTTATTTCGCGTGGCGCCCGAAGAGCACGTCGTCGTACATCCTGTGGCAGTTGTGCGCCGCCCTGGCCACCGCCCGTGACCTCGACGACCGGCCCGCGCAGGCCGTCATCTTCCTGAACCTCAGCACGGCGTACGCGAACAGGTGCGCCGTCTGCCACGGGCCGTCGGCCGTCGAGTGGGGCCGGCGGGCGGTCGCGCTCGCCGACGAACTCGGCGACACCGAAACGCGGGCCAGGGCGCTGTCGGCGCTCGGCCGTGCCGCCGGAGGCGAGGAGGGCAGGCGCTGCATGGCCGAGGCGCTGGCCCTTTTCGAGAAGCTCGGCGCCAAGCACGAGCTCCAGGCCGCGCGGCGTGTGCTCTCCGACCTCGCACATCCACCGCCGGACGACCAAGCCTGCATGGAGGGCGAGAGCGATCTCCTGGCGCGCGACTGGCTGGACGACCTCCCCCACGCCGTGCTGCGCGGCGACGACGGACGTTTCCAGGAGGTGCGCTTCGTCGGCTGACATCGGGCCCCCCGACTGAGCCCCTGCCCGGTTCCCTGGGCCGGCCCTCGGATGAGGCGGCGCTGAACGAGGCAGAGCCTCACGTGAGCAGAGCCTTATGCGAGCAGTGGGGCCCTGGCGATCACATGCCGTCTGTGTCCCGGTCGCGGGCTCTCTCCTCCTCCGCCGCGTGCAGGCCCGCCTCGATCACCGCGTTCATAATCGGCGCGAGCCGCCGTACGCCCAGGCGGGGAGCGCGCCGGGCCATGCCCGCGACCAGGCGGCGCTCGCGCTCCATGTCCCGTCCCTGGAAGCCGCCGACGGGCTTGAGCCGCTGGATCCGCGCGGCCAGCAGGGCCCGTCGTTCGAGGAGGACGGCGAGAGCCGCGTCCACCCGGTCGATCTCCCCCCGGGCCTCGGTCAGGGTCCGCGGGGACTGCGGGCGGACGAGGGCCGCGAGGACGGTCGCCGCCTCGTCGGCCGCCGCGCGCGCTTCGGGTGGTGCGGCGGGGTCGAGCAGCAGGCCGTCGGCCCCCGCCGCGACGGCCGCGCCCGCGAGGCCGCCGTCGCGGCCCAGCGCGGCGAGCACCGGGCGACCAGTCCGCTCCCGCGCGGCGCGCATGAGCGCGAGGTCGGGCGCTGAGCGGAAGGCTGAATCGAAAGCCGCGTGGGCGGTCGCGTCGGGAGCGCGGCCGAGTGCGAGGACGGCGCCCGAGTTGCAATCGGAGTTGGAATCGGAGGCGGAATCAGAGGCAGGGCCGGAGTCGGGGGCGGGCGCGAGATCGGACGGGGAAAGGTGGGACGGCGGCAGGTGGGACGCGGCGCCGGCCGGTTCCGTACGGCCACCGTTCTCGCAGAGCACGATCGCCTCGTTGCCCTCGGCCGCGCAGTCGTCGGCGGCGGCCAGCCACTCCTCCAGCGTCACCGCCCGTCCTCGCTGATCTACCCCCCGCTGGAGGATCACGGGCAGCCCGAGCCGGGCCGCGGCGCGGACGAGACCGGGTTCGCGGGCCCAGGCCGGCCCGATCACCACCGCGTCGGCATGCCTGGCCACGGCGGGCAGGTCGGCGGCCGAGGACAGCTCCACCAGCAACGGCCCGGCCCAGCGCGCCCTCGCCTCCCCGGCCGCCTTCTCGGCCATCTCCCCCGTCGTCTCCCCGTCTGTCTTCCCGGCAGCCCCGGCCGCTCGGTCGGATCGGTCGGATCGGTCGGACTGGGCGGATCGGTCGTAGCGGGCCTCTGGTGAGTCGCCGGCGGCGGGCAGACGCAGCCACCGGGCGTTCTCCCCGCCGATCACCACCACGGGGAGCCCATGACCGATCATCAGGTCGCCGATTCGTACGGCGTCTCGGTCGAGCTGGGCTGTCTTCGACATGCGGGCTCCTCGCAGGCCGGGAAATTCCGGCCAGAAAGCTCTGGCCAGCGGTTCTGACAACGAAAAAGGCAGAGACGCTGGCGTCCCTGCCTCAAGCCGGCTCCGGATGGTCGCTAGCTCACGATCGCGACCGGCCCTCCCGGAACCGGCCTGGTAAACGAGCTGTACCTACCCATATCTAGGACCTTAGCAGCGACGGGCCACGACTCGAACCGATTTGTCTCGGATCTCGGGATGGCGAGCGGTGGGGGCGGTTGATCCCTTTGCCATCCGTGGGACGATTCATGGGTCCAGGAAGGGGTTCGAGTGGCGCGTGCGGAAAGCCGGCTCGTCGGAGGCCGGTACCAGTTGATGGAGCCGATCGGCCGGGGTGGCATGGGAGTGGTCTGGCGGGCCCACGACCAGTTGCTTGACCGCCCTGTCGCGGTCAAGGAGGTCCGCTACGACAGCGCCATGGGCGACGAGCTCAGCGACCTCAACCGCCGCACCATGCGCGAGGCCCGCGCCGCGGGGCGTCTGACCCATCCCAACGTGGTGGTCGTCCACGACGTGATCGAGGAGGACGACCGGCCCTGGATCATCATGCAGCTCGTGCAGTCCCGCTCGCTGGGACAGGTGATCAGGGAGGACGGCCCGCTGTCCCCCGAGCGCACCGTCGAGATCGGGCTGCAGATCCTCGACGCGCTTCGCGCCGCCCACCGCCAGGGCGTTCTGCACCGTGACGTGAAGCCGGAGAACGTGCTCCTCACGGATGACGGCCGGGTGGTCCTGACCGACTTCGGCATCGCCCGGCTCGAAGCCGACAACACGATGACCCGCACCGGCCTCGTCGGCACTCCCGCCTTCATCGCCCCCGAACGGCTCCGCGGCGAGGCCGCGCAGCGCGAGTCGGACCTGTGGTCGCTCGGCGCCACGCTCTACACCGCGGCGGAGGGCAGGCCCCCGCACGACCGGGGTATGGCGATGGCCACCATGCACGCCGTGCTGAACGAGGACCCCGCCCCGGCCCGCCGGGCGGGCGCGCTCGGCCCGGTGCTGATGCGCATGCTCGCCAAGGAGCCCGCCGACCGGCCGGGATACGACGAGCTCGTCCGGCAGCTCAAGCGGGCGGCGCGGGACCTCGTTCCGCCGCCCGCCCGGTCCGACGGCCCGTCCGCGCCCGGTTCTTCCTCCGCTCCCGCGGAGGCCGCCACGCCTGCCGGGGCCGGTTCTCCCGCCGCCTCCCCGGCCGTGCCGGGTTCCTCCGCGCCTGCTTCACCGCGGTCGCCGAAGCCGGAGGCGTCCCCGAGCCCGAAGTCCCGGACCCGGGAGCCCCAGTCTCCAGAAACACAGTCTCCAGAGGCACAGTCTCTAGAAGCACAGGCCCCGGAGGCTTCGCGGCCCCAGACGTCCGCATCGAGGTCCGAGCCGGGCAAGGCTTCCCGGGGTGTGACGCCGTACCCTCCGGCCGCGCGGCGCGACGACCCTTCCCCGGCGTCCAGCCGGAACGGCGACGGGCCGGACGCCAAGCCCGGCCGGAACGGCGACGGCGCGGGGCAGGTGGCGGGTCAGTCGGCGGGTCGTGGAGTGGCCGGCGACACCGCGAGCCCGGGTGAGACCACCTCGCCCATCCCTGTCGTCCAGGACGACGACTCTCCCGGCTCGGCCGAGGCCGTCTCGGCTGAACCTGGCTCGGCTGAGGCCGGCCGGGGCGAGGGCCGTACAGGGGAAACGGCCTCGGACGCGGCCGGGCGGCCGAACGAGATGCCGGAGACCGGCGTGCAGGCCGCCCCGCCCGCGCGTACGAAGCCCTCGGCCGGCCGGCGGGACGAGGCCGGGAAGAACGGCGAGCCCGCCGCTGGCCGGGGACGGCCGCAGGAGGCGGGCGCGCGCGACGGCAGCACCAGGATCTCCCCCGCCGTCGGCGGGAGCTCCGCCGGGAAGCCCACCGGACAGCCCACCGAGGAGACCACGAAGGACCCCTCGAAGAGGACGTCGTCACGTCCGGCCGCCGCGTCCGGAGCGGCCGCGGCCACCGCGCGAAACGGCGCGAGCGAGCATCGCCGTACGGACGCCAGGGCGGGCACCACAGCGGACACCGCAGCGGCCGCCCGGGGTACGGGCGCCGGAGTGGCCGGCGTCGGCACAGGCATCGGCGGAGCTCAGGGGGCGCCTGCGGCGTTCTCCCAGGAGGGGGCCGTCTGGCAGCACGACACCACCACGACGCCCGGCACGTCGCGCGCGCCCGGGGGCCTGCTGAAGGCCGCGCTGATGCTCGTCGGGCTGGTGGTCATCGTGGGTGTCGCCGGCTACCTCGGCGTACAGGCGGGCAGGAGCGGCTCGGAGGAGAAACCCTCCTCCGGGTCTGCCGCAGGCCCGGCCGAGACGGGGAAGAACACCCAGGAGGCCACTGCCGCGGCGTCGTCCTCGGCCGCGCCGTCCTCCGCCGAGCCGTCCGCGACCCCCTCGGAGGAGGCGACGGCCTCGCCGTCCCCCAAGCCCTCCAAGAGCTCCGAAGCCCCCGGGCCGGGGGACGTCCCCGACGGCTGGCACAAGTACAAGCACTCGAGCGGCTTCTCGCTCGCGCTGCCGAAGGGATGGCACGTCGACGGCAGCGGCAACGGCGAGGTTCGCTTCCGCGGTGACTCGCACACCTATCTGGAGGTCCACCACACCTCCAGTCCCGAGTCGGACGCCCTGAAGACCTGGCGGCGCGACGTGCCGGGGATGAGCGGGAACTTCCCCGGCTACAAGCTCGTCGAGATCCGGGAGGTCAAGGACTTCTGGAAGACCGCGGCCGACTGGGAGTTCACCTTCGGCGACAGCCGGTTCAGGTCACGCGTGATCGACCGCGGATTCGTCACCGACAAGAACAACGGCTACGCGCTGCTCTACAAGACCCAGGACAAGGACTGGAAAAAGAAGAAGAAGACCTTCGAGACCATCGCCGCCACCTTCAAGCCTTGATCAGCGACCGCCGGACGCGCCACCCCATGACCGCCGGGCTCCCGTCCTCGGGGGTCCGGCGGTCACGGCACGGCGGCGGGATGCGGGTCAGGGCTGGCCGACGTAGTCGACCAGGACGGTCGCCGTACGGGCGGTCCAGCTGGTGGGCATGGGCGTGAACGTCACCTTCCCCGACCCGTAGCACGGCAGCGTCGCGGTGACCGGGATCTCGGCCTTGACCCCGTAGTAGCTCAGCGCGAGCGCCCTCGAGACGGTCGACGGGTCGCCCAGGTCCACCACGATCGTGGTGCCGCCACCGCCGGTGTAGCCGGCGCTCGCCGCCGACGACGAGATCGCGAGGGGCCGCACCTCCACGCTCTGCCCGGCGAGCGGATGGCCGGTCTGTCCTGGGTGTACCGGCCCGAAGCACGCCATCTTGATGGTCGCGTGACCGGTCTGACCGTTGACGTAGCCGTAGAAGTACTGGTGGGGAGCGACGGGAGCGGGGTCGGCGACCTCGGCCGAGGCGGGGAGCGCGGTGGCCGCCACGAGGGCGGCGGCGGCCAGGGGGACGAGGCGCGCTGCGGCGGTGCGGAACACGGGACCTCCGGCGGACGACAGGGACGGGGGCGTGCGACCCGCACGGTAGGCCGGTCCTTCCGGCGGGTCAACGCTCCCGCTTCCCCGCTGAATCCGGGGCTCGGAAGACGCGGCGGACCCCGTGAAAGGTTCACCCCGCCCGCACCCCGCCCCGACGACCGCCTCCGGCATCCGGCGCGGCCGGACCGGGCCTGGGGACGGGTTCAGCCCGCCCGGCGGGCCTGCTCCAGGTAGGCGACCAGGCCGGACATCCGCTCGGCCGGCCAGGGCAGGTTCGCTCCGATCTCCGCGCTGTTGTCCCGCCACATCCTGCGGGCCGCCGCCGCGGTCTCCGCGCCCGCGGGCCCTTCCGGGTGGAACCGGCCCGCCAGCGCGTCCCAGCGGCGTACGAGGTCCCGGGCCCGCGGGTCGTCCGCGGGGATGCCGCCGGCCAGGTGCCGCAGGCCCTCCTCGACGAGGCCGGCCCACTCGCGCCTCGCGGCCTCGACGCCCTCGGGGCCCAGCGCGTCCCGCCGCTCCGTGAGCCGGCCGCGCTGCTCTTCAGTGAAATACGTCTCGAACACCGACATGACCTCCAACGTCGCCATCAACCGATCCGGATCGGGGCCGTACGGGTCGCCGGTCTGCCGGAGCAGGTCACCGATCCGCTGCCGCAGCACGCCGATCCGTTCGGCGTGCTGGTCGAGCCTGCGCAACTGCTCAGCGAGCAGGTCACGCAGCGACTCCGGGTCGTCCGCCGCGCCCGCGAGTACGGCCGCGACCTCCTCCAGCGACAGCCCGAGCCCGCGCAGTGCCCGTACGCGGTAGAGCCGGCGCAGGTCACGTTCGGTGTACCGGCGATGGCCGGCGACCGTGCGCTCGCTCGCGACGAGCAGTCCTATCTCGTCGTAGTGGTACAGCGCGCGCACGGTCGTCCCGGTGGCCCGCGCCAGTTCTCCGATGGACCACCGTCGTCCGGCGTCGTCTGCCCCGCTCACGCCGGAAACGCTACGACCTCCCGCGACGGGAGGTTCAAGGGCCGAAGGCCGCTTGGGTGGCCGAAGTGGCGACGGTCCTGGCCTTCCACGCGCACCCGGACGACGAGGCGCTGCTCACCGGCGGCACGCTCGCGAGGTTGGCGGCCGAGGGACATCGGGTGATCGTCGTGGTCGCCTCCGACGGGGTCATGGGCGCGGCCACCGGCCCGGACGGGCGGATGCGGCTGGACGAACTACGCGCCGCCGCGAGCGTGCTGGGCGTCGCCCGGGTCGTCCACCTCGGCTACGCCGACAGCGGGCACGGGCCGATCCTGTTCCCCGACCCGCCGGATCGTCCGCGATTCGCCCGCGCTCCGGAGGACGAGGCCGCCGCGCGGCTGGCCGGGCTGCTGCGTGACGAGCACGTGGACCTGCTGCTCAGCTACGACGCGCACGGCGGCTACGGGCACCACGACCACGTGAAGGTGCACCGCGTCGGCGCCCTCGCCGCCGAGATGACCGGTGCGCGCGTCCTGCAGGCGACGATGCCGCGGGAGCCGCTGGTGCGGCTGTTCAGCCTGCTCCGGTTCCTCCGGCTCCCGGTCCGCCACGAGACCGTCGGTTACAGCTCCCGGGCCGAGATCACCCACCGGATCGACGTGCGCCGCTTCGCCCGGCAGAAGCGGGCGGCCCTCGCCGCCCACCGGTCGCAGGTGTACGGGCGCGGCCGGACCGGGGCGGTCTTCCGGATCTTGGTCGGGCTTCCCGCGCCCGTGTTCGGCCTCCTGCTCGGGCGGGAGTGGTTCATCGATCCAGCCGTCTCACCGGCCTCCGGCGTCCACGACGACCTCCTCCGGAAGGCAGGTCAGGAACCCGCCTGACTAGACTGCGGCTGCACGCAGGTCGCGGCCCGGCATGGAAGGCACTGAGCGGAAGGCACTGAGTGGAAGGCACTGGGCGATGATCGACCGCGACACCGTCGCACTCGACGACCCGGTCGGCGAGTCGCTCCGCGGCCACCACGCGCACCTCGCCCGCCGGCTCGGCCGGGCTGCCGGTTACCTGCCGGAGGTCGCGAGCTTCTCCACGGTGTCCGCCGAGCCGGACCCGGCGGAGTGGGACGACCTCGCGCGCCTGCTCGGTCGCGGCGGGTTCGCCGACCTGTTCAGCTGCCCGGCGACCCCGCCCGCCGACTGGGAGCCGCTCTTCACTCTCGACGGCCTCCAGCTGGTCTTTCCCGCGATCCCCGGTCGCGCCGACGTCGAGCCCTGCTCGGAGATAGTCGAACTGGGGGTCGGCGACGTGCCGGAGATGCTCGATCTCACCGCGCGGACCCGGCCGGGACCGTTCTGGCCCCGCACTCACGAACTCGGCACCTACCTGGGAATCCGCGAGAACGGCGCCCTGGTCGCCATGGCGGGCGAACGGCTCCGCCCACCCGGATGGACCGAGATCAGCGCCGTCTGCACCGCCCCCGAAGCGCGCGGGCGGGGGTATGCCGCCCGGCTGGTGAACGCCTTGGTCGCACGCATCATCGCGCGGAACGAGCGCCCGTTCCTCCACGCGGCCGAAGCCAACACCTCCGCGATCGCCCTCTACGAGCGGCTCGGCTTCGCCGTCCGCAGGCGCGTGACCTTCCGCGGCTTCCGTACGCCGTGGCCCCCGTCGCCGCGGATCACGCCGTAGCGGTCCCAGCGCCTGCCCCGAGGAGTTCGCGGAACTCGCCGACGGCCCTGCGTCCGCGCTGGTCCACCGGTACGGCCCGCAGCACCAGACGCCCGGTCTGCACGATGTGGTGGCTGCGATAGGCGGCCGGAAGGCTGGTGATCACGGCGGCGGCTTGGCGCATGCCCGTGTCCGCTCCTCCCTTGGAGACGATGCAGAGCGCCTCGTGCAGACGGACGTTCGCGTCGTACTGATAGTCGCGGGTGGCGGCGAGCACCTGCTGCCTGGCGCGGTCAGCCGCCGCCTCGTCACCCGCGCTGGCGTACACCCAGCTCTCCGCGAAGTTGATCTGGTCCGGTTTCCAGAAGCCGAACGCTTCTCCTTTGACGCCGCCGCACGCGAGCGCGATGAGGGCATTCACGGTGTCGCGCGCCTCGTCGTGCCTGCCCAGCAGGCTCAACGCCTTCGCCCGGGTGGTGAGCAGGTCAGCGGTCGGCCCGCCCGCGATCCGCTCGGCGCTCTCGACGAGGCCCAGCACGGTCTCCGGGTCGCGCTGCCCGTAGAGCCCGTGGCCCGCCTCCTCCCCCCGGACCATCAGCCGCAGCCCGAGGTCGCCGGAGGCGTCGGCCGCCTGGCGGGCCGTACGCCACCAGCGCAGCGCCGCGCCGTGCTCGCCCAGGCGGGTCAATGCGTTGCCCTGCACGGACGCGAGCGTGGCGGTGATCCGCTGGAGCTCGACGGCTTGAGCGGGAGTCGCCGTCTCCAACTGCCGCCGCACGGTCAGCAGGTCGACGAGCAGGTCCGACGCCACCTGGGACGGGGGGCGAGTCCGCAACGCGTACAGGTGGTCCGCGCAGGCCATTTCCCAGTCCTCGACGGCCCGGAACTCCTGGCCGAACGCGTCACCGAGGAGCCGCCGAATGGGCTCGGAACCGGCGCCGAGCGTCCCGGCGATGGCGAGTTGCAGAAGATGTCGGCGTTCCGTCGCGATCTCCTCCTCCGCGCGTGGTCCCGTCGCCACCGTACGCAGCCTTTCCAGCTCCACGACAGTGGCGTGCAGCGCCACAAGGTGCTGACCCGCACCGAGAGCCGTATCCAGCCTCGCCACCACGTCCGCGTGCGGGCGAGCAAGCCCGCGTTCCCACTTCGACAGGTCCCCGTCGTCCAGATAGGCCGCCTTGGCCACCTCGCGCTGGCTGAGATGCCGCACCTCCTCGCGCCAGTGCCGTACGGCGGAGCCGAGCAGATGCCAGGGGGAAGCAGCCGGATTGACCGGCTCGGAGGAACGCGGCACGGGCACCTCTCGGTTGCTGGTGGGCGCTGGAGGCCGAGCTCCCAGCGCCGATGCGCTTCCGGCGTCCCCGACCGTTCCCCATGATGACATCGTCCAGGGTTCACGACCTGGTAAAACGCGGGACCCGCAGGCGTTCGCGGCGCCGTACGGGTCCCTTGATCAGGAGGAGGTCCTGACCCATGTCACACGATAGGGGCAACACCGCCGGGACGAGGTTCGCCGGGTGGCGGATCATGCGGAGCGACGCGGGCCGCTTCTGGGCGACCCGCGAGCGTCCGTTCCCCCTCCGAGCGGAGGACGCGGGCGCCTTCCGCACCGTGGACGGCGACGACCTGCGCGAGCTCTGCCACGCCATCGCCGAGCAGGAGAGCCTGGCCGACCTGGCGGTGGGTCCGTGAAGCGCCTCGTCAGGGCCTTCCTGCGCACTCGGTGGTGCCCGCCCTGGTGCATGGAGGCGCACATCGGCGAGCGGCGCGGCGAGCGTATCCACAACGCATGGCTGCGCGGCGTGGAGCTGAGCGCGGATCCCCTGTCCCGACAGTTGTGGCTCGACCTGATCCTCCGACCGGAGGACGACGAACCATATGTACAGGTCCAGCTCGACGACCACCTTGTCGCCGAACTGACGGTTTCCCAGGCACGCGCCGCCGGGGTTCACCTGATCGAACTCGGCAGCCTGGGCGGCATGGAATCGCCGGACCCCCCGGTACCAGGGGCCTGACGTCTCCACCCCGCTGGTCGGA
Source organism: Microbispora amethystogenes (assembly GCF_016863015.1). Classification (GTDB taxonomy): domain Bacteria; phylum Actinomycetota; class Actinomycetes; order Streptosporangiales; family Streptosporangiaceae; genus Microbispora; species Microbispora amethystogenes. Next base: position 197,924 of record NZ_BOOB01000003.1, on the reverse strand, counting down.
TTGTCCCGACCGGCGGGGTCCGGGCACTGTGATCAGATTGTGTCGACAGGGATTAGCCTCCGATGTCCTGAATGCCAGAAAAACGGCTTGCCTGATCATGCAGACTGGGCAACGACGATCGAAGCCGGGCATGGAAGGACCTGGGGTGACGGAGGACCCACGCTTACGCGATCTCGCCGGCCGCTCCCCTAATTTCGGGTTCCTACTCCGGCACGAGCCACTTCTGGTGGCCTATGGCGCGGGTGCCGAGGCCATCGTTTTCACCGACCCGAATGGCGCGCTCATCAAATGCCGCCAATTCATCGAAGTGCTGACGGCCGTGATGATTCGGTCCACCGGAATTCCGGTGGACGGACATAACCTGGTTCATCGCATCAACGCCCTGACCACGGCGAACGTGATCACGCCGAATGTCGCCGACGCGTTCCATCAGATCCGCCGGTCGGGGAACGAAGCCGTGCACGCGCACGCGGCCAGCGCTCCCACGGCCCTGCGCTGCCTCGAACGCTGCTTCCAACTGGGCCTGCTGCTCCATCGCGCGATCACGGGCGAGCGGGAACTCGTCGCCTTCGTTCCCCTGTCACCGCCCGCGCTCCTCGCCAGTGCCGAACTCACCACGGAGCTGGAACGCTTCAAATCAGAACTAGCCGAGGCCAAGCTCGTGCTGGACGGGTCTCGTACCCGGGAGCAGGCCGAAGCAGAGGCCCGTCAGGCGGCCGAGGCGGAACTCAACCGAGCGCAGGCTGACCGTGATGGCGCAGCCGCACAGGTGCAGGCCCTCGCAGCGGAACTCAACGCCCTGCGCGCTCGGTTCGAACAGGAGACGGCCGGGCCCGCCAAAGTCTCCCCGGCCCGGCGGGACGCCATCGGCCGCCGGGCGCGTCAGGCTCCGCCGCTGACCGAGGCCCAGACACGGCGCACGATCGACCGGATGCTCAGCGAGGCCGGCTGGATCGTGCAGGACATGCCGGAGCTCAACCCCGGCGCGGGCCGAGGAGTGGCCGTACGGGAGTTCGCCATCGGCCGCAAGCGCGCCGACTATGTCCTCTACGTCGATCAGAAGATCGTTGGAGTCATCGAGGCCAAGCGTGAGGGGACGCCACTGACCGGGGTGGAGTGGCAGTCAGACGACTATGCGTCCGCGTTGCCCGGGAGCCACCGTATGGCCGTGTGGCGGCGCGACGAGCCGCTCCCGTTCCGCTACGAGAGCACCGGGGTCGAGACGCACTTCACCTGCACGCTCGACCCCGATTCCCGATCGCGCGAGGTGTTCTCCTTCCACCGGCCCGAGACCATCGCGCGCTGGATGGCCGAGGCCGGTGAAACACCGCAGGCCCCCACGTTCCGTGCCCGGCTGCGCACCATGCCGCCGCTCGACGCCGACGGGCTGCGACCGGCACAGGCCGACGCCATCGAACGGATGGAGCGTCACCTTCGCGGCAACCACCAGCGTGCGCTGGTGCAGATGGCCACCGGCGCGGGCAAGACGTTCACGGCCGTCACGCTCTCCTATCGGCTCTTCAGGTACGCCGGGGTGAAACGCGTCCTCTTCTTAGTCGACCGGAACAACCTGGGTGATCAGGCGGCCGGGGAGTTCGCTCGGTACGTCACCGACAGCGGGCAGACGCTCGGCGAGGATTACACCGTTCAGCGCCTCTCCAGCGGCACTGTGCTCGACTCCGCGAGTGTGGTCGTCACCACGATCCAGCGGCTCTACCGCGCGCTCACCGGTCAGCCGCTGCCCGCCGGAGAAGCCGACGAGCAGGACGTGGACGACTTCGTCCCTTCCCGGCCCGTGGACGCGGTCTACAACACCGCACTGCCGCCCGAGGCGTTCGACCTCGTGGTGGTGGACGAGTGCCACCGGTCGATCTTCGGGCGCTGGCGGGCCGTCCTGCAGTATTTCGACGCGCCCGTCGTCGGTCTGACCGCCACGCCGACCGCGCAGGCACTCGCGTTCTTCGGTGATCCGGTCAGCGAGTACACCTACGAGCAGTCCGTCGCCGACCGCGTCAACGTCGACTTCGCCGTGTTCCGGATCAAGACGAAGATCGGCGAGGACGGCTCGACGATTCCGGCCCTGGACGAGGACGGCACCCGTACGGTCGTGCCGAAGCGGGATCGGCGCACCCGCAGGCAGCGGTACGAGGAACTCGACGAGGACTTCACCTACGGCTCGCGGGAGATCGGCCGGTCGGTGGTCGCCAAGGACCAGATCCGCACCGTCGTGTCGGCCTACCGCGACCACGTGTTGCCGCGCATGTTCCCGCACTATGCCTCGACGGTGCCAAAGACGCTTATCTTCGCGCAGGACGACTCACACGCCGACGACATCGTGCAGGCCGTACGCGACGTGTTCGGCAAGGGCAACGACTTCTGCGCGAAGATCACCTACCGGTCGAAACTGGCCGGCGAGGACCCCAAGGACCTGCTGCGGCGGCTGCGAACCAGTGCTGACCTGCGGATCGCGGTGACCGTGGACATGGTCGCCACCGGCACCGACGTCAAGCCTCTGGAATGTGTGTTCTTCATGCGCAGCGTGAGGAGCGCCGTCTACTTCGAGCAGATGAAGGGCCGCGGCTGCCGCACCATCGACCCGGACGACTTCCAGGCCGTCACCCCGGACGAGGGTGTCACGACCAAGGACCGCTTCGTCATCGTGGACGCCGTCGGGGTCACCGATCATCCGCTGTGCCAGGCCACACCGTTGAACCGGGACCCGGAGAACCGGCTCAGCCTCAAGCAGCTTCTCTCCCGGGCCGCCGCCCTCTCCCTGGACGAGGCCCAGACCGCCACCCTGGCCGCACGCCTGGACGCTCTCGACCGCAAGATCAATGACGCCGAACGCGACGAACTCGCTCAGGTCGGTCAGGGCACGACCCTGCGCGAACTGGTCCAGAAACTCGCCACGGCGGTCGACCCCGACGAACTCGCCCACACCGCCGACCAGGGCGGCGAGGACGCGGTCGCCGAGCGACTGCGGGAGGCCGCCCGCCCGCTGGCCGAGAACCCGGAACTGCGTGAGCGAATCATCGACATCCGGGACAAGCACGACCAGCTCATCGACGAGATCAGCCGCGACAAGGTCACCGACGCGAGCGTCGTGCCGCGCGAGCGCATCGCGCGCAACACCGTCGAGTCCTTCCGCTCCTACCTTCGCACCCACCGCGATTCGATCGCCCTCATGCGGGCGCTGGAAGGGAGCGGCACCGTCCGGCTGTCCTGGGCCGAGGTCAGCGATCTGGCCCACCGCATCGAACGAGTCCCCCTCGTCGGCAACGTGACGCACCTGTGGGAGGCGTACGAGAAGACCGAGGACAAGGTACGCACCCGGGGCTACCGGGCCAGGCCGACCGACCTCGTCTCCATCATCAGGTACGAGCTGCGTCTCGACGCGGAGTTGCGACCGTTCCGCAGCATCGTGGAAGAGCGGTACGCGGCCCGGCTCGCCCGGCACCAGGCAGCCGAGGGCGCCTTCTCACCGATGCAGCGGTGGTTCCTGGACAAACTGTGCGAGATCATCGTCAACAGCGCGGAGGTCGCTGAAGACGCCCTGGACTACGCTCCCTTCGACCTGCGCGGCGGCGAGGACGGCTTCTACGATGCCTTCGGCGACCGCGCCCCCACCCTCCTCGACGACCTCACAAGGAACCTCACCGCATGACTTCATTGCCCTCGATCCCGGACTCCTGGGCATGGACGACTCTTGGCGAAATAGCTGACGTCGTCGGAGGTGTGACCAAGGACACAAAGAAACAGTCCGACCCCACCCTTCCTCTCGTTCCTTATCTACGGGTCGCCAACGTTCAGCGTGGCCGAATCGATCTCGGATCAATAGCAGAAATTCGGGTTCCCCCAGCGGTGGTCGAGCGTCTCCGGCTTCTTCCCGGCGACGTGTTGCTCAACGAGGGAGGCGACCGCGATAAGCTCGGCAGAGGATGGGTTTGGGAGGGGCAGCTCTCAGAATGCATCCACCAGAATCATGTTTTCCGCGCTCGCATTCACGGCAATGTCCTGCATCCCCAGATCCTCGCCTGGTTCGCAAACGAGTGCGCCCAAGAATGGTTCGCATCGAACGGGAAGCAGACTACCAATCTAGCTTCCATCAGCCTGTCCACAATCAAGAGATTGCCCGTTCCGGTTCCACCAAAAAGCGAGCAGCAGCGTATAGTTCGCGCCTTGGAAAATCACCTGAGCCACCTGTCCACTGTGCAAGAGATGCTTTTTTCAGCGGAAGCACAAATGGTAGAGCTTGTCGATCGCATCAGGACGGATGCCATCGAGACCGCTACTTCGACACAGACGAGACCGTTGGAGTCACTCCTGAGAGAGCCTCTTCGCAACGGCTACTCCGGGCGGGCCTCAGCGGACGGAGTAGGCGTCAGGACTCTCACCTTGACGGCGGTGACAAAAAACCAGTTCACCGAGACCAACACCAAGATAGCGACGGCCGAATCGGCACGCGTTCGCGACCTTTGGCTAGAGCCCGGCGATATTTTAGTCCAGCGCTCCAACACTCCAGAGCTGGTCGGAACATCGGCACTTTTCAACGGAGAGAAGCAGTGGGCAGTCTTTCCGGACCTGCTGATACGCGTGCGACTGAACAGCGAGGCGTCCCCTGACTTCGTGCAGCTCGTTCTGCAGACCAGCAAGATCCGCCACTTCTTCAAAGCTTCAGCCAAGGGGCTTGCCGGCTCGATGCCGAAGATCGACCAGGGGACGATTCTCCGGACACCTATACCTGCCTTACCTGTCGAGGAGCAGCACGAGATTGTCGGGCGAGTGGCGAAGCGACTTGCGGAAGTCGAGTCCCTCGCTGAGTTGATCGACCGGGTGAAGGTGCAGGCCGCTGCCCTTCGCGGCAGGTTGCTGACCAACGCCTTCGAAGGCCGACTGGTGCCTCAGGACCCAACGGACGCCCCGGCCGAAGAGCTTCTCCAGCGGATCGCTACCGAACGCACGGCTTCAGTGAAGCAAATGCGACGGCCGAGCAGGCGGACGGCCGTGATGCCCGATCCTCGCCTGGCCGAAGATGCCGCGCCTGTGGGTCGCAGTGATCTCATGCGGCCGATGCCTGCAGACGTGCCCTCAGCCGAAACCCAAGAAGCGCTGTTCCCAGAGGAGGGGCTGTCCTCGTGACCGACACGCTGAATCAGGCACCAGAAGGCGAGTCGCGGGAGACGGCGGCGCACACGCGTTCTCTCGTAGACAGGCTGTGGAGCTACTGCGATGTGCTCCGGGATGCGGGCGTACCGGCGATCGACTACGTCGAGCAGCTCACCTACCTCTTGTTCCTGAAGATGATGGACGAGCAGGAGAAGAAGAACGCGCGCAGGGGGAAGCCGCACCGCGTCCTTCCCCTCGGCATCGATTGGGACACTCTGGCCGGCAAGAAGGGCGAGGATCTCAAGGAGTACTACGAGCACGTGCTGGAGGTCCTCGGGGAACGCCCCGGCATGTTCCGGCTCATCTTCCTCGGCGCCCAGAACAAGATCCAGGCGACCGGCCTGCTGGAGCGGCTGATCAAGGATCTGATCGGCAAGATTCAATGGTCGAAGGAGGGCGTCGATGTGAAAGGCGACGCCTACGAGGAGCTTCTGGCGCGAAGCGCCAGTGACGTGAAGTCGGGCGCCGGGCAGTACTTCACACCGCGCCCACTGATCCGGGCGATGGTCGACTGCGTGCGTCCGACGCCGGAGGACACGATCGTCGACCCGGCCTGCGGCACCGGCGGGTTCCTGCTGGCCGCCAACGAGTATCTGCGCCGTGAATACCCAGCCGAGTCGCTCGACCCCGACCTTCGCAACCGGCTCAGTCGCGGTCACGCCTTTCACGGCATCGAACTGGTCAGGAGCACAGCGCGCCTGGCAGCCATGAACATGTTGACCCATGGGGTCGTCCCCAGCGAGAACCAGGAAGTCATCGAGGTGGGCGACGCTCTCCTGGCCGAACCGAAGGTCAGGGCGTCGGTGGTTCTCGCCAATCCTCCGTTCGGCCAGAAGTCCGCGATCACTGTGATCGGAGACGACAAGAAGGCGGTCAAGGACGAGGCCGTCTACGCGAGCCGCGACTTCTGGGTCACGACGAAGAACAAGCAGTTGAACTTCCTGCAGCACATAGCGAAGCTGCTGAAGATCGACGGACGGGCCGCCGTAGTGCTGCCCGACAACGTGCTCTTCGAGGGCGGGGCCGGCGAGACGATCCGGCGGCGTCTACTCAAGGAGTACGACGTCCACACGTTGCTTCGGCTGCCCACCGGGATCTTCTACGCGGGCGGTGTGAAGGCGAACGTGCTCTTCTTCGAGCGCAGGCGCCCATCGGAGACGCCGTGGACGTCACAGTTGTGGGTGTACGACTTCCGCACCGGGGAGAACTTCACCCTCAAGCAGCGCCCGCTGCGCCGTGAGCATCTCCAGGACTTCGTCGACTCCTACCTTCCCGGCAAACCGCATGACGAGCGTGTCGCTACGGACCGATTCAGGCCGTTCACCTACGAGGAACTAATTGCTCGTGAGAAGGTCAACCTCGACATTTCCTGGCCGAGGGACGGCTCAGGCGGAGAGACCGCGCCGCGTACCCCGGAGGAGATCGCCCACTCGATCGCGGCCGACCTGAGAGCCGCGCTCACCCAGATCGAAGCCATCGCCGCCGCCCTGGGCCACGGTGCCGAAGGAGAACAGCCTCCGTTCGCCGAGTCCTCCTGACTACACGCGCACGCCACACCTCATGTAAGTGCCATCCGTTCCGTGTTACGCCGACAAGGACAATTCCAGTGGGATCCACCAAGCCTGCGGGCATGCCCCGAGAGATCCATCAGATCAAGGAGGCCCTGCATCGGGAGTTCGATGATCTGATCGACATGAGCGATTCCACGAACAAGTCTCCGGACGAACGGGAGCGGAAGTTCCTCAGCCGCGCGCTGGCCTGCATCGTGGCCAGGAAACTGACCGGCTGGGACAGCTACGCGGCGGCGCAGACGCTGATCGACGGACGCGACGAGATCGGTATCGACGCGGTCGTGGTCGACGAGGAGAGCACCCACGTCTGGCTCATCCAGAGCAAGTGGAACGATCGGGGAAGCGCTGGATTCGGCGTCGGGGAAGCGTTGAAGCTCCTCGAAGGGCTGGACCACATCGACGATCACAACTTCGCGCACTTCAACCAGGCTTTCCAGGAGAACGCGGTAGAGCGCATCAAGAGCGTCTGGCGCGACTTCGATCTGCGGGTGACGCTCGTGGTCGCGCTTACCGGCCCCGGCGACCTGCATCCCGATGTGGAACGGCGATTCACGAACGCCCAGAAGCGATACAACACGATGCAGGATGTGCTCGACTTCGAGGTCTGGGGAACAAAGAGGATCTGGGAGACCGCCCGGGACGACCTGGCCGAGCCTGGGATCAACCTCGTCGCGAAGCTCGACAAGTGGATCCACTTGGGCGATCCGTTCGAGGCGTACCAGGGCCGGGTCTCGGTGGCGGATGTCGCCCAGTGGTTCGAGGCACACGGCGACCGGCTCTTCACGCAGAACATCCGCAAGTCGCTGGGTCTCACCGAGGTGAACCACAAGATGGTGGACACCCTGCTGCGGGAGCCGGCCGATTTCTGGTACTTCAACAACGGCATCACCATGCTCTGCGATTCTCTGAAGCCTGAGGCATGGAGCAAGGCGACCCACGGGCCAATCGATCTCTGTCTTACGGGTGCCAGCGTCGTGAACGGCGCACAGACGGTGGTATCGATCGCCGAGGCGATGCGGCGTGATCCAGAGACCGCTCAGGCCGGATACGTCGGCGTGCGAGTGATCTCCACCGAGGACTGTCCGGAGGGCTTCGGGGATCGGGTAACGCGCAGCACGAACACACAGAACAGGGTGGAGAAGCGTGACTTCGTCTCCCTGCACCGGGAGCAGTCGGTCATCCGTCAGGACTTCGCGCTCGACCTCGGCAAGATCTACACAATCAAGAGGGGCGAGGCCGATCCCGCTCCCGACGCGGGCTGCTCCGTCGTACACGCGGCCACCGCCCTGGCCTGCGCGCATCGCAATCCCGAACTCGCGGCCCGGGCGAAGCAGAGCATCGATCTGCTGTGGGAGGAGGGCGAGCAGGAGGCCTACAACCTGCTGTTCCGCGACAGCCCACCCAGCGCGCACCAGATCTGGCGGTCGGTGCTCGTGCTGCGTGCGGTGGGAGCCGCGCTCCAGTCGGGCCAGAAGGAGCGGGAGGGCCGCGCCGAGGCCATCGCCGAGTACGGCGACTTCCTCATCGCCCATGTCGTCTTCCAGCAGCTTGGCGTCGAGAGCATCGACGACCCTGACTATCCCTGGGAGGATAAGGAGCTCACCCGGGTCCCGCTGCTTACGCAGGAGGCCCTTTCCTGGATGGTCCATCACTTCGACGAGTCTCTCGGCTCAGACTCCTCCGCGAGGGGATTGTTCACCGACCCGATGCGGTGTGCCCAGCTGGCCGACCTCGTGCTGACTGCAATGCGAAGTGGCGTGTCCAGCCCGGCGCTCCGTCCCGAATACCAGCGCAGTAAGCCCAATCCGCGGACGCGTCGTCCGAACGCGGTGCCGACCCTGGTCGACGCGCAGCGCATAGCCCCGGGAACCCTCCTTACCTTCGAGGCCGGAACAAGGCCGGAACGCAGAGCTCTCGGCCCATGGCTCAGTGAGGACCCGCGCCGGGCACAGGCATCCTGGGTGAACGATCGGTCCGCGCCGCTGCTTTGGGCGCTCGACGGGCGGCAGTACTCTCCCACCGGTCTGGTCAATCTGATCTGGAAACTTGCCGGCTGGCAGGCGGCTCCCGTCTCCGTCCAGGGACCGAGGCGATGGGTCGTCCCGGGCGAAGGGTCTCTGTGGGACCTGGCCCTGGGTGTGCTGGCCGACCGCAGCGACCTGCAGCCCCAGACCAAGTGGACACGTATGCATCTGGAGGCCGCGTTGTCCGAGGCACCGCACGAGGTTCGCTCCGTGTTTCGCGACGTGATGGACCACGCCGAACTATCGGGTGCTCGCGTAGTCTCGAACGAGGCGAGATACCCGAGCATCTCCGCCCACTACCCGATCGACGGCACTCCCCGGCCGATGCTGACCATGGGAGCGGAGACAGTCGAAAAGGCCAACCTGTACTTCAGCCTCGGTGCTCTGGTCCGGTACGTGGGAGAAGAGGCGGTCGCTCGGTTCGCGGCGTCGCTGGAGGCGCTGCCTCCGCTCAGACCGCAGCTCAGGGCGGCTCGCACCAGGAACTTCAACGCCTGGCCCGGCCTCTTCCTCGCCGACCTGGCCGAGATCCCCAACGGTGTGGAGATTGTCACAAACGCGATCGAGGACCTCCTGGCCGCCCATCGAGGCGAAGAGCGCTGAAGGCCCGGCCGACGAGGTCGCGAACGAGGGAGAGGCCCGGGGCGTCAGCGGGAGTAGTGCTCGACCACGAGCTGCTCGTCCACCGGGACCACGATCTCCTCGCGCGCGGGGCGGCGCAGCAGGGTGAAGCGCAGCCCGCGGTGGTCGACGTCCAGATAGGGGGCGATCCGTTCGTCGGCGTACGTGCCCTCGGCGGCGGCGACGAACGGCTGCATCCTGACGGACCGGTCCCGTACGGCCACCGACTGGCCCGGCTTGACCTGGTAGCTGGGAATGTCCACCTTGCGGCCGTCGACCGCGATGTGCCCGTGGTTCACGTACTGCCGGGCCGCGTAGATGGACGGCGCCAGGCCGGCCCGCAGGACGAGGGAGGCGAGCCGGGTCTCCAGGAGCGCCACCAGCTCCTCGCCGGACCGGCCGGGACGGCGGACGGCGAGGTCCCAGTAGCGGCGGAGCTGACGTTCGGACACGTCGTAGTACCAGCGAAGCTTCTGCTTCTCCAGCAGCCGCACGCCGTAGTCACCGGCGGTGCGGCGGTTGGTCGCACGGCCGTGCTCGCCGGGCGGGTAGGGCCGGGCCTCGAAGTACTTCACCGCCTTGCGGGTGAGCGGAACGCCCGCCCGGCGCGACAGCCGCACCTTCGGTCCCGTGTAACGCATGGCGCCCTCTTTCCAAGTTAGGTAAGCCTTACTAAGGTGAGCCTAACCTACATCGAAGGAGCTCCCATGCGGCATCCCGTCACCGCTCCCCCGGTCCCCGAGCGCGTACGCACTCTCGCGGCCCTGTCGGCGCCCACCCACGTCTCGGTCGCCGGGTCGGACGTGCCCACGGCCGCCGCCCGCGGCGGTGTGGACGGCAGGGGCCGGCCGGTCCTGCTGGTGCGGCCGGGCGAGGTCCTCTACGGCGCACCCGCCGAGACCCTGGTGACGGTCGACCTCTCCGCGAGCAGGGAGGTCGGGGGGGTCGAGCGGCCCCGCGCCCTGCTCAAGGTGCGCGGCTGGACGCGGCCCGTGCCCGCGCCGCCGCCGTCGCCATCGCGGAGGCGTGCCCCGACGAGGACCTCTTCGCGGCCGTCGAGGGCGGTGCTCCCGCGCTGGTGCGCGTCGACGTCTGCCACGTGATCTATCTGACCGGCGGGGACTCGGGCGTCCTCGACGCCGAGACGTACCTCGCCTCGGCCCCCGACCCGCTGCTGCCACCGGCCGAGCGCATGGTGCGCCACGTCAACGGGTCCCACGCGCAGCAGCTCAGGGAGGCGGCGGAGAGGCTGACGGGCGAGGCGGCTCCCGGCGAGGTGTGGCTGTGGGAGCTGGACCGCTACGGCGCCACTCTGCGGCCGGGGCCCGGCCATCTCATCCGGGTCCCCTGGGCGGCGCCCGTCGCGACTCCCGAGGAGCTCGAACACGCCCTGGCGTGTCTGCTGTCGCCGTGACATGACCATGACGGCATGATGAAAGTTGCAACTCCATACGAAATCGACCGCAGGTCAGGAGGTTGCGAGGGGTCTTCTCGTTGACCGTGCGGGGTGGCGGGGAACAGGATGCGGCTCGATCTGCGCCCGGCACGGGCGACAGCGCGATCGCTCGAAGGAGCTCCTCCATGCACGCCTCGCTCACAGGCCGGCGGCGCGTCGGACTGGCCCTGCTGACGTCCGCGGCGCTCGCCGCCGCGTCGGTCACGGCCGTCACCGTCGCACCCGCGTCGGCCGCGACATCCGCCACCGTGACGGTGAACACCGGCACGAGCCTGGGCACGATCCCCGCCGCCGGGCACGGGGTCAACGTCGCCGTCTACGACGGGAACATGAACAGCGCCCCCATCGCGGGCCTGCTGCGCGACGCCGGTTTCACCGCCGTCCGCTACCCCGGCGGCTCGTACGGCGACATCTACCACTGGAAGACCAACACCGCCGACGGCGGCTACGTGGCGCCGAACACCGACTTCGACACCTACATGGGCACGGTGCGCTCGGCCGGCGCGCAGCCGGTCATCATCGCCAACTACGGCTCGGGCACCGCGCAGGAGGCCGCCGACTGGGTGAAGTACGCCAACGTCACCAAGGGGTACGGCGTCAAGTACTGGGAGATCGGCAACGAGGTCTACGGCAACGGCCACTATGGCTCGGGCTGGGAGCAGGACAACCACTCCGACAAGAGCCCCAAGGCGTACGCGAACAACGTGCTGCAGTACATCTCGGCCATGAAGGCCGTCGACTCCTCCATCAAGATCGGCGTGGTGCTCACCACCCCGGGCGGCTGGCCGGACGGCATCGTCGGCTCCGGCGACAGCGCCGACTGGAACAACACGGTCATGTCGATCGTGAAGGACAAGGCCGACTTCGTCATCGTCCACTGGTACCCCGGCGCCACCTCGGCCGCCGACAGCCTCGGCAAGGTCTCGCAGATCTCGACGATCACCAGCACGGTCCGCTCCCTGATCTCCAAGTACGCCGGGAGCAGGGCGTCGAGCATCGGCATCTCGGTGACCGAGCTGAACCCCAGCTACCAGCTCACCACCGCGACCGCCGCGCTGTTCGCCACCGACAGCTATCTGACGTGGTTCGAGAACGGCGCGATGAACCTCGACTGGTGGAACCTGCACAACGGGACCAGCCAGGGCCCGGCCACCGGTGATGACGGGACCCCCGACTACCACGACGAGGGCATCCTGTCCTCCGGCGCCTCCGGCGAGCCCGCGGCGAACACGCCGTTCCCGCCGTACTTCGGCCTGTCGATGGTGGGTAAGGCCGGGTCGCCGGGCGACACCCTGGTCAAGGCGTCCTCGTCCACCTCGCAGCTCGCCGCGCACGCCGTGAAGACCTCGAACGGGGTCAACGTCGTGCTGATCAACAAGGACCTGAACAACTCCACGACGGTGTCGCTGTCCTACTCCGGCTTCTCCCCCGGCAACGCGGCGACCGTCGTGCAGTGGCGCAAGGGCGCCACCTCGATCAGCACGAGCAGCGCGTCGTCGGCCACCTCGATCACGCTCCCGCCCTACTCGGTCACCGTGCTCAAGGCGAGCGGCGGCGGCACGTCGTCGCCCTCCCCGTCGCCGTCGCCGTCCGCCTCGCCCTCGCCGTCCCCGTCTCCGTCGGTCTCGCCGTCGTCCTCGCCGTCGGGCTCCCCCAACCCGGGCCAGGGCTGCACGGCGACGTACACGGTGACCAACTCCTGGCCGGGCGGGTTCCAGGCCGAGGTGACGGTGAAGAACACCCGGACCAGCGCGATCTCCGGCTGGACCGTCGGCTGGTCGTACCGCAACGGCCAGACGATCAGCTCCTCCTGGAACGCCACGGTGTCCCAGTCGGGGGCCGCGGTCACCGCGAAGAACGTGAACTACAACGGCTCCCTGGCGGCCGGCGCGTCCACGTCGTTCGGCTTCACCGGCAACGCGACCGGCGCGAACGACGTGCCCTCGCCGGTCACCTGCTCCGCGACTTAGACCTGCTCGCCGTGCCTCTCACCCTGCCCCGCCCGTACGAACGCGGGCGGGGCACGGGTGTGCCTGCGGCGGCGGCATGACTCCGGTCATGGTCCCGATGGCGGGTTGCATCCGCACCGTGGCGATCTAGGGTCGGAGCATGGCGGGTTTCGACTGGCTTCGGGACGCCGACCGGCCGTTCCTGTTCAACCTCGTGTTCTGGGCGGTCACGGCGGTCATGGCGGCCGGCCTCGTGCAGGCGGTGCTGCTCGGCGTCGGCAGCGTGCTGGAGTATGTGCTGTTCGCCGCCAACCTCGGGCTGGTCGTGGCGCTGTGGCCGCTGCTGCCCTGGGACCGGGCGGAGGGCCGCCGCTGGGCGGCCCCGCTGTTCCTCGTGGCGACCACCATGCTGGGCATCAGCGGCGCCTACAGCACCCAGCTCCCCCTGATCCTCATCGCCGTGGCCAACCTGGCCTTCATCTACAGCATGCGGGCCGCGACGATCATCCTGTCCTGCCTCGCGGTGGTGATGTTCGCGGCGGTCCCCCTGATCTTCCACAAGACCGTGCTCGACGGCCTGCAGGAGATGGGTCTCGGCGCGGTGCTCGCGGCGTTCGTGCTGGGCATGACCTCCTCCACGCTGGCCGCGCGGCGCAGCCGGGAGGAGGCGCGGGGGCTCCTCGAACGCATCAGGGAGCTGGCCGTCGCCGAGGAGCGGGCGAGGATGGCGGCGGAGATGCACGACTCCGTCGGCCATCACCTGACCGTCGTCAAGATGGGCCTGGAGAACGCCGAGCGCTTCCGGGAACGCCGCCCCGACGCCGCCTGGGAGGAGGTCCGCCAGGCCAAGGAGCTCACCGTCGAGGCGCTGGCCGACGCCCGGCGCTGGGTGCGCGCGCTGCGCCCGCTCGCGCTGGACGGCCGGGTGGGCAGCGCCGCGCTCGAACGGCTCGCCGCGTCGTTCGACGGCACCGGCATCAGCGTACGGTTCGAGGTGCGGGGCGAGGAACGGCTCCTCACGCCCGACGTCGAGCTCGTCCTCTACCGGGTGCTGCAGGAGGGGCTCACCAACGCGCTGCGGCATGCCGGAGCCGAGCACGTGCGGGGCACGCTCACCTTCGGCGACGACCGGGTCGTGCTCGTGGTCAGCGACGACGGGAAGGGCCGCGACGACCGGTCGTCCGGCGGCTTCGGGCTAACCTCGCTGGCGGACCGGGCCAGGGCGCTCGGCGGCACGCTGACCGGCGCCAACGCGACGCGCGGCGGGTTCGAGCTGCGCGCCGAGCTGCCGCTCACGGAGGTCGTGGCATGACGCGGGTCAGGGTGGTGCTGGTCGACGACCAGGCGCTCATGCGCCAGGGGCTGCGCAAGCTGCTGGAAGTCGAGGACGGCGTCGAGGTCGTGGGCGAGGCGGCCGACGGGTACGAGGCGCTGCTGGTCATCGGCGAGCGCCGCCCCCACGTCGCACTGGTGGACATGCGGATGCCGGGCATGAACGGCGTGGAGCTGATCACCCGCCTGGCCGCCGAGCACCCGCAGGTGGCCGTCATCGTGCTCAGCACCTTCGACGAGGACGAGTACATCTTCGGCGCGCTGCGCGGCGGCGCGACCGGTTACCTGCTCAAGGACTGCTCGCCCGAGGAACTGGTCACGGCCGTCCACCGGGTGAGCCGCGGGGAGACGGTGCTGGGCAGCCCGGTGGCCGCCCGGCTGGTCGCCGAGCTGCGGCAGCTCCCGCTGCAGGGCTCGGCCGGCTTCCCCGGGCGGGAGCTGTTGTCGGAGCGCGAGCTGGAGGTCGCGCGGATGGTGGCCGCCGGGGCGGCCAACCGGGAGATCGCCGCGCGCCTTTCGATCAGCGAGGGCACGGTGAAGAACCACGTCTCCAGCGTGCTGCGCAAGCTGGGCCTGCGCGACCGGATCCAGCTCGCCCTGCGGCTTCGATCGTGAACCGGCTCACCAGGCGGTGGGCTTGCCCTTCTGGTAGAGCCACACGTCGAAGAACGCCTTCAGGTCCAGGCCCGAGACCTTCTCCGCCGCCCTGACGAAGTCGGCGGTGCTGACGGTGCCGTACCGGTGCTCGGTGGCCCAGTCCTTGACGAGCTTGAAGAACGCGGTGTCGCCGATCTTGCCGCGGAGCGCGTGCAGCGTCATCGCGCCCCGGTTGTACGGCACGTTGCCGAACATGTCCTCCGGGCCGGGGTCGGCCGTGGCGATCTGCCAGAACGACGAGGTCGCCGCGCGGCCGTAGTTGCTTGAGCTGTTGAACGTCTGCTGCGCCGTCGCGCCGCCGCTGTGCTCGGTCCAGAGCCAGGTCGCGTACGTCGCGAAGCCCTCGTTCAGCCAGATGTCGGACCACCTGCCGAGGGACACACTGTCGCCGTACCACTGGTGGGCGAGCTCGTGCGCCATCGTGCCCACGCTGGGCGCGCTGGAGAAGATCGGCTTGGTCTGGCTCTCCAGGGCGTACCCGACGTCGGGCGCGCGGTCGATGATCGCGCCCGCCGTGTTGAACGGGTACGGCCCGAAGACCGAGGAGAAGTACTCCAGGATGTCGGGGATCCGGGCGACGGCGTTCGCCGACTGCGTCACCAGGCGCGGGTCCACCGCCGTGTAGACGGGGATGCCGCTGGGAGTGGTCGTCTCGCTGACCGTGAAGTTGCCCAGGGTCACCGTGGCGAGGTAGGTCGCCATCGGCTCGGCCGAGTCCCAGACGAACGTGGTCTTCGCGTTCTTGGTCGTCTTCGAGACCAGGCGGCCGTTGCCGACGACCGTGACGCCCTCGGGGACCGTCGCGCGGAAGGTGAACGTGGCCTTGTCCTTCGGGCTGTCGTTGGACGGCAGCCACGCCGGGGCGCCCTGCGGCTCGCCCGGCACGAACACGCCGTCGTCCGTCGGCACCCAGCCCTCGATCGACTCGTCCGGGTCGGTGATGACCGGCGGGGTCCCCTTGTACGCCACCGTGACGGTGAAGGTCTCCCCGGTCTTGAGCTTCGGCCGCGGGGTGATCACGAGCTCCTGCCCGTCCCGGCGGAACGCGGCCGGGTGCTTGCCGACCTTGAGAGACGTGATCTCCGGGCCGCGGAAGTCGAGGTCGAACTGGTCGAGGTCCTGGGTGGCGACCGCGGTGATCACCGTCGTGGCGTCCAGGATCCTGGTGGCGGGGTCGTACGCGAAGGTGACGTCGTAGTGCCGCACGTCGAACCCGCCGTTGCCCTGGTCGGGGAAGTACGGGTCGCCGAGCGAGGGGGCGCCGGCGGAGTAGCGCGGCTCCCCGGGGTTTCCGGGCGCCGCGAGGGAGGCGGTCGCCTGGGTCGCGGTGAGCAGCGCGGCCGCGAGCGCCGCGCCGCCGAACCGCGCCGCCCGGCGGGTACGAGGCGATGTCATGGGGGTCCTTTCGATGGTCCGGCTCGATGTTTCCGGCTCGGTGCTTCCGGCTTCGGTGCTTCCGGCAGGACCGGGCGGCCGGAGGCCGGCCGCCCGGTGAGGGTGCAGGGTTGAGGGTGCAGGGTGACTGTGCGGTGGATCAGGCCACGACGGAGCGGAGCGGGATGCCCGCCGCGCCCAGATCGCGCACCAGGTCGCGGACGAAGGGGTGCTCGTCGGCCGCCAGGCCGTCCGGGTTCGGGATCGTGACGTACGCCGAGTCTCCCGCCGTCGCCGTGCTCGCCGCGCCGGTGTACCGGGCCACCACGGCCTGGGTGCGGGCGAGGTCGGCGCCGGCCACCTCGATCACGATCGGCCGCCACTCACCGCCCAGGTTGGGCGGTTCCTCCGCCTTCGCCGCGGCGGCGCGCAGCGACTCCACCGCCGGCCCGCCGGGCGTCGGGGCCGCGAGGGTGCGCTGCTGCGCGGCGGGCGCCCCGGCCGGGTAGAGCAGCGCGTTCGCGAGGAGGTGGATGCCGTTCTCGTTGTACGCCCGGAACAGCGGGTTGTAGGCGAACAGCACGGCGTGCCCGGCGCCGTTCGGCTCGTCCACGAGGGAGGCCGTGCCCTTGAGCGCCTCGGCTCCCACGGTGTAGCCGTTGGACCAGAACGTGTCGCCGGACGGATAGGTGAGCACGTTCACGCCGGTCTGGCTCGGGTTCAGGATGGGGTCGCCGTTGTTGAACTGGAAGTCCTCGGCGGGACGGCCGAGCGCGACCGGGCTGCCCGCGCTCACGTCGACCCGGAAGTGCGAGCCGATGACCTGGTAGCCGGTCGGCTTGGCCTTCTCGGTGGTGGAGGTGAGGCCCGCCGCCCGGGCGACCCGGGTGCCCTCGTTGCGCAGCCCGACGTACGTGCCGCCCGCGGCCACCCACTGCCGGAGGTTGGCCAGGCCCTGCGCGGTCAGCCCGCCGTTGGAGCTGCTGCCGTCCGGCACGAGCAGGACCGTCCGCTCCGTGAAGGCCGGGGTGTTGCCGTTGACGTCGGCGGTGGTGACCGGCGTGAGGTCCAGGCCCCAGCGGGCCCCGAGCACGTACCGCGCCTCGCCGTACGACCCGGAGGTCGTGGAGACGCCGGTGCCGGCGAACAGGCCGACGTCGGGCGTGCGCAGCGCGGGGCCGGAGACCTGCCCGGGCCGGCCCTCGACGGTGACGCCGAGCGATTCGGCCAGCTTGTCCAGCTCGTCGCGGCTGATCGCGGTGAGGGGCAGGCCGACGAGCCCGCTCCTGGTGTCGCGTGTCAGCGGGATTCCCTTGGCGAGCAGCCGGAAGGTCAGCTCCGACGCGGCGGCCGAGTCCATCGGGTAGGTGTAGGACCCGCCGCGCTGCGCCCCGAAGGCCACGCCGCCGTCGATGTCCCTGACGGGGTCGGCCTTCGGCGACACCGCGTCGCCGGTGGTGATGGTGTCCACCCCCGCGAGCAGCGGGTTGCTCCACGAGGAGACGTCGTAGAAGTACGGGAACGGGACGTACGGGTCCTCACCCATGACCGCCTGGATCCAGTGCTTCTGCGGCTGGTCCATCGGGATCCAGTAGGCGCCCTCGGGCACGGTCACGTCGCGCGCCGTGCGCCCGCCGAACACGTGAGCGGTCGGCACCTGAACGGGCTTCTTCACCCGGTAGACCTCGACGTCCATGCGGCGGAGCCGCTGGACCAGCCTGCGTACGTCGCCGAGTTGCCGGCCGGGCAGCAGGAAGTAGGACCGGATCGTGATGTCGGGCACCGGGAACCGGACGGTGTTCGTGGGCTGGACGACCTCGTTCGGCTCCAGGGCGCCGGCGGCGCCCTCGGCGAGCGCGGTCCGCCAGATCGAGAAGTAGCCGTCCAGGACCTCGCGCCGGTTGTCGGCGGCCCAGCCGGTGGTCGCCCACTGGGTGTTGAACTGCTGCTGCACCCGGTCCTCGACGGCCGAGGTGCTGCCCTTCTCGAACGTCATGCCGGCGGCGCCGAAGCCCGCGGCCGGGACGCTGTCGCCGTACCCCATGTAGAACAGGTCGTACGTCGCGTAGTTGAAGTAGCACTCGGTGGTGACCGCGCCGCCGCAGGCACCGTTGTAGCCGAAGCCCGCGGCGTTCGCCGCGCCGATTCGGTTGATCCAATTCACCGGCTGGTCGGCGATCTCGTGGTGGATCGGGTCGGCGTTCGGCGGGAAGAAGTACTGCCGCCCGCCCATCTCGTGCGCGTCGACGAAGACCTGCGGCGGGTACGCCCGCAGCATGTCGATCTTCGCGTCGGTCTCCGGCTGGGTGCGGGCGAACCAGTCCCGGTTGAGGTCGAACCCGAAGTCGTTCTGCCTGCGGTTCGCGTCGCGGCCGTCCGGGTTCTGGGTGGGCACGATGACCGTGAGCAGGTTGTCGTTGCGCTTGACCACGTCGCAGGACAGGCCGGCGGCCAGTTCGTACAGGGTCTTGAGCGCCGCGTCGGCGCCGCTCTTCTCACCGCCGTGGACGTTGCCCGCGATCCAGACGATGGCGGGCGCCTCCTCGGCGATCCGCGCGGCCTTGTCCGCCCGCAGCGTCCTCGGGTCGCGCAGCGAGCGGATCTGATCGGTGATCTTCTTCAGCTGTCCCGGGACCACGTGGTGGGCGTCGGACACGATGGCGTAGGGCAGGCCCTGGCCGGACACGCTGCGCGCCATCGTGCCGGTGACCACCCGGTCGGAGGCGCGCCCGACGGCCTCCACATATTTCGTGATCTCTTCGGTCGTGAGCACCCGGGGCTGTCCCTTGCCCAGCGGGAAGCCGAAGAACTGTTCGGGGGTGGGCACCGTGTCCAGGTGCGCGCTCGAATCACCGCACGGCGCGGGGGGTTTCTTTCCGGCGGCCGGATCGGCCTGCGCGGGCGGGACCGGCGTCAGCGCGAGCGCGGCCGACACCAGGACCGCGGCGCCGAGCGCCATGCCATAGGGGGATCTTCCGCACATGGTCGTGCGCAACCGCATTTCGCCTCCAGGCGGGGGACGGGATGTCTCGGGGGGAGTTCCGTCCGGGAAACGACAAAGTCACTGCGGACAGTATTAGAGGGGAATGACCGGACAAGAGTGGCAGGATGTGTCGAAAATGCCACGATGTAACGAGAGAAAGTGTGAGATGTGACGTTTTCGCAGGTCAACGCAATAAGACAGGGCCAAATTCACCTTTATAACGCGCCATAACGACTGCGCATCGGGTTCGCCCACGCCGGCATGCGGTGGCGGCGGCACGGCGTGCGCACGTCCCCACCCCCGCCCGTCCTCCCGGCGCCCTCCGGTGCCGGGGATTTCCGGCACGGCGAACGGCCGGCCGTCCGCCTGTGGGACCATTCAGGGGGTTTCGAGGAGGGACGGGTGGACGAGGAGCGTCGGGTGGCGGGCAGATATCGCCTGCTCGAACCGATCGGCCGCGGGGGCATGGGCGTCGTCTGGCGTGCCCATGACGACCTGCTCGCCCGCACGGTGGCCGTGAAAGAGGTGCTCTACCATCCCACCTCCGAAGAGGACCGGGACACGTTCAACCGGCGGACGATCCGCGAGGCGCGGGCGGCGGGCCGCATCGACCATCCCAACGTCGTCGTCGTGCACGACGTCATCGAGGAGGACGGCCGGCCCTGGATCGTGATGCAGCTCGTCCAGTCGCTCTCCCTCGGCCAGGTGCTGCGCGACCAGGGCCCGCTTCCGCCCGACCGGGTGGCCGCCATCGGCCTGCAGGTCCTCGACGCGCTGTGCACCGCGCACGCCGCCGGCGTGCTGCACCGGGACGTGAAGCCGGAGAACGTGCTGCTCAGCGGGGAGACCCGGGTCGTGCTCACCGACTTCGGCATCGCGACCATGCCGGAGGAGACCGGGCTGACCATGACCGGGGGCATCACCGGCACTCCCGCGTTCCTGCCGCCCGAGCGGCTCAACGGCTACCTCGCGACCCCCGAGTCCGACCTGTGGTCCCTCGGCGCGACGCTGTACGCCGCGGTGGAGGGCAGGACGCCGTTCGACCGCAACTCGGCGGTGGCCACGATGGCCGCCGTGCTGCACGACGATCCCGCGCCGCCCCTGCGGGCGGGGGCCCTCACGCCCGTGCTCGAAGGCCTGCTGCGGAAGGATCCCGCTCACCGCATCTCCCCGGCCGAGACCGCCGCCCTGCTCAACGCCGCGATAGCGGCCGGCCCTGGACCGGCGGCCGCCGCGCCTCCGCCCGGCTCCTGGCGCCCGAACCCGTCCGGCCCGCAGCAGTCGTCCGGCGGTCCCTGGCAGCAGACGCCCTCCGGATCTCCGCTACCGCCGGGTGGCAGTCACTGGCAGCCGAACCCGTCCGGGCCGCAGCAGCCGTCCGGTGCGCACTGGCAGCAGACACCGCCCGGCGCCCAGCCGTACGGCGGGTCCTGGCACGGCGCGCCCCCGGGTCCGGGGCAGCCCGGCTCCGGCGCGTACGGCGCCGCCTCCACGCACCCCCCGCACTCCCTGCCCCCTTCTCCGCCGCAGTCCCCCGCCCGGCGCGGCCCGGCGGGCAGAGTGGCCCTGCTGGTCCTGATCCCGGTGCTGCTCGTGGGCGTCGTCGCGGGCGGGTGGTTCGGCTACCAGAAGCTCGCGACGGGGCCGGCCGTCCGGGACTCCGCGTCGGCCTCCGAGAACGGCACCACCGGAGACACCACGGGCGACTCCACTGGCGACTCGGCGGGCGACTCGACGTCGGACGGCGCCGGCGAGCCGAGCCCCCACACCGGGACCTCCTCCGGACCTCCGTCGCCCGAGCAGTCAGCAGAGCCGTCCCGGGAGCCGTCCGCGAAGCCGTCTCCGCGTCCGCCCGCCACGCTGCCCGCCGGCTGGAAGGTCCACCGCGACCCGCTGGGCTTCTCGATCGCCCTGCCCTCCGGCTGGGTCCCGTACGGCAGGGAGGCCACGCGGGTGCGCTTCCACGCCCCGAACGGCCGCGACTACCTCCAGGTGGACCTGACCCCCTGGGAGACCGACGACCCGGTCAGCGCCGTGCGCACGGTCGAGGAGGCCTCGACCGAGAAGGGATACCTGCGCGGCTACGAACGCATCGGCATCACGCCGGGCACCTACCTGGGCGTGCCCTCCGCCGACTGGGAGTTCACCCACATGGTCAGCGCCGGGAAGGTGCGGGTGCTCGACCGCGCCTTCCGGCTCGGCGACGGCCGGTGCATCATGCTCTACTGGCAGGTCGCGGACACCCGCTGGACTTCCGGGTTGTCGTACTTCAAGGCCTTCGCCCGCACCTTCCAGGCCAGTTGACGATCCAGCCGACGTGTGCGGGCCGGAACGCATTTGTCCCAGAACGGTAACGATGTCGCATGTGTTCCCCCAAGTGGGGTAGCGCGACAACCATGGCTGAAGCGCAGACCTCCGAACGTGTCGTGGCAGGACGCTATCGCCTGATCGAGCCGCTGGGGCGGGGCGGTATGGGCACCGTGTGGCGAGCGGTCGACCAGGTGCTCGAACGCGAGGTCGCCGTCAAGGAGCTCCACCAGTCGGCCGAGATGACCGGGACCGAACGGGACGTCTTCACCGTCCGGACCTTCCGGGAGGCCCGGGCGGCCGGACGGCTCAGCCATCCGAACGTGGCGGCGGTGTACGACGCCTTCGAGGAGGGCGGCTACCCCTGGATCGTGCTCGAACTGGTCCCGTCCCGGACGCTGGGATCGGTGATCCGCGAGGAGGGGCCGCTCCCGCCACGTCGGGTGGCGGAGATCGGCTCGCAGGTGCTGGCCGGCCTGCGCGTCGCCCACGCGAACGGAGTGCTGCACCGGGACGTCAAGCCCGACAACGTCCTGCTCGCCGAGGACGGCCGGGTCGTGCTGACCGACTTCGGCATCGCGGCGATGGAGGACGACTCCCCCGTCACGCGCACCGGGATGCTCGTCGGAACGCCGGCGTTCATCGCCCCCGAACGGGCGGCGGGACGGCAGGCGCAGCGGGCGTCCGACCTGTGGTCTCTCGGGGTGACGTTGTTCCTGGCCGTGGAGGGGCGCTCGCCGTTCAACCGGGGTCACGCGCTCGCGACGCTGGCCGCGGTGATGTACGAGGACGCGGGCCCGCTGCACCGGGCCGGGCCGCTGGCCCAGGTCATCGCGGGGCTCCTCGTCAAGGACCCCGATCTCAGGATGACGGCCGACCAGGCGGTGCTGCACCTGCACGCGGTGGCCACCGGCCGGGTGACCGACCCGGTGGTGCCGCGTCCCCGGCAGGCGCCCCGTCTCGCCCGGTTCGTGCCGATGTTCGACCAGGGCGGCGCGACCGCGCCCACCCCCGTTCCCGTGTCCGTCCCCACGCCCCTGCCCGCGTCCGTCCCCGCACCGGTCACCGGCCACACTTTCACCCCCACGCCGCCTTCCGCGACGGTCTCGGCGAACCCGCGCCGCAGGCCCTGGGCGGTGGCGGTCGGAACGGGCGCGCTCGTCGCCCTGGTCGGGGTGGCCGCGGGCGCGGCGGCCTTCGCGACCGCCCGGACGGCGGGCGACCCCCGGGCCGCCGCCGTCGTCAGCGTGCCCACCGTGACCGTCTTCGCGACCAAGACCGCCAAGCCCGCGCCCGGCGACGCCGGGGGCTCGGCGGCCTCCGGATCCACGGACGGCGCCTCCGGCCGTACGGCGACCAGACCGGTGGCGAACTCCAGGGGCGGCTCCTACAGCGGGAACGGGCGGCGGACGCAGGAGAACCACGGCGGCAGGTCCGCGGAAAGGTCGAACACCGCGAACAAGCCCAAGCCGAAGAGCCAGACGAAGCCCGGCGATAAGGCCAAGGCCCCAAAAGGCAAGCCCGCCGAGGCGGGCCACGGCACGCGGAAGCCCGCCAAGGGCCCGAACGCCGGCGCGGCCCAGCCGCCCACCGGCAAGGGCAACCAGGGCACGGGAACCTCTGGAAACTCCGGCAAGGGAAACCAGGGCACGGGCAACCCGGGAAACCAGGGAAACGGAAAGGGCACCGGTAACGGCAACGCGGCCGGGGCCGGCGACGTTTCCGGGGACTTCCCGGACGGTTACACCCAGCCGGAGACGGACTGGGACGCCTGACTTCCGGACGCCTCGCCGGGCGCGCCATGGCCGCCGCCCGGACATTGATCGATCAGCACGTCCCCCGCACCTGACATCTCCCGGCGAGACGCCTCGCTCGCCGGAACGGGGGACCTGGAGGCGGCGTCAGCCCTCGTCGCCGAGGATCTCCAGCGCGCGGCCCAGGTCGTCGGGGTAGTCGCTGGTGAACGTCATCCACTCCCCCGTCGCCGGGTGCTCGAACGACAGCGACACCGCGTGCAGCCACTGCCGGCGCACGCCGAGGCGGGCGGCCAGGGTGGGATCGGCGCCGTAGAGCAGGTCGCCCACGCACGGATGCCTGAGCGCGGCCATGTGGACCCGGATCTGGTGGGTCCGGCCGGTCTCCAGCTTGATGTCGAGCAGCGACGCCGCCCGGAACGCCTCGATCGTGTCGTAGTGGGTGACCGAGTCCTTGCCCCCCGCCACCACCGCGAAGCGTCCGTCGCCTGAGGGGTGCCGGTCGATCGGGGCGTCCACCGTACCCCGCAGCGGGTCCATGTGCCCCTGGACGAGCGCGTGGTAGCGCTTGTCGACCGTCCGTTCCTTGAAGGCCCGCTTGAGGTGCGTGTAGGCCCGCTCGCTCTTGGCGACGACCATGACGCCGGTGGTGTTGGCGTCGAGCCGGTGGACGATGCCCTGCCGCTCGGCCGCGCCGCTGGTGGAGACGCGATGGCCGCCGCCGAGCAGGCCGCCGATCACGGTGGGGCCGGTCCAGCCGACGGTGGGGTGCGCCGCCACCCCGATCGGCTTGCTCACCACGACGACGTCGTCGTCCTCGTACAGGATCGTCATGCCGGGCACGGGCTCGGCCACGGGCATCGGGGCGGCGGGGGGCGGCGGGATCGTGACGTCCAGCCAGGCCCCGGCGTGGACGCGGTCGGACTTCGCCGGGACCGCGCCGTCGACCAGCACCTCCCCGGCGGCGATCAACTCGGCCGCGCGGGTGCGGGAGAAGCCGAACAACCGGGCCAGGGCGGCGTCGAGGCGCTCGCCCTCCAGCCCGTCGGGCACCGGCAGACTGCGGCGGTCACCCATCGGCCCGCTCCCTCGACCGGTCCCCCGCCTGCTCCCGGACCTGCTCCCGGACCTGCTCCCGGGCCTGTTCGCGGGTGTCCGCGAGGACCTCGCCCCGGCTCTCGCCCTGGGTCGCCGCACGGACCTCTTCGCGGCTCTCGTTCCCGGACGGCTCCGCGGCGTGCTCCGCGACGCTGCGGCCCGCAGCCCCCTGCTCCGCGCCGGTCCCGGAGGTCTCCTCCTCGATCTGGCGGGTGCCGTCGATCTGGTAGCCGCGCCAGGCCAGGAACACCGCGAGCACGCCGCCGCAGACGATCGCCGAGTCCGCGACGTTGAACACCGGGAACCGGGTGACCGGGAACACCTGGATGAAGTCGACCACGTGTCCCTGGAACGGCGCCGGCGACCGGAAGATGCGGTCGGTCAGGTTGCCGACGGCACCACCGAGCAGCAGTCCGAGCGTGATCGCCCAGGGCAGGCTGCGCAGCTGCCGGGCCGTACGGACGATCGCGACGACGACGGTAAGCGCGATCACCGTGAACACGATCGTCATGCCGGTGCCGATGCTGAAGGCGGCGCCGGCGTTGCGGATCACGGTCAGGACGAGCGCGCCGGGGACGACGGTCAGGGGCTCCTCGTGCTCCAGGAACTTCACCACGAGAAACTTGCTGATCTGGTCGAGCGCGTAGATCACCGTGGCCACGACGACGAGGAGGGCGATCCTCCGCGCCCGGTTGGGCCTCGCCGGGTCGGCGCCGCTCAGCGGCGCTCCTCCCGCTGCTTGCACGCTACGCACAGCGTCGCCCTCGGGAACGCCCGCAGGCGCTCCTTGCCGATCGGCTTGTGGCACGATTCGCACTCTCCGTATGTCCCTGCGTCGACGCGGGCGATCGCCCGCTCGTTCTGCGCGAGCAGGTCGCGCGCATTCAGGGTAAGGGCGATCTCGCGCTCCCGCTCATAGGTCTTGGCCCCGGCGTCCGCCGGATCGTCTCCCGCTCCCTGGCTCACGTCCCCCGAGGCGAGCTGCTCCTCTGCCCTGGCGATGTCGGCGCGCAGCTCCTCGATCTCGTGCCGCAGCCGCTCCCGGACCCCGGCGAGCTCCTCGGCGGACCAGACGTCGTCACTGATGGCGGTTCTCGCCGTGCGGATCGTCATTGCGGGCCTCCCCTTCGCACAGGAGCACTTCGACCAGGTTTGGGAAGCATAGGTCGCCGATAACGAATCGGCAACGGGCTCGCCGAGGCCTTTACCCCATCCGTACCCGAATGGCACGTTCGGCCAGTTCCTCCCGGTGTCCGCGTATGTTCCTCCGACGTATTCCCCCCTCAGGCCGGATCTCACCCGGGTCTCGCCCACCGTCGCCGGTCTCCACCCGTATATCGGGAAGCCCGCACGGCCGGTCCGCGTTATCCTCGTAGTCTGCAAGGCGTTGATGGGGACGAGTACCTCCGCATCCGCCCGCTCAGCGACCCGGGGACGGTGTGAGCCCGGGGCGGGCCGCGGCGAGAAGATCACCCCGGAGCCGCCGGAAGAAAGGCCTTCGGCCGAGTAGAACCGGCAGCGGCAGCGAAACGAGAGGGCGTCCGGCAGCGGGCGTCAAGAAGGGTGGTACCGCGGAGCCTTCCCGGGCTTCGTCCCTTCACGCGTGAACCAGCACTGTCAGCCACCGCGTGGAGGGTCACACCCGACGATGTCTTCCCACTACTTCCGCTCACTTCCCGCGCAGGTCGACCTGCCGGCCCTCGAACGAGAGGTCCTCGAACGCTGGCGGGACGGGAAGATCTTCGAGCGATCCCTGGAACAGAACGCCGCCGGCCCCTCCTGGGTGTTCTACGAGGGCCCGCCCACCGCCAACGGCATGCCGGGCGTCCACCACGTGGAGGCCCGGGTCTTCAAGGACGTCTTCCCCCGCTACAAGTCGATGCGCGGCTACCACGTGCCCCGCAAGGCGGGCTGGGACTGCCACGGCCTGCCCGTCGAGGTCGCCGTGGAGAAGGAACTCGGCCTGTCCGGCAAGCCCGAGATCGAGGCGTACGGCATCGCCGAGTTCAACGAACGCTGCCGCGAGTCGGTGCTGCGGCACGTGGACGCGTTCGAGGAGATGACCGAGCGGATGGGCTACTGGGTCGACATGTCCCAGGCCTACCGCACCATGGACCCCCAGTACGTCGAGGCCGTCTGGTGGTCGCTCAAGGTCGTCTGGGACAAGAACCTGCTGTTCCGCGACCATCGGATCACGCCGTACTGTCCCCGCTGCGGCACGGGCCTGTCCGACCACGAGCTCGGCCAGCCCGGCGGCTACGAGACCGTCTCCAGCCCGTCGGTCTACGTCCGGATGCCCGTCGTCTCCGGCCCCCTGGCCGACCTGGGCGCCACCCTGCTGATCTGGACCACCACCCCCTGGACCCTGGTGTCCAACACCGCCGTCGCCGTGCACCCCGACGTGACGTACGTCGCGGCCCGGCGCGGTGACGAGGTGCTCGTGGTGGCCGAGCCGCTGCTGCGGCGGGTCCTCGGCGAGGACGCCGAGGTGCTGGCCACCTACCAGGGCGCGGAGCTGGAGCACACCGCCTACCGGCGGCCCTTCGACCTGGTGGACATCGAGAACGCCCACTACGTCGTGCTCGGCACGTACGTCACGGTCGAGGACGGCACCGGCCTGGTCCACCAGGCGCCGGCCTTCGGCGCCGACGACATGGCCGTCTGCAAGCAGTACGGCCTGCCGGTCGTCAACCCGATCGGCCCCGACGGGCGCTTCGCGCCGGACGTGCCGTTCGTGGGCGGGCTGTTCTTCAAGGACGCCGACGAGCCCCTGACGGAGAACCTGCGCGAGCGCGGCCTGCTGTTCCGCGGCGAGCACTTCGAGCACAGCTACCCGCACTGCTGGCGCTGCCACACCCCGCTGCTCTACTACGCGCTCCCCTCCTGGTACATCAGGACCACAGCGGTCAAGGACCGGCTCCTCGCCGAGAACGAGGGCACGAACTGGTTCCCCGAGACGATCAAGCACGGCCGGTACGGCGAGTGGCTCCGTAACAACGTCGACTGGGCGCTGTCGCGCTCCCGCTACTGGGGCACGCCGCTGCCGCTGTGGGTCTGCTCGGCCGACGAGGACCACGTCACGTGCGTCGGCTCGCTGAAGGAGCTGGGCGAGCTGGCAGGCCGCGACCTGACCGCGCTCGACCCGCACCGCCCCTTCGTCGACGACGTCACCTTCCCCTGCCCGGCGTGTCAGGCGGAGGCGCGCCGGGTGCCGGACGTGATCGACGTCTGGTACGACTCGGGCGCCATGCCGTTCGCCCAGTGGGGCGCGCCGCTCGTCAACCAGGACGTCTTCGAGAAGTCCTACCCGGGTCAGTTCATCTGCGAGGCGATCGACCAGACCCGCGGCTGGTTCTACTCGATGATGGCCGTCGGCACGCTGGTCTTCGACCGCTCGTCGTACGAGAACGTGCTGTGCCTCGGGCTGATCCTCGCCGAGGACGGCCGGAAGATGAGCAAGCACCTCGGCAACGTGCTGCGGCCGATGCCGCTGATGGACCAGCACGGCGCCGACTCCCTGCGCTGGTACATGGCCACCTCCGGCTCCCCCTGGGCGCCCCGGCGGATCGGGCACGCCGCGCTGGAGGAGATCGTCCGCAAGGTCCTGCTGACCTACTGGAACACCGCGTCGTTCTTCACCCTCTACGCCAACGCCGAGTCGTGGTCGCCCGCCCGGATGGCCGACGCGCCGGCGTACGCCGACCGGCCGCTGATCGACCGGTGGGCGCTGGCGGAGCTGCACCGCACGGTGACGGAGGTCACCGCCTCGCTGGAGGAGTTCGACACGGCCCGGGCCGGGCGGCGGCTCACCGAGTTCCTGGACGACCTTTCCAACTGGTACGTCCGCCGCTCGCGCCGCCGTTTCTGGACGGGCGAGGCCGCCGCCTTCGCGACGCTGTACGAGTGCCTGGAGACCGTCACCCGGCTCATGGCCCCGCTCGTGCCGTTCCTCACCGACTATCTGTGGGACGCGCTGCGCGACCAGGACGCCCCGGCCTCGGTGCATTTGGCGTCCTGGCCGGAGGCCAACGCGGCGCTGCTCGACCCCGAGCTGTCGGAGCGGATGGCGCTGGTGCGCCGGCTCGTGGAGCTGGGCCGGTCGGCCCGCGCCTCCTCCTCGGTCAAGACCCGCCAGCCGCTCGGGCGGGCCCTGGTCGGGGCTCCAGGCTGGGCCGCGCTCCCCGGCGAGCTGCGCGAGCTGATCGCCGACGAGCTGAACGTCCAGCGGCTGGAGGACCTGTCCGGCTTCTCCGCCGACCTGGTGACGTTCACGGTCAAGCCGAACTTCCGCAGCCTCGGCAAGCGGTTCGGGTCGCAGACGAAGCTCGTGGCCTCCGCCGTGTCGGCCGCCGACCCGGCGGAGCTGGCCCGTGCGCTGCGCTCGGGCGGCTCCGCGACGGTCGAGGCCGGGGAGCTGGGCACGGTGGAGCTGGGCACGGACGACGTGATCGTCACCGAGCAGCCGAAGTCGGGCTGGGCCGTGGAGACCGGGGCGGTCGACACCGGCACCGGCGAAACCGTGGCCCTCGACCTGGCGATCACCGACGAGCTGCGCCGGGCGGGCCTGGTGCGCGACGTGATCCGGCTCGTCCAGGAGGCCCGCAAGTCCACCGGCCTGTCCATCACCGACCGCATCGACCTGTGGTGGTCGGCGGACGGCGAGCTGGCCGGGGCGCTGCGCGAGAGCGGGGCGGCCGTCGCCGAGGAGGTCCTGGCGGCGAGCATGACCGAGATCACCGGGGGCGATGACGGCCCGGACGAGGACCTGCCGGTCCACGAGGACACCGACCTCGGCCTGTCCTTCCGGCTCCGCAAGGCCTGAACGAGCTGGGCGGTGTCCGGCGACCTGCCGGGCACCGCCCGCCTTTCCCCGCCCCCGATGGCCGGTCACCCGACCGGCCCCATCGCGCTTTCAGTCGGGATGTGCGAGCACGCCGCCCTCGCCGCGCCTCCGGGTGGAGGGAGAACGGCGCGGGACCGGGAGTCGACCCTCAGACGTCCACCGCACGCGTCATCCCGTGCGACCAGACGTGCACGCACGTGCTCGACCGCCTGGACGAGGAGGACAGCGGAGGCCGGTCCACCATGGGTGGCGGCAGAGGTGGCCGGGGGTGGCAGGAGCCGTCTCCGGCCCGATCGGGCCGCGAGGATCAGCCGCCGTTCCGGGCAGAGGTGGGCGGGGGTGGCAGGAGCCGTCTCCGGCCTGGTCTGGCCGCGAGGATCAGTCGTTCCGGCAGACCGAGCAGGGGGTGAGGCCGGACGCGTCGGCCTCGGCCCGCGTCATGGTCTCCACACCGCTGTCGTCGATTCCGCTGACCAGGGGGCATTCGGCGTTGTGGTAGCGCCGCGTGCCGATCATCACCCGCACCCGCGCGTCCCCGTCCCGGTCCGCCTCCCGGTCCTCGTCTACGGACGCCCCGGCGGGCTGACCGGCGTCTTCGGCGTCGCCGGCATCATCGGCGTCGTCGGCACTGCCGGCGTTAGCGGCTCTCTCGGCCACCGCGCCGCTCTTCCCTGCGCCGCCGCTCTTACCCGCACCGCTCTTACCCGCACCGCCGCCTGTATCGCCGTCGTCGTCCGCGGCTGACGTGACGCCCGCGTCGCCCCCGGATGTGGCGGGGGCGGGCTTTGAGGTGGTGGGGCCGGCGGATGCCTCGAACCCGGCGCGCCCGGATTCGGTGGTCTCCGCCGGCTCCACCGGCTTCTTGCCCGGCGCCTTGGTCTCACCGGGCGTGGCGGAACGGGAGGAAGCGTTCTCCCCCGGGTCCTCGCCTCCAGCGGCGTTGGCCGGCGCCGGGTCCCAGGGCCGGACCTTGCCAGGCCTGAACCAGTCGTGTTCCGCCGTGTCGGTGATCGACTCGTCCGTCTCGTCGTCGGCCCGGCCGGCTTCGTCCCCGGTGCCGGACGGCGACCAGGACCGCACGGACCAGGACGACACAGAAGACGCCGAGGACCCGGCCGCTCCGGACGATGTGGATGATGCGGACGACCCTGACGGTTCCGACGACCCGGTCGACGGGGTACCGGACGCCGGGCTCGCGGCTCCGGACGGCTTCGACGTGCTCCGTCCGAACCAGTCCACCGGCGTGTGACCATCGACCTCGTCATCGGTCCCGCCGGACGACTTCTCACGCTTTTCGTCCGTCTTGTCCGGCCCTGCCGACGAACCGGCCGCGGACGGCCGGGACGCGGGCGACGAGGTGGCCGACGAACCGATGCCAGACGAGGCCGAACCGGACGCGCCGGCGCCAGGAGACGCGGTGCCGGAAGACGCGGTGCCGGAAGACGCGGTGCCGGAGGTCTTGGTGGTGGACGTCCCAGCGCCGGAAGACGCGGTGCCGGGCGACGCGCTGCCGGCTGCCTTCGTGCTCGCGGACTCCCCGCCGGACGCCCGGGTGGCAGAAGTCTCACCGCCGGAGGATGCGCCGCCCACCGCACCACCGAAGGCTCTGGTGCTCTCGGCTTCATCGCCGGACGCGGTGGCGCCGGAGGACGCACTCCCGGCGACAGAGCCGGAGGACGTGGCGCCAGAGGTCTTGGTGGTGGACGTCCCAGCGCCGGAAGTCGTGCTGCCGGAAGACGCGGCCCCGGAGGAGGCGGCGCCCGATGCCGCAGCTCCTAATGCCGCAGCCCCGGGTGTCGCGGCCTTGAACGCCGAGGTGCCGGACGGGCGGGCGGGCCCGGACGGGCGTGATCCCTGCACGCCGGTCTCGGGGAGCCCGGCCACGGGCGGCTTGGGGTCGGCAGGCGCGGAACGGGGCGTCTTCGGGTCGGTGGCCGCGGGCGCCCCTGCGGGGCGGGGGGTCGTCGTGGGTCCGGCTTCGGCACCAGGAGCGTCGGCGCGGAGAGCGGCGTCACTCACAGCGCTGTCACCCGGGGCCGCTTTCCCCTGGGCCGCGCCGTCAGCGGCCGCGTCACCAGAGGCTGTCTCTCCGGGGGTTGCGTCACCAGAGGCTGTGTCGCGAGAGGCTGTGTCGCCGGGCGCCGCGTCGGCCCGGACCTTGTCGTCGCCGGGGGCGCTGTCGCGGGGTGTGGGCTCCTCCGGCCCCGCCGTACGGGCGGAGATCTCGGGAAGGCAGGTGGTGCAGGGGGTGAAGCCCTCCTCGCGAGCCTCCTCGTAGGTGAGCTCCTCGGTCTCGCGCCCCGCGAGCTGGCGGCAGGTTGCCAGGTGGAAACGCCGGCGTCCGGGGATCACCAGGACGATCGCGTCGGGGGCGAGGCCGCGGCCGGAGGTGGCCGGCGGCCGGGAGACCGGCGCCGTCCGCTGGGAGGGCTGCGGCGGGAAGGGCTGCGCGGGGAACGCCTGGGAGGGGAAGGGCTGTCCTGGGAAAGGCTGGGGCGGCACAGCCCCGTGATGCGTGACCGGTGGTGCCGCCACCATGGGCGTCGCCACCGGGTGCGCCGGTGCCCCGGCGAGGGTTCCGCCGTACGCCCCGCTCATGGCGCCCACGGGGGCGAGCTGGGACGCGGTCGAACCCTGGGGGGTGGGAGCGGTCCCCTCGGCGGCACGCCCGCCGGACGGGAACAGCTCGTGGCGCCTCAGCAGTGCCCCGATCAGCAGACAGACCGCCGACAGCACACTGACGACGATCGACCACATCACTAGGGTGGGCGTCCCCAGCACGACGCCCGCGATGAGCAGGACGATGGCGGCGAGGACGAGTGCGGCACTGATGAGGATCACGGGGGTTCTCCGAGCTACCGGGTCCCTGCTGGGACCCGCCACTGCTTACCGGCGGTCGTTGTGGGGGCCGTCGGGACCGGGGAAGGCGCCGGAGTGCTGGGGAGGCTCCTGGGCGAACGGGTTGGGCGCGCCCGCGGCCTGCTGCGGTCCCGGCGCGGCGGCGTGGGCCATGGCCGGACCGCCACCGAGGATCGGGAAGGGCCCGCTGCCCTCGGCGGACACGTTCAGCTTGCTGAGCTGGTCCTCCAGGAACAGCTTGAGGCGGCTGCGGTACTCGCGCTCGATGATCCGCAGGTCCTCCACCTTGCGCTCGATCTCGTCGCGGGTCTGCACCAGCGTGCCCATGGCCTGGCGGTGCCGCTCCTGGGCGTCGCGCTCCAGCGTCTCGGCCCGGGCGCGGGCGTCGCCGATGATCTGCTCGGCCTGGCGGCGGGCCTTGCCGAGGATGTCGTCGGCCTCACGCCGGGCGCGGGTCACCGTCTCGTCCGCCTCGCGGCGAGCGTCGGCGATGGCCTGGTCGGCCGTCTGCTGCGCGAGGGCGAGCACGCGGGCCGCGGTGTCCATGTTGTCCTCGGCGGGCGGCAGGCCCATGCCGACCGGCACCGGCTCGGGGCGCACCGGCTCCGGAGGCTTGATCGGCTCCGGCTGGGGGGCCATCATCTCGGGCTTGGGCTCGGCCACGGGAGCGGACGCCATCTGCATCTGGCCCGGCATGCCCATGCCGCCGGGGACCTTGCCCCTGAGGCACTCGGCCAGCTTCGCGCGGAGTTCCTCGTTCTCCTGGATGAGACGGTCAAGCTCGGCCTCGACCTCGTCGAGGAACGCGTCGACCTCCTCCTCGTCGTACCCCGGCCTCAGCCGGGTGGTACTGAACTGCTTGTTCCGCACATCAGCGGGCGTCAACGGCATTTGGGTCTCCTTGGCGCGCTTGGAGTCTGTCCGGTAGAGCGGTACCCGATCAACGTGGAAGCGCGTTCACGACTTGGATCAAGACCAAAACCACAATGAACAGCACTGTGAAGCTCAGGTCAAAGGCCACCGTACCCAACCTGAGGGGCGGAATGAAACGGCGGAGGAACTTGAGGGGTGGGTCGGTCGCCGTATAGGTGACCTCCGCCAGCACCAGGACGACCCCCGTGGGCCGCCAGGCGCGGGCGAACGCCTGCACCGTATCTATGATCATTCTGCCGATCAGCAGAACCAGGTAGAGGGTCAGGGCGATGACCAAGATCTCGCTAATGATCCCCACGGTCGAGCCCCGCCTCCCCTCGGTTCCGCCGCCTGCGGGCCGCACGGGCACCGCTCAGCTCTGCACTGTTCATGTATGGAACTCTAGCTCTGGTTGAAGAAGCCGCGTTCCGCGATTCTGGCCTTGTCCTCGGCGGTCACCTCAACGTTGGCGGGGGACAACAGGAACACCTTGTTGGTAACACGTTCGATGCTGCCGTGTAGGCCAAAGACGAGACCTGCCGCGAAATCGACAAGGCGCTTGGCGTCGCTGTCGACCATCTCTGTCAGATTCATGATGACCGGCGTGCCCTCTCGGAAGTGCTCGCCGATCGTGCGCGCCTCGTTGTACGTGCGCGGATGCAGGGTGGTGATCCGCGCCAGATCGGTCGTACGGCGCTCCAGCACGGCCGTGGGGGGACGCGGGGCCGGGACGGACGTCTCGGTGTCCTCGTCGCGCTCCGGAGCCCCGGCGTGCGCACCGGAGGATGCGGCGAAGCCGCGCCGCGGCGACTCGTACTCCTCGTCGCCGTAGTCCTCGTCGGTGCCGTACTCCGCCGTGTACCTGTCTTCGTAGCGGTCGTCCTCCACGAGACCGAGGTAGACCGCCATCTTGCGCATCGCGCCGGCCATCGCTCGTCGTCCTCCGCGTTTCTGGTGCCTACAAGGTCCCTGGGGAAGGCCAGGGCGGTAGCCGTACCCCCCTTGGAGCTCACCGCTGATCGACCTCTACCTGGAGCGCGGACACCATGGTCCACTTGGGGGACATTACCTGACGAAGGGCTTTCTGCGGCCGAGCAACGCCGTACCGACTCTCAGGTGTGTCGCGCCGTTCGCGATGGCTTGGGGGATGTCTCCGCTCATTCCGGCCGATATCACGTCCGCGTCGGGGTGGTCCTCGCGGAGACGCCCGGAGACGGCCCGCAGCCTGGCGAACGCCGGCGCCGGGTCCTCCCCCAGCGGTGCGACCGCCATGACCCCCCGCAGCCGCAGCCCCTCGGTCTTCGCGACGAGTTCCGCGAGGGCGGGCACCTCCTCCGGCCGCGCGCCGCCCCGCCCGGCTCCCTCGTCGAGGGAGACCTGGATGAGGCAGTCCACCTCGCGCCCGGCCCGTACGGCCTCGCGGCCGAGCGCCTCCACCAGGCGGGGACGGTCGACCGAGTGAACCATGTGCGCGTAGGCGACGACGGAGCGGACCTTGTTCGACTGCAGCTGGCCGATGAAGTGCCAGGTGAGGCCGAGGTCCGCGCAGGCGGCGGCCTTGCCCGCCGCCTCCTGGTCGCGGTTCTCACCGACGTGCGAGACGCCGAGACCGGCGAGCAGCCGGATGTCGGAGACCGGGTAGGTCTTGGTCACCGCGATGAGGGTGAGCTCCTTCCGCGACCGGCCGGCCGCCCGGCACGCCTCCTCGACGCGCCTTTCGACCTCGGTTAAGGCGGCGGCCAGCTCCTCGCGCCGGTCACTCACGGACCACGCCCGCGGGCGTCCGCCCCGTCGCGCCCCTCACCCCGGCCACGCCGGGCGGGCCGGGCGGGCCGGGCGGGCCGGGCGGGCCGGGCGGGAAGGTCACTTGAGGAAGTCCGGCACGTCGAGCTCCTCCTCCTGCTCCTCGAACACCACCGGACGCCGGGGGCCCGGCTGGGAGGTGCGGGAGGTGATCGGAGTCGGCGGCTCGGGTGTGGGCCTCGGGATCGACACCGGGCCGGCGACGCCCTGGTCACGCCCGCCGTCGGCCGCGTCCCGGGGGAACGGCGTGACTCCCTCGGCCTGCTGTGCCTGCGGCGCGGCCGCCTGCTGGGCGGGCTGGCCCACCGGCTGGGCCGGCGGCGGCACGGCGCTCGCCTGCGGCTGGGCCGCGGCGTTCATGGCGGCCTGTGCCGTGGCCGGCTGCATGGTGCTTGCCTGGATGGGGGCGGGCGGCGGCGTGGGCGCCGAGGTGGGCGGCGTCACGGAGCCGGCCGGCCGTACGGAGGGCTGGGCCGGCTCCGGGCGCGGCTCCGGCCGGACCGGCGCCGGGGTGGCGGGGCGCGCGGGCTGGGCCGGCGCCGGGCGGGCCTGCTGCGGCCGCGCCACCGGAGCGGCCACCGGCTTGACCGGGGCGGGCTCGTCGAACCCGGCCGCGATGACCGTCACCCGCACCTCGTCGCCGAGCGCGTCGTCGATGACCGTGCCGAAGATGATGTTGGCGTCGATCGCGGCGGCGTTGCTGACGAGCTGGGCCGCCTCGTTGATCTCGAAGAGGCCGAGGTCGGAGCCGCCGGCGATGGACAGCAGCACGCCGTGGGCGCCGTCGATGCTCGCCTCCAGCAGCGGGCTGGAGACGGCCATCTCGGCGGCGGCGACCGACCGGTCGTCGCCCCGCGCGTGGCCGATGCCCATGAGGGCCGAACCCGCGCCGGACATGACCGACTTGACGTCGGCGAAGTCCAGGTTGATCAGACCGGGCGTGGTGATGAGGTCGGTGATGCCCTGCACACCGGACAGCAGCACCTGGTCGGCGGCCTTGAAGGCGTCGAGCACGCTCACCTGGCGGTCGGAGATCGACAGCAGCCGGTCGTTCGGAATGACGATCAGCGTGTCGACCTCCTCGCGGAGGGTCTCGATGCCGG
This sequence comes from Microbispora amethystogenes, assembly GCF_016863015.1. Taxonomy (GTDB): domain Bacteria; phylum Actinomycetota; class Actinomycetes; order Streptosporangiales; family Streptosporangiaceae; genus Microbispora; species Microbispora amethystogenes. Next base: position 162,112 of record NZ_BOOB01000003.1, on the reverse strand, counting down.
CCTCGGCCTGCATGGCCCGGCGCTTGCCCTCGAAGCTGAAGGGCCGGGTGACGACTCCTATCGTGAGCGCACCAAGTGAGCGGGCGATGCTGGCCACGACCGGCGCGCCGCCGGTTCCGGTGCCGCCGCCCTCGCCGGCGGTGACGAAGACCATGTCGGCCCCCTTGAGGACCTCCTCGATCTCCTCCCGGTGGTCCTCGGCCGCCTTGCGGCCCACCTCCGGGTTGGCGCCCGCGCCGAGGCCTCGCGTGAGCTCGCGCCCCACGTCGAGTTTCACGTCGGCGTCACTCATCAGCAGCGCCTGGGCGTCAGTGTTGATGGCGATGAACTCGACGCCCTTGAGTCCCTCCTCGATCATCCGGTTGACGGCGTTCACTCCGCCGCCGCCGATGCCGACGACCTTGATGACCGCGAGGTAGTTCTGCGGTGCTGCCACGACGAGGGGCCTTTCCGCTCGTTTGCGTTTCATGCGGGCAGGGCCCGCCGTCTCTTCTCTTGAACTCTCACCCTCAAGTTGAGATTTAGAGTTATGTCAACCTGAGGATTGATACGGACAGTAGGGTTGCGCCTCCCCCAGGGTCAACTAACCGCGCCGCAAGGCAGTCCGGCGTGTCGCGCGCTGTCCTTTTCGCACGATGCCCCGGTCCAGGGCGGCTTCGGCCGGTCCGAGCACGGTCAGTGAGATTTGTCACCTGACCGTCACCACCCCGGGTGAGCTGACGTCGTAGCTCTTCCCCGGCTTGGCCAGGGCGGCGAGCAGCACCCGCCCCTTGCGGGCCGAGTCGCGCGCGTCTCCCCAGGTCACGGAGCGGCCGTCGGTGAGCTTGAGGGTGATCGACCGGGGCGAGGGGGCGCGCAGCTCCCGCAGCCGGTCGAGGAGGTCGCCCGGCAGCGCCCGGAGCACGGTGAGGCCCGCCCTGGTGGCGGGATCGTCGGCGGCGGCCCGCTCGACGCGCAGCACCGGAAGCCGCGGCGGGGCGACCGTCACCTGCTGGAGGACGACCCCGTACCGGTCGATCACCGCGGTCTCGGCGCCCAGGGGAACGGCCGCCGCGGGGACGCGCTCGACCACGCCGATCCGCAGCGTGCCGGGCCAGACGCGGCCGACCGTGGCCGACTCGACGGCGCGCAGCGCCCGCACCCGCGCCTCGACGCCGGCGAGGTCCACGGTGGCGAGCGGCGTGCCCGTCCGCACTCCCGCCGCCTGGCGCAGCTCCTCGGCCGGGACGCGGCCGTTGCCGGTGATCTCGACCTCCCGCACGCCGAGGACGGGCGAGAAGAACACGACCCAGGTGGCGACGCCCACGACCCCGCCGGTCAGCAGGGTGGCGAGCGCCGAGCGCCGGACGGCCCGCCTCACCGGGCGGACAGCTCCGCGACGATTCGCGGGCCGAGCTCGGTGACGTCCCCCGCGCCCATCGTAAGGACGATGTCCCCGGCGTGGGCCCGGCCGGCGACGAGGGAGGGCACGGCCGCGCGGTCGGGGGCGTAGACCACCCGCTCGGCCGGCAGCGGCACCTTCCCGGCGACGAGCGCCCCGGAGACCCCGGGCTCGGGGTCCTCCCGCGCGCCGTAGACGTCGAGCACGACGACCTCGTCGGCCAGGCCGAGCGCGGCGCCGAACTCGTCGGCGAAGAACCGGGTGCGCGAGTAGAGATGCGGCTGGAAGACCGCGATGACCCGGCCGTCGCCGCCGACCACGTCGCGGGCGGCGCGCAGGTCGGCGGTCAGCTCGGTCGGGTGGTGGGCGTAGCTGTCGAAGACCGTCACGCCGCCGGCCTCGCCCTTGGACTCGAACCGCCGCTTGGCGCCGGTGAAGGCGGCGAGGCCCTCCTTGACGTCGTCGAAGCGCAGGCCGAGGTGCAGCGCCACGGCGATCACCGCGGTGGCGTTGACCGCGTTGTGCCGGCCTGGCACGGCCAGGCGCACCTCTCCGCGTCCCGGCCCGCCGGGCGCCCCCGGTCCGAGCTCCACGCGGAACTCCACGCCGAGCCCGCGCGGGGCGACGTCGGTCGTGCGCAGGTCCACCCCGGCGCTCTCGCCGTACGTGACGACGGCGAGGCCCCGCTCACGGGCGATCGGCACGAGGGCGGCGGCCCCGGGGTCGTCGGCGCAGACGACCAGCAGCGACCCGACATGCTCGACGAAGCGGGCGAAGCCGTCGTGGACGGCCTGGGGGTCTCCGTAGTTGTCGAGGTGGTCGGCCTCGACGTTGGTCACGACGGCGATCCGCGGCGCGAGCATGAGGAAGGAGCCGTCGCTCTCGTCGGCCTCGGCCACGAACACCTCGCCCGTGCCGTCGTCGGCGCCGAGACCGGTCGTGACGAGCTGGCCGCCGACGCAGTACGACGGGTCCTCGCCGCACTTCTGCAGCGCCACGGTGAGCATCGAGGTGGTCGTGGTCTTGCCGTGAGTGCCGGCGACGGCGATGCCGGTGCGGCCGGACATGACCGAGGCCAGCGCCGCGGCGCGCGGGATCACCCGCAGGTTCTGGCGCAGCGCCTCGCCCAGCTCGGGGTTGGAGTCGCGGATCGCGGTGGAGACGACGACGGTGTCGACGTCCTTGATGTGGGAGGCGGCGTGGCCGACGTGGACGGTGGCCCCCAGCTCGCGCAGCTCGGTCAGCTGCGCGGACGGGCGCGCGTCGCTGCCCGACACCGGCACTCCCCGCTTGAGCAGGATCCGGGCGATGCCGGACATCCCGGAGCCGCCGATGCCGATGAAGTGCACCCGCCCCAGGTCGGCCGCCGGGACGGGATCCACGAGCTTGACGAGACTCATCGGTGAGCGATCTCCAGCACCTTGCGGGCGAGCGTCGTGTCGGCGTCCTTGCGGCCCATCCGGGAGGCCGCCTCGGACATCGCGACCACGCGCTCGGGGTCGTTCAGGATCGGCAGCAGCGTCTGGACGATCCAGGCCGCCGACAGGTCCGCGTCGTCGACCATCAGGCCGCCCCCGGCCCGGACGATCGGCTCGGCGTTGAGGCGCTGCTCGCCGTTGCCGTGCGGCAGCGGCACGAACGCCGCGGGCAGCCCCACGGCGGTCAGCTCGGCGCAGGTCATGGCGCCCGCGCGGGACAGGACGAGGTCGGCCGCGGCGTAGGCGAGGTCCATCCGGTCGACGTACGGGAGGATCACGTACTGCGGGTCGCCGGGCGGGGGCTCGATCTCGACGGTGTTCTTCGGCCCGACCACGTGCAGCACCTGGACGCCCGCGGCGCGCAGGTAGGGCGCGGCCTCCAGCGCCGCCTGGTTGACCGAGCGGGCGCCCTGCGACCCGCCGAACACCAGCAGCGTCACCCGGTCGGACTCCAGCCCGAAGTAGGACCGCGCCTTGTCCCCCATCGACAGGCGGTCCATCATGCTGATCTCCCGGCGCAGCGGGATGCCGACGTACTCCGCGTTGGGGAGCACGGCGTCCGGGTGCCCGGTGAAGACGTGGTCGGTGAGGCGCGCGCCGAGCCGGTTGGCCAGGCCGGGCCGCGGGTTGGCCTCGTGGACCACGATCGGCACGCCGCGCCGCCGGGCGCCGAGGTAGGCGGGGGTGGCGACGTAGCCGCCGAAGCCGACCAGGATGTCCGCGCCGACCTTCTCCAGGATCCCGGCGGCGCTGCCGATGGCCCCGGCGAGCCGGCCGGGCACGGTGAGGAGCTTGGGGCTGAGCGAGCGGGGCAGCGGCACGGCGGGCACGAGCTCCAGCTCGTAGCCGCGCGCGGGCACCAGGCGGGTCTCGAGCCCGCGCTCGGTGCCGAGGCAGGTGATGCCGATCCTCGGGTCGAGCCGGCGAAGCGCGTCGGCCAGCGCGAGCGCCGGCTCGATGTGGCCGGCCGTCCCGCCGCCGGCGAGGACCACCCTCATGTCACTCCCTGCTCTCTCGCGGATGTTCCCGCGGACGTTCTCGCGACTGCTCCCGCGGCTGCTTCCGCGTCGTTCCCACTCGTGCCGGACGCGGCCGTGCCGTCCGCCGGACGGCCTCGCGCGGGGACGCGGGCCGGCGCCAGGCTCGGGCGTTCAGGCCAAGCCAGCTTAGAGCCCGCGCGGCCGGTCCGGGGCCACGGGCCGCCAGCGCCTCGGCCGCGCCCGGCTCCCGCTTGGCGAACGACAGCAGCATGCCGAGCGCCGCGAGCGTCGGCAGCAGCGCCGATCCGCCGTACGACACGAGCGGCAGCGGGATCCCGGTGACCGGGAGGACCCCGATGACCGCGCCGATGTTGACGACGGCCTGCCCGGCGATCCAGGCGGTGGCGGCGGCGGACGCCAGCCGGACGAAGGGGTCCCTGGTCCGCATGGCGATGCGCAGGCCCGCGTAGCCGAGCAGGCCGAACAGCGCGACCACCACGAGCGTGCCCAGCAGCCCGAGCTCCTCTCCGATGATGGAGAAGATGAAGTCGCTCTCGGCGTGGGGCAGATAGTTCCACTTCTGCCGGCTCGCGCCCAGCCCGATGCCGAACCAGCCGCCCGACCCCATCGCCATCAGCCCCTGCACGGTTTGGAACCCCTCGTGCTGCGCGGTTTCCCACGGATGCAGGTAGCCGGTGAGGCGGTCGAACCGGTAGGGCTCGGCGATGATCATAGTGGCGGTCGCCAGCGCGAGCAGCCCGAGGATGCCGCCGAAGAGCCGCACGGGCGCGCCGACCACCCACAGCAGCGCCAGGAAGATCATCATGAGCACGAACGTCGTGCCGAGGTCGCGCCCGATCATGACCAGGACGGCCAGCAGGGCCACGCCCGGCATCAGGGGGATCAGCAGCTGACGCCACTCGATGCGGCCGCCGCGCGCCCGCGTCGCGAGCAGGTCGGCCCCCCACAGCACCAGGGCCAGCTTGGCCGGCTCCGACGGCTGCACGGAGAACGGGCCGATGACGATCCACCGCTGGGCGCCCAGCAGTTCCTGGCCGAGGAAGATGACCATCAGCAGGCCGAGGATCGCCAGGCCCATCAGCGGGTAGCCGGTCAGGCGGAAGAACCGCTGCGGCAGCCGGGAGCAGACCCACATGAGGGGCAGCCCGATCGCCACCGACGTGACCTGCTTGAGGAACCAGTAGAACGGGTTCCCGGTGCGCTGCAGCGCCTCGATGCTCGACGCCGACAGCACCATCATCAGCCCGAGGGCGAGCAGCAGCGCGCTGCAGCCCAGCACGAGGTGGTAGGACGTCAGCGGGCGGCCGAGCAGCTCGCGCAGCGCCGCGACCTGGGCGCCGGCCCAGCCGCCCGGCGCCTGCTCACTCTCGGCTCGCTCACCCTGGGCCCGGCTTGCCCGGGCGCCGGCTCCCCCGCCGGCCCGGGCGTCGGCCGGGTCGGCGGCCTGGCTCGGCGTACGGCCGCTCACCGTCCGGCCGCTCACCGTCCGGCCGCTCACCGTGCCGCCAGGCGGTGCACGGCTCGGGCGAAGGCCTCCCCACGCGCTCCGTAGCCGGCGTACATGTCCAGTGACGCCCCGGCGGGGGCGAGCAGCACGGTGTCACCCGGAGAGGCGAGCCGGGCGGCTTCGGCGACGACACGGTCCATGACCCCAGTGTCTTGCCCCGGCACGTCCACGACGGGGACATTCGCGGCGTGTCGCGCCAACGCCTGGCGGATCAGCTCGCGGTCGGCCCCCAGCAGCACCGCGCCGCGCAGCCGGGGCGCGGCCTGCCGTACGAGGTCGTTCACGTCGGCGCCCTTGAGCTGACCACCCGCGATCCACACGATCGAGGGGTAGGCGGCCAGCGACGCGGCGGCCGCGTGCGGGTTGGTCGCCTTGGAGTCGTCCACGTAGTCGATCTCCCCCACCGTCGCGACGTGCGCGATGCGGTGCGGGTCGGGCGTGAACTCCCGCAGGCCCCGTCGTACGGCCTCGGGCGGCACGCCGTGGGCACGGGCCAGGGCCGCGGCGGCGAGCGCGTTGGCGACGTTGTGCGGCGCGAAGGGGCGCACGTCCTCCAGGGAGGCCAGTTCCTCCGCCGTACGCGCCGGGTCGGCCACGAAGGCCCGGTCGACCAGCAGGTCCTCCACGATCCCGAGCTGACCGGGCCGCGGCACGGCGAGCGTGAAGCCCACCCGGGAGGCGTACGGCTCGGCCAGGCGCGACGACCACGCGTCGTCGACGTTGAAGACCACCGTCCCGGCGGCGGTGAAGACCCGCGCCTTGGCCGCGGCGTACTCCTCCATCGAGCCGTGCCAGTCGATGTGGTCGGGCGCCACGTTGAGCACGGCCCCCGCGAGCGGCGCGAGGCTCGACGACCAGTGGAGCTGGAAGCTCGACAGCTCGACGGCCAGCACGTCGTAGGGGCCGTCGACGGCCTCCACGATCGGCACGCCGACGTTGCCCACGGCGAGGGCCCGGTGCCCGGCGGCCGTCAGGATCGAGGCGAGCATGCGGACGGCGGTGGTCTTGCCGTTGGTCCCGGTCAGCGCCAGCCAGGGGGCGGCGTGCTCCCCGCGCAGCCGCCAGGCCAGCTCGACCTCCCCGATCACCTCGGCGCCGGCCTTCTCCGCCGCGACGAGGAGCGGATGACCGGGCCGCCAGCCGGGCGAGGTGACGACGAGCGAGGCGCCGTCGGGCAGGGCGGGTTCGCCGAACCGCACCTCCACCCCGAGGGCGTCGAGATCGGCGGCGGCGGCGCGCTGCCGCTCGCCGTCCACCGCCTCAAGCACGATCACCCGCTCGCCGCGGCGGGCCAGGGCCCGGGCCGCGGCCGCGCCCGACACGCCGAGACCGGCGACGACCACGCTCACTGCTTCGGCATCCATTCGAGGTAGAACAGGCCGAGACCGGCGGCCACGCACAGCGCGGCGATCAGCCAGAAGCGGACCACGATCGTGGTCTCGGCCCAGCCGGACAGCTCGAAGTGGTGCTGGAGCGGAGCCATCCGGAAGACCCGTTTGCGGGTCATCTTGAAGAACCCGACCTGGATGATCACCGACATCGTGATGAGCGCGAACAGGCCGCCCAGGATGACCAGCAGGAGCTGGGTCCGGGTGGTGAAGGCGAGGCCGGCGATCACGCCGCCGAGGGCCAGCGAGCCGGTGTCGCCCATGAAGATCTTGGCGGGCGGGGCGTTCCACCACAGGAAGCCCAGGCAGGCCCCCAGCACCGCCGCCGCGACCACCGCCAGGTCGAGCGGGTCCCGCACCCAGTAGCAGTTGGGGCCGAAGCCGACCGTCGTGCAGCTGTTGCGCAGCTGCCAGTTGCCGATCAGCACGTACGCCGCGAGCACCAGGCAGGTGGCGCCGGAGGCCAGGCCGTCGAGCCCGTCGGTCAGGTTCACCGCGTTGGAGAAGCCCACGATGAAGAACAGGACCCAGACGACGAAGCCGATCAGCCCGATGGACGGCCCGATGTCCCGCAGGAACGACACGTGGGTGTCGGCCGGGGTGACGGCGTAGGCGTTGGGGAAGCGCAGCACCAGCACTGCGAAGACCGCACCGATCACGAGCTGCCCGGCGGCCTTCGCGCCGCTGCGCAGGCCCAGGCTGCGCTGCTTGTAGATCTTGATGAAGTCGTCGAGGAAGCCGACCGCGCCGAGGCCGGTCATCAGGAACAGCACCAGCAGGCCGGAGGCCGTCGGGGGGTCGCTGACCGCCGAGAAGACGGTCACCCCGTGGGCCGTGAAATAGCCGATCAGGGCGGCGATGACGATCACCGTGCCGCCCATCGTGGGAGTGCCCTTCTTGTCGTAGTGACCCGACGGGCCCTCCTCCCGGATGTTCTGGCCGTACCCTCGCCGGGCGAACAGCCGGATGGCCAGCGGCGTGCCGACCATGGACAGCAGCAGCGAGATCGCCCCCGCGATGAGGATGTTCCTCACCGGGCGTCACCTCCGAGGATCGCCTCGGCGACCCGTTCCAGCCCGGCCGCGCGCGGCCCCTTCACCAGCACCGCGTCCCCGGGCGCGAGCCGGTCCGACAGTTCCCGCGCCGCCGCGGCGGCGTCGGGCACGTGGATCGCGCCGGGGGCGCCCTTGAGCACCGGCTCGGCGTCCTCCCCCACGACGACCACCGCTTCCAGCCCCGCGCCGGCGGCCAGCCGCCCGAGGTCCTCGTTCAGCGCCGGGCCGTCCTCGCCCAGCTCGCGCAGCGCGGCGATCACGGCGAACCGCCGCCGCCCCGCGCCGATGACCCCGAGGCTGCCGAAGGCGGCCCGCATGGAGTCGGGGTTGGCGTTGTACGCGTCGTTGATCACGGTCACCCCGTCGGGCCGGTCGGTGACCTCCATCCGCCAGCGGCTGCGCGGCTCGGCCGCCGACAGCTCCTCGGCGATGGCCGCCACCGGCATGCCCAGCTCGTAGGCGGCGGCCGCGGCGGCCAGGGCGTTCTCGACGGCGTGGGCGCCGTACAGGCGCAGCCGCACCGGGGCGGCGCCGGACGGCGTGCGCAGCGTGAACGAGGCGCGTCCGGCCTCGTCGAGCGTCTCGTCCTCCGCGCGCACGTGCGCGCGGGCCGAGCGGCCGAACCAGGTCACCCGGGCCTTCGTACGGCCGGCCATCTCGCTGACCAGCGGATCGTCGGCGTTGAGCACCGCGGTCCCGTCGGCGGGCAGCGCCTCGACGAGCTCGCCCTTGGCCCGGGCGATCGCCTCCTTGCCGCCGAACACGCCGAGGTGGGCGGTGCCGACGTTCAGCACCACGCCGATGCGCGGCGGGGCGATCTCCGCCAGGTAGGCGATGTGGCCGATGTTGCGCGCGCTCAGTTCGAGCACGAGGAACCGGGTGCCCTCGTCGGCCTTGAGCACGGTCAGCGGGTGGCCGATCTCGTTGTTGTACGAGCCGACCGGCGCGACCGTTGGGCCCATCCGGGCGGCGAGACCGGCCAGCAGGTCCTTGGTGGTGGTCTTGCCTGCGGAGCCGGTCACCCCCACCACGGTCGCGCCGGGAAGCTCCGTCACCACGGCGTGCGCCAGGGCGGCCAGGGCGGCCTGGGGGTCCCCCACGATCACGGCCGGCGCGTCGACCGGCCGGGTGGCGAGGACCGCGACGGCGCCCGCCTCGTGGGCCTGCCGGGCGAAGTCGTGCCCGTCGGCCCGCTCCCCCTTGATCGCCACGAAGAGCGAGCCGGGCACGACCGCCCGCGAGTCGATCACGACCGGTCCTCGGACCACGGCCGCGGGGTCGGCCAGGCCGTTCAGGGCTCCGGACGTGATCTCGGCGACCCGGGCCAGCGGCAACGGGATCATGTGTCTGTCCTGCTCTCTTTCGCGTCGCTTGTCGGGCCCCCATGAACCGGAGCGCCATACACCGGAGCACCGTGAACCGGAGCGCCGTGGCTCGGAGCACCGTGCATCGGAGCGCTGTGGACCGGGACGCCTGGGGCGCCCTGTAACACCGCCTCACGCACCGGCGGTCTCCCCTGCGGCCCGCCGTGCCCGGTTCCGCTCCGCGATGGCCGCGGCGGCCACCTCACGGTCGTCGAAGGGGATGACCTCGCCCCCGACATACTGCCCCAGCTCGTGTCCCTTGCCCGCCACAACTACCACATCTCCGGGCGAAGCACCGCCGACGGCCAGACGGATGGCGGCCGCCCGGTCCGGCTCCACGACGACGTGCGCCCTCTCCTGCTGGGGTACCCGCAGAGCGCCCTCCAGCATCGCGGCGAGGATCGCGAGCGGGTCCTCCGTACGAGGATTGTCGCTGGTCAGGATCGCCACGTCGGCGAGGCGGGCGGCGGCCTCGCCCATCATCGGGCGCTTGCCGCGGTCGCGGTCGCCGCCGCAGCCCAGCACGACGACCAGGCGTCCGCCGGGCTCGGCACGTCTGTTGTCCGGACCGTCGTCCAGCACCGCCCGCAGCGAGTTGAGCACCGACTCCACCGCGCCCGGCTTGTGCGCGTAGTCGACGATCACCTGCACGTCCCCCGGCACGTCGCCGTCGCCCCGCACCCGCTCCATCCGGCCGGGGACGCCGGTGAACTCGCCGACGCCGGTCACCGCGGCCTGCAGCGGGACGCCCGTCTCCACCAGCGCGACCAGCGCGCCGAGCGTGTTGGCCACGTTGAACGGCCCGGGCAGGCCCACCGCCACGTCGGCCTCCACGCCGCCGGGGCCGACGAGCCGGAACCGGCTGCCGGTGGAGCCGAGGCGGACGTCCTCGGCGCGCCAGTCGGCCTCCGGCGCTCCCGAGGCGGAGAACGTGGTGATCGGGATCTTGGCCGTGCCGGCCAGCTCGCGGCCGTGGGCGTCGTCGGCGTTCACCACCCCGAGGCGGCTGAGCTCGGGGGTGAACAGGCGCGCCTTGGCCGCGAAGTAGTCGTCCAGGTCCCGGTGGAAGTCCAGATGGTCCTGCGACAGGTTCGTGAAGATCGACACGTCGTAGAAGAGGCCGTCCACCCGGCCGAGGGCCAGGGCGTGGCTGGAGACCTCCATGGCCGCGGCGCTCACGCCCTGCTCGCGCATCAGCGCGAACAGGCCCTGCAGGTCGGTCGCCTCGGGGGTGGTCAGGTCGGGGGTGAACCGCACGTCCCCGGCGCGGATCTCCACACCGCCGACGAGGCCGGTGCGGTGGCCCGCCGCCCGTAGTCCCGCCTCCAGCAGGAAGGTGGAGGTGGACTTGCCGCTGGTGCCGGTCACGCCGATGAGGGTGATGCCGGCCGCGGGCTTGCCGTACACCCAGGAGGCGACCTGCCCGAGCACCGCCCGCGGGTCGGGCACGACGAGCACCGGCAGGCCGGTGGCCACGGCCGCGTCACGGCCCTCGGGGTCGGTGAGGATCGCCGCCGCGCCCGCCGCGAGGGCGGCGCCGGCGAACTCCGCGCCGTGCCGGGAGGCCCCGGCCACCGCCACGTACAGGTCGCCGCGCCGCACCCGGCGCGAGTCGAGGGTGACGCCGGTGACGGCGCCGCGGACCACCCGCGCTCCGGGGGAGGGTACGGCCGACGACGACGGGCCGAGCAGGGACGCGAGCGCGGACAGCGGGCGGGCCTGGACGGCCTCGGGACGCATGGACGACGCGGAACGCACGGCGAGAGCGTACTCCCCTCCGCCGTCCGGCTCCGCCACGCCGCCCTCCGCCGCCGGGGCCCGCGTGCTTCCCACCCCGGCCGGTACGGTCCCGGTCACCCCGCGGGGCGAAGGACCATCGCGGGCGCCTTCGTGCCGGTCGGGGGGATCTTCCTGTTCTTCAACGCGAAAGTCATGACGTCCTTGAACACCGGGGCGGCGACGGCGCCGCCGTAGTGGTCCTTCTTGGGATCCTGGATGACGGCCAGGGCCATCAGCCGGGGCTGGTCCGCGGGGGCGAAGCCCACGAACGTCGCGGTGTATCCGCAGTATCCCGCGCACTTCTCGTCGTACCGCATGGCGGTGCCGGTCTTGCCCGCGACACGGTAGCCCTCGATCGAGGCCTCCTCTCCCGTGCCCTCGTGGCCGACCGCGGCCTCCAGCATGAGTGCGATGCTCCGGGCGGTCGTCTCGCTGATCACCCGGGTGCCCTTGGCGGCCGGAGCGGGGACGAACGCGCCGTGCGCGTCGGTGGTGCCCGCCACGATCGTGGGGGTCACCCGCACTCCTCCGTTGGCGATCGTCTGGTAGACGCTGGCCATCTGCAGCGCGGTGACCGAGATTCCCTGGCCGTAGGCGATCGTACAGCGCTGGCTGCCCGACCACGTCTCCCACCGCGGCAGCAGGCCGTCCTGCTCGCCGGGGACGCGCGACCCGCTGCTCGCGCCGAACCCGAAGGACCGGAACATGTCGTACAGCCGCTGGCTGGAGATCTTCTCCGCCGCCATGATGGTGCCCACGTTGCTCGACTCCGCGAGGACGCCGGTGAACGTCATCGACTCGGGCGCGTGCGGATGGGCGTCCTTGAGCTGCCGGTCGGCGCACTGGATGTGGTCGGGCACCCGGAAGACGGTGTCCGGCGTGACCACCCCCGCCTCCATCGCCGCGGCGGCCGTGATGACCTTGTTGGTGCTGCCCGGCTCGAAGATCTCCGACACGGCGCGGTTGGCGCGGTCCTCCGCCGGGGCGGACTGCCAGTCGTTGAGGTCGGCCTGGGGCGCGTTGGCCATGGCGAGGATCCGGCCGGTGAGCACGTCCATCACGATCACGCTGCCGCTGCGCGCCCCGGTGTCGTTCACCCGCCGGGCCAGCGTCTGCTCGGCGGCCCACTGCAGGTCCCGGTCGATGGTCAGCCGGACGTCCCGCCCGGGCACCGGCGCCTCGCGCTGGCTGCGCGTCATCGGGATGCGCTGGCGGTTCGCGCCGAGCTCGATGCTCTGCTTGCCGTCCCGGCCCGCGAGGACGTCGTTGTACGCGCTCTCCAGGCCCTCCAGGCCCCGGCCGTCCACGCCGGTGAAGCCGAGCAGGCCGCCCGCGAGCGACTTGCCGGGGTAGAGACGGCGGTAGGTCTCCTTGGTGCCCACGCCCCTGAGCTTGAAGCCCATGATGCGCTTGGCCCGCAGCGGCTCGACGTCGCGGGCCAGCGGGATGTAGCGCTGGGTGACCTTGGCCAGCGCGGCGTCGATGTCCTGTTTGGGCTTGTTCAGCTCGCGCGCCAGCGTGGTGGCGACCAGTTCGCGCTTGGCCGGGTCGACGTCCTTGGGGTCGACGTAGACCTCCCTGGCCTCGACCGTCACCGCGAGCTCGTGGCCCTCCGCGTCGGTGATCGCGCCGCGCCGCGCCGGCAGGATCTCGGGCTGCACCCGCTGCTGGACGGCCTTCGCTTGGAGCACCTTCGAGTCGAGCCCCTGCAACTGCACCAGCCGTCCGGCGAACAGCGACAGCACGATCGCCATCACCAGCATGGCCGCCCGCAGCCGCCGTACGGGGTTGCCCAGCCGCAGCACGGCCGGCGGACGCGGAGGCGGCGGCGGGCCCGGCGCACGAGGCGGACGCGGCGGTGTGCGCCCTGACGCGGCCCCCGGTGCGCGGGATGGCGTGCGTGGCGGCGTGCCTTGTGGGGTGCGTGCCGATGTACGCGGCGGCGTGCCGCCCGTCCGGGCCCGGCCCTGGCCCGCGCCCGGCGACGATCCCTTGGCCGAGGAGCCTCCGCCCGGCGAGCCCCCGGAGGACGCGCCTCTGGCCGCCCCTCCCCCGCCCGAGGCCGCTCCGGCAGGCGGACGGGCCCCGCCGGTGCCGCGGGACGGTGCGTCGCCCCCAGTGGCCGTGCGGGACCGGGCCGGTGTCTGACCGCCACTTCCGGCGCCGTGGGCCCGTCCTGCGGCTCCCCCACGGCCCCGGTCCGAGCCGCCGCTCTCGGCCCTCGACGCGCGGTCGCCCGGCACACGCTGATCGGCCGCCCGCTCGCCTCCCGCGCGGCCGCTCGCCGCGCGGTTGCCCTCCGCGCGACCGCCTCCAAGGGCGCGGTCGCCGTCCGTACGGTCACGGGCCGCGCGGTTGCCGGTGCGGCCGGTCGCCGCGCGGGCGGAACGGTTGGGGGTCGCGGCGTCGCGGTCCGCGGAGCCGCGCGTGCGGCCGGCGCGGCCGGCGTCGTGGCCTCGCCCGGCTCCGCCGTCGGCGCCCGGGCGTGCCGGGCGGCCGGACGCGTCGCCGGACCCGGGATCGGACGGGCGGCCGGGACGTCCGGGCTTCGGCGGCCCGTCCTGGCGGGCGGACCGCCCCGGGAACCCCGGGTTACGCCTGCCGCCGCCCGGGCCCTGGCCGCCGCCACGCCCGGTGGGACCCCCGCGGCCGGGACCCGGGTTCCGGCCGCTGTCACTCACCGGTCCGTGCCCTCCTCCGTGCCCGCCTCACTGCCCTGCTGCCCGGCCGTGCCCTCGCCCGCCCTGATGAACCGGGGGGCGGAAGGGTCCGGCTGCACGCGACCCGTCCCGCGGCCCGCCTCGTCCACCGCGCCGGGCTGGCTCCACGTGCGGAGCAGGTTCTCCTGCTCGTCGGCCTGCTGGTGCAGATCGTCGATGCTCGACCGCAGATCGCTCAGCTTGAACGAGTCCTGCGCGAGGACCGTGTTGAGCAGCAGGAGCGTCACCAGACCTCCGCACATGAGACCCACGACGAGCAGCACGAACGGCGCACGCGGCGGCCGCCGGAACGCTCGCCGCGCCATTCTGGCACGCGGGGACGTCGCCGGGGAGGCAGCGGCGCCCGCGCCACGCCGGGCACGTCCGGGCGCGGGCGCGGCCTCTGCCGTGTCCCGGCCCTCCCGCTCCGGGCCCTCCCGGAACGGCGTCTCGCGCTCCGGCGTCTGCCTGCCCGGCCTCACACGGAGCGGCCTCTCGCTGGGCGGCCTCTCAGTGGGCGGCGCGGTACGGCCCGTCGCGGACGTCCGTACGGCGTCGCGCCTGGGGGCCGCGGCGGGCCCGGCGGCGGTCTTCGCCGCGGCCCTGCCCTTCCGGGGAGCCGCGGGCGCCTCCTGCCGGGTCCTCGTCTCGGCGGGCGTGGCGGGTGCCGCCGCACGGCCGCGTGCGGCGGCACCGGCACGGGCGGAAGCGTCCTGGCGGGTCCTCGCGTCGGCGGGCGTGGCGACGGGGGCCGCCGCACGGCCGCGTCCGGCCGCGCCGCCGCGGGGAGCCGGGACGGCCTCGCGCGGGAGCGCGTCGCCCGCGGCGGACCGGGTCCGGCGCGGCTGGTCGTCCTCACGCCGGCGGCGCGCGCCGCCGAGGGGCCTGTCGGGAGTCGCGACGGTCTCGCCCGCCGATCCGGCGGCCTGGCCCGGCACGCGACCGGGCACGCGGGACGGCGCGGCCACGCGTCCGGCCGCCCTCCTGCTCTCCTGCTCTGTCCTCATCCCTCGCGGATCCTCTCTGCCGCCCGCAAGCGGGCCGAGGCCGCCCGCGGGTTGCGGGCCACCTCTTCGTCGTCCGGGAGCTCCGCTCCCCTCGTCAGAAGGCGGAACCGAGGCTGGTGCGCCTCGAGCGGGACCGGCAGCCCCGGAGGGCTCGTGTCCTTGGTTCGCGCCGCGAGGACCCGCTTGGTGAGCCGGTCCTCCAGGGAGTGGTAGGCGAGCACGACAACGCGCCCGCCCAGTGCGAGCGCGCCGAGCGCGGCCGGGAGCGCGCGCTCCAGCGCGGTCAGCTCTCCGTTCACCTCGATGCGCAGCGCCTGGAACGTTCTCTTGGCCGGGTTGCCCCCGGTCCGCCTCGTCGCGGCGGGTATCGCCGCGCGTACGAGGTCGGCGAGCCGTTTGGTGCTGGTGATGGGGTCCTTGGCACGCTCCTTGACGATGAGGTTCGCGACGCGTGCCGCGAAGCGCTCCTCGCCGTAGTCGCGCAGGATGCGGATCAGGTCCGCGGCCGGGTAGGTGTTCACCACGAGTTCGGCGGTGAGCTCCTGGTCGCGGTCCATCCGCATGTCGAGGGGGGCGTCGTAGGAGTAGGCGAAACCGCGCTCCGCCTCGTCGAGCTGAGGGGAGGACACGCCGAGGTCGAACAGCGCGGCGTCGATGCGGGGCCGTCCGGCGTCATGGAGCACGTCGGCCAGTTCGTCGGAGACGGCGCGCACCAGGGTGATCCGGTCCGCGTACGGCGCGAGCCGTGCGGTGGAACGCGCGATGGCGGTGGGGTCGCGGTCGATTCCGACGAGATGGAGGGAGGGGTGGGCGGCAAGCAGCGCCTCGGCGTGCCCGCCGAGACCGAGGTTGGCGTCCACGGCCACCGGCTCCGGTCCGGTGAGCGCCGGAGCGAGCAACTCCAGCACGCGATCGAGCATGACCGGAACGTGACCACCCGGCTGACCGGGCTCGTGCGACAACGCTTCCAACCCCCATTACGCCGCTGTACTCGCGGATTCGCGGCTGTGCCGCCGGTGACTACCCAACGGATCCCCACCCATGCCGGTTCCCCCGGGGAACCGACCCGCCCGGCCAGGTCCCCATCCGCGTCGCCTTCCGTGGCGTCTGACACCGGGGAAGGTGCATCAGCTGCCCTTTGGGAGCGGGTGGAGACCTCGCCGAACGTCACCGACGGGTCTTCTGATCGAACGAGAAAGGGAATCGAGCTACAGGATCCCGGGCAGCACCTCCTCCGACAGATCGGAGAATGCCTGCTCCTGGGCATCCAGGTAGGTGTCCCACGCCTGGGCGTCCCAGATCTCCAGACGCGTGTTGGCGCCGATGACGACGCAGTCGCGTTCCAGCCCGGCGTACCGCCTGAGCGTCTGGGGAATCGTGATGCGCCCCTGCTTGTCCGGCATCTCGTCGGACGCGCTGGCGAAGAAGACACGGCTGTAGTCGCGGACCGCCTTGGCCGTCACCGGTGCGGTGCGCAGGGCCTCGGTGATGCGCTGGAACTCCTCTACGGGGAAGACGTAGAGGCAGCGCTCCTGGCCTTTGGTGATCACCAGACCCTCCGCCAGCTCCTCGCGATACTTCGCCGGCAGGAACAGCCGTCCTTTGTCGTCTAGGCGCGGGTGGTGGGTGCCGAGAAACACCGGACCCACCTCCTGTGCCTTGCGGAGCGCTCAGCTCTGTAGCCTCTGCCCTCCACTGCGCACCACCATACTCCACTTCTCCCCACCGTCAACTGATTCCGGCCGTGTCCGCATTCAAAATCGGCGGCGTTTTCGCAGGTGAAACGGGGTGGTGCGGAGTGGGGCGCCGCGCCGCCCCCGCCCGCGCACGGGCGTGTCGGCCCACGGCGCGAACCCCGGCGCGTACGGGGGTTCCGGCCGGGCGCGCGGCCGGGTGGGGACCGGTGGGGGAAAGCGGCCCTGGAACGGGTGGGGAGAAGTGGAGCGGCCGGGGTCGCCTCCCGGGATTCGGCTGGTCGCGGTACGTGACCGCGAAAGGTACGGACTCTACGCGCAGTTCACCCTGTTTTCCGGACAAAGTCGCCCGCGAACCAGAGGGGACATAAGGTCAGTACACAGAATGGAAAAGGAACGTTTAACGCCCCATTCTCGGGGACGCACCCTCATGGAGGCCTGGTGGCTGTAACACCCGACGTCACCGACGCGACAGCCCCGCTTGAGGATCTGGTCGACACCGCGCACCGGATCCGCAACGCGATCGAATCAGTGATCGAGGGCAAGAGCGACGTCGTCCGCCTGACTCTCACCGTGCTCCTGGCGGAGGGCCACCTGCTGATCGAGGACGTGCCCGGCGTCGGCAAGACGATGCTCGCCAAGGCCCTGGCCCGCTCCATCGACTGCCCGGTCAAGCGGGTGCAGTTCACGCCCGACCTGCTGCCGAGCGACATCACCGGGGTCAGCGCCTACAACCAGCAGACGCGGGAGTTCGAGTTCAAGCCGGGCCCGGTGTTCGCGAACATCGTCGTCGGCGACGAGATCAACCGCGCCTCCCCCAAGACGCAGTCGGCGCTGCTGGAGTGCATGGAGGAGCACCAGGTGACGGTCGACGGCGTCACCTACGCGCTGGAGTCGCCGTTCATGGTCATCGCGACGCAGAACCCGATCGAGATGGAGGGCACCTATCCCCTCCCCGAGGCGCAGCGCGACCGGTTCACCGCCAAGATCGCGATGGGCTATCCCGAGCCCGCCGCCGAGCTGGAGATGCTCGACGTCCACGGCGCCTCCCAGCCGCTGGACAAGATGGAGCCGGTGGCGACCACGGCCGAGGTGGCCGCGCTGATCCGGGCCGTCCGCGCCGTCTACGTCTCCCAGCCGGTCAAGCGTTACGCCGTCGACATGGTCGCGGCCACCCGGAGCTCCACCGACCTGCGGCTGGGCGCCTCCCCGCGGGCCACCCTCCATCTGGTGCGCAGCGCGCGGGCCCACGCGGCGCTGTCGGGGCGCGACTACGTGATCCCCGACGACCTGCAGGACCTGGCCGTTCCGGTGCTGGCGCACCGCCTGCTGCCCAGCCTGGAGGCGCAGGGGCAGCGCCGCCAGCCGGAGCAGTTCGTCGCCGAGCTGCTGCGGCGCGTCCCCGTCCCGGACGCGCACTGATTCCCAGACGCGCACCGACTCCCGGACGCGTACTGTCCCGGACGCGCACGAACGAGAAAGCGACGGAGGGCCCATGCCCGGGCTGAAGGCTCTGACCCCGCGGGGACGGTCGTTCCTCGCCTCCGGCGTGGCGGCCCTGGTGTGCGCCCTGGTCCTGGGCGAGCAGGACCTGCTGCGCGTGGCCGTACTGATCATCGCGATGCCGCTGATCGCGTCGCTGGTCGTGACGCGGACCCGCTACCGCCTGTCCTGCACCCGCCGGCTCGGCCCGGCGCGCGTGCAGGCCGGCGAGGAGAGCACGGTCACCCTGCGGCTGGAGAACGTCACCCGGCTGCCCACCGGGCTGCTGCTGGTGGAAGACACCCTGCAGTACGCGCTGGGCACCCGGCCGAGGTTCGTCCTGGACCGGATGGAGCCGCGCGGCGTCCGGGAGATCGACTACAAGGTCGGCTCGGACCTGCGCGGGCGTTTCCCGATCGGGCCGCTGTCCGTGCGGATCGCCGACCCGTTCGGGCTGGTGGAGCTGGCCCGCTCGTTCACCATCACCGACACGCTCGTGGTCACCCCCGAGGTGGTGCCGCTGCCGCCGGTACGCCTGTCGGGCGACTACACCGGCGGGGGCGACAGCCGTACGCGGTCGGTCGCGGCGGCGGGCGACGACGACGTGGCGCCGCGCGAGTACCGCCAGGGGGACGACCTGCGGCGGGTCCACTGGCGATCGACGGCGCGGCGTGGCGAGCTGATGGTCCGGCGCGAGGAGCAGGAGTGGCAGAGCCGCGGCGCGCTGCTGCTCGACACCCGCAGGTACGCCCACCGGGGCGAGGGGCCGCGCTCGTCGTTCGAGGTGGCGGTCTCCGCCGCCGCGTCCATCGGGGTGCACCTGTCCGCGGAGGGGCTCGCCCTGCGCCTGGTCACCGACCAGGGCGCGCGACAGACGGTGGACACCGGCCAGTCGTGGTCGCTGCTCGACACGCTCGCGGTCGTCAAGCAGAGCTCGTCGCGGTCGCTGGAGCACGGCATCGGCGTGCTGCGCCAGGGCGGCGGGGAAGGCCTGATCATCGCGGTCCTCGGCGCGGTCGACCCCGAGGAGGCCCTCGCCCTCGCGCGGCTCCGGCACCCCGGCGTGACCGCCGTGGCGGTGCTGCTCGACCTCGCCGGATGGGACGGCTCCGGCGCCGAGCACGCGCAGGCCTCCCGATCGGTGCTGACCGGGGCCGGCTGGCGGGTGCTCGACCTGCCCGCCGGCGCGTCGCTCGCGACCGTGTGGCCCGAGGCCGGAAACAGCAGGAGCGCGGCCTGAGCCGGCCGGGCTGCCCGGAGAAGAGGTGGACCCCTTGAAACTGCCGATCACGGCGGGACTCGCCACGGCGGCGGTCACGATCACGCTCTATCCGCTCTTCGAGGGCGGCGCCTGGTTCTGGTCCTGCATGGGGGTCATCCTGGTCGTCGCCGCCACCGGGGCGGTGGCCTCCCGCCTGGGCGCCCGTCCCTGGGTGGCGCCCGCGGTCGCGCCCGTCGCGGTGCTCGTCTATCTGACGGCGGCCTTCACCGCGGAGGAGGCGTTCCTCCGGGTGATTCCCACCCTCGACTCGCTCGCCGGGCTCGCCGCGCTCGTCGGGGAGGGTTTCGACGACATCCAGCAGTACGCCGCCCCGGTGCCGGCCAACCCCGGCATCACCCTGCTCACCACGACGGGCGTGGCGCTGATCGCCCTGCTGGTGGACCTGTTCGCGGTACGGCTGCGCCGCGCCGCGCTGGCCGGGCTGCCGATGCTCGCCCTGTTCACCGTGCCGGCCGCCGTGCTCCCCGAGCCGATCGGATGGCCGGCGTTCGTCGTCGCGGCGTTCGGATACATCGGCCTGCTCGTCGCCGACGGCCGGGAGCGGCTGAAGGGCTGGGGCCGGGCCGTGGTGGTCCGCCGCTCCGGCGGTCCGGCGTCCGGGGTCACGCCGGACACCGAGCGGCTGGCCCTGTCGGGCAAGCGCGTCGGCGTGACGGCGATCGTGCTCGCGGTGCTGGTGCCCGCGATCCTGCCGGCGTTGTCCCCCGACCCGCTGTTCGGCTTCGGTGTGGGCAACGGCCTGGGCGGGAGCGGCGGCAACATCGGCATCCCCGACGCCATCGCCAAGCTCGGCGGCCAGCTCAGGCAGGACAGCAACGCCACCGTCCTCACCTACAGCAGCAGCGACGACAAGCCGCACTATCTGCGGATATACGCGCTCGACGTGTTCGACGGCGCCAAGTGGACCTTCAGCCCGCTGCGGGGACGCCCGGAGGACCGCGTGTCGGAGGGGCCGCTGCCGCCCGTGCCCGGCCTCGGCCCGGGGGTGCCGGTGAAGCGGGCCACGATGCGGGTCACGATCAGCGAGGACCTCGACCGGCTCCACTTCCTGCCCCTGCCGTACCCTGCCCGGCAGGTCGACGCCGACGGCGACTGGCGGGCCGACCGCGGGTCGCTCATGGTCTTCTCCACCCGCGACGAGGTGGCGGGCCTGGACTACCAGGTGGTCACCGACGAGCCCGATCCCGGCCTCGGGGCGCTGCGCTCGGCGGTGGCGCGGCCCGACAGCGAGCCCTTCCTGCGGCTTCCGGACGGGCTCGACCCGCGGGTGAACGCGCTCGCCCGCCGGGTCACCGCCGGGGCCGACACGCCGTACGAGAAGGCGGTCAGGCTCCAGGAGTGGTTCACCCGGAAGGGCGGCTTCACCTACAGCCTCCGCGCGTCGGGGTCAGGGGCCGAGGCGCTGTCGCGCTTCGTGCTGCGCAACCGGACCGGCTACTGCGAGCAGTTCGCCGGGGCGATGGCCGCGATGGCCCGGATGGCCGGCATCCCGGCCCGGGTGTCGATCGGCTACACGGGCGGCAGCAAGATCGACGGTAGGTGGACGGTCCGCACCCACGACGCCCACGCCTGGCCGGAGCTGTACTTCGACGGCGTCGGCTGGCTGCGGTTCGAGCCCACTCCGGCCGGCGTCGGCGGGCAGGGCAGCGCCCAGGTGCCGGAGTACACCCGGCCCGTCGCGCCGGAGGCCGAGCCATCGGCCGGTCCCTCGGCGGGACAGTCGGACGACGACGAGGAGACGACCGGCGCCGGCGGTCCGTCCCGGCCGAACCCGCGCCAGCTCGACCGCGAGTCGCAGGGCACGGCCGTCGCCGCCGAGCCGGGCACGCCCACGAGCGTCAAAGCCGGTCTCGGGGTGGCGGGCGCGCTGGTGCTGCTGTTGCTGCCCGGCGCGGCACGCCTGCTGGTGCGGCGCGGCCGCGTCCGCCGGCTGGCCCGTCCGTCCGGCGGGCCGCACGCGGCGTGGGCGGAGCTGCGCGACACGCTGACCGACTTCGGCATGGCCGGGGAGCCGGGCGAGACGCCGCGGGCGCTCGGCCGCCGCATCGCCGAGCGGTACGCGCTGGACCCTCGGGCCGCCGAGTCGCTCGCCCGCGTCGTCACGGCCGAGGAGCGGCTGCGGTACGCGCCGGCTCCCCCGGCGTCCGGGCCGGTCGCCGCGGACCTGCACCGGATCAGGCGCGGGCTGGCCGCGCACCTGTCGCGGTGGCGGAGGCTGGGGACCGCGCTGGCTCCGGCGTCGACGCTGCTGCGGGTGCGGGCGTTCGGCGAGGGCGCGCTCGACGTGTTCGACCGGATGGAGAACCTGACGCCCCGGCTGAGCAGGGCACGGTTGAGCAGGGCGCCGCTGGGCGGGACACGGCGGAGCGGAGCCCGGGAGGGCGGGACGCGCCCGGGCGGCCCGGACGGGCCGTTCCGCCGGCCGGCGGCCGGGGACGACGCCGGGGCGGCACGGGAGCGAACCCTCACCGGCACCCGCCGCTGAGCGACGGGGCCGGCTCCGGCCGGGCGGACAAGCCCGGCCGGACGAGCCCGGGGCAGACCGAGCCCAAGCAAACGAGCCCGGCCCCCGAGCCCGGGCAGACGAGCCCGGGCAGACGAGCCCGGGCAGACGAATCGGTGGGCCCGCTGTGCGGGCCCACCGGAGGTGGTTCAGGACGTGTGTGCGAGGGAGTGTCTGATAAATGCTGCCCGTCGCGAGCGTGGATCCAGGTGGCTGCATCGCAAGGCGGAGGAGGAGCCGATAACAGCGTTATCGGCGACGACTCCGGGCCCCGCGGAGATTCCGAGCCTGCGAGGAATCTTCGTGGGTGGGGCGACAACGCAGCGAGGCGCCGCCTGGGCCACGCGCAGCAGGGCTTGATTTATCAGACACGACCTAGCTCGGGGATCAGTGCTCGTCGTGGCGGCGGCGCCAGCGTTCCTCCATGCGCTCCATGAAGCTGCGGCGCTGGGGGCGGCGGCCCCGGGTGCGGGACGACGGGGAGTCACCGAACCCGTTCATGCGTTTCCAGCTCGACAGGCCCCACAGGCAGGTGGCCAGCATGACCACGAAGCCGGCGGCACCGAGCCAGATCAATGCCGCGACGACGCCGACCATCAGCAGGACCACGCCGAGTGCGAAGCCTATGGAGGCCTTCACCAGGCGGCGCTTGTAGTGGCTGCGCGGATCACTGATCCGTACGGTGTTCGCCCACTTCGGGTCCTCGGCGTAGAGGGCCTGCTCGATCTGGTCGAGCAAGCGCTGCTCGTGCTCAGACAGCGGCACGGCGCCTCCCAAGGACGGCCCCATTCAGGGGAAGACGGCAACGGACGACACGGGGTGTCCGAACCTCGCGGTCGGTTATCCCCAGAATACGAGGCCTCAGACGTAGGCGAAAGAAAACGACCAACGCGGTCCAAACCGGAGGCGACGTCATGGACCTATTGGACCAAACGGACGGCGAACAAGCGATGCCGGCTTCACCGCGTCCGGGCCGAAGCGGCGGGCGGCCCGGTCCATGGCCTGTTCGGCCTCCCGCCAGCCCGTCTCCCGTTCGCCCAGACCGAGCTGGCGGGTCGCCGCGGCGGCCGGGCCGAGGTTCTCCACGCGCACCCCGACCAGCCGCAGCCGCACCCGTTCCAGCCCTGCCGCCTCGTAGAGCTCGCATGATGTGTCGTAGATCTCCTTCGCGACGTCCGTAGCCTCGCGCAGCGTACGCGACCGGGTGATGGTGGTGAAGTCGGAGCGGCGGAGTTTGACGCTGACGGTGCGGCCGACGTGCCCGGCGGCGCGCAGCCGCGCGGCGACCCGCTCCGACAGCCGGAGCAGCTCACGCCTGATCGTCTCGGGGTCGTCGACATCGTGCGGGAACGTCTCCTCGTTGCCGATGCTCTTGTCGGGCGCGTGCGGCACCACCCGGCGTTCGTCGCGCCCCCAGGCGAGGGCCGCCAGATGCGCGCCGACGGCGCCGAGCTCGCGCCGGAGCGTCGTCACCGGCACCTGGGCCAGGTCGCCCACGGTCCGGATGCCGAGCCGTACGAGGGCCTGCTCGGTGCGCTCGCCCACTCCCCACAGGGCGGCCACCGGCAGCGGGTGCAGGAACTGCACCACCTCGCCGGCCGGGACCACGAGCAGGCCGTCCGGCTTGCACTGCCGTGAGGCGAGCTTGGCCACGAACTTCGTGCTCGCCACGCCCACCGAGCAGGTGATGCCGTACTGCTCCGCGACCTGGGCGCGGATCATCCGGGCGATGGCGGCGGGGCTGCCGAGCCTGCGCCTGGCCCCGCCCACGTCGAGGAACGCCTCGTCGGAGGCGATCGGCTCGACCTCCGGGGTGATCGCCTTGAAGATCTCCATGACGCCGCGGGACACCTCGGCGTACTTGCCGTGGCTGGGCGGGATCACGGTCGCCTGCGGGCAGACGCGCCGGGCGCGGGTCATCGGCATCGCGGAGTGGACCCCGAACCGGCGGGCCTCGTAGGTCGCGCTCAGGACGACCCCGCGCGCGCCCGCCGCGCCCACGATGACCGGGGTGCCCCGGAGCTCGGGGCGGTCGAGCAGCTCGACGCTGGCGAAGAAGGCGTCCATGTCCACGTGCAGGATCGGGCAGCCGCTGTCGTCGACGGGCCCCTCCGGCGGCGGCGACGGATCCCGGGGCAGCAGCTGGTTCCGGGACATGACGTCACCCTACCCGACCGCCGCCCCGCCAACCTCACCCCACCCGAACGTCTTTTCTATTCCCGTTCGCCCGCGCCCGTCCGCGTCTGTTCGCGGTACGCGATGACGTGGATCTGGGTGGCGACGTCCCGCAGCACGGGGTGGGTGGCCGCCGCCCGCTCCAGCGCGACCAGGCCGTCGGGGTCGCTCTCGGCCAGCATGCCCGGCACGAGGTCGGCGAAGATGCGCACGCCGTGCACCTCGCCGACGGCGAACCCCGCCGTGCCCAGCAGCGCGGCCAGCGTCTCCCGGGAGAAGCGGCGCGGCGTCGGGTCACGGTCGCCCCAGCGCCCCGACGGGTCCGACAGCACCCGGCGGGCCTCGTCGAAGTGCCCGGCCAGGGAGCGGTGGACGGCCGCGGCGACCGAGTTGGCGGCGAGCACGCTCACCACGCCGCCCGGCCGCAGGATGCCGGCGACGGCGCGCAGGGCGCCCTCCGGGTCCTCGACGTACTCCAGCACGCTGTGGCACACGACCAGGTCGGCGCTGCCGGGCTCCAGCAGGTCGCCGAGGTCGGCGGCGTCGCCCTGCAGGCCCTTGACCCCGACGCCCGTCTCGGCGGCGCGGCGCTCCAGGGCGGCCAGCGAGTCGGGGGTCGGGTCGACCACGGTCACGACGTGGCCGAGCGAGGCCAGCGGCACGGCGAAGCCGCCGGTGCCGCCGCCCGCGTCCACGATGTCGAGGGTCTCGCGCCCGAGGGCGGCCGTCCGCTCGGCGAGGGCCGCGCGCAGCGCCTCCCAGACGACGGCACGGCGTGTGGCGTCACGCACTTGCGGGCTCCTCCCGGCTCAGAGCGACAGCGAGGGCTTGAGCTGCTTGAAACGGGCCAGCAGGCCGTTGACGAACTGCGGCGACTCGTCGGTCGACAGCTCCCCCACCAGGTGCACCCACTCGCTGATCACCACGCCCTCGGGGACCTCCTCCGACCACAGCATCTCGTACGTGCCGCCGCGCAGGACGTTGCGGTCCACGGCGGGCATGCGCTCCAGGGTCCAGCCCTCGGCGTACGTCGAGATCAGCTCGTCGATGCGGTCGAGGTGCCGGACCACGCCCTCGACGAGGAAGGAGGTGTACTCGTTGACCGGCGGGTCCGCCCGCTCCACCCGCTCGGCGAGCACGTCGAGCGGGCTCACCTGCCGGGCCTCGGCTTCGAAGAGGACGTCCAGCGCGCGGCGGCGGGCCTTCCCCCGAGCCGACACGTCAGGCCCGACCGAGGTACTCGCCGGTGCGAGTGTCGACCTTGACCTTCTCGCCGGTGGTGATGAAGAGGGGGACCTTGATCTCGGCGCCGGTCTCCAGCGTGGCGGGCTTCGTGCCGCCGGTCGAGCGGTCGCCCTGCAGGCCGGGGTCGGTGTGGGCGATCGTCAGCTCGGCGGCCGCCGGGAGGTCGACGTACAGCGGGTTGCCCTCGTTGAAGGCGATGGTCGCGGTGGTGTTCTCCAGCATGTAGTTGGCGGCCGTGCCCACGACGGAACGCGCGATGTTGACCATGTCGTAGGTCTCGGTGTCCATGAACACGAAGTCGTCGCCGTCGAGGTAGGAGTACTGCATCTCCCGCTTGTCGACGTTCGCCACGTCGACCTTCACGCCGGCGTTGAAGGTCTTGTCGACGACCTTCCCGGACATGATGTTCTTCAGCTTGGTACGGACGAACGCGCCGCCCTTACCCGGCTTTACGTGCTGGAACTCGACAACGGTCCACAACTCTCCGCCGTCGAGCTTGAGCACGAGTCCGTTCTTCAGGTCGTTCGTCGTCGCCACGTGCGTCTCCCGCGTGCGGCTGCCCTAGAGGACGAGCAGCTCCTTGGTCGTCAGTGTGAGAAGCTCCGGCCCGTCAGCACGCGTGACCAGCGTGTCCTCGATGCGCACACCGCCCGCGCCCGGAAGATAGACCCCCGGCTCGACGGTGATCGGAACTCGATCCTCTAGTCTACCGGTCCTGCCAGGGCCCAGGAACGGCAGCTCGTGGATCTCCAGGCCGACTCCGTGCCCCAGCCCGTGGCCGAACCGCTCGGCGTGGCCCGCCTCGGCGATCACCTCGCGCGCCGCCGCGTCCACCTCGCCGGCCGTCGCCCCCGGCCGTACGGCGTGGCGGCCCGCGCGCTGCGCCCGCCGTACGAGGTCGTAGAGGTCGCGCTGCCAGGCGGCGGGCGTGCCCACCGCGACCGTGCGGGTCATGTCGGCGTGGTAGCCGCCGTACCGCGCGCCGAAGTCCATCGTCACGAGGTCGCCGCGCTCGACGCGCCGCTCGGAGGGCGAGTGGTGCGGGATCGAGCCGTTCGGGCCGCTCGCCACGATGGAGTCGAAGGCGGGCCGGTCCGCGCCGAGCTCGACCATGGCGGCCTCCAGCCACCGGGCGATCTCCCGCTCCGTGACGCCGGCCGCGACGCGCTCCACGACGAGGGAGAACGCCTCGTCGGTGAGCGCGCACGCGCGCCGCAGCGCCTCGATCTCCGCCTCGTCCTTGACGGCGCGCAGGGTCTCCACCAGGCCACCTGCCGGGGTGAGGGCGGGGCGGCGGCCGGGGGGACGGCCCGACAGCCGCTCGGAGAGCCGCTGGAACAGCGCGACCGGCATGTGGTCGCCCTCCACCAGGACCCGCGCCGCGCCGGCGCACCGGTCGAGCAGCGCACCCGTCACGTCGCGGTCCTCGATCACCTCGACTCCCGCGCACACCGCCTCCGCCGTCTCGCGGTAGCGCGAGTCGGTGGCGAGCGCGGCCTCCCCCGCCGCGGTGACCAGCACGGCGGCGTTGGAGCTGGTCAGCCCGGTCAGGTAACGCACGTTGACCGGCCAGGTGACGAGGACCGCCCCGGCCTCGTGCTCCCCCAGTGCCTCGGCCAGCCGCGCGCGCCGCGCGGCGTGGGTCTCCTCGGCGGTCCTTCCGGCAGTCCTGTCGGCGGTCCTGTCGACATCGGTCACAAACGGACTTTACCGCCGTCCTCCGGACGCCCCCGTCAGGACACCAGGTCTTTGATCTTCTCGATGAGGGCGACCCGCTCCTCGTGGGTGTGCGCGAACGGGGCGACGTTGAGCGTGGTGACCCCGGCCTCGCGCAGCGCCGCGATCCGCTCCCTGACGTGGCCCTCGGGCCCGGCCAGGGAGACGCGTTCCAGCAGTTCCCGCGGCACCAGCGCCTCGGCCTCCTTCTTTTTGCCCTCCAGGTAGAGGTTCTGGATCTGCTCGGCCTCCTTCTCGTAGCCGTAGCGGCGGGCGAGGTCGTTGTAGAAGTTCCTGCCCTTGGCGCCCATGCCGCCGATGTAGAGGGCGGCCATCGAGCGGCCCAGGTCCAGCACGTCCTCGACGTCGTCGCCGATCGCCAGCACGGCCTGCGCGATCACGTCCAGCTCGCCGAGCGCGGGGTCGCGGCGCTCCCGCCCGGCGGCCAGCGACGCGCCCCACACCTCTCCGGCCTTCTCGGGCATGTAGAAGATCGGCTCCCAGCCCTCGGCGAGCTCGGCGGCCAGCTCGACGTTCTTCGGCCCGATCGCCGCGACGACGATGGGGATGCGCTCGCGCACCGGGTGGTTGATCAGCTTGAGCGGCTTGCCGAGGCCGGTGCCGCCCTCCAGCGGAAGGGTGTAGTGGCGTCCCTCGTACTCCAGCCGCTCACGCCGCCAGACCTTGCGGCAGATCTCGATGATCTCGCGGGTGCGGCCGAGCGGCGCGTCGTACGGCACGCCGTGGAAGCCCTCGATCACCTGCGGGCCGGAGGCGCCGAGGCCGAGGGTGAAACGCCCGTCGGAGACGTAGTCGAGGCCCGCAGCCGTCATGGCCAGCAGGGCCGGCGTCCGGGAGTAGATCGGCAGGATGCCCGAGGCGATCCGCAACCGCTCGGTCCGCGCCGCGATGTAGCCGAGCTGGCTGACCGCGTCGAAGCTGTACGCCTCGGCGACGAACACGATGTCGAGCCCGGCCCTCTCGTAGTCGGCCAGCTCCGCGACCGTCTCCTTGAAGCCCCCGGAGTAGTTGAGGGCCATCCCGATCCGCATCCGCCTCGTCCTTCCGCGCGTACACCGGTGAGTAACCGAATGATGTTCCGTCGGCGTGACCAAGGCTAACGACACGGACCGGCCGCGGCCACTCCGCTCAAGAGCGGCACAGCGGTGGCACAGGGGGTCCGGTGGCGGCTCAGGCGCGGCGGGCGACTCCGCCGAGCACCGGCAGGACCGGCCCGCTCAGCGGCAGCGCGTCGGGCTCGGGCCGCCACCGGTGCAACTCGACGACCCCGGGTTCCACCAGGTCGTACCCGTCGAAGAACCTGGCGATCTGGGCGGCGGGCCGGGCCTCGAACGGCGCGTTGGCCCTGCTGTACACACCGCTCATCGCGGCCATCTCGTCCGGAAGGGGGTCGGAGCTGACGTGCGAGATCACGACGTGGCTGCCGGAGGGGAGCAACTCGCGGTAGGCGGCCATGAGCCCCTCCGGGTCCTCCTCGTCGCGCACGAAGTGGAGGCACGACACCAGCAGCAGCGCCACGGGCCGGTCGAGGGCGAGGCCGTTCGCCTCCGCCGCGGCGACGACCTCCTCCGGCCGCCGCAGGTCGGCCTGCGCGAAACGCACCCGGGGATCGCCTTCGAGCAGCGCCCGCGCGTGCGCCGCCACCACCGGGTCGTTGTCCACGTACGTCACCCGCACGTCGGGCGAGACGTCGAGGGCGATCTCGTGGACGTTGCCCTGCGTCGGCAGCCCGGCGCCGAGGTCGAGGAACGCGCGGACGCCGCGCTCGCGGGCCAGGAAGCGCACGGCCCGGCCGAGGAACGCGCGGTTCTCCCGTACGGCCTCCCGCACATGGCCCCGCGACAGTTCGATCACCCGCTCGGCCGCCGCCCGGTCGGCGGGGAAGTGGTTCTTGCCGCCCAGGTAGTAGTCGTACATTCGGGCGACGTTGGGCTGCGTGACGTCGAACCCACCGGGTGCCTGCTCCGCCATGACACGCTCCCGCTCCGCCGGATGATTCCTCATGATCATAAGGCCGGGCGGTCTCCGCGCAGTAGCCGTAGGTCGTCCGGGGTGTCCACGTCCGCGGGATCGCCCGCGTCGTCGCAGGCCACGACGGTGACGAGTTCGGGATGGGCGCGCAGGAAGGGACGGGCCCCCACGTCGCCCACGGCCAGCGCCGCGACCTCCGCGAGGTGCTCCCGGGCGATCAGCACGGGGTTGCGCGGCACGCCTCCGTACGCGGCGACGGCGACCCGGGCTCCGCCCCGGAACGCCGCGATCAGCCGGCGCACCGCCTCGGGCCGTATGAGGGGCTGGTCGGCGAGGGCGATCACCACCGCCGCGGCGGACGGCGGGAGCGCGCCCAGCCCGGCCCGCAGCGACGAGCCCATGCCCGTCTCCCACAGCGCGTTGCGCACGACGACCGCACCCACCTCCGCGCCCGCCTTCGCATCAGATCCCGCGTCCGCGGCCACGCCCACCTCCGCGCCGGCCTTCGCGCCGGCCTTCGCGCCACCCTCCGCATCGCCGGCCGCCACATCTCCAGCGGCACCCCCGACCATGCTCTCGGCCGTGTTCTCGGTCATGGCTTTGAGGTCGGCCTCGACCGCGGCCTGGGCGGCTCCGACGACGACCAGCACGGGCCGGCATCCGCCCTCGGCGAGCAGCCGGACGCCGCGGCCGGCGAGGCGCTCCCCCTCGAACTCCACCAGTGCCTTGGGCCCGCCGAACCTGCTGCCGCCCCCGGCGGCCAGCAGCAGCCCGGCGACGATCCCCTCGTCCGCCACGCCGCGTCACCGCTCGCCGTGGATGCGGCCGGAGGTCTCGGTGAGCGGCCTGCCGCTGCCGCCCCAGCGGAGCCGGATCAGCTCCGCCGCGATCGACACGGCGGTCTCCTCGGGCGTCCGCGCCCCGAGATCGAGCCCGATCGGCGAGCGCAGCCGGGACAGTTCCTCCTCCGACAGCCCGGCCTCGCGCAGCCGCGCCAGCCGGTCCTCGTGCGTGCGCCGCGATCCCATCGCCCCCACGTACGCCGCCGGGGTGCGCAGCGCCTCCTCCAGCAGCGGCACGTCGAACTTCGGGTCGTGGGTGAGCACGCAGATCACGGTGCGCCCGTCGACCTCGGTGGTGGTCAGATAGTCGTGCGGCCAGGCCACCACGACCTCGTCGGCCTCGGGGAACCGCTTGGCCGTCGCGAAGACCGGCCGGGCGTCGCACACCACCACGTGATAGCCGAGGAAGCGGCCGATCCGCGCGACGGCCGCGGCGAAGTCGATCGCGCCGAAGACCAGCATGCGCGGCGGCGGCGCGAAGGAGAGCACGAACACCGACAGGTCGTCCAGCCGCCGCTCGCCGTCCGGGCCGTACCGCCGCACGCCCGTCGAGCCCTGCGCGAGCATGCCGCGCGCGTCGTCGTCCACCGCGTCGTCGAGCCGGGCGGAGCCGAGCGAGCCCGACGCCCGGTCCGGCCACACCACGCGGCGGGCGCCCAAGCGGCCGGGACCGTCGATGATCGTGGCCACCGCGACCGGCCGCCGCGTCGCCACAGCCGCGGCGATCTCCCCCAGCTCCGGGTAGTCGCGGCGCGACACCGGCTCCACGAACACGTCGATGATCCCGCCGCAGGTCAGCCCGACCGCGAACGCGTCGTCGTCGCTGACGCCGTAGCGCTCCAGGACCGGCGTCCCGTCCCCGGCGACCCGGGTGGCGAGCTCGTACACCGCCCCCTCGACGCAGCCGCCCGACACGCTGCCGACCGCCTCGCCGTCCAGCACGGCCATCGCCGCCCCGGGCGGCCGCGGCGCGCTGCGGAACGTGCCGACGACGGTGGCGAGCCCGAACCGCCGCCCCGACTCCCACCACTCCAGCACCTCGTCGAGCACGTCACGCATCGGCCCCTCCCCTCCGTACGGCCCCGCGCGGATCCGCCCGCCGGCCGGCCAGCAGCGCGGCCAGGTCCTCGAACGCGGCCAGGCTGTGCCCGGCCACGAAGTCCGTGACGTACGGCAGCGCCGCGCGGATCCCCGCGGTCAGCGGGCGGTAGGCGGGGTCGCCCTTGTGCGGGTTGACCCACACCACCCGGCGGGCGAGCCGCGAGAGCCGGGCCATCTGCGCGCCCAGGAGGTCGGCCGGTCCCCTCTCCCAGCCGTCGGAGGCGATCACGACGATCGCGCCCCGGGGGTCGGGCAGCCGCAGCAGGGCCCGCACCTCCTCGCCCAGCCGGGTGCCGCCGCTCCAGTCGGGGATGGCGGCCGAGCACTCGTCCATGGCGAGATCGGGATCGTGGTGGCGCAGCGCGCCGGTGATCCTCGTCAGCCGCGTCCCCGCGCTGAACACCTCGGTCGCCCGGGGCTCGGCCCGCACCAGCGCGTGCGCGAACCGCAGCAGGGTGTCGGCGTAGGCGGCCATCGAACCACTGACGTCGACGACCAGGACGACCCGGTGCGGCCGCTGCCCGCGGGCGCGGCGGCGCGGCCGGGCCGGCTCCCCGCCGTCGCGCAGGATCTCCCTGATCGTGCGCCGCCGGTCGTACGCGGGACCGTGGGGCGACGGGCGGTAGCGCCGCGACCTGCGCGCCTGTCTCGTGCCGCGCAGCAGCGCGAGCAGGCGGTGGACCTCCCGCCGCTCGGCCTCGCTCATCCGCGCCACGTCCCGGTGCCGCAGCACCTCGATCTCGCTCGCCGTGGCCGGCGGCGCGCCCGGCTCGCCGGTGGTCTCCGGGCCGCCCGTGCCGTACGGCGCCGCCACCGGGCGGGTCACGGACACCGTCGTTCCGCGGACGCGGCGTGCCGTGCGGAGGGAGGCGGAGAAGTAGGCGGCGAAGCAGCGGTCGTACCGGGGCAGGTCGCCCGGCCCGGCGCACAGCGTGAGGCGGCCCGCCCAGTAGACGTCCCGCGCGACGGCGCCGTCGAGGTGGGCGAGGGCCGCCAGGAAGTTCCGCGTGCGCTGGGGGTCGGCCGGCACCCCGGCCGCCCGCAGCGTCCGGGCGAAGCCGACCAGCCCGCCCGTGATCCGCTCCGCGTCGCCCGCCCGGCCTGGCCTGATCCCCTGCGCTCCGTATCCCCGCGCTTCGGGCCCCTGCGCTTCGGGCCCCTGCGCTTCTGGCGCGCGGCGCTCGGCGGGGCGGCGGTCGCCCGGGTCAGTCACGTCCGCCGTCCGCGTGGAGCAGCCCTCCCGCGCGCACCGTCTCCTGGTCCTCCCGGTGCTTGAGCAGGGCGCCGAGCGTGGCGGCGGCCAGGGCCGGGTCGAGTTCCGCCGCGCCGAGCGTGAGCAGGGCCTCGGCCCAGTCGAGGGTCTCCGCGACGCCCGGCGGCTTGATCAGGCCGGCCGCGCGCATCCGCCCGGCGGCCCGCGCCACGTCCGCCGCGAGCCGTTCGGCGCATCCGGGCAGGCGCCGCCGCACGATGGCCACCTCCCGGTCGAGATCCGGGTGCTCCAGCCAGTGGTAGAGGCAGCGCCGTTTGAGCGCGTCGTGCACCTCGCGGGTCCGGTTGGAGGTCAGGACGACGACCGGCGGCGTGGGGGCGCTGATCGTCCCGATCTCCGGCACCGAGATCGTGAAGTCCGACAGCACCTCCAGCAGGAACGCCTCGAACTCGTCGTCCGCCCGGTCGATCTCGTCCACCAGCAGCACGCTGGGCTGCGTCTCCAGGGCCCGCAGCAGCGGCCGGGCGATCAGGAACCGCCGGTCGTAGATCTCGCCCTCCAGCGCGGCCACGTCGGCCGCCCCCGCCGCCTCGGCCGCCCTGAGGTGGAGAAGCTGGCGGGGGAAGTCCCAGTCGTACATGGCCTGCGCGGCGTCGAGGCCCTCGTGGCACTGGAGCCGGATGAGCGGCGCGCCCAGGATCGCCGCCAGGGTCTTGGCCAGCTCGGTCTTGCCGACGCCCGCCTCGCCCTCCAGGAACAGCGGCCGCCCCATCTTGAGCGCGAGATAGGCCGCGGTCGTGAGCCCCTCGTCGGCGAGGTAGTCGTGGTGGTCAAGCAGCTCCGCCAGCCCCGCCGGCGAGTCGATGTCGGAGATGGTGGTGGTCCGCCGCAGCACACGGACAGGCTACGCGCAGGGCGTCGCGCGCCGCGCTGGCCGAATCCGCCAAAGCCGCCCGCGCCTGGGACACCGCCTTGGCACGATCCCACAGCGGGCGGTCACTGCTTAGGGTCGGAGCATGTCCGACGACCGGAGCCTGCCCCGGCCCGCCTGCCTCACCGGCTCCCCCGCGGGCCGGGCGCTCACCGCCGAACTCACCGCCCGATGGGCGGAGCCGCACCGCCGCTACCACACGACGGCCCACCTGCGGGCGGTCCTGGCCGCGATCGAGCCGCTGGCCGCCCAGGCCGCGGACGCCGACGCCGTACGGCTGGCCGCGTGGTTCCACGACGCCGTCTACGACGGGCGGCCCGGGCGGGACGAGGAACGCAGCGCCCAGCTCGCCCAGGCACGGCTGCCCGCCTGCGGTCTGTCCCCGGAACGGGTCGCCGAGGTCGCCCGGCTGGTGCGGCTCACGGCCGGGCACACGTACGAGCCCGGCGACGCGAACGCGGCCGTCCTGTGCGACGCCGACCTCGCGATCCTCGGGGCGCCGCCCGAGACGTACGACGCGTACACGCGGGCCGTACGGGAGGAGTATCGGCACGTGCCCGGCGACGCCTTCCGGGCCGGCCGCGCCGCCGTGCTGCGCGCCCTGCTCGGCAAACCTCGCCTGTACGGCACCCCCGTGGGCCGGGACCTGTGGGAGGACCGGGCGCGCGAGAACATGACCCGGGAGCTGAGTGCCCTCTGAAGCGTGCGCCTTTACAATGTAGATCTATTGCGCGTCTTCGGGAGACGCAGGCCGGACGCGCGCAGCCGCCGCACCAGCTCCTGGCTGCCGACCGGCTCGGCGCCGAGCAGGACCGCCCGGTCGTAGACCGTCTCCGGCACGTCGTAGTGGTCCCGGTCGAAGGCGCGTTCCGGCACGTCGAGCAGGCGGGCGAACTCGTGCAGTTCCCGCAGTGACGAGTCGCTGACCAGGTGGGACCAGAGCAGCCCCCGGGGACCCGGCCAGTTCGGCCGGTCGATCAGCACCGCCATGCGCCCTCCCGTCGTCGCCGATCAGCATAGGCCGACGGCACGGGCGTGGGTCGCGGCCCAAGCCGAGGCCGGTTTCGCCGGCACTCCCCAGATTTGCCCGTCAGGTACCCCTGGGGGTATAAGGGAGGCATGCAGATGAACGAGGCGATGGTCGGCGACGCGGTGACGCGACTGCGGCGGGCGCATGGCCAGCTCGCCGGGGTGATCGCGATGATCGAGGCCGGCGAGGACTGCACCAAGGTGCTGACCCAGCTGGCGGCGGCTTCCAAGGCGATCGACCGGGCGGGGTTCAAGCTGGTGGCCAGCGGCCTGCGGCACTGCCAGGCGGCGCAGGAGCGGGGCGAGGAGGCTCCGATGAGCGTGGCCGAGCTGGAGAAGCTGTTCCTGGCCCTGGCATAGGCGGCCCTGCCGGAAAGGTTCGCTTTTCCATATCTCGACGATACCCCCCGGGGTATATGCGCCTGGAGGTCGCAGTGACTTTGGATGTCGATCCGACCCGCTTCGGGCAGATGTACGGCGAGGGTGTCACGGTGGCCGACGTCCGGGAAGCCGGGCTGGAGGTGCTCGGGCGGCCGGGTGACGCGCGACGCGGGCGGCTCGCCGGAAGTCCCTTTTTTTGCTCGTCACATACCCCCGGGGGTACCAGGAGAGAGGTCTTCCCCTCGGTGCCGATCGAGGGTGAGCCGGTCGCGGTGTTCTCCCGCGGCAGCCTCCTGGTCGCCTCGTCGTACGCGGCCCCGGCCCGGCCACGCGGCCTGGCCACCCCACCTGAGAAACCGAGAAGGAAACCGTGAACACCGAATTCCCGAACACCGGATCCTCGAACACCGGATCCCCGGACATCGACACCGCCGCCGCCCGTGCGCTGATGGCCGCCAACCCCGACGTGCTCGTCGTGGACGTGCGGACCCCCGCTGAGTTCGAGACCGCGCACATCAGCGGCGCGATCAACCTGCCGCTCGACCAGGTCGACGCCCACCTGCGGCGGATCGTCGCCGACGCCGGCGGGCGGATGCTGCTCGTCTGCCAGTCCGGCGGCCGCGCCACCCAGGCGCACAAGAGGCTCTGCGAGGCGGGACTGCCCGACACGGTCGTGCTCGCCGGAGGGATGAACGCCTGGATCGCCTCCGGCGCTCCGGTGGTGCGCGGAAGGCAACGGTGGAGCCTGGAGCGCCAGGTTCGCCTGGTCGCGGGCGGCCTCGTGCTCGCCTCGATCGTGGCCGACCTGTGGCTGCCGGGGGCGCGCTTCGCAGGCGCCCTCGTCGGCGCGGGCCTGATGTTCGCCGGTCTTACCGGCACCTGCGCGATGGGCACGCTGCTCGCCCGCCTGCCCTACAACCGGGGCGCGGGCACCGACGTGGACGCCGCCCTCGCCTGTATCCGCCGCCCCGGCCGCGGCGCGGCCTGACGGATCAGGGAAACACCATGACCGCTCTCACCCTCGCCGGCGCCGTCGTCGTCGGTCTGGCCCTGGGCCTTTTCGGCGGCGGAGGCTCGATCCTGACCGTCCCCCTGCTCGTCTACGTCGCCGGCGTCCCGGCCAAGGCGGCGATCGCCATGTCCCTGTTCGTCGTCGGAGCGACCAGCGTGGTCGGCGCCGTCGGTCACGCCCGCGCCGGCCGCATCCGGTGGAGGACCGGGCTGCTTTTCGGCCTCGCCGGAATGGCCGGTGCGTACGGCGGCGGCCTGCTCGGGCCGCACCTGCCCGCGACGGCGCTGCTGGCGGGGTTCGCGCTGATGATGATGGCCACCGCCGCCGCCATGATCCGGGGACGCGGGCCGGCCGGGCCCCCGACGGCCCGCGAGGACCTGCCGATCCTGCACGTCGTCGCCGAAGGCGTCGTCGTCGGCCTGGTCACCGGAGTGGTCGGGGCCGGCGGCGGGTTCCTCGTCGTCCCCGCGCTGGTGCTGCTCGGCCGCATGCCGATGGGCCCGGCCGTCGCCACCTCCCTGGTGGTGATCGCGATGAAGTCCTTCGCCGGGCTGGCCGGCTACCTGCGGACCGTCCCGGTCGACTGGTCGATCGCCCTGCCCGTCACCGCGGCGGCGGTCGCCGGCGGTCTGGCCGGGGGCTGGCTCGCCGGGCGCATCCAGGCCGACCGCCTGCGCAAGGGGTTCGGCTGGTTCGTGCTCGTGATGGGCGGCTTCGTGCTCATCCAGCAGGCCCCGCCCGCGCTGTTCCCCACCACGTGGGGCGTCGCCGCGCTGCTGACCGGCGCCTCCGCCGCGGCAGCAGGGACCGTCTATTCACTCCTGCGCAAGGGACGCCACCGTGACCACCCGGGCCCGCGCACCGGGGAACGCAGCCGCACCTCACCCGACCATCACCGATCGGTACCCCTGGGGTACCAAGCGAACAGGAGAAAAACGATGTTCTTCACGCAGTACTACCTGGACTGCCTGTCGCAGGCCTCGTACATGATCGGAGACACGTCGACGGGCCGGGCGGTGGTGGTGGACCCACGGCGCGACGTGTCCGAATACCTCGCCGACGCCGAGGCGCACGGGCTGCGGATCGAAGGAGTGATCAACACTCACTTCCACGCCGACTTCCTCGCCGGCCACCTGGAGCTGGCCGCGCGCACCGGTGCCTGGATCGGCTACGGTCGCGCCGCCGAGACCGAGTACGCGATCCGCGAGCTGTCCGACGGCGAACGGATCGAACTCGGCGACGTCGTGCTGGAGATCTGGGAGACGCCCGGGCACACGCCGGAGTCGATCAGCGTCCTGGTCCGCGAGCACGCCGCCGACCCGGTCCCGTACGGCGTGCTGACCGGAGACGCGCTGTTCATCGGCGACGTGGGGCGGCCCGACCTGCTCGCCTCGCTCGGCATGACCTCCGACCAGCTCGGGCGCATGCTCTACGACAGCGTCCAGCACAAGCTGATGGGCCTGCCCGACGAGGTGCGGATCTTCCCCGCCCACGGCGCCGGCTCGGCCTGCGGCAAGAACCTGTCCACCGAGCGGACCTCGACGATCGGCACGCAGCGGCTGACCAACTACGCCTGCCGGCCGATGAGCGAGCAGGAGTTCCTGTCCATCGTCACCGAGGGACAGCCGCCCGCGCCCGGCTACTTCGTCTTCGACGCCGTGCTCAACCGCAAGAACCACGACCTGCTGGACGTCGCCGCGCACGCCCGGCCGCTGACGGCCGAGGAGTTCATCGCCCGGCGAGCCGCCGGCGCGGTGGTGCTCGACGCCCGCGACGCGCAGGAGTTCGCCCTGGCCCACCTGCGCGGCTCGCTCAGCGTCCCGGCGGACGGCCGGTTCGCCGAACGGGCCGGCACGGTCATCGAACCGGGCAGCGAGATCGTCGTCGTCGCCCCGCAGGACCGCGAGGTGGAGGTCGTCACCCGGCTGGCCCGCATCGGCTTCGACACGGTGACCGGCTACCTGCGCGAACCGGAGGCCGCCTTCCTCGCCGGGTCCGGCCAGATCGCCCACTCCACCCGCCTGACCGCCGCCGAGCTGCGCGAGGCGCTCCGAGCCGAGCGGCCTCCGTTCCTGCTCGACGTCCGCAACGCGAGCGAGGTCGCGGACGGCGGCGTCGAGAGAGCGGTCAACATCCCGCTCGCCCAGCTCCCGGCACGGCTGGCCGAGGTTCCGGACGACCGTCCCGTCGTCGTCTACTGCGCCGGCGGCGCCCGTTCCGCCATCGCGGTCAGCCTGCTGGAGCACAGCGGCCGCGCTCAGGTGAGCGACCTCATCGGCGGATACGGCGCCTGGCTGAGCGCCTTCACCCCCTCGTCCGCCGGTTCCCGATCCTCAGGTGACCTCCGCTGATCCCGCGGCGGTGCGGGAGCCGGCGTGATCGCGCGTGTCCCGCTTCCGGCGTCGCGGGCGGGGATGTGACCGGCGGACGTCGTGCCGGTCACATCCGCGAGGGGCGACCGCGAGAAAATCCGGAGCGGCTCCGCCGAAAGGCCGCCCGCTACGCCGTCGGCCGCCCCCGCGTTCCGTTTCGATCGGCGGCTAACATTTACCCGGCACGCGTTTGCACTTCGGACAGCACCTGAACTTGCGGTGGTTCGTGCAACGGTTGGTGCACTTGG
Source organism: Microbispora amethystogenes (assembly GCF_016863015.1). GTDB lineage: Bacteria > Actinomycetota > Actinomycetes > Streptosporangiales > Streptosporangiaceae > Microbispora > Microbispora amethystogenes. Next base: position 124,235 of record NZ_BOOB01000003.1, on the reverse strand, counting down.
GCGGCTTGGGTTTCGCGACGGACGCGCCGGGAGCCGTCTGCGCGACGACCGCGCCACCGGAGATCGCGGACGCCTGCGCCGGGGATCCCGCCGCCGGCCAGAGCGCGACCGTGGTGAGCAGCGCCGAGCCGATGGTCATGCCGAGTCGCCTACCTCGCATGGCCGTTCTCCTCTCCGATCACGGCACACGTGGATTCGGGTGTTCCTCCTCCATAGTCCGGATCGGCTCCCGAACGCGTCCAGACCGACGGCCGACACCCGTAATAATCCGGGGCGAATTCATCGCGAGTCTCTATATCCCCATCGACGTGGATCGGCCGAGGGCCCTGGTGAATCGATCGGTGATGACCGGTTCCTGCATTCTCCTGGCCCGATATCTACGTTCTCCCGGAACCGCCTCTGTCAAGCGCCCGGCCGACCATTGCGATGGACTCCCCCGCATACGGCAAAAGCCCGAATATTTGGCATCCGTACGGCAACCTCGTCCAGAACGTGCCCGCGGAACCACAGCCGCGGAACCACAGGGTCCCAGGGGGAAACGATGGCCGCACGACATGCCCGATCCCTTACCGCGCTCACGGCCGCGGTCATACTGACGCTGGCGCTGCTCACCGGCTGCGGAGGCACGACCACCCACGTGGCGTCCGGAGACGCGGCCGCCGCCGGCCCGGCGGTGGTCGCCACGCCGTCCGCGACGGAGAGCGAGTACAACTCGCCGTGCCCGCAGGGCGGCAACGCCAGGCGGTTCGCCAAGACGCGCTTCGCGCTGCACGCGGGTCTCGCCCTCGGGGCCTTCCACCGCTACATCTACAAACCGCTGCGCAGCGGCGGCTTCAAGCAGGGGGCGGAGAAGCGCAAGCGGACGTTCGCGAAGGCGGCGGTGGCGGGAGTGTTCGCCCTGCACGAACTGAAGGTCGCCAAGGGGTTCGCGGTGGCCAACCCGACGCTCTGCAAGGCCGTCGAGGGCGTCGACGGCAAGGTCAGGGCCCTCACCGGCAAACTCAGGAGCGGCACCGCCTCGGAGGCCGACCTCGACGCCGGGGAGTACTCGATGAACGGCCTGCAGAGCGACGCCGCGAAGACCGGTTACCGGTTCAAGGAGCGGAACGTCACCGTCCCCGGGGCCTCGTGACCCGGCTGCCCGGCATCCATCGGGGGTGGGCATAACCTATTGACTTGGTAGGAAATATGGACAACCCTTGAGGGGAATCTTCCGTCGTCCCTGCGAGGTGTGTCCATGTCCGTCGCCGGAATCGAAACCGGCACCGCCCCACGCGCCGGCGGCGCCCCTGCCGTCCGCGTCACCGCCGCGGGCGCCGCGCTCCGGGCCGCCGGGAGGCGGTCGTACCGGTGGGTGAGCCCCGTGGTCGTCGTGCTGGTGTGGCAGGCCGCGAGCGGCAGCGGGCTGCTGCCCGCCCGGCTGCTCGCCGCGCCGTCGGAGATCGCGGCGACCGCGCTCGACCTGGTGCGGTCCGGGACGCTGCCGACGGCGATCGCCGTGTCCCTCGAACGGGTCCTGCTGGGCTTCGCGGCGGGAGCAGTGGCCGGCGTCGTCCTGGCGCTGGTGGCCGGGCTGAGCCGGGCCGGTGAGAACGCGGTCGACCCGATCATGCAGATGCTCCGGGCGCTGCCGTTCTTCGGGCTGATCCCGCTGTTCATCCTCTGGTTCGGGATCGGTGAGGCGCCCAAGGTGCTGCTGGTCGCGCTCGCCGTGTCCTTCCCCCTCTACCTCAACACGTTCTCCGGCATCCGGGGCGTGGACGGCAAGCTCGCCGAGCTCGCCCGTACGCTCCGGCTCGGCCGGGCCGCGCTGGTGCGGCACATCGTGCTGCCCGGCGCGCTCCCCCAGACCCTCGTCGGGCTGCGCCAGAGCCTCGGCGTGGCCTGGCTGGCGCTGATCGTCGCCGAGCAGGTCAACGCCGACGCCGGGCTCGGCTACATGATCAACGACGCGCGGGAGTTCCTCCGTACCGACGTGATCGTGGTCGGCCTGCTGGTCTACAGTGCGCTCGGCCTGCTCACCGACGCCCTGGTCCGGCTGCTCGAAAGGAGGGCGCTCGGATGGCGGCGCGAGTTCCTGTCCCGCTGAGCGACGTGGCCCCCGCCGGCGACGCGGGCCGCCCCGGCGCGCCGTCGGCGGCCTCTGTACGCGGGCTCACCCGGCGCTTCGGCGACCGCGCGGTGCTGGACGGCCTCGACCTGACGATCGCGCCCGGCGAGTTCGTCGCGCTGCTCGGCCGCAGCGGCTCGGGCAAGTCCACCCTGCTGCGCGCGCTCGCCGGGCTGGACGAGGAGGTCGATGGTGACATCGAGGTCGACGGCTCGGTGGCCGTGGCCTTCCAGGAGCCCCGGCTCGTGCCGTGGAAGCGGGTGCGCGACAACCTCACGCTCGGCCTGGACGTGCCCGGCCCCGCCGCGAGGGCGGACGCCGCGCTGGCCGAGGTCGGCCTGACCGAGCGCGCCGGGGCCTGGCCGCTCACGCTCTCCGGCGGCGAGGCGCAGCGGGCGAGCCTCGCCCGGGCCCTCGTCCGCGAGCCCCGCCTGCTGCTGCTCGACGAGCCGTTCAGCGCGCTCGACGCGCTGACCCGGATCACCGTGCACCGCCTCGTACTCGACCTGTGGGCGGCGCACGGCCCGGCCGTACTGCTGGTGACCCACGACGTGGACGAGGCCCTGACCCTCGCCGACCGGATCCTGGTGCTCGACGGCGGGCGGGTCGCCCACTCCTGGACCGTCACCGCGCGGCGCCCCAGGCACCGCGACCACCACGACCTCCTCGCCCTGCGCACGGCCCTGCTGGCCGCCCTGGGCGTGCCCCCGGAAGGAACGCGATGACCAGGAGACTTCTCGCCGCGCTGCTGCTCGCCCTGACGGCCGGCACGGCCTGCGCCGGGCAGGACGCCGCCGGGAAACCGGGCGAGGCCCAGGGACGCGTCACGCTGCGGGTCGGCGACCAGAAGGCCGGTTCGGAGGCCATCCTCAAGGCCGCCGGGCTGCTCGGCGGCACCTCCTACACGATCACGTGGTCGCAGTTCACCTCAGGCCCGCCACTGCTGGAGGCCGTGAATGCCGGCGCGGTCGACATCGGCGGCGTGGGCAACACCCCGCCCGTCTTCGCCGCCGCCTCCGGATCGAAGATCAAGGTGGTCTCGGCCTACCGGCAGAGCGCCAAGGGGTCGGCGATCCTCGTCCCCGGCGGGTCCGCGATCACCTCTCCAGAGCAGCTCAAGGGCAGGAAGGTCGCGGTGGCCAAGGGCAGCTCGGCCCACTACCACCTGCTCGCCGTGCTGAAGAAGGCCGGGCTGTCCTTCGCGGACATCCAGCCGCAGTATCTCCAGCCGGCCGACGCCCTGGCGGCGTTCTCCTCCGGCACGGTCGACGCCTGGGCCATCTGGGACCCCTTCACCTCCCAGGCGAAGATCCAGCACGGGGCGCGGCTGCTGGTCGACGGCACAGGCGTCGTGAACGGCCTGGGCTTCCAGGTCGCCGCGCCGGCCGCGATCGAGGACACCGGCAAGCGGGCCGCGATCGCCGACTTCCTCACCCGCCTGGCCAGGGCCCGGGTCTGGGCCGCCGCCCACCTGGACGAGTGGGCGAAGGTCTGGGCTCAGGAGACCGGCCTGCCCGCCGAGGTGGCGAACGCCGCCGTCGCCAATGCCGTGGCCACCCCGGTCGAGATCGACGACTCGGTCGTCTCCTCGGAACAGGAGATCGCCGACGCCTTCGGCGCCGAGGGCCTGATCCCCGGCACGGTCACCTTCTCCCAGTTCGTTGACGACCGGTTCAACGAGGTCGTCGGAAAGGCCGCGCGATGAGATTCCACTGGTTCCTGCCCACATCCGGCGACGGCCGGGCGATCGTCGGCGGCGGGCACGGCCTGACGCGGAGCCACGGCGTGTCCGCGGCGGCCACGCGCCGCCCGCCCACGATCGACTATCTCGCCCAGGTGGCCCGCGCGGCCGAGCAGGCGGGGTTCGAGGCCGTGCTCACCCCGACGGGGACCTACTGCGAGGACGCGTGGCTGGTCACCGCCGCGCTGACCCAGGTCACGACGCGGCTGAAGTTCCTGGTCGCGTTCCGGCCCGGCGCGCTGTCGCCCACGCTGGCGGCCCAGATGGCCGCCACCTACCAGCGGATCTCCGGCGGACGGCTGCTGCTCAACGTGGTCACCGGGGGTGAGACGGCCGAGCAGCGGCGCTTCGGCGACCACCTGGCCAAGGACGAGCGATACGCCAGGACCGCGGAGTTCCTGACGATCGTCCGCGGCGCCTGGGACGGGCCGTTCGACTTCACCGGCCACTACTACGACGTCGAGGGCGCGACGGTCGCCGAGCGGCCCGACCCCGTGCCCGAGCTCTACTTCGGTGGCTCGTCGGCCGCCGCGGGCCCGGTCGCGGCCCGGCACGTCGACGTCTACCTCACCTGGGGCGAGCCGCCGTCGCAGGTCGCGGCCAAGCTCGACCGGATGCGCGAACTGGCCGCCGCCGAGGGCCGTACGCTGCGCTTCGGCATCCGGCTGCACGTGATCACGAGGGACACGTCCAAGGAGGCGTGGGCGGAGGCGAAGCGGCTGCTCGACCAGATCTCCCCCGAGGACATCGACGCGGCGCGGGCCGTCCTGCGCCGCAGCGAGTCGGTCGGGCAGCAGCGGATGCTCGCGCTCCACGAGGGCTTCCGCGGCGGCAGGGTCAGGGACCTGGAGATCCACCCCGGCCTGTGGGCGGGGGTCGGCCTGGTGCGCGGCGGCGCCGGCACGGCGCTCGTCGGCAGCCACGCGGAGGTCGCCGACCTCGTCGAGGAGTACGCCTCACTCGGGGTGGAGGATTTCGTCCTGTCCGGCTACCCGCACCTGGAGGAGGCCTACTGGTTCGGGGAGGGCGTGCTGCCCGAACTGCGCCGCCGCGGCCTGCTCGGCGCCGCGCCCGTACGGCTGACCGCCTGACGGCTCCGCGTTCACGCGCGGGGAGGCTAGACCGGTAGGATGGGCTCTCCGCGCTTCACGGCCTTGAGCGTGCGCATCGCGAGGTCGATCCTCCCGCTTCAGCGACCTGTGCCACCGAAGTGGTCTCACCTGGTCTCCACAGGCTTTCGAACCCGAAGGTTCCGTTCCCGCCCATCCGGCGGTACCTGACACGTTCACGCTACCGGACGCCGATCCGCCTTGACGGCGAATCCGCTTTTCCTGCCCCGCTACGCGGAAGAGTCCGCTTCATGACCGGCCTGAAGGTCGGAGCGCCGCGGACAAGTCCGGTAGAAATCCCGCGGCCACTTCCGCATGCCCGCCTCCAGCGCCTCTATGGCGGCTCGGGGACGCCCGGTGTCGGTCAGGACCTTGCCGCGTTGCAGAGCGAGATAGGCGTGCGTGACGTAATCCGCCCTGATCAGGTTCCTCTCACCTGAGTCGTCGTGGGCGTGCGCGCCGTCGACCAGTTCGTCGGCCTCGTCGAGAAGCCGCAGGCCGATCTTCCGCACTCCCATGCCGCTGTAGGCGTGCGCCTGCTGCTGCAACAGGAACGCCCGCATCGCGGCGGCGGCCGGGGCGCCGGCGCTCTGATGGAGCCAACCGGCGAAGTCGGCCCACTGGGCGCCGGTCATGAGCAGGTCCCGGCCGAGAGCGCCGTGGGCCCTCTCCCGCAGCAGGCGCCGGATCAGCGACAGGTAGCCGACGGCCGAGGCGAGCAACTCGGCCGGGCCGAAGGCACGCTCGCGCGCCACCAGAGCGAGCCGGGCCGCGTCCAGATCGTCGATCATCTCCCGGCCGAGCCTCGGCCGCAGGGCCGCGCCGGCGAGGTCTCCGCGGCTCGCCGCGTAGTAGACCATGGCGCTCAGCGAGCCGGTGAAGGCCCTCCTGCTTATCCGCCCCTCGGGGCCGGGTCCGGGCGGCGTCCTCGACGGTGGATCGAGATGCAGATCCAGCACCGTTTCCACCCGATCGGCCAGACCGCCCGACGGCCGGGCCGGGAGCATTTCCAGCCAGACGACGAACGCCGGATCGCAACCCGCCCGCCTGGCCGGCTCCTTGGTGGTGAGATCGCAGGCCAGCCGCCGCGCCTGCAGTGTTCTCCCCCACGGAATGGCAGATCTCGCAATGTCGCCCGAATTGGGCTTATCGCCCGTTTGCGACTCCCGGCTGGAGGCCACGTCCAGAGTCCAGGAGGCGAGCCCCATTCGGGCCATGTCAATTATTTCAGGACTGCCGATATTCGCCGATTACGGCGGCCTTTCCGGACTAGAGATGGTCGGGGGCCTCGCCGCGTTCCCGGATGAGGGCGGTGAGCTGGGCCACCGCACGGCGCGAGCGCTCCCTCTCGGTGCTCTGGATGCCCATCGCGCCCAGGCTGAGCCCGTTCGCGAGGTCGAGCTTGGGCCAGGGGTCGCCCTCCACCATCGTGACGTCGAGCACCTCGGCCCACTCGAAGTGGTGGACCCGCAGGGGGTTCACCACCGTGATCCCCCGCTCGTCCGCCCGCACCCGCAGGCGGCCGAGCAGGTGCAGCACGAACGCCACGAGCAGCCCGAAGCCGACCATGCCCAGCCGGTCGGCCAGCTTGAACTGCTCCGGCAGGCCGACCGCCAGCACGATCGCGCCCACCACCATCACCGCCGCCAGGCCGTACGCGATGATCGTCGTGCTCCGGGGCCGCCAGGTGACGGGCAACGACGGCACGCCCTCAGGCATGACGATCCCCCTCAAGGCTGCGTACGGCGTGCCCGGCGGACGGACGGAACGTGATCACCAGTGACATCTTCCCGGCTCGGCGCTGCGGATGCGAGGATCGCGCGGGTGTCAGCCGGCGAGGCCGCGCAGGAGGACCGCGGTCTCCAGGGCGGCGATCGTCGCCTCGTACCCCTTGTCCTCCTTGCTGCCCGGCACGCCGGACCGCTCGACCGCTTGATCAAGGGTGTCACAGGTCAGCACCCCGTTGCCCACGGGGGTGGACTCGTCGAGGCTGATCCTGGTCAGCCCCGCGGTCACCGAGTCGCAGACGTAGTCGAAGTGGGCCGTGTCGCCCCGGATCACGGCGCCGAGCGCGACGACGGCGTCGCAGCGCCGCGCCAGGGCCTGCGCGACCACCGGGATCTCCAGCGACCCGGCCACCCGGGCCGTGACCACGGCCGCGCCGCTGTCCTCGGCCGCCCGGACGGCCCGGGCCAGGAGCTGGTCGGTGATCTTCTCGTGCCACCGGGCCGCGACGATGCCGACGGTGAGCCCGCCCGCGTCCACCGCCGCCGCGTCCGGCCGTCCCACACCGCTCATGCGCCCTCCTCGCCCGACGGCTCGGAGCCGCATGCGCGGATCGCGCTGTGCCCGCTTATTCGCTCGCTTCGCTCACTCATGACGCCTCCCTGCCGAAGTGCTCACCGTGGATGTCGCGGGGTACGCCGCCGGAGATCTCGTGGCCGAGCCGGTCGCGCTTGGCCGTGAGATACCGCTCGTTGTAGGGGTTCATCGCCACCGGCATGGGTTCGCGGCCGAGGACCTTGACGCCGTACCCGTCCATGCCCCGCGTCTTGGCGGGGTTGTTGGTCAGCAGCCGCACCGACTTCACGCCGAGGTCGGCGAGCATCTGCCCGGCGTTGGAGAACTCCCTGGCGTCCACCGGCAGCCCCAGCTCCAGGTTGGCGTCGACGGTGTCGCTGCCGTTGTCCTGAAGGCCGTAGGCCCGCAGCTTGGCCAGCAGGCCGATGCCCCGCCCCTCGTGCCCGCGCAGGTAGACGATCACGCCGCGGCCGCACTCGGCGATCATCCGCATCGCGGTGTCGAGCTGCACCCCGCAGTCGCAGCGCAGGGAGCCGAGCACGTCGCCGGTGAGGCACTCGGAGTGCGCCCGGACGAGCACGTTCTCGCCGTCGCCGAGGTCGCCGTACACCAGTGCGAGGTGCTCGCCGCCGTCGAGCGCGCTGGCGTAGCCGTACGCGCGCCACATGCCGTACCGGTTCGGGATGCCGGTCTCGGCGACCCGGGTGACCATCCGCTCCGACCGGCGGCGGTGCTCGACGAGCTGCTCGATCGAGACGAGCGCGAGGTCGTGCTCGTCGGCGAACTCGCGCAGCCGCGGCAGGCGCGCCATCGTGCCGTCGTCGTTGACGATCTCGGCGAGCGCGCCGGCCGGGGACAGCCCGGCCAGCCGGGCGAGGTCCACCGACGCCTCGGTGTGGCCGCGTCGTGCCAGCACGCCGCCCTCGCGGTAACGCAGCGGGAAGATGTGCCCCGGCCGCACCAGCTCGTACGGCTCGGTCGCCGAGTCGCACAGGGTCCTGATGGTCCTGGCCCGGTCGGCGGCGGAGATGCCGGTCGTCACGCCGTCCCTGGCGTCCACGCTGATCGTGTACGCCGTGCGCAGCCGCTCGCGGTTGTCCTGCACCATCAGCGGCAGGCCGAGCCGGTCGAGCGTGGCGCCCTCCATGCCCACGCAGATCACGCCGCTGGTGTGGCGGATCATGAAGGCGACCAGCTCGGGCGTCGCCTTGGACGCGGCGAAGATGAGGTCGCCCTCGTTCTCGCGGTTCTCGTCGTCGACCACGACGACGGGCCGGCCGTCCCGGATGTCGGCGACGGCCCGCTCGATCGGGTCCAGCCTGATCCCGCTCACGCGATCACCGCCCGCAGCGCGCGCGACTGGCGCAGCCAGTCGCGGAAGCCGATCATCACCATCAGGAAGAACAGCCCGTAGACCACTCCGGAGACGACCAGCCCGGAGCTGAACGCCAGCGGGACGCCCACGAGGTCGACGGCCACCCAGATGATCCAGAAGTCGACCAGGGCCCTGCCCTGCGCCCACGTCGCCGCCGCGCTGCCCACGAAGATGTACGCGTCGGGCCAGGGGCTCCAGGAGATGTTCCAGCCCCGGGAGTTGAGGAAGGTGAAGGTGAGCGCGACCGCGACCGTCCCGGCGACCAGCAGGCCGAGGAGTGCCGCCCGCTCCCCCGGTCGCGCCGACCGGATCGGCAGCTCCGCGCCGCCGCGGGTGCCGCGCGACCACTTCACCCAGCCGTAGACCGCGAGGACGCCGAACAGCGCCTGCTTGAGCGCGTTGCCCGTGATGTGCGCGCCGACCGACGCCACGAACAGCAGGACCGACCCGAGCAGCTGCACCGGCCAGGTCCAGATCGTCTTCTTGATCGCGAGCCAGACCGTGCCCAGCGCGCACACGTTGCCCACCAGGTCGGTCCACAGGACGTGCTGGCCGTACACGTCGAATCCCGCCTCGGTCCAGCTCACGCCACGACCTCCTTGGCGGTCGCCGCGGTCAGCTTCTCGACGTACTTGGCGATGACGTCCACCTCGAGGTTGACCGGCTCACCGGGCCCCTTACGGCCGAGCGTGGTGAGCTCCAGGGTGGTGGGGATCAGGCTGACGGCGAAGGAGTCTCCGGTCACCGCGGCCACGGTCAGGCTGACCCCGTCCACGGCGATCGAGCCCTTCTCCACGACGTAGCGGGCGAGACCGGCGGGCAGCGAGATCCGCACGACCTCCCAGTGTTCCCCGGGCTCGCGCGACAGCACCTCCCCGGTCCCGTCCACGTGGCCCTGCACGATGTGCCCGCCGAGCCGCTGGTCGGCCCGTACGGCGCGCTCCAGGTTGACCCGCGAGCCGGGGCGCAGCGCGCCGAGCGCGGACCTGACGAGGGTCTCCTTCATCACGTCGGCGGTGAAGGAGTCGCCCTCCGCGCCCGCCACGGTGAGGCACACGCCGTTGACGGCGATCGAGTCGCCGTGCCGGGCGTCGCCGGTGACGACCGGGCCGCGCACCGTGAGGCGCGCGGAGTCGCCCAGGGACTCCAGAGCCACGACCTCGCCGAGCTCCTCGACGATTCCGGTGAACATCTCAGCTCTCCTTAGGGGACTGTACGACCTGGGGATCTGCAACCAGGGGATCGGTGACCAGGGAAGATGCGGGAAGGGAGGACTGGTGCGCGGGGGCCTTGGGCCGCAGGACCACCCTGAGGTCCGGCCCGACGGGGGTCACCGAGGCGAACTCCAGCCGGTGGATCTCGGTGATCGTCAAGACGCCCGCCGGGCCGAGGGCCGCCGCGCCCGCGCCCAGCAGCGCCGGGGCGAGGTAGCCGACGACCCGGTCGACCAAGCCCTCCCGCAGGAACGCGCCCGCGAGCGTGGGACCTCCCTCGACCAGCACGCTCACGATCTGCCTCCCGTGCAGCTCAGCCAGGAGAGCGTGGAGATCTATTCCCCCCTGGACACGGGGGATTCGTACGACCTGGGACAGGTGGGCGGGGACGGCGGCGTCCTCGGCCACCGCGACCAGCGTCGGCGCCTCGCCGTCCAGCACGCGGGCGCCGGCGGGGGTACGGGCGCCGGGGTCGGCGACGACGCGCAGCACGGGCGCGGCGCGCGGCGGCCCGTCGGCGGCCGCGCCGGGTTCGGCAGGCGGGCGGGCGGCCGGACGGACGGGCGGCCGTACGGTCAGCCGGGGGTCGTCGGCGAGCACGGTGCCGATGCCGGCGACGACGGCGTCGCTCTCGGCCCGCAGGCGGTGCACGTCGGCGCGCGCCTCCGGCGAGGTGATCCACTGGCTGGTGCCGTCGGAGGCCGCCGAGCGGCCGTCCATCGTCGCGGCGAACTTCCAGGTCACATAGGGCCTGCGGGCCCGTACGAAGGTCAGCCAGGCGGCGTTGCCCTCCTCGGCCTCCGCCGTCAGCACGCCCTCGTCCACCCGCACGCCGTGCCGCCGCAGGACCTCCGCGCCGCCCGCGGCCACGGGGTTGGGGTCGGGGACGGCGACGACGACCCGCGCCACCCCGGCCTCCAGGAGGGCGGTGGCGCAGGGCCCGGTCCTGCCGGTGTGGGCGCACGGCTCCAGCGTCACGTAGGCCGTTCCGCCCCGGGCCCGTCCGCCCGCCTCGCGGAGCGCCGCGACCTCGGCGTGCGGGCCGCCGGCGTAGGCGTGGAAGCCCTCCCCGGCGACCTCGCCCGACGGGTCGAGGACGACGCAGCCGACGACGGGGTTGGGGCTGGTGCCGCCCAGTCCGCGGGCGGCGAGCGCGATCGCGCGCCGCATGTGAAGGATGTCCCGCGAGGTCACCCGGTCTTCCTCTCGCCGTTGCCGTAACGGCGGGCCCCGGGGAACGATCGGGATGCGGCCTCGCACCACCTGCTCGGGCAGCCCGCTGCCGGGCGGCCCCGTGGGGACGCCCGGCGGCACACGGCCGCCCGTTCGCGCGCTTCCTCCCATCCGGACTTTCACCGTCGGTCCTGGAGTCTCACCAGGTCCACCGGCCGATGGCTTCGGCCGGGTCGCGGACTTCACCCCTGGGGGCAGGGATGTCACCGCCGGTTCGGAATTACACCGACCCCGGAGCACGCTGCTCTGCTACCACCAGTGTAGCCATGCCCGGCTCGACGGCCATAGCGCGGGATTGCGGTGATCGGAGTGGTGATCGAACAAGGATTCTTACCGGTGCACTTCTTCTCGGGTATGTGTGGGTTATGTCACAAAGTTGTGACATAAGTGCATTCATGTAATATGCAGTGTCCCGCGGTGCGTCCACCAAGGTCAACGCGGTAGCAGGACACAAGGTGATTTACATTGCACAACGAAGCAAGAACGCGGCGAACTGTCCGCGCGAAGTGATTGACCCCTGCGAAATCAGTTGCCAGGGTTCCCTATAGTCGGATCTCTTCCGATCGTTAATGGTCCACCCGGGAGCACCGAACCGTGACGTTCCCCCCCTCGACCGCGACCGACGCCGCCGCGGAGCCCGCGGACACCGCGGACCCGGCCGCGTCCGGTTCCGCCGTCGTCGGCCGCTCGCCCGGGCGGCTCATGTGGCGCCGCTTCCGGCGCGACAGGACAGGCGTCGCCTCGGCGATCGTCGTGCTCGCCTTCTTCCTGATCGCGCTCCTGGCTCCCGTGATCGCCGGGTTGTACGGCAAGGACCCGTACACCACGTACGGGCAGAACCAGCCCGGCCTGCTCAACCCGTTCGGCTATCCCGTCGCGCCGAACGGCGGCATGAGCGGGGACTTCTGGTTCGGCCTGGAGCCGGGCCTGGGCCGGGACGTCTTCACGCAACTGGTGTACGGCATCCGCACCTCGCTGAGCATCGCCGTCATCGTGACCGTGCTCACCACGATCATCGGGGTCGTGATGGGCATCACGTCGGGTTACATCGGCGGCCGCACCGACTACGTGATCGGGCGGGTCATCGACACGCTGCTCGCGTTCCCCTCGCAGCTCTTCCTGATCGTCTTCCTCCCGGTCGTCGAGGCGGCTCTCGTGCTGCCCGAGGAGGAGACGCCGGTCTGGCTGCGGTACGTGTCGATCTGCGTCGTCCTCACCGTTCTCGGCTGGGCCACGATCGCCCGCCTGCTGCGCGCCCAGGTGCTGTCGCTGCGGGCGCGCGAGTTCGTGGAGGCCGCCCGCGTCACCGGCGCGTCGCCGGCCCGGGTCATCTTCAAGGAACTGCTGCCCAATCTCTGGACGCCGATCATCATCCAGGCCACGCTCGCGCTCCCGCTCTACGTCGGCGCGGAGGCGGGACTCGGCTTCCTCGGCGTGGGCATGACCGAGCCCACCCCGGACTGGGGCCGCATGTTCCAGGTGGGCGTGAACGTCTACCACTCCGACGTCACCTACCTGCTGTTCCCCGGCGTCTCGATGCTGATCTTCGTTGTGGCCTTCAACCTGCTCGGAGACTCCATCCGCGACGCCTTCGACCCACGCACCAAGCGCTGACCCATGAGCGCGCACCTCCATAGGAAGGACCACATGAGATCGCACAGCAGGCGATTCGTCTCCATGACGGCCGTGCTCGCGGCGGGCGCGCTGGCGCTGGCCGGCTGCGCCAAGGGCGGTGGCGGCGGGGCCCCCGAGGGTGCCGCGGGCAGCTCCCAGAAGCCGCTGGAGAACAAGGCCGTCAGCGCGATATCGGTCGGCACCGCCGGCGACTCCACGGGACCGGCCCCCGAGGTCCCGGGTGCCAAGCCGGGCGGCACGGTCTACATGATCGACCGTGACGACTTCAGCCACCTCGACCCCGGCCGCGTCTACCTGAACTACAACTCCTCGGTGTCGGCCCTGTTCACCCGGACGCTGACCAACTACAAGCAGGACGACGCGGGCAACATCAAGCTCGTCGGCGACCTCGCGACCGACACGGGCACGACCACCGACGGCGGCAAGACCTGGAAGTTCACCCTCAAGGACGGCCTGAAGTGGCAGGACGGCGCGCCGATCACCTCCGGTGACATCAAGTACAGCTTCGAGCGCCTGTTCGCCGACTTCATCACCGAGGGCCCCGACTACGCCGAGTCGTGGCTGGTCCCCGACGCGAACAAGCCGTTCCGCGACCAGTACAAGGGCCCGTACGACGGCAAGGAACTCGACACGATCGAGACGCCGGACGACAAGACGGTGGTCTTCCACCTGAACGCGGCGCACCCGGACTTCAACTTCACCGTCGCCATGACCGGCTACGGCGCCGTGCCGAAGGCGCACGACACCAAGCAGAAGTACGACAAGCAGCCCTGGTCGTCCGGTCCGTACAAGATCGTCAGCCATGTGACGGACAAGTCGCTCGACCTGGAGCGCAACGAGAACTGGGACAAGAACACCGACCCGATTCGGCACGCGTACCCGGACAAGTTCCACATGGAGTTCGGCCTGCAGAGCCAGCAGTCCACCGAGCGCTTCATGGCCGACACGGGCAACGACAAGCAGGCGTTCACCTTCCACAACCCGGTCGCCCCCGAGCGGATCCAGGAGGTGCTCGGCAACCCCGACCTGATGAAGCGGTCGCTGCAGGGCCTGACGCCGTTCACGACCTTCTACAACATCAACACCAAGCGGGTCACGGACGTCAACGTCCGCAAGGCGATCCAGCTGGCCTGGCCGTCCAAGCAGATCCAGCAGCTCCAGGGCGGCGAGATCTCGGCCGGTAAGATCGCCACCACCGTGATGAGCCCGACCGTGCTGGGCTACGAGGCGTTCGACCTGTACGAGAAGTCGAGCAAGCCCGAGGGCGACCCCGAGGCCGCGAAGGCGCTGCTGGCGAAGGCCGGGAACGCCACCCCGACCATCGTCTACGCCTACAACCAGACGCCGACGCAGGAGAAGGTCACCATCGCCATCAAGGAGGCGCTGGGCAAGGCCGGGATCAAGGTCGTGGGCAAGCCGCTGAACGCGGGCACCTACTACGACGCCATCGGCCCGGTGGACAACAAGTACGACGTCTACTGGGGCGGCTGGGCGGCCGACTGGCCGACCGGCTCCACCGCGATCCAGCCGCAGTTCGACGGCCGCCAGATCTCCGACAACGCGCCGAACTACAGCCACCTGAACGTGCCGGAGATCAACTCGGCCATCGACAAGGCCAACGCGGCCACCGACCCGGCCGAGGCCGGCAAGGCGTGGGCCGCGATCGACCGGCAGATCATGGAGCAGGCCGCGATCATCCCCGAGTTCTACCAGACCTACTTCGGCCTGTACGGCTCGGGCCTCGGCGGGGTGCGGTTCGACCCGATCCAGGGCGAGCAGTCCGCGCTGAACATCTACGTGAAGTAGCACCACCCGGGTCCGCCGCCTCCGCCCCCGCGGGTGGGGCGGCGGGCCCCCGCCCGTTCCGACCGCTGGAGCACGTACGAGACCATGACCAGCTTCCTGGTACGCCGGATCCTCGGCGCCCTCATGATCCTGCTGATCATCAGCGCGGTCACGTTCTACCTCTTCTACGCCGTCCCCCGCGACCCCGCCCGGGCGTTCTGCGGCAAGATCTGCCCGCCGGAGACGCTCCAGCTGGTCCGGCACAACCTGGGCATGGACGAGCCGCTGTTCGTGCAGTACTGGCACTGGCTGGCGGGCATATTCGCCGGCCGGGAGCTCGTGCAGTTCGGCGACTGCCCCGCCCCCTGCCTCGGCTACTCCTTCGCCACGCAGGAGCCGGTGTTCGGCGCCATCGTGGACCGCTTCCCGGTGACGCTGTCCCTGACCTTCGGTGCGTCGATCGTCATCCTCGCGTTCGGCATCGTCACCGGCATGATCGCGGCCTGGAAGGTCGGGCAGCCGCTCGACAAGATCGCCAGTGCCTCGTCCGTCATCGGGGCCTCGCTGCAGATCTACTTCGTCGGCCCGCTGCTGGCCTTCTACCTCGTCGACACCATGCAGCTGATCCCGCGCCCGTCCTACGTGCCGATCACCGACGACCCGGTGGGCTGGTTCACCCACCTGCTCCTCCCGTGGGTGGTGCTGTCGATCATCTTCACCGCGAACTACACCAGGATGACCCGCTCCCAGATGGTGGAGCAGCTCGCCGAGGACTACGTCCGCACGGCGCGGGCCAAGGGCATGTCGAACCGCACGGTGTTCTTCCGGTTCGCCTGGCGCGGCGCGATGATCCCCATCGTCACGATCTTCGGTGTCGACCTCGCCACCCTGCTGGGCGGCGCCATCATCACCGAGCAGACGTTCACCCTCCACGGCATCGGCGAGCTCGCCGTGCGGGCGGTGCAGAACAACGACCTCCCGATGCTGCTCGGAGTGACCATCGTGGGCGCCGCGATGATCGTCCTCCTCAACATCGTCGTGGACGTGCTCTACGCGTTCATCGACCCGCGGGTCCGCCTGACCTGAGCCGCGCCGCATCGAGCCGAACGCCCGAAACCTGGAACTGGAGCAGCAAGTGACCACCGTGTCGTGGAGCGGCGAGCCGGGGACCTCTCGCGGCCCCGGGCCGTTCCTTTCCGTCCGTGACCTGAGCGTCGAGTTCAGCACCGAGGACGGCGTCGTGCACGCCGTCGACGGCCTGTCCTTCGATCTGGAGAAGGGCACCACGCTCGGCATCGTCGGCGAGTCGGGGTCGGGCAAGTCCGTCACCAACCTCGCCATCCTGGGCCTGCACAACCCGGCGTACACGCGGATCGGCGGGGAGATCTGGCTGGAGGACCGTGAGCTGATCTCCGCCGACCGCGCGACGATGGAGAAGCTCCGCGGCGACCGGGTCGCGATGATCTTCCAGGACCCGCTGACCGCGCTGTCGCCGTTCCACACGATCGGCCGGCAGATCGGGGAGGTCTACCGCAAGCACCGGGGCGCGAGCAAGAAGGAGGCCCGGGACCGGGCCGTCGAGATGCTCCGGCGGGTGGGCATCCCGCAGCCGGAGGTGCGGGTGGACCACTACCCGCACGAGTTCTCCGGCGGCATGCGGCAGCGCGCCATGATCGCCATGGCGCTGGTCTGCGACCCCGACCTGCTCATCGCCGACGAGCCGACCACCGCGCTCGACGTGACCGTGCAGGCGCAGATCCTCGACCTGCTCAAGGACCTGCAGCAGCAGTTCGGCACCTCGATCATCCTGATCACCCACGACCTCGGGGTCGTGGCCAACACCGCCGACAACGTCCTCGTCATGTACGCCGGGCGGGCGGCCGAGCGCGGCACGGTCCGCGAGGTGCTGCGCGAGCCGCGCCACCCCTACACGTGGGGGCTGCTGTCGTCGATGCCGCGGCTGAACTCCAGCGTGGACGTCCCGCTGAAGCCGGTGCGCGGCACTCCCCCGAGCCTGCTCAACCCGCCGTCCGGCTGCCCGTTCCACCCGCGCTGCGACTATCCGCGGCTCGCGGGGCCCGAACTGTGCTTCGGGCAACGGCCGGACATCTCCCCCGAGACGGGGCACGGGGACGCCTGTTATCTCACCCTCGCCCAGAAGAGCGAACTTCGCACCGCCCAGACCGAGCAGACCGAGGACCGGACCGAGGACCGCGCATGAACGAGACGCTGCTGGAGCTCAAGGGCCTGGTCAAGCACTTCCCCGTACGGGGCGGCGCGCTGATCAAGCGCCAGGTCGGGGCCGTCCACGCGGTGGACGGCATCGACCTCGCCGTCGGCGAGGGCGAGACCGTGGGCCTGGTGGGCGAGTCGGGCTGCGGCAAGTCCACCACCGGCCGCCTGGCGGCCCGCCTGCTCGAACCCACCTCGGGCGAGATCCTCTATCGCGGGCGGGACATCGCCCACAGCTCGCGCCGGGATCTCAAGCCGATCAGGCCCGAGATCCAGATGATCTTCCAGGACCCGTACAGCTCGCTCAACCCGCGCCAGACCGTCGGCACGATCATCCGCGGGCCGATGGAGGTCAACGACATCGACCCGCCGGGCGGGCGCAGGCAGCGGGTGCAGGAACTGCTGGAGATCGTCGGCCTCAACCCCGAGCACTACAACCGCTTCCCGCACGAGTTCTCCGGCGGCCAGCGGCAGCGCATCGGGATCGCCCGGGCCCTGGCGCTCGACCCCAAGCTGATCATCGCCGACGAGCCGGTGTCGGCGCTCGACGTCTCCATCCAGGCGCAGGTGGTCAACCTGCTCCAGGAACTGCAGCGCGACCTCGGCATCGCGTTCCTGTTCATCGCGCACGACCTCGCGATCGTCCGGCACTTCTCGCAGCGGGTCGCGGTCATGTACCTCGGCAAGATCGTCGAGATCGGCGACCGCGCGTCGATCTACGAGCGGCCCCGGCACCCGTACACGCACGCCCTGCTGTCGGCGGTGCCCGAGCCCGACATGTCGAGCGAGCCGCGTGAGCGCATCCGCCTCGCGGGCGACGTGCCCTCGCCGATCAACCCGCCGTCCGGCTGCCGGTTCCGCACGCGCTGCTGGAAGGCGCAGGACAAGTGCGCCGAGGAGGTGCCGCCCCTGGTCCGGCTCAGCGGCAACCGCGAGGGCCACCTGACCGCGTGCCACTTCCCCGAGGCGCCCACCACCCAGGGCGAGGACGTGGTCCTCGACCCCGCCCTGGCCTGATCCCGCGCTGGCCTGCTCCTGCCCGGCCCCACCTCTGTCCTCGGCGCCGGCCGCGCGGGTGCGCCACCGCGTACCCGGGCCGCGCCCTGCCCGGGCTGGGAAGGCCGGTCGGATGGGCCGGTCAGGCCGGCGGGGTGGCCCGCTCGGCGAGGTTCCTGAGCTCCTCGACGGCGCGGGCGGGGTCGTCGGCGCCGTAGACGGCGTTGCCGGCCACGAAGACGTCGGCTCCGGCCTCGGCGCAGCGCTCGATGGTCTCCGTGGACACGCCGCCGTCGACCTGGAGCCACACCTCGCCGCCGTACTTGTCGATCAGGGTGCGGGCCCGCGACACCTTCGGCAGCACGATGTCGAGGAACCGCTGCCCGCCGAAGCCCGGCTCCACGGTCATGACGAGCAGCATGTCGATCTCGGGCAGCAGGTCCTCGTAGCCCTCCACGGCGGTCGCCGGGTTCAGCGCCAGACCGGCCCTGGCCCCGGCCGCGCGGATCGCCCGCAGCGTGCGCACGGCCGCCTTGGCGGCCTCGGCGTGGATCGTGACGCTGCCCGCGCCGGCCTCGGCGTAGTCGGGCGCCCACCGGTCCGGTTCCTCGATCATGAGGTGGCAGTCGACCGGCGTCGAGGTCGTCTTGAGCAGCGACTCGACGACCGGCAGGCCGAGCGTGAGGTTGGGCACGAACCGGTAGTCCATCACGTCGACGTGGAGCCAGTCGGCGACGTTCTCGACCCGCGCGGCCTCGTCGGCGAGGCGGGCGAAGTCGGCGGACAGGATGCTGGGCGAGATCTGAACGGCCATAGTCCCTGCAGTCTATTCAGCCCTGGCCCGAAGTCCCCGCCCCTGCCCCGCGGCGACGGCGGGGCGGCCCGGGCCGGACGCGGCCGTTCGGCCCGGTGCGACGCCGCGTTCGCGCCGCGAGTCACCGCCCCTGCCCCCTGCCTGCCCTGTGCCTGCCCTGTGCCTGCCCCTGTGCCTGCCCCTGTGCCGCCCCGGGAAGGCGGTGGCGGCGACGCTTCTCAGGGACGGCGCAGCAGGGCCAGGAACATCGCGTCGGTGCCGTGCCGATGCGGCCAGAACTGCGCGTACGGCCCGTCGCCGAGCCCCGGGACCTCGGGCAGGAACGCCCGCGCGTCCAGCACCTCGGCCCGGTCGCGCACGTCCTCCACCACCGCGCGGGTCTCGGCCAGGTGCGGCGAGCAGGTCACGTACGCCACGACGCCGCCCGGCCTGACGGCCTCCAGCGCCGAGTCGAGCAGCCGCCGCTGCAACGCGGTGAGCTCGGGGATGCTCCGGGGGTCGCGCCGCCAGCGGGCTTCCGGCCGCCTGCGCAGCGCGCCGAGCCCGGTGCAGGGGGCGTCGAGCATCACCCGGTCGAACGCGCCGGGCCGCCAGGCGGGCCGGGTGCCGTCCGCCGTGATCACCTTCGCCTCGCGGGTGGTGCCCCAGACCAGGCGGGCGCGGTGATACTGCAGGTCGGCGCCGAGCAGCCGGGCGCCCCGCTCCGTGGCCACCGCGTCGAGCAGCCCGGCCTTCCCGCCGGGGCCCGCGCACATGTCCAGCCAGGTCGTGTCGTGGTCGAGCGGCACGCGGGTCAGCGCGAGCGCGACAAGCTGGCTGGCCTCGTCCTGGACCGCCGCCCGCGCCTCCCCCACCGCCGCGAGGGAGCCGGGGTCGCCTTCCGGCAGATACGCGGCGTACGGCGAGTAGGCGGCGGGCTCCGCCCCCGCGTCGGCCAGTTCCGCCACCGTGGCCCGCCCGGGCCGCGCCACCAGCGCCACCCGGGGCCGCTCGTTGTCGGCCTCCAGCAGCGCGGCCGTCTCGTCCAGGTCGCCGCCCACCGCGTCGCGCAACGCGGTGACGATCCAGCGCGGATGGCTGTAGGTGACGGCGAGGTTGCCGGTCGGGTCCTCCTCGCGGGGCGGCGCCACGATCTCCAGCCACTGCTCCAGCGTGCGGCCCGCGACCTTCCGCAGCACGGCGTTGGCGTACTTGGACGGGCCCGGCCCGACGCGCAGCCGTACGAGGTCGATGGTGGCGCTGACGGCGGCGTGGGGCGGGATCCGCGTGCTCAGCAGCTGGTGCACGCCGAGACGCACCGCGTCGAGCAGCGGCGGGTCGACCTTCTCCGGCGGGCGGTCGCTGCACGCGGCGATCACCTCGTCGTAGGTGCCGAGGCCGCGCAGCGTCCCGTAGGCCAGCTCGGTGGCGAGGGCGGCGTCCCGGCCGCCGATCCGGCGCTGCCGCAGCAGCGTGGGCATGAGCAGGTTGGCGTACGCGTCACGCTCGTCGACGGCCCGCATCAGGTCGTAGGCGGCGTTACGCGCCTCGTCGCGCGGCGGGCGGCCACGGCCCTGCCTCGGCTGCCCGGGCTTGGCCGCGTGCTCCGCCTGCGCGCCGCGTCCCTGCTGCGCGCCGCGTCCCGGGCGGGCCCGGCCGGAACCGCCGCGCTGTCCTCCGCCGCTCTGGCCCCCGCCCTGGCCGCCGGTCGGGCCGCCCTGGCTTCCCGCCTGGCCGCCCCGCTGTCCGCGCCGCGCGCCGCCCCCGGCGTCGCCGCCCTGACCCCTGCCCTGCTTCACCCTGCCACCGACCCTGCCACCATTCGACCCTGCCATCCGCGAACCAGCGGGCAACCCTAGCGCCTTCTTCCGCCACGCGCCGCCGGGCGTACGGGGGCCCGCGCCGGCACCGCCCGGAACGCCTCGACGCGACGCCGTCCGGGCACACCGCTGGTGACAGCGGCGCGAGGTCCCTCAGACCAGCGTCTCACCGTCGTCGAAGCGGACACCACGGCCCCACTCGGCGGCGGTCATCTGCCGCTTGCCCTGCGGCTGCACCTCGCCGAGCTCGACGGGGTGGCTCGCGGTGCCGACGAGCACGGTCTTCCTGGTGGCCGCGATCTCGCCCGGGGCGAGCTTGTCCGCGTCGGGGGCGAGCCGTACCGGGCCGATCTTGACCCGCTGGCCGCGGAACTCGGTCCACGCGCCGGGAGCGGGCGTGCAGGCCCGCACGAGCCGGTCCACCCGCATCGCGGGCGCGGCCCAGTCGACGCGCGCGTCGTCGACCTCGATCTTGGGGGCGAGGCTGACGCCGTCCGCGGGCTGCGGGCGCGCCTCCAGCGCGCCGTCCTCGACGCCGTCCAAAGTGGCCAGCAGCAGGCCCGCGCCCGCCTCGGCGAGCCGGGCCAGCAGCGTGCCGCTGGTGTCGTCGTCGCGGATCGGCTCGGTCAGCACGCCGAAGACCGGCCCGGCGTCCAGTTCCTTCACGATGCGGAAGGTCGAGGCGCCGGTCACGTCGTCGCCGTGCAGTACGGCGTGCTGGACGGGGGCCGCGCCCCGCCACGCCGGCAGCACGGAGAAGTGCAGGTTGATCCAGCCGCGGGGTGGGATGTCGAGGGCCGTCTGCGGGAGCAGCGCACCGTAGGCGACCACCGGGCAGCAGTCCGGGCCGATCGCCCGCAGCCGCTCCAGGAAGTCCGGGTCGCCGGCCTTCGCCGGTTTGAGCACCTCGATGCCCGACTCCTCCGCGAGCTGGGCCACCGGGCTGGGATGCACCCTCCGCCCCCGGCCCGACTGCGCGTCCGGCCGGGTGACGACGGCGGCCACCTCGTGCCGGGGCGAGTCGAGCAGGGCGCGCAGCGACGGCAGCGCGGTGTCGGGGGTGCCAGCGAAGACCAGGCGCACTACAGGGCCCGTCCCTGCGTGGCGTGCGGCGAGATCTTCACCACCGGGGCGGACAGGCCGCTCCACTCGGCCTCGCGGATCGCCTTCATGGCGATCTTGCGCTGCTTGACGTCCATCCTGTCGATGAACAGCACGCCGTCCAGGTGGTCGGTCTCGTGCTGGAAGCAGCGCGCCATGATGTCGGTGCCCTCGATCGTCACCGGCTCGCCGTGCATGTTGAAGCCCTTGGCGACCGCCCGGATCGCCCGCGGCGTGGGGAAGGACAGGCCGGGGAAGGACAGGCAGCCCTCCTCGCCCTCCTCGTCCAGCTCGTCGCCGAGGTCGAGATCGGGGTTGATGACGTGCCCGAGCTGCTCGTCCACGTAGTAGGTGAACACGCGCAGCCCGACGCCGATCTGCGGCGCGGCGAGCCCGGCGCCCGGCGCGTCCATCATCGTGTCGGTCAGGTCCTTCACGAGCCTGCGCAGCTCCTTGTCGAAGTCGACCACCGGCTCGGCCGGCGTGCGCAGCACGGGATCGCCGAACAGGCGGATCGGCTGAATGGCCAAGGGTGGGCTCCGTTCACGTCACGCACACGAGGAGGATCACCACAGTCTACCGAACTGTGAGCCTGTGCTCCGGCGCTCACGCCGGGGGTGAAGGCCCACGCGGGAGTGCCCGCTAAGGGCGCGAGCGCACCTTCATCGCCGTCTTCCTGGCCGTCTTCGCGATCAGCGGATCGGGGTGGTGCCGGCCGAGCATCTCCAGCACGGCGAGGGCGTCGGGGTGATCGGCCCGGCCCATCTCGGGCACCAGCGCGAGCAGGTCCTCGCCGAGCAGGTCGAAGTGGGCCACCGAGTCGACCGGGGCGCCGATGTAGAGCAGGGCGGCGAGGGTGTCCACCGCCACCCAGGCGCCGTCGCCCTCCCCGAGCGCGGGCGCCTCCAGGTCCCGCACGCCCAGCCAGGCCGCGGCGTAGCGCCACATCATCGGCTCGTCCAGAGCCTCCCGTACGGCCTGGGCGGCCTCGGGGCCCAGCTCCTCCAGCACGGTCCCCGCGGTGCCGCGCTGGGCCGCGTCACCCGAGGCGGCGATCTTGATGAGCTCCCGCGCGGCGTCCTCCGGGACCCGGCGCTCCAGCCACAGGGTGGCGGCGCTGGCGGACGCCCGGCCGTGCAGCATCGCGTCGATGAGGTCGGCCGCCCCCAGCTCGGCCAGCGCGGCCACCTCGCCCAGGGACGGCGCGTCGTGGCCCTCCCGCAGCAGGTCGCGGCGCACCGCCCACACGCCGGGCTGGGTGAGGCGGACCAGCTCGCCGGTCAGCTCGATCAGCCCGCAGTACTCCAGCAGCGCCATCGCCGCCGACAGCTCGCCCGGCAGGGTCATCCGCAGCCGGCGCAGGTCCGCCGCCCGCGCCTCGCAGCCCACCTCGTGCGCCTGGAGGATGCCTCCGGCGAGCGCCGCGAGCGGCATGCCCTCGCGCACCGAGTAGATCGTGGCGAGGATCTCGGTGAGATGCTCGTCGACCACGGCCGAGCCGGTGAGGCCCTCCTCGGTCCGGTCGAGCACGTCCATGACCACGCCGTCCCAGAACTCCATGGGGTCGGGCACGCCCGGCCCGGGACGGGCGCCCTGGCGGGTGACCTCCACGAGACGGCCGTTCACCGCGACCACCCACAGCAGCCGGAGCCGGGCGGCCGCCAGGTCCAGCGCGGCGACGACCGCCTCCGCCTCGGCCGGGTGCGGCAGCCCCTGCTCCGTCACCTCGCAGACGCCCCGGGGGGACGCCGCGCAACGGCCCTCGACCCACTCGGCGAGGCGGCGGGCGTCGCGTACGAGGGGGACCTCCCGGACCGCGTGGACGAGCTCCTCGTCGGGGGCGATGTCGACCGGCGGGAAGGTGAGCACGTCGCTGTCGGCCATTCCAGCAACTTACTGCACAGCAGTCACCTGATGCCCCGCGAACGTGCCTTGAAGGCCGCTTTCCGGGCGGCCTTCGCGGCGGCCTGGTCCCGCAGCGTGTTGCCGAGCAGCTCCAGAACCTCGACGACGTCGGGGTGCTCCACCCGCCACATGTCCTCGATCAGATGCGGGGGCGGGCCGGAGGCCGCGATGTTCTCCGCGAAGCCCTCGGGGTCGGCCTCGGCGGCGGGCAGCGCCAGCGCCAGCATGTCGACGCTCATCCACAGCACCTCGTCCGGCGTGAGCGCGGGGGCCTCCAGGCCGCGCGAGGACAGCCAGTGGATGGCGTGCGGGCGGAGCTCGGCGTCGTCCAGGTAGGTCCGCACGACGGGGGCCGCCTCCCGGCCCAGCCGGTCGACGATGGTCACCGCGACCCCGCGCACCTCCGCCGGGGCGCCCGCGACGGCGGCCAGCAGCTCCGCCGCGGCCTGCTCGGGCGTACGGCGGGACAGCCACTCGGCGATGTCCCGTTCGGCCGCCTCGTCCGCCGGGCCGTCGCCGATGAGGCCCGCGATGAGGCCGCTCGCGTCACCCTCGGCCAGGTCGGGGGCGAGCGGCGCGTCCATGCCCATGCCCGCGTAGACCTCGCGCAGGCCCCACAGTGCGTGCGCGGTGAGGGCCAGGCCGTCCTCCGTACGCTGGACCGTTCCCGCGTACACCAGGCCGTTCAGCGCCTCGTCCAGCCGTCCCACCGGCCGCCCGTCGGCCAGCTCACGCAGGTAGTCGGCGAGCGCGTCCACCGGCACGGGCGACTGCAGCCGGTAGAGCAGGTCGTGGATCTGGGCCATCCCGTCGTCGACCACCCGCTCGCCGGTCAGCGGCACCAGGCCCTCGATCAGCAGCTCCAGCGCCCCCGTCCAGAGGTCGAGCACCTCCTCGTCGCCGCGCCCGGCAAGGTCGCGGAAGCCCTCGGCCGCCTCGACGGCCGGAGGGCCGGAGTGCGCCAGCCCCAGTTCGAGCGCCAGCCGCCAGGCGGCCTCGGGGCGCCGCACGCCGAGGCCGTCCCTGATCGCGCGGGCGTCCGCGGCGCGCAGCGAGCGGCGCAGGGTGAGGGTGCGGCGGCCCTCCGCCAGCCACGTCACCACGCGGTGGGCGTCGGCGAGCAGCGGCACCTCGCGCGCCGCGCGCGCCACCTCGTCGGGCGGCGCGAGCCGTACGGGCGGCAGCGGCGCGCAGCCAGGACAGTCGCAGTCGGGGCCGTCCGTCTCCCCCTCGGCCCGGCCGCCCGCGGCGTCGAGCTCCAGCGAGTCGGGGCCGATGGCGCTGAAGAGGCTCTTGGCCATGCCGAACTTGGACGTGTCGGCGAGCGCCCGGGGCATCTCGGGCTCGATCTCGTCGATCGTCGCCCGCATCCGGGCGGCGGTCTTGCCGCCGATCTCGCCTGTGTCCAGGAGGAACTCGACCAGCGTGCGCGCCGCGGCGACCGTCTCCGGCGCGCTCTCGGGCGGCGCGATGACCTTGCGCGGGTAGATCTCCAGCAGGAGCTCCTCGAAGGTGCCCGGCCGGAAATCGCCCAGCTCGTTGACCTCCAGATAGTCGCTGGCGTAGTCGCACAGCAGCCGTACCTCGTCGACGTCGACCTCGACGTTCCTCTCCCGCCCCCAGGCGCGGAGGCCGTCGACGGCCCGGTTCACCCATTCGATCGACACACACGCACGCTAACGGCTCGCTTTGTGCGAGGCGAATCGGTCAGATGAGATCGAGCGGATCAATGTTCACTCGGACCACGTCCGGTGCCTTGCGTGCCGAGCGCACTCCGGAGGCTCCTTTGAGCGCTCGGGCGAGCGCCGAGCCGAGGTGGCGCGGCACCCGGACCATGGCACGCTCCTGCCCTCCGTCCACCGGCACCGGCCCCAGCACCTGCGCGCCCGGGGGCAGACCGGCGTCCGCGAGCGTCTCCCTGACGGCGGCCGCCGGGCCGGTCAGCGTCGCCATCCGCACGGCCGGCGGGAAGCCCAGCTCGGCCCGGTCGTCGAGCTCCCGCTCGGCGAAGGTGACGGGGTCCCAGCGCAGCAGGGCCTGTACGGCCGGGACCGCCGCGTCGGCCATGACGACCAGCTCACCCGCCGGCCGCAGCAGCGCGGCGGCGTTCGCCCAGCGCCGCAGGGTCTCCTCGGCCGCGCGCAGGTCGGGACGGCCGAGCAGGGCCCATCCGTCGAGCAGCACGGCGGCCGCGTAGCCGCCGTCGGGCACCGGTTCGGCCCCGGGAGTCGCCACGACCAGCGCCGGAGCCCCGCTCACCCTGGCCAGGACGCCGTCCCGCCCGCTCGTGCGCACGGCGACGGACGGGAAGGCCCGGCCCAGCTCCTCCGCCGTGCGCCGGGCGCCGACGATGACGGCCCGCACGCCGTTCCCCCCGCAGGAGGGGCAGCGCCAGTCACCCGCGATCCGGCCGCACCAGCGGCAGTACGGCATGGCGTGCCCGCCGCGCAGGGCCAGGGGTCCCGAGCAGACCGGCCCCGTGTACGACGGCTCCCCGTCTGACGGCTCCGCGTACGACGGCCCTGTGTTCGGCGACCCTGTGTGCGACGACCCTGTGTTCGGCTGCCCCGCGTACGACCGCCCTGTGTTCGGCGGCCCTGTATGCGACGGCCCTGTATGCGACGGTTCCGTGGTGAGGCGCACCGGCTGCGCGCCCGAGCAGCGGGCGGGGGCGCGGCAGTGGCGGCACGCGAGCGCGGGCAGGTAGCCCCTGCGCGGCACCTGCACGAGAACCGGCCCGTGCTCCAGGCCCTCGCGCAGCGCCCGCCAGGCGACACTGGGCAGGCGGGCGGCCCTGGCCGCCTGGTCGCGAGCCATCTCGGCGTCGTCGCCCGCCGGGCGGACCCTCGGGGCCCGCGCCCGCACCGCCGCGCGGTCGGGCACGAGCGGGCCGGCCCAGCCCGTCTCGACGAGCGCCGTCGCCTCGGCGGTGCGGGCGTAGCCCCCGACGAGCAGGCCCGCGCCCGCCTGGTGGGCGCGCAGGCCGAGAACCTCCCGCGCGTGGGGATAGGGGGCGTGGCGCTCGGCGTGCAGGTCGTCGCCGTCGTCCCAGATGACCGCGAGGCCCAGCCGGGCCACCGGGGCGAAGGCCGCGGGGCGGTTGCCCACCGCGATGCCGGCCTCCCCGCGCAGCGCCTTGAGCCAGCGCCGGTATCGCTCGGCGGGCCCGAGGTCCGCGGTGATCGCGACGTGCGGGGTGTCGCCCAGCGCCTCGGCCACCAGCGCCACGTCCTTGCCGTCGGGAAGCACCACGACGACGCCCCGGCCGCCGTCCAGCGTCGCCCGCGCGGCCGCCGCGATGGCGTGGGGCCAGGCCGGTCCGCCGGCGTCCGTGCCGGGCAGGGCGGTCCACACCGCCCGCGGCGCCCTGCCCTCCGCCAGCGCCTCCAGGAACGAGACCCCCGCCGGATATGCCTCCCACGGACCCGCGTACGCGCTCACCGGCGTGGGCCGGTCGCCGTGCTGCGGCGCGGGCCTCATGTGCTCCCCCGTCGCGTGCTCCCGCCGCGCCCCTTCACGATCCGCGCCGTCGTCCCGCGCCGGGACCGCGCTCTCCGTGTCCCGGTCCGCGTCGTCCCCCCGCACTGGGGCCGCGCTCTTCGCATCCCGGTCCGCGTCATCCCGGTTCGCGTCGTCCCCCCGCACCGGGGTCGCGTCCGCCGTCTCGGCGGCTGGGTCTTCCTCCCGTACGGATGCCGGGCTCGTCGTCACCCGGCCCGCCTCGTCGCCCTCCGCCGGGGCGGCGGCGCCGTTGTCGGCGGGGAGATCGGCAGGCAGATCGGCGCGGCGGACGGGAGTGCGCGCCTCGGCCTCGACCCGGGCGTGCCGCGGCGGGATCGCCAGCCGCAGGACGTCGGGCAGGGTCCCGGCATAGCGGTCGGCCACCGCGCGGGCCAGGCGGGCGATCTCGGGGGTGAGAACGGGCTCCGGGGAGATCACCCGCTCCAGGAAGGACAACCGTCCCTCGTGCTCGCTCTCGGCCAGCCGTTCGAGCAGGTAGCCGTCGGCCAGCTGGCCGGCGAAGCGGACCCGCACGCGGCAACCGGGCACGGCCTCGGCGTCCATCGCGGCGGGGACAAGGTAGTCGAACGGCCGGTCCAGGTGCGGTAACGGCGTGTCCACGACGATCCGGGCGACCGGAAGGCTCGCCGCGGCCTCACGCGCCCCCTTGCGCGCACCCGCCCGCTCGGTGCCGCCACCGGTCCGCTGACTGCTGCCACGCGTCCGCTCGGTGAGCCGGGTGTACCGCTTCCCGGCGGCGGGAGGCACCGGGAGGAGCGCCTCCTGCGGATGAGGGGCACGGGTCGGCTCGGTCACGTGTACGTCCTACCAGACCTGGCGGGCCGCAATCGCCTCCAGGCCCGCAGGCTGTGGGCGATGCCGCCCGAGGATCCGGACCGGCGTGCCGCAGCCGGGCGTGCTCGTCCGGCGCCGCCGCGAAGGGCGGCGCCGGACGACGGCGCCGAAGTCCAGCCGGCACCGAAGCCCGGTGCCGGGGTTTTTCAGGGACGGGTCACAGGCCTGCGGCGGTGCGCAGGGCGTCGGCCCGGTCGGTGGACTCCCAGGAGACGCCCTCACGGCCGAAGTGGCCGTACGCGGCGGTCTCGGAGTAGATCGGGCGCAGCAGGTCGAGGTCGCGGATGATCGCGGCCGGGCGCAGGTCGAAGACCTGGAGCACCGCGTCTTGGATCGCGTTGACCGGCACCTTCTCGGTGCCGAACGTCTCGACGAAGAGGCCGACCGGCTGCGCCTTGCCGATCGCGTACGCCACCTGGACCTCGCAGCGGTCGGCCAGACCGGCCGCGACGACGTTCTTGGCGACCCAGCGCATCGCGTAGGCAGCCGAACGGTCCACCTTGGACGGGTCCTTGCCCGAGAAGGCGCCGCCGCCGTGGCGGGCCATACCGCCGTACGTGTCAATGATGATCTTGCGGCCGGTGAGCCCGGCGTCGCCCATGGGGCCGCCGATCTCGAAGCGGCCGGTCGGGTTCACCAGCAGGCGGTAGCCCTCGGTCTCGATCTCCAGGTCGGCCAGCACCGGCTCCACGACGTGCTCGCGGATGTCGGGGGCCAGCATCTCCCGCAGGTCGATCTCCGGGGCGTGCTGGGTGGAGACCACCACGGTGTCGAGGCGGACCGGCCGGTCGCCGTCGTACTCGATCGTGACCTGGGTCTTGCCGTCCGGGCGGAGGTAGGGAACGGTCCCGTTCTTGCGGACCTCCGACAGGCGCCGGGCCATCCGGTGCGCGAGCGTGATCGGCAGCGGCATCAGCTCGGGGGTCTCGCGGCAGGCGTAGCCGAACATCAGGCCCTGGTCGCCCGCGCCCTGGCGGTCGAAGTCGTCGGCGCCCTCGCCCGCACGGTGCTCGTAGGCGTCGTCCACGCCCTGGGCGATGTCGGGCGACTGGGCGCCGATGGACACCGACACGCCGCAGGAGGCGCCGTCGAAGCCCTTGTGGGAGGCGTCGTACCCGATCTCGAGGATCTTCTCCCGGATCAGGGCGGGGATGTCGACGTAGGTCTCCGTCGTCACCTCGCCGGCGACGTGGACCTGGCCAGTGGTGATCAGCGTCTCGACGGCGACCCGGCTCTTCGGGTCGTCCTTGAGCATCGCGTCGAGAATCGCGTCACTGATCTGGTCAGCGATCTTGTCCGGGTGGCCCTCGGTGACCGACTCGGAGGTGAACAGGCGACGGGACAACTCTGGGCTCCTCATGCAGCGGCTGCTGACGTCTGTGAACGACCGGCGGTAGGGCCTACCGGCGGCCGTTCGATGCTCACGCGAGTCTAGCCTCAGGCGATGCGGCGCGGGACAGCCACACCGGTACCGGCTCTGTCACCCGTCCCCCGATCGGCGGCGGGAAGGACGTGCCCTCGGGGGCGCCGGACGCCCGTCAGAGGTCGGGGAGAGGATCTCTGGGCAGGTCACCCGGGGAGAATGCCTCGGCGTCCGCGGCCGCGACCACCGCCGCGTACTCGTCGTCGACCTCCAGGGTCATGCCGTCGATCTCGATCCTCGGCCCCGACCCGAACTCGACCGGCCCGAGGCGGGTGCGGCGCGGGTAGCGGGCCCACACCCGCGACGGCTCGTCCCGCGTGAGCATCTTGGTGGACAGCAGCGTGACCGAGCGGTTCGTCACGACGACGAGAAAACTGATCATGGCGGGAGGAGGCAGCGCCACCGCGGGAAAGACGTAGCGGATGTCCTCGCCGGGGCCGAGCATGGCCCGGCAGCGCTCTCGGATCGTGGCGGACACCGGCATGGCGATCGCTCCCTCGACGCACCCTGCGGAGGCGGGCACGGACGCCCGCACCGGCACCACGCGAGGTCCACGAGGGTCGAGGTCCACGAGGGGTCAGGGGAGACGCCGTACCACCAGGTTCCACACTACGTCGGCGAGATCCTCTTTGGGACCCCTCGGAATCTCCACCGAGTCGCCCTCCGCTGTGAGGACGACAGCGGCGTTGTCGGGCGTGCCGAACGCCAGGTTCTCCCCCACCTGGTTGACCACGAGCAGGTCGCAGCCCTTGCGTTCCAGCTTGGCGCGCCCGTTGGCGAGCACGTCGTCCGTCTCCGCCGCGAAACCGACGATCACCCGGGGGTGCGTCCCGCTCCCGGCCCGGCGGGTCTCCCCCAGCTCAGCCAGGATGTCCGGATTTTTCGTGAGATGGATTGGATCGGGCTCGGCAGCGGATTTCTTGATCTTCGTGCCGCTCTGCCGTACGGGCCGGAAGTCCGCGACGGCGGCGGCCATGACGACGGCGTCGGCGTGCTCCGCCGCGGCCAGGACCGCCTCGCGGAGCTGGGTCGCCGACTCGACCCGCACGACCTTCGCGCCCGCCGGGTCGGGCAGCGCCACGTTGGCCGACACCAGCGTGACCTCCGCGCCCCTGGCGACGGCCGTACGGGCGAGGGCGTATCCCTGCAGCCCGGAGGAGCGGTTGCCGATGAAGCGGACGGGATCGATCGCCTCACGGGTGCCGCCCGCGGAGACGACGACGTGCCGCCCCGCCAGATCGCCGCCGCGGCCCGCGAGCACGCGCCGGCAGACCTCGAAGATCTCGGCGGGGTCCGGCAGCCGCCCGGGGCCCGTGTCGGCGCCGGTGAGCCTGCCGGTCGCGGGTTCGATCACCACCGCGCCTCGCTCCCGCAGCGTCGCCACGTTGGCGCGCGTGGCGGGGTGCTCCCACATCTCGGTGTGCATCGCGGGCGCGAACACCACCGGGCAGCGCGCCGTGAGCAGGGTGTTGGTCAGCAGGTCGTTCGCCATGCCGTGCGCGGCCCGGGCCAGCACGTCCGCCGTCGCCGGGGCGACGACCACCAGGTCGGCGGACTGCCCGATGCGCACGTGCGGCACCTCGTGCACCGACTCCCACACCTCGGTGGTCACCGGATTGCCCGAGAGCGCGGCCCAGGTCGGCTCGCCGACGAAACGCAGGGCGTCCCTGGTCGGCACGACGCGCACGTCGTGTCCCGACTCCGTGAAGAGACGCAACAGCTCGCAGGACTTGTAGACCGCGATGCCCGCGCTCACACCCAGCACGATGGATGTCATGTGTTTCCCGCGTCGCTCATCGGGGCGCTCACTTCCGATATGTCGTGCCGGAGGCTCGCTGGGAACACAGCCCTCGTCGCGCTCTGGTCGCTTCGCTCCCGCGCGCTCCTCGGTCCAGAAACCGGCGCGCCCCTCCGGCTCGCTCGGGGATTCCCGCTTGTCCGTGGGCGGGGCGGGGGTCAGCCCTCGATGGGCTCGGAGGTCAGCAGGCCCTCGGCGACCTCGCGCAGGGCGATGGACAGCGGCTTCTCCTGGGCGTGGGTCTCCACGAGGGGGCCGACGTACTCCAGCAGGCCCTCGCCGAGCTGGGAGTAGTAGGCGTTGATCTGGCGCGCCCGCTTCGCACCCATGATCACAAGGCTGTACTTGCTGTCGACGATGTCGAGGAGCGAGTCGATCGACGGGTTGGTGATGCCTTCCGCGTAGGCGGCGCTGCTTGCCACGTCAGTGATTCCCCTAGCTAGGTGAGTGTCCCAGCAAGGTTATCAGCCGGTGGCACACGTCATTGACCGACGTGTTGACGAGGGTGAGGTCGAACTCCTTCTCCGCCGCCATCTCGACGCGCCCCGCCTCAAGACGGCGGGCGATCACGTCGGGAGGCTCGGTGCCGCGGCCGCGCAGCCGCCGCTCCAGCTCCTCCCAGGTCGGCGGGGCCAGGAACACCAGCAGGGCCTCGGGCATGGTCCTGCGCACCTGCCTGGCGCCCTGCAGGTCGATCTCCAGCAGAGTGGGGACGCCCGCCGCCAGCTTCTCCAGCACCGCACGCCTGGGCGTGCCGTACCGGTTGCCGGCGAACTCGGCCCACTCGAGAAGCTCGCCGGAGGCGACGAGCCGGTCGAACTCGTCGTTGCCGGCGAAGAAGTACTCCACGCCGTGCGTCTCCCCCGGGCGGGGTTTCCGGGTTGTCACCGAGACCGACAGCCACACCTCCGGGTGGGACCGCCGGAGCTCGGCGACGACCGTGGACTTGCCCACACCCGACGGACCGGACAGGACCGTCAGGCGCGGGCGGGGCGTGGAGTCACCTCCGCGTGCCCGGGACCCGCTGCAGGTGGCCGCCTCATGGGCCCGATCTCCAGCGGACCAGGACGTGTCGGTCACTCCGTACCCCCGTGAACTCGTTCGTACGCCGCCGAGATCAGCTCTCGGCGCCGCCGAACTCGCGCTCCAGGGAGGCGCGCTGGTTGGCGCCGAGACCCCGCACACGGCGGGATTCGGCGATACCAAGGCGCTCCATGAGCTGCTTGGCGCGGACCTTGCCGACGCCAGGGAGCGACTCCAGCAGAGCCGAGACCTTCATCTTGCCGATGACGTCGTCGGTCTGCCCATCCTTCAGCACCTCAGCCAGAGAAACCGCGCCGTGCTTGAGCCGGTTCTTGACCTCGGCACGCTCCTTGCGTGCTTTGGCAGCCTTCTCAAGAGCTGCGGCGCGCTGCTCGGGGGTCAGGGGAGGAAGAGCCACGCCGGGTCACCTCGAATTTCATGTCGATGTACTCGGACGATGGGGGAAACTAGCTGGTCTTGGCCGTATCGGCAACGTCAAGAGACGGTTCTCGGACCATAAAATTGATTTTACTACTTCCAGTATTGGAAAAGTTACTCTGTGTAGATCAAAACCGCCTCAGCAGGCCCGGAACCGGATGACGCTTGGTGACGGGCCCGATGAGACGTTCAGGGATTTTCAGGGGGTGCTCACGGAGTGCCCACGGGGCGCACGCGGCGGAGCGCGGCGGCGATCGCGGCGGCGGCGGCGCCGGGGTCGGGCGCCCCGGTGATGGGCCGCCCGATCACGAGGAGGTCGGCCCCCTGGGCGACGGCGTGCTCGGGGGTGGCCACCCTCGCCTGGTCCTGCGTCTCGGCTCCCGCGGGCCGTACGCCGGGGGTGATGAGCGTGATCTCCGGACCGACCTCCGCCCGCACCGCGGCGACCTCCCGGGGCGAGCAGACCAGGGCCTGCGCCCCCGCTCCGACGGCCACGGCGGCCATACGGCGCGCGGCGTCGACCGGGGGTCCCTGGATGCCCACCTCGCGGAGATCGGCCTCCGAGAGCGACGTCAGGAGCGTCACGGCCGCGATGCGCGTGCCGGGGGACGCCTCGACGGCCGCCCTGACCATGGCGGGACCCCCTGCGGCGTGCACGGTCAGGTAGGTGGGCTTGAGCCGGGCGACGGCCCGGGCGGCGGCGCCCACGGTGTTCGGGATGTCGTGCAGCTTCAGGTCCAGGAAGACCTGCACGCCGCTCGCGCCGCGCACCGAGGCGATCACGTCGGGCCCGTACCGCAGGTACAGTTCCAGTCCCACCTTCACCGTGGAGACGTGCGGGGTGACCAGGCCGGCCCAGCGGGCCGCGGTCTCCAGGTCGGGCGCGTCCAGGGCGACGGCGATGGGGGCGGGCGTGGTCAAAGCGAACTCTCCTCGAGATCCGTGCGTGTGCGTGGTTGCGCGCCCGCCGGGCGGTGGGCCAGGCCCACGGCGTCGGCGAGGCGGTCGAACCCGCGCGCCTGCAGAAGCTCCTCAAGCTCCCTGAGGACGCGCGGGCAGGCGTAGGGGTCGTGGAACAGGGCCG
Source organism: Microbispora amethystogenes (assembly GCF_016863015.1). Lineage (GTDB taxonomy): Bacteria > Actinomycetota > Actinomycetes > Streptosporangiales > Streptosporangiaceae > Microbispora > Microbispora amethystogenes. Next base: position 90,763 of record NZ_BOOB01000003.1, on the reverse strand, counting down.
TGCCCACCGCGACGGCGCAGGCGCCCGCCAGGACGAGCTCGAGGGCGTCCCTGCCGGTCGTCACGCCGCCCATGCCCACGATCGGCACCCCGGGCAGCGCGGCGTGCACCTGCCACACGCAGCGCACCGCCAGGGGCCGTACGGCGGGGCCGGACAGGCCCCCGGTGCCGGCCGCGAGCGCGGGGCGCATCGTGTCCACGTCGATGCTCATCCCGACCGGCGTGTTGATCATCGCGAGGGCGTCGGCGCCTCCGTCCACGCACGCGCGCGCGACGGCGACGATGTCGGCCACGTCCGGCGACAGCTTGGCGATCACCGGCACGTCGTACGGCGTGGCCGCGCGCACCGAGGCCACGACCTCCGCGGCGGCCGAGCCCTCGCGGGCGAACACCCTGCCGCGGTCCTCGACGTTCGGGCACGACAGGTTGACCTCGACGGCGGTGACGCCGGAGACCTCGGCCAGGCGCCGCGCCAGCGCGGTGTACTCGGTCACGGTGCCGCCGCCGATCGACACGACCGTGCGGGCGCCCCGCTCGGCCAGCCAGGGCAGCTCGCGCTCCAGGAACGCCTCGACGCCGGGGCCCTGGAGGCCCACGGCGTTCAGCAGCCCGGAGGGGGTCTCGGCCATGCGCGGCGTCGGCCGTCCCGCGCGCGGGGCCATGGTGATCGACCGGGTGACGAACGCGCCCAGCCGGTGGACGTCGGAGAACTGGGCCAGCTCACGGCCGGTCCCGCCGCAGCCGGAGGCGGTCAGGATCGGGTTGGGCAGTTCCACGTGCGCCAGATAGGTCCGGAGGTCGGCCATCACCGCCGGCGCCTCCGCCCCGGCTCAGGCATGCCGTCCGCCTGGCGCGCCGAGCGCGTCGAACGGGATCGTTCCGACGTCGTCGAACCGCACGCGCTCGCCGCGGAACACCGGCCCGTCGGCGCACGCGCGGAGCATCCGGGTCACGCCGTCGTCGCCGATGACCGGCACCACGCACGTCATGCAGACGCCGATGCCGCACGCCATCCGCTCCTCCACGGCGACCTGCACCGGGATGCCGAACTCGGCCGCGACCGCGGTGACGCCGCGCAGCGTCTCCATCGGGCCGCAGGCGTAGACGACGTCGGCCCGCGCGTCGGCGATCACCCCGGGCAGCACGTCGGTCACCCTGCCGCGCATGCCGAGGGAGCCGTCCTCGGTGGTCAGCGTGGTCGTCTCGCCCATCCGGCGGGCCCGCAGGGCGCCGAAGACCCGGTCGGCCGACGGCGCCCCGAGCACGAAGTCGACCCGGCAGCCCCGCTGCTGCAGCGCGTCGCCCAGCGCGAACAGCGCCGCCGAGCCGTGCTCGTCGCCCACCAGCACGCAGGTGCAGGGGTCACGGGGCAGCGGGAAGGGCCGGCCCAGCGGGCCGACCAGGTCGAGTGTGTCGCGCACCCTGAGATCGGCGAGCCAGGCCGTCCCCGCGCCGCGCACGCCGAAGACGAGCTCCACCGTGCCACCGTAGTCCGGCTTCACGTCGTGGACGGTGAAGGCCCGCCGGGTGAGCATCGAGGTGTTCCGGCCGCCCACGGCGACCGTGACGAAGTGGCCGGGCCGGAACCGGTCGGCGATGCCCGGGGCGACGACGGTGAGCGCATGGTAGGCGTCCACCCGGCGCGTCGTCAGCACCGTGCCCGTGACCTGAACCGGACTCCCGGCCACTCCCTGCTCCTTTGCGCTCGTGGCGCGCTCCGCTGTCCCGGGTCAGTCTCGCAGCCTCCTGGCGTGTTCCTGGAGGGAACACACGTCGATGTCGCCCCGGACGATGTGCTGGATGCCCTGGACAGCGGCGGCGAGGCCCTGGACGGTGGTGATGCAGGCGATGCCGCGGTTGACCGCGGCGGTGCGGATCTCGTAGCCGTCCAGGCGCGGCCCGGACTGGCCGGGGCTGCCGAACGGGGTGTTCACGATGAGATCCACCTCCCCGTCGAGGATGCGCCGCACGATCGTCGGCTCGCCGCCGGGGCCCGTCCCCTCGCTCTGCTTGCGCACGATCCTGGCACGGACGCCGTTGCGGCGCAGCACCTCCGCGGTGCCCTCCGTGGCGAGGATCTCGAACCCGAGGTCCGCCAGCGCCTTGACGGGGAAGATCGCGGCCCGCTTGTCCTTGTTCGCCACCGAGACGAACGCCCGGCCCTTGGTGGGCAGCGCGCCGTACGCGGCCGACTGCGACTTGGCGTAGGCCGTGCCGAAGAACTCGTCGATGCCCATGACCTCGCCGGTCGAGCGCATCTCCGGCCCGAGAACGGTGTCGACGCCGCGGAACCGGTTGAACGGCAGCACCGCCTCCTTGACCGCCACCGGCGCGTCCAGCGGCAGGGTGCCGCCGTCGTAGCCGTCCGGCAGCATGCCCTCGGCGCGCAGTTCGGCGATCGTCGCGCCCATCGTCAGCCGCGCCGCGGCCTTGGCCAGCGGCACCGCCGTGGCCTTGGACACGAACGGCACCGTACGGCTGGCCCTGGGGTTGGCCTCCAGGACGTAGAGCACGTTCGCGGCCAGCGCGTACTGGACGTTCAGCAGGCCGCGCACGCCGACGCCGCGGGCGATGGCCTCGGTGGCCGCGCGGATCCGCTTGATGTCGTAGCCGCCCAGCGTGATCGGGGGCAGCGCGCACGCCGAGTCGCCGGAGTGGATGCCGGCCTCCTCGATGTGCTCCATGACGCCGCCGAGGTAGAGCTCCTCGCCGTCGAACAACGCGTCCACGTCGATCTCGATGGCGTCGTCGAGGAACCGGTCGATCAGCACCGGGTGCTCCGAGGCCGCCCTGGACATGTAGGTCGCGAGCGTGTCCTCGTCGTACACGATGGCCATGCCGGCCCCGCCGAGGACGTACGACGGCCGTACGAGCACGGGGTAGCCGATCTCCTCGGCGACCGCCCTGGCCTCGTCCACGGTCGTCGCGGTGCCGTGCTTGGGCGCGGTCAGCCCGGCCTCGGCGAGGACCCGGCCGAACGCCCCGCGGTCCTCGGCGAGGTGGATCGCCTCGGGCGAGGTGCCGACCACCGGCACCCCGGCGTCCTTGAGCGCCTGGGCGAGCCCGAGCGGCGTCTGGCCGCCGAGCTGGACGACCACTCCCGCGACCGGCCCGGTCTCCTGCTCGGCGTGCACGACCTCCAGCACGTCCTCCAGCGTGAGCGGCTCGAAGTAGAGCCGGTCGGAGGTGTCGTAGTCGGTCGAGACGGTCTCGGGGTTGCAGTTGACCATCACGGTCTCGTAGCCGGCCTTGGCCAGCTCGAACGACGCGTGGACGCAGGCGTAGTCGAACTCGATGCCCTGGCCGATGCGGTTGGGCCCGCTGCCCAGGATGATCACCTTGGGCCGGTCCCCCACCGGCACCTCGGTCTCCTCGTCGTACGTGGAGTAGAGGTAGGGCGTGCGCGCGGCGAACTCGGCGGCGCAGGTGTCCACGGTGTTGTAGACGGGCCGCAGGCCCAGCTCGTACCGGGCCGAGCGCACCTCGGCCTCCGCCACGCCGAGGATCTCGGCGATCTGCGCGTCGCTGAAGCCGTGCCGCTTGGCCGTCTCCAGGGTGGGCCGGTCGAGCGCGGTGATCGACCGGGCGACCTCGTCGATCGCGAAGAGCTGGTCGACGAACCACGGGTCGACCGAGGTGGCCTCGTGGACCTGCTCGGGGGTGGCGCCGGCCCTGATGGCCTGCTGCATCGTGCGCAGCCGCCCGTCGTGGGGCCTGCGGCAGGCCTCCAGGAGCGCGTCCAGGTCGCCGGTCTCGCCCGCCCAGGTGAACGACGACCCCTTCTTCTCCAGCGACCGCAGCGCCTTCTGCAGCGCCTCGGGGAACGAACGGCCGATCGCCATCGCCTCGCCGACCGACTTCATGTGGGTGGTCAGCGTCTCGTCCGCCCCGGCGAACTTCTCGAACGCGAACCTCGGCACCTTGACCACGATGTAGTCGAGCGACGGCTCGAACGACGCCGGGGTCTCCTTGGTGATGTCGTTGGGGATCTCGTCGAGCGTGTAGCCGATCGCGAGCTTGGCGGCGATCTTGGCGATCGGGAAGCCGGTGGCCTTCGACGCGAGCGCCGACGACCGCGACACGCGCGGGTTCATCTCGATGACGATCATCCGGCCGGTCGCCGGGTCGACCGCGAACTGGATGTTGCAGCCGCCGGTGTCGACGCCGACCTCGCGGATGACCGCGATCGCGACGTCGCGCATGTTCTGGTACTCGCGGTCGGTCAGCGTCAGCGCGGGCGCCACGGTCACGCTGTCGCCGGTGTGGACGCCCATCGGGTCGATGTTCTCGATGGAGCACACGATGACCACGTTGTCGGCCCGGTCGCGCATGACCTCCAGCTCGTACTCCTTCCAGCCGAGGATCGACTCCTCCAGGAGCACCTCGGTGGTCGGGGACGCGTCGAGGCCGGCGCCCGCGATGCGGCGCAACTCCTCCTCGTCGTGGGCGAAGCCGGACCCGGCGCCGCCCATCGTGAAGCTCGGGCGGACGACGACCGGGTAGCCCAGCTCGCCGGCCGCGCGCAGGCAGTCGTCCATCGTGTGGCAGATCGCGCTGCGCGCCGACTCGGCGTTGAGGCCGTGCTCGGCGGCCACCTTCGCGACGATCTCCTTGAACCGCTCGCGGTTCTCCCCCGCCTGGATGGCGTCGATGTCGGCGCCGATCAGCTCGACGCCGTACTTGGTCAGGACGCCCGCCTCGTGCAGCGCCACGGCCGTGTTCAGCGCCGTCTGGCCGCCCAGCGTGGGCAGCAGCGCGTCGGGCCGCTCCTTGGCGATGATCTTCTCGACGATGTCCGGGGTGATCGGCTCGACGTAGGTGGCGTCGGCGAACTCGGGGTCCGTCATGATCGTGGCCGGGTTGCTGTTGACCAGGACGACCCGGAAGCCCTCGCTGCGCAGGACCCGGCAGGCCTGGGTGCCCGAGTAGTCGAACTCGCACGCCTGTCCGATGACGATCGGGCCGGAGCCGATCACCATGACGGACCTGATGTCCGTACGCTTAGGCACCCTTGGCCCCCTTCTTGTTCATGATCTCGCAGAACTCGTCGAACAGGTAGGCCGCGTCGTGCGGGCCGGCCGCCGCCTCGGGGTGGTACTGGACGCTGAACGCCGGGCGGTCCAGCAGGCGCAGCCCCTCCACGCAGTCGTCGTTGAGGTTGACGTGGCTGACCTCCGCCGCGCCGTACGGCGTCTCGAAGGGCCCGTCGAGCGGCGCCCGCACGGCGAAGCCGTGGTTGTGCGCGGAGATCTCGACCTTGCCGGTCCTGCGGTCCTGCACGGGCTGGTTCACGCCGCGGTGGCCGTACCGCAGCTTGTAGGTGCCGAGGCCGAGCGCCCGGCCGAGGATCTGGTTGCCGAAGCAGATGCCGAAGAACGGCACGCTCGCGTCCAGCACCTCGCGCAGCGACTCGACCGCGTACCCGGCCGCGGCGGGGTCGCCGGGGCCGTTGGAGAAGAAGACGCCGTCGGGGCCGAGGGCGAGGATGTCGGCGGCGCCGGCGGTGGCGGGCAGCACGTGCACCTCACAGCCCCGCTCGGCCATCCGCTCGGGGGTCATCGCCTTGATGCCGAGGTCGACCGCGGCGACGGTGAAGCGCTTGCGCCCGCGCGCCGGCACGACGTACGGCTCGGGCGTGCTGACCTCGCGGGCGAGGTCGGCGCCCTCCATGCCGGGCGAGCGCCGCACGCGCTCGACCAGTTCGGCGACGTCGCCGCCCTCGCTGAAGACGCCGGCGCGCATCGCGCCGCGCTCGCGCAGGTGGCGGGTGAGGGCCCGGGTGCCGGACATGGCGATGCCGACGACGCCCTGCTCGCGCAGGTAGTCGTCGAGGGTCCGGCGGGAGCGCCAGTTCGAGGGGATCCGCGACGGCTCGCGCACCACGTAGCCCGCGACCCAGACGCGGCGGGACTCGGGGTCCTCGTCGTTGACGCCGGTGTTGCCGATGTGGGGGGCGGTCATCGCCACGATCTGGCGGTGGTAGGAGGGGTCGGTGAGGGTCTCCTGGTAGCCGGTCATGCCGGTGTTGAAGACCATCTCGCCGAACGTCTCACCCACGGCGCCGTACGGCGTTCCCTCGAAGACGCGTCCGTCCTCGAGAACCAGCAGGGCTGTCATACGAGCTTCCCTTCGAGAACGGTGGGGCGGCCGCGCAGGAACGTGGCGACCACGTGGCCGGGCAGGGTCATCCCCTCGTACGGGGTGTTCCGGCTCTTCGACGCCATCGCGGTGGGGTCCACGGGACGCCGGACCGACGGGTCGTACAGGGTGACGTTGGCGGGCGCGCCGGGCTCGATGGGCCGGCCGTGCCCGGCCAGGCGGCCGATCCTGGCCGGCCGCGCGGACATGCGGTCGGCGACGCCGGCCCAGTCGAGCAGCCCGGTCTCGACCATGGCCTCCTGGACCACCGGCAGGGCGGTCTCCAAGCCGATCATGCCCATCGCCGCCGCGGCCCACTCGGTCTCCTTGTCCTCGACCGGGTGGGGGGCGTGGTCGGTGGCCACGCAGTCGATCGTGCCGTCGGCGAGGGCCTCGCGCAGCGCCCGCACGTCCTCGGCGGTGCGCAGCGGCGGGTTCACCTTGTAGATCGGGTTGTACGGCCCGAGCGGCGAGGTCTCCGCGCAGGAGTCGGTCAGCAGCAGGTGGTGCGGGGTGACCTCGGCGGTCACGTCCCAGCCCTTCGACTTGGCCCACCGGATGATCTCGACGGAGCCCGCGGTGGAGACGTGGCAGACGTGCAGCCGGGAGCCGACGTGCGCGGCGAGCAGGCAGTCGCGGGCGATGATCGCCTCCTCGGCGACGGCCGGCCAGCCGGTCAGGCCGAGCCTGGCCGACACCTCGCCCTCGTTGAGCTGGGCGCCCTCGGTGAGCCGGGGCTCCTGGGCGTGCTGGGCGACCACGCCGTCGAACGCCTTGACGTACTCCAGCGCCCGGCGCATCAGCACCGCGTCCGAGACGCACTTCCCGTCGTCGGAGAAGACCCGGACGCGGGCCGCGGAGTCGGCCATCGCGCCGAGTTCGGCGAGCTGGCGGCCCTCCAGGCCGGAGGTCACCGCGCCGACGGGCTGGACGTCGCAGTGGCCGGACTCCTGGCCGAGCCGCCAGACCTGCTCGACCACCCCGGCGGTGTCGGCCACCGGGGAGGTGTTGGCCATCGCGTGGACGGCGGTGTAGCCGCCGCGCGCCGCGGCCTGGGTGCCGGTCTCGACGGTCTCGGCGTCCTCCCGGCCCGGCTCGCGCAGATGGGTGTGCAGGTCGACGAGGCCGGGCAGGGCGACCAGCCCGGCGGCGTCGATCGTCTGGCCGGCATCGGCGCCCGCGAGGTCGCCGATCTCGGCCACGAGGCCGTCGCGCAGCAGGATGTCGCGCGGGGCGCCGCCCAGGATGCGGGCGCCCCTGATGAGGATGGTGGTCACAGCTCCCTCGTGAAGGTCGTACGCGCTCATTCGGCACCTCCGATGGCGGGCTCGGAACCGCCGAGCAGCAGATAGAGGACGGCCATCCGGACCGTCACGCCGTTGCCGACCTGCTCGACGATCGTCGAGCGCGGCGAGTCGGCGACCTCCGCGGAGATCTCCATGCCGCGGTTCATCGGCCCGGGGTGCATGACGATCGCGTCGTCGTGCAGGCGGGCGAAGCGGTCGCGGTCGAGGCCGTAGCGGCGGCTGTACTCCCGCGCCGAGGGGAAGTAGGCCGCGTTCATCCGTTCGAGCTGGACCCGCAGCATCATCACGACGTCCGACTTCGGCAGCACCGCGTCGAGGTCGTACGAGACCTGGCAGGGCCAGCTCTCGACCGCCACCGGCAGCAGGGTCGGCGGCGCGACCAGAGTGACCTCGGCGCCGAGCGTGTGCAGCAGCAGCACGTTCGACCGGGCGACCCGGCTGTGCAGCACGTCGCCGACGATCGAGATCTTCAGTCCGTCGAGCCGGCCGAGCCTGCGGCGGATGCTGAACGCGTCGAGCAGCGCCTGCGTCGGATGCTCGTGGGTGCCGTCGCCGGCGTTCACCACGCTGCCGCGCACCCAGTTGGCCAGGCGGTGCGGCGCGCCCGAGGCGCTGTGCCGGATCACCACGGCGTCGGCGCCCATGGCCTCCAGGGTGAGCGCGGTGTCCTTCAGCGACTCGCCCTTGGACACGCTCGACCCCTTGGCCGAGAAGTTGATCACATCGGCCGACAGGCGCTTGGCCGCGGCCTCGAAGGAGATGCGGGTCCGGGTGGAGTCCTCGAAGAAGAGGTTCACCACCGTCCGGCCGCGCAGCGTCGGCAGTTTCTTGATCGACCGCTGCGAGACCCGGGCCAGCTCCTCCGCCGTGTCGAGGATGAGGAGGGCGTCGTCGCGGCTGAGGTCGCCGGTCGAGAGCAGGTGCGACTTCATCGGTCGTCCCCCTTGATGAGCACGACCGCGTCGCGCCCGTCCGTCTCCTGCAGGAAGACCTTGACCTTCTCGCTCTTGGAGGTCGGCAGGTTCTTGCCGACGTAGTCGGCGCGGATCGGCAGCTCCCGGTGGCCGCGGTCCACCAGCGTCGCGAGCTGGACCGCCCGGGGCCTGCCGACGTCGTTCAGCGCGTCGAGCGCGGCGCGCACCGTGCGCCCGGAGAAGAGGACGTCGTCCACGAGGACGACGGTCCTGCCGTCCACGCCGTCCGGGGGAAGCTCGGTGCGGCCGAGCGGGCGCGCCGGGCGCAGGCGGAGGTCGTCGCGGTACATCGTGATGTCGATCGCGCCGACGGGGACCTTGATCCCCTCGAACTGCGCGATCCGGCCGGCGATCCGGTGGGCCAGGGTGGCGCCGCGGGTGGGGATGCCGAGCAGGACGACGCTCTCGGCGCCTCTCGTCCGCTCCAGGATCTCGTGCGCGATCCGCGTGAGCGCCCGGTGGATGTCGGGCCCCTCCAGGACGGCACGGGCCTGATTTTGGGCATCGGACATGAAAAAGTCACCACCTTTCCCGCCTCACGGGACGGGTCTTAAAAGGGTGTCAGGTCTGCATAGAGTATCAGGGCCCTCCGTCATCCCCCCTCCCGCCAGGGGTGATGCGACGGGAGGGCGACGCCCGCCCCCGGCCCTCGACGGATCGGAAGCCGCATCACATCGGGTGTCGGGGATTTCGGTGAGAGCACTGTTTGGCGCTCTTTTTTCCAATCAGCTTGACCTTTGGGAGTGTCGGCTTTACCGTCACTGTCCGTAACCACAACACGCGACCTTCCTGGGTAAAACCCGACGCAGCGGTCACCGAAGGTGCCGGGCCCAGTGCCAGTCCCGGTGCCAGCCCCGGTGTTCGGAACGCTTAGGACAAGGACGCACAATCAAGTGAGAAGAGACATAGAAAGCCGGGGGCCACACGATGCCGTCTGACTACGCCAAGTCGCTGGGCGCGCGCCTGCGCGCCATCCGGACCCAGCAGGGGTTGTCCCTGCACGGTGTCGAAGAGAAGTCCCGCGGCCGGTGGAAGGCCGTCGTCGTGGGCTCCTACGAGCGGGGCGACCGTGCGGTGACCGTGCAGAAGCTCGCCGAGCTCGCGGACTTCTACGGGGTGCCCGTCTCCGAGTTGCTGCCCGGCGGGGCCGCGCCCAGCCCGCTCGCGCCGGCTCCCAAGCTGGTCATCGACCTGGAGCGGCTGTCGCAGCTGCCGAAGGACAAGGCCGGTCCGCTGGCCCGCTACGCGGCCACGATCCAGAGCCAGCGGGGTGACTACAACGGCAAGGTGCTGTCCATCCGGCAGGAGGACCTGCGCTCGCTGGCGGTCATCTACGACAAGTCGCCCGTCGAGCTGACCGAGGAGTTCATCAACTGGGGCGTGCTCGACGCCGAGGCCCGCCGCGCCGTCGAGTCCTTCTGACCGCTCCTTCCGGCCGCCGGGCCGCCGCGGCGGCCCCCGTCGGTCCCCTCCGCGCCGGGGAGCCGCGTCACGAGTGATTCCTGTCATACGGGGATAGGACAGGACATGACTTTCTTCGTGGGCTCGGAGGTGGGCAGGCTCCGCCAGGTCCTGGTCGACATCCCCGAACTGGCGCTCAAGCGGCTCACCCCCGGCAACAAGGACGGCCTGCTCTTCGACGACGTGCTCTGGGTGCAGCGCGCGCTGGAGGAGCACCGTGAGTGGTGCGAGGTGCTCACCGCGCGCGGCGTCACGGTGCACCACCTCGGCGACCTCCTCCGGGAGGTGATCGAGGTCCCCGATGCGCGCAAGCACATCCTCGACGGCAGCGTCGACGAGCACTGGTTCGGCCCACTCGCCGCCGACGCGATCCGCAACACGCTGGACGCCCTCGACGGCGCCACACTCGCGCCGTACCTGACCGGCGGGATCACCAAGCGCGAGATCAGGGAGCTGGGCTGCGACCCGGGGTCGGTCGTCTTCCACGCCCTCGGCCTGGACGACTTCGTCCTCCCGCCGCTGCCGAACCACCTGTTCGCCCGCGACACCTCCTGCTGGGTGTACGGCGGGGTGTCCATCAACGCCATGCGCAAGAAGGCGCGCAGGCGCGAGACCCTCAACTTCGAGGCGGTCTACCGGTGGCACCCGATGTTCGCCCCGGGCTACGGCGACCCGTCCGGCGGGGGGTTCGACGTCTGGTACGACGGCACCCGCATGGCCCCGGCCACCATCGAGGGCGGCGACGTGCTGGTGCTCGGCGACGGCGTCGTGCTCGTCGGGATGAGCGAGCGCACCCAGCCGCAGGCGGTCGAGATGCTCGCGACGAACCTCTTCCGCGCGGGCGCGGCGACCCGCATCGTGGCGCTCGACCTCCCCAAGACCCGCGCGTTCATGCACCTCGACACCGTGATGACCAACGTCGACGTGGGGGTGTTCACGAAGTACGCCGGGCTCGGCATGCTGCCGTCGTACACGGTGGAGCCGGGCGACACCGACAAGGAGCTGAAGGTCACCGACCATCCGCCCGAGGACATGCACCGGGCGATCGCGCGGGCCCTCGGCCTGGACGACATCAAGGTCCTCACGCCGACGCAGGACGTGCACGCGGCCGAGCGCGAGCAGTGGGACGACGGCTGCAACGTGCTGGCCCTGGAGCCGGGAGTGGTCGTCGCCTACGAGCGCAACACCACGACCAACAACCACCTGCGCCGGCACGGCATCGAGGTCATCCCGATCCGCGGCAGCGAACTCGGCCGGGGACGGGGCGGGCCCCGCTGCATGAGCTGCCCTCTGGAGCGCGATCCGGCCTGACGCCGTCAGCCGGCCATCGGGAGGGTGGGGCGGCCGGGCAGGCCGAGGATCGACTCGACCTCGCCGACGAACCTGTCCGCTTCCGCTATGATCTCGTCTGCGTCGTTCTGAGTGACGGCCCGGACCATTCCGGCCTCGACCGCCGCTCGCTTGGTCGCGCTCATCGCGAAGTAGGCCGCCCAGTCCGCGAGCTTCGGCTCGGCCTCGGGAAGCAGCTCCCAGGCGCTGCGCAGCCGCCGCCTGCGTCCGTCCATCGGACGGGGGCGCGCGGCGAGGATCCCGGCGGCCGCGCGCAGCGCCGCGAGATGGGCCGCCACGTAGCGGTCCGCGGGCGTGGTCCCGACCGTGGCGTCCGCGAGGCACGCCCTGGCGTCCGCGAGACGCGCCAGGACCGCCTGCGGAAGCCGGGGCCCGGTCCGCTGATCACCGTTCTCTTCAGTCATGCCCGCCTCCTTGAGTCGTGGCATCCGGCGAATTCCACCGGTGACTTCACAGTCGCAGACAGCACCGACAATTTCGCTCGGCCGCGTAATCCCGGGCACCACCGGGACCACACGCCTTCTCACGCTCCCGTGGGCGGCCGGACGAGGAGCTTCCCCTCTCCCCGTCCGGCCCACGCCGCGGGCCGTGCCGCATCCGTCTCCGCCGACGACGTAGGCACGGATCCGACGGTGTGGGCGCAGGCCGCGAGTCCCGCGCCCACTCCATCGAACATAGATTCGATCATGGCTGCTGTCAAGACTGTCAACGAACAAGGGTTCGAGGACTGGCGGGGGCACGTACGACGAAGGGCCCCGCGCGATCGCGTCGCGCGGGGCCCTCCCATCAGCGGGCTATCGCCGGAAAGCACCTCTGACGTGCACGGGAACACCCTTGCCGAGCATGCCCGGCAGGATCTCGGCGACGTTCATCGGCAGCCGCACGCAGCCGTGCGACGCCGGGTAGAGCGGCACCGACAACGCGCCGTGGAGGGCGATGCCGCCGTTGAAGAAGATCGGGTTGTAGAGCTGCCCCAGGTAGGACCGGTGCCAGCCCCTGGCCCGCCACGTGGTCTTGTAGTCGCCGGTCGGCGTGCGGGCGCTGCCGGAGAACACCTGCCTCTTGCCGTTCCACACGGCGTACTCGGTGTAGGGAACGCCGCTGCCGCTGGAGATGTGACTGATCAGCACCGGGACGCCGGAACGATACAGAACCATCACCTGTTTGGTCAGGTCCACCTCGACCCGGGTGGCCTTTCCGCGGGGCACGAGGACCCGGGGCGCGCGGGGGTTCTCCAGCGCCCTCCAGGTGCGGGCGGCGACCGTGCTGGTCGGCGTGATGCCCTGCACCTTCTGGAACGCCCAGAGCGCCGTCAGCGTGGCCCCGCCGTAGCGGCCGTCGGCGCTGCCGGGCATGTAGCCGAGTTCCTTGAGCCGCACTTGCAGCGCCTTCACCGCGCCGCCCTTGGCGCCGAGCTTGAGCGTCTTCCCCGGCGCCTCGAACGGCGGGTATCCGGCCCGTCCGGGCAGCGCTCCCCGCGTCCCGGCCGCCGGTACCGTGAGCGTTCGCGCCGCACCCGCCGGCGCCGCACCGGTGAGACCGGCCGTCGCGTACGTCACGGCTCCCGCCGGAACCGCGGTGGCCCGCGCCGGGCCGGCGACCCCGGCCGTCGCGAACGCCGCGGCCCCCACGACGGCTCCCACGGCGGCGAGCACGGCCACGGCCGGCCGCCGTCGACCTCTCATCATGACCAACCCCTCATAAGCCTGATTCCGAACAAAGGACTCACCTTACGGTCCGATTGCGAGCCGTGTGATCACAAGTGGCGATAATCGGCCGCGTCTGTCCTGGCAATCCGTTTAGAGTGGCCGGGTGCCGGAAAAGTTGCATCCCAACGTCGTCCGAGTCGAGCAGGCCCTGCGGGACCGGCAGGTGACCGGTGAGGTCGTCGTGCTGGACGACGCCGCGCCGACGGCCGCCACGGCGGCGGCCCAGCTCGGCTGCGAGATCGGCGCGATCGCCAACAGCCTGATCTTCGACGCGGACGGCACGCCGCTGCTGGTGCTGACCAGCGGGGCCCACCGCGTGAACACCGATCTGATCGCGCGGCTCGTCGGAGCCGCGAAGGTGCGCAGGGCCACGCCGGAGTTCGTCCGCGAGCACACCGGGCAGCCCATCGGCGGCGTGGCCCCCGTCGGGCACCCCGCGCCCGTGCGGACACTGGTGGACACCTGGCTGGGCAAGCACGAGGTCGTGTGGGCCGCCGCCGGGCATCCCCACTCGGTCTTCCCCACGTCCTTCGACGAGCTCGTACGGATCACCGGGGGCACGCCCGCCGAGGTCGGGTGACGTCCGCGACCGGCCTCGGGCCGCTTTGCTAGTGTGCGACGGGTGATCCGACTGCGCCGGGTGGGGCCCGACACGTTCAGGGCGGTGCTGGACACCGTGCTGGAGATCTACACGGACGCCATGCGGCCGCCGTCGGACCAGCTCGCGGGCCGCATGGCGATAATGCGCAACCACGCCGCCTATCCCGACTTCGCCTGCGTCCTCGCCGAGGACCCGCAGGGCCCGGGCATCGCCGGCTTCGCGTACGGCTTCCACGGCGGCCCCGGACAGTGGTGGCACGACGTCGTCCGTGGGGGCCTGCAGGACCGGGCGGGCCCGGTGGTGGCCGACGAGTGGTTCGGCGACGCCCTGGAGATCGCCGAGATCCACGTGCGCCCCGAGTATCAGGGCAAGGGCGTCGGGCGGCGCATGATCCACGCGCTGTGCGAGGGCCGCCCGGAGCGCACCGCCGTGCTGTCCACGCACGACGCCCCCACGGCCGCCCGCCATCTCTACCGTGATGTGGGCTTCGCCGATCTGATGACCCGGTTCGTGTTCCCCGGCGGCTACGAGGAGTACGTCATCGCCGGGGTGCGGCTGCCGTTGCCCGGCCCCGCGCCGTTCCCGAAGGACTGAGCGGGCGGGTCAGCCCGCGACGGCGGGCACGCCGTGCAGCGCCTTGAACACCTCGCGGGTCGCGCTCGACCGGTTGAAGGTGATGAAGTGGATGCCGGGGGCGCCCTCGTCCAGGAGCGTCTGGCACATCTCGGCGGCGTGCTCGATCCCCAGGCGGCGGACCGCCACCGGATCGTCGGCGACGGCCGCGAACCGCTCGGCCACCTCCGGCGGGAACGGCGCGCCGGACAGCTGCTCGGACCGGGCGATCGTGCTCATCTGCGTCACGGGCATGACGCCCGGGATGATCGGCGTGTCGCACCCCTGGGCCGCCACACGGTCGCGCAGCCGCAGGTAGTCCTCCGCGCGGAAGAACATCTGGGTGATCGCGTAGTCGGCCCCGGCCCGGCACTTCTGCACGAAGTAGTTCGTGTCCGACTCGATCGTGGCCGACCTCGGGTGCTTGTACGGGAAGGCCGCCACCCCCACGCAGAAGTCGCCCGCCTGGCGGATCAGCCGCACCAGGTCCTCGGCGTACAGGACGCCCTCGGGGTGCCTGACCCACTCGTCCAGCGGGTTGCCGCCGCGCGGGTCGCCGCGCACGGCGAGGATGTTGCGCACCCCGGCGTCGGCGAACCGGCCGACGAGGTGGCGCAGCTCACGGATGGAATGGTCGACGGCGGTGAAGTGGGCCACGGGCGTCAGCGTCGTCTCGTGGGCCAGCCGCTCGACGATGTCCACGGTGCGGTCGCGGGTCGAGCCGCCGGCGCCGTAGGTGACGGAGACGAACGTCGGCCGCAGCGCCTCCAGCTCGCGGATCGCGCGCCACAGCTGGCGCTCCCCCTCGTCGGTCTTGGGCGGCATGAACTCGAACGAGAACGAGCGCTCGCCCGCGGCCAGCAGTTCGCGGACCGTCGGGACGCGATCTGGGAGCCGCGAGGGCAGACCGAGAGCCATACGGGAAAGATTACCGCGCGGGCCGCTCCCCGGCCTCGCGGTCTTGCCATGTGGACCGGCCGACTGAACGGACCTTACGGACGTTTTGCCCTAACAGCGCGAGCTGACCAATTTAGAGGGGATCTGCGCTGTGATGTCGGGATCTGCCCCGGTTACCCTCTGATGCATGACCACTTCCGCCGCCTCGCTCGACCACATCCGTACGGAGGTGGACCGCGTTCTCCGGGAGTTCCTCGACCGGCAGCGCCCACACTTCGAGGACCCGCACCTGGCCGTCCTGCTCTCCGCCGCGGAGGACTTCCTCGCCGGGGGCAAGCGACTGCGCCCCGCCTTCTGCCACTGGGGCTGGCGCGCCGCCGGGGGCGGCGACGAGCCGGGCCTGCACTTCGCCGCCGCGTCGCTCGAACTCCTCCAGGCCAGTGCGCTGATCCACGACGACGTCATGGACGCGAGCGACGTACGCCGCGGCATGCCCTCGGCGCACCGGCGCTTCGAGCGCATGCACGCGGACGCGGGCTGGCACGGGTCGGCGCGGCAGTTCGGCGAGGGCTCGGCCGTGTTGCTGGGCAACCTGCTGCTGGTGTGGTCCGGCGAGATGTGGCGCGGCAGCGGCCTCGACCCCCGGGCGATCGCCGCGGCCCAGCCCCTGCACGACTACATGCTCACCGAGCTGATGTGCGGGCAGTATCTCGACCTGCTGGAGCAGGCGCAGGGTGAGAGCACCTTCGACAGCGCCCTGCGGGTGGCCCTTTACAAGAGCGGTAAGTATTCCGTCGAGCAGCCGCTGCGGCTCGGGCTCGTGCTCGCCGCCCAGGCCCGGCACCCCTGGATCGACCGCCTGTGCGTGCAGTACGGCCAGCGGGTCGGCATCGCCTTCCAGCTCCGCGACGACATCCTCGGCGTGTTCGGCGACCCGGCCGAGACCGGCAAGCCCGCCGGGGACGACCTGCGCGAGGGCAAGCGGACCGTGCTCATCGCGCGGGCGCTCGCCGGGGCCACCCCCGCCCAGCAGGACGTCGTACGGACCCTGCTGGGCGACCCCGGGCTCGACGCCGACGGGGTCGCGTCGCTGCGCACGGTGATCGAGGAGACCGGCGCGCTGACGGACTGCGAGGACATGATCAAGCGCTATCTGGACGAGGCGATGCACGCCCTCGAACAGGCGCCGATCGAGGAGGACGCCCGCGCCGCGCTGGCCGCCCTGGCCGTCGCCGCCACCTCCCGCCGCACCTGACCGGCCCGGCTCACAGCGGGACGGCCGACAGGCGCGCCTTCAGAGCCGCGGCCGCGGCGCCGGGGTCCTCGGCCTCGGTGACGGCCCTGACGACCACCGCCCGGCGCACGCCGTGCGCCATCACCTCGTCGAGGTTGTCCGGGCCGATGCCGCCGATGCCGAACCACGGCCGGTCGGTGCCCAGGCTCGCGGCGTGCTCCAGCAGCGCGGGGCCGGGCGCCGGACGGCCCGGCTTGGTCGGCGTGGGCCACACCGGCCCGCAGCAGAAGTAGTCCACGCCCGGCTCCACCGCGGCGGCCGACGCCTCGGCCGCCGAGTGGGTCGACCTGCCGACGAGCACGCCGGAGCCCAGGATCTCCCGGGCCACGGGGACCGGCAGGTCGTCCTGACCGAGGTGCAGGATGTCCGGCCGGGCGGCGTACGCGACGTCCGCCCGGTCGTTGACCGCCAGCAGCGCGCCGTGCCGGTCGCAGGCCGCGCGGAACACCTCCAGCAGGCCCAGCTCCTCGCGGGCCTCCAGGCCCTTCTCCCGCAGCTGGACGATGTCCACGCCGCCGGCCAGGACCGCGTCGAGGAAGTCCTCGAGGTCGCCGCGGTCCCTCCTGCCGTCGGTGCAGAGGTAGAGCCTGGCCTGCGCGAGCCGTCGCCGGGTGTCGTTCACCCGACCAACAATGCCATGCGGCGGGCGGTCAGAAGCCCAGCGCCTGGGCCCTGCGCTTGACCTCGGTGTGCCGGCCCTTGACGATCGCGTCGATCGGTGACCCCGGCAACGAGTCGTCGGGGGTGAACAACCAGCGGATCGACTCCACCTCGTCGTACCCGGCGTCGGCCAGGACGGTGAGCGTGCCGGGCAGGCCCTTGAGCACGTCGCCGTGGGCGACGAACACCGACGGGATCTGCGGCTGGCCGCCTCCGCTCCGCCGGGCGCCGACGAGCTTCTTGTCCTTCAGTAGCTGCTTGGTGCGGCCGATGCTGAGCCCCAGCTTCTCGGCGGCCTGCGGAAGTGGGAGCCACTCCCCTACGAGCTGGTCGGTCTCCCGGTCGATCTGCGCAACAGTAAGCGTCACGGAACCACCATTACCACATGCGAGCCGCCGGGAAACACCTCGATTACGCCATAATGCAGTCGCGGAGCGGCACGGCAGCATCGGCCACCCGCCGGGGGTCGAGCCTCCGGCCGCCCTCCACCAGGCGGCGGCCCTGCACCACGTCGCGCGGCCGGTCCACGGTGAACACCGCGGCCAGCCGGTCCTCCGGGGTCAGCCAGCACACCGCCCACTTCCCGTCCGCCCGCGGGTCGCCACGCAGCAGCATCCGGTCGTCCGGGGTCGGGTGGCCGGCGAACTGCAGCATGTGGTCGAACTGCTCCGACCAGAAGTACGGCACCGGATCGTAGACCGCCTCCTCGCCCAGCAGCGTGGCGGCGGCCGTGTCGGGGGCCTGGAGCGCGGTGTCCCAGTGCTCGACCCGCAGCCGGGCGCCGAACCTGCGCGACCACCAGTTGGCGCAGTCGCCCACCGCGACCACGTTCGGCAGCGACGTGCGCAGGTGCTCGTCGACGAGCACGCCGTTGTCGAGCCGTACGGCCGAGCCCTTGAGCCAGTGGACGGAGGGGCGCACCCCGACGCCGGAGACCACCACGTCGGCGGGCACCCGCGCGCCGGACATGAGCGTGAGCCCGTCGGCGTCCACCGTCCCGACCATCGCGCCCAGGCGCAGCTCGACGCCGGCCCGGGCGTACCAGCCGATCGTGTGACACCCGACCGCCGGGCCGATCGCGGCGGCGAGCGGGCTCTCCCCCGCCTCCACCACCGTCACCGCGCACCCCGCCTTGGCCGCCGCCGTCGCGACCTCGGCGCCGATCCAGCCCGCGCCGACGACGGCCACGCGGGCGCCGGGCACCAGCCGCTCGCGCAGCGCGAGCGCGTCGTCGATCGTGCGCAGCACGTGCTGGTGACCCTCGCCCCGCAGCCGGACCGGGGTGGCGCCGGTGGCGATGACCAGGCCGTCGTACTCCAGCTCGCCCTCGGTCGTCTCCAGCACGCCGTCCCGCAGGCCCTTGGCGGCCGTGCCGAGGCACAGCCGCACGTCCATGGCGTCGAGGTCGGAGTCGACCACGGTGGAGTCGGCGTCGCCGAGCAGCACCGCCTTCGACAGCGGCGGGCGGTCATAGGGGCGATGGTGTTCCTCGCCGATGAGCGTGATGCGCCCGGTGAACCCCCGGGACCTCAGCGCCTCGATGCTTCGCACGCCGGCCAGGCCGGCACCCACCACCACGACGTGATCCACGCCTTGACCATAGATTGTCAACAGGGGACCTGGCCAACGGGCTCCCCATAACGAGTTGGGCAAGGAGCGCGCACATCCCGGGCAGCCCCGATTGTGAGCCAGGTCACGCCCGTCCGCTCAAGCGCCGAACCGGGCGATCCGCCGGTATCCGCCACGTACTACGCTGTGGGGCGTAAGACGCGCGGGAGCCCGGCGGACCGGGCTGAGAGGAGAGCGTTCGGCTCTCGACCGCCCACCACCTGATCCGGGTAATGCCGGCGAAGGGAGCGCGGTGTCCTCCACACGGCCCTCCGGGAGAGAGCCCGGCCACGACGTCGTGATCGTGGGAGGCGGCGTGGCGGGCCTCGCCGCCGCCTGGCGTACGGCGCGGCGCGGCCTTTCCGTGGCCGTGGTGGACCCCGCGCCGGGAAGCGGCGCCACCCACGCCGCCGCCGGGATGCTCGCGCCGGTCAGCGAGGTGACCTACACGGAGGAGCCGCTGCTGCGGCTCGGGCTGGCGTCGCTGGCCGCCTGGCCGGCGTTCCGGGCGGAGCTGGAGGACGAGTCCGGCGCCGAGCTCGACTATCGCACCGAGGGCACGCTGGAGGTCGCCCGCGGCGCGGACGACATGGCCGTCCTCGACGACCTCGCGGCCTTCGAGCGCACGCTCGGCCTGCGGGTCGAACGGCTCACCGGGCGCGAGTGCCGCTCCTTCGAGCCGATGCTGTCCCCCTCGGTGCGCGGCGGGCTGCTGGCCCGCGACGACGCCTGGGTCGATCCCCGCAGGCTCGTACGCGCGCTGCTGACCGCGTTCGAGAAGGCGGGCGGCACGCTGGTGGCCGAGCGCGCCGCCGGGATCGTCCTCCCCGGGCGGGGCTCCCCGTCGGTGCGGCTGGCGTCCGGCGGGACCGTCCCGGCCGGCCGGGTCGTGGTGGCCGCCGGATCGTGGTCGGCGGCCCTGCTCCCCGGCCTGCCCGTACGGCCGGTCAAGGGGCAGATCCTCCGGTTGCGGGGCCCCCGGGGGTTCCTCACCCGGTGCGTACGGGGACTGGTGCACGGTTCCCCCGCCTACCTCGTCCCCCGGGGCGACGGGGAGATCGTCCTGGGCGCCACCTCCGAGGAGCTGGGATACGACGCGCGGGTCACCGCCGGCGGGGTGTACGAGCTGCTGCGCGACGCCCGCGAGCTGGTGCCCGGCCTCACCGAGCTCGAACTGGCCGAGACGGCCGTCGGCTTCCGCCCGGGGACCCCGGACAACCTTCCGCTCATCGGCCCCGCCGGGCCCCCCGGCGTCCTCGCGGCGACCGGGCACGGCCGGAACGGTGTGCTGCTGGCCCCGGTCACCGCCGAGGCCGTCGCCGCGCTCCTCACCGGCGGCGCGGTGCCGGAGGCCGCCCTGTCCTGCGACCCAGGGAGATTCCACTCATGAAGGTCACGATCAACGGAGGCCCGGCCGAGCTGCCGGAGGGGGCGACGGTGGGCGACGCCGTACGGACCCTCACGGCGCTCACGGCGGGCGTCGCGGTGGCGGTCAACGGCGAGGTGGTGAGCCGCGGCGCCTGGGACTCCACACGGGTGGAGGACGGCGACGGCGTCGAGGTGCTCACCGCGGTGCAGGGTGGTTGAACGGAGGATGACGGGAATGACGGAACAGGACGCCTCCGGCGACGTCTTCGTGCTCGGCGGGGAGAAGTTCGCCTCGCGGCTGATCATGGGGACCGGCGGCGCGCCGTCGCTGGAGGTGCTCGACCAGGCGCTGGAGGCGTCCGGCACCGAGCTGACCACCGTCGCGATGCGCAGGCTGGACCCGGCCGCCCGCGGCTCGGTGCTCGACCTGCTGCGGGCGAGGGACATCAAGGTGCTGCCGAACACGGCCGGCTGCTTCACGGCCGGCGAGGCCGTGCTGACCGCCCGGCTGGCCCGCGACGCACTGGAGACCAACTGGGTCAAGCTGGAGGTCATCGCCGACGAGCGGACCCTGCTGCCCGATCCGATCGAGACCTTCGACGCGGCGGAACGGCTGGTGGCCGACGGTTTCGTCGTGCTGCCGTACATCGGCGACGACCCCGCGCTGGCGCGCCGGCTGGAGGACGCCGGGTGTGCGGCGGTGATGCCGCTCGGCGCCCCGATCGGCTCGGGTCTCGGCATCCGCAACCCGCACAGCATCGAGCTGATCGCCGAGGCGGCCACGGTGCCGGTGATCCTCGACGCGGGGATCGGCACGGCCAGCGACGCGGCGCTCGCGATGGAGCTGGGCTGCGACGCCGTGCTGCTCGCCAGCGCCGTGACGCGGGCGCACCGGCCCGGCCTCATGGCCGCCGCCATGCGGCAGGCGGTCACGGCCGGACGGCTCGCCCGCCTGGCCGGGCGCATCCCCCGCCGCCGCTACGCCGAGGCGTCCTCCCCCGTCCGCCCCGCCTGACCGGCGCCTTTCCCAATTGGGCGCCGGGTAAGGCCGGTTTTCGGACGAGGGACGGCTTTCCGGGTCGCGCGAAAGCGAGCCGGCCAGGTCTCGGTTTGGGGTTCGGGAACACGCCCGACGGCAAATGACCCGTAAACTCGGGCGGGTGGACACGACGCTAACCGATCCGCTCGTGGGGCAGCTGCTCGACGGGCGCTACCGCGTCGAGTCCCGGATCGCCCGGGGCGGCATGGCCTCCGTCTACCTGGCTCTGGACGTCCGGCTCGACCGCACGGTCGCCGTCAAGGTGATGCACCGTTCGCTGGCCGAGGACCCGCAGTTCGTCCAGCGGTTCATCGGCGAGGCCAAGTCGGTGGCGAGTCTCTCGCACCCGAACATCGTGCAGGTCTTCGACCAGGGCACCGACGGGGCGAACGTCTACCTGTCGATGGAGTACGTCCCCGGCAGGACGCTGCGCGACATCCTGCGCCAGCGTGGCCGCCTCCCCGCGCGCGAGGCCCTGGAGATGGTCATCCCGGTGCTCGCCGCCCTCGGCGCGGCCCACCAGGCGGGGCTGATCCACCGGGACGTCAAGCCCGAGAACGTGCTGCTCGCCGACGACGGCCGGGTGAAGGTCGTGGACTTCGGCCTGGCCCGGGCGATCGAGGCCACCAACCAGACCAAGACCGGCATGATGATCGGCACGATCGGCTACATGTCGCCCGAGCAGGTCACGACCGGCCTCGCCGACGCGCGCAGCGACGTGTACGCCGCCGGGATCATGCTGTTCGAGCTGCTCACCGGGCAGCCGCCGTACGCCGGTGAGACGCCGATGTCGATCGCCTACCGGCACGTGCACGAGACCGTGCCCGCGCCGTCCTCGGTCGTGCCCGGCATCCCGCCGCAGATCGACGCGCTCGTCACGGCCGCCACCGACAAGGACCCCGCCCGGCGCCCGGCGGACGCGACCGCCATGCTGGTCGCCGCCGTCGAGATCCACCGCACGCTGCCGAGGACCGGGCACACCGGCGGGCACACCCGCCCGGGCTCCGCGGGCGACTCCATGGGGGGCTCCCCGACGGGCGCGCACAGCGGCGCCGGAACGGGGGCGCACCGCGCGCCCGTCGCCCCGGCGGGCGCGACCCCCGCGTCCGGCACGGCCGCGCACGCGCAGCTCGGCCAGACGATGATCCAGCCGCGTACGGACCTGCTGACCGGCGTCATGACCGGCCCCGCGGAGGCGGGAGGGCGCCGCGGGACCCGCAGGGCACGGCCGAGACCGGTCTGGTTCCTCGCCGTGCTGGCCCTCGTCATGCTCGCGGGCGTCGCCTTCACGGGCTGGTGGTTCTCCGAGGGCCGCTACACGAAGGTGCCCGACCTGGTGAACAAGCCCCTCACGGTCGCGCGGCAGGAGGCGCAGAGCCGCGGTTTCGAGGTGCAGGTCCTCAAGCCGGTGTTCGACGACAAGGTCCCCAAGGACGTCGTCCTGAACACCGAGCCGGGGCCGGGCGCCGAGGCGGTCAAGGGAGCGGTGCTCAAGCTGATCCCGTCGGCCGGCCCGGAGACGATCCCGGTGCCGAAGGTCGAGGGCCTCAGCCTGGCGGACGCCCGGGCCAAGATCGCCGAGGCCGGGCTGACCCCCGGACGGGTCAGCCGGAGCGCGAGCGAGACGATCCCGCGTGACCAGGTCATCCGTACGAACCCGCTGGTGGGCAAGCGCGTGAGGAAGGGCGGCGCGGTCAACTTCGTGGTCAGCGCCGGGCTGCTCATGCCGGACGTCACGCAGATGATGCGCGACCAGGCGGAGAAGTTCCTGCGCGACAAGGGCTTCAACGTCCAGATCGACGAGACGGCCGACGACGCCCCGCCGGGCACCGTGATCGCGCAGGACCCCTCGGGCGGCGCGGAGACGGTGGCCGGGGCGACCGTGCACCTGACCGTGTCACGCGGCCCGGACCAGGGCTTCCACTGGCCGTGGGAGACCGATCCCTCGCAGGCGGCGCCCGACTTCGTGAACGTGCCCGACGTGCGGTTCAAGGCCGTGCGGGACGCGGTGTCCGAACTGAAGGCGGCCGGCTTCAAGGTCAAGGTCCGTGAGCTGGTCGGCACCCAGCGCGTCGTCGGCGAGAACCCCCTCGGCCAGCAACCCCAGGGCACCACCATCACGATCTGGCACTGACCCCCACCTCACCGCCGCTGCGAATCTCCGCGCGCCGCCTCTCCTCAGATGCGGTCAGTCCAGTCCTCAGTGACCGCTGCCCAGTCGTCCTTGTTCAGGAAGTGGCAGTAGGGAAGATTGGTGCCTTTGATCCGGAGAGGCTTGAACCCCGACCAGCAAGCCACCTCGATGTGCCCGAGTCGCAACCCCTTGATCGTCTCCACCGCTGGGAGAAGGTCGGTGTCACTCGAGAACAGCACCAGAGCGTCGTACTGCCTCCGCAGCGCCAGGTGGATGAGATCGACGGCCAGGGCGACATCGATGCCCTTCTCCTGTGGAGGCGTTCCATCCGTCCAGCCGCGGTAGTTGAGTTGCCGTCGGATCATCTGGACGCGGCGGTCGTGTGTCCACCGCGCCGCCTGAGCATCGTTGGCTGCTGCCGGTAACGGCTGATAGTTGGGGTCAGGACGGCCCCGGTAGACCCGCACCGCCGTCACCTCACTCGTGCGCGATCTCCGCTGACCGATCAGGTCGGCGATCCTGGCAGGATCGGGCACGCATCTGTACGGCGGCAGACCGTAACTTTCGAAGAGACCGTGCCCGCTCAGATGGACGTTCTAAAAGTCCAGGAAAACCGCGACACGTTCGGCCACGAGGTCGTCCCCCACATGAAAAAGCCCCGCCAGTCCCGGAGGACGGCGGGGAGTAATGGTCCCAGTGTAGCAGAACGAACCGTGCTCGTTTCGCTACCCTCCGAAATCGTCTTGTCACCCTACTTCGTGGGGTCCTCGGTTCGCAGCGATTCCACCGGCTCAGGTGCTCAGGGGATGAGGGTGCCGGGGAGGCGGAGGCGGGCGAGGCCGCCGTCGGGGAAGATGTCGAGGCGGACGTGGGTGACGCGGCGGTCGTCGTCGAGGCGGAAGCGGTGGCGGGTGTCCGGTTGGAGCCGGGTCTTCGGCAGCAGCGGGAACCAGGCGGCGTCGTCCGGCAGCGGCGCTCGACCGGCGTCGCCCTCCGGCGGGAGCGCTCGGCCGTCGTCCAGGGGCGCTCGGCGGTCGTCCTCGGGCGACTGGCCGGTGTCCAGGCCCGGCGGCGTCCGTGCGGCGTGGCCGGTGTCGGCGCCCATGAGGGAGGCCCAGCCGGGGGCGTTGAACTTCAGGTTGGTGGTGTCGATCTCGGCCACGGCGATCCGGCCGGGCCCGGCGAGGGCGACCACGAGCCAGTCGTTGCCTCCGTCGCGCCGCCGGGCCGTCTCCCAGCCCTCGGCCTGGTTGCGGGCGAGCCCGGGCGCGAGGACGTTGTTCGGCGAGGAGTAGAACTCGTCCGAGCACGCGGTGACGAGCCCGCCGTTCTCCAGCGCGGCGAGGTCGACGGTCAGCCCGCGCAGGAACGCCGGGTCGGGCACGACCCGGCCGTGCACCCGCAGCCGCGCGACGCCGCCGTCGGGGAAGATGTTCAGCCGGACGTGCGTGAACCGGCGGGGATCGGTCACCGCGAACTCGTGGGCCGCGTCGCCCCCGAGCGGGCTCTTCGGCACGATCTCCACCCAGCCGTCCAGTTCCTCCGGCGCCGGATGGCCCTCCGCCGCGCACGCCTCCACCGAGGCGTACGGCGGGTAGTTGCCGCGGAACCACGCGGTGTCGACGACGACGCCCCGGATGACTCCCGGCATGCCGAGGCGGACGATCGCCCAGTCATGACCCGCCTCGCGCCGCCGGCGCGTCTCCCAGCCGTCGTAGACCTGGCCCTTCGCGCCGAAGGTGTGCGGCCGGAACTCGGCGGGTCCGGGCCTGATCAGGGCCTCCCGCTCGGCGAACGACTCGTCGTTGGCCGCCACGACCGACCCGCCGTACGTGCGGAGGGCGAGGTCGGGCAGGCGGGTGAAGGCGTTCACCGCGCTCCCCGGGTCAGCAGGCGACCGGCCGGAGCGGCGAGGTCGACGGGGGCGCCGCGCAGCCAGGTGGTGCGGACGAGGCCGGAGAGGCGCCGCCCGTGGTAGGGCGACACGGGGTTGCGGTGGTGCAGCGCCGCCACGTCGACCGTGAACTCGGCGTCGGGGTCGAAGGCCACCAGGTCGGCGTCGTTGCCCGGCCTGATCGCCCCCTTGTACGGCAGGCCCGCGAGGCGGGCGGGGCCCTCGGCCATCCAGCGGACGACGTCGGTCAGGCCGTACCCGCGGGCGCGGGCGGCGGTCCACACGGCGGGCAGGCCGACCTGGAGGGAGGAGATCCCGCCCCACGCCTCGGCGAAGTCGGGCACCTTGAGGTCGGGCGTCGACGGGGAGTGGTCGGAGACGATCCCCATCAGCACCCCCTCGGCGAGCGCCTCCCACAGCGCGTCGCGGTTGGCCGCCTCCCGGATCGGCGGGCAGCACTTGTACGCCGGGCCGGTGACCTGCTCGGCCGCCAGGGTCAGGTAGTGCGGGCAGGTCTCGGCGCTGACGCGCACCCCGGCCGCCCGCGCCTCGCGGAGCGGCCCGAGGCAGGCGGCGGCCGACACGTGCACGATGTGCGCCCTGGCGCCCGTCTCGGCGGCCAGCGCGATCACCCGCTCCACGGCCCGCCGCTCGGCCTCCTGCGGGCGCGACCTGAGGAAGTCGTCGTACGCCGGGCCGCCGGGCTCGGACAGCAGCGCCGGGTCCTCGGCGTGCGCGATCAGCAGCCCGCCGAAGCCCGCCACCTCCGCGAGCGCGGCCCGAAGCCCGTCGTGGTCGAGCTCGGGGAACTCCTCGACCCCGGACGGCGACAGGAAGCACTTGACGCCCATGACCCCGGCCTCGTGCAGGGGGCGCAGGTCGGGCAGGTTTCCCGGGACCGCGCCGCCCCAGAAGCCGACGTCCACGTGGCACCGCCCCTCGGCGGCCTTCCGCTTGACCTCCAGCGAGGCGACGTCCAGGGTCGGCGGCAGCGAGTTCAGCGGCATGTCCACGATGGTGGTGACGCCCCCGGCCGCCGCCGCGGCGGTGGCGGTCGCGAAGCCCTCCCAGTGGGTGCGGCCGGGCTCGTTGACGTGTACGTGCGAGTCGACCAGCCCGGGCAGCAGCGGCAGGTCGCCGAGGTCGGCCAGCTCGTCGGCCTCGGGCGGGTCGTCGTAGGGGCAGAGGGCCTCGATCAGGCCCCCGTGCACGGCGACGGCGAGCGCCCGCTCCCCCTCCGGGGTCACGACCCGCCGCGACCGCACCACCAGGTCGCACCGCCGGCCGCCGCCGGGTGAGACCTCCTCTTCCCCCGCGTGATCGTGCAAAGAACCCACCGCTCCTCTCGCGATCCGGGCGTCAGCCGGCATGGTCCCGCGCCGGCGTCTACCTCCTGGTGAGGTGCTCGGCCGCGATCCGGCGGGCCAGCCGTTCGAGCAGCGGCCCGGCCTCGGCCACGCACCTCGCGACGTCGGGCTCGATGTCGGTCAGCGCGTACGCCGCCTCGATCCCCGCCTTCTTCAGTTCGTCGTCGCCCACCGTGCGGCGGCCGCAGACGGCCACGACCGGCACGCCGTGACCGGCCGCCGCCGCGGCCACGCCAACGGGCGCCTTGCCGCGCAGGGTCTGCTCGTCGATCGCGCCCTCACCCGTGATCACCAGCCGGGCGCCCGCCACGTGCCGGTCGAAGTCCACCAGGTCGAGCAGGTAGCCGATGCCCGGCCGGATCTCGGCGCCGAGGAAGACCAGCGCGCCGAAGCCGACCCCGCCGGCCGCACCCGCCCCCTCCCGCCCGGCCACGCCCATCGCTCCGACGGGGCCGTCGTGCTCGGCCGCGCCCGGCAGGCCGTGGGTGTGCGCGGCGACGGCCGCGAGCCGGGCCAGCCCGGCCTCCAGCACGGCGACGTCGCCCGGGCTCGCGCCCTTCTGCGGGCCGTACACCGCCGCCGCGCCGTACGGGCCGAGCAGCGGGTTGTCCACGTCGCTCGCGACCACGACCTCGAACCCGCGCAGCCGGTCGGAGGCGTCGATCGTGTGCAGGTCGCGCAGCGCCGCCCCGCCGGGCGGAAGCTCGTTCCCCCCGGCGTCGAGCAGCCGTACGCCGAGGGCCTGGGCCATGCCCGCGCCGCCGTCGGTGCAGGCGCTGCCGCCGAGGCCGAGCACGATCCGCGCCGCGCCGTGCCGTACGGCGTGGGCGATCAGTTCACCGGTGCCACGGCTGGTGGCGGTGAGGGGGGCGAGGCCTCGCTGGAGCCGCCGCAGGCCGGACGCCTCGGCCAGCTCGATCACCGCGACCCGGCCGCCCGGCTCGTCCCGCACCGCGTAGGCCGCCGGGACCGGCGTGCCGTCCGGGCCGGTCACCTCCGTCTCGACCCGGGTGAACCCGCTCGCCACGACCGCGTCGACCGTGCCGTCCCCTCCGTCGGCGACGGGCAGCGGCACGACGGGGACGTCGCCCAGCCCGGCGGCCACGTGCGCGGCCACCTCCGGAGAGGTGAGCGACCCCCGGAACTTGTCCGGCGCGATGACGACGTGCCCTGTCATGCCGTGTGCCCTGCCGTGTGCCCTGTCATGCCTGGCCCTTCGATCGACCTTCGTCCCGTCCCGAAACGTTTCAGACATGATCCCCGGTGCGCAAGCGGCGGTGCGCGTCGGCCCCCGCCCGTGCGGCGGCATCGCCCGGCACGGTGCGCAGTTCGCCGCCGTCCACCACGGTCCGGCCGCCGACCAGCAGCCGGGCGAGCGGCGGGGTGGCGCCGTAGGCGAACGCGACGACGGGGTCGTCGATCGCGGCGTGGAAGCCGCCGAGCCGCCACAGCGCGACGTCGGCGAGCTTGCCGGGCTCCAGCGAGCCGATCTCGGCCTCCCGGCCGAGGCAGCGGGCGCCGCCCAGGGTGGCCGTCTCCAGGGCCTGGCGGGCGGTGAGCGCGCGCGGGCCGTACCTCGCCCGCTGCATGAGCATGGCCATGCGGATCTCCCCGGCCAGCGGGGTCATCTCGCTGGAGGCGGCGCCGTCGACGCCGAGCCCGACCGGCGCGCCCGCCGCCAGCAGGTCGCTGATCCGCGCGATGCCGGCGCCGAGACGGCCGTTGGAGGACGGGCAGTGCGCGACCCCGGTGCCGGTCTCGGCGAAGCGCCGCACGTCCTTGTCGGTGAGGTGCACGCAGTGGGCCAGCCACACGTCGGGGCCGAGCCAGCCGAGCCGGTCGAGGTAGTCGACCGGAAGCACGCCGAACTGCTCCACGCAGTGCTCGTCCTCGTCCGCCGTCTCCGCGCCGTGCGTGTGCAGCCGTACGCCGAGGGAGCGGGCGAGCTCCGCCGAGCGGGTCATGAGCTCGCCGCTGACCGAGAACGGCGAGCAGGGGGCGACGGCGACGCGCAGCATCGACCCGAAGGACGGGTCATGATATTTCCGGACCGCTTCCTCGGTCGCCCCGAGAATCTCGTCGATGTCCTCCACGACCTCGTCCGGCGGCAGCCCGCCGCGCGAGGCGCCCCGGTCCATGGACCCCCGGCAGGGATGGAAGCGCAGCCCGACCGCGCGGGCGGCCTCGATCTCCGCCTCGAACAGGTCGCCCCGGCCCTTGGGGAAGATGTAGTGATGGTCGGACGAGGTCGTGCAGCCCGACAGGGCGAGCCAGGCCAGCCCGGCCGTCGCGGCGCCCGACACCACCTCGGCGTCCATCCGCGCCCACAGCCGGTAGCTCGCGACCAGCCATTCGAACAGGGTGCCGTCGGGCGTCACGCCCTGGGCCGCCCACTGGTAGAGGTGATGGTGGGTGTTGACCAGGCCCGGGGTGGCCAGGCAGCCGGACCCGTCGATCCGCTCGGCCTCCTCCGGCACGTACGGCGCGGGGCCGGGGCCGATCGCGGCGATCCGGTCGCCCTCGATCACGAGGTGGCCGGAGGGGATCTCCTCCCCCCTGACGGGCACGATGTGGGCGTTCTCGACGACCACTCGCCGTGGTGCGGGATCACGCAACGAAGACTCCCTGGTCGGGCGGGCGGCTTGCTGGACGATCACGGGGCCGGCCGTTCCGCGTGCGGCCGACGGCCCGCTCACGGCGGTCGCCGGAGACGGCCGACGGCGCGTTCACGGCGGTGGCCGGAGGCGGGCGGCGGCCGGTCCGCGTGCGGCCGAGGGCGCGGTCACGGCGGCGGGCCGAGGCGGGTCGCGGCGAGGCGGACCGCGTCGAGGATCTTCTCGTATCCGGTGCAGCGGCACAGGTTGCCGGCCAGCGCCTCCCGGATGTCGGCGTCCGACGGCACGCCGTCCGCCTCGGCCAGCAGCGCGTGGGCCTGGACGACGAGACCGGGCGTGCAGAAGCCGCACTGCACCGCCCCGGCGTCGAGGAACGCCCGCTGCACCTCGTGCAGCCCCTCCCCGGAGACGTCGCCGTGCGCGGGTCCGGCGCCGGGGAGCGGGGCGTCGCCGCGGGACAGGCCCTCGACCGTGACGACCTCGCGGCCCTCCGCCTGGCCGGCGGCGACCAGGCACGCGCAGACCGGCGTGCCGTCGAGGTAGACCGTGCAGGATCCGCACTCTCCCTGCTCGCAGGCGTTCTTGGCCCCCGGGAGGCCGAGCCGCTCCCGCAGGACGTACAGCAGGCTCTCGCCCTCCCACACGTCGTCGGCCGCCGTCGCACGGCCGTTCACGGTGAGGTTCACCCTCATTGGCTCCCCCTGTCGTCACCGCCGCCGGAGCCGGCGCTGGAATCGGCGCCGGTGCCGGCCCTGAAGTCGGCCCAGGCCCAGCCGAGCGCGCGGCGGGCCAGCACGGCCAGCGCGTGCGTGCGGTAGGCGGCGCGGCCGCGTACGTCGTCGATCGGGGCCGCGGCGCCGGCGACGAGTTCGCCGAAGCGGCCGGCCACATCGGGGTCGAGCGGCGAGCGCCCCCGCCAGTCGAGCCGCGCGGCCGCGAACTCCTCGGCGGCGACGGCCCGGCGGGGCGTCGGGGCGGCCGAGCCGACGCCGGTGCCCACCCGCCGCTCCGCCGCGTGCAGGGCGATCGAGAACGAGCACACCGCGATCACCATGGCGTTCCTGGTGCCGATCTTGGAGAAGTACTGCGGCCCGCGCGCCACCGGGACGCGCACGGCGCGGATCAGTTCGTCGGGCGCCAGCGCGTTGCGCTTGACCCCGGTGTAGAACTCACCGATCGGGATCAGCCGGGCGCCGCGCACCGACTCGGCCTCCACGACCGCGTCGCAGGCCAGCAGCGGCGGATGGCTGTCGCCCGCGGGCGAGGCCGCGCCGAGGTTGCCCGCGACCGTGCCCCGGTTGCGGATCTGCGGCGACCCGACCGTGCGGGACGCCTGGGCCAGGCCGGGCAGGCGCGCCTCCAGTTCCCCGATCAGCCGGGAGTAGGTCACCCCGGCGCCGAGGCGGATCACGTCCCCCTCTCGCGACCACTCCCGCAGTTCCGGGATCGGGGTGAGGTCGAGCAGGGCGGCGGGGCGGCCCTTGTCGAGGTTGATCTCCACCATGACGTCGGTGCCGCCCTGGATCGGGGTGGCCTCGGGGCGTGCCGCCTTGAGGTCCAGGGCCTCGGCCCAGGTGCGCGGGCGCAGGAAGTCCATGGCTACTCCCACGCCGGGCCGGCGTCGGGCGCGTCCTCGCGCAGCACGGTCCCCTCGATCAGCCCGTACGGCCGGTCGGCGGCGAAGAAGACCTCCCCGTCGTTGGGCAGCCCGAAGGGCGCGAGGTCGACCAGGAAGTGGTGCCTGTTCGGCAGCGACAGCCGCACCTCGCAGACCCCCGGGCACTCGGCCAGCACGCGCGTGCCCATGGCGTACAACGTCTGCTGCAGGGACAGGCTGTAGGTGTCGGCGAAGGCCGCGAGCAGGGCCGCCCGGGCCTTCTCGTAGCTCTTGTCCCAGTCCTGAGGGGCTTCCGCGTCCGCGTGCCGCCATGACACGTCGACGGCGGTGGCGAGGACGCGGTCGCGGGTCTCCGGCAGCGTCGTGTACTCGTCCTTCGCGAACCCCCAGAACTCGGAGTTGGTCGTGTTGAGCACGACGAGGTCGCGCAGCCCGGAGACCACCCACGACCGGGTCCCGTCGTGCTGCGCCACGCAGGTGCGCACCTCCCGTCCGGAGCGGACGAACGAGTGCCCGAACGCGCCGTTGCGCTCCCAGGCGTGCTCCTCGACGGCGACCCTGGCGTGGTGGATCGCGGGCTGGGAGTCCACGAAGTGCCGCGCCAGCAGCAGCGCGAAGTCCTCGATCGCCCCGACGCCGTGCTTCTTGGCGAACGCGAAAACGGTGTTCTTCTGCGAGTCGGTGGGCAGGACGGCGGAGTTGTCCCCGCTCAGGTGCACCTCGGCCATGTCGCCCGACAACGCGGTGCTCACCGTGAGGTCCTTGATCCGGTGGGCGTCGCCGTGCCGGGTCACCCGTACGACCCTCGTCTCGGCCTTGCCATACCTGTTGGGTCCCAGAACGGCCACGGCTAGCTCCCCCGGTAGGTCGAGTAGGCGAAGGGGCTCAGCAGCAGCGGCACGTGGTAGTGCCCGCCGGGCTCCCGGACGGCGAACACCACGCTGACCTCGGGGAAGAACGCGTCCTCCCCCAGATAGGCGGCGGTGTCGAAGACGAGCCGGTAGGTGCCGGGACGCGGGTCGAGCGCCGGGTCCCACTCCCGGCCGAGCGGGCTCCACTCCCGGATGCGGCCGTCCCCGTCGGTGCGGCCCTCCGCGACCGGCACGAAGCCGTGCGCGGCGCGCCGCGAGAGCCGTACGGGCACGTCCTCGGCGGGTGTCCCGGCGGCGGTGTCGAGCACGTGCGTCGAGAGGCTCACGGGCCCTCCCAGAGCTTGGCCAGCCGCAACGAGACGATCTTCGACAGCTCCTCCCTGACGACCCCGCGCTCGGTCTCCTCGTCGTTGCCGAGCCGGCCGCGCAGCAGCGCCAGCAGGTCGTCGGCGTCCCGGCCGCTCGCGCAGACCAGGTAGACGTGGCCGAACCGGCTCTCGTAGGCGGCGTTGCCCTCGCGGAGCGCGTCGAGCACGTCCCGGCCGGCGTCGGCGGCTCCGGACTGCTCCGACCGCGACCACGCCGCCTCCCGTCCGGCGCCACCGGGCCGCTCGCCGATGCGGGGGTGCGCCGCCAGCGCCTCCAGCACGTCGTCCCAGGCCAGGGCGGCGAGCGCCGGCCCGCTCGCGCGGCGCAGCCCGTCGAGGTCGCGGTACGGCCCGCGCGCGGCCACCTCCTCCACCCATCGGGCGGAGGCGCAGCAGGACCGCAGGTCCTCCCGGCTCAGTTCGCGCATGCCCGTCAGTCAACCGCCGGGCCCGCGGCGGGGTCCAGCGGCGCGAGGTCCGAACCGCGTGCCCTGCTCCGGGGGCCGCTTTGTACGTTGTGACAAAGGGGGCCGGCACACGGGGCGGCACGGGGCGGCACGGGGCGGCGCAGGGCGGCACGGGGCGGCACGGGGCGGCGCAGGGCCGCACAGGGCCGCACAGGACAACCGCGGTGCGGCCACAGGTGCGGCCACGGGTGCGGCCACGGGTGCGGCCACGGGGAGCGGTCACGGGGGCCGCGACTAACCTGGAGGCATCATGACTCCAAGTAACCTCATCGGCGGTCACGTCTTCGTCGCGGGCGGCCTGGCCAAGGGCGGGCTGAAGTACGCGTCGGAGATCGGCGCGGAGATGATCCAGGTCTTCGTCACGAATCCGCGCGGCTGGGCGCTCAGCGCGGGCGACCCCGCCGAGGACGCGAAACTGCGCGAGTCGGGCGTGCCGGTCTTCCTGCACGCCGCCTATCTCGTGAACTGCGGGTCGCCGACGCCGGCGACCCTGGAGAACTCGATCGCGGTGATCCGCCACACGCTGCGCCGGGGCGCCGAGACCGGCGCGCGAGGGGTGGTCGTGCACACCGGCTCCGCCGTCAGCCAGTCGCGCGAGGACGCGATGCGCCAGATCCACGAGCACCTGCTGCCGGTGCTGGACGAACTGCCCGGAGACGGCCCCGACCTGCTGCTCGAACCGATGGCGGGGCAGGGCCGGATGCTGTGCGCCACGGTCCAGGACCTCGGGCCCTACCTGGAGGCGCTCGACCACCATCCGAAGGCGGGCGTGTGCCTGGACACCTGTCACGCCTTCGCGGCGGGGCACGACCTGGCCGCGCCGGGCGGCGTTAAGGAGATGATGGACGCCCTGCACGAGGTCGCCCCGGGCCGGCTGAGGCTGGTCCACGCCAACGACTCCAAGGACCCGTGCGGGTCCAAGAGGGACCGGCACGAGAACATCGGGGCCGGGCACATCGGCGCGCAGGCGTTCGCCGATCTCATGCGGCACCCGGCGGCCGCCGGCGTGCCGTTCTGCATCGAGACCCCCGGCAAGGTGGAAAAGCACCGCGAGGACATCGACCTGCTGAAGAAGCTCCGCAGCGGCTGAGCGGCGCCTGGTCCACGGAGGCTCGCGGCCGCCGGCGCCGCATGTCGTGGCCGGTCAGGGGCGTTCGCGGCGATCCGGCGCCCCCGTATGGCCGGATCGCCGCGTCCCCCCGGTAACGCGCGGGCGGGGCCCTTCCCCCCCGAGTAGGGCCCCGCTTGGTAACCACCTGATGACAATCGGCTCACTTTGTGATTACCCCGCGTGTCTTGCGACGAGCGAAACACTACGAGGTGTAATCGGGTGGCCGGATGGCCCTTCGGACGAGCGGTCCCTAGTTAGCGCCATGCGGCCCGTCCTCACACGACGAGCGGACCCCCGTGAGCGACAAACGGTCGCTCCGGACCCCGTCGCGGCGGCCCTGGCCTCGGACGACCCGTCACGCCTTCACCGGACCGGGCCTTCCTCTCCCGAGGCGCCGAGCAGGTCAGTAGCTCCAGTCGTCGTTCTTCTCGTGGCGCTCCTTCTCGCGGACCGGGCGCTCCTTCACGACGGTGTCCCTGACGACTTCCGGCACGACCAGGGTCGTGGGCCGCTCGTTCACCGGAGCGCGGTTCACGTGATTGAAGTTCCGGTCGTTGTTGTCGCGGTTGTTGAAGAACTGGTTGTTGGCCCACCAGCTGTTGTTGAACCAGGCGTTGTCGCGGCTCGTCTTGTCCTGGAATCCGAGGGCGACGCCCTTGGCGACGATTCCGAAGCCGGAGTGGTCGTTGACGCCGTCCTTCCACAGGCCCTGGTTCCAGAAGTTCTGGTTGTTCCACCAGTTGTTGTTGTCGTTGTTCCACCGGTTGTCGTTGATGTTCTCGTTTCCGTCGGCGAACGGGGCGGTCGTGGCACCCGCGGCGGCGGCGAGAGCGAGCGATCCGCCGGTGAGAGCGGTTCCCAGGGCCAGCCCGGCAAGAATCCTCGTGAAAGCAGGCATTGCGCGTCCTCCTCGACAGGATTTTCATTGCGCCAGATCGGCGAGCAAATCACCCCGAAGTATTCACGGCCGCTTCGGGGCCACCTTCTCGCGGTTTCTTGATTGCCTGCGACGTCGCACCACAAACGAGGAGTTGATGCGCTTTATCTAGCCTTATCTTAATATGACACGCATCAGACCATCAATACCACTTATGTTGTGGTATGTCCGATTTGAGAAGTCAGGGGCGGAACTGCCGGACGAGTTGCTCACGCACCTGCCGGGTCAGCCTGCGGCTCACCGGCAGCGTCTCCCCGCCCACCTGGAGGACCACCCGCCCGGCGTCGAAGCGCAACTCGCTCACGTGCCTGGCGTTGACGAGCGTGCTGCGATGGGCCCTGACGAACCCCGACCCCGCCCAGCGCCGCTCCAGCGCCGCGAGGGACATCCGTACGAGGTAGACGGCCTCGGCGGTGTGCAGGCGGACGTAGTCGCCGTGCGCCTCGGCGTAGCACACGTCCTGCCGGGCGACGAACTTCGTGCGGCCGGCCAGCTCGACGGGGATCGTCTCCAAATCCTCGTCCGCGCCGGGGGGCGCCACGGCGGCCGACAGGCGGCGCACGGCCTCCGCCAGGCGTTCGGGGCGCACGGGCTTGAGCAGGTAGTCGACGGCCTCCAGCTCGAACGCCTGCACGGCGCAGTCGTGGGCGCTGACGAAGACCAGCTTCGGCGGCGTGGGGAACCCGCCGATGAGCCGGGCCAGGTCGAGGCCGTCGAGCCCCGGCATGCGCACGTCGAGGAACACCCCGTCGAGACGCTCGCCGTCGGCGATCATCTGGACCATGTCGCGGAGGGCGGCCCCGCTGTCGGTGGCCGTGCTCACGTGCTCCACCCGGGCGTCCTGGCGCAACAGAAAGGCGAGCTCGGACAGGGCGGGGACCTCGTCGTCCACCGCGAGGACACGCAGCATGGCGTCCACCGTGCCGTGCGCCCGCCTTCCCGCGCAAGGGGTGACCGGACGGTAGGTGACGATCCCGATACGCTGAGGCGTCACCACCGCCCGCCCGGAAAGCCCAGGTCAAGCCCAGGAATGCGTTAGGGGGCATCTGTTCCCATTTGTCCTTTTATCGGCCTATCCGTCCCACACGGCTGCCTACGATGGCGAAAGAAGTCAGGCCGAGCAAGGAAGGTCGATGGGCATCAGGCGGGGCGCCCTCCCTCTTCCCCGTTCCGGCTCCATCCGGGCACGGGTGACGCTGACGGTGGCGGCGCTGTCCGTCCTCCTCGTCGGCGTCATCGCAGCCGGGCTGTGCCTGCTGATCCGTGCCCGGGTCGAGACCGAGATCTTCAACGAGACGCGCCGCGTCGCGAGCGAATGGATCGGCTCCATTCGGCGCGGCCACATACCGCCGCCGGATCCGACGGCGCGCGTCCCCCTCGTTCAGCTCACCGACTCGCGCGGCCGGGTCGTGCTGGCCGGCCCCATGGCCGGCGGGCGGCCGCTGAGCGCCGTCCGGCCCGCCAGCGACGACCGCTTCCAGGACGTGACCGAGTGCTCCGGCGACCGGTGCGTCATGCTCACCGCCGCCCGGGTCCCGTCGTTGCAGGCGATGGAGATCTGGCGGGGCGAGCCCCACTACGTCTACGCCGGAACGGACCAGCCGCCCGCCATCCGCGGGCACCGGCTGGAGCTCCTCGTCGGCTCCAGCGGGGCGCTGCTGGCCGGGCTGTGGACGTGGACGACCTGGCGGGCGGCGGGCCGCATCCTGCGGCCGATCACGGTGATCGGGCAGCGGATCTCGGAGATCACCGCCCACGACCTGTCCCTGCGGGTGCCGCAGCCTCCCGGCCGGGACGAGATCGCCCGGCTCGCCCGCACCGCGAACCAGACGCTCGACCGGCTCGAATCGGCGGTCACGCAGCAGCGGCACTTCGCCGCCGTGGTCTCGCACGAGCTGAAGTCGCCGCTCACCGGGCTCCGCACCGGACTGGAGGAGGCGCTGCTCTACCCGGAGATCGACGCGCGCGAGGCGATCGCCAGGTCCCTGCCGGTCGCCGAGCGCCTGCAGCAGATCATCGACGAACTGCTGGCCTTCGCCCGGCTCCGCAACGCCCCCTGCGTGTCCGAGCCGGTCGACCTCGGGGCTCTCGTACGCGCCGAGGTGGCGGCGCGCGGCGGAGAGGTCCCGGTGCACGCCAGGACCGAGCCCGGCCTTCGGGTCCTCGGCAGCCGCGTCCAGCTCGCCAGCGTCGTCACGAATCTGCTGGTGAACGCGCAGCGGCACGCGATCTCCAAGGTGGACGTGACCGCGGAGCCCGTCGGCGGCCAGGCGCTGGTCACAGTGCTGGACGACGGCGACGGCGTCGCCGAGGAGGACCGCGAGCGGGTGTTCGAGCCCTTCGTCCGCCTCGACGCGGCGCGGCGCCTCGACCCCGGTGGCAGCGGACTCGGCCTGGCCCTCTGCCGGGCGATCGCGGTCGCCCACAAGGGCAGCCTCCGCATCGAGGAGTCCCCGCGCGGCGCGCGGTTCGTCCTGAGGTTGCCGCTCCTCCCCGCCGTCTCCCCCGGCCGGGAAGCGCCGGACAGCACGGTCGCGTGACGACGACGGCGGCGGCCGATCAGGGCCGGGCCGGGCTCGCACCGGGACGGGTGCGGGGCCGGGTCTTGGGGATCCGCAGCCGGATGCGGGTCCCCTTGCCCGGCGCGGTCTCGACGACCAGGCCGTAACCCGGGCCGTAGATGTGCCGCATGCGCACGTCGACGTTGCTCAGCCCGATGCCGGTCCGCTGCTCCCGCAGCGCGGCGTGCAGCTGCTCGGGATTCATCCCGACGCCGTCGTCCTCGACCCAGATGTGCGCCTCCGACCCGGCGTCCCTGATCACGACCCGCACCTCCCCCGGCATGCCGTGCTTGATCGCGTTCTCGACCAGGGGCTGCAGGCACAGGAACGGCACGTCGACCCGCAGCACCTCGGGAGCGACCTGGACGGTGAACCGCAGCCGGTCGCCGAACCTCGCCTGTTCCAGCAGCAGGTAACGGTCCACGCAGGTCAGCTCGTCGGCGAGGGTGGTGAAGTCGGCCGCCCGGCGCAGTGCGTACCGGATGAAGTCGGCGAAGTCGAGCAGCAGTTCGCGGGCGCGCTCCGGATCGGTCCGGACGAACGAGGCGATGGTGGTCAGCGAGTTGTAGACGAAATGGGGGGATATCTGGGCTCGCAGGGCGCGCGCCTCCGCCTCCAGCGTGCGCCTGCGCGAGGCGTCGAGCTCGGCGAGTTCGAGCTGGCCCGACAGCCAGCGGCCCACCTCGGTCGCGGTGCGCACCAGCGCCGTGCTCACCCGCGCGTCGTAGGCCGCCAGGGCCCCGACCACCCGGCCCTCCACGGCCAGGGGGACGACCACCCCGCGCCGGCCGCCGCCGCGGAACGCCGGGACGACGCGCGGCCTGCCCCCGGCCGTCGCCGCCCGCACCTCGGCGAGGACCGCCTCGTCCCCCGGCACGTCCGCGCCGTCCCTGGCCAGCACCCGGTCGGGCGCCGCCACGACAAGCCCGGAGGTGCCCAGCAGCGTCCGCAGGTGCCGTACGGCGTGGCGGGCGGAGGCCCGGGTGAGCCCGGCGGCGCGCAGCGAGCGCGCGGCCAGACCGGCGGCGCGCAGGGCGCGGAACGCCGCCTCACCCGGCCCTTCGTCCCGCTCCCGACCCTCTCCCGGCGGCGGCCCGCTACGCGGCAGGGCGCGGCCGAGCACGCCGCCGCAGACTCCGCAGAGCGCGCACAGCGTGACCCACACGGCTGTCGACACGCCGGACACCGTAGCCCTTCGGCGGCCTCACGGCGGGCCCTCGCCCGGCTCCTCCTGGTATGAGTAGCGCTGCTCTTTCCAGGGGTCGGCCACGTTGTGGTAGCCGCGCTCCTCCCAGAAACCACGCCGGTCCTCGGTCAGGTATTCGATGGCACGCACCCATTTCACGCTCTTCCACGCGTACAGGTGCGGCACGACGAGCCGGACGGGGAAGCCGCGCTCGGCCGACAGCGGCTTCTCGTCGAGGTGCGTGGCGAACAGCGTCGTCGGGCGGTCGAAGTCGGTCAGGCGGAGGTTCGCGCTGTAGCCGTACTCCGCCCAGATCATCACGTGCCGTACGCCCGGCCCCGGCGGGACGCGGGCGAGCAGGGCCGAGGCGGGAAAGCCGCCCCACTCGTTCCCCATGATCGAGAACTTGGTGACGCAGTGGAAGTCGGACACCATGGTCGTGTGGGGCAGCGAGGAGAACTCCTCCCACGAGAACTCGTGGATCTGACCGGTGGCCGTCTCGCCGAACACCTGGAAACGCCACGTCTCCGGGCGGAACGCCGGCACCCTGCCGTAGTGGACGACGGGCCGTCCGCGTGGGACGTACTGGCCCGGGGGCAGTCGCTTCTCCTCCTCAGGTGTCTCCGGCACGCAGGCCATCCTGCCACCCGCCGGAAAGACGGCCCGCACCGGATCCCGGGCGCGCGGCCTCCCCTGCGGCCACGCTCGCCGGGAGCCCGCCGGGAGCCGTACGGAACACGCCCGGGACGGGAGAGGTCGACGCGAGCGTCGGGATGTGCGCTATATTGCGTCACATGCGTACCGCTTGGTCGTTTTGGTATGGCGACGGACCCGTGAGGACCGATCGCCTCCAAGCGCTGCGCTGACAGCCAAGGAGAACGAAGGCCCCGGGTCCCACGGACCCGGGGCCTTCGTCGTTTTCCGGACCGGCACCATCCAGCCGCACCATCCGTTAGCACCGTCCGTTCGGACCGAATCGAGCACGAGGAGACACCATGGTCATCGTCATGACCCCCGAGGCCACCCAGGACGACATCGAGGTGATCACCGACCTCATCGCCGCCGCGGGAGGAGAGGCGTTCGCGAGCCGCGGCGTGAACCGCACGATCATCGGCCTCATCGGCGACGTCGAGCAGTTCGCCACGCTCAACCTGCGCGCCATGCCGGGTGTCGCGGACGTCGTGCGGGTCTCCACGCCGTACAAGCTGGTGAGCCGGGAGAACCATCCCGACCGCTCCACGGTGACCGTGCGCGGCGTGCCCATCGGGCCCGACACCGTGACGCTGATCGCGGGCCCGTGCGCGGTGGAGACAACACAGCAGACCCTGGAGGCCGCGCTGATGGCCAAGGCGGCGGGCGCGACGCTGCTGCGCGGCGGTGCCTTCAAGCCGCGCACCTCGCCGTACGCCTTCCAGGGGCTGGGCGAGGCGGGCCTGCGCATCCTGGCCGACGTGCGCGAGCAGACCGGGCTGCCGATCGTCACCGAGGTCGTGGACGCCCACGACGTGGCGCTCGTGGCGTCGTACGCCGACATGCTCCAGGTCGGCACCCGCAACGCGCAGAACTTCGCGCTGCTGCAGGCCGTGGGCGCCGCCGGGAAGCCGGTCATGCTCAAGCGCGGCATGACCGCGACCATCGAGGAGTGGCTGATGGCGGCCGAGTACGTCGCCCAGCGGGGCAACTTGGACATCGTCCTGTGCGAGCGGGGAATCCGAACCTACGAGCCCGCCACCCGCAACACCCTGGACATCTCCGCGGTCCCGGTCGTCCAGCGGCTGTCGCACCTGCCGGTGATCGTCGACCCGTCGCACTCCGGCGGCCGGCGCGACCTCGTCCTTCCGCTGACCCGGGCGGCCGTCGCGGTGGGGGCCGACGGCGTGATCATCGACGTGCACCCGCACCCCGAGCAGGCGCTCTGCGACGGCCCGCAGGCCCTGGTCGACGGCGACCTGGACCGGCTCGCGGCGATCATGCGCGACTTCCCCCCGCTGGTCGGCCGTACCGCAGCCACCAGCGGGGGAGCCGCGGCCGCCGCTCCCGCTCTGGCCTGACCTCGCCGGGTCCGGTACGGCCCGCGGCACGCGGGCCGTACCGGGCTCAGACCTCCAGCTTGTACGGCTGGATGGAGTCGGCGAGCTGGGAGGCGAGGTCCTCGGCGTCCAGGCGCCGCTCGATCAGCTTGAGGTCCTCGATCTTCGCGCGGGTCTCGGCCTGCCGGGACGACAGGAGCGTGCAGCAGTCCTCGTCGGGCAGTTCGGAGATCTGCAGCGTGCCGATCCTGCGCGCCTCGGCCATGATCTCGGTCTTGTCCAGGCCGATCAGCGGACGCATGATCGGCATGTCCACGGCGTGGTCCTGCGCGGTGATGTTGGTGAGGGTCTGCGAGGACACCTGCCCGAGGCTGTCACCGGTGACCAGCGCCTCGGCGTGGATGCGGTGGGCGACCTCCTCAGCCGTCTTCAACATCAGCCGCCGCTGGGCGATCACCGCGAGCCGGTCCTGCCCCGAGTTCCTGATCGACTGCTGCGCCTTGCCGAACGGCACCACCCACAGCCGCGACTTGCCCTGGAACCTGTCCAGGTTGCGCACCAGCGCGTACGCCTTGTAGATCGACTCGGAGGTGGTGAACGGGATGCCGGAGAAGTGCAGGAAGTCGACCCGCAGGCCGCGCCGCATCATCCGGTAGGCCGCGACCGGCGAGTCGATGCCTCCGGACAGCAGCACGAGCCCCCGCCCGCTGGAGCCGACCGGCAGCCCGCCCTGGCCCGGCCGTCCGTCGGTGAACAGGAACGCCTCGTCCTTGTCCACCTCGATGTGCACGGTGAGCTCCGGGCGGCTCAGGTCCACCGGCAGGCCGAAGGTGTCGTTGATCGCACCGCCGACCAGGTGGTCGAGCTCGTTGGAGCGCAACGGGAACCGCTTGTCTCGGCGGCGCGAACGCACCGCGAAGCGCGCCAGGCGGGCGACCTCGTCGCTGTCCCTGATCAGCTCGATGCCGGCCTTGGTGATCGTGTCCGGGTCCTTCGGGACCCGCCAGGCGAGGTGGACCAGCACGATGCCGGGCACGTCGGACACGCGGGCCGCCACCGCCTCGGCCACCTCGACCTCGGTGCCGGGCGGCAGGAACAGGGCGATCACGCCGTGCCGCTGACGGATGTCGACGCGGTGGTCCTTGAGCGCGTGCTTGATGTTGGCCCGCAGGCGCATCTCGAAGATCTCGCGGTTCCGGCCTTTCAGGACCACCTCGCCTAACTTGAGCAGCACACAGGGCTCTCCCAGGGCGGTCATGGTCATGGGTGGAAACCTCCGGACGGACAGGGACGGCCGCGGCGCCGGGGTGAGGCGCGGCCGGGGAAGGGTTCGCTGCTGGAAGAC
Organism: Microbispora amethystogenes; assembly: GCF_016863015.1. GTDB lineage: Bacteria > Actinomycetota > Actinomycetes > Streptosporangiales > Streptosporangiaceae > Microbispora > Microbispora amethystogenes. The sequence continues at coordinate 49,241 of NZ_BOOB01000003.1, read as the reverse complement.
AACGCGTCGCCCACGTGGGGGCTTCCCACTGTAACGCCGCCGCCGAGCGGCGCACTCCCTCAGTCGAGGTCGGCCAGGCCCTTCTCGATGGCGTAGCGGACCAGCTCGACCCGGTTGTGAAGCTGGAGCTTGCTCAGCGTGTTCTGCACGTGGTTCTGCACCGTGCGGTGCGACAGCACCAGGCGCTCGGCGATCTGCCGGTACGACAGGCCCTTGGCGACCATGCGCAGCACCTCTGTCTCCCGCTCGGTCAGCCGGGGGCCGTCCTCCTGATCCTCCTCCTGGGCGCCGGGCTGCCGGTGCGCGAGCCTGCGGTACTCCCCCAGGACGAGCCCGGCCAGGCCGGGGGTGAACACCGCGTCGCCCTCGGCGGTCCGCCGGACCGCGTCGAGGAACTCCTCCCGGCCGGCCGACTTCACCAGATATCCGGAGGCGCCCGCCTTGACCGCCTCCAGCACGTCGGCCTCCTCCGCGCTGGCCGACAGGACGAGCACGCGCGGCGGCGCCGACGACGCGCCCAGGCCGCGGGCCACCTCCACGCCCGGCAGGTCGGGCAGGCGCAGGTCGAGCACCACCACCTCCGGCCGGACCGCCGCCGCCACCCGCAGCGCCTGCCGGCCCTCGCCCGTCTCGGCGACCACCTCGTATCCGGCCTCGGTCAGGTCGCGGGCGACCGCCTCCCGCCACATCGGGTGATCGTCGACCACCATGACCCGCACCGGGGGCCGCCCGGCCCCCTCGCCTCCGGCCACACTCACGCCCTGCTCCACGGCCTTCCTCCGCCCTCACCACGTCCACGGCCTGTCCGCCGCCCTTCACGCCCGCCCGCACGCTCCGCCCGGCCCGCGTCCAGCGACCGTTCCCGCCAGGACGCACGCTCCGCCCTCACCAGGTCCAGGCCCGTCCCGGCCGCCCGCTCCCTCCGCCCGGGGACCGAGATCGCCCTCACTCCCCCGCCGGGACGGACAGCTCGATCTCCGTCCCCGACGGCGAGGAGGTGATGGCCGCCGTGCCGCCGAGGTCGGTCACGCGTCCCCGGATCGAGCGGGCGACGCCCATGCGTCCCTCGCGGGCCGCCTGCTCCAGCCGCCCGTCGGGGATGCCCGGCCCGTCGTCGCGGATGGTGACGACCACCGCGTCGTCGTCCTCCTCCGCGAGTATCCACGCCCGGGTGCCCTCCGGGCAGTGCCGTACGACGTTGTCGAGGGCCGCCCCGACGGCCGCCGCCATCTCCCGGGCGGTCGCGGCGGGCAGCGGCAGCGGCGTCGCGGGCGCGGACACGGTCACCCGGGCCGTGCCGTACGGCCGCAGCAGGTCGCGCAGGTCGGCGTACGGCTCGGCCTCGGCCCCGGACTCCGCGCCCGGGCGGCTGGGCAGGCCGGGGCGACGGAGCCGGCCGGGGCGACGGAGCCGGCCGGGGCGGCGCTCCGCACGCGTCCCGCGCGCCGCGAACGCCGGTCGCAGGCGTCCGCGCAGGCCAGTGGGGGCGAGATCCGGCGCCCGCGTGATGGGCGGGGCCTGCACCAGCGCCCGCAGCGCCGCCTCCTGCTCCCCCGCGAGCCTGCCGAGCTCGGCCGCCTCGCCGCCGATCTCCGCACCCCGGCGCTGCACGAGGGCGAGCACCTGGAGCACCGAATCGTGGATGCCGCGCGCCAGGCGCTCCCGCTCCCGGCCCGCGGCCTCCATCAGCACGGCGCGCCGCATGCGCTCCTCCGCCTCCCGCGCGAGCCGGGCGACGTGCCCGACGACCACTCCGGCCAGGAACAGCAGCACCGCGCCGTTCACCTGCAGCGAGGCGAGCTCGACCCCGCTCCCGCTGCGCAGCCACAGGTCGGCCGCCGACACGACCGCGGCGGCGGCCGCGCCCGCGCGGCGTCCTCCGGCCACGCCGTACGCGAGGACCGGCCCGGCCACCCAGGTCGCCGTCAGCGGCATCACCCCGGCCGCCGCGTCGGCGGGGCCCTGCGCGTACGGCGTGGCCAGCAGGCAGGCGACCGTGACGAGCAGGTCGGCGGCCAGCAGCGGCACGCGCCGGGCGGCGGGATACAGGGCGAGCGTGGCGGCCGTCCAGACGGCCATCACCCCGATGACCGACCAGGACACGACCGGACGCGCGTACCCTCCCGCCCCCAGCACGAACAGCACCGCGTACGCGAGCGACGCGACGCGGTAGACCGCGATCGCCCGCCAGAACGGTCCCTCGATGCCCATCGCGCGGCGCCCTCTCGTGACTGAGCCGGGAGGACCGGCCCCTCCGCTCACATACTGGGCGATCCCGGCCGGCGATCCGGCGGGTTCCGGCCTCTCATGCGTACGGCTCCCGCGCAGCGACGCGGGAGCCGTACGGACGGACGGTGGACGACCGCCGGAGCGGGCCGTCGCGGATCGGCGGGCCGGCCGATCGGTGGGATCAGCCGAAGAAGACCTCGGCCTCCGAGTAGCGGGAGGCGGGGACCGTCTTGAGCTCGGAGGTCGCCTCGTCGAGCCCGGCGCGGACGATGTCGGTGCCGCGCAGCGCGACCATCTTGCCGAAGTCGCCGTCGTGCACGGCGTCGATCGCACCGAGGCCGAAGCGGGTCGCGAGCACCCGGTCGTAGGCGGTCGGAGTGCCGCCGCGCTGGATGTGGCCGAGGACCGTGGTGCGGGCCTCCTTGCCGGTGCGCTTCTCGATCTCCTTGGCCAGGAGCTCGCCGATGCCGCCGAGACGCACGTGGCCGAACGCGTCGAGCTCGCCGGCCTGGAGCGCCATCTGGCCCTCCATGGGGTGGGCGCCCTCGGCGACGACGATGATCGGCGAGTAGCGGGTCTTGAACCGCGACTCGACGTAGGAGCAGACCTTGTCGATGTCGAACGGCTTCTCCGGGATGAGGATCACGTTGGCGCCGGCGGCCATGCCCGCGTGCAGCGCGATCCAGCCCGCGTGGCGGCCCATGACCTCGCAGATCAGCGCGCGGTGGTGGGACTCGGCGGTGGTGTGGAGCCGGTCGATGGCCTCCATCGCGATGTTCACCGCGGTGTCGAAGCCGAAGGTGTAGTCGGTCGCGTTGAGGTCGTTGTCGATCGTCTTGGGCACGCCGACGACCTTGACGTCACGGTCGAACAGCTGCTTGGCGACGCCGAGGGTGTCCTCGCCGCCGATCGCGATGAGCGCGTCGACGCCCTGCGCGGCCAGGTTCTCCTTGATCCGCTCGACACCGCCCTCGATCTTGATCGGGTTGGTGCGGGAGGACCCGAGGATCGTGCCGCCACGCGGCAGGATCCCGCGGACGGCCTGGATGTCGAGCGGCATGGTGTCGCCCTCAAGGGGCCCACGCCAGCCGTCGCGGAATCCGACGAACTCGTGCCCGTACACGCCGATCCCCTTGCGGACGACGGCGCGGATCACCGCGTTCAGACCGGGGCAGTCGCCGCCGCCGGTCAGGACTCCAATACGCATGACGGGTATTCCTCCATCTTGGATACGCGGAATGGCGCGGCCGGGCCCGACGCAGACCCCGGTGCTCACCGCACCGCATTCTGCCCAAGCCTCGCGACAATGGTCTAGACCAACAAGAGAGGCTACGCCACCCGGCCGACCACGACCAAAACAGTCTCGCACGGCGAGACCGCACCCGCCGGGAGACCCGTCTTCCCAACCGTACGCGGCGGCTCTATCTTTGACTGAGTCAAGTATTTCCTTGAGACGGGCAACCAAAAATGGATATAGTGCCGCAAGTCCGTGCGTTCAACCGCTTCTACACCTCCGTCATCGGCGTGCTCGGCGCCGGGATGCACGACACCCCCTACTCGCTGACGGAGGCGCGGGTGCTGTTCGAACTGGGCACCCGGGAGCGGGCGGCCGACGCGGCGGACATCAGGGGCATGCTCGGCCTCGACGCCGGTTATCTCAGCCGGATCCTGTCGAGGTTCGAGACCGACGGGCTCGTCTCCCGCGAGAAGTCGCCGGAGGACGCCCGCCGCCAGGTCGTACGGCTCACCCCGAAGGGCCGGGAGACCTTCGCCATGATCGACCGGCGCTCGGCCGTCGAGATCGAGGCCCTGGTCGAGAAGCTCGCCGACCCCGAACGCCGCCGGCTCGTCTCCGCGATGGACACGGTCAGGCGCCTGCTGGAGCCGCCGGCCGCGACGCGCGAGCCGTACGTGATCCGGCCCCCGCGGCCGGGCGACCTCGGCTGGGTCGTGCAGCGGCACGGGGCCCTCTACAGCGAGGAGTACGGCTGGGGCGTGTCGTTCGAGGCGTACGTCGTCAGGATCCTCGCCGCCTACGTGGACGATCACGATCCCCGGCGGGAGGCGGGCTGGATCGCCGAGGTCGCGGGCGAGCCCGCGGGGTGCGTCTTCTGCGCGCGCGAGGACGAGACCACGGCGCGGCTGCGCCTGCTGCTGGTCGAGCCGTCCGCCCGGGGCATGGGGATCGGCGGACGGCTGGTCGAGGAGTGCCTGCGCTTCGCCGCCGCGGCCGGATACCAAAGGATCAACCTCCTGACCCGGGACGTGCTGGTCAGCGCCCGCCGGATCTACCAGGCGGCCGGGTTCACCCTGGCCGACAGCTATCCCGGCGAGGAGTCGGGCATCCCCATCACCGAGGAGATCTGGACCCGCGACCTCTGACTGAGCCGCCGGCCCCTGGCGGGCTCAGGCGCGTACGAGGTCCTCGAACGGCCCGGTGATCTCGACGGTCACCGGCACCGCGCCGGACCCCTCGGCGGGCGGGCGGCAGGAGAAGTAGAGCCTGTCGCCCGCCGGGGACATGGACGGACCCGTGACCGTCCAGCCGTCCGGCATCCGCAGGAACGGCACCACCCGGCCCTCCGCGACGAGGACGACCTCCTCGTCGTCGCCGCCTCCGGCCGTCGCGGAGCCCACGCCGCGCGGCTGAGTGGGGGTGCCGAGAGTGCCGGGCGTGGGAGAAGCGCCGGGGGCGTTCCCGGCACCGAGCGTGCTGAGACCGGCAGGAGTGCCAGGGGCGCCGGCGAGGTCAGGGGCGCCGGGGCCGCCAGGGGTGCTGGAGGTGCTGCGGGCGTGGAGAACATGAAGGCGCTCGGACCTGGCGTCGTAGGCCCATACGCGGCCGTCGCCCTCGCTGACGAACCGCAACACGCCGTCGTGGTAGTGGCAGGCACCGCCGCCCGCGAACCGCCGTGCTCCCTTCACCTGGTCACGTACGGGCGCGCGGGACGCGGCCGGGGACGGCACCGGCTCCCACTCCAGGGCCTCACCGGAAGCGCCGGTCATCACGTCGAGGACGCCGGTGGTGAGGTCGCCCCAGTCGTCGGGGCGGAACCGGTACAGGCACCCGTCCGGCTCCTCCTCGGTGAGGTAGACGAACCCCCGGTCGGGGTCGCAGACCATGCCCCCGTGGGTGAACAGGCCCATCGCGAGCCGGGGCATCGGAGCGCGCAGGCCGTACGGGTCGCATTCGAAGACCGTGCCGTGCGGCGTCCGCTCGCCCGACAGCCAGGTGCCCCACGGGGTCGCGGCGCCGGCCCCGTTCCGGTCCGCACCGGACAGCACCCGGTAGCCGTTGCGCAGGCTCCCGTCCGGCGCGAAGCGCAGTGCGGTGACACCGCCGAGCAGCGGCAGCGCGCAGTTGGACACGTAGATCCAGCCGTCGCCGTCCGGGAAACATCCGCCCCCGTCGGGCGCGGCGTGCCACACCACCCCACCGGTACGCTCCCCCGACGACGCCACGATCCGGCCGGTGAACCCCGGCGGCAGGCTACTCGACATGTGCCGCGTCAACAGGCCGGCCGCATCGATCCGCTCGGGAGGCTCGTTCTCGCCGGGCCCGTACGGCTCGCCTCCATGAGGGGACGCCGTACGCCAGAGCGATCCCGGCAACGCCGACACGGCCGCCGACAAGGAAGTACCCCGCACCGCTGACCCGCCTTCCCGACCTGCCCCTGGTCATGCCTTCGGTCATGCATCTGGTCTACTTCGGCCCGCCCTGACGGGCGGTGTCGCTTCACCTGCGGTCCGCGGGGACGGACGCACGCCTTCTCACGCTGCCCCGCCCGGGCGCCGCCCGGGGCCCCCTGAGCGGCTCGTGACCGTGCCGCCTGACGCCGCCCGCTTTCCCTACCCCGCCTGGATCGCATCCGACCGGGTCGTTCTCTCCCGGACGGCGGGTGCGCACACGTGGACGCCCAGTGGATCGGCAACGCGTGAACGACGAGGGAATGGACATCTCCCATCGAGGCGAACGCTCCGAGAACCCCTCTCGCCGCCACACGAAGCAGGGTGCGACATTGACAGTGTCATCGTGACAGTGTCATCGTGGAGGCATGAGCGGGACCTGGACGATCGTTGAGCTGGCGGAGCGGGCGGCGGACCTGCTCGGATCCGAGCCGCGCGTCAACGGACGGGTCCGCGAGGTGCCCAACGAACGGCTCATCCGCTGGTACACGACGATCGGCCTGATCGACCCGCCCGCCGCCCGGCGCGGCAGGCTCGCCCTCTACGACCACCGCCACCTGCTCCAGCTCGTGGCCGTCAAGCGCCGCCAGGCGGAGGGGCTGTCCATCGCCGCCATCCAGGCCGAACTGGCGGGCGCGACCGACGCCATGCTCCAGCGGATCGCCGGGCTCGCCGAGGTGCCCCAACCGCAGGCCGGCTCTGATCACACCCTCGCCGAACCGTCCGAACCGGGAACGACCGAACCGGGAGCGGCAGAGCCGGAGCGGTCCTCGGCCACCACGGTCCCCGACGTGGCACGGCCGACGGACCGGAAGCGGTTCTGGGCCCGGCCGGCCGGCTCCACCCACTTCGATCCGGCGGGCGCCGGTCCCGCGGACGCCGGACAAGGTGATCCCGTCCCGGCACCGCGTCCCGGCACCGCGCCCGGCTGGTCCGGCACGCCGGACCTCCACACCGTCACGACGACTGCCACCGGCGAACCATCGAGGGGCCTTCCGGGAGACGTCCTGTTCGGCGTCCGGCTCGCGCCCGGGGTGACGGTCCTGCTCGAATCGGCCCACCGGATGCCGGGCGGCGACGAGACGGCCACGCTGCGCCGGGCCGCCGCCCCGCTCCTCGCGGCGCTCGGCGCGCTCGGCCTGGCCGGGCCCTTCGAGGACGCCGAGACCACGACGACCTGGAATTCACCGGATTCCGACACACGCAAGGGGATGACTCCATGACCGTTCCCATCACACCTCTGCGGCCGGAGGAGTGCCGGCCGGTGCCGCACGCCGGGCTCGGCGCGCTCGAGACCGAGAAGGGCAACCTCCCTCTGGAGAGCGTGGACGTCACCGCCCGTCTCACCGGGCTGGTGGCCGGTGTCGAGGTCGTCCAGACCTTCCGCAACCCGTTCGACGTGTCGCTTGAGGCGACGTACGTCTTTCCGCTGCCGCCGCGAGCGGCGGTCACCGCCTTCCGCATGGAGGCGGACGACCAGGTGATCGACGGTGTGCTCAAGGAGCGCGGCCAGGCGCGGGCCGACTACGACCGCGCGCTCGCCGAGGGAAAGCGCGCGGCGATCGCCGAGGAGGACCGGCCCGACGTGTTCACGATCCGGGTCGGCAACATCGTCCCCCGGGAGCGCGTGGTCGTCCGGCTCACGATGAGCCAGCCGCTCCCCTACGAGGACGGCGCGGCCGAGTTCCGCTTCCCGCTGGTCGTGGCGCCGCGCTACATCCCGGGGGTTCCCCTGTCGGAGCCCGCCGCGGGCGACGGCGTGGCGCCCGACACCGACGCGGTGCCCGACGCCTCCCGCATCTCGCCGCCGGTCCTGCTGCCCGGGTTCCCGTCTCCGGTACGGCTGTCACTCACAACGACCATCGACTCCGCCGGGCTCGGCCTGCGGGAGGTCCGCTCCAGCCTGCACGAGGTCGAGCGGGAGGGCGACACGATCACACTGCGGCCCGGCGAACGGCTCGACCGCGACTTCATCCTGCGCCTGGCGTTCGACGCCTCCTCGTCCCTCGCCCTCGTCCCGGACACTCTGCCGGACGACGCACCGAGCGATGTGCCCGGCGAGCTGAGGGGCGGCGTACCGGAGCGCGTCCCCGGCGGACCCTCCCGCCAGGGGGCGCGGGCAGGCGAAGCGGTGCGCGAGGCAGCGGCGGCCGGAGGGGAAGCGGGCGGTGCCCCGGGAACCTCGGAGGGGACCTTCGTGCTCACCCTCCTTCCTCCGCCGGAGGGCTCGGCACGGTCCGCGCCCCGGGACGTCGTCCTGCTGCTCGACCGTTCGGGCAGCATGACCGGATGGAAGATGGTGGCGGCGCGCCGCGCCGCGGCCCGCATCGTCGACACGCTGACCCGGCACGACCGGTTCGCCGTGCTCTCGTTCGACTCCGTGGTCGAGCGCGCGTTCCCCGGGGGCATGGTGGAGGCGATCGACCGCAACCGGTACCGCGCCGTCGAGCATCTCGCCGGGCTCGGCGCCCGTGGCGGCACGGAGTTGCTCGCTCCTCTTGAGGAGGCCCTGCGCCTGCTGGCCGGGCGCGACGACGACCTTTCCGGCGAGCCCGCGCGTGATCGTGTGCTCGTGCTGGTCACCGACGGTCAGGTGGGCAACGAGGACGAGATCCTCGAACGCGTCGGCTCCCGGCTGGGCGGCGCCCGCGTCCACACCGTGGGCATCGACAGGGCGGTGAACGCGGGCTTCCTCGGACGGCTGGCCCTGCTCGGCTCCGGCCGCTGCGAACTGGTCGAGTCGGAGGACCGGCTCGACGAGGCGATGGAGCACATCCACCGGCGGATCGGCTCGCCACTGGTGACCGACGTCTCCGTGCGGGCCGACGGCGTCGACCTGGTGGCCGGCACCGTCACGCACGCCGGTTCCCTGTACGCGGGGGTCCCGCTGGTCGTGACCGGGCGTTACCGGGGCCGGCCGGCGGGGGCCCTCACCGTGCACGGCCGCACGACCGACGGACGTCCCTGGGAGGAGCGTGTCGAGGGCCGTCCCGCGCGGGACGGCGCGGCGCGGGCCGTGTGGGCGCGGGCGCATCTGCGCACGCTGGAAGACCGGTACGCAGTGGGTGACCGCTCCCTGGAGCAGCAGATCGTCGACCTCTCGCTCCGCTTCGGCGTGCTGTGCCGGTTCACCGCGTTCGTGGCCGTCGACACCCATGTGACCGCTGAGGGCGCTCCGGAGCACCGCGTCCTCCAGCCGGTCGAGCTGCCGAGCGGGTGGGAGATGCCGGCCGCGATGCCGATGATGGTGGCCGGTGCGCCGATGATGGCCACGATGGCCGCCGTCACAAGCAGCACGGCGGACGCGCCCATCGGGGCGGCTCCCGGCGCCCCCGGCGCTCCCCCGCCGAGCGCGCCCTTCGCCGCCGCGCCGCCCCCACCCCTCGCCCCCGCCCCGCCTCCGGTGCAGGGCGAACGGGGCGGGATGGGCGGTAAGGCGCGGCTGCCCCGGGGCCTGTCCGCCGGAGGCTTCCTGTCGCGCCGCGGCCCTGCACCCGCGGCGATGACGAACCTCGACGGCGTACGGCCCCTGCTGACCGAGGAACTCGCGCGACTGGGCCAGGCGGAGTCGCTGCCGGAGCGGGAGCGCCGGCGCTACCTGGCGGATCTCGCCAGCCGCCTGCGGGTCGTCGCCCAGATGGTGGGAGATCACCCTGATCTCCTCGCGCTGGCGGCCGACCTCGACAAAGCCGAGTGGGCCGACAGCTCGCTCGACGACCTCTGGCGGCGGACCGCCGATCTGCTGACCGCCCTGGTCGGCGGCCCCGGCAAGGGTGAGCACGGCAAGGGTGAGCACGGCACCGGTCACGGCGAGGGTAAGCACGGCGCCGCAGCGGAGAAGGGGGGCAGGCGCCCCTTCTGGAAGCGGTCCTGACGCCCTCTGGGTTCCCGGGGCTGTCACCACCGGCGATCCCGGGGCGCGCCGCCACCGGCGATCCCAAAGCGTCGCCACCGGCGATCCTGGGGTATGTCACCACCGGTGATCCCAAGGCGCGTCGCCACTGTGGCGATCCCGGGACGGACGGTCCCAGGACGGACGGTCCCAGGACGGACGACTCTGGCCGGGACACCGGCGGAAGCGCCGGGCCCGGCCACAGGGTTCGCTGTGAGCGAAGTCCTACGAAGGTTCGGGTAGACGGATGACGTCGGACGGCGGGGTGGGCACGGGACGCCGGGGCTCCCTCACCCCTCCCGTGTCGGGCCGATCGTCCCGTCCACCTGCGGGGACGCGAGACCGGCGGCGCAGCAACCGATTGACGAGCTCTTTAAGCCCCATACCTGGCGAACGTAGTAGATCCACGAGCGGTTCCGACAGAGAACCGGCGTCCGCTTCGGGCGAACCTCCTGACGGCTCGCAAATATGAAGCGCGTAGGGTGCCGACATGCATCCGATGGTCCTCGACGGCGGTCTCGCGACGCATCTGGAGTCCCTCGGCTGTGACCTGAGCGACGACCTGTGGTCGGCACGGCTCCTGGCCGACGATCCCGGCGTCATCCGCCGCGCGCATCTCGACTACTTCCGCGCCGGGGCCGACGTCGCCACGACGGCGAGCTACCAGGCCAGCGTCCCCGGGTTCGTACGGCACGGCCTGTCGCCGGGGGAGGCCCGCGACCTCATCCGGCTGTCGGTGACGCTGGCCCTGCAGGCGAGGGACGAGGCCGGGCACGGGCTGGTCGCGGCGAGCGTGGGCCCCTACGGCGCCTACCTCGCCAACGGCGCCGAATACACGGGCGACTACGACCTGGACGAGGACGGCCTGGCCGAGTGGCATCGCGAACGCTTCGGCATCCTCGCCGGCTCCGGGGCCGACCTGCTGGCCTGCGAGACGATTCCCTCACGGGCCGAGGCCCGCGCGCTGGCGCGGCTCCTGCGCGAGACGCCGTCCGTGCGTGCCTGGATCTCCTTCTCCTGCCGGGACGGCGAGCACATCAGCGACGGGACGCCCTTCGAGGAGTGCCTCGCGATCTTCGCCGGGCTCCCCCAGGTGGTCGCCGTCGGCGTGAACTGCACGGCGCCCCGGTTCGTGCCCGACCTCGTCAGGCGCGGGGCCGCCGTCGTCTATCCGAACTCGGGTGAGAAGTGGGACCCAGTGAACCGCCGCTGGCTCGGCCTCGCCGACCCCGTGGAGTTCGGCGAAGCGGCGGCCGGGTGGGTCTCGCTCGGCGCCAGATCAGTGGGCGGCTGCTGCCGCACCACTCCCGCCCACATCCGCGAGATCCGGTCCCGCCTCACCTGACGAGCCGCCGACGGACGATTCGCCCCGCCCGGCTCCAGGTCGGCCCGGACCCGAGCCCGCTCCGACCTCAGGCCGTCCTCAACCCCGACGCCGTCAGCCCGCTCCGGCCTCAGGCCGGCCTCAACTCCGGCACTGTCAGGCCGCTCCGGCCTGGGCCTGGCCCTCGCCGCCCCGGGACGCCAGCGGGATCTCCTTGAGGAACAGGGCCACGACCAGCGCAGCGACGACGAAGGGCAGGCTGGTGAGGAACACGTCGTCGATCGCGTTCGTGAACGCGACCAGCACGTGGTCCTTGACCGGCTGCGGCAGGTGCTGGATCGCCTGCACGTTGTCGGCGTTCACCTTCCCCGGAGGCATCCTGCCGCCGAACTCCGCGGCCAGGTGGTGGGCGAGCCGGCTGGTGAGGACCGCACCCATGATCGCCGTGCCGATGGCGGCGCCCATCATCCGGAAGAACGTCGCCGAACTGGTCGCCACGCCCATGTCGGCCCGCTCCACCGCGTTCTGGATCGCGGTGACGACCGTCTGCATGGTGAACCCGAGCCCGGCGCCGAAGAAGTAGGCGTAGATCGCCACCTGCCAGTACGGCGTGTCCACCCGGATCGTGGACAGCAGCCACAGGGCCACCAGGAGGACCGCCGCGCCGAGGATCGGGAAGATCTTGTAGCGGCCGGTGCGGCTCATCAGCTGGCCCGAGGTGATCGACGTGGAGAAGATGCCGACCACCGCGGGCAGCAGGGCCAGGCCCGACACGGTCGGCGACATGCCCTGCACCGCCTGCAGGTAGACCGGCAGGAAGATCATGCCGCCGAACATCGCGAGTCCCGCGAGGAAGTTGAAGCCGTTGCCCACGCTGAAGATCCCGTTGCGGAACAGGCGCATCGGCAGGATCGGCTCGGGCGCCCGCAGCTCCACCAGCACGAACAGGGCCGTGAACGCCACGAACGCGGCGAGCAGGGCCAGCGCGCCGGGAGCCGTCCAGCCGAGCTTGTTGCCCGCCCAGTCGAGGTAGAGCAGGAAACACGACACGGCGGCCACGATCAGCGTCGCGCCGAGGTAGTCGATTCGGTGGCTGCGGCGCACGGTGGGCATCTTCAGCGCCACCGAGGTCACGACGAGCGAGATCACCCCAATCGGCAGGTTGATCCAGAAGATCCACCGCCAGCCCGGGCCGTCGGTGAAGAACCCGCCGAGCAGCGGCCCGGCCACGCTGGAGGTGCCCCAGACGGCACCGAAGTATCCCTGGTAGCGCCCGCGTTCACGCGGCGGGATCACGTCGCCGATGATGCTGAAGGCCAGCGACATCAGCCCGCCGCCGCCGAGGCCCTGCAGCGCGCGGAACGCGATGAGCTGGCCGATGTCCTGGCTCAGCCCGGCCAGGACCGAGCCGAGCAGGAAGATGCCGATCGCGGTCTGGAAGATCACCCGCCTGCCGTACAGGTCGGAGATCTTGCCCCACAGCGGGGTCGCCGCGGTCGAGGTGAGCAGGTAGGCCGTGACCACCCAGGAGAGCTTGTCGAGGCCGCCGAGCTCGCTGACGATGCGCGGCAGGGCCGTGCCGACGATGCTCTGGTCGAGCGCGGCCAGCAGCATCCCGGCGGCGACCCCGGACAGGACGATCAGGATCTGGCGGTGGGGCAGGTATCCCGGCGCGGCCTGCTGCTCCTCGCGGACGCTCATGCCGCGCGCCTCCGTGACACGGCGGGCGACGTCGACGTGCGGCACCTGTGTGCTGGCTCGGGCATGCGCCTTCCGATCTGAACGTGGATCACGTGCGCGGCGGACATCGCCACGTTACCCGTCCAGTCCGGAAGTATTAGGAATTCTCGCGGGCCGCCCGGGTCATTTCCGTCTTGGCCGCCGCCGCGTACTTGTCGACGTACTCCTGGCCCGACAGCTCCATCAGCGCGTACATGATCTCGTCGGTGACGGCGCGGAGCACCAGGCGGTCGTTCTCCATGCCGTAGTAGCGGGAGAAGTCGAGCGGCTTGCCGTACCGGACACCGGGACGGATGCCGAACCTGGGCACGGGCCGGCCGGGGGGCATCATCTCGAACGTGTTGACCATGGCCCACGGGATCACCGGCGCCCGGGACTCCAGCGCGAGCCGCGCCACGCCCGTCTTCCCCTTGTAGAGGCGGCCGTCGGGCGACCGGGTGCCCTCGGGGTAGATGCCGAGGACCTTGCCCTCCTTGAGGATGCGCAGGCCGGTGCGCAGCGCCGCCTCGCTCGCCTTGCCGCCCGAGCGGTCGATCGGCACGGTGCCGACGGCCGAGAAGAAGGCGCGGCTCACGAGGCCCTTGATCCCGCTGCCGGTGAAGTACTCCGCCTTGCCGAGGGAGATGACCTTGCGGGGCAGGAACCCGGCGCCGAAGAAGTGGTCGGCGAACGACAGGTGGTTGCCGGCCAGGATGACCGGGCCCTCCTTCGGGACGTTCTCCACGCCCTCCGCCCAGGGGCGGAACACGAAGTGGAGGAGCGGCCAGAGGATGGCCTTCACCACCCAGTACAACACGCGGACTCCCTCGGCTCAGATGTGAAGTCATCTTCGCACGCCCAGCCCTCTCGCACTAACGCTGACCAACGTGCGAGTATCGGGCGGAACACGCCGCCGTCCGACGGAGGTCTCCCATGCCAGTGCTGCCCGGTGCGGAGCCGTACCACCACGACGGCGGCGAGATCGGCGTCCTGCTCTGCCACGGGTTCACCGGCTCGCCGCAGTCCCTCCGGCCGTGGGGCGAGCACCTGGCCCGGGCCGGGCTGACGGTCTCGCTGCCGCGCCTGCCCGGCCACGGCACGAGCTGGCAGGAGATGAGCCGCACGCGCTGGGAGGACTGGTACGCCGAGCTGGGCAAGGCGTTCGCCGACCTGCGCGGCCGGTGCTCGGAGGTGTTCGTGGCGGGGCTGTCCCTCGGCGGCTGCATGGCCCTGCGCCTGGCCGAGGTCCACGGCGACGCCGTACGCGGGGTCGTGGTGGTCAACCCCTCCGTGGTCGGCGACGCGCCGCTGCTGCGGTTCGCCCCGGCGCTGAAGTACGTGGTGCCCTCGGTCCCCGGCGTGGCGGGCGACATCAAGAAGGAGGGCATGACGGAGCTCGGCTACGCGCGCACCCCGGTGCGTGCCGCGGCCACGCTCCCCCGGCTGTGGAAGCTGGTCCAGCGGGACATCGGCGAGGTGACGCAGCCGCTGCTGGTGTTCCACAGCAGGGACGACCACGTGGTGAAGCCGGCGAGCGTGGCGTTCCTCCGGGCGAGGCTGGGGGACAATCTGGAGGTCAGGGAGCTGACGGACAGCTATCACGTCGCCACCCTGGACAACGACGCGCCCGCGATCTTCGAGGGGAGCCTGGAGTTCATCCGCTCCCACGCCTCGGTACCCTTGACGAAGGACCTGTGACCAGGGATCGACGTGACACCGCAAAGTGACGAGGACGAGGTCTGGCGCCAGATCGTCGCCTCGTTCAATGAAAAAGCCGAGGACGCCTCGGCCGATCAGCCATGGCCTGATCGCGAGAACGTGACCGAGGAGCCCCGCCCCGGCGCCGCCAACGGCTCCGCCGGTGCCCATGACGGCGCCGACGACGACCGCGACGGCGCCCGGGACACCGCCCGGGACACCGCCCGGGACGACGACGCCGGCGAGGGCCCGGACGAGGCGGACGGCCGGACGGCCCCCGTCGCGGTGAGCGAGGACGACGACCACTACGTCCCGCCGCCCCCGCCGCCGCTCCCCCAGGCCGACGCGATCACGCGGGCGTCGTGGCTCGCGCTGTTCGGCGGCCCCGCCTATCTGCTGCTGGCCGCCCTGCTCGACTGGCCCAGGGACGGCTGGATCGTGTTCGCCGCCGTGGCGGCCTTCATCGCCGGGTTCGTGGTCCTCGTCGTGCGGATGGGCGACGGCCCGCCCACCGACTCCGGCTGGGACGACGGCGCGGTCGTCTGACCCCTGCCCCTGCCACGTCGCGCCCTACCGGGCGGCGAGTGCGTGCGGCGGGCCGAACCGCTCGACGAGGTCGGTGTAGCGCTCCTTGCCGTCCGTGCCGTCCAGCATGTGGCCGACGGCCATGGTCAGCTCGCCGACGTGGGTGACCGCCTGCAACCGCACCTTGCGGTCCGCGCCGGACGTCTGGCCGCGCAGCCTGGTCCAGCGCTCCCCGTCGTAGCGGAGCAGGAACCCCTCCGCCGGGCGGGCGGGGTCGTAGCCGGAGATCCAGAACACGCCCTCGCCGTCGCCGGTCACGCCGTACAGCTCGGCGTGCCGCTCCGGCGGCTTCGCCCGCTTCCAGCGCCTGCCGTCCCAGTCGAGGACCAGCGGGGAGATCTTCCCGTCCCGGTAGACGCCGCCGATCGCGACCGCCCGCTTGCGGCTCTCCGCGTAGACGTCCCGCAGGAAGCCGCCCTTGATTCGCGGCAGGTCGGCCCGCTTCCATCCGCCGCCGGCCAGGCGCATCGCCAGGGGGCCGTCGCCCGAGTCGCCCACCGCCCAGCCGTCCGATTTGCCCGCCAGGGCCACGCCGTACAGGGCTCCGCCGGGCCCCTGACCGGTCTTCCAGACGGTCCCCTTGCCGGCGCCGCCGCTGCTCAGCAGGAACACCTGGCCGTCGCGGCTGCCGACGGCGGCCACCCGGCCGGAGGACGCGGCGATCCCGCCGAGCCAGTCACCCGTGCGCAGCCGCGGCACGCTGACCCGGTCGAAGCCGTCGATCGACCCCTTCGCGAGGTACGGCAGGCCGTCGTGCCCGTCGCCCACCGCCCAGACCTCCCCCGCGGAGGCGGCGGCGACCGACCGCAGGTGCCCGGCGCCCGTGGCGTCGCCCCTGATCGGCACCTCACCCCAGGAGGAGCCGTCCCAGTGGGTGATGACTCCCCGGTTGCGCCAGAAGTCCCAGGCCTCCTGCTGGCCCACCGCCCAGACGTCCTCGGCCGAGAGGCCGGCGACGTCGGACAGCGAGGCGTCGGTCCTGAGATGCCCCGTGGGGAGCCCGGGGCCCTGGGCGACCTCGTCTCCCGACGGGCCTCGCTCCGGCCGGGCGGGGCCGGTCCCTGTCTGTGCGTGCCCTGCCTGTTCGGGGCCTGTCTGTTCGGGGCCTGTCTGCGCGTGCGCGACCGATGTGGCGCACGGGAGGAGGCCGGCCAGCAGACCGGCGGACAGCACACACAACGGCACCGCACGCCGGATGCGGCGTCGGGTCATGGCAACGATCGTAAGGGGAACGGCGCCCTCTCCGTCGCACAGGTCGCGAATCCGGGCCCTCAGCGACGCCCCATGTGATGCCCCACGTGATGCCCGGACGCGATCTCGGCGACGACCGGCCGGTGGTCACTGGCGGCGGTCAGGTCACCGGGAGGCACGTCTGCCCCTCCGCACGAGAGGACGGTCAGGCCCGGCCCCGCGAAGATCGCGTCGATGCGCACCCGTGGGCCGCGGGCCGGGAACGTCGCGCCGCGCCCGCCTTCCCCGGCGCCCTCAGCCGCGCCGGCGGCCGTACGGGAACCTCCGGCGTCAGGCGCGGCGGCGAAGCAGTCGGCGTACCGTGCCCCGAGGAGGCGCCAGACCGGGGCGCCGGGAGGCTCGTTGAGGTCGCCCGCCAGCACGGGCGCGGCCCCGAACTCCCGGGCGGCGCCCTCCAGGATCGGCACGATCTCGGCGGCGTGGCTCAGCCGCGCCCCGGCCAGGAGGTCGAGGTGGGCCGAGCACACGGCGTACCTGTCCCGGCCCTTCTCCACGACCGCCACGGCGACCGCGCGCCGTTCGAGACCGGTGAACCACCGCAGGCGCCGCCCCTCGCCCCGCAGCAGCCGTACGGCCGGGGAGGTGAGGACGGCGGTCCCGTTCAGCCGGCCTCCGGCGGCCACCGACAGCCCGGCGGCGCGGGCGAGGGCGGTCAGGGAGACCGGGACGGCGCGGCTGAATACGGGCCGCCCGTGCCGCCGCACCGGCAGGCGCGGCACCTCCTGCAGGCACAGCACGTCCGGCCGGAGGGCCCTGATCACCCGGGCCAGCGCCCTCCGGTCGTCCTTCAGCCCGCGGACGTTGTAGGTCGCGACTCGCAGCACGCTCCCGGCCGCGTCCTCCGGCACGTCCTCAGCGGAGCCTGGCGAGGTCACCGGCCCCCACCAGGCCGGCGGACGGGCCCATCTCGGCCACCCGGATGTCGGCGAGCGGACGGTGGCCCCGGCCGGTCAGCCGCGCGGCGAACTCGTCGCGGACCCGGCCGGCAAACAGGTCGGCGGCGCCGGAGACGCCCCCGCCGAGGATGAAGCACCCGGGGTCGAGGATCGCGGCCAGGTCCGCGAGGCCCTGCGCGAGCCAGTCGGCGAGCGACTCGAACGCGTCCAGCGCCGCGCGGTCGCCCAGTCGTGCCGCCTCGGTCACGTGCTCGCCCCGGATGCCCTCGACCGAGCCGCCGAGCCGCAGCAGGTGGGTGGCGGCGGCGGGGTCGGCCTCCGCGTTCGCCTTGGCGTCCGCCAGCAGCGAGCTGCCGCTGGCGTACCGCTCCCAGCATCCGTCGTTGCCGCAGCCGCAGGGGCGTCCGCCGGGCACCGTCTGCATGTGGCCGAGCTCGGCGCCCATCCCCCACCGGCCGCGGTAGAGGTCGCCGCCGAGCACGATGCCCCCGCCGATGCCCGTGCCCACGGTCACGCACACGACGTGGCTCTCGCCCCGGCCCGCGCCGAAGCGGTATTCGCCCCAGGCCATGGCGTTCGCGTCGTTCTCCACGACGACCGGCAGGCCGACCAGCTCGCCGACCTTCTTGCGCAGCGGCTCCTCCCGCCAGGCCAGGTTGGGGGCGAACCGGATCACCGACCGGGTCTCGTCGACGAACCCCGCCGCGCCGATGCCCACCGCCTCGACCTCGTGCCGCGCCGCGAGCTCGTTCACCACATCGGCGATCGTGAGCGCCATCTTCTCGGGGTCGCCCGCGGGGCTGTGCCGCAGGCCGCGTTCCAGGATGCCGCCGTTCTCGTCCACGACCCCGAACGCGATCTTGGTGCCGCCGACGTCCACGCCGATGGTCAGCGCCATGCTGTCGTCCTTCCGCCCGATCCGCTACGCCGCGCTGATTGAAGCCGATCGCGCAGGGTTGTGGCAATTCCGCCGACGCGTCCCGTTAACAGCCCTGTCACGCCAGATCGATGTGCTCCACCGCGGACTCGCCGGACCGCCGCTCCCCGTCAGGCCGTGACTGGGACGATGACTGGGACGGCGACGGGGGACGCTGCAGGGCGTCGACCGCCTCCCGGAACGCCGCGAAAAGTTCACCGCCGGCCGCGATCAGGTGGCCCGTGACGTCCCCGCCGGCCTCCCGGCGCGCGGCGATCACCCGGCACACCGGGCAGGCACGGCAGACGTACTCGTCGTGGTCCTCCGACACGGCCTCGCTCCACACGTCGCCGGACCGGCCCGCCCCGCCGCCCGCGCCGCCGAAGGCAGACCCGATGCCGCTCGCGCCGCCGAACGCGGACCCGATGCCGCTCACGCCGCCCTTCACCAGGCCCTTGCCGAACTCGCGGCCCATCCGCCGCTGCACGGCGTCAAGCAGCTTCATCGCCTCTTCCGCCGCGGACCCGACCGGGTCCTGACGGCGGGCGGTGCTGTCGTTCGAATCCGTCATCTCGCCCCTCCTGCCTCGAACCGTACCCGGAGCCGGCCGTCCCGGAGCGCGGCCGAGGAGATCTCCCGTCTGGCCAGGGCCGCGGGCAGGGCGATGACGCGCCGGTGCGAACCGGCGGTGACGATGAGCTCGTCGCCCTTGCGGGCGAGGTCGAGGTCGTCGCGGTCGGCGAGCGGCAGGCGGAGCGACAGCTCGTCGCCGGAGATCCGCAGCGGGGGCTCCACGTCCGGGCGCGCGAACGGGTCGCGGTCCCGGTAGAGCTCCTCGCCGACCCGCGCGAGCGCGTCGGTGCCGACGGGCTCGCCCGGAAGATAGGGAACGGTCAGGACGGGCAGCGGCGCGAACGACTCGTGCACGCCGGCGAGCTGCCTGGCCTGGGCCTCCACCCACCGGCGCCGCCACTCGTCGGCGCCCTCGGCCGGGAAGACCCGGTTGGCGATCACCGCGTCGACGCGGTAGCCGTACAGGCTGAGGGAGGTGAGCGTGCGGCGGGCCTCGGCGACGACCACGGCCTCGGGCGTGAGGACGAGCCGCACGGACGCGTCGTCGCCGGCGAGCAGCGCCCGCACCTCCAGCAGGCCCCGGTGCAGCCGCTCGCCCGCCGAGATGACCTCGCCCTGGGGCACGCTCACCTTCGCGACGTGCCGGATGACCGGCGACAGCGCCCCGAGCAGCCGCCGGCCCGCCGGGAGCAGCCGGTTGACGTGCCAGTCGAGCGCCTCGGGCAGGGCGAGCAGGCGCAGCGTCTCGGCCGTCGGCGCGCAGTCGACGACGATCACGTCCCACCGTCCGGAGCGGGCCTGCTCGCGCAGTTCGAGCAGCGCGATGACCTCCTCGGCGCCGGGCAGGACCGTGATCTCCTCGGAGGTGACCTCGTCGAGGCCGAGCTCCGCCAGCACCTCCCGGGCGTAGTCGCGTAACCCGCCCCAGTGCCGCTCCAGCGACCTCTGGGTGTCCACCTGCTGCAGGTGCAGGCCGGGCGCGGCCTCGACCGGGGCGTCCGAGGGCGGCACGCCCAGCGCGTCGGCGAGCGAGTGCGCGGTGTCGGTGGAGACCACCAGCGTCTTGAGCCCGCGACCGGCGGCGAGCGTGGCGGTCGCGGCGGCCACGGTGGTCTTGCCGACCCCGCCCTTCCCCGTGAAGAGGAGGACCCTCATCGGCCCTCGACGCGCCGCTTGAGCCCCTTCAGCGCGGTGTCGACGATGACCTTCTCGGCCTTGCGCTTGATCATGCCGATCATGGGGACCTTCAGGTCCACGGCGAGGTCGTAGGTGACCTCGGTGCCGCCGCCGTTCCCGGTCAGGCGGTAGCTGCCGGTCAGGCCCGAGACCATCCGGCCGGCGTCGACGATCCGCCAGCTCACGCCCGCGTCGTCGTCCCAGTCGTAGCCGAGGACGTACTCGTCGCTGATCACACCCGCGTCGAGAACGAAACGGACCCGGGTGGCACGGCCGTCCTCGTCCGTCTCCAGCACCTCCGCCGCCTTCACCTGGCCCGCCCACTGCGGGTACGCGGGGAAGTCGGCGATGACGGCCATGATTGTCGACCGGCCGGCGCCGATCGTGATGCTCGACGAAGTGCGATCAGCCATGTGGCCAACCGTACTTCACCATTCCAAGGCGAACGGCGTGCCGCGGCCGCGGAAGTGGCCGACGTTGACGCACTCCGTACGGCCGACCCGGGCGCGCCCGGCGAGCGGCTGGTGCACGTGGCCGAACAGCGCGAACCGCGGCTGCGTCCTCCTGATCGCCTCCAGCGTGGCCTCGCTCCCCCGTTCGAACCGCCGGGCGACCACGTCGTAGAGCAGCTCGGGGATGGCCGGCGGGATGTGGCAGCACAGCACGTCCACCTCGCCGACGGCCTCGACCTTGCGCGCGAACTCCTCGTCGTCGATCTCGTTCGGCGTGCGGTACCGCGTGCGCAGGCCGCCGCCGACGAACCCGAACCGCAGCCCGCCGATCTCCACGACCTCCCCGTCCAGGACCCGCTGCCCCGGGCGCAGGTGGTCGGTCCCCAGGCGCGGCAGGTCCACGTTGCCGTACGTGAGGTAGGCCGGCGTCGGCATGGCCGAGAAGATCCGCTCGTACTGGCGGCGGGCCGCCGTCTCGATGTGCTCGCGCGGGTCGCCGCCGAGGGCCGCCCACAGCCCGGCCGACATCGCCCGCGCCTCGTCGAAGCGCCCCGCCGTGCGCAGCCCGACGTACTCGGTCGCCTTCTCCGCGCCGAACAGCTCGGGGAAGATGCCCTGGGAGTGGTCGGCGTAGTCCACGAAGAGGAGCAGGTCGCCGAGGCAGACGAGCGCGTCGGCCCCGTCGCCCGCGCGGGCGAGCGCGTCGGCCCGGCCGTGGACGTCGCTGACGACGTGGATTCGCATGACGAGATGATAACGGCGGCTTTACCGGACACCGCTCGAGTCACGGAAAGGTGTCCGGCCCGCCGCGCCGGGGAAGGTGTCAGGGACCCTGATAGCGTCGTTTTCGATCCGGATGACGCTTCGGACGACGCCCCGGATAACGCCTGGGTGACGGATCTACCCCTGCGTAACTTCGGACGGTAGCGTCCAGTGAGACCCAAAGAGTGATGGTCCGCACGCGGTCCCGGCGCTGTCCGGCGAGGCCGCGGGGCCGTGCGCGAAGGAGTGACCGTGCGCGAGTTCAGCGTTCCCGTGCTGGTGGACGTGCCTCCGTCCGCGAACTGCGCCGACGTGGTGTTCCAGCGCGGCGTGGACGAGCCGGACGCCGTCGTGGTCCGCCGCAAGGACGAGGGGGCGGCGGCGGGCGCGCCGTGGACGCCGGTGACCGCCGCGGAGTTCAGGAACCAGGTCGCGGCCGTCGCGAAGGGCCTGATCGCCGCCGGGATCGAGCCCGGCGACCGCGTCGCGCTGATGTCGCGCACCCGCTACGAGTGGACGGTCGCCGACTACGCGATCTGGGCGGCCGGCGCGGTCGGGGTGCCCGTCTACGAGACCTCCTCCGCCGACCAGGTGAAGTGGATCCTGACCGACAGCGGGGCGAAGGCCGCGATCGTGGAGACGGCCGCGCACGAGGAGACCGTACGCGAGGCCGTGCCCGGGCTGCCGTCGCTGTGGCGGATCGACGGCGGCGGGTTCGCCGAGCTGGAGCGGCTCGGGGCCGAGGTGGGCGACGACGCGCTGGCCGAGCGCAGGGCGAGCCGGGGCGGCCGCGACCTCGCCACGATCATCTACACCTCCGGCACGACCGGCATGCCCAAGGGCTGCCGCCTCACCCACGACAACCTGCTCTTCACCGCGCGCAACGTCTCGCAGGGGCCGCTGGAGGCTCTGTTCGAGGTGCGGGGACGGGCGGCCCTGCTGTTCCTGCCGCTGGCGCACAGCTTCGCCCGGCTGATCCAGATCGTCCTGATCGAGACCCACACCGTGCTCGCGCACAGCCCGAACATGAAGAACGTCGCCCCCGACCTGCGGGAGTTCAAGCCGACGTTCCTGCTCGGCGTGCCGCGGGTGTTCGAGAAGGTCTACAACGCCGCCGAGCAGAAGGCCACCGACGAGGGCAAGGGCAAGATCTTCCACGCCGCCGTACGGGCCGCCGTGGAGTGGAGCAGGGCGGAGAGCTCCGGCGGGGCCGGCCTCGGCGTGCGGCTGAAGCACGCGGTCTTCGACCGGCTCGTGTACGGCAAGCTGCGGGCGGCGACGGGCGGCGCGCTGACGGCGGCGGTCTCCGGCGGGTCGGCCCTCGGCGAGCGGCTCGGCCACTTCTTCCGCGGCGTGGGCATCGAGGTGTTCGAGGGCTGGGGGCTCACCGAGACCAGCGCGCCCTCGACGGTCAACATCCCGGGCGCCAACAAGATCGGCACGGTCGGCAAGCCGTTCCCCGGGGTGAGCATCCGCATCGCCGACGACGGCGAGGTCCTGGTGAAGGGCCGCCATGTCTTCGACGGCTACTGGAACAACGAGCGGGCCACGAAGGAGGCCGTCGACCCCGAGGGCTGGTTCCACACCGGGGACATCGGCAGCCTCGACGACGACGGCTACCTGCGCATCACCGGGCGCAAGAAGGAGATCCTGGTCACGGCGGGCGGCAAGAACGTGGCGCCCGCGCCGCTGGAGGACGCCATCCGGGCGCACCGCCTCGTCAGCCAGGTCATGGTGGTCGGCGACGACAAGCCGTTCATCGGGGCGCTGGTGACGCTCGACCCCGAGGCGCTGGAGCAGTGGAAGCAGGCCAACGGGAAGAGTGAGGTCGGGGCGACGGACCCGGAGATCCTCGCCGAGGTGCAGCAGGCCGTGGACGGCGCCAACCGGCTGGTCTCCAAGGCCGAGCAGATCAAGAAGTTCGTGATCCTCGAAACCGACCTCACCGAGGAGAGCGGCCACCTGACGCCGTCGCTGAAGGTCAAGCGCAACCTCGTCATGCGCGACTTCGCCAAGCAGATCGACGAGCTCTACACCCACTGAGCCCAACCATTGGTCCTTCGTTAGGTGTCGCTCCTGCTGTCCTGTTGCGGCCCGTGTTGGGATTCATGCGTGACCCCCCGGCCCACCGCCCAACACCGACCGCATCGGCGGGGTCGCGCCCTTAACCCGTACAAGGCCTGCGGCTCCCTGCGGTTTCCGACGCGAGGAGTCCTATGTTCCGGCACACCCGGCACCTCCAGTTCGAGGCCAAGCCCGAAAAGCCCGACCCGGTGTACGCGCGCAAGCTCCAGGAACTGATCGGGGGCGCGTTCGGCGAGATGACGGTCACGATGCAGTACCTGTTCCAGGGCTGGAACTGCCGGATGCCCGGCAAGTACAAGGACCTGATCATGGACATCGCGACCGAGGAGATCGGGCACGTCGAGATGCTCGCCACGATGGTCGCGCGGCTGCTGGAGGGCGCGCCCGCGACGGCGGTCACGAAGATGGCCACCACCGACCCGGTGGTCGGCGCGGTGCTGGGCGGGATGGACCCCCAGCAGGCCATCGTGGCCGGCGGCGGCCCGCTGCCCGCCGACAGCAACGGATACCCCTGGAACGGCCGCTACATCGTGGCGAGCGGCAACCTGCTGGCCGACTTCCGGGCCAACGTCGCGGCCGAGGCGCACGGCCGGCTGCAGACCGCCCGGCTCTACCACATGACCGACGACCCCGGCGTCAAGGACATGCTGAAGTTCAACCTCGCCCGCGACACCCTGCACCAGAACCTGTGGCTGAAGGCCATCGAGGAGCTCCAGTCGGACGGCCTGGAGGACGTCGTCGTGCCCGACGACCTGTTCGATGAGGAGCACGCCGAGCACGCGGAGACGATCTGGGACCTCTCCGACGGCATCGAGGCGCAGGCGGGCGGCTGGGCGAGCGGGCCGCAGCCCGACGGACGCCACCAGTTCGCCTATCTCCTCAACCCCGAACCGCTCGGCGGTCTCGCGCAGGCCCCGCCGCCCGACCCGAAGCTGTACGACACCTACGACGGCAGCATGGGCGAGCCGCAGGGCCCCGCCCTCGGCACCGAGGTCGGCCCCATGGGCAAGCTCAAGGACAAGCTCACCTGACGCCGGGACCGCTCCCGCCCGGCCTCCCGGCGGACCCGCCCGTCCCGCCTACGCCCGTTCCGCCCTCGCCCGTTCCGGCGCGACGCCGGGACGGGCGAGGCGCCGCCTCCGTCCAGACCTCTCCTCAGCGAGGCTTCCTTGCCCGACCACCGCCGCAGCACGCCCATGCCCGCTCCCGGGTCCGGGCCCGAGCCCGAGCCCGGGTCTTCCGGGTCCGTACAGACCGTCGAGGCCGTCACCCCTGTCACCGCCGTCACGGCCGCAGGACGGCCGCCGTCACCCGGACGCCTCGCGCGGCTGGCCGGCCTGTGCGGCCCCGCGTTCGTCGTCGCCGTGGCGTACGTCGATCCCGGGAACTTCGCGACCAACATGTCCGGCGGGGCGCGCTACGGGACGATGCTGCTGTGGGTGATCGCGGTCGCGAACGTGCTGGCCATGTTCGTGCAGGCGCTGTCGGCCAAGCTCGGCATCGCCACCGGCCGCAACCTGCCCGAACTGTGCCGCGACCACCTGCCGCGGCCGGTGAGCCTGCTGCTGTGGGCGCAGGCCGAGATGGTCGCCGTCGCCACCGACCTGGCCGAGTTCATCGGCGGGGCCGTCGCGCTGAACCTGCTGTTCGGCGTGCCGCTGCTGCCGGCCGCCGCGATCACCGCGCTGGTCTCCTCGCTGCTGCTCCTGCTGGCGCCGCGCGGTCGCCGCCGGTTCGAGGTGACCGTGGCAGCGATGCTCGCCGTGGTGCTGGCCGGCTTCGCCTACCAGGTGATGCTGTCGGGGTCCCTCGCGGGCGTGGCGGGCGGCTTCGTGCCCCGCCTCGCCGGGCCGGACAGCCTGCTGCTGGCGACCGGGATCGTCGGAGCGACCGTCATGCCGCATGTCGTCTACCTGCACAGTGCTCTGACGCAGCACCAGGGGGCTCTCCTACGGCAACCCGGGGCCGTCACCCAGCACCATGGGGCTCTCGGGCAGCCCCGAGCCCTCACCCGGAGCGGCGATGCCTGGGACCAGCGCCGGGCGGCCCTCCAGGCCAGCCGTGTGGACATCGCCGTCGCGCTCGGCGCGGCGGGGCTGGTGAACATGGCGATGCTCACCGTCGCCGCCGCGACCTTCGACGGGAGCGACCTCGGCGGCCTGGAGGCCGTCCACGCCGGTCTGGGCGAGGTCCTCGGCCCCGGGGCGGCGGTCGCGTTCGCGCTCGCCCTGCTCGCCTCCGGCCTGGCCTCCTCCAGCGTCGGCACGTACGCCGGGCAGGTGATCATGGCGGGCTTCCTGCGCCGCCGCGTGCCGCTCCTGGCGCGCCGCCTGGTCACGATCCTTCCGGCCATGGCGATCCTGGCCGTGGGGACGGACCCCACCCGGGCGCTCGTC
Source organism: Microbispora amethystogenes (assembly GCF_016863015.1). Taxonomy (GTDB): domain Bacteria; phylum Actinomycetota; class Actinomycetes; order Streptosporangiales; family Streptosporangiaceae; genus Microbispora; species Microbispora amethystogenes. The sequence goes on along the minus strand of NZ_BOOB01000003.1, from coordinate 23,600 downwards.
CTGAGCCAGGTCGCGCTGTCGTTCGGCATCCCGTTCGCCCTGGTCCCGCTCGTCGTGTTCACCGCCCGCCGCGCCCTGATGGGCGACCTGGTCAACCACCGGGCGACCACCGCCGCCGGCGTCGCCGTCGCCGCCGTGATCAGCGCGCTGAACGGGTTCCTGCTGGTCGAGGTCTTCACCGGCTGAGGCCCTCGCCACGGCCCCAACGGTCGGCCACGGGGCACGGTGCCCGCGCGCGGCCCTCACGGCGGCCGTCACAGCAGTGCCGCGAACCGGGCCGCGACGCGTTCCCAGCCCCACTCCTCCTCGATCCAGGCCCGGCCCCGCTCGCCCATCGCGCGGGCGCGGGCCGGGTCGGCCAGCAGGTCGCACAGCGCGTCGGCCACCGCCGTGTGCGATCTTCCGTCGACCACCAGGCCGGTCTCGCCGTGCCGTACGGCGTCGGGGGCGCCCCCCGAGGAACCGGCGACCACCGGCAGGCCGGTCGCCGACGCCTCCAGATAGACGATGCCGAGCCCTTCGGCGTCGAGCCCCCCGAACCTGCTGCGGCACGGCATGGCGAACACGTCTCCGGCGTCGTAGTGGGCCGGGAGATCCGCCCACGGGACCGACCCGGTGATCACCACCGACCCGCGCGGCCCGGCTCCGGCGACGGCCCGCTCCAGCGACCGCCGGGAAGGGCCGCCGCCGACCAACAGCAACACCGCTCCCGGCACCCGCCGCAGGACGAGCGGCCAGGCCCGTAGCAACACGTCCTGGCCCTTGCGGGGCACCAGCCGGGAGACGCAGACGACCACCGGCCGGTCGCCCAGGCCGAGCGCCGCCCGGACCCGCTCGCCGCCCGCGCCGGGGCGGAAGGCGCCGGTGTCCACGCCCGGAGCGAGCCGTACGAGCCGGGGCGCGGGGATCACCGGGGTGAGCAGGCGGCGCGTGTACTCACCGAGGTAGGTCACGACGTCGGCGCCCGCCCCGATCCGGCGCAGCACGCCGCGGGCGCCGGGCAGCCGCGCCCAGGACGCCTCGTGCCCGTGCGTCAGCATGACGATCCGCGCCGCGCCGGCGGCACGCAGGGCGGGGGCGAGCAGGCCGAGCGGCGCGGCGGCGCCGAAGACGACGGTGGCGCCGTCCTCGACCAGCGCCGCCGCCCTGCCCGCCACCGCGCGCGTCGGCAGCATGAGCGTGGAGGGATGACGGACCACCTCGTACGGCTGGCGGGCGTCGAACTCCTCGCACCCCTTCCACCGCGGCGCGTACACGACGACCGAGCCGGGCGGCCTGCGGGAGGCGAGGCCGTGCACGAACGCCTGGATGCCTCCCGGTCTGGGCGGGAAGTCGTTCGTGACGATCAACGTCCTGTTCGCCATCCTCACCCCCGGTATCGGTGCGGCGGACGGCCCACGGCCACGCGGCCCGCCCGGGAACGCATTCTCGCAGGCCCGTCCCGCCTCCCGCCCGCCCCAGGATCAGGACCGGGATCAGGACCGCGATCAGGGCCGGGCCAGCTCGGCCCGTACGGAGGACCGCCAGAGGCGGGTCAGCTCGGCGGTGGTCAGCCCGAGGACGTTCCGCAGCGCGGTGTCGGCGTCCTCGCGCAGCGCGGCGCGGTAGAGGGCGACCAGCCGCCGTTCGCCGAACCGGGCGGCGACGTAACGGCAGGCCAGCCAGGCCTCCTCGTAGGCCTGGGCGGGCCTGGCGGCGAAGTCCGCGGGCTCCGGCAGCCGGGCCAGCGGCGCACCGGCCCCTGTGCCGGCCCCTGTGCCGGCCTCCCTGTCGGCATCCGCTCCGGCTCCACCGCCGGCTCGCAGGTCCGCGGCGAGTTCGGCGGCGACGGCGTGAACGGGCAGGCCGCTGTCGAGGTAGCCCACGTAGTCGGCGAAGCCCTCCAGGAGCCACATCGGGACCGCGCGCGGCCCGGAGGCCGCGACGTGCGTCAGCTCGTGGGTCACGACGACCTGGCGGCCGATCGCGGACAGGCGGGCGAACGCGGCGGGCTGCACGATCACCCGGTCGCCGGTCGCGACCGCCGCCAGACCGCCGACCACCGCCGGGGCGGCCAGGAGGGCCGCCTGCTCCTCGGTGCGGGGCACGAGGACCACCGCGCCGCCGTGCGCTCCCCAGACCCGCGTGACCGTACGGTCGGCGCGGCCGGCCAGCCGGGCGATCTCGGTGACCAGCCGCCGCGGCGCGCCGACGACGACGGCGTGCTCACCGCGGGCGACGGAGGCGCCCGTCCACATGCCGGGCTGCTCGCGCACGGCGGCGCGGGCCCGGGACAGCAGGGGCGAGAGGGGGTCGGGCGGCGCCGCGGCGGCCGAACCGGCCAGCAGGGCGGCCAGCACCACGGCCCCGGACACGAACCGGCGGGGGCCGAAGTCACGAGCGTGTGCGCTTCGGCGTGGACGCCGGAGATCCGGCCTGTGCCGCGCGTGCGGCGCTTCCGCGGCTTCCTGCTTCGCCGGCCTGTGCCACATAGGGGTCTTACCGGGTCTCCACCGGCGTTCGAGCCGTCCAGCGACGTCCCGCCCGCGGGACCTGACGCGAGCACGCTACCAGGCGCCGCCGAGCCGTCAGCCGGGCCGCCAGCCCATCCGCCGGCGGAGAACGCCACGGCTCCGCCCACCCGTGCGGGAGGACGGAGCCGTGGAGTGATGCCGGCGACAACGGGCTCGGCACCGGGCGAGGGGGACGGATCAGCCGCCGGGGCGTACGGCGCCCACGAAGGTCGCCCTGCGGTAGGAGTCGAGCTTGTCGATCCTGACCCGCGTGCCGCTGTGCGGGGCGTGGATCATCCTGCCGTGCCCGACGTACATGCCGACGTGGCCGCCGCCGCTGGTGAAGATGAGGTCGCCGGGCTTGAAGTGGCCCCAGGACACCTTCTTCCGTACGGCGCTGCGGATGGACCACGTCGTGCGCGGCAGCCGTACGCCCGCCTTGCGCCAGGCGTAGGTGACCAGGCCCGAGCAGTCGAACGCGCCCGGTCCGCTGGCGCCGTAGCGGTAGGGGTCGCCGATGTGCTTCCTCGCGGTCCTGACCGCTCGCTGCGCCTTGGCCAGCTGGAGCGTGGCCTTGCTGAGCTTCTTCCGCTTGACGGCGGCCTTTTTGGTCGCCTTCTTCGCGGCCTTCTTGGCCGCCCCGGTGGCGGCGGACCTCGTGTTCGTCTCCGTGGTCACCTTCGTGACCGTGACCGTCACCGAGTCGGCCGCCGCCGGCTGCGCGCCGGCGATTCCCACGGATGCCGTCAAAGCGGCACCCCCAAGGGCAATTCGGGCAAGACGGGACAGGCTAGCGGGGGTGGTAGACAGGATCTCTCCTTGGATCTTCCGCGTACGCCTACCGGGTTAGCTGACGGGTTCGGGCGGGGAAGTCGCCCTACGGCGCGTGGACGCGCCGATTCACCCCGGACCTTCGCGAAGAAGGTCGATGGTTCCCCGGCTCCGTGCCTCCTGACTGCACGGACTCGGCAGGTCCCCGGCGCCCGGAAATCCCCTGAGGGGAGTGAATAGACGGACGGCGCCGGCGACGGTGGATGACGCGGGCCCGGCCGGCCGGACCGGGCTCGCCGCGGCGAGGCGTGCTCGCCGCGGCCCAGAAGCTACCGAGATCCGGCGGCTCTCGGCAAAGCCGTCCCGGCGCATAAAGATCGGATAACGAAGGTGGCGCGGGAGAAACCGCAGCTTACCCACGTCACATAAGGCTAAGTGTGACTCTGCTCACAGCAGGCACCGCAGCGCCCAAATTGGGCACTTAGCTCCCAACCGGAACAAAGATCACCTTGGCCGTCAGGGACGGACGGCGCCGATCGCGTGATACTCCGCGAGTGTGACAATCTTCACAACGTCGCCGGTCTGCGGCGCGTGGACGACCTTGCCGTCTCCCGCGTACAGGCCCACGTGGCCGAAGCCCGCGTGGAAGAGCAGATCGCCCGGCTGGAGCGCGTCGAGGGACACGCGGCGGCTCGCGCCCCAAGCCCACTGCTCGTAGCTCGTCCGCGGCAGGCCGACCCCGCCCGCCGCCCAGGAGGCCTGGACGAGGCCGGAGCAGTCCCAGGAGTCCGGCCCGCTGCCCCCGTAGCGGTACGGCTTGCCGACCTGCTTGTAGGCGAACTGAAGAGCCGACAGGGCGTTGCCCGAAGCGGAGCCCTTGTAGGCGACGCCCGCGCTGTTGGGATTGCCGGGGTTGTACGTGCCGAGCGAGCGCAGCAGCTTCATCTGCTCGTTGACGAGCTTGTCGACCTTCTTCTTCTCGTCGGCGAGCTCGCTCCTGACCTTGGCGGCCTCGGCGTAGACCGCCTTCGTCTCGTCGCGCCGGTCCTTCAGGCCCTGGATCGCGCCCTCGTACTGCTGGAGCCGTCCGATGCGCTCGGCGGAGATGTGGTTGTACGTGGCGAGACCGCTGAGCATGGTGTCGGGGTCGGGGTTGTAGAAGACGCCCCAGGTGCCGATACCGCCCACCTGGTAGCTGCTGACCGCCATCGTCACCAGCCCCGAGCGCAGCGCCTCGACCCGCGCGTTCTGCTTCTTGTAGTCGTCGTTGAGCGCCAGATACTTCTTCTTGGCCGACTTCCACTTCTCACCGGCCGCGTTGTAGCGGTCCACGAGCTTGTCCGCCTGCGCGTTCAGCCGGTTCAGCTTCGCCTTGGCCTGGGCAAGGGTGGGTTTCGGATCGGCCTGCGCGCCCGCCAGCGGCGTCAGCAGGACCACGGCGGCCAACCCAGCGGCCACCGGCACACGCCCTCGCACTCGGGCCCCCTTCGGGATCAACGAACCTGCGGCGCGACTCTATCTAGGCGATCTTGACGCTTCAACCTATTCGCAGCTATTCGCGGCAGTCATCACTCACCGAATCGGTCTCCGCACGGAGCGTGCCGTACTGGATCAGCCGGGATCAGCCGCGGCCGAGACGCCGCAGCAGCAGGAGCGAGGGCACCGGCCGGGCGCCCATGCGGCGGACGGAGTCGGCCACCTCACGGTCGGAGGAGACGACCGCGATGCCGCGCCCCGGCGGCTCTGCGCGCACAAGCGTGCGGATGAGGTCGTCGGCGATCTCGCCGGGCGCGCTGAACATCACCCGCACCCCGCGCGGCGCGGAGACCTGCACGGGCCCGTTCAGCTCGGCGCCGTCGAAGACGCACGTCACCTCCACGCGCGCCTGCACGGCGAGGCCGCCCAGCCCGGTGAGCAGGCGGGCGCGCTGGTCGGCGAGGGTCAGGGTCGGATAGCCGGTCTTGGTCACGTTGTAGCCGTCGACGATCAGGTGCAGGTTGGGCAGCGCGAGGAGCTGGTCGAGGAGCTGAGGGTCGTCGTTCGCCAGCGCCCGCGCGGGCACCGCCGTCACGCCGGGCTCGCCCGGCACGACCGCGTTCACGTAGTCGGCCGGCCTGCTGATGGTGGTCGGCAGGCCGAGCTCCTTGCGCAGCCCCGCGGCGGCGTCCTGCAGGGCGTCCAGCAGCACCCGTACGCGGGCGTCCTCCATGCTCCGGCCCTCGCGGGCGGCGCGGCGGTTGGCCTCCAGCTGCCGCTCGGTGTCCGCCAGGCGCTCCTTGAGCCTGCGCAGCTCGGTCTCCGCGGCGCCGTTGGCGCTCGCCACCCTGGCCCGCGCCTCGGCCGTCTCGGCCTCCAGCTCGGCCGCCCTGGCCTCGGCCGCTTTGACCCGCTCACGCGCGTCGTGCAGCTTGCGCCTCAGGTCGGAGTTCTCCGCGCGGGCCGCCTTGAGCTGTTCGCGAACCCGGTCGATCTCCTCCTTGGCGGACGCGCGCTGCGCCGCGAGCTGCTCGCGCAGCCGCGTCTCCGCCTGCTCCCGCTGCGTGCCCGCCGCGGCGGCCTGCTCAAGGTCGGTCCGCGCCTGCTCGACCAGGTCCGGCCAGCCGGGCGGACGGGTCAGGTAGGCCGCCGCCGCGACCAGCACCGGCTCGGCCGCCGGCGGCACCGTCCCCTCGGCGAGGCTCGCCACCAGCTCGGGCCAGGCCGCCTCCAGCGCCTCGGCGACCTGCTCGCGGAACTCCTTGTCGTTCTCCAGCTGGGCCGCGATCGGCGCGCTGCCCAGGCGGGCGCGCTTGCGCGGGTCGAACCTGGCGATGCCGCGCAGCGGCGGCGGCACGGACGCGGCGGGCATCGTGCCCAGCACCTGCGCCGCGACCTCAACCACGTGTAAGCGGACCTGCTCCGGCAACGGACGAGACAGGCCTTCACCGGCTGAACTCATCTCGTCGCTCCTCGGCCGTGTCCTGCAGACCTGCCGCCTGCCGGGATCGCCCGGCGGCGCCTCGCGGAGCTGTCGCCCCCGGGTGTGGGGGCCCGGGAGCGGGCTCCCACGAGGCCGGGCCTCGTGGCGCGCCCACCCGGCGCCCCTCACACGGCAAGATCTGCGAGACAGTCCTCTGTTCTTGTCCTTCTTCAAGGGTACGGCCGTCGCACCGTGTCCATGTCCTGTTCAAGATCTGTCACCGGGCCAGGCGGCCGTCCGCTGGCGCGCGTGCGGTCCGGTCCGTACGCTCGGCGGCGTGTTCACCCCGCCGTACCCGATCATCACCCCCCGGCTGGTCCTGCGCCCCTTCACCGAGGCGGACCTCGACGACCTGCACGCCTTCCAATCGCTTCCCGAGGTCACGCGGTATCTCTACTGGGACGCCCGTACGCGGGAGGAGACGAAGGCGGCGCTCGACCGCAAGATCACCGGCGCGAGCCTCGCCGCGGACGGCGACGCGCTCAGCGTGGCCGCCGCGCTGACCGGCGGAGGCCCGGTGATCGGGGATCTCACGTTGTTCCTGCGCAGCCGGGAGCACCGCCAGGGCGAGATCGGATTCGTCTTCAACCCCTCCTACCAGGGCCTGGGCCTCGCGACTGAGGCGGCCCGCGAGGTTCTCCGCATCGGGTTCGAGGGCGTCGGGCTGCACCGGATCCACGGCAACTGCGACGCGCGCAACATCCCGTCCGCCCGGCTGATGGAGCGGCTCGGCATGCGCCTGGAGGCCCGTCTGGTCGAGAACGAGTTCTTCGCCGGCGCGTGGAGCGACGAACTGGTCTACGCGATGCTGGCACGCGAGTGGCCGGCCTCTCCCGCCGCCTCCTCCGGGCACCGAGCCTGACGCGGGCCCGTCCGCTTCCGGCCGTACGGAGCCGCGCGGAGCGTACGGAGCCGCGCGGAGCGTACGGAGCCGCGCGGAGCGTACGGCGCCGTGCGGAATGAAAGAACGGGCCGTTCGTTTCACGCGTCGCCGCAGCGTACGGCGGCGAATAAGTTTGACGCGTTGACTAACTCCTCGGTGAATTTTACGGTACGGGCACTTCGGACGCGGCCCCGCGGCGACGGGGAGCCGCCCCGGCCGTCACCGTCGCCGGCCGGGGCGGGCGCCTCCCGGGCCTCGACACGGCGTCACCCGTCACTCAGGAGATTCGATGCGCCTCACCATCCCCCGGGCCCGCGCGGCTCGCCTGGCCGCCGGGGCGGCGGCGGTCGCCCTCGCCGCGTCGGCGCTGGCGGCCACGGCCCCCGCCCAAGCCGCGGCCGGTTGCGCCGTGACCTACACCTACAGCGAGTGGTGGGGCGGGTTCAGCGCGAGCATCACGATCCAGAACCTGGGCAGCGCGATCAACGGCTGGACCTTGGGGTTCGCCTTCCCCGACCCCGCCCAGAAGGTCGACGTCGGCTGGTCGGCCACCTACAGCCAGAGCGGGCAGAACGTCACCGCCAGGAACATGGACTACAACGCCGCCATCGCCACCGGCGCCTCGGTGATGATCGGCTTCAACGGCACCTGGTCGGGTTCCAACCCCAAGCCGACCGCGTTCACCCTGAACGGTGAGACCTGCACCACCGTCAACGTCAGCCCGAGCGCGACCCCCACCCGCACTCCCCAGGCCACCCCCACGGTCACCCCCACAGCGACGCCGACGTCTACCCCGACCTCGACGCCCACCTCCACGCCCACCTCCACGCCCACGTCGACCCCGACGTCCACACCGACGTCCACGCCCACGGGACCGTCCGGCTCCGCGCTGTACGTGTCGCCGGGCGGCGCCGCCGGGGCGTCCGGGACGATCTCGGACCCGACGACGCTCGCGTCGGCGATCACCCGCGTCGCCGCAGGCGGGACGATCTACCTGCGCGGCGGGACGTACAACCTCTCGCAGACGGTCACCATCGCGGCGGGGAACAACGGCACGTCGAGCGCCCGCAAGAAGCTGTCCGCCTACCCCGGCGAGACCCCGGTGCTGAACTTCTCCGCGCAGAGCCAGTCCTCGTCGAACCGGGGGCTCGCGCTGTACGGGTCGTACTGGCACGTCTACGGCGTCGTCGTCCAGCGCGCCGGAGACAACGGGATCTACGTCGGAGGCAGCAACAACATCATCGAGCGCACGGTGACGCGGTTCAACCGCGACACCGGGCTGCAACTCGGCCGCATCGCCTCCGACACCCCCCGCGCCCAGTGGCCGTCCAACAACCTCGTCGTGAGCTCGGAGTCGCACGACAACGCCGACTCCGACGGCGAGGACGCCGACGGCTTCGCCGCGAAGCTCACCGTGGGCAACGGCAACGTCTTCCGCTACGACGTGTCCCACAACAACATCGACGACGGCTGGGACCTCTACACCAAGACGGACACCGGAGCAATCGGCCCGGTCACCATCGAAGACTCCCTGGCCTACAACAACGGCACCCTCACCGACGGCAGCCAGGCGGGCAACGGCGACCGCAACGGCTACAAGCTCGGTGGCGAGGACATCGGGGTCAACCACGTCATCCGCCGCAACATCGCCTATCACAACGGCCACCACGGGTTCACCTACAACCGCAATCTCGGCACGATGACGATCTCGGACAACGTCAGCGTCGACAACGCCGAGCGCAACTTCTCCTTCGACGCGGGCACCTCGGTGTTCCGCAACAACACCTCGTGCCGCAGCGGCAGCGGATCGAACGACAAGATCGTCGGCAACTCCGACGGCTCGAACCAGTTCTGGTCCGGCTCGAACGGGTCCCGCTGCTCCTCCTACCGGGGCACGCCGCGCTGGTCCTTCGCCTCCGACGGCCGCCTCGTCGTGACCTTCGGCTAGTTCCCGCCCCGGGCGGTCCGGCCAGGCCGGGCCGCCCCGGAAGGCAAATGTCGGTCGGAATCTCTATGGTCTTGGCGTGGACGCGGTACAGGGCACGCTGGACGAGCTCGGCACTCCCCTGCAGGAGGTGACGTTCGTCGTCTTCGACCTGGAGACCACCGGCGGATCGGCCGCGGAGCACGCCATCACGGAGATCGGGGCGGTGAAGGTCCGCGGCGGCGAGGTGATCGGCGAGTTCGCCACTCTGGTCGACCCCGGCGGCCCGATCCCGCCGTTCATCTCCGTGCTCACCGGCATCACCGACGCGATGGTCATGGCCGCCCCGAAGTTCCCCGAGGTGCTGCCGAGCTTCCTGGAGTTCATCGCGGGGGCGGCGCTGGTGGCGCACAACGCGCCGTTCGACATGTCGTTCCTCAAGGCGGCCTGCCAGGCGGGCGGCTACCCGCCCCCGGCCAACCCCGTGGTGGACACGGCCGACCTCGCGCGCCGGGTGCTCACCCGCGACGAGACCCCCAACTGCAAGCTCGCCACCCTCGCGCGGGTCTTCCGCAGCTCCACCGAGCCCTGCCACCGGGCGCTGGCCGACGCCAAGGCCACGGTCGACGTGCTGCACGGCCTCATCTCCCGGGTCGGCTCGCTCGGTGTACACACGCTGGAGGATCTGCGCGGCTTCGTGCGCGCCCCCACGCGCGAGCAGCAGCGAAAACGCCACCTCGCCGACGGCGTGCCCGGCGCGCCGGGCGTGTACGTCTTCGAGGACGCCAGGGGCGAGGCGCTGTACATCGGCAAGAGCTCCAACCTGCGCAATCGCGTGCGCAGCTACTTCACCGCGAGCGAGACGCGTTCGCGCATCCGCGAGATGGTCGGCATCGCCGAGCGGGTCAGGACCATCGTGTGCGCCACCGCGCTGGAGGCGGAGATCCGCGAACTGCGGATGATCGGGGCGACCAAGCCCCGCTACAACAGGAGGTCCCGCTTCCCCGAGCGGGTGGTCTGGCTGAAGCTGACGAACGAGCCGTTCCCGCGGCTCAGCGTGGTCCGGGAGGTGCGCGACGACGGAGCGGCCTATCTCGGGCCGTTCGGCAGCAGCCGCACGGCCGACGACGCGCGCACGGCGATGCACGAGGCGCTGCCGCTGCGCCAGTGCACCGAACGGCTGTCGGCCCGGGTGCGCCGGCCGGCCTGCGCGCTCGCGGAGATCGGCCGCTGCGGCGCGCCCTGCGAGGGCCGGGAGAGCGAGGAGACCTACTCCCGGCACGCCGGCCGCGCCCGGCACGCGATGGAGCACGACGCCGAGGCCGTCTTCTCCGCGATGGAGGCGCGCATGCGGCGCCTGGCCGACGAGCAGCGGTACGAGGAGGCGGCGGTCGACCGCGACCGGCTCGCGGCCTACGTCCGGACCGCGGCGCGCATGCAGCGCCTGCGGTCGCTGACCGGCATCCCCCAGATGGTCGCGGCCAGCCCCGCCTTCGGCGGTGGTTGGGACATCCACGTCATCCGGTACGGCAGGCTCGGCGCGGCGGGCGTCATGCCGCGGGGCGCCCACCCCACGCCGTACGTGGACGCCCTCGTCGCCACCGCGGAGACGGTGACGCCGGGCCCCGGCCCGACCCCCGCCGCCAGCGCCGAGGAAACCGAGTGCGTGCTGAGGTGGCTCGACTCCCCCGGCGTGCGCCTGGTCCAGGTCGACGGCGTCTGGAGCCTCCCGGCGTACGGCGCGGGGCGGCTGGTCGGCCGGATCGAGCGCGCCTACCCGCACCTGCGCGGCGACCGCCGCGAGGGCCGCCCCCTGCGCTGAGCTTTCGCCCCGGTCCAGGGACCACGCCCCGGGTCACCGCGATCTCCGATGACGCGAGAAGTTCAACGGCGGCGGATTTCCGGAGAACGGCTACGGGGATTCCGCCGGGCGCCCGCACCCTCTTTTCCCTCCGGTCCGGACGTCGTCGGCCCTATGGTCCGTACCGCTCATCGTCGAGGCCGTTTCGAGGCATGGTCAAGTCTTGATACATTTCATTTCCTGAAGCCGTGTGAGCGGAGCGCGAAACGAAAAAAGGGGGTCGTCGGCTATGACGAATTTGCTCATTCGGGTCGAAGCCGACACCGGCGCGGAGACCAGGGCCCTCTATCGAGCACTCAGACGCGATCCCGATCTGGGCCGGCTGGCGAAGCTGTCGACCTGCGACAGCGATCCCCCGGCGGCCGACGAGCTCGGCCCCGGTCTCGACGCGATCCTGGCCGTCGTCGACAGCGCCGGCGCGCTCGGCGCGCTACTCGTCTCGATCGCCGCCTGGAGAGACGGCCGGTCCACGAAATGGACGGTCTCCGTGGAGAAGAACGGGGTGCGCGTCGAACTGCGGGGCGGTTCGAGGGAAGAGCTGGAACGGGTCGTACGCACGCTCGAGGGGCCCCGGGGTGGCGATACCTGATCCCGCGCGGTCCCGTCTGATTCTTATTGGATTCTCCTCATTTGTGGACTTCGCACGAATTCCCGCCGCACCCACCAATCTCCGCCGATTGAAGACCCTTTTCTGCGATGAGATGATTTGGGGCATCCCCGGCCGCAATGTCGCGATCCTGGACGGAACGCGCGGGCTGGGCCGCAACGCCATACTGAGCCGGATCCACGAGGTGGCGGGCCAGGCCACCGACACCCTCGTCGTCTACTACGTCGGACACGGCTTTCTGGACGAGGACGACGACGACAGCCTCCTGCTCGCCCTCCCGGGGACGAAGAGACGGGAACACTTCACGGCGCTCCCGTACGAGGAGATCCGCCGTGCGGTGCGCGGCGCCGGCTCGCGGCGCAAGGTCGTCATCCTGGACTGCTGCTATTCCGGCCGCGCGCACTCGGACGCCTACCTCGACGGTTCGGAGGAGGACCGGGAACTCGCGCATCAGACGCCCATCGAAGGCGCCTGCGTGCTCACGGCGACCTCCGACTACGCCCGGGCCCGCGCGAATCCCGGCGACCGCCACACGGCGTTCAGCGGAGCCCTCATCTCGGCTCTGGAGAACGGGATCCCCGGAGCGGGACCGTACCTCGACGTCCGTTCCGTCTTCGCCGCCCTGCGGCGGGAGATGCTCGGCCGCGGTCTGCCGCGGCCGCACCTCAGCACCCGGGACGACGGCGGCGCACTCGTTCTGGGACGGAATCGCGCCTACCGGGGTCCCGCGGAGGCGCCACCGAAGGGTTCGGAGATCCCGCCTCCGAGAGCGGAACCGGTCCCCCGTCGAACCCGCCCGCGCCTCACGCGACGGGCGGCCGTCGTCACCACGGCTCTCGTCGTCGTCACCGTCGTCGTCATCACCGTCTCCCTCCTCCCGAGGGTGACGGCCCGCTTCTCGGCCACCGGCGCGTGCCCGGCCGCCGAACCGGGAGGATCCGAACTCTCACGTGCCGACCGGCCGGGCCGGGCCACCCGGTTCCCCGAGTCCCGCATCAGCCTGCTCCGCGACCTCACCGGGCCGACGACGGTGATCGGGTTCGAGCCTCCGAGAGGGGACCGCCCGAATCCGCGGACCTATCTGTGGCGGCCCGATCTCCGGTGCTTCGCGGCTCCCGTGGGCTTCGGGAGCGACTACCTGGACGTCGCGGTCTCTCCCGACGGCAGGTGGATCGCGGGCGTCGACATGCGCGCGGTGCCCGGCGCCGACGTGGTCGTCATGGACCGGGCAGGCATGAAGAAGAAGGTGATCGACGTGCCGGCCACCGTGTTCGCCACCAACCCGCAATGGAACAGGACGAGCACGACATTGCTCTTCACGGAGGCGCCGGTCGACGCGCGAGGGAAGTACACCTATCCGCGCGGGGCGAGCGCCGTGCTGGCGGGCCTGCCCGCTATGAAGCCCACGGTTCTCGCTCTGGGCGCCACCGCCCCCTATCAGTGGGGACCGGACGGCAGCGTGGCCGGGAACTTCGGGCAGGAAGATCCGCTCGACGTCGGGTTCTTCAGCGTCCGGGGCCGGAGGAAACAGGCGTTCCAACGGGTCGGGCTGCTCGGGCAGTACGGGATGGGGGCCTTCTCCCCGTCGGAAGAGCGAATGGTGACCCACTGTCCCAGAGGCCCTCACGACGACCAGGTCTGCGTCTGGGACGCACGGCGAGGAGCTCTGCTCGGCGCGTACCCCGCGAACCGCCTCTACGCCGACCGGCCGTACGGCAACGTCGGCTGGTACGACGAGAGGTCCTTGCTCACGACCGCCTGGGACGCGAAGACGAACTGGTGGGCGGCGGCCACCCTGGACATCACCGGCCCGGAGCCGGGCACCGTCGCCGGCCGCACGACCCTGCTCGGCCGGTTACCCGACGAGGAGGGCCACATCATCTTCGGATTCGCCCCGGCCTGAGCCACCCCCCAGGCCGATCACAAGAAAGGTGATCAACGTGCCCCTGGTCGCCCGCAGCGACTGCGAGGTGGATGTCCACGACGGGACGTTCTTCGTCGTGGACGTGTCGCTCTCCCCCGGCCCGTGTGAGTCGCCCGAAAGCGGTTGGCTCACGCTCTCGGCGGAGGACGACCTCGTGAGCCTCGCGCTCGAAGTGTGGGACGAGGAGCCGGAGGACCCGCGCGAGGTGTGGACGGATGTCTCCCGCGTCCTGCGGTCCGAGACCGGAGAGATCTGCGCGATGGAGCCGTACACGGATGTCCGGGACGGATTCCTGCTCCTCGGCGAGCCGGGACGGTCCTGGAACGTACGGGTGCACACGTGGGCGGACAACGAGGCGGATCCGCGGGAGCGGTTCCTGGTCCGGTTCTGGCCGCGGGAGGCTCCGGTCGGCCGCCGGACGCGGCGGTCGTCGATCGACTAACCCAGGCTGAGGTTGTGCTGCTCCAGAGCGTTTTGAAGGATCCCAAGCGCTTTCGGGCCCATGCCGTGCAGCTTGGCCAGCTCGGCGCGCGGCACCCCCGCGAGGTCACGCAGGGCCGTGTAACCGGCGTTGGCCAAGGCCCGCGTCGCCGGTGCGCCGATCTTCGGCAGGGTGTCGAGAGAGGAGTCCACGCCCTTCATGATGCCGTGTCCGGCCCACGCCACAGCCCGGTGACATCGGAGTACCGGCCCGAAACAGAGCGCGCTGACGAGGGCACTAGGGTCGGGTGGGACAGCGAAGGCGCGATACAGCAGGAGAGGCCCGAATGGTCACCGCGATCGTCCACATCAAGGCGGATGTCGACCGGATTCCCGAGGTCGCCGAGGCCATCGCCGAGGTCGACGGCGTCAGCGAGGTGTATTCGATCACCGGCGAGTTCGACCTGCTGGCGATGGTCAGGGTCGCCAGGTACGACGAGGTGGCCGAGGTCGTGCCGGGCCGCATCAACAAGGTGACCGGCGTGCGGCACACCGAGACCCACATCGCCTTCCGGACCTACTCCCGTCACGACCTGGAGGCGGCCTTCTCGATCGGCCTCAGCGACGCCGACTGAGCCTCCCCAGGCCACCGTCGTGGTCAGGCGGGGCGCAGGAGACGGACGCGGACCTCGAAGCCGCCCGGCAGCGGATGCTCGGCCACCGAGCCGCCGAACAGCGCCGCGCGCTCCCAGGTGCCGACGAGGCTGTCGCGGGGCAGCCCGTCGTCGTGGACGGCGACCTCCAGGATGGCGGGCAGCCACCGCAGCGTGACCGTCGCCGTGCGGGCCATGCCGTACCACAGGGCGTTGCCCAGCGCCTCCTCCACGATGCGGTACGCCGACAGCTCCAGCGTCGGCCCCCCGCTCCGCGTGCCGGTCTCGGTGAGGGAGACGGCGAGCCCGCTCGCCCGGAAGTCGTCCAGCAGGTCCGGCAGCTCGCCCAGCCCCGGCTGGGGTCCTCGGGACAGCCCGTCCATGCGGAGCAGGCCGATCATGCGCCGCAGATCGGACAGGACCCGGCGGCCCGACTCCTCGGCGTCGCGGAACGTCTGCCGCGCCCGCTCCGGGTCCTTGTCCATGATCACCCGGCCCGCGCCCACCCCGAGGGTCATCACGCTCAGGTCGTGCGCCACCAGGTCGTGCAGCTCCGAGGCGATGCGCAGCCGCTCCCACGCCGCGGCCTCATCCGGGCAGAGGTCGCTTTCCCGCGCGACCGACGCCGCGCCCTCCACGCTCGTCTCCCGTCCCCGTCTCTCGGCCGTCCCGCGGCCGGGACCCACACCACCGGGCCGGAGGCCGGCGGAGCGTACGGGCACGAGAGAGGCCATCCTGCCGTGGGTGAGGACGGCCCAGCGGCGGAGGGCTCGGGCAATGAACAGGCGCATCATGCCCGAACGGTACGGCTCAGGCGGAACCCGGCACGTCCCCACACAGGCGGACGCGTCATCCCTCCAGCGACGGAGAGGGCCGGAAACGGTCAGCCGGACAGCGGGGTCAGGCGCCGGAGGAGCCGAGCGTGCGGCTCAGGTCCACCCACCGCTCCAGGGTCTGCGCCGCCCTGCCCGAGTCGACCGCCTCCACCGCCCGGGCGTACGCCGCCCGCAGGTCGGCGACGAGGTCGTCGCCGGGGCCGTCGTAGGCGACCAGGCCGGCCGCCGCGTTGAGCAGCACGGCGTCCCGTACGGGCCCGGTCTTGCCGCGCAGCAGGTCGTGCACCGCCGCGGCGTTGAAGTCCACGTCGCCGCCGCGCAGGTCACCCGGCTCGGAACGGGGGATGCCGAGGTCGGCCGGGTCGAAGACGGTCTGGGTCGCGGTGCCCTCCCGGACGACGAAGACCGTCGACGGCGCGGCCGTCGACAGTTCGTCGAGGCCGTCGTCGCCCCGGAACACGAGCGCCGACACACCGCGCTCGGCGAACACGCCGGCCATCACCGGCAGCATCCGGGCGTCGAACACGCCGATCGCCTGGGCGGCGGGGCGCGCCGGGTTCGCCAGCGGCCCCACGAAGTTGAAGACGGTCGGCACGCCGATCTCCTTGCGCGGCGGGCCGGTGAACCGCAGCGCGGAGTGGTAGAGGGGCGCGAAGCAGAAGGCGATGCCCGCCTCCACCGCCACCCTGGCGGTGATCTGCGGCGCCAGGTCGAGCGCGACGCCCAGGCGCTCCAGCACGTCGGCCGCCCCGCACAGCGAGGAGGCGGCGCGGTTGCCGTGCTTGACGACCCTCGCTCCGGCGGCGGCCGCGACGATCGCCGCCATCGTCGAGACGTTCACCGTGTGCGCCCGGTCGCCGCCGGTCCCGACGATGTCGAGCACCGGCCCCTCGACCGTGAGCGGGGTGGCCAGCTCGAACATGGTGCGGACGAGGCCGGTCACCTCGGCGACCGTCTCGCCCTTGGCCCGCAGCGCGACGGCGAAGGCGGCGATCTGCGCCGGGGTCGCCGCCCCCGACATGATCTCACCCATGACCCAGGCCGTCTCGTCGGCCGTCAGGTTCTCACCCGCGAGCAGGGCGTTCAGCGTCGAGGGCCAGGTGGTGCGCGTGTCCATCGTGGGCTCCGCGATATGTCGAGGTCAGGTCGGAGATGTCAGGCCGGAGAGGGCGCCGGGTACAAACCGGGTAAAACTTGCGGCAAAACCCGGCTGGAACGCCGGAAGAGCGGTCAGTGCGCCCGGGTGACGCTCAGGCGGCGCCGCATGAGGTCGGCGACCGCCTCCGCGAGCACGACGGGGTCGAGCGGGTGCGCGACCACCGCGTCGGCGCGGGACCAGTTGGCCAGCCAGCGGTCGTCCCTGCGGGCGATGAGCAGCAGGATCGGCGGGCAGTCGTGCACCTCGTCCTTGGCCTGACGGCTCACTCCCATGCCGCCGGCCGGAACCGCCTCGCCGTCGAGCACGGCCACGTCGATCTCGCCCGAGTCGAGGTGCCTGAGCACGGCCGGCTGGGTCGCGCACTCGACGATCTCGACGAGGGGCACGTCAGCGGCGGGGCGCCGCCCGATGGCCAACCGCACCTTCTCCCGGGTGCCTGCGTCGTCGCTGTAGACGAGAACCCTCATTACACGCTCACTGTCGAATCGCGGGGTATGGTCATCGTGATGCTACCGGCGCGGCTGCCAGGCTCGCAGCCCCGGGGCTCCTGCCATGGCATGCCCGTTCCGCGGGCGCGGACGGACCCTAGCGGGGGGTCGTGGGGCGACCCGACCTGGAGAGCCGCAATAATGCTGGGCGTGGCGACAGCATCCGCAATTACTACGACGACGAGACCGCACGGGTCCAGCCGGCCGAACCTGGTTCAGGTGGGCACCATCGTGTGGTTGTCCTCTGAGCTCATGTTCTTCGCGGCGCTGTTCGCGATGTACTTCACCATCCGGTCGGTCAGCCTCGGCCAGGGCACGCACTGGCCCGAGGCGCACCTCGAAGTCCCGTTCGCGACCTTCAACACGACCGTTCTGGTCCTGTCGAGTGTCACGTGCCAGCTGGGCGTGTGGGCTGTGGAAAGAGGCCAGGTCAAGAAGCTGCGATTCTGGTATGTCGTAAGCTTCCTGATGGGCGCCTTCTTCGTGGGCGGTCAGCTTTACGAGTACGGGAACCTGGCGCGCGAGGGCCACGTCCTCTCGCACACCCCGTACGACTCGGTGTTCTTCCTGACCACGGGCTTCCACGGTCTGCACGTGACGGGTGGTCTGATCGCGTTCCTGTTCATCCTGGGACGCACGTACGCCGCGAAGCGCTTGACGTATGAGCAGCAGACCAGCGCGATCGTCGTGTCCTACTACTGGCACTTCGTCGACGTGGTCTGGATCGGCCTTTTCGCGACCATCTACATCATCAAATGATCGGAACGGGGATTTCGGTGAACTCCATCACCGCCCGACGGCGCCATCCCCTCGCGCGAGTCGCCGTCGTGGCGCTCGCGCTGGGCCTGCTCGGCGGCGGGTACGCGCTCGCCGCGCCGAACGGCAGCACCGCCGACGCCGCGATCGCGTCCGGCAAGGCCGACGACGCGGCGGAGGGCAAGAGCCTCTTCGTCGCGCACTGCGCGAGCTGTCACGGTTTCAACGCCGAGGGCTCAAACAAGGCCCCGACGCTCATCGGCGTCGGCGCGGCCGCCGTGGACTTCCAGGTGAGCAGCGGCCGCATGCCGGCCGCCGACGCGGGCCCCCAGGCTCCGCGCAAGCCCAGGCCCGACTGGGCCACCGACCAGGCGATCGACCAGCTCTCGGCGTACGTCCAGTCGCTGGGCGGCGGCCCGACGCGGCCGACCGAGGAGCAGGTGAACCCCGCGCTGGGCGACCCCGCCAAGGGCGGTGAGCTGTTCCGGGCCAACTGCATCCAGTGCCACAACTTCGTGGGCGCGGGCGGCGCGCTGACCTACGGCAAGTACGCGCCGCCGCTGAACCCGGCGACGCCGACGCAGATCTACGAGGCGATGGTCACCGGCCCGCAGGCCATGCCGGTGTTCAACGACTCCACGATCACGCCGGAGCAGAAGCGTGACATGATCGCCTACATCACCCACGTCAGGTCGCAGGTCGACCCGGGCGGCTCGGGCCTGGGCCGCATCGGCCCCGTCACCGAGGGCCTCGTGGCGTGGGTCGTGGGTCTCAGCCTCCTGATCCTGGCCTCCATCTGGATCACCGCGAAGAAGCGACGGGCGCAGGCATGACAGAGCAGAACGAGTATCCCGAGAGCGGCCGGGTGCCGACGCGCGTGATCGGCACGCCGCCCGCCGACGCGCCCATCGAGGAGCACGACCCGATCCACGTGCCCGCGGGCGTCGAGGGCGTGATCCCCCAGGACCCGGTCAAGGTCCGCAAGGCGGAGCGCATGGTCGCGTTCCTCTTCCTGATCACCTTCCTGGCCGGCGCGGCCTTCATCGCCGCGTACGTGATCTTCCAGGTCGGCACGATCGACAAGACGGCCGCGTCGAACTACGCGCTCGGCGGCACCCTGGCCCTGGCCCTGCTCTCGCTGGGCGCGGGCGTCACGGTGTGGGTGCGGCAGATCATGCCGAAGTACAACCTCGTCCAGGAGCGTCACCTGATGGCCTCCGACGCGGACACGCGCGGATACGTCAAGGAGACCTTCCTCCAGGGCGCGGACGAGAGCGGCTTCGTCAAGCACAGGCTGCTGCGCCGCACGCTGCTGCTGGCCGCGGCGCCGCTCGGCCTCGCCCCGCTGGTGCTGCTGAAGGACCTCGGCCCGCTGCCGGGGACCTCGCTGCGGCACACCGTCTGGGGAGAGCCCATGAAGGGCGGCAAGCCGCGCCGGCTCGTCGTCGAGGGCACCGGCCAGCCGATCCGCGCCGCCGACTTCAACTCGCCCGGCGGCATCCTCTCCGTGGTCCCCGAGGGCTACGAGGAGGACCTGAACGCGCTGGCCAAGGCGACGCTGATCCTGCTCAAGTTCCGCCCGGAGGAGATCAAGTCCGGCACGAACAAGAACTGGACCGTCGACGGCATCGTCGCCTACTCCAAGATCTGCACCCACGTGGGCTGCCCCGCCGCGCTGTACGAGCAGACGACGCACCACATCCTCTGCCCGTGCCACCAGTCGACCTTCGACGCGGCCGACGGCGCCAAGGTCATCTTCGGCCCCGCGGCCCGGCCGCTGCCGCAGCTGCCCCTCGGCATCGACGAGGAGGGGTACCTCGTCGCGAAGTCCGACTTCAAGGTCCCCGTCGGCCCCAGCTTCTGGGAGCGCGGCGACGCCGAAGCTGAAGTAAGAGAGAAGGCGTGATGAACGCTCCTCCGAAGGCCATCACGGGCCCGTCGACGTTCCTCGACGACCGGCTGGGAGCGGGGAACTTCCTCAAGCGCAACCTGCGCAAGGTCTTCCCCGACCACTGGTCGTTCCTTCTGGGGGAGATCGCGCTCTACTCGTTCGTCATCCTGCTGCTGACCGGCACGTTCCTGACGTTCTGGTTCAAGCCGAGCATGGGCGAGGTCAACTACCTGGGGAACTACGCCCCGCTGTACGACGTCCGCATGTCGGAGGCGTACGCCTCGTCCCTGCACATCAGCTTCGACATCCGCGGCGGCCTGCTCGTCCGGCAGATGCACCACTGGGCGGCGCTGCTGTTCGTGGCCGGCATGACGGCGCACGCGCTGCGCATCTTCTTCACCGGCGCCTACCGCAAGCCGCGTGAGCTCAACTGGCTCATCGGCGTCGGCCTGCTCACGCTGGCGCTGCTGGAGGGCCTCACCGGCTACTCCCTCCCCGACGACCTGCTCTCCGGCGCGGGCCTGCGGATCACCCAGGGCGTCGCGCAGTCGATCCCGATCGTCGGCACCTACATCTCGTTCTTCCTGTTCGGCGGGGAGTACCCGGGCCACGACGTCATCCCGCGGTTCTACACGATCCACATCCTGCTGATCCCGGGCATCCTGCTCGCGCTGATCTCGGCCCACATGATCCTGATGTGGGTGCAGAAGCACACGCAGATGCCGGGCAAGGCGCGGACCGAGAAGAACGTCGTGGGCGCGCCGTTCTACCCGGCCTTCATGGCCAAGTCGGGCGCGTTCTTCCTGTTCACGTTCGGGGTCATCGCCCTCCTCGGCACGTTCGCCCAGATCAACCCGATCTGGCTGTTCGGGCCGTACAACCCGGCGAACATCTCGGCCGGCTCCCAGCCCGACTGGTACATGGGCTTCCTGGAGGGCGCGCTCCGTCTCATGCCGGCGTGGGAGATCAACTTCCTCGGCCACACGGTGACGTTCAGCGTGCTGATCCCGGCCCTGGTGCCGATGGGCATCATCATGACGGGCCTGGCGCTGTATCCGTTCCTGGAGCAGTGGGTCACGGGCGACCGGCGCGAGCACCACGTGTGCGACCGGCCGCGCAACAACCCGCACCGCACCTCGATCGGCATCTCGGCCATCACGTTCTACGGCATCCTGTGGCTGCTCGGCGCCAACGACGAGATCTCGTCGGTCTTCCACATCGACCTCTACACGACCACCTGGGTCGGGCGGTTCGCCGTCTTCATCGGCCCGGCGATCGCGTACTGGATCACCTACCGGATCTGCATCGGCCTCCAGCGCAAGGACGCCGAGGTGCTGTCGCACGGCGTGGAGTCCGGCGTCATCAAGCGGATGCCGAACGGCCAGTACATCGAGGTCCACACGCCGCCGGCGGAGGACATCGCCGAGCACATCCGCGGCAAGAAGGAGATCCCGATGCTGGTCGGCTCTGCGGACGGCGACGGCATCCCGCCCAAGGGCGCCCGCAGCGCGATCGGCCGGCTCAGGACCAAGATGAGCGAGGCGTACGGCACCGACCACGTCCCGCTCACCGACGGCCACCACAACGGCCACCACGAGGAGGAGCACGCCGCCGTCGGCGCCGGCGAGCGCAAGGAACTCCACTGACGCACGACCCGACCGGTACGACCTGACCGGCACGCAGCGGCCCGGCGAGGGGAACCACTCCCCCGCCGGGCCGCTGCGTTTCCCGCTTCACTCGTCGGGGCGCTCGCGTGCTCACGGGCGGGGGGACACGAGGCCCGTCTCGTAGGCGATGATGACGAGCCGCACGCGGTCGCGGGCGTCGAGCTTGGCCAGCAGCCGTGTCACGTACGTCTTGACGGTCGCGGGGCTGATGAACAGCTCGGCGGCGATCTCGGCGTTGGACAGTCCGCGTCCGACGAGGGTCAGCACCTCGGTCTCCCGCTCGGTGAGCCCCGCGACGCGGGGGGGCCGCGAACCGGGCGCGGGCCGCTCCGCGAACTCCTCGATCAACCGGCGGGTCACGCGCGGGGCGATCAGGGCCTCGCCCGCGGCGACGACCCGGATCGCGGCGAGGATGTCGTCCAGGGCCATGTCCTTGACCAGGAACCCGGACGCCCCCGCACGAAGCGCCCCGTAGACGTGCTCGTCGTCGTCGAACGTCGTCAGGACGAGGACATGGGCCCCGCAGCCCGCGGTGATCAGGCGGGTGGCCTCGATGCCGTCCATCTCCGGCATGCGGATGTCCATCACCACGACGTCGGGCCCGACCTCCCGCGCCATCCGCACCGCCTCCGCGCCGGTGCCCGCCTCTCCGGCGAGGTCGAGACCGGGCGCGTCGGCGATGACCATCTGCAGGGCGGCGCGGATCAGCGGCTGGTCGTCGGCGAGCAGCACGCGGACGGTCACGGAACCGCCGCGGAAACCGGCAGCCGGGCCTCTACCCGGAAGCCTCCACCCGGACGGGGTCCCGCCGATAAGGACCCACGCAGCAGCCCGACCCGCTCGCGCATCCCGACCAGGCCGTAGCCGGCCCCCACCCTGCCGCCGCCCCGCCCGTCGTCGAGAACCTCGACGCGCACCTCGTCGTCCCGGTAGTCGATCGAGACCCGGCAGGACGTCGTACCGGCGTGACGCACCACGTTGGTGACGGCCTCCTGGACGACGCGGTAGGCCGACGTGTCGATCTCCGGCGGCAGCGGGCGCCGCTCGCCCCGCCAGTGCACGTCGACGCGTACCCCGGCGTCCGTCGTCCTCGCGGCCAGCCGCTCGACGTCGGCCAGGCCCAGCCCCGCATCCGGGATCGGTTCCAGGAACGGTTCCATGGACGCCGGATCCGGCCCGGGTTCCCGGAGGGCCGGCCGCGGTGAACGTCCCGGCTCGGGGCTCCGCAGCGCGCCGAGCATCCGGCGCAACCCGGACAGGGTCTGGCGGCCGGCCGTCTCGATCTCCCCGAGCGCGTCCCGTGCCCGCTCCGGCCGGGTGTCGATGACCCGCCGCGCGGCGCCGGCCTGGAGCGCGATGACGCCGATGGTGTGGGCGACCATGTCGTGCAGCTCACGGGCGATCCTGAGCCGCTCGTCGGTGACCGCCTGGGCCGCGGCGCGGGCGCGCAGTTCCTCTGCGTGCTCACGGGACTCGCCCACCGAGTTGCCGAGCAGCCAGGCGATCACGGTCGTCAGGGCCACGGCGGTCTCGGACGACGCCGCGATCGGCCACCCGCACAGCACCCGCACCGCCAGATACCCGCCAAGCACGGCGAGGGCCGTGAGAACGGCGGCGACGCCGGTCGCGCGCGGCCGTCCGATGGCGATGAAGAACACCGCGATCTCCGCCGCGAGGAACTGGGGCAGCGGGATCTCCGCCACGCCCAGGGGTGTCGTGCCGACGACGGACGCGGCGAGCAGCAGGGCCAGAGCCGGCAGCGGGCGGCGGCGCAGCAGAGCGCCCCCGGCCAGCGCGAGTGCGGTGGCCACCGCCATGCCGGCCAGGCCCTCCGGCCGGAAGAACTGCGCCGCCGGGCGCTCGGCGGAGTACCACTCGCCGGGCAGCCGTAGCCGCGTCAGGAACGTGATCGCCAGCCCGGCGCCCCAGGCCAGGACCACCCAGCCACCGGGCGGCAGCCGCCTCAGCAGCGGGCTGGGGGAGGTGACCTGCATGATCAGAGCGTAACCGCCAGCCCTCGGCCCGGCATCCGACCAGGGGTCTACATCCGCGGTCGACCGGTGCCGAGGCGAATGTCCCTGACGGTCCGATGTGGTGCGTGCGCGCCTCACGACACCGTGAACCGGGTGATCGACTCCCCACGACCGCCGGCCTCTGACCGGTTACCGCCGCCGCCCGCCCTCCCGTTACCGACGCCGCTCTCCCTCCCGCCCGGGGGCAGGGGCGCAGCACGCGTCCCGCTCGCCCTCCTCCGCCACGGCCCGGCCGGGAGCCCGCTGACCCGGACCCCGCTGACCCAGAGCCCGCTG
>NZ_BOOB01000002.1 GCF_016863015.1 Microbispora amethystogenes | reverse complement strand
ACCCAGAGCCCACTGGCCCGGTGCGCCCTGGCCCGGTGCGCCCTGGCCCGGTGCGCCCTGGCCCGGAGCGCCCTGGCCCTGGGCACCCTCGGCCGGGGCCGTCTGGGCCGACGCCGTCCACACCCGGCCCGGCGACGCCGGAGGCTGCTGGCCTCGCTCGTCACCGCGGCGCTGGCCGTCCCGGTGATCGGCGCGGCGCGTCCCGAGGCGGTCCCCGCGCCCGTCCCGCCGCCCCTGCCCCCGCTGTGGGCCGTGACCCCCACCGCTCTGGCGGACCGGTACGCCGCCACCCGGGGCGCCGTCGAGGCGGCCATGCGGGCCGCGGCGGCGCGGGGCCACCGGTGGCGGGCCGCCATGCTGCGGGCCATGGCCGATCCCGCGCGGCACTTCCTGTCCTTCGACGGCCGGGACGGCGGACGGGCCGCCGAGGTGTTCGGCGACCTGGCCCGGGCCGACCGGATCGCGGTGATCGTCCCCGGATCCGGCACCGGCCTCGACACGTACGGGCTGCTCCGGGGCGGCTCGATGCGGCTGCAGCGGACGCTCGGGAGCCGGGGGGCCGTCGTCGCCTGGCTCGGGTACCGGACCCCGAGCACGGTGAGCCTCGCGGCGGCGACCCCCGGCCGCGCCGACGAGGCCGCCCCCGCCCTGCGCGCCTTCGTACGGGACCTGGCCGGGCTCAGGCCCGCCGCCCGCGTCAGCCTGCTGTGTCACTCGTACGGCGCCGTGGTGTGCGGCCGGGCCGCGCACGGCCTGGACGTCGCGGACGTCGTCCTCTACGGCAGCCCCGGCGCCGGGGTGGACGACGCCGCGGCGATGGGCACCCGGGCCGCCGTCTGGGCCGCCCGAGGCACCGGGGACTGGGTCGGCCGCCTGCCGCACGCGGCGGTGCGCCTGCCCTTCGGCACGGTCGGACTCGGCGCGGACCCCGTGGATCCCCGGTTCGGCGCACGGATCTTCGCCGCCGGGGACGGCGGCCACAGCGACTACCTGAAGGACGGCTCCCCCGCGCTGGCCGCCGTCGCCCGCATCGTCTCCGGCCAGGCGACCGCCGAGGCGGGGTCGTGATCGGTGACCTCGTCCGGCGTGTCGAGGAGGCGACCCCCGCCGGGCGCGACCGCGCCGTCGACGCGTTGCGTGCCCTCGCCATCCTCGGGGTGGTGCTCGGCCACTGGCTGGTGACCGCGCCGGTCGCCGACAGCGGCGCTCTGCGCGTCACCAGCCCGTTGAAGTACATGCCGGGGCTCGCGCCCGTCTCCTGGCTGCTGCAGACCATGGCGGTGTTCTTCTTCGTGGGCGGGCGGGTGGCCGTGGAGAGCCACGGCCGGGCCCGGGACCGGGGCGCCGGCCACATGCGCTGGGCCGCCGCCCGGACCGCCCGCCTGTTCCGTCCGGTCGTGCCCGTGCTGGGAGTGTGGAGCGCGGTGGCGGTCGCGACGCTCGCCGCGGGCGCCGACCCCGGGACCGTGTACGCGCTGGTCAAGCTGGTGTGGTCGCCGATGTGGTTCCTGGTGGTCTTCGCGGCGCTGACGGCGGCGACCCCGCTCACCGCTCGACCGCACTCCGCCCACCCGCACTCCGCCCACCCGCACTCCGCTCGACCGCACCCCGGCCCGCTGCATCCCGCGTGGCCGCTCGCCGCCGTCGCGGCCGTCGACCTCGTACGGTTCGGCCTCGGCGGGCCCTCCTGGCTCGGCTGGATCAACGTGGGGACCGGCTGGCTGGTGCCGTACTGCCTCGGCGCCCTGTGGGCGCGCGGGCGCCTGGGCGGCCGCATGACCGGATGGGCGCTGCTGCTCGGCGGCGCCGCCGCCACCGGCGGCCTCGTCCTGTGGGCCGGCTATCCGGCCTCCATGGTCGGCGTGCCGGGCGCACCGGTCTCCAACCAGGCTCCGCCCACCCTGGCGGCCGTCACGTTCGGGCTGGCCCAGTGCGGGGCGGCCCTGGTGCTGTCCAGCCCGCTGCGACGGGTGCTGCGCCGCCCCGCCGCCTGGGCGCTCGTGGCCGCGGCCAACCTCTCCGCGATGACGATCTTCCTCTGGCACCAGACCGCCATGATCGCGGTCACGGCGGCGGCCCTGCGGCTCGCCGGCCGGGCGCTGCCCGGCCTGCACACCGTCCCCGGCGATCCCGGCTGGGTGGCCGCCCGCCTGGCGTGGCTGCCGGCGTTCGCGGCGGCCCTGGCCGTCTGCTGGGCCGCCTTCCACGGCTACGAGAGGCGGCGTGAGCGGACCCCCGGAGAGGCCCCGGGCCCGTCTCAGGCCGTCCGGGAGAGCCGGTGAGAGGGGCCGGTCAGAGAGGGTCGGAGAGGGCGGCGCGCAGGCGGCTGCGCTTGAGCCACGCCGGCCAGTCGTCCTGCCAGTAGCTCCACCCGTTGTCCGCGTCCAGCCTGCGCGGGGTTCCGGTCACGACGATCGGGTCGCCGATGAGGGTGTTGTTCTTGAACCACTTGGCGTTCTCCGGGCTGACGTTCACGCAGCCGTGGCTGACGTTGGAGTTGCCCTGGTCGCCGACGGACCAGGGAGCGCCGTGGACGTACTCGCCGGTGTTGGAGATCCGGACGCTGTTGTACACGGTCGTCTCGTAGTAGCCCGCCTGGCCGGGACCGGCGTCCGGGGAGGTCATGACCGTGACGTCCTCCCTGGACATCGCCACGTGGATGCCGCTGGTGGTGTGGTGGCGGAAGACGTCGCCGCTTCCCGCGCTGATCGGCATGTCCTTGATCTGCCGGCCGTCCAGCTCGATCTTCATATGGTGCGTTTGGGTGTCGGCCACGCTGATCTGCGAACGGCCGATCTTGAAGTCGCGGACGTAGTCCTTCTTGCCGTACATGCCGTCGCCGCCCCTGATCCCGGCGAGGCGGGCGGTCACCCGGACCTTCGTGTACGGCGGCCAGTAGTGCCGGGGCCGGAAGACGACGTTCTTGGCGTCGAGCCAGTGCCACGCGCCGTCGACGGGCTTGGAGGCCTGCACGAAGAGGTTGCGCTCCACCGACACCCGGTCGGTCACGGGCTTGTCGAAGGTCAGGATGATCGGCATCCCGACGCCCACTGTGAGGCCGGTGTCCTCCTTGTTCGGCACCAGGGTCGCGACGGCGAAGGTCTTGGCGGCCGGCCGGGTGGAGAAGCGGGCGGTCCGGCTCGCCGGGCCGTCCGGGCCGGTGGCCGTCGCCTCGACGCTGTAGGACGTGCCAGGCGTCATGGGACGGGCGCTGCGCCACTGGGACCGGTCGGCGCTGAACACGCCCTCCACGGGCTGTCCAGCGGCCTTCACGGCCACGTGGGTCAGGGTGCCGCCCGCGGCGCCGACGAGAATGGGCAGCTCCGGCGGCAGTTCCCCGGCCCCGTCCAGCGGGGTGATGCTGATCGGCGTTCCCGACCGGTGTTCCTCGCCCCCTCGGTCAGAGAGGGAACACCCGGCCACCACCACGAGAAGGGCCAGCGCCCCCGCACGAGCACGCACGTCCGTCTCCCTCAGGTCGCTTTCCGGGAAGTATTCCCGGGGCACGTCCCGAGCGCGCAGACGCCGTACCGAAGGTCGGCAAAGAACCTCGGCACCGCATGCTGGGGGAACGCGAACGGCCGGCCGGCGGGATCGCCGGCCGGCCGTCGCCGGGTCAGGGGCTCAGTGCGAGAAGTTGCCCCGGTAGTACTGGAACACGAACCCGATCATGCTCATGAGCGTGCAGAACACGCCGACGAAGAACAGCCACATTCCGACGGCGAAGCCGAAGAACGTGAGCGCGGCCGACAGGCAGACGAACAGCGGCCACCAGCTGTGCGGGCTGTAGAAGCCGATCTCGCCCGCGCCGTCGCTGATCTCGGCCTCCTTGTTGTCCTCCGGCTGGTCGCCGATGCGCCGCGCGGTGAACAGCAGGTAGTAGCCGATCATCAGGGCCAGGCCGACGGAGATCGCCATGGCGGTCGTACCGGTCGGCTCCTTGGACCAGAACCAGTAGACCACGTCGGCCGCGGCGAAGAAGACGCCGCAGAGCAGGAACATCCAGCCCTGGATCTTCATCGGGCCTCCTCCACGAGCTCGGGCTTGGCCGTGATGTGCGGATACTTGAGGTCGAACGCCGGGCGCTCGGACCTGATCCGCGGCAGCGACAGGAAGTTGTGCCGCGGCGGCGGGCAGGAGGTCGCCCATTCGAGCGAGCCGCAGAAGCCCCAGGGGTCGTCCACGGTGACCTTGGGCGCGAAGCGCCAGGTCCGCCACACGTTGTAGAAGAACGGCAGCGTGGACGCGCCCAGCAGGAGCGCTCCGGCCGAGGAGATCATGTTCAGGTCGGTGAAGCCGTCCACCGGCGAGTAGTCGGCGTACCGCCGCGGGAAGCCGATGACGCCCAGCCAGTGCTGCACCAGGAAGGTCAGGTGGAAGCCGAAGAACAGCATCCAGAAGTGGACCTTGCCGAGCTTGTCGTTGAGCATCTTCCCGGTGAACTTGGGCCACCAGAAGTAGAAGCCCGCGAACATCGCGAACACCACGGTGCCGAAGACCACGTAGTGGAAGTGGGCGACGACGAAGTAGGTGTCGCTGATGTGGAAGTCGAGCGGCGGCGAGGCCAGGATGACGCCGGTCAGGCCGCCGAACAGGAAGGTCACCAGGAAGCCGACGGCGAACAGCATCGGCGACTCGAAGGACAGGTGTCCCCGCCACATCGTGCCGATCCAGTTGAAGAACTTCACCCCGGTCGGTACGGCGATGAGGAACGTCATGAACGAGAAGAACGGCAGCAGCACCTGTCCGGTGACGAACATGTGGTGCGCCCACACCGTGACCGACAGACCCGCGATGGCGATGGTCGCGCCGACCAGGCCGATGTACCCGAAGATCGGCTTACGGCTGAAGACCGGCAGGATCTCGGTGATGATGCCGAAGAACGGCAGCGCGATGATGTAGACCTCGGGGTGGCCGAAGAACCAGAACAGGTGCTGCCACAGCATCGCGCCGCCGGTGGGCGAGTCGAAGATGTGCGCGCCGAGCTTGCGGTCGGCCTCCAGGGCGAGCAGCGCCGCCGCCAGCACCGGGAAGGCCAGCAGCACCAGGATGCTGGTCAGCAGGATGTTCCAGGTGAAGATCGGCATCCGGAACATCGTCATGCCGGGGGCCCGCATGGTGAGGATCGTGGTGATGAAGTTCACCGCGCCGAGGATGGTGCCGAGGCCGGACATCGCCAGGCCCATCACCCACAGGTCACTGCCGAGGCCCGGCGAGGTCACCGCGTTCGACAGCGGCGCGTACGCCGTCCAGCCGAAGGAGGCGGACCCGCCCGGGGTGAAGAAGCCGAGGACGGCGATGGTGCTGCCGAACAGGTAGAGCCAGTAGCTCACCATGTTGAGCCGCGGGAACGCCACGTCGGGGGCGCCGATCTGCAGCGGCATCAGCTCGTTGGCGAAGCCCGCGAACAGCGGCGTCGCGAACATCAGCAGCATGATCGTGCCGTGCATCGTGAACAGCTGGTTGAACTGCTCAGACGACACGAACTGCAGCCCGGGCTGGGCGAGCTCGGCCCGCATCACCAGCGCCATGACGCCGCCGATGAGGAAGAACACGAACGACGTGATCAGGTAGAGGTGCCCGATCACCTTGTGGTCGGTCGAGGACAGCCACTTGGCGATGACCGTGCCCTTGGTGTACGGCCGTGCGGCGATGCCGGCCGGTTCCTGGATGGCGGTCACTGCGCACTCCCCGCCTGGCTCTTGATGTACTGGTCGAACTCGGCCTGGGGGACGAGCTTCACGGAGAACAGCATCTTGCTGTGGTCGGTGCCGCAGAGCTCGGCGCATCGGCCGACGAAGACGCCCGGCTTGTCGAGCGTCGTGATCTGGAAGTGGTTCCGCACGTTGCCCGGGAAGACGTCCTGCTTGAACAGGAACGCCGGCACCCAGAACGAGTGGATGACGTCGGGCGAGTGCAGGTCGAACTGCACCTGGGTGTTGACCGGCAGCACGAGCTGCGGACCCTGGGGGTTCTCGACGCTCTGCTTGCTCAGGTCCACCGGCACGCCCGCGACCACGGCCTTCTGACCCTGGTAGTCGGTCGTGAAGCGCCAGCTCCACTGGTAGCCCTCGACGGCCACCTTGACCGGGGCGTCGTTCGTCATCCGCGTGAGCTCGGTCTCGTCACGGGCCGTGAAGTAGAAGAAGACCGCCACCATGATGACCGGGACCACCGTGTAGAGGATCTCGATCGGCAGGTTGTACCGCACCTGCGGAGGCAGCTCGTCAGGGCTGTTCTTCTTCTTGCGGTGGAACACGCACGCCCACAGGATCAGGCCCCAGACGACCACGCCGGTGGCGAGAGCCGCGATCCAGCTCCCGTTCCAGAGCGTCTGGACGATGCCGGCCTGCTTGGTGGCGCCTTCCGGCATGCCCCCACGAGACCACTGATCGATCGCCTGGCTGCTACACGCCGTCCCGGACGCCACCAGCAGCGCCAGGGCGGCGGCTCCGGGCAACCGGCGGCGTGCCCACGGTCGCCGTGTCGTACGGCGGGTCGGACTCACGGATCGCCTACCCCACAGATGAAGCCCAAGAGTTCCTCCCTTGGGCGGGTTTTCCAATTTGACCCAAAGGTGCGACCGGCTGCGGTGTTTCCGCCGGTCTGCCCTTTACTTGGTTGAGTTCACGCTGGGGGACACATTAGCGCGGACCGGCGCCGCCCCTCTGAGCAGCCCCCGTTAATGTCCTAACTGTGGCCTACCTCGACGCGGCGTCGACCGAACCTCTCCATCCCGCGGCGCGTGACGCCCTGCTGACGGCGATCGACGCCGGATGGGCCGATCCCGCCCGCCTGTACGGCACGGCGCGCCGCGCCCAGATGTTACTGGAGCGCGCGCGGGCAGAGGTAGCCGAACTGATCGGCGCCCGCGCCGACGAGGTGTCGTTCACCTCCTCCGGGACGCAGGCCGTCCATCTCGGGGTCCTCGGCACGCTGGCGGGCCGCCGCCGGGTGGGGCGCCTCCTGGTGGCGAGCGCGGTCGAGCACTCCAGCGTCCTGCACGCCGGGCAGGTCCACGAGCGCGACGGCGGCGAGGTGGAGATCGTGGGCGTCGGCCTTACGGGCCGGGTGGACGCGGAGGCGTTCGCCGCGGCCGTCGCACGCCCCGGAGCGGCCCTCGCGTGCCTGCAGACGGCCAACCACGAGGTTGGCACCCTCCAGCCGGTCGAGGACGCGGCGCGGGCGTGCCGGGAGGCCGGAGTGCCGCTGCTGGTCGACGCCGCCCAGTCGGCGGGCCGCCTGCCGGTCCCCGGGGGCTGGTCGGTGCTCACCGCGAGCGCCCACAAGTGGGGCGGCCCGGCGGGGGTGGGCGTGCTGGCGGTCCGCAAGGGCGTCCGCTGGCGTTCGCCGTTGCCGGAGGACGAACGGGAACGGCGGCGTGTGCCGGGGTTCGAGAACGTGCCCGCGATCGTGGCCGCCGCCGCGGCGCTGCGCGCGAGGTCGGCGGAGGCGGAGGCCGAGGGCCGGCGGCTGTCGGCCCTCACCGCCCGGATCCGCGCCGAGGTGCCCCGGCTGGTGCCCGACGTCGAGGTCGTCGGCGACCCGGACCTGCGCCTGCCGCACATCGTGACCTTCTCCTGCCTGTACGTCGAGGGCGAGGCGCTGCTGACCGAGCTCGACAAGGCCGGTTTCGCCGTCTCGTCCGGAAGTTCCTGCACGGCGAGTACGCTTCGTCCATCGCACGTCCTCGAAGCAATGGGCGTGCTTACGCATGGGAATGTCCGGGTATCGCTGCCCCGTGGCGTGTCCGAGGACGACGTCGATCGTTTCCTCGCGGTGCTGCCGGGGATCGTACGGCGGATCCGGTCGAGCTTGGGGGTGCGGTGATGTGGCGCAGACGGCCGGACGGCCGGGACACCCGGACGGATCGGCATCGGGAGGCCGAGGAACCGGAGGCGCCACCCCAGCCCGCGGAGCCCCCCGCGCTGACGATCGACGCGCTGGGGCGTAAGTGCCCGATCCCGATCATCATGCTCGCCGAGCGGATCAACCAGGTGCCCGTGCGCGGGGTGGTGGCCGTGCTGGCCGACGACCCCGCCGCCTTCACCGACGTCCCGGCCTGGTGCCGGCTGAAGTCGCACGAGCACGTGGCCAGCTACGAGCTCCCCCAGGGCGGCTGGTCCATCCACGTCCGCCGCAACTACTAGGTCCCGCCCCGATCACCGGCGACCTCGTGATCCGCCGCGGTCTCCGGGGCGGACCACGAGTCAGGGCAGCAGGGGGAGCCGAGCGTCAGGCGTAGTGGCAGCGGGCGTGGGCGGCCACCTCGTCCGCGGCCTCCTGGCCGTACGCCGAGGCGAAGCGCTCGACGAACACGCTCTGGCGCAGCTCGTACTCCTGGCCACCGACCCGCTCCAGCACGTGGGTGGCGATGAGGTTGCCGATCTGGCCGCAGCGTTCGAGCGACAGCCCCCAGGCGAGGCCCGCGAGGAAGCCGGCCCGGAAGGCGTCGCCCACCCCGGTCGGGTCGGCCTTGCCGAGCTCGGGAGCCGGCGGGACGTGGATCGAGGGCTCGCCCTTGCGGTCGATCCTGGCGCCCTTGGGGCCGAGGGTGGTCACCCGTACGCCGACCCGGTCGAGGATCTCCTCGTCCGACCATCCGGTCTTCTGCGCGATGAGCCCGAGCTCGTAGTCGTTGCTGAACAGGTAGGCCGCGCCGTCGACGAGCCTGCGGATCTCCTCGCCGGGCATCCGGGCGAGCTGCTGCGACACGTCGGCGGCGAACGGGATGCCGCGGGTGCGCGCCTCGTCGGTGTGCCGCAGCATCGCGTCGGGGTCGTTGGGGCTGATCAGGACCAGGTCGAGGCCGCCCACCCGCTCGGCGATCGGGGCCAGCTCGATCTCCCGGGCCTCCGCCATGGCGCCGGTGTAGAACGACGCGATCTGGTTGTGGTCCTCGTCCGTGGTGCACAGGAAGCGCGCGGTGTGGCGCAGCTCGGAGACGTGGAGGGAGCCGCAGTCCACGCCGTGCCGCTCCAGCCAGGAGCGGTAGTCGGCGAAGTCGGTGCCGACCGCGCCGACGAGGATCGGGGTGAGCCCCAGGCAGCCCATCCCGAAGGCGATGTTGCCCGCGCAGCCGCCGCGGCGGATCTGCAGGTCGTCGACGAGGAACGACAGGGACACCCGGTCGAGCTGCTCGGCGATCAGCTGGTCGCCGAAGCGACCGGGGAACGTCATCAGGTTGTCGGTGGCGATGGAGCCGGTGACGGCGATGCGCACGGGGTCATTCTCCTCGTTGTCAGCATCAGGGAGACAGTCAGGAAGACAGGGGCGGGGGCAGTGGTCCCGCCATCCCGCCGAACCTGTCGAGCGTACCGTCTCGGGCACGACGACGCCCCGCACGGACGGTGTCCGTACGGGGCGCTCGGATCCTGGCCGCCGGGCGCGGCGGCGCCGTCAGTTGAACGAGTCGCCGCAGGCGCACGAGCCCGTCGCGTTGGGGTTGTCGATCGTGAAGCCCTGCTTCTCGATCGTGTCCACGAAGTCGACCGTGGCGCCGACGAGGTACGGCGCGCTCATCCGGTCGGTGACGACGTTCACGCCGCCGAAGGTGGAGACCACGTCGCCGTCCATGGAACGGTCGTCGAAGAAGAGCTGGTAGCGCAGACCGGAACAGCCACCCGGCTGGACGGCCACCCGGAGCTGCAGCCCTTCCTCGCCCTGCTGCTCGAGCAGGCTCTTGACCTTCGCGGAGGCCGCGTCAGTCAGGATCAGGCCCTGCTGCGTGGTCTCGCTGCTCTCAACCGTCATGTGCTGACTCCCGCGTCTGCGCCAACCGCCCACCCGGAGCGGTCGAATGGTTCTGACGTCCTACCTAGACGCTACCAACACCCGCCGGTCCCTACACATTCCACGACTGTCCCCGCAACCCTGCGGACGAACAGGGCGAAACGATGTGTAATGATTAGTCGTCAGTTAGACGATAAGTCCCCGAGGGGGTGTGGTCGTGACGATCACCGAGACCGGCCTTCCGCTCTTCATCCTCGGCCAGGGCACCGACGCGCACAGTGAGCGCGGCGTCGACTGCCCGGGCGAGCTGCCTCCCGCGTCCGACCCGGCGCTGGTGGAGCGAGCCCGCGCGGCCAAGGAGCGGCTGGGCGACCGGCTGTTCGTGCTCGGTCACCACTACCAGCGTGACGAGGTCATCCAGTTCGCCGACGTGACGGGCGACTCGTTCAAGCTCGCCCGTGAGGCCGCGGCCCGGCCGGAGGCCGAGTACGTCGTCTTCTGCGGCGTCCACTTCATGGCCGAATCGGCCGACATCCTGACCGGCGACACGCAGAAGGTCGTCCTCCCCGACCTGGCCGCCGGCTGCTCGATGGCCGACATGGCCACCTTCTCCCAGGTCGAGGACTGCTGGGACGCCCTGGAGGACGCCGGGATCGCCGACCGCGTCGTGCCGATCACGTACATGAACTCCAGCGCGGACATCAAGGCGTTCTGCGGGCGCAACGGCGGCGCCGTGTGCACCTCCTCCAACGCCCGGCGCGCCCTCGACTGGGCCTTCGAGCAGGGCGAGAAGGTCCTGTTCCTGCCCGACCAGCACCTCGGGCGCAACACGGCCGTGCTGGAGATGGGCCTGTCGCTCGACGACTGCGTGGTCTACAACCCGCACCGCCCGAACGGCGGCCTCACCCAGGAGCAGCTTGAGAACGCGAAGATGATCCTGTGGAAGGGCCACTGCTCGGTCCACGGCCGCTTCTCCGAGGCGTGCGTGGACGAGGTGCGGGCCCGCATCCCGGGCGTGAACGTGCTCGTCCACCCCGAGTGCCGCCACGAGGTCGTCACCAAGGCGGACTTCGTCGGCTCGACCGAGTACATCATCAAGAAGCTGGAAGAGGCTCCCGCCGGGTCCTCCTGGGCCGTCGGCACGGAGCTGAACCTGGTGCGCCGCCTGGCGAACCGGTTCCCCGACAAGACCATCACGTTCCTCGACAAGACCGTGTGCTACTGCTCGACGATGAACCGCATCGACCTGCCGCACCTGGTCTGGGCGCTGGAGTCGCTGGCCGCGGGCCAGGTCGTCAACCAGATCACGGTCGACGCCGACACCACCCACTGGGCCAAGGTCGCCCTCGACCGCATGCTCGCCCTGCCGTAACCAGAAGTAGTGAGAGGCGCCCCCGAAGTGGCTTCGGGGGCGCCTCTCCGTTGAGGGCCCTCGGCGTCTCCGCTCGGCCTCCAGCCGTTCTCGCGGCGCGTACTCCGGCGTCCCGGCCCATGCCGGGACGTCTGCGCTCAGATCTGGGCGCGTTCGCGCCACCAGCGCAGGAGGGCGGCGTCGCCCTCGACCGCGGCGGGCTCGCGCCGCCCCCACAGGGTCAGCATGAGGTCTCCGGTCGTCTCCGCGCGCACGGTCACGTCGCCCGGCGCGTCCGACCGCTCGTACGCGAAGCCCTCGGGGGTGAGTCGCACGAGCCAGGACCCGCCGGTCTCCGCCCGCCAGGAGATCGTCTCCCCGTCGCCCTTCAGCTCCGCGAGCAGGGGCCGCCAACGGGCGTACGGGAGCAGGTCGAAGAACTCCTCGATGCCGTCGATCGCGACGTCCTCGTCGATCGAGGGGACGAGGCCGAGGGCGATCTCCGCGTCGGCGCGGTGGACGACGGTCTCGTGCAACTGCCGGCGCGACCAGAACGCCGCGCTCCGGTCCCCCGCCCAGCCCCACACCTCGGTGTCCGGCTCGCGGCTCTTCAGGGCCTCGGTCAGCTGTACGGCTCCCGCATCGAGCCAGTCGGCGGCCTCGGCGAAGCCCTCGGGGAACCCGTGGTCCATCGCGGCGCGGTCGTATCGGCGGTCGGCGGCGTCCCGCACCATCGCGGCGGCCCACCGGTGCACGGCGCCGGTGTGCTCGACCAGCTCCCTGAGGTCCCATCCCGGGCAGGTCGGCACGGGCGTCGCGCCGTCCTGTCCCCGCACGACCTCGGCCATCCGGCCGATCTCCGCGGCCGCGGCCTCGGTGTGCCGCAGGTGGGTCCACTCGGTCATGAGGGCTCCTGTAGGTCAGAGGCCGGGGGCGCCCCAGACGGGAAACCAGCTCGCGAGATCGGGCTCGATCTTGAGTTCCTGCTCCAGGACCCCTCGCGCCTGCAGTTCCAGGGCGTTGTCGCGGCGGGGCTCCCCGGCGGGAGCGAAAGGGTAGAACGTGCCGCGCTTGTAGAGATAGACGATCACCAGCTTCCGCTGCGCGGAGTCGGCGAACGTCACCAGCGTGCACAGCAGCGAGGGCCCGAACCCGGCCGACTCCAGCGACGAGTTCGCGGCGTGCAGGTCGGTCACGAGCCCGGCCACGTCGGGGTTGCGCACCGACAGCCAGGTGTAGCCGTACGCGTCCTGCGACACCCGCGTCTCGCCCATCAGGGCCTCGACTTCCTGCTGGAGCCGGGCGAACGCGCCTCCCTCGGCCGCCCGGAAGCAGACCGACCCGGTGCCCGCCGGGGCGAACCCGGTGGCGGCCCGCAGCGTGACGGCGGCGGACGGCAGGGCGAACAACGCGTCCAGGTCCGGTTTCGCGGCCTTGGACCGGCCGAGCAGGGCGTCGAACCAGCCCATCAGCGCTCCCAACCCGTCGACCGGCCGGTCATCAGCGGCCCAGAGCCGCGGAGATCTTGGCGAGCTGCTCCAGCCGGCGCTCCAGCGGCGGATGGGTCGACAGCAGCGCGGCGACGCTCTGGCCCGACAGGGCGGGCGCGAAGTAGAAGGCGTTGAACGGCTGCGCCTCGCGCAGGTCCCGGGTCGGGATCCGGGCGATGTCCCCGCTGATCTTGGTGAGGGCGCTGGCCAGGGCGCTCGGCCGCTGCGTGAGCAGCGCGCCCGCGCGGTCGGCGGCGAGCTCCCGGTACCGCGACAGCGCCCGCGTCAGCAGGAAGCTGACGGCGTAGACCAGGCCGGAGACCGCGAAGATGATCAGCCCGATCGGCGGGCCGTTGTCATTCCTGCGGTTGCCCAGCCCGGCGTACAGCGAGAAACGGGTCATCAGCCCGGCGACGATCCCGAGGAAGGAGGCGATCGTCATCACGGCGACGTCCCGGTGGGCGACGTGCGACAGCTCGTGCGCCAGCACCCCTTCGAGCTCCTGCGCGTCGAGCCGGCGGAGGATGCCAGTGGTCACGCAGACCACCGCGTGCTTCCGGTCGCGCCCGGTGGCGAACGCGTTCGGCATGTCGGAGTCGGCGATCGCCACCCGCGGCTTGGGCATCCCCGCCATCGCGCTCAGCCGGTCGATGATCCCGTGCAGCTCGGGAGCCTCCTGCGGGGAGACCTCCCGTCCGTTCATCGCGAACAGCGCGATCTTGTCGGACAGGAAGTACTGCACCAGCAGGAGGCCCGCGGCGATCACGAGGACCATGACCGCCCGGACGCCCACCGCGACCAGGACGGCCATGAACGCCACGTAGAGCAGCCCGAGCAGGAACATCGTCACGGTCATCCGCACGCTGAGGCCGCGATCAGGGGCGAACCGCGTGGAGGCCATCAGCCGGGGATGAGCCCGGTGTCCCCGAGCATCTCCCGCACCTCCTCGATCGAGGCGTCGGCCGGCGGCAGGATCAGCTCGGACGGCTCGAGGGAGTCGTCCGCCAGCGGCCTGCCCACGTCGCGGACCTTGTCGAGCAGCGCGTGCAGCTTGGCACGGAACTGCGTCTCGTCGTCCGTCTCGATGGCGGCCTCAAGCTCGCCGTCGAGCTCGTTCAGCACGTCGATGTCGGCGGGGGCGATCTCCACCTGCCCCTCGCCCATGATCCGGACTATCACAATCCCTCCCCCGGCTTACGGAGCTGCTGCGTGTGCTGCTGGGCGGCCGGGGCCGCCTGGCCCTGCTGCCCCGCCTCGATGGCGCTCTGCGGCGCCGGCCCCTGACCGAGCTCGGCCTTCATCCTGGCCAGTTCGAGCTCCACGTCCGTGCCGCCGCCCATCCGGTCGAGCTCCGCCTGGATGTCGTCGCGCTGCCCGGTGAAGTCGTCCAGCGCGCCGCTGGCCAGCAGCTCGTCGATCGCACCGGCACGGGCCTGCATCTGCGCGGTCTTGTCCTCGGCCCGCTGGATGGCCAGGCCGACGTCGCCCATCTCCTCCGAGATGCCGGAGAACGCCTCGTTGATGCGCGTCTGGGCCTCGGCCGCCGTGTAGGTGGCCTTGATGGTCTCCTTCTTCGTACGGAAGGAGTCGACCTTGGCCTGCAGCCGCTGGCTGGCGAGGGTGAGCTTCTCCTCCTCGCCCTGGAGGTTGCTGTACTGGAGCCGCAGGTCGGCGATCTGCGCGTTCAGTCCGTTGCGGCGGGTCAGCGCCTCGCGAGCGAGGTCCTCGCGCCCGGCCGACAGCGCCTGCCTGCTCTGGTTCTCCAGCTTCGCGGTCTGGCTCTCGAGCTGGTTGATCTGCAGCTCCACCCGCTTGCGGCTGGTGGCCACGTCGGCCACGCCACGGCGGACCTTCTGCAGCAGCTCAAGCTGACGCTGATAGGAATAGTCCAGCGTCTCCCGCGGATCCTCCATCTTGTCCAAGGCCTTGTTGGCCTTGGACTTGAAGATCATGGAAAGTCTCTTCATCACGCTCATGCGCGTCGGCCGTCCCCTTCTCCAAGGTCCTGCGTGGGTGACCCCAGCCGTCTAAAGCCCCTTGCCCAGGCGGCGGAACCGCCTGGGTTCACCCTACGCATAACGCGCGAGGGCGTCACTAAGTTGCACTCCCGGTAGGCTGGGCGACGTGTTCCGACGTCGCACCCAGACCTCTGCGGAGGACTCCCCCGTCCCTGTAGAGGATCCTAAGCCCCACAGCACCCCGGGCAAGGGCCGTCCCACTCCCAAACGGAGCGAGGCGCAGGGCCGCCGCCGCTCCCCGGTGACCGCGCCCTCGAACCGCAAAGAGGCCTACCGTCTGGCCCGCGAGCGCGACAAGGCGCTACGGTCCCGGCAGCGTGAGGCCATGCTGCGCGGTGACGACCGGGCGCTCCCCGTACGCGACCGCGGCCCGGTCCGCAAGTTCGCCCGTGACTGGGTCGACTCGCGGCGCCTGCCGGGGCAGTACTTCCTGCCCGTCGTCTTCGTCATCATGCTGCTGTCGATGGTGCCGTTCCCGATCCAGATCCGCTCGGCGGTCCTGCTGGTCTACACGCTCTCCCTGCCGGTCGTGATGGTGCTGGTGCTGGCCGGCTCGTTCTACGTCGCCGGGCGCGTGAAGAAGGAGGCGGCGGAGAAGTTCCCGGGTGAGAACCTCAAGGGCATCGGCTTCTACGCGGCAATGCGCTCGTCGCAGATGCGGCGCCTGCGCTTCCCCAAGCCCACCGTCCTGCCCGGCGGCATCCCGGTCGAACTCAAGAAGTGACGCCCGCACAGTGATCGCCGCACGGTGATCGCCGCATGGTGATCGCCGCATGGTGATCGCCGCATGGTGATCCCCGTACGGTGACGCCGGCGCGGTGCCGCCCGCTCGCCGGATCAGCTCAGCCACGGATCAGCCACGGATCAGGCGGACGTCCAGTCCAGCACCCCTCCATGCACCACCGGCCGGAAACCGTCGGCCGTGGCGCCACGGGTGAGCGCGTCGGCCGTGGCCTTCAGCAGCGCGTAGTAGGACGACCAGTCGGCCTGGTAGTACGACTGCTCCGGCGACGCCTCGCCAACCCCGCCGGTGGCGGCGTCGGTCACCAGGTAGTCGCCGAAGTCGTCGGCGTAGGCGACGGGCACGCCGCCGCCCATTCCGCACGCCTCGGGCCAGGCGGCGACCGTCTCGCGCGTGCCCATCATCAGGAAGTACGGCGGGAGCCGGAAGCTCGCGCCGCCATGTGAGCCGTCGTGGCGCAGCAGCGACGCCCGCAGGGAGTCGGGCAGCCGGGTCCCGATCCGTGCCTCCGCCCTGGCCACCAGCCGCGGGGCCGCCGGGCCGTTCAGTGAGGCGTACGTCCGCGGTGCGTGCGCCTTGAGCCATCGCTCGATGCGCCGCCACTGCCGGTTCACCCCGGAGGTCACGCGGCGGGAGACCGGCCGGACGGCCGGCGCTCCCCGGCGCGCCGGATGGAGCACGCAACGGGGGTCGGGCGACGTCTCCGGCTCCGCCGTCATGGGGTCCCCGCCGTCCGCTGTCACGGGCTCCCCGTCCTCCGCGTACACCGCGCCCGGCGCCTCACACCCGGCCGCCGGGCAGGCTCCGTCACCGTATCCGGGGAAGAGGAACTCATTGCCCAGCCCCGGCTCGCAGACGTCCGCCGGGCACGGCTCGTAGGACGTCCAGCCGTACGACGTCCACGCGTCCGGACCGAACACGGCGTTCTCCAGCACCTGCCCGCCGAGGGCCAGCACGCCGAGCGAAACGACCGCCGCGGCCGTCCAGCGGCGGGCCCTCGTCCCGCGCGGCGGCACGAGCCCCCTGACCGGCGGGAGGCCGCTCAAGAGGCGGAAGACGGGAGCGCCGCCCTCCGGCCGCCGGTACCGCTCCAGATCCTCCTCGGTGGCCCGTCCCAGCACCGGTTCCGGGCCGTGCCGGTCCTCCGCTTCCCCGCTCTCCCCCTGGGGCGGCGACGCGGTGACGCGGGACGGCCGTACGGAAGTGGCGGCCCGGCGCCGCCGCGCGGCCAGGACCAGACCGGCGGCGGCCCCGGCGACCAGCGCGGCCAGCAGTGCCAGCCGTACGGGACGAGAAGAGATCAACCGGCGCACGCCGGGCACCTTACCGCGATCCGATCACCGGGGTGCCGTGACTCATGACCTAATGTCAGGCACATGGAATACCGTCATCTTGGCCGCAGCGGCCTCATGGTCAGTGAGATCAGCTACGGAAACTGGATCACCCACGGTTCCCAGGTGGAGGAGGACGCCGCCGTCGAGTGCGTCCGCGCGGCCCTCGACGAGGGGATCACCACCTTCGACACCGCCGACGTCTACGCCGGGACCCGGGCGGAGGAGGTGCTCGGCCGCGCGCTGAAGGGCGTGCGCCGCGAGTCGCTGGAGATCTTCACGAAGGTCTACTGGCCGACGGGTGAGGGCAAGAACGACCGGGGCCTGTCCCGCAAGCACATCACCGAGTCGATCAACGGCTCGCTCCGCCGCCTGCAGACCGACTACGTCGACCTCTACCAGGCGCACCGCTACGACGTCGAGACGCCGCTGGAGGAGACCCTGCGCGCGTTCGACGACCTCGTACGGCAGGGCAAGGTCCTCTACGTCGGCGTCAGCGAGTGGACGGCCGACCAGATCGCGCGGGCGCTGAAGATCGCCGACGAGATGGGGTTCGACCGGCTCGTGTCGAACCAGCCGCAGTACTCGATGCTGTGGCGGGTCATCGAGTCCGAGGTCGTGCCGCTGTGCGAGAAGGAGGGCCTCGGCCAGATCGTCTGGTCGCCCATCGCGCAGGGCGTGCTCACCGGCAAGTACCTGCCCGGCCAGCCGCCGCCGGCCGGGTCGCGCGCCACCGACTCCACCGGCTCGGGCTTCATCAACCGGCTGATGCGCGACGACGTGCTGCGGCGGGTGCAGGACCTCAAGCCGATCGCGGCCGATCTCGGCCTGTCGATGGCCCAGCTCGCCGTGGCGTGGGTGCTGCAGAACCCCAACGTGTCGTCGGCCATCGTCGGGGCGACCAAGCCGGAGCAGGTGCGCGACAACGTCAAGGCCGCCGGTGTGAAGCTCGACGCCGAGGTGCTCAAGAAGATCGACGACGTGCTGGAGCCGGTCGTCGAGCGTGACCCGGCGAAGACGGTCAGCCCGTCCAGCCGTCCCTGACGTCTCACCCGCTCAGGTAGGCGCGCCGCCCGGCTCCCGCGCTCACGGGGCCCGGGCGGCGAGCGCCGCACGTCTCACTCGGCGCGCAGGGACATCCCCGAGTATTCGACCCGCTCGTCCTCCAGCAGCGACACCTGCTCGACACCGGCCTCCAGCAGCTCGCGCCAGCTCTCCCCCAGCCACGACTCCGCGTCCGACTGGCTGGAGAAGATCTCCCGGGGCAGCGGGCGGTCCGTGACCTCGCCGCCGTTCGCGTCCTCGTAACGCCACCGCCAAATCATCCGCACCCGCTCCTTCGCTTCCTCGCCGTCCCCGCGCCCGGGACTCACGCCGGCCGCCGCGACGCGACGCCCGTGCAGCCGGACCCTATCCTCTCTCTGCCCGGCGTCCACTCCCCCGCCGGTGCGGGAACCACCCGGCGGCAAGGACGCGGAAAGGCGGCGGCGCATGGAGATTCGCCTGGAG
Organism: Microbispora amethystogenes; assembly: GCF_016863015.1. Taxonomy (GTDB): domain Bacteria; phylum Actinomycetota; class Actinomycetes; order Streptosporangiales; family Streptosporangiaceae; genus Microbispora; species Microbispora amethystogenes. The sequence goes on along the minus strand of NZ_BOOB01000002.1, from coordinate 95,207 downwards.
GGAACCGGCGGCCCGGAGGGCTGGCCCGCCCCCGGCTGTCCCTGCGCGTCCTGCGGACGGCTCGCCCCCGGCCACCGTCGTCCGGCCTCCATCGTGCTCGACGGCCGCGTACGGCTCGCTCTCTTCAAACCACGCCAGGCCCCGGAGGCGGCCGCCCCGGCCCTGCCGGACACCACGACCCTGCCAGGCACCACGACCGGGCCGGATACGGCGACGGGACCGGACGCCGTGGGCGGATCCCGTGCGGCGGCCGAGGGGCGCCTGCCCGAGGGATACCGGCTGCTCCACACCTCGGACGGCTGCGAGGTCACCGCGCCTGACGGCGGCCGGCTGCTGTATGCCGTGGGCCCGCCGTCCGGCCGCGACGAGCCGGACAACGGATCGCCTGCCGACGCGCCCTTCGACGTGGTGCTCATCGACCTGCCGGACCGTCCGGAACGGCTGGGCGACCTACGCAGGCGGGGGCGCGTGACGCCGAGGACCCGGATCGTCGCGGTGAACCTTTGCCACCGCGTCCCCTCGGAGGGCGAACTCGCCCGCAGGCTCGGCTTCTGGGGAGCGGAGGCCGTCCCCGACGGCACCGTCATCGGCACGGCGACGATCGGCGTCCACGGGCGGGAACGCGTCGGGCGGCCCCGCCGCACCCTGCTGCTCGGCGGGTCACGGTCGGGCAAGTCCGAGGAGGCCGAGCTGCGCCTCGCCGCCGAGCCCGAGGTGACCTATGTCGCGACCGGGCCCTCCGGGGGCGACGACCCGGACTGGCTGGCCCGCGTACGGACTCACCGGGAACGACGCCCCGCGCACTGGCGGACCGTGGAGACCACCGATCTCGCGGCGGTGCTGGCAGGCGGACGGGGGACGTTCCTGGTCGACGGGATCGGCACCTGGCTCGCCGCCGTGTTCGACGAGTCCGGCGCCTGGCCTGACGGCACTCGCCCGGAGGGCCTTCGCCGCCTCGCCCTTGACCGGGTGGAGGCGCGGTGCGAGGCGCTGGTGGCCGCCTGGCGAGGCACACACGCCCGCGTGCTGGCGGTGAGCGACGAAACCGGCCTGGGGGTGATCCCGGCCACCGCCGCCGGCAGGCTGTTCCGCGACGCGCTCGGCCGCATCAACCAGGCACTCGCCCGGGAGTCCGAGGAGGTCGCCCTCGTGGTCGCGGGCCGGGTCGTCCCCCTGCCGATCTGATCGCTACCGCCCCGACGCCCCTCACCTCCGGCGAGCCGCGAGCCAGGAGGTCCGTAAGCCGGGAGCCGTCCGTAAGCCGGGAGCCGTCCGTAAGCCGGGAGCCAGGAGCCGAGGGCCGGGGACCAGAAGCCGGGGGCCGGAAGCCGAGGGCCGGGGACCAGAAGCCGGGGGCCGGAAGCTGGGGACCCGGAGTCATACGCTGTGAGCCCGAGGGCCGGAGTCATGCGCTGTGAGCCCGAGAGCCGGGAGTGAGGAGTCGCAGGGGCCCACGGCCGTGAGCAACGAGCTGGGAGCGGTGTGCGAGGGGGCCGTGAGCCACAGGGCCGTGAGCCAGGGGGCCGTGTGCGAGGGGGCCGTGAGCCACAGGGCCGTGAGCCAGGGGGCCATGTGCGAGGGGGCCATGTGCGAGGGGGCCGCTACGATCGGCCTTCGTGCCTGATGATCCCCGCGTGAGGCGTCCGAGCCCCGGCGCGGCCTGGTGGTTCGCCGTGGGAACCCTCACGATCTTTCCGGTGCCGCCCGTGCCGGTCGACCGTTCGGTGGCGGGGCGTGCCATGTCCCTGGCACCGTTCGTCGGGGTGGCCCTCGGCCTGGTGGGCTCCGCCGTATTCGTGGTCGCCCACGCGGCGTCCGACTCGCCGTTGATCGGCGCCGTCCTCGCGGTCGGGACGCTCGCCTGGCTGACCCGGGCCCTGCATCTGGACGGCCTCGCGGACCTGGCCGACGGGCTGGGCAGTGGAAAGGCGGCCCAGGGCGCGCTCGACGTGATGAAGCGCTCCGACATCGGGCCGTTCGGGGTCGTCACCCTCCTGATCACCCTGTTCCTCCAGGTCGCGACGCTCCAGCGGGCCGGCCCGTTCGCCTGGGCCGTACTGGTGGCGGCCACCGCGACCGGCAGGCTGGCCGTCACCTGGGCCTGCCGCACGGGGGTGCCCGCCGCCCGGCCGGGCGGCCTCGGCGCTCTGGTCGCGGGCACCGTACGACGGAGCGCGGCGGTCGCGGCGACCGTCGTCACCGCTGCCGTCGTGGCTCTCGCCGCCCTGATCGCGGCGTACGGCGGGCCGCGTCTTGACGGACTGTGGACCCTCATCGGCCTCAGCCAGGGTCCGCCCGGCGACCACTCCGACTTGTCCGACGTCGCCGGGAGCGTCGCGGTGGCGGTCGCCGACGCGGGCGTGCAGCCCGCCGGTCTGCTGTACCGCCTCTCGGGCGATCCGTATTTCAGCGTTCCGACCGGCCTGCTCCTGGCGATGGCCGCCGGGCTGGTGTCCGCCGCCCTGCTGCGCCGCCGGGCCGTACGGCGGCTGGGCGGCATCACGGGCGACGTGCTCGGCGCCCTGGTGGAGACGGCCACGACGGCGACGCTGCTGGCCGCCGCCGTACTCGTCTGACGTCTCGCCCGGCCGCCGGGGGCGGGTTCGGGGAAAGGGCAGGCCTGGGCCCGCGGGCTCGGTGACCGGGCCGCCAGGCCGCCGGGCGGGGCTGACGGGTGGGCGGGTCAGCGTGGCGCGCTGACCGGGCGCAGGCGGAAGGCGACGAAGACGACGACCGCCAGCAGCACCCAGCCGACGATTCCGGTGATCCCGGCGAGCGCCGGGTTCGGCGGGGCGGCCGCGTCGCCGAGCAGCAGCGCCAGGCCTGCCACCGCGTTCAGCGAGGCATGCGCGATGACCGGGGGCCACACGCTGCGCGAGCGCAGCCGCATCCAGCCCAGCAGCGCCCCGAAGATGACGCAGAAGCCGACGAACAGCACCGCCGCCCAGGCGCCGAGTGCCGGGTAGTTGTATCCCTTCAGCGTGAGGGGAGCGTGCCAGAGACCCCAGATCACCCCGGACAGCACCAGTGCGGGCCACACCCGGCGCCCGCGGCGCTCCCCCGCGGCCACGTCTCCCCCAGCCTCGTCCCCGGCCCTCGCGACCCCGGTGTTCACGCCCCCGGCGTTCGCAACCCCGGCCCGCACGGTCCCGATGTCGTCGTTCCCGGCGTTCGCGGCCTCGGTGCCTGTGACCTCGGTACCTGTGACCTCGGTGCCTGTGACCTCGGTGCCTGTGATTTCGGCGTTCGCGTTCCCGGCGCCGACGTTCCCAGGGGCAGGTGGGGGCGTGACGGCGGGGCCGCCGAGCAGGCGCGGCAGCAGCCAGCCCCGCCAGCCCCACTCCTCCCCCAGCGCGGGGATCGCGTTCAGGAACGGGGCGATCAGCACCGCCTGCACGGCCTGCACGATGTACAGGATCCGGGGGTCCATGGGAACCTGCCCCAGGGCCGCCCCGAGTTGCGCGCGGAAGAGGCTCAGCCCCGCGAAATCGAGGCTCGCCATGCCGGCTGCAGCGCTGATCAGGAGGGCGACGGCCACGAGAAGCGGCACGCCGAGCAGGGCCGTCACCAGGAGCGCGGCGGTCCTTCCCCGGTCCGGTCCGAGCGTGAGCCCGGTCACCCGCGCCCACTGCTTCAGCGGCATGTCGCGCCGGAGGACCCACACGGCCAGCACGCCGAGGGAGGGCGTCAGCATCATCAACCCCCCGACCAGCGCGAAGGCCGGCGTGCCGAGCCGTACGGCACCCAGCCAGACGGGTAGCGCGATCAGCCACGAGGCCCCGAACGCGACGAGGAGGAAGAGCCAGACATCGGCGTTACGGCGGATCACGGTCATCGCCTTTCAGAACGAAGACGGGCGGGTGGGCTGGCGGACGCCGATCCCCGCGGAGCGCACGAAGGCGCAAAGCGGTACATCGGGCGGCGGCGATCAGGCGATGGGCGCCGCCGGTCGCCGGGCGGAGCGGCACGGAGGGTGGTGTCGCGGCGCCGGGCCGACGGGTCAGGCGGCCTTGCGGGCGGCGAGGGCGTTGAGCAGGGCGGCGCCGGTCTCGGCGTCGTCCACGCTGATGGCGAGCTGCCCGCCGGAGGTGTAGCGCACGACCAGGCACTCGCCTCCACGGATCATGATCGTGGCCATGCCCGGCAGGCCGCGGATGCCCCATCCGCCCACCTGCAGAGGAGACCTCCGCTCCATCCAGGCCCGCTCGATCCGGTCCAGCCCCACGGTGCGGGAGGGCCACCGCAGCGGGCCGAACGCCATGGTCAGCCCCTCGGATGCGATCCGCACGGAGACCGACGACACCGCCAGGCCGATCACGCCCGCCAGAGCGAGCGGAAGGGCGGTGGCCCAGCCCGCGGGGACGAGGCCCCACAACGCGGCGACCGCGAACGACAGCGCCACCGCGAACGCCACGACCCCCAGCGCCACCGCCCAGGGCGCCGTGGCGGTGGACACCCAGACCGGCCGCTTCCGCGGGTCGAGGTCGATCAGCGGACCGGGCGGTCCCTCCTCCCGCGGCGCGTCGTCCGGGCCGAGCCGCCCGGCGAGCCAGCCCAGCGCCCCGAGCGCGAACGCACCCGCGACCACCGCCGCGAACTGCCAGTTCAGCGAGGCCGCCCGGGTCCAGTCGTCCCGGTCGAGGTTGGCGGCGACCGTGACCGCCTGGGTGCCGATCAGGAAGCCGCCGAGCCAGCCCAGCCCGGCGGCGTACCAGGTGCGCGCCGCCCTGCGGATCTCCCCCCGCACCCGCGCCATCCCGACGAGGCAGACCCCCACGACCACGACCCACACCAGGGCGGCAAGTGCCAGCGCGGACGACGGCATCGACCTGTCTGGCCGCCCGGACGGCCCCCAATGTCCGGCGAGGGGATCGGGGAGCCGGCCGGCGAACGCCAGCGGCACCGCCACGAGCACGGCGGCGACCAGGACGGTCCAGACCGCGGCGGCCAGGAGGAAGCGGGCGCGGACGCCCCGGTCGGAGATGGTCCGGTGCGGGTGGGTCATGGCGATTCCTCCATGAGTTCCTTCACGATGGCGAGGACGTCTTCGGGACCGACCCCGTATTGGGCGGCCTCGTCGAGCAGGTCGCGCACACGGGTCCGGAGCGCCGCACGCCCGTCGGGCCGCCGGAGCACGGACACGCCGCGCCCCCGGCGGAACTCCAGCAGGCCCTCGTCCCGCAGTTCGCGCAGCGACCGCAGGACCGTGTTGGCGTTGACCCCCAGTGCTGCGGCCAGATCCCGGGCCGGCGGCAGCCGGTCACCGGGCGTGACGTCCCCGGTGGTGATCGCGCGCTTGATGGCCGCGCTCACCTGCTCGTGCAGGGGACGTGGGTCGTTGAGATCGAGCGTGAGCAACATGGTACTAGCCACATTAGCATTATCTGCCGGTTGGTGCTATTTCCATCAGCACCATCTATCGGACCAATAGATGGGATGACCCCTCGTTTATGCGTAGCCGAGTAAGCCCAGCTAGCATCGGCTCACGTGACCACAGTGCGTATCAACGCGTCTGACGCGGTCTCCATCGAGACCGGCGCCCTCATAGTCGGCATCCACACGACCCCGGACGGCCCACGCACGGCCCCGGGCGGCGAAGGCCTCGACCAGGCCCTGGACGGCCGGCTGGCCGAGATCCTCACGACGATGGGGTTCACGGGCAAGGCCGAGGAGGTCGTGAAGATTCCGACCTTCGGCGCGCTGCCCGCTCCCGTCGCCGTCGCCGTCGGTCTGGGTGAGGCGCCCGAGGGCGACTACGACCAGGAAACCCTGCGCCGGGCGGCCGGAGCGGCCGTACGGTCGCTCGCCGGCACGCCGTCCGCGGCGCTGGCCCTGCCCGCCCGTACGGCCGCGGAGGCGGCGGCCGTGGCGCTGGGCGGCCTGCTGGGGGCCTACGACTTCACGCGATACCGCACCGGCGGCGACCGCAGGCCGCCCGTCGGCGAGATCGTCGTCCTGTCGGGCGCATATGGGGCCGAGGAGGCCGCCGCGCGCTCGGCGACGGTCGCCGAGTCGGTCACCCTCGTCCGCGATCTGGTGAACACGCCGCCGTCCGACCTGTGGCCCGCGCGCTTCGCCGAGATCGCGCAGGAGAAGGGCGGCGAGGCCGGCCTCTCGGTGGAGGTCTGGGACGAGGTGCGGCTCAAGGAAGAGGGGTTCGGCGGCATCGTCGGCGTCGGCCAGGGGTCGGTCAACCCGCCCCGCCTGGTCCGTCTCGCCTACAGCCACCCCGAGGCCACCCGCAAGGTGGCCTTCGTCGGCAAGGGCATCACGTTCGACTCCGGCGGCCTGTCCCTCAAGCCCAGCGCCGCGATGGACTGGATGAAGTCCGACATGGGCGGCGCGGGCGCCGTGTTCGGCGCGCTTCTCGCGATCGCCCGGCTGGGCCTGCCCGTCAACGCGGTCGGCTACCTCTGCCTGGCCGAGAACATGCCCTCCGGCAGCGCCCAGCGCCCCTCCGACGTGCTGCACACCTACAGCGGCAAGACCGTCGAGGTGCTCGACACCGACGCCGAGGGCCGCCTGGTGCTGATCGACGGCATCGCCCGCGCCACCGAGGACGCGCCCGACGTGATCATCGACGTCGCCACCCTCACCGGCGCCCAGATCGTCGCGCTGGGCTGGCGTACGGCCGGGGTGATGGCCAACGACGACGCGCTGCGCGAGGAGGTCGTCCGCATCGCCGGCGAGCAGGGCGAGGGCGCCTGGGGCATGCCGTTGCCCGCCGAGCTGCGCAAGGGGCTCGACTCCGCGGTCGCCGACATCGCGAACCTCCAGCCCGAGCGCTGGGGCAGCATGCTCGCCGCGGGCATCTTCCTGCGGGAGTTCGTGCCGCAGGGCGTCCGGTGGGCGCACGTGGACATGGCCGGGCCCGCGTTCAACAAGGGCGAGCCGCACGGCTACACGCCCAAGGGCGGCACCGGCGCGCTGACCCGCACGCTCGTCGCGATCGCGGAGCGGTACGCCGGGAACGGCACGTCCGCGCGGGCTGTTTAACAGGAAGACGGCTTGACACCAGGCCGGATCGACAGGAAGACGGCGTGTGGCGGCGTGCCCGCGGGCCGGGGCCATGATCGTCCGGGACAAGTGAGAAGATGCCGCCTTATCCGGCGGAGTCAATACGATCAAGGAGCATTCAGTGGCTGATGGCAGCGGCCCCTACGACATCGTCGTCCTAGGTGGCGGTAGCGGTGGATACGCCTGTGCCCTGCGGGCGGCCGAGCTCGGCATGAACGTCGTCCTCATCGAGAAGGACAAGGTCGGGGGCACCTGCCTGCACCGCGGCTGCATTCCCACGAAGGCGCTGCTGCACGCGGCCGAGCTGGCCGACCAGGCCCGCGAGGGCGAGTCGTTCGGCGTGCGCACCCGGCTGGAGGGCATCGACGTCCCCGGCGTCCACGCGTACAAGGACAAGGTGATCGGGGGCCTCTACAAGGGCCTCGCCGGGCTCATCAAGAGCAAGAAGATCACCGTGGTCGAGGGCGAGGGCCGCCTGGCCGGTCCGGGCCGCGTGGCGGTCGGCGACCAGGTGTACGAGGGCCGCAACGTCGTGCTGGCGACCGGCTCGGTGCCGAAGTCGCTGCCCGGCCTCGACATCGACGGCGAGAAGGTGATCAGCAGCGACCACGCGCTGGTCCTGGACCGGGTGCCGTCCTCGGTGGTCATCCTGGGCGGCGGCGTCATCGGCGTCGAGTTCGCCAGCGTGTGGCGTTCGTTCGGGGCCGAGGTCACGATCGTCGAGGCGCTGCCGCACCTGCTGCCGCTGGAGGACGAGTCGAGCTCCAAGCTGCTGGAGCGCGCCTTCCGCCGCCGGGGCATCAAGTACGAGCTGGGCGCCCGGTTCGAGAGCGTCAAGACCACCGGCACCGGGGTCGTCGTCTCCCTGGAGAACGGCAAGACCCTCGACGCCGAGATCATGCTCGTCGCGGTCGGCCGCGGCCCGGTCTCGGCCGGCCTCGGCTACGAGGAGAACGGCGTCTCGATGGAGCGCGGCTATGTGCTCGTCAACGAGTTCTGCCAGACCAGCGTGCCGGGCGTGTACGCCGTGGGCGACCTGATCCCCACGCTGCAACTCGCCCACGTCGGCTTCGCCGAGGGCATCCTGGTCGCCGAGCACATCGCCGGGCTGGGCCCGGTCCCGATCGACTACGACGGCGTCCCGCGCATCACCTACTCCGAGCCCGAGGTCGCGTCGGTCGGCATCGGCACGTCGGTCGCCCGTGAGCGCGGCCACGACGTCGTCGAGCTGAGCTACAACCTCGCGGGGAACGGCCGGAGCAAGATCCTGCAGACCCAGGGCGAGGTCAAGGTCGTCGCCGAGCGCGACGGCCGGGTGCTCGGTGTCCACATGGTCGGCAGCCGGGTGGGCGAGCTGATCGCGGAAGCCCAGCTGATCTTCAACTGGGAGGCCACGGCCACCGACGTCGCCCAGCTGATCCACCCGCACCCGACCCAGTCCGAGGCCCTCGGCGAGGCGATGCTGGCCCTGGCCGGCAAGCCGCTGCACGTCCACAACTGAAGCCCTCCTAGCGAACGCGAGAGAAGAAACCATGCCGGTCTCCGTAACCATGCCCCAGCTCGGCGAGAGCGTTACCGAGGGCACCGTCACCCGCTGGCTGAAGAAGGAAGGCGAGCGCGTCGAGGCCGACGAGCCGCTGCTCGAGGTGTCGACGGACAAGGTCGACACCGAGATCCCTTCGCCGTCCGCCGGTTACCTGACCAAGATCATCGTGGCCGAGGACGAGACCGTCGAGGTCGGCGCCGAGCTCGCGCTGATCGACTCGGAGGCGGGCGCCGCTCCGGCCGCCGCCGAGGCCGCGCCGGCCGCGCCCGAGCCGGCCCCGCAGCCCGAACCCGAGCCTGAGCCGCAGCCCGCGCCGCAGGCCGCCGCGCCCGAGCCCGCTCCCGCGCCGATCTCCTCGATCCCGCAGCCCGCGCCCGCCGTGGTCACGCCGCAGCCGGCCCCGCAGGCCCAGCCCGCCCCGCAGCAGCAGGCCCAGCCGGCTCCGCAGCCGCAGGCCCAGCCGGAGCAGCCCGCTCCGGCGGCCGAGCCGACCCCGCTGCCGTCGTCCGGTGAGAGCCCGTACGTCACGCCGCTGGTCCGCAAGCTCGCCGCCGAGCACGGCGTCGACCTCGACGCGCTGACCGGCACCGGCGTCGGCGGCCGGATCCGCAAGCAGGACGTGATCGAGGCCGCCCGCGTCCAGCGCGAGCAGGCCGCCGCCGCCCCGGCAGCCCCCGCCGCCCCGCAGGCGGCGCCCGCCGAGGCCCCCGCCGCTCCGGCCGCCGCGCCCGCCGCGTCGGAGGTGCGGGTGGACACCACCCTGCGCGGCCGCACCGAGAAGATGTCGCGCCTGCGGCAGACCATCGCCAAGCGCATGGTGGAGTCGCTGCAGGTCTCGGCCCAGCTCACCACCGTGGTCGAGGTCGACGTCACCCGCATCGCCCGCCTGCGCGACCAGGCCAAGGGCGAGTTCCTGCGGCGCGAGGGCGTCAAGCTGTCGTTCATGCCGTTCTTCGCGATCGCCGCGATCGAGGCGCTCAAGCAGCACCCGAAGCTGAACGCCACGATCAACAGCGAGACCAACGAGGTCACCTACTTCGACGTCGAGCACCTCGGCTTCGCGACCGACACCGAGCGCGGCCTGCTCGTCCCGGTGATCAAGAACGCCGGCGACCTCAACATCGCCGGGCTCGCCCGTAAGATCGCCGACCTCGCCGAGCGCACCCGCACCAACAAGGTGAGCCCGGACGAGATCACCGGCGGCACGTTCACGCTGACCAACACCGGCAGCCGGGGCGCGCTGTTCGACACGCCGATTCTCAACCAGCCGCAGGTCGGCATGCTGGGCACCGGCGCGGTCGTCAAGCGCCCGGTCGTCGTGGACACCCCGGAGGGCGAGGTCATCGCGGTCCGCTCGATGGTGTACCTCGCGCTGAGCTACGACCACCGCCTGGTCGACGGCGCCGACGCCGCCCGCTTCCTCACGACGATCAAGCGTCGTCTGGAGGAGGGCCGCTTCGAGGCCCAGCTCGGCCTGGCCTAGTCGGGAAGCCAGGCCCGGGACTGTCGCCGGGCGCGGAGCCGGCGCGTAGCCGCACCGCGCCGGGCCGTACCGATCCTGGCGTGACCGTGAAGCCGCTCCGCATCCCGCGGGGCGGCTTCCGGCGTATAAGGGGCTGTGGAGACGATGACGACTGTGGTGACCGGTGCGTCCGGTCTGCTCGGCTCGGCCCTGGTGAGCTCGCTGCGGGACGACGGGCACGAGGTGCGCCGCCTGGTACGGCGCGAGCCCGCTGCGCCCGACGAGCGCTTCTGGGACCCTGCGGGCGGGGTGCTCGACCCGGCGGCCCTGGAGGGCGCCGACACCGTCGTCCACCTCGCCGGGGCGGGGATCGGCGACCGCCGGTGGTCGGACGCGTACAAGCGGGAGCTGGTGGAGAGCCGGGTCTCCGGCACGCGGACGCTCTCCGAGGCGCTGGCCCGCGCGGACGGCGGGCCGCGTGTCCTGCTGTCCTCCTCGGCGATCGGCTTCTACGGCGACACGGGTGACCGGGCGGTGGACGAGTCCGCCCCGCCGGGGAAGGGCTTCCTGGCCGACCTTGTGCGTGCCTGGGAGGACGCCACGGTCCCCGCCGCGGAGGCGGGCCTCCGGGTGGCGCGGATGCGCACCGGCGTGGTGCTCAGCGGCCGGGGCGGCGCGCTCGCCCGGATGCTGCCGATCTTCAAGATGGGCGCGGGGGCCGTCCTCGGCAGCGGCAGGCAGTACGTGTCGTGGATCTCGCTGCCCGACTGGGTGGACGCGGTCCGCTTCCTGCTCTCCCGCGAGGACCTGTCCGGGCCGGTCAACCTGACCGCGCCCGAACCGGTGACGAACGCCGACTACACCGCCGCCCTCGCGAAGGCGCTGAAGCGCCCGGTGATGCCGGTCCCGGCCCCGCGCCTCGCGCTGCGCCTGGCGCTCGGCGAGTTCGCCGACGAGGCCCTGCTCGCGGGCCAGCGGGTGCTCCCCCGGCGGCTCCTCGACGCAGGTCACCGGTTCGCCCATCCCGCCATCGGCGACGCCCTGGCCGCCGTACTCTGAAGAGTCAGTCGATCCGGACACGGAAGTGGTGGGGCATGAGCCGCATCGGGCAGTCGCACATCGTCGCCATCGGGGGCGGCTCGTTCCGGCAGTCGGAGCGGTACGGGTTCATCGAGCCGACCGCGCTGCTGCGTTACGTCCTCGACCTGACCGGGCAGGACCGGCCCAAGCTCGGGCTGCTCGCCACCGCCACGGGCGACGACGCCGACTGGCTGCTGAAGATGTACGGCGCGTTCGCCCGCTGGGACGTCGAGGTCAGCCACCTGACGGTGTTCCCGATGCCCAACGTCGCCGACCCCCGCGAGTGGATCCTGGAGCAGGACGCGATCTACGTGAGCGGCGGCAGCGTCGCCAACCTCGCCGCGCTGTGGCGGTTGCACGGCCTCGACGAGGCGTTCGCCGAGGCCTGGCGCGCGGGCGTGGTGCTGTCCGGGCAGAGCGCCGGGGCGCTGTGCTGGCACGTCGGGGGCAACACCGACTCGTTCGGGCCGAGGCTGCGGCCCTGGTCCGAGGGCCTGGCCCTGCTGCCGTACTCCTGCGGCGTCCACTACAACTCCGACCCGCAGCGCCGGGCGCTGCTGCACGAGTCGGTCGCCTCCGGCGAGCTGCCGGAGGGGTACGCCGCCGACGAGGGCGTGGCGCTGCACTACGTCGGCACCGAGTTCATCCAGGCCGTGACCATCGATCCCCGGGGGTACGCCTACCGGATCGAGCGCGACGGGCCCGCCGTCAAGGAGCTGCGGGTCGAGCCCCGGCTGCTGACCTCCACTACCCTGTCCTCGTGAAGGGCTTGGCCATCGTCCGCCTTGGAGTGGACGTTCCGTACGAGCAGGTCTGGGCCCTGCAGCGGCGGTTGCACGCCCGTCGCGCGGCCGGCGAGATCTCCGACCTGTGCCTGATGCTGGAGCACGCCCCCGTCTACACCGCGGGCAAGCGGACCCTGCCGCACGAGCGGCCGGCCGACGGCACCCCCGTCATCGACGTGGACCGGGGCGGGAAGCTCGCCTGGCACGGCCCGGGCCAGCTCGTCTGCTATCCGATCATCCGGATCACCGACGTCGTCTCCTACCTGCGGCTGCTGGAGGAGGTCCTGATGCAGGTCTGCGCCGACTTCGGGCTGGCCGCGCGGCGGGTCGAGGGGCGCGGCGGGTTGTGGGTGCCCGGCGACCCGTCCCACGGGCTGCCCGACCGCAGGCTCGGCACGATCGGGATCCGGGTCGCCGGCGGGGTGACCATGCACGGCTTCGCGCTCAACTGCGTCAACGACCTGAGCTGGTACAACCGCATCACCGGTGACCTCACCGGCGACGACGCGGGGGTCACCTCGCTGTCGGCGGAGACCGGCAGGCGCATCACGGTCGACGAGGTCATCCCCTTCGCCGGCAAGCGCCTCGCCGAGGCGCTCGGCGAGGAGCCGTACGACCTGTACGAGGAGGACCTGGGCGAGGCGGGCGAGGTCGGGCCGGGTAATAAGCTGGACTGGTGACGGTCGCTCCGGAAGGTCGAAAGCTCCTCCGCCTGGAGGTGCGCAACAGTCAGGTCCCCATCGAGAAGAAGCCGCCGTGGATCAAGACGCGGCTGCGCAACGGCCCGAACTTCACCGAGATCAAATCGCTGGTGAAGGGCGCGGGGCTGCACACCGTGTGCCAGGAGGCGGGCTGCCCCAACATCTCCGAGTGCTGGGAGGACCGCGAGGCCACCTTCCTCATCGGGGGTGACCAGTGCACCCGGCGCTGCGACTTCTGCCAGATCGACACCGGCAAGCCCGCGGAGTACGACAGGGACGAGCCGCGCCGCGTCGCCGAGTCGGTCCTCCAGATGGGCCTGCGCTACGCCACGGTGACCGGCGTCGCCCGCGACGACCTGCCCGACGGCGGCTCCTGGCTGTACGCCGAGACCGCCCGGCAGATCCACGAGATGGTCCCGGGCTGCGGCGTCGAACTGCTGGCGCCCGACTTCAACGGCGACCGCGACCAGCTGGAGGAGGTCTTCTCCGCCCGGCCCGAGGTCTTCGCGCACAACATCGAGACCGTGCCGCGGATCTTCAAGCGGATCCGCCCGGCGTTCCGCTACGAGCGGTCGCTCGCGGTGATCACCATGGCCCGCGAGGCGGGGCTGGTCACCAAGTCGAACCTCATCCTCGGCATGGGAGAGGAGCGCGAGGAGATCGTCCAGGCGCTGCGCGACCTCCACGAGGCCGGATGCGACCTGGTGACGATCACGCAGTACCTGCGGCCCACCCCGCGCCACCACCCCGTGGACCGCTGGGTCAAGCCCGAGGAGTTCGTCGAGCTGCAGCACGTGGCCGAGGAGATCGGCTTCGCCGGCGTCATGTCCGGCCCGCTGGTCCGCTCGTCCTACCGGGCCGGGCGGCTCTACCAGCAGGCGATCGCCGCCCGTGCGTGAGTCTCGTTTTCATTAAGTCAGCTCGGCGTTTGTATCCTTCAGGACATGGCCAAAGACGCAGCGGCTCCGGGACGCCTCAAGCAGATCCGGATGGTCGCACAGATCATTCAACAGGCGAATCCGAAGGGCATGCCGATCGTCTACGCGTCGGCAGCCGGGACACTCGCCCTGTTCGTCGTCATCGGCGTGATCTTCGGCTGGACGTGGATCGTCTTCGGCGTCTTCGCCGCCATCCTCGTGGGCATGTTCGTCTTCAGCCGCTACGCGCAGAAGTCGCAGTACTCCATGCTGCACGGCCAGCCGGGCGCGTCGTACGCGATCCTGCAGAGCCTGCGCGGCACGTGGTACGTCGAGGAGAAGCCGGTCGCGGTCAACCGCGACCAGGACATGGTCTTCCGGGTGGTCGGCTTCCCGGGGGTCATCCTGGTCTCCGAGGGCCCGCCGAACCGGGTCCAGCGGATGCTCGTCGCGGAGAAGAAGCGCGTGCAGCGGGTCGCGATCGACGTGCCGGTCTACGACATCCAGTGCGGTGACGCCGACGGCCAGGTCCCCCTGGCCAAGCTCCAGCGGCACATGATGAAGCTGCCCCGCAACCTGAAGAAGGGCGCGGTGTCTGAGGTCAACAACCGGATGCGCGCGCTCACCCCCGCCGTGCCGATGCCCAAGGGGCCGATTCCCAAGGGCATGCGCATGCCGCGCGGCCCGAAGATGCGCTGACGAGAACCGTCCGGAAGACGACGACACGTGGACGTCGGACGGCGGCCGGTCTCCCGGTCGCAGACCTCCCGGGCCAACCGGGGCTGGTGGGACGGCGCGGCCGACGACTACCAGGCCGAGCACGGCGGGTTCCTGCGCGACGACGGCTTCGTCTGGTGCCCCGAGGGGCTCGACGAGGCCGGCGCGCGCCTGCTGGGCGAGGTCACCGGCCGCCGGATCCTGGAGATCGGGTGCGGGGCCGGGCAGTGCGGCCGGTGGCTGCTCGGGCAGGGCGCGACGGTCGTCGGCGCCGACCTGTCCCACCGGCAGTTGCAGCACTCCCGGCGCATCGACATGGCGGCCGGGGTGCGGCTGCCCGTCGTGCAGGCCGACGCCGAGACACTGCCGTTCGCGGACCGCTCGTTCGACCTCGCGTGCTCCGCCTACGGCGCGCTGCCGTTCGTCGCGGACGCCGCGGCGGTGCTGGCCGAGGTGCGCCGGGTGCTGCGTCCCGGCGGCCGGTTCGTGTTCTCCGTCAGCCACCCCGTCCGGTGGGCGTTTCCCGACGATCCCGGGCCGCGCGGCCTGACCGCCGACCGCCCCTACTTCGACCGGTCGCCGTACGTCGAGTACTCCGACGAGGGCGAGCCGTCGTACGTGGAGCACCACCGGACGCTGGGCGACTGGGTCGGCCTGATCACCGGCGCCGGCCTGACCCTGACCGGCCTGACCGAGCCGGAGTGGCCGCCCGGCCACGACCGCGCCTGGGGCGGCTGGAGCCCGCTGCGCGGACGCCTGCTGCCCGGCACGGCGATCTTCCACTGCACCGCCCCCTTCTAAGCACCGGGTAGAGCACCGGGCCCCTCTAGAGCCCCGCGCCGTGAGCGCGGCTGGTCAGAGGAAGTACCGCAGCCAGACGTAGCCCCAGGCCATCGTGATGCTCAGCAGGGTGACCAGGATGCCGTACCTGGTGAACTGCCAGAAGCCGATGCGGTGGCCGGTCCGGGCGGCGATGCCGACGGCCACGACGTTGGCGCTCGCCGCCACCGCGGTGCCGTTGCCGCTGAAGTCGGCCCCCAGAGCGAAGGACCACCACAGCGCCTGGCCCGTCTGCGCGTCCGGCGCCTGGGCGACCATCTCCTCCACGACCGGCACCATCGTGGCGACGTAGGGGATGTTGTCGAAGAACGCGCCCAGCACCCCGGAGCCGAACAGCAGCGCCGTGGCCGCGAGGAAGTAGTCGTCGCCGAGCGCGCCGACCGCCCAGCCGCCGATCGTCGCGATGACGCCGGTGTGCACGAGCCCGGCGACCATGACGAACAGGCCCATGAAGAAGACCAGCGTGGTCCACTCGACCTCGCGCAGGACCTCCGGCACGTCGGCGCGGGACACCAGCAGCATCACCCCGGCGCCCACCAGGGCGACGATCGACGGTTCCACGTGCACCACGGCGTGCAGGCAGAACCCGGCGACGACCCCGGCGAGCACGATCAGGCACCGTACGAGCAGGCGGGGGTCGGTGATGGCCCGCCGTTCCTGCAGCGCCATCACCGCGGCCACCCGCTCGGGGTCGTAGTGGAACGACCTGCGGAAGAGCACGCGGGTGAGCAGCACGAACACCACGAAGACGACGACCACGATCGGCGCCATGTGGGCGAGGAAGTCGTTGAAGGTCAGCCCGGCGCGGCTGCCGATGATGATGTTGGGGGGATCGCCGATGAGCGTCGCCGCGCCGCCGATGTTGGACGCCAGGACCTCGGCGATCAGGTACGGCTGGGCCGGGATGCGGAGCCGGTCGCAGACGACCACGGTGACCGGCGCGACGAGCATGATCGTGGTGACGTTGTCCAGGAACGGCGAGGCGACGGCAGTGATGATCATCAGCATGACCATCAGCCGGTAGGGCCTGCCCTGGGATCTCTTCGCCGCCCAGATGGCGAGGTAGTCGAAGACGCCCGTCTGCTTGACGACGCCAACGATGATCATCATGCCGAGCAGCAGGAAGATGACGTTCCAGTCGATGCCGGCGGTCTCGGAGAAGAACACGTCGTCGCCGGGGATCAGCCCCAGGACGGCCATCGCGCCGGCGGCGACGAGGACCACCTTGACCTTGTGCACCTTCTCCGACGCGATGAGGGCGAACGCCGCCAGGAAGATCGAGAAAGAGGCGACGGCGCTCACGTACGGCGCCCCGGGGGTCCGGCGAGGCGGGCGCGGCGTGCGTGGTCGGCGGAGGTCCGGCACGGTGTCCCGGCGGGAGGGCGCGACGAGGACGGCGACGGCAGGGCGAAGCGGTGGATGACGGAACCTCCGGAACAGGGACGTGCCGCACGGCACGACCACGAAAGCGGGAAGGGACGTGACGGCAGGAAGCAAGGTGACGGGAAAGCGCGCGGAAGGCGGGATGGCGACGCGGCTGGGCGACGTGACAGCCGGGAAAGGCGGGGGCGGCCCCCGCGGCCCGGGGGCACCGGCGGCCGCGGGGGCCTGGGGGCGCCGGCGGACCGGGACTCCGGCGGACCGGGGCTCCGGCGGTCGCGGCGGCCCGCTCGTGGCGGTCAGTCGCCCGGCGGGACGAGGGCCAGGCTGGTGAGCAGCCGCTCCAGCGTGATCGCCCCGGCCAGTGCGCCGTCGCGCTCGACGACCGCGACGATGGGGCTGCGCAGCCGGGTCATGAGGGCGGCCACTTCGAGCAGGGTCGCGTCGAGGGGCACCGTCACCGGCCTGGGCGGCTGGGGCGGCAGGCAGTCTCCCACCGTGATGCCGGCCAGTTCGTGCCAGAAGCGGTCGGCGTGGGCCTCGTCGATCGCCCGGGCGAGCACCGCGTCCTCCTGGTAGGCCCCGGGCACCGTGAGACGCAGCACCTGCGTGCCGGGCAGCACCCAGCTCGGCCGTCTCCGGTCGTCCACCACGATCAGGCCCGGCATCCGGTTCAGCACCATGATCCGTACGGCCCGGGAGACGGGGTCGTGGACGGTCACCGTCGGCAGGTTCACGACGACTTCGCGCGCTTGCATCAGGTCATCACATCGATCGGGGAGACGGAGGTTCCTTGCCATGGTCATCGGGCCGCCTTGGTGCACGCCGCCTTGGTGAACTCGGTGAATCGGCGTTCGAGATGGGCGAGCCGGTCGAGGACGGGCCTGCTGTGCAGGATGTCCGCGAGCTGGTCGGCCTCGCACTGCTCCAGGCTGATCGCCTGCAGCACCGTGTCGGGCTCCGCGGGGTCGTAGAAGAGGAGTCGCCGGCGGCCGGACTTCTCGACGAGCACCCCGAAGCGCCGGCCGTCGCGGGTGACGCACTGGTGCACGGTGGCGACGCCGGGCAGGGTGGCGCTGGTCACGTCCATCTCGGATACCTCCCGTCCGTCGTTCCTGCTGTTCCAGTCTTCGGAACGGCACCGCCGAGGACCATCGGGTCCGGCACCCATATCAGGAGAGGTATGACATGTAGGGACCCCCACGAGATGGGGCGCACCCCGCATGGACACCCGCGTACGACGACGAGCAGGCTGGGAGACGTGAACGAGCGCACAGACCGGCACGACGACCGGCGCACCGGCCGTCCGCCGGCGGCGCCGCGGCCGCGGCACCCGGCCCGGGCCCTGTTCTGGCGGCTGTTCGTGATCAACGGACTGGTCTTCACCGCCGGGACGCTGGTGCTCGCGCTCTCCCCCGCCACGGTGTCCTCACCGGTCCTGCTCACCGAGCTACCGGTCCTGACCGTGGGGCTGGCCCTGATCATCACGGCCAACGCGTTGCTGATCCGCAGGAGCCTCGCCCCGCTCGACGCGCTCACCACCCTCATGCGGCGGGTCGACCTGCTGCGGGCGGGCGACCGGCTGACCGACAGCGGAAACGGCGACCTCGCCCAGCTCATCGGCACGTTCAACGAGATGCTCGAACGGCTCGAAGCCGAGCGCAGCGCGAGCAGCGCGCACGCGCTGGCCGCGCAGGAGGGCGAACGGCGGCGGATCGCGCGGGAACTGCACGACGAGATCGGCCAGAGCCTCACCGTGGCGCTTCTGGAGCTCAAGCGCGTCGTGGACCGCGCGCCCGAGGAGCTCCGGGGGGAGCTGTGCTCCGCGCAGGAGACGGTGCGGGCCAGCCTGGACGAGGTGCGGCAGGTCGCCAGGCGGCTGCGGCCGGGTGTCCTCGACGACCTCGGCCTGCACAGCGCGCTGAGCGCGCTCGGCAGCGACTTCTCCCAGGCGAGCGGGATCCGGATCACCCGCGACGTCGACCCGCGGCTGCCCGCGCTCAGCGAGGAGGTCGAGCTCGTCCTCTACCGGATCGCGCAGGAAGGGCTGACGAACGTGGCCAGGCACTCCCGCGCCCGGCAGGTCGAGCTGTCGCTGACCGAGGAGGACGGGCGGCTCATCCTGCGCATCGCCGACGACGGGTGCGGGGGCGCCCAGACCGAGGGCGCCGGCATCCGCGGGATGCGCGAGCGCGCCCTGCTCATCGGCGCCCGGCTGACCGTCGACTCCCCGCCCGGCGGCGGCACGGACGTGCGTCTCGTCGTCCCCCCGGGCTCGACGTCCCCTCCCGTCTCGTCGTCCCGTCCGGTGTCGTCGTCCCCCCACACGTGGTGAAGGAGAGCTGAGCGGTGGAGAGCACCAGGACCCGCATCCTGCTGGCGGACGACCACGCGCTGGTCCGGCGCGGACTGCGGCTGATCCTCGACGCCGAGCCCGACCTCACGGTGGTCGCGGAGGCCTCCGACGGCGCCGAGGCGGTCGAGGCCGCCCGCTCGGAGGCGGTCGACCTCGCCATCCTGGACATCGCGATGCCCCGCATGACCGGGATCCAGGCCGCACGCGAGATCTCCCGGCGCACCCCCGGCATCCGCATCCTGATCCTGTCGATGTACGACAACGAGCAGTACCTCTTCGAGGCGCTCAAGGCCGGTGCGTCGGGCTACGTGCTCAAGTCGGTCGCCGACCAGGACCTGCTGGAGGCCTGCCGGGCGGCGATGCGCGGAGAGCCCTTCCTCTACCCCGGCGCGGTCACCGCCCTCATCCGCGACTACCTCCAGCGCGCCCGGCAGGGCGAGCGGGTGCCGGACAGCATCCTGACGCCCCGCGAGGAGGAGATCGTCAAGCTCATCGCCGAGGGCAACTCCGCCAAGGAGATCGCGGAGACGCTCTACATCAGCGCGAAGACCGTCGACCGGCACCGCGCGAACATCCTGCAGAAGCTCGGCATGCGCGACCGGCTCGACCTGACCCGCTACGCCATCCGGGCCGGCCTCGTCGAACCGTGACCAACCGTGACCACAGGCCGCGTTGTTCCCGTACAGACCGTCAGAGGTTGACGACCACCGTGCCGGACGCGCGGTCGTGCAGGCCGCGCCGGTCGCGGTCCCAGATCAGGGCAGGTACGGCGAGGCACAGCAGGAACGTGCGGATCAGCACGCCGAGGAAGCGCGGCCGCCCGCCGTCGAGCCCGGCCACGCGGATGCCGAACAGCCGCATTCCCAGGGTCATCCCGATCGTGCCGACCAGCAGGACGTACTCCGCGGCGAACACGCCGAGGCCGACCGCGCCGACGTCGGCGCCGCGGGCGCGCAGCAGACCACCGGCGATGGCCCAGGTGCACAGGAGCCAGTCGACGACGACCGCGCCGAGCCTGCGCCCCCAGCCCGCGACCGCGCCGGGGCCGTGCTCGGGCAGGCCGAGCCGCTCACCGGGGTAGCCGAGGTCGATGCCGGCGGCGCGGGTGCCGCCGAGCCAGGTCTGCGTCCAACGCGGCTGCCGGTCACTCATGGTTCACCAGCGTATCGGGGAGGGTCACCGCCCTGGCGTGCGGCCGCGAAGCCGTCCATGATGGGGCAGGTCGGTCCCATCAAATGCCCTGTATGGTGGGCCGTTTACGACTTAGGCGTTTGGAGGGAACCGTGCGGCCGGCGGACCCCGATGACATCGACGCGCGTTTCGAGGCGCTGGTCGCGCAGTTCGACGAGGACGAGATCCGTAGCATGATCACGGCGGCGGAGCGGGACCCGCTCACCCGCCGGGTGCGGCGGCGCCGCCTGCCGGCCGTGCTGGTGGCGATCGCCGCCGCCGTCCTGGTCGTGGGGCTCGTCGTCACCGTACGGCCCGACGCCCTGGAGCGGCTGGGCGTCGGCGGCACGGCGCCCGGCGACGACGACCGGTTCGTCACCGGCGCGGTGGTCGCCCGGCCCGGCCCGGTGCTGACGCCGATCCCCGACGGCGAGGAGGGCCTCGCCGACCTCGACCCGGCGCCCGCCGGTCCGTTCACGGGCACCCCGGCCGCCGGGTTCGCCGACGGCGAGGAGGGGCTGGTCATGCCGCCGGCGCGGAAGCTGGGCGGGCTCACGGAGGACGAGGTCGGCCGCGCGCTGCTGCGGGTGCGGCGGCTGCTGTCGGCCGCGCACCTCGACCCCGCGACGGTCCGCGGCGGACGGCCGGACCGGTTCGCCGGCCTGCTGCACCCCCGGCAGCGCGAGACGTTCCTGAGCGGCCTGGACGAGAGCGGCCCGTCCGGCACCCGCTCGTGGGTGTTCAGCCTCGCGCCCGGCGCCGCCGAGCCGGCCGGGAACGTCGTGAAGGTCTCCGGGGCGACGACGGTCGGCGCGCGGACCGGCGGAGGCGTCAGGATCGAGGCCGACTACCTGTTCGTCCATCCGGTCACCCGGCCCGGTGACTCCCTGACCGTGACGAGGGTGGTCGAGCACCACAGGAGCGAGTTCGCCGCCTACCGGGAGGGCGGGAAGCTGGTCGTCTGGCTGGACGGCGACCGGTCGGCGCTGTTCGGCGCGAGCTGCGACACGGGCGACGGGTTCGTCCATCCGTACTTCCCCGGCGACCCGCGCGAGGCGCGGCCCTCCGGCGAGCCCGTCAACCCGTACGACCGCGCCTCCGCGGTCGCGCGGCGACCGGCATGTCCGGCCGCGTATGCCACCTGACCTGCGAGAAGGCCGTACGATGGAGGCCGGGGACGAGCGAGGCCGGTGTTAACGCGGCGGCCGCCCGGGTAGCGCTTTCCCTTAACACGCGCGAAACAATCGAGACATGGGGCGGAAACGGCATCGGCCTATTTTCGGGTTGCGCTAGCCCATGCCCCTGGGAGGTTCGAGAGTGTTCAACTCCGCCGATGACGTCCTCAATTACATTCGGGACGAGGGTGTGCAGTTCGTTGACGTCAGGTTCACGGACCTGCCGGGGACGACGCACCACTTCACCTTCCCGTCCGAGAACTTCGGTTCCAATGTCTTCACCGACGGCCTGATGTTCGACGGATCGTCGATCCGTGGTTTCCAGGCCATCCACGAGTCGGACATGCTGCTGCTGCCCGACCCCACGACGGCCGTGATCGACCCGTTCCGTCAGCACAAGACGCTGAACATCAACTTCTTCGTGCACGACCCGCTGACCGGCGAGGCCTACAGCCGTGACCCGCGCAACGTCGCGCGCAAGGCCGAGGAGTACCTCAAGGGCACGGGCATCGCGGACACCGTCTACTTCGGCCCCGAGGCCGAGTTCTACATCTTCGACGACGTCCGCTTCGAGACACGCCAGAACGCCGGTTACTACTACATCGACTCCATCGAGGGCGCCTGGAACACCGGCAAGGCCTCCGAGGGCGGCAACCTGGGTTACAAGCCCCGCTACAAGGGCGGCTACTTCCCGGTCCCGCCGATGGACCACTTCACCGACCTGCGCTCGGAGATGGTCCGCAACCTCATCGAGGCCGGCATCGAGACCGAGATGCAGCACCACGAGGTGGGCACCGCCGGCCAGGCCGAGATCGACTTCCGGTTCGGCACGCTGCTCCAGACGGCCGACAAGCTGATGCTGTACAAGTACATCATCAAGAGCACGGCCATCCAGGCGGGCCGCACGGTCACGTTCATGCCCAAGCCGATCTTCGGTGACAACGGCTCCGGCATGCACTGCCACCAGTCGCTGTGGAAGGACGGCGAGCCGCTGTTCTACGACGAGGTCGGCTACGCCGGTCTGTCGGACACCGCGCGCTACTACATCGGCGGCCTGCTCAAGCACGCCCCGTCGCTGCTGGCCTTCACCAACCCGACGGTGAACTCCTACCACCGCCTGGTGCCCGGCTACGAGGCCCCGGTCAACCTGGTCTACTCCCAGCGCAACCGCTCGGCCTGCGTCCGCATCCCGATCACCGGGTCGAACCCGAAGGCCAAGCGCATCGAGTTCCGCGTGCCGGACCCGTCCTGCAACCCGTACTTCGCCTTCGCCGCCATGCTGATGGCCGGCATCGACGGCATCCGCAACAAGATCGAGCCGCCGGAGCCGGTCGACAAGGACCTGTACGAGCTTCCGCCCGAGGAGGCCCGCAACATCCCGCAGGTGCCGGGCTCGCTGGAGAAGGTGCTCGACGCCCTCGAGGCCGACCACGACTATCTGCTTGAGGGCGGCGTGTTCACGCCGGACCTCATCGAGACCTGGATCTCCTACAAGCGCGAGAACGAGGTCGACCCGATCCGCCTCCGTCCGCACCCGCACGAGTTCGAGCTCTACTACGACGTGTGATCCGCTGAGCCGCCGACCCGGGCGGGCAGGTCTCCTGCCTCCACCAGGGTCACGACCGGCGCACTTCGCGTCCGCAGAAAGGCCATCGGCCGGCGCCCCACCACGGCGCCGGCCGATGGCCTTTCGCATGCGCAAAAGCAAGGGAGCTGCGATGCTGTCCAAGCCCGGCGCGCTGTCTATTGTCTGTACCGATATCGCGCGGTACTGTCTCGCGGGCGGTCGTCCGAGCCTCCTGCGCCGAGCAGGTGGCCCTGGTGAACCTTGTGTGAGGTGCCGTCCATGACTGCCGGGCAGTATCCCCGCATGGCGGATGTGTTTTCCGGGCTGACCGCTGAAGTCATCGCTCTACTGCGGGAGCAGAACGAGAACGACTCTCTTGTAGACGTAATTGAGGATCTGCCGTTCTACGGCGTGTGTACCTGTAGCCTCACGTGCACCAATTTGTTGACGGCTCCGCCGGGTTCCTCGGGTTCCTGGATTGTGCGATTGGAACGCGACGGTGAGGACGTCATCTGGCTGAGCTTGGCCCCCACCGGGACGACGATCACGGCCATCGAGGTTCTCGACGGACGTGATCTCGGTCCGGCAAGCCGGCGGTGAGTCGTTCCGTCAGTGATGATTCCTCAGGCGATCGCCCACGAATGAAGGAGTCGGGGCGCATCGGCCGGCGCCTTATTGGGGCGCTGGCCGATGGCCTTTCGCATGCCTGTCGGTGTCATCATGATCGGGTGCATGAGGCATGGGACGCGTGGGGGCATGTCGTCGTGGGGGCTGTCGCGGCCCTGCCTGTCGCGGCTGTGCTCGTGTTCGTGCTCGCGCGCCATCGGGGGCGAAGGGGGCATCCATTCCCCCGCCGCACGGCCGTCGCCGATGTCGCCATGGTCGCCGGAACCGCTCCGTGGATCTGGATGATCCTCACGCCCGGGACGGGGCAGGGCGTGCAGCTCATCCCCCTGCTCGATCTGGCGAACCAGATCACGCGGATGCCGCCGGGGGCGGCGTTCGTACAGATCGGGGGCAATCTCCTGGTGTTCGCGGCACTCGGTGCGATGCTCCCGGTTCGCTCGGCGCGCTTCGCGTCGCTCAGGGCTGTCGCCGCCGTGGCGGCCACCTCCTCGCTCACCGTCGAGATCCTTCAGTACGTCCTGCGGCTCGGGCGGGTGAGCTCCGTGGACGACGTCATCCTGAACACGGCCGGGGCGGTGCTCGCGGCACTCGCCACCCGCCGATGGTGGATGCCGAAGCACAAAGCGGATGAAAGAGCGGTTACGCCGTCCGGTCCGGCGGGAGGCGGTAGACGGAGACGTGCGAGGGCGACTCCGCGGTGAACTCGGCGCCGGCCCAGTCCGCGTGCCTCGACTCCAGCTCGAAGCCGGCCAATTGGCCCATGAGGTCGAGCTCGGACGGCCAGATGTAGCGGTGGGGGCTGCGGAACAGGGTGGCCTGCCTGCTCTCGTCGAACGTGAAATGGTGCGACACGAGGTGCTGGCGCAGCGGGTCGTAGGTGTCCAGCCCGATGTAACCGGGCTCCGAGTGCCACACCACGGCCTCCCGTCCCGGTGGGAGCGCCCGCAGCTCAGGCACCCAGAGCTCGATCACGAACCGGCCGCCGGGCACGAGGTGACGCGCGGCGTTGCGGAAGCAGGCGACCTGCTCGGCCTGGGTGAGCAGGTTCGAGATGGTGTTGTAGACGAGGTAGACGAGCGTGTACTCCCCCGGCGCGACGGCCGTCGCCAT
Organism: Microbispora amethystogenes; assembly: GCF_016863015.1. Lineage (GTDB taxonomy): Bacteria > Actinomycetota > Actinomycetes > Streptosporangiales > Streptosporangiaceae > Microbispora > Microbispora amethystogenes. The sequence continues at coordinate 70,757 of NZ_BOOB01000002.1, read as the reverse complement.
GTCACCGACGATCACCGGGATGGCCGCCTCGTCCACCTTCGTCCGCAGTTGCTCGATCATCGGAGGGGACAGTTCTATGCCGGTGACGGGCACTCCTCGCTCGGCGAGCGGGACGGCCACGCGTCCGGTCCCGATCGCGAACTCAAGGGCCCGCCCGTCCCCCGCGAGCTCCGCGAGACGGTCCACCATCGGCCCCAGGACCTCGGGCGCGAACATCCCCCGGCCCGGCGTGTCATAGCGTCCGGCGGCCTCGGTATCCCAGATCTCCTCTTGGCGCATGCACACCACCATTGCCCTGAGATATTCGTACCGTCCAATGGTTTTCCGGTCCTCGAAAAAGGAACGATGTGCGGGCGACGGCGCGGCAGGAGACAAAAACGGACGGCGACCGTACGCGCTGGAGCCGTTGGCGGCACGCGGCGCTCACCATTCCGGTGATCACGACCGCGATTGTGACCTTGATGGCCGTGATGCCCCCCGGCGGCCACTTTCCGCTGGTCCTCGCCGCAGTACCCGCCTGGCTGGTGTCCGGGCTGGTATGGCTCGGGGCTCTCCTGCTCCGCGGCTACCGGCGGAGCCTCTGGGTCCTGGCGCCGCCCCTCGCCGCGCTTGTGACCTTCGCGCTGGCGGCCCTGGACGTGCCGATGAAGGCGGCTTTCCTGGTCTCCGAACCCGCTCTCACGAGATACGTCGAGTCCGTGCCCGGCGAGAAGCGCTGGGGGGAGAGCAACACGCGCGATCACGTCGGGCTGTTCACGGTGGGCCAGGTTCTCCGACGGGACGGCGTGACCGAGCTGGTGATGGCCGATTCCGGCGGCTTTCTAGAGGACTGCGGATTCGCCTACAGCCCGCACGGAGGCGCCGGGCTTCTCGACTTCTCCAGCGTCGACCGCCTGACCGACAGGTGGTACGCCGTGTGCATCGACTACGACTGACCCGGCGCCGCGATGGGAGTCGGACGGGCTGGCCGATGGGATTCCTTCATCAGAGCCCGCTCCAGGTCAACTCCTCATGAAGCGACGCTCATGTCGCGGTAGGTCCACATCTCAGCGAGCAGGCCGTCCTCGACGCGGACGAGCCAGACGAGCCGGGTGCTCGCCGTCCCCTGGCCGGCGGTTCCGGCAACGGCCACCAGATCGCCGTCTCCGAGAACGGCGTCGATCGTGAACCGGAGATCGGGCCGCGCCTGGCGGATTCGCCCGACGGCCTGCCGGACGCCGTCGGGCCCGGCCACTTCGGGATGGGCGTGATCGACCCAGGCGGGGCTCAGGATCTCCTCGGCCGCCGACGCGTCCCCCGTGTTCCACATCTCGAAGTAACGCGTCACGAGCCATCGGGCAGTGCGGGTGACGTCGGCGTCCATCGGCGCTTCGTCCTCCTTCGAGTCGGGGAAGGTCAGCCGGACGAGCCCTGGGATCGGCTGCGCATGCCGCTGACGCGGCGCAGGATGTCCCACCAGAACGGCGCGCCGAACAGCACGGCGACCAGGGTGAGCAGCAGCCCCGGCCAGTGGCCCGGGGTCGTGAGACGCCGCCACCAGTCCTCGGCGTGCCACTCCCAGACCGGGCCGCCGGCGTCCATGCTGACGCTGACGGGGGCGTGGGTGAAGATCTTGACGAACGCCGGGGTGCTCAGCACGTCGGTTACGCACGCGTAGGTGTCCTGGGCGGGCGCGCACCGCTCGCGCAGCGGCTCCAGCGCCTGGGGGCCCGACTGGGCGAAGGCGGTCACCTCGCTGCGGTAGGCGTTGTCCTGCAGCAACGTCTTGCCGTACTCCAGGGAGTCCAGGCCGAACACGAGTGTGACGACGAGGCCGAGCGCGGCGATGACCCAGCGCACGTAACGGCGGTAGAGCAGGGTGAGCCGCTCCATCTCCCCGTCGAACCAGTCCTCCACTCCGCGCCGGAACGCCTCCAGGTCGTGGCTGGCCCTGTTCCACACGGCCTTGAGCGGCCGGGAGAGCGGGCTGTTGAGCGCGTCGAGGTCGCGCATCAGGGCCTCGACGCCGCCGTGCTCGGTGGCGATCTCCAGGACGGCGACGGCGAAGCGCGCCGGAGGGATGTCGGCGATGCTCGTCCGGCCGCGCTTGGAGTGGTCGATCTCCTGCAGGCGCTCGTGGAGCAGTTCGGCCATCGACTTGCCCTCGCCGGGCAACGCCACCCCGCCCACCGCCGCGCCGTCCGCCGCAGCATCGATTGTTACCGCATTCGCCACCCCGCCGACGGCGGTCTCTTCCTTCCCGCCCGCGTCACGGGTGCTCGCGTCCAGGGTGAGTACGGTCTGCTCCAGGGGGTCGGCCTGATCGGCGGAGTGCGCGGGGTCCACCGACGCACCCACCGAGCCGCCTACAGAGCCGCTTACAGTGCCGCCCACCGTGCCGGCCGCCGGGCCGCCGTCCGGCGACGCGGTGGTGTCCTGCCGTACGACCGCCTGGTCGGCGGTCGCCTGTTCGGCGGCCATCATCTGCTCGGCCGCGACCGTCCCGGTGGCGGGCGCGAGCGGCGGGCTCTGCGCGGGCGGCGGCTCCTGGCTGAAGGCGGGCCGCGGGTCCCGGCCGAACGGCAGCCGCGCGAACACCCCCAGCACGGTCGCCGGCAGGCGCGAGCGCCCCTCCCCCGGCGACGGCGCCGCCGTGAGCGGCGTGCTGATCCGGCGTACGAGCCTCTTCAGCACGTCCACGATCCGGTCGAGCCGCGAGGTGCCGTCGGCCGTCTCCGCGCCGTCGAGCGTGTCGCGGAGATAGGCCCACAGGAACTTGCTGCGGATGCCGAGCAGCCTGACGATGCCCTCGTTGATGCCGCTGACGAGAAGCGACAGCAGCAGGAAGGCCAGGATCAGCCCGATGGCGAGATCGGCGTAATACGAGATCAAAGAGATCACCCGTCCCCGTTGATACACCGTCACGGGCTGCGATGGCAACGCTCCGATCCGCACACATATGGGTCATATCGCCGCAAGCATCGCCGGAGGGCGGTAATCCCCTACCGCAGGCTCGTAGCCGTCGAGGTGCCCCGTAGTCGTGGCGGTACCCGCGCGCCCTGTGACCCCCGCGGACCGCACATGCCCGCCGCCATCCAGGTCGGACCGCACACACCCGCCATGATCCGTCGTCAGGACACACGCCTGCGGCCGTACGCCCAGATGCGCGCCCCAAAACGGGCCGTGCCGGCGCCGGGGCGGATCGCCCAGGCGCCGGCGCGGATCATGAGATCAGGAGGCGGTGCAGGTCAGGGATGCCGGAGCGCCGTTGCTTCCGCTGGAGGAGCCGGTGAAGCCGAACGTGGTCGAGGCTCCGGCCCCGAGGGCGCCGTTGTAGGAGACGTTGCTCACCGAGACCGCGGACCCGCTCTGGGACAGGGTGCCGTTCCAGACCTGGGTGACGGTCTGGCCGCTGGGGAACATCCAGCTCACCGACCATGAGGTGGTGGCGGTGACACCGGCGTTCCGCACCGTCACCTCGCCCTGGAACCCGCCGGGCCACTCGTTGACGACCCGGTAGGTGGCGGCGCACCCCCCGCCGCCAGGCGACTGGCTCGGAGACTGACTCGGAGACGGGCTTGGAGACGGGCTCGGAGACTGACTCGGAGACGGGCTCGGCGAGGACGAGGGAGAGGCCGACGGCGACGGCGACGGCGACGGCGACGGCGACGGAACGGTCTCGTTCTTGATGTCCTGGTAGGCCGCCTCAAGCCCGGCGGCGGACATGACGGACCGCGCGCCGGTCGGCCAGTTGCCGTTGGTGACCGTGGTGTTGCCGTAGACGGTGTTGCCGCGGTCGCCGTTCGTCACGTCGGTGGAGCTGCTGGACGCCCAGTTGTTGGTGACCGTCAGGGCTCCGGTGTTGTTGCCGCCCTGGTAGTTGCCGTGGGCGAACATCCACCAGCTGCCGTCGAAGACGTTGTTCGTCGCCGTGATGGAGCGGGATCCCTCGTCGAAGTACAGGCCGAACTGGCCCGTGCCCGCCCTCAGGCAGTAGTTGCCGCTGATCTGCCCGCCGGGGTTGGCCGACAGTGTGTAGACGCACGCCCCATCGTTCATCTGCTGCATGACGTCGTGCACGTAGTTCTGCGTGATCTTGTTGTTCGACGCGGTGGTCGCCGTCGAGTACCGCGGCTGGTAGTTGTACAGGCCCCGGTTGGTGTAGTCGGGGCTGCCGCCCGCATCGTTGGAGCCCCATCCGTACCCGAAGGCGACCCCCAGGTACGGCATGTTGTAGATCTCGTTGTGCGAGATCGTGGCGTTGGTGACATAGGTGGGCAGGAACGAGGTGATGCCCCGGTAGTCCACGCCGATGTCGTGCACCAGGTTGTCGGTGAAGGTGAGGTCGCGGTTGACCATCCGGGAGTCGCTCGGATGGTGCGCGTCGGCCTGCACGCCGCCCGCGACCACCGCGCCCGCCGCGCTGTACGCGAACACGTTGCCCGTCACCGTGATCGAGCTCGCCCCCAGCCCCACGCCGGACGCGTGGGCGTTGGCGTCGTTGCCGATGCCCAGCGCCGTCTGGCCCAGGTTCAGGAACCGGTCGCGGACGAAGCTGATCGTGTTGGCCGCCGACACCTGGACGGCCGCGGGCATCTGGTTCCAGTGCGGACGCACCGACTCGAACTGGGTGCACCCGTACTGGCAGGACGACAGCGCGTTGCTCGGCCAGTTCCAGTCGCCCGAGATGTACGCCCCCGTCTGCTGGTCGGCGTACCCCTGGTTGCTGCTGGGCCCCAGCCAGCTCGTCCCGGCGAACGTGATGCCGGAGAAGGTGATGTGGTGCGCGGGCGCGGCGTAGGTGCCACCGAGCTGCACCAGCGACTGCAGGAGGGGAAGCTCCACGTCCGCGGTGCTCATGTTCTTCCCGGACGGCGGGATGTAGTACAGCACCCCCGTGCCGGTGTTGAGGTACCACTCGCCGGGCGAGTCCAGGAACTCGTACGCGTTCTCCAGGTACATCGGTCCCTTACGGTAGGGGTTGACGATGGTGTCGTACCCGAAGGTGTTGTTGTTCCAGGCCGGCTGCTTCATCGTGATGAAGTTGCCGGAGATGCTCTGCACGGGCACGTACCGGTCGGTGAACGAGCCGATGCCCTCCAGCTCGATCCGGCTCTGGCCGGCCAGGTTGTTCAGGTAGCTCAGCGCGCTGTTGCCGAACCGCAGGCCGGTGCCGGTGGCGGTGAAGTCGGCCCGGTTCACCGTGGTACGGGCCCGGGTGGCCATGCGGCCGTCGACGTACAGCTGCCGGGTGTCGATCCCGGTGCCGACACTCGCCTTCCAGATGTTCTTCCCGGAGTCGGCGACGGTCCATCCGGTGACCTGCCTGGCGCCGCTGATGACCGGGCGCGACCCCGGCGCCGCCTGCCAGACGACCCGGTAGCCGTTGCTTCCGGAGTCGGCGGCGGTGAACCTGAGCGGCGAGGTGCGCCGGTACACGCCGTCGGCGAGCTGCACGACGATGTCGCCGGACATGGAGCCGTTCTGCGACCGGACCGCCGTCTGCGCCGCGTCCAGGGAGCACGGCTCCGCGGAGGAGCAGGCGCTGCCGGTTCCGGAGGGCGACACGTACAGGGTCGTCGTGGCGGCGAGAGCCGGAATCGCCGGGGCGGCGGCGACCGCCGTCGCCGCCGCCACGGCCGCGGCGATCCCGGTCACAAGCGGTCTCAGCACCGCCGCCCGAGGGAAAAGGCCGTGCCGGCGCGGCTTGTCACGATGGTTCACGTGTTCTCCAGGGAGTGCGCGACGCGTCTCGTGGTGGGCCGAGGACGCCGGACAGGCCGGCCAGGCGAGTGCCCGCGGAGCTACCGCCCGCGGTCGCCGTCCTGGCCGGGCCACCGAGGGCCCAGTGGCTTGAGTACTAATTACGAGGTGATCAGCGAAGTCAGTCAAGGCGCTTGTGCATGCCTATTTCCGGCCACGCGCGTCGGGGAGCGTGCTGCGGAAGCGCACTACCTCGCCCGATATCACGATCTACCTCAGTGTTCGTCTCCCTCGATCCGCCACTGGCAGGCGATGAGTCGTACTCAATGAGGACCCCAGCCGGGAGTTCCAGGATGAATGGAACCTGAAACAAAGCCGCGGTCGTGCGGCGCCACGGCATGCCGGACCGCCGAAGCCAGGCCGCGTGCCGGCCCGTCGGGAGACAGCGGGCCGAGAAGGACCCGGAGAGTCGCGAGGGATCTGGACAAGGGAGACGGCGGCCACGCCCGGCGGGTCCCGGGAGACGGGGACCCGCCGGGCGGTGGGGGTCAGCCCTCGTAGAAGACGCGCTCCACGACGGTCCTGGCCCGCCGCGTGGCGCGCCGGTAGTCCTCCACGAAGTCCTCGGTGCCCTCCGGGGGGTAGCCGAGGGCCCGGGCGAGCAGCATCCGCTCCTTGACCAGCGTGGGGATGCTGTCGGCGGCCCGGCCGCGCACCAGCATCAGGGCGTCGCGGATGCGTGAGGCGAACAGCCACGCCTCCGCGAGCACCGCCTCGTCGGCCGGGTCGAGCAGGTCCTCCGCCGCCGCCGCGCGCAGCGCGTCCAGCGTGCGCGTGGTGCGCAGCGCCGGTACGGCTCCCGCGTGCCGCAGCTGGATGAGCTGGGCCACCCACTCCACGTCGGTGAGCCCGCCCCTGCCGAGCTTGGTGTGCAGGGCCGGATCGGCGCCACGCGGCAGCCGTTCGGCCTCCATCCTGGCCTTGAGCTTGCGGATCTCCCGTACGGCGTCGACCGATATGCCGCCCTCCGGGTAGCGCAGCGGATCGACGAGGGCCGTGAACTCCCGGCCGAGGTCGGCGTCACCCGCGCAGAACCGGGCGCGCAACAGCGCCTGCGCCTCCCAGTGCGAGGCCCAGCGGTCGTAGTAGGCCTTGTAGGAGGCGATCGTGCGGACGAGCGGCCCCTGCCGTCCCTCCGGCCGCAGCCCGGCGTCGATCTGCAGCGGCGGGTCGGGGGCGGGCCGCGCGAGCAGCCTGCGCGTCTCCTCGGCCACCGCGTGGGCCGCGTCGGTCGCGTCCCGCTCGGCGACGCCGGGCAGCGGCGCGTGCACGAACATCACGTCGGCGTCGCTGGCGTAGGAGCTCTCCAGGCCGCCGAGGCGGCCCATGGCGATCACGGCGATGCGGGTCGGGAACGGCTCCCGCCGCTCCAGCGTGACCTTGTTGATCGCCGCGCCCAGCGCCGCCTGGATCGTCACGTCGTTGAGCGACGAGAGCGCCTGGCCGACCTCCTCGATGTCGATCAGGCCGGACAGGTCGGCGCAGGCCGTACGGAGCAGTTCCCGGCGGCGCAGCGCGCGGGCGGCGGCGACGGCGGTCTCGGCGTCCTCCGCGTAGCGGCTCACCGCGGCGGCGGCCTCGCCGGCCAGCGTCGCGGCCGGCCGTACGGCGAGCTCGGCGGGCGAGCCCAGCATGCCGACCGCGTCCGGGGCGTGCAGCAGCAGGCCGGTGACGTACTTGCTGGTGCCGAGCAGGTGGGCGAGGCGCTCGGCCACGGCGGTCTCGTCCCGCAGCAGGCGCAGGTACCACGGCGTGCTGCCGAGCTTGTCGCTCACCTGGCGGAACCCGAGCAGCCCGGCGTCCGGGTCGGGGGCGTCGGCGAACCAGCCGAGCATGACCGGCAGCAGCGTGCGCTGGATGGCCGCGCGGCGGGAGACGCCGCTGGTGAGCGCGGCGATGTGCCGTAAAGCGCCCTCGGGGTCGGCGTACCCGAGCGCCTGGAGGCGCGCGGTGGCGGCGGCCGTGGACAGGCGGGCCTCGGACTCCGGCAGGCGGGCGACGGCCTGCAGCAGCGGCCGGTAGAACAGCTTCTCGTGCAGCCGCCGCACCTCCAGCGCGTGCCGCTTCCAGGTGGTGGTGAACTCGCCGACCGGGTCGGTCGTCATGCCGAGCCCGCGGCCGATGCGCCGCAGGTCGGCGGTGTCGGACGGCACCACATGCGTGCGGCGCAGCCGGTGCAACTGGAGCATGTGCTCGACCTGCCGCAGGAAGGTGTACGCCTCGGCGAGGGCCTTGGCGTCGTCGCGCCCGACGTAACCGCCCCGCGACAGGGCGGCGAGGGCCGACAGCGTCGCCCTGCGGCGCAGCAGCGGGTCGGAGCGGCCGTGCACGAGTTGCAGGAGCTGGACGGCGAACTCGATGTCCCGCAGGCCGCCGGGGCCCAGCTTGATCTGCCGGTCGGCCTCGTCCACCGGCACGTGCGCCTCCACCCGGCGGCGCATGGACTGCACGTCCTCGACGAAGTTGGGCCGCGCCGCGGCCTGCCACACCAGGTCGTTGACCGCGGCGACGTACTGCTGGCCGAGCTCCAGGTCGCCGGCGACGGGCCGGGCCTTCAGCAGAGCCTGGAACTCCCAGGTCTTGGCCCAGCGGCGATAGTAGGCCAGGTGGCTCTCCATGCTGCGGACGAGCGGGCCCATCTTGCCCTCGGGACGCAGGTTGGCGTCCACCTCCCACAGCGCGCCCTCACGGGTGCTCGACGAGCAGGCCCGCATCATGCCCTGCGCGAGCCGCGTCGCGATCTGCAGCGCCTTCGTCTCGTCGACGCCCTCCCTGGGCTCGGCCACGAAGACGACGTCGACGTCGGAGATGTAGTTCAGCTCGCGCGCCCCGCACTTGCCCATGCCGATGACGGCCAGCCGCACGTCACCGGCGTCGGCCACCTCCGCCCTGGCGATGGCGAGGGCGGCGTCGAGCGACGCGGCGGCCAGGTCGGCCAGCGCGGCCGCGGTCTCCGCGAGCGTGCACTCGCCGGTCACGTCCCGGGCGGCCAGGTCCAGCAGCCTGGTCCGGTGGGCGACGCGCAGCGCGTCCATCGCCTGGGCCGTCGCCCCCGGCTCGGCCGCGCCCACTGTGGCCCCGCCGGCCACCGGCTCGGCGTCGTCCGGGTCCGCGCCGACCGCCAGCAGCATCTCCTCGCACAGCTCACGGGCGACCGGCCACTGCGGCGACCCGGCCACCGCCAGGCACTCCGGGTGCCGTACGACGTGCTCGCCGAGCGCCGCGCTGATCCCGAACACGCCGAGCAGCCTGTGGCGCAGGGCGGGATCGTCGCGGAACGTTCCGAGCACGCTCGGGTCCCGCTCGACCAGGCGGCTCAGCGTGGTGAGCGCGAGATCGGGGTCGGCCGCCCTGACCAGGTCGTCGAGCAGCGCGAAATCGCCGACCGCCTCGGGGCCGAGGTCGTCGAGCAACCGTTCGGCCCGCGCGCCGTCGGCGAATCCCAGTGCGGCCAGGCGCCCGGCCGTCGTCTGTATCCGCGGCGCCGCGTTCACCGTTCCTTCCTCCACCCCGACGTCGATCACGTCGGTCCCCCGAGACATGCCTTCCCAGTAACCGTACACAGGGATGGACGCCTCCTCGCAGAGATCGGTCCCCCCTCGGGACCCGATTCTCGACCGGACGCCTCCCGGCGTCCATGGATGTCGCAGCTCGGCACGTGCCGGGCTCGCGCACACGGTAACCCGGTGGGTTGTGCGGCGTCCTTAGCGGTTTCTCTGCGTAATCGGCGCATCACGCGGTTTGGCCGCGCCCCTTCCCCGCCTCTCCGGCGCGGCGGGACGGCAGGTCAGAGCCGCGTCACGGCCGCGTCATCTGGGTCGTCACCTGGGCCGCGAACGCCTCGGCCAGCGGCCTCCAGGCCTGTTCGAGCTCCAGCCCGGCCGCCGTGACCCGCGCGTTCAGCTCCGCCGCCGTCCCGGGCGGAAGATCGCCGCTCTCGGCCCAGGAGGTGAAGATCGCGGGCGTGGCCTCGGGGTGGAACTGCACCGCCCAGGCGCGGTCGCCGAGCCGGTAGGCCTGGTTGGCGTACCGCGCGCCGGTCGCGAGCCGCACCGCGCCGGACGGCAGCGTGGTCATCGCGTCGTAGTGGTACTGCACCGCCCGCAGCGGCGCCGTCCGGGAAGGCGCCGGCTCAGGAAGCACCGTCAGGCCGGGCGGTGCGGACAGGAGCGGGTCGTCCGCCGCCTCGGGCAGGCGCTCGATCTCGCACAGGCCGATCTCCGGGCCCGCGTCGCCGCGCTCGACGGTCCCGCCGCAGGCCATGGTCATGAGCTGGGCGCCGAGGCAGATGCCGAGAACCGGCACGACGCCGTCCACCGCGCGGGCGAGCAGGTCCCTGGTCGCGGGCAGCCACGGATATCCCTCGTCGTCCCACGCCGCCGCGGCGCCGCCGAGGACGAGCAGCCCGCCACCGGCGGTCGCGGGCACCGCCTCTCCCTTGTACGGCCGGACGACCTCGACGCCGACGCCGGCGGCCTCCAGCCAGCCGGCGAAGTAGCCCAGGCCCGCCTCGGCCTCGTGCTCGATGACGAGCAGACGTTCACCCATAGCGCGCAGCTTAAAGACACACAACAGGACAGGCGATACCTGAGCGGGTCGTACCGTACAGTCCGCACATGAAGTTCGACGAAGTCGCCGTCCCCGGCGGGCGGCTGCGGATCGCCCGGTTCGGCGACGGCCCACGCCTGATCATCGCGGCGCACGGCATCAGCGCCTCCCTCATGTCCTGGCGCGCGGTGGGCGACGCGCTGCCGCCCGGCTGGTCGCTGGTCGCCGCCGACCTGCGCGGCCGCGGCCACAGCGCCGGCCTGCCCGGCCCGTACGGCCTGGACCGGCACGCCGGCGACCTGGAACTGGTGGCCGAGCACGTGGGCGCGGACGGCACCAGCGTGCTCACCGGGCACTCGATGGGCGCCTATGTGGCCGCCCTGCACGCCGCCGCTCGAACAGGGGCCGGGGGGTGGCGCTACGCCCGGGTCGTGCTGGTGGACGGCGGCCTCCCGCTGCCGCTGCCGCCGGGCGCGGACCCCGACGCGGTGATGGCGGCGACGCTCGGCCCCGCCATCGCCCGGCTCTCCCAGACCTTCCCGGACGTGGAGGCGTATCTCGACCTGTTCCGCGCCCATCCCGCGCTGGCGGAGAACTGGTCCCCGGTCGTCGAGGAGTACGTCCGCTACGACGCCACCGGGCCGGACGGCGCCGTGCGGTCACGCGTCCGTGAGGAGGCCGTACGGCAGGACGGCCGCTGGCCGCTGACGAGACACGCGGAGATCGGCGCGGCGCTGAAGGCGATCGAGCCCGCGCCGCTCCTGCTCCGCGCGCCGAGGGGGTTGCTGAACCAGGACGTCGGGCTGCTGCCCGACGACCTCACCGCGCGGTGGAAGGCGGAACTGCCGGGGCTGCGCGACGAGGTCGTGCCGGACTGCAACCACTACACGATCCTGTTCGATCCCCGCTGCGCCGCGCTCGTGGCCGCCCGCCTCACCGCCGACTGATCACCGACTGATCACTTGGGTCACTTGGTCACTTGGGGGTGATCCAGGTCGCCTGGGCGGCGGCCACCAGCGTGCCGTCCACCTCGTAGACCGCGCTCGTGCCGAAGATCTTGCGGCCCTCGCGGCCGGTCGCGCGGGCGACGACGGAATACCTGCCCATCGGGTAGACCCGGCGGAACACCTGCCCGGTCAGCCGCCCGAGGAGCGGCGGCCGGGCGGGTTCCGCGCCGGTGAACGCGCGGTGGTGCGCCCACCCGGTGGCGCAGTCGAGCGCCGCCCAGACGATCGAGCCGGGGACCACGCCCTGCTCGTCGGTGACGTTGAACGGCACCCGCCACCCGGCGGCCACCAGGTCGGTGCCGTCCACCGGGCCCGGGAAGATCCGCAGGCCGTCGCCCGGCTCGCGCAGTCCGCAGGCGAAGCAGCCCGCGATGGCGTGGCCGTCCCGCCCGGGGAAGCCCGCCTCCGCCCGCGCCGCGTCGGTGAACGACACGAACGGCGGCGGCGTCAGCGGCTCCGCGACGGGGATGGCCTCGGCGAGATGGCTCTCGCCGCCGCTCTCGCCACCGCTCAGGACGACGGCGTTGCCGACCTGTTCGAGTGTCAGCCCGGTTTCGAGCGGGACCGGTCTGCGGAGGGTGACCTCCACCGGAGATTCATGACCGGCCCCCGTCAGCGTGCCGGCGAGGGTGCCCGCGATCCATCCGCCGTTGGCGGTGCCCTCGGGTCCCCGGAAGCGCTTCGGTACGGTCAGAACGGTCTGCAGCCCCGCAGCCGCCGTCATATGGCCACGCCCTCCCTGAGTCACGTCGATACGGCTCACCCGTAAGGGTCGCAACAAGTGTGCCGATTTTACTGTTCCGGCATAGGAAACAGTTAAACAGACGGGAGTGTCAGGAAGATTTGCAACCTGTAACGTCGCCGTGACGCCGGGCGGCGGATCAGAGCACCGGCAGGTAGCGGCCGAGCTCGTACTCGGTCACCTGGCGGCGGTACTCCTGCCACTCCGAGCGCTTGTTGCGCAGGAAGTAGTCGAAGACGTGCTCCCCGAGCGTCTCGGCGACGAGCTCGCTGTGCTCCATCGCCGCGATGGCCTCGTCGAGCGACTGGGGCAGCGGCTGGATGCCGAGCGCCCGCCGCTCCGCGCTGGTCAGCGCCCACACGTCGTCCTCGGCCCCCGGCGGCATCTCGTACCCCTCCTCGATGCCCTTGAGCCCGGCCGCCAGGATGACGGCGAAGGCGAGGTAGGGGTTGCAGGAGGAGTCGAGCGACCGGAACTCGATGCGGGTGGAGCCGCCCTTGTGCGGCTTGTACATCGGCACCCGCACGAGCGCGGAGCGGTTGTTGTGGCCCCAGCAGATGTACGCGGGGGCCTCGCCGCCGGCTCCGGCGATCGCCTCGGCGCCGCCCCACAGCCGCTTGTAGGAGTTCACCCACTGGTTGCACACGGCGGTGATCTCCGCGGCGTGCTTCAGCAGGCCGCCGATGAACGACCGGCCGATCTTGGAGAGCTGATAGTCGGAGCCGGGCTCGTAGAAGGCGTTGCGGTCGCCCTCGAACAGCGACATGTGCGTGTGCATGCCGGAGCCGGGATAGTCGGTGAACGGCTTGGGCATGAACGAGGCCCACACCCCCTGCTCCAGCGCCACCTCCTTCATGACCAGCCGGAACGTCATGATGTTGTCGGCGGTGGTGAGCGCGTCGGCGTACCGCAGGTCGATCTCCTGCTGGCCCGGGGCGCCCTCGTGGTGGCTGAACTCCACCGAGATGCCCATCGACTCGAGCATCATGATCGCGTTGCGGCGGAAGTCGTGGCCCGCGCTGTGCGGGGTGTGGTCGAAGTAGCCGCCCTCGTCTATCGGCTCGGGCCTGCTGCCCTTCTCCGGCCGGTTGCGCAGCAGGAAGAACTCGACCTCGGGGTGGGTGTAGAAGGTGAAGCCCATGTCGGCCGCCTTGGCCAGCGTCCGCTTGAGCACGAAACGCGGGTCGGCGTGCGACGGCGAGCCGTCCGGCATCAGGATGTCGCAGAACATGCGGGCGGCGCCCGGCGTCTCGCTGCGCCACGGCAGGATCTGGAACGTCGAGGGGTCGGGCTTGGCCAGCATGTCCGACTCGTAGACCCGCGAGAAGCCCTCGATCGCCGAGCCGTCGAACCCGATGCCCTCGGCGAAGGCGCCCTCCAGTTCGGCCGGGGCGATCGCCACCGACTTCAGGAAGCCGAGCACGTCGGTGAACCACAGCCGGATGAACCGGATGTCTCGCTCTTCGAGCGTGCGGAGGACGAATTCCTGCTGGCGGTCCAAGGCGTACCTCTCGGAGTTCACAGAACGGCGTGTCTACCAGTCTGCCTCGTCAGTGTTTCACAGGGGTTACGAGGGGGTGTGAGAGCGAACCAACCGGGCCCACGCGTCGTCGATGCCATTGATCCGGTGTTGATCCGGCGTCCAGTGAGCATCGACCCGCGCGTTCTACGGTCCCCGCATGCCGGTGCACGACCAGAAGGAGTTCCCACCCGTGGCACGACCGCCGCTCGACACGCGCGCCCCCGACTGGCCCGGCCGGGTGCGGGCGTACGGCCCGGCCGTCGCGGTGGCCATCGCGTGCGCGGCGATCGCCCTGGAGATCGGCGACATCTGGGTGACCGCGCAACTGCCGCCGTCCCCCTACAACCCGCTGCCGTTCGCCCCGGAGGACGTGGCCGGCACCACGTTCCCGATCTTCGGGGCGCTGCTGGTGATCTCCCGGCCCCGGCTGCTGCTCGGCTGGCTGCTGTGCCTGGGCGGCCTGGGCTCGGCCGCCAACATCCTCGCGGCCAACACGGCGGCCCTGCTCGTCCTGAACGGGGGGCATCCGCTGGTCCACCCGCTGTGGGTGTTCGCCGACGGGGTGTGGAACCTCACGACGTACGCCCTCGGCGTGCTGCTGCCGTTGCTGTATCCGACCGGGCGGATCCTCTCCAAGCGGTGGTGCGTGCCCGGGGCGATCACCGCGACGGCCCTCGGCCTCGACTGGCTGTGCTCGTGGATCGCCCCGTCGAGCGTCCGCACCGGCGGCAACGCGCTGGAGGTGGCGGCCTTCGCGCCCTACTACGACCACACCCGGCAGGGCCTGCACATGGTCGTCGCGGTGGGGATGGCGCTGGCGTTCTCCTCGCTCGTCGTGCGGTTCCACCGGGCCGACGGGATCGAGCGCCGGCAGATCCTCTGGCCGCTGGTCGCCATGGCCGGCCTGGTCGTCCCGTGGGTGATCGGCTATCCGGTCTGGTGGACGGCCACCCTGACGCTGCCCCTGGTGCCGGCCGCGATCGCGGTCGCCGTGCTGCGCTACCGGCTCTACGGCATCGACACGCTGATCAGCCGCACCCTCGTCGGCGCCGGACTGGTCGGCGTGGTCGCCGCCGTCTACGTGCTCGTGGGCGCGGGCTCCAGCCTGGTGCTGTCCGGCGTCGACCGCTTCGCCGGGCTGGCCGCGGCCCTGTTCGCCGGGGCGTTCTTCCATCCGATCCGCCGCGGCCTGCAGCGCCTGGCCGACCACGCGTTGTACGGCAGGGGCGGCGACCCGCACGCGCTGGCCGCCGGTCTCCGGCGGCGACTGCCGCACACCGACCCCGCGCACGCCCTGCTCACCGCCCTGGACGTGCTGCGCGACGGCCTGTCGGTCACCGGCATCGCGGTGCAGATCGACGGGGACCCCGACGGGAAGACCACGACCAGCGGCCGGGTCGGCCCGGTGGCGCGCGAGATGCCGCTGGTGTGGCACGGCGAGCCGGTCGGCCGGATGCTGATCGGGCCGCCGGGCCGCCGCCGGTTCCCCGCCGCCCACGACGAGCGGGTGATCGCGGTGCTGGCGCCGTACGTCGCGGACGCCGCGCACACGGTGCTGCTGACCACCGCGCTGCAGCGCTCCCGCGAACGCATCCTGACCGCCGGGGAGGAGGAGCGGCGGCGGCTCCGCCGCGACCTGCACGACGGGCTCGGGCAGACGCTGGCGTCGATGGCGATGACGCTCAACGCGGCGCGGGTCAGCCTGGAACGCTCCCCCGACGCCGCCGACACGCTGCTGCGCGGCCTGCGCGAAGGCATGGACACCGTCACCGCCGACGTCCGCCAGCTCGTGTACGGCCTGCGTCCCCCCGCGCTCGACGACCTCGGGCTGGCGGGAGCCGTACGGGCCCTGGTGGAGGAGGCCCGGCCGGGCCTGGCGGCCGGGGCGGAGTCGGTCGCCGAGGTCGAGGTGACCGGCGACCTCGCCGGGCTGCCCGCCGCCGCGGAGGTGGCGGCCTACCGGATCGTGCAGGAGGCGCTGACCAACGTGCGCAAGCACGCGCGGGCGCGGCGCGTGCGGGTGGCCCTGCACCGGAACGGCGAGCTGCGGGTGACGGTGTCCGACGACGGCGTGGGGCTCCCGGCCGACCGCAGGGCGGGGGTCGGCCTGTGCTCGATGGCGGAGCGGGCGGCCGAGCTGGGCGGCACCTGCACCGTCACCTCCGAGCCCGGCCGGGGCGCGACCGTCACGGCCCGTCTGCCGGCCGTACCCGGGCCGTCCCTCGGCGGCGCGTGGTCCTGACGGCCGCGCCGAACAGGCGGACACGGGTCGGCGAGCACAGGCCGGCTAGCCCAAGTCGGCGAGCCCAAGTCGGCGAGCTCAAGTCGATGGGGCCGGATCAGCGGACCCCGGTCAGCGCGTCCCCGACCGGGGTCCGCCGGTAGAGCACCTCGCGGCCGAGCCGCTGCCGCGTCACGAGCCCGCCGCCGGACAGCACGGTGAGGTGCTGGCTCACCGCGCCCGGTGTGAGGCCGAGCCGCCGGGCGAGCGCGGTGGTCGTGCCGGGCTCGGCCAGCGCGGTCAGCACCTGGGCCCGGGTGCGGCCGATGAGCGCGGCCAGCTCCGGGGTGCAGGGCACGCCGGCCGACCACAGCGTGCCCACCCCGCGCGCCGGGTAACACAGCATGGGCCGGTACGGCTCGTACATGACGGCGACGCCCGGCCGGGAGAAGGCGCTCGGCACCAGGACGAGGCCGTCGCCGCCGAGGTCGCCGTCGTAGGCGCATCTCCTGGCGGTCACCAGCCGGTCGCCGTGCCAGGCGACCTCGGGGTGCAGGTCCGCGAACAGCTCACGCACTCCCCCGGCCGCGAGCGTGCGGGCGCGCCACATCACGTCCGCCTCCAGCAGCGCGCGGACCGCCGGCCAGAACTCCTCCAGGGCGACCGTCCAGTACCGTTCCAGCAGGTCCGCCGCCCGCCGTACGCCCGCGGCGGGGTCGGCCGTGAACCGCGCGAGGGCCGCGGGATCGGGCGTCTGCACCCACGCCGCCTCCTCGTACGCCGTGCCGGGAGGCGTGGCGCGGACCCGCTCCAGCTCGGCGGGGAAGCCGGGCAGCGGCGTGTCCGGCGGCGGCGTGAGGAAGTCGGGCAGATAGCCGCTCACCGGCACCAGCGCGAACAGGTCGGTGAGGTCGAGCCCCCGCAGGCGCGGCCGTACGGCTCGCAGCCACGGCAGGTGCGGCGAGTGGCGGTCCGGGGCCCGCAGCACCCTGAGGCTGGCCACGAGCTCCCACATCGGGGAGAAGGCGAACCTCAGCCGCGCCACGTCGTCCGGCGTGAACCGCCACTCCACCGGCACCGCGCGCCCCCATGTTCCAGTGCCCCATGTTTCAGCGAGGCCTAAAACATTCGCACGGCGGACCCGGCATGTCCAACAGTGATCGGCGTGACAACCTTCACCGGCAGGGCAGGCGGGACCGGGTTCCTCCGGTCGAGGGCCGGCGGCCTGCCCCGGCCGTTCTGGGTGCTGTTCGGCGGCTCGTTCGTGAACCGTCTCGGCACGATGGTGGAGCCGTTCATCGGCGTCTACCTCACGCAGGCGCGGGGCCTGCCGCTGGCGACCGCCGGACTGGTGATGACCATGTTCGGGGTGGGGTCGCTGCTGGCGCAGCCCGTCGCGGGGTGGCTCAGCGACCACCTCGGACGCCGCGCCACCCTGACGGGCGGGATGGTCGCGACGGCCGTCACCATGCTCGCGCTCGGCTACACCACGAGCGTGCCGGGGCTCGTCGCGGGGATGCTCGTGCTGGGGATCGTGGTGGACGCCTACCGCCCGGCGTCGCAGGCGATCGTCGCCGACCTGGTGCCGCCGGAGGACCGGCCCCGGGCCTTCGGGCTGCTGTTCTGGGCGGTCAACCTCGGGTTCGCGGTGGCGATGGTGGCCGGCGGCTGGCTCGCCCGCTCGGGCTTCACGGTGTTGTTCTGGGTGGACGCCGTCACCTGCCTGGTCTTCGGCGTCCTCGTGTGGCGGGCGATCCCGGAGACCCGCCCGTCCCGTGACGACGCGCCGCCCGGACGGTTCGCCGACGTGCTGCGTGACCGGGTGATGGTGGCCTTCGTGCTGGCCAACCTGGGGTACGCGCTGGTCTACCTGCAGGTCCACAGCACACTGCCGCTCGCGATGACCGGGCAGGGCCTGCCGACCAGCGCGTACGGCATGGCGATGGCGGTGAACGGCCTGCTGATCGTGGTCGTGCAGCCGGTCACGACCGTCTGGCTGGCCCGGTTCGACCCGTCCAGGGTGCTCGCGGCCGGGTTCGCGCTCGTCGGGCTCGGGTTCGCGCTGACCTCCCTGGTGTCGTCGGGAGCCGGGTACGCGGCGACCGTGGCCGTCTGGACGCTCGGCGAGGCACTGACCGCCGGGATCCCGGGGGCGATCGTCGCGACGCTCGCCCCCGCGCACCTGCGGGGACGTTACTCCGGCCTGTACGGACTGTCGTGGTCGGCCGGAGCGCTGCTCGCGCCCCTCGTCGGCACCCGGCTGCTGGCGGACGCGCCGAGCCTGGTCTGGCCGGTGCTGGGCGGCCTCGGCCTGCTCGCGGCGGGAGCCCAGCTTCTCCTCGGCCGCGCGGTCCGCCGCCGCTCCTTCGAAGTGACCGTGTAGTTCCCCATACGTAAGGTGGCGGACGGTCACAGCATCCAGCGAAAGGGGTGATAATCCCTTTCAGGATGGACACAAATCCCCCGGCCCTCTCCGGCTTCTCCGGCTTCTCCGGGCGGGCGGCGGCCTGGGTCATGGCGGCCGTGGCGCTGGTCCTGACCCTCGTGGGGGTGCTGGTCCAGCTCCGGCTCCCGGCCGAATGGCAGCCGCAGACCCCGCTGAGCCCGGACTTCGGCGTCGCGCTGACGTTTCCGCTGACC
This sequence comes from Microbispora amethystogenes, assembly GCF_016863015.1. Taxonomy (GTDB): domain Bacteria; phylum Actinomycetota; class Actinomycetes; order Streptosporangiales; family Streptosporangiaceae; genus Microbispora; species Microbispora amethystogenes. The sequence goes on along the minus strand of NZ_BOOB01000002.1, from coordinate 52,335 downwards.
GGGGCGTTCCTGGTGTCCCAGCGCCCCCGGCTCAGCATCGCCTGGCTGATCTGCGCCGGCGGCCTGCTGGGCTCGGGGAACGTCGCCTCCGAGGCGCTGATGTTCCACTGGGCCTCCCAGGGCGACATGCGGGCGGCGATCGCGGCCCGGGCGGTCCAGCTCGTGTGCTGGGCGGTGGCGGGCCTGATGCTGGCGGTCCTGGTCCCGCTCTACTCCCCCACCGGGACCCTCTCGTCCCGCCGCTGGCGGGTCGTCGTCGTCCTCGGCGTCGTCGTCACCCTCACGGAGATCGCCCTGGGCCTGCTGCGGCCCGACCCCGACCCCGCTGACTACCCCTGGCCCGCGGTGATCCACAACCCGCTGCAGGTCAGGGCCCTCGCTCCCTATTACGGCACGGTGTGGGGAGTCCTGCAGTACGCGGTGCAGATCTGCGTGGTGGCGGCGCTGGCCTCGCTCGCCCTCCGGCTGCGCCGCGCCGACCCCGTGACCCGGCGGCAGATCGCCTGGCCGCTGTCCGCCTTCGCGCTCTACGTCGTGTTGTACCTGCTCGGCCCGGCGATGTGGGTTCCGGCGACCGTCGTGACGGCGTTCATCCCGTTCACGATCCTCTTCGCGGCCCTGCGTTACCGGTTGTACGGCATCGACACCGTCATCAGCCGGACGTTCGTCACGGCCGGGCTGCTCGTCGTGGTCGGCGCCGTGTACTTCGGCGTCGGAGCCGCCTCCAGCCTGTTCGTCTCCGGGTATCACCAGGTGGCCGGGCTCGCCGCGGCGCTGTTCGCGGGCGCGTTCTTCCAGCCGCTGCGCCGGGCGCTGCAGCGCGTCGTGGACCGCGCGCTGTACGGGCCGGTGGGCGACCCGGCGCTGCTGGCCGAGCGGCTCACCCAGGAGGTGCGGCGGGCCGACCCCGCCGACGCGCTCGCCTCGGTGGTGACGGTCGTGCGGGAGGGCCTCGCCGTGAGCGGGGTCGCCGTCGAGATCACCGATGGCAGGCCGCGGTACGTCGAGAGCGGCCACATCGGTCCCTCGCCCCGCGAGGTGCCGCTGGTCTGGCACGGCGAGCCGGTGGGCCGGCTGCTGGTGGGCCGCCCGGGCGCCACGAGGTTCGCCGCCGCGCACGACGAGCGGGTGCTCGCCACCCTGCTCCCCTACGTGGCCGACGTGGCCCACGCCGTACGCATGGCCGCCGACCTGCAGCGGTCGCGGGAGCGCATCCTGGCCGCCCGCGAGGAGGAGCGCCGGCGGCTGCGCCGCGACCTGCACGACGGGCTCGGCCAGACCCTCGGGGCGATGGCGATGACGATCAACATGGCGCGGGTGAGCCTCACCCGGTCGCCCGCCGCCGCCGACGGCCTGCTGCGGGACCTGCGGGTCGGCATGGACGCCGTGGCCGGCGACATCCGCGAGGTCGTGTACGGCCTGCGCCCGCCCGCCCTCGACGACCTAGGGCTGGCGGGGGCCGTCCGTGCCCTCGCGGAGGAGACGCTGCCCGCCGGTGATTCCGGGCACGAGGAGGGCGCTCAGGCGCCGGTGGACGTCGCGGTGCGGGTCGAGGGCGACCTCGCCGGGCTGCCCGCCGCCGTGGAGGTCGCGGTCTACCGCATCGTGCAGGAGGCGCTGAACAACGTGCGCCGGCACGCGCGGGCCACCCGGGTCCAGGTCGAGGTCACCCGGACCGGAGCGGGGCCGGAAACCGAGGCGGAGACGGAGGCGGCGGCAGGGCCGGAAGCGGAAGCGAGGCCAGGAGCCGGGGCAGCGGCAGGACCGGGAGCCGGGGCGGAGGACGGCGGCGGCGAGCTGCGGGTGCGGATCGCCGACGACGGGATCGGCCTGCCCGCCCATCTGCGCGCGGGGGTGGGCATGTCCTCGATGCGCGAACGCGCGGCGGAGCTCGGCGGCAGCTGCACGGTCACCGCCCCCGACATCGGCGGCACGGTCGTCGAGGCCCGGTTCCCGCTCACCGCCTGACCCTCGTCGCGACAGAAACCCCCGGCTCCGCTCCCGGGCGGTGCCCCACCCCTGGGAGAGCCGCTTGTGCCGCACACCGGCCGCGTCCGCCCTCTGCCAGGCGGCGTTCGCGCTGTGCCGGGTGGCGTTCGCGCTGTGCCGGGTGGCGCTTCCCCGACCGGCGGGAGCAGAGCGGAAGTGGGCCGGGAGCAGGCATGTCACGACCTCGTGACACAACCGAGAGGCGCTCGGCGCGTCTTCGGCGGTCGCTGCCCTTACGCTTACCCGTGCGATGGTGATTTTTCGTGCTCTGGGGCCGTTCGAGGCTATTTCCGATGGTGAGACGCTCGATCTGGGCGGGCAACGGCAGCAGGCCGTGCTCGCCCGGCTACTCGTGGCCGGAGGGCGCGCGGTGCCGGTGAGCGCGCTCATCGACGAGCTGTGGCCCGGCGAGCCGCCCGCCCAGGCGCTGTCCACCATCCAGGGGTACGTCTCGCGGCTGCGGCGGGCGCTCGAACCCGGCCGCGCGCCGCGCGAGGAGGCGGGCATCCTGGTCTCGGCTCCCCCCGGGTACGCGCTGCGCGCCGGCGTCGAGGACGTGGACTCCTGGCACTTCGAGCACCTCGTCAAGAACGAGCACGACGGCCCGGCGGCGACGCTGGAGCGGATGGAGACGGCCCTCGGGCTCTGGCGGGGGCCCGCGCTCGCCGGGTTCCAGGAGCTGATGTGGGCGCAGGCCGAGGCGATGCGGCTGGACGAGCTGCGTCTCCTCGCCGTGGAGCGTCGCGCGGACGCCGCCCTGCGGCTCGGCCGCACCGGCGCCCTGATCCCGGACCTGGAGGCGCACGCCTCGGCGCACCCGCTGCGGGAGGAGGCCTGGCGGCTGCTCGCGCTCGCGCTCTACCGCGCGGGGCGGCAGGGCGACGCGCTCGGCGCGCTGCGGCGGGCCAGGGAGGCGCTGCGCGACGAACTCGGCCTCGACCTCGGCCCCACCCTGCAGCGTCTGGAGCAGGACATCCTCGCGCAGGCGGGGCACCTCGACGCTCCCGATGCGGGCGCTCCGGCCCTCGCGCGGGCCGCTTCCCCCGTTCCCAACGCGCCCGACGGGTCGCGTGGAACGGAGCCGGCACGGGCCGGCACGCGGGCCCTGCGCGTGCTGATCGCCGACGACCAGGCGCTGGTGCGCACCGGGCTGAAGGTGATCCTCGACAGCGAGCCGGGGCTCGACCTCGTCGGAGAGGCGGAGAACGGCGAGCGGGCCATCGCGCTCGTCCGGGACGCACGGCCCGACGTGGTGCTCATGGACATCCAGATGCCGCGCCTGGACGGCCTGGCGGCGGCCCGGCGGATCCTCGCGGCGGAGGCCCCGCCCAAGGTGATCATGATGACCACCTTCGGCACCGACGAGAATCTGTACGCGGCACTGCGGGCCGGGGTGAGCGGTTTCGTGCTGAAGACCTCGGCGCCCGAGCAGCTCATCGCGGCGGTCAGGGCCGCCGTCGCGGGTGACGCGCTGCTGGACCCGGCGGTCACGACCCACCTCATCTCCGCCTTCGCCGGGCGGCGCGACCCGTCGGCGCCGGAGGGCCTGTCCGACGCCGACATCGACCTGATCAAGCTCGTCGCCCGGGGCTTCACCAACCGGCAGATCGCGATGACCCTGGACGTGCCGGAAGCCGAGGTCGCCGGCGACGTGACGGCGCTGCTGCGCGCGCTGGGGCTGGTCGACCGCGCCCAACTGGTGGTCCTCGCGTACGAGAGAGGTCTGGTCAGCCCGGGGTCACCCGGAGCCTGAACCACTTATCGTCAGTTTGACGACAAAAATTCGGACACCTTAGGGTGGGGGCGTGGCTCAACTGCGTATCGCTCTCGCCCAGACCAATCCCGTCGTCGGAGACATCGCCGGCAACGCGGAGACCCTCGTCGAGTGGACCCGCCGGGCCGCCGGGCGCGGCGCTCACCTCGTCGTCTTCCCCGAGATGTTCCTGACCGGCTACCCGGCCGAGGACCTGGTGCTCCGGTCGTCGTTCGCCGAGGCGTCGATCGCGACGCTGTCCGAGGTGGCGGCGCGGCTCGCCGGCGAGGGGCTCGGCGATCTCCCCGTCGTCGTGGGATATCTCGACCGGGCCGACCTCGCCCCCCGCGTCGGGCAGCCTAAGGGCGCCCCTCTCGACGCCGCCGCCGTGCTCTACCGGGGCAGGGTCGTGGCGAAGTCGGCCAAGCACCACCTGCCCAACTACGGGGTGTTCGACGAGTACCGCTACTTCGTGCGCGGCGACCGGCTGCCGATCTTCCGGCTGCACGGCGTGGACGTCGCGGTGGCCCTCTGCGAGGACCTGTGGCAGGAGGGCGGGCCGGTCTCGGTGGTCGCCGAGGCGGGCGCCGGGCTCCTCGTCGTGCCCAACGGCTCGCCGTACGAGACGAACAAGGACGACGTGCGGCTGGAGCTGTGCGCGCGGCGGGCCCGCGAGGCGGGCTGCGCCCTCGCGTACGTGAACATGGTCGGCGGCCAGGACGAGCTGGTCTTCGACGGCGACTCCCTCGTCGTGGACGCCTCCGGCGCGCTGGTCGCCCGCGCGTCCCAGTTCCGGGAGGAGCTGTTCGTCACCGATCTGGAGCTGCCGGAGGCCGCGGCCGAGCCCGGCGAGCCCGGCGAGCCGCGTCACGAGGCCTACGACGCCCACGACGGGACGGTCATCACGGTCGAGCGGGTGCTGCTGTCGGCCGCCCCGGTCGAGCCGTACGAGCCGGAGCCGCCGGTCGTCGCCGAGCGGCTGGACGACCTCGCGGAGATCTACCAGGCACTCGTGACCGGAGTGCGCGACTACGTGCGGAAGAACGGCTTCAAGTCGGTCATCCTCGGTCTTTCCGGCGGCATCGACTCGGCCCTGACCGCCACGATCGCGGCCGACGCCATCGGGCCCGAGCGGGTCCACACGGTGCTGATGCCGTCGCGGTACTCCTCGGACCACTCGATCACCGACGCCGAGGAGCTGGTGCGCCGCCAGGGGGTGCACGCGCAGGTCGTGCCGATCGCCGACATCGTCTCGGCGTTCGAGAAGGAGATCGGGCTGACCGGCCTGGCCGCGGAGAACCTGCAGGCCCGGGTGCGCGGCATGCTGCTGATGAGCCTGTCGAACGAGCACGGCCACCTGGTGCTGACCACCGGCAACAAGAGCGAGCTCGCCACCGGTTACTCCACGCTGTACGGCGACTCGGCGGGCGGCTACGCGCCGATCAAGGACGTGCTCAAGAGCGTCGTCTGGAAGCTCTCGGAGTGGCGCAACGCCCAGCCGGGACGGCCGCCGATCCCGGAGAACTCCATCACCAAGGAGCCGAGCGCGGAGCTGCGGCCCGACCAGCGCGACACCGACTCGCTGCCGCCGTACGAGGTGCTCGACGCCCTGCTGCGCGACTACGTGGAGGGGGACATGGGACGCGACGAACTGATCGCGGCGGGGCACGACCCAGAGCTGGTCACCAAGGTGATCCGCCTGGTGGACCTGGCCGAGTACAAGCGCCGCCAGTACCCGCCGGGCCCGAAGATCACGCCCAAGAACTTCGGCCGCGACCGCCGCCTGCCCATCACCAACCGCTGGCGCGAGCGTCTGTAGCGGAATGACCACGACCTTGGCCGGGCCGGTCACCGAGCCGGAAGGAACCTCCGGTCCTCGCGAAGCCCGCTTCGCCGGGCTTTAGCCGCGGTACTCGGTTCCTTCCGCTCCGCTCCCCCGGTGAAGGTTGTGGAGAGCGCAATGGCGGTTCGCGCGGCCGGGGGTGGCCGGCCGCGCGGGGGTGACTCGGCGGGCTACTCGGCGGGGCGGGGGCGGAAGCCCTTCAGCGCCTCGTCGACGATCCGCTCGGGCAGGTCGGCCGGGGAGTGCCCGTCGGACCACTTCGTGAGCCACACCATGGCGCCGCTGAGCAGCGCCAGCGCCATGTCGACGTCGAGGTCCGCCCGTAGCTCACCGGTGTCCATGCCATGGCGCAGGACGGCCGCCACCACCGCTCTGCGCGGCTCCACGGCCAGCTCGCGGAACCGCTCCGCCAGCCGGGGATGCCGCTCGGAGTCGCTCATGGCGATGTTCATGATGCAGCGGGTGCGGGCGTGGCGTGTCTCCTCCTGGATCACCCGGAGGTAGGTCACCAGGTCGTCCCGGACGGTCCCGCCCTGGGGCAACGGGATCGGCGGCTTGAGGGTCGCCAGGGCGTCCACCACGAGGTCTTCCTTGTTGGACCACCTGCGGTAGATCGTGGTCTTGCCGACACCGGCGCGGCTGGCGATCGACTCGATGGACAGCTCCGACACGCCGATGCCCTCGCCGAGCAGATCGAGGGTGGCCTCGATGATCGACCGCTCCGCCTTCTCGCTGCGCGGGCGGCCCGCCGGACGGGCCGCCCCTTCAGCCGTCTGCTGCGTATTCATGGCGTGCTCAGACTACCGCCGCTTCCTTTTCGGTCCCGGCCTTGTCGGCCGTGACCTCGGCCGGAGCCTTGCCCGGCATCCAGCGGGCCACCACGAGGGTGCCGAGGAGGGCGACGAGGGCCGAGCCGAGAGCCGCCCAGTGGATGCCGGTGACGAACGCGGCGTTGGCCGTGTCGAGCAGGCTCGCGCCCCGCGCGCCCAGGTGACCGGCGACCCCCGCCGCGCCCGAGATGGACTCGGTGACGACATGGCGGAGCTCCTCCGGCAGGGCGGTGGCCTTGCCCTCCATGTCACCGCGGTAGCTCGCGGACAGGACGGCGCCCAGGATCGCGATGCCGAGCGTGCCGCCGACCTGCCGGACGACGTTGCTCATCGAGGAGCCCACACCGGCCTTCTCCCTCGGCAGCGCGTTCATGATGGCAGTGGTCGCCGGGGGCATGATGTTGGCCATCGCCGCGCCCTGGACGAACGTGATGACGAGCAGCAGCCAGACCGGGGTGTCCACCTGCACGAAGGCGTAGGAGGCGAGGGCCAGCGTGATGACCAGCATCGCGACCGTGCCGACGGCCCGCGCGCCGTACTTCTGGACCATGCGCGCGCTCTGCGGCGCGAAGATCAGCTGGGCCGCGGCGAACGGGAGCACGAGCGCGCCCGACTGCAGCGGCGAGTATCCGCGCACGATCTGCCAGTAGAAGGCCAGGAAGAACATGACGCCCATGGCCGCGAAGAACACCAGGCCGACGCTGGCGATCGCGGTGGAGAAGCCCGCGTTGCGGAAGTTGCGCACGTCGAACGCCGGGTGCTCGATGCGGCTCTCGTACCACACGAACGCGGCGAGGATCGCGAGCCCCAGCAGCGACGGCGCGATGACCGAGACGTCCGCGACGGTGCCGAGGTCGCTGATCCGGACGATGCCGTAGACGAGGCTGATCAGACCGGCGATGGACAGCAGCACACCGACCGGGTCGAGGCTGTTCTTGCTCGGGTCCCTGGAGTCGGGGACGAGCGCGGCGATCAGCACGAGGCCGATGATGACGATCGGCACGTTGACGAGGAAGACCGAGCCCCACCAGAAGTGCTCAAGCAGCACGCCCCCGGTGATCGGGCCGATCGCGACGGCGATGCCGACGCCGCCCGCCCAGATCCCGATCGCCTTGCCCCGCTCGTGGATCGGGAAGACGTTCGAGATGACCGCCAGCGTGGCCGGCATGATGGCCGCGCCCCCGAGGCCCATCAGCGCCCTCGCCGCGATGAGCTGCATCGGGTCCTGGGCGTACGCGCTGGCCAGGGAGGCCAGGCCGAACAGGACCATGCCGACGAGGAGCATCCGCTTGCGCCCGTAGCGGTCGCCCAGCACCCCGAACGTGAACAGCAGGCCGGCGAACACCAGGGTGTAGGAGTTCATCGCCCATTCGAGCTCGCTCTGGGTTGCGCCCAGCCCGTGGACGGGATCGGCGATCGTCTTGATCGCCACGTTGAGGATGGTGTTGTCGAGGACGACGGCCAGCAGGCTGAACACCATCACGCCGAGGATCTGCCAGCGGCGTGGATGACCGGTATGCGCTTCCAAGGAATCCCCCATGATTGCGGCACGCTTGATTTCGATACGCTTGAGTTTCGCAACGCCAGCGTAGCGCTAGGCGGTTCCGATACGCAACGGCACCGTTTCATAATCGCCGGATACCTCCGTACCAAGCGCCCGGGAGCGGGTTCTATTCCCCGCTTCTACTCGGCGGACGCGCGCAGGGAGGCGGCGGCCTCCGCCCCCGCGACGGTGCCACCGGCGCCCGGGACCTCCAGGGCGGCCGCCGCATCCGACGCCGACACGTTCGAAGTCGGCACGTCCGAAACCGGCATGACCGAAACGGCCGCGCCGGGGGCGGCGGCCGGCGCCCTGCGCCAGACCAGCGCGGCGATCACGGCCGGCACGAGACCGGCCGCTCCGGACACGGCGAAGGCCCAGGCGGGACCGTGGGCGTCGAGGATCCCGCCGGCGATCGGCCCGGCCAGGGCCCCGCCGATCGTCAGTGAGGCGCCGTGGAGGCCCATCGCCTCTCCCCTGGCCGCCGCCGGGACGCGCCGGTTGACCGCGTCCACCGTGGACGACAGCGCCGGCGCGCACAGCAGCCCGGACGGCACCAGCGCCAGGCAGAGCCACCACCAGCCGCCGCCGACCAGCCCGACGGGCACGGTCAGCGCGCACAGGCCGCCCGCGAGCAGCACGGGTGACAGCCCCCGCGGCAGCCCGCCGTACACGAAGCCGCCGACCAGCGAGTACGCGCACCACAGCGCGACGACCAGCCCGGTCCAGGCGGTCGCGTCACCGGCCTTCAGCATCGCGACGACGGCCAGCTCGGTCGTCGTGAGCACGAAGGTCAGCCCCGTCACCATCCCGAACAGGGCGAACAACGCGGGCCGCAGCCACTGCCGCCGGGGGACGGCCCCCTCGCGCCCCGCGGCCTCCTCGGCGGAGCGCGTGGGCGGGTTGAGCAGGTAGAACGCCACTCCCGCACCGACGAGCCCGGCCGCCAGGCCGTACATCGTCGCCGTGCTGCCGAACGCCGTCACGCACGTGACCGCGAGCGCGGGCCCGACCATGTACGACAGCTCCACGCCCATCGAGTCGAGGGCGAAGCCGGTCTGGTGGTTCTCCCTGGGCACCATCGCGGCGATGCACTGCCGCACCGCCCCGAAGACGGGCTGGCTGAACAGCCCGCCGATGAGCGCGCCCGGCAGCAGCACGGCGTACGGCATCGCGGGCGCGGCGCACCACAGGCACAGCTGCACCACCGTCGTGACGACCATGACCGGCCGCAGCCCGCGCCGGTCGACGAACCTTCCGACGAGCGGCGAGCCGACCGCGGCGCCCGCCATGGACGCCGCGCCGATGAGGCCGGCCTGGAGGAACCCCAGCTTCTGGTGGTTCACCACGTGCAGGGTCAGGGTCATCCCGGTGCCGGTCAGGGGGATTCTCGCGATCATGCCGACCAGCAGCAGTGCCCGCACGCCCGGCAGGGCGAGCACCCGCCGGTAACGATCAAAAGCCATTGTGGTTCCTTACCTCCGGAGGCATTGTGCCTGGTGGGTCCGACAACTTCGGCGCCGGGGCCCCATGCGTCCCACCCGTCACACCCCTGGATTACGCCGCCGATCCGGGGTGTTCCATGCCATGTCGGCATGCAATGATCGGACTGTCCGGGGACGCCACAGGGGCGCCACGAGGCCTGGAGGTAGCCATGTCCTCTGTTACAGCTGTGTCCACTTCCGCCCTCTACGGGGGTGCCGCGGGTCGCAGGGTCACCGTCCGCGACATCGCGGCCGCCAAGGAGCGGCACGAGAAGTGGCCGATGGTCACGGCGTACGACGCCATGACCGCGAGGGTGTTCGACGAGGCCGGGATCCCGGTGATGCTCGTCGGCGACTCCGCCGCGATGGTCGTGTACGGCTACGACTCGACGCTGCCGGTCACCGTCGACGACCTGATCCCCCTCACGGCCGCCGTGGTGCGCGGCTCGTCACGCGCGATGGTCGTGGCCGACCTTCCGTTCGGCTCCTACCAGGCCTCGCCGCAGCAGGCGCTGGAGACCGCCGCCCGCTTCATGAAGGAGGCCGGCGCGCACGCCGTCAAGCTGGAGGGCGGCCACCGCGTGCTCCCGCAGGTGGAGATGCTCGTGTCGGCCGGCATCCCGGTCATGGCCCACCTCGGCCTGACCCCGCAGTCCGTCAACGCCTTCGGCGGCTACCGGGTGCAGGGCCGCGGCCAGGCGGGCGACGAGCTGATGGCCGACGCCAAGGCCCTGGAGCACGCGGGCGCCTTCGCCGTGGTGCTGGAGTGCGTGCCGAGCGACCTCGCCGCGCGGGTCACCACCTCGCTGAGCATCCCCACGGTCGGCATCGGCGCCGGGCCCTGCACCGACGCCCAGGTGCTCGTCTGGCAGGACCTGATGGGCCTCACGCCCCAGCCGGCCAAGTTCGTGAAGAAGTACTTCGACCTCGCGGGCGAGATGGACCGCGCCGTGCGGGCCTACGCCGACGAGGTCGTCTCCGGCGTGTTCCCCACGCCGGAGCACAGCTACCGGTAATCCCTCCGGAGCCGCCTCGCGACCCGCCTCGCGAGCCGTTTCACGAGCCGGTCAGACGGCGTCGAGCGCCTGGGCGAAGTCGGCCCACAGGTCCTCCGGGTGCTCGATGCCGACGGCCACCCGCACCGTCCCCTCGCCGATGCCGGCCGCGGCGAGGCCCGCGGCGTCCACCGTACGGTGCGAGGTGGTGGCCGGGTGGAGGATCAGCGTCTCGACGCCGCCGAGCGACGGCGCGAGCAGCGCGAGCCGCACACCCCGCATGAACGCCTCGCCGGCGGCGCGTCCTCCGGCGAGGTCGAAGGAGAACACCCCGCCGAAGTCGGGCAGCAGCTTGGCCGCGAGTTCGTACGACGGATGCGACGGCAGGCCCGGCCAGTGGACCGCGGCCACGGCCGGGTGATCCGCGAGCCGCGTCGCGAGCAGGCGGGCGTTGGCGCAGTGCCGCTCCATGCGCAGCGGCAGCGTCTGGATCCCGCGCAGGGTCAGCCACGCGGCGAACGGGTCGGCCGTCGCGCCGAGTTCCACGGCGTACGACCACACCTCGCGGTGCAGGTCGGCGTCGGCGAAGACGGCGATCCCGCCGACGACGTCGGTGTGCCCGGAGAGGTACTTCGTGACGGAGTGCACGACGACGTCCGCGCCGTGCTCGATGGGACGGCACAGGATCGGCGAGGCGAAGGTGTTGTCGACGACGGTCAGGATCCCGGCCTCGCGCGCCGCCGCGCACATCCCCGGCAGGTCGGCCACCTGCGTCATCGGGTTGGCGATGGTCTCCAGGTACAGCAGCCGCGTCGTCGGCCGCACGGCGGCGCGCACGGCGGCGGGGTCGTCCTGCGGCACGTGGGTCACCTCGACGCCGAAGCGCCGCGCGAGGTCGGCCAGCGTCTGGGCGGTGGCCCCGTACAGCGCCGACTGGGCGATCACGTGGTCGCCCGACTTGAGCAGCCCGAGCAGCACGGCGTTGATCGCGCCCATGCCGGAGCCGGTGGCCACGGCGGCCACGCCGCCCTCCAGACCGGCGACCGCCTCCTCGAGGGCCCGCACGGTCGGGTTGGAGAGCCTGCCGTAGACGTACGCCCCGTCGGGCCGCCCCATGCCGTCGGCGAAGACGGCCGGGTCGTCGAAGACGAACCCCGAGGTCTGGTAGATGGGCATGGAGATCGGGATGCTGCCCTCGGGCACGGGCCGGGGCAGGTGGACGACACGCGTTTCCGGACGCAGGGAGCTCATGTCGTCCAGAATGACCCACAAAAGAGGCTCTTGTCAGTTTGGGCCGCCGACGACCGGTTACGCGGCGAGCGGAGACCGATCCCGTCGCCGCCGCCCACGGCGAAGATGAGGGAATGGACGTCAGCTTCCTCCTGGTGCACAGCCCCTCCGTCGGTCCCTCGACCTGGGCACCGGTCGCCGAGGCCCTCCGGGCGCGGGGCCACCTCGCGGTCGTGCCGCCGCTGACCGACGTGACGGCCGGCCCGCCGCCGTACTGGCCGGGCCTGGTGCGGCAGGTCACGGCGAGCGCGCCGCGCGGGCCGCTGGCGGTCGTGGCGCACAGCAACGCCGGGCTGTTCGTGCCGCTGATCGCCCAGGCACTCGCCGGGCAGGTCGCCGCGTGCCTGTTCGTGGACGCCGCCCTGCCGCCGCGCGACGGCGTGTGCCACACGGCGGAGCCGGAGCACCTCGGCTTCCTGCGCTCCCTCGCCGACGACGCGGGCGTCCTGCCGCGGTGGACCGACTGGTGGCCCGAGGGGGACGTCGCCGCCCTCCTGCCCGACCCCGTGACACGCCAGGTGGTCGTGGCCGAGCAGCCGCGCCTGCCGCTCGCGTACTACCAGGAGGAGATCCCCGTGCCCGCCCGCTGGGACCACGTCAGGAGCGGCTACCTGTGGTTCGGGGACGCGTACGCCGCCCTGGCCGGGGAGGCCGGCGAGCGCGGCTGGCCGGTCGCGCGCATCCCCGGGGAGCACCTGCACCAGCTCGTCGCCCCCGAGGCGGTGGCCGACTGGCTCGTCGCCACCGCCATGTGACGGGCGGGCGCCTCCAGCGGGCGCCCTCAGCAGGCGCCCTCAGTGGGTGTCTTCAGTGGATGTCTTCAGCAGGCGTCCTCAGCGGGTGGCCTCAGCGGGTGGCCTCAGCGGGCGCCGAGCGGGCGAGGGAGCCGGACGACGACGAGGCGGTTCGGCACGCCGCTGTCCACCAGCCTGCCGTCGGGACCGAAGTCGCCGAGGCCGAAGTCGTTGTCGTTGGCCAGCGCGATCGTGTGGGGGTCGAGCACCGCCAGTCCCTCGATCTTGCCGGGCAGCGACGGCACCAGCGCGTTCGGCTCCAGCACGAGCGACTTGGAAGGCAGCATGAGGCCGGCGCCCGTCCCCTCCTCCAGCGACGGGCTGGTCTTCGGGTCGTCGTAGGACCCGCCGAGCAGGTTCGCCGCCCGGGTCAGGTCGATCGAGTACACCCGCGCGACGTTGTCGGTGCGCTCGTCCACGAGCAGGCGGCCCGGGCCGGCGTAGGCCAGGCCGGAGATCTTCATCTCGCTCTGGTCGCCGTTCACCTTCGGGTCGAAGGTCGTGACGTCCTCGAACTGGTACGGGTACTCCCCGGTCACCTTCCGGCGGTGCAGGTCGAACGTGAGGATGCGCCCGATCCGCGACTTCTTGGCCGTCTTCTTGTCGGGGTTGGCCAGCGGGCTCTGCACGGCCAGGTAGAGCGTGCGCTGGTCGGACGAGATCGCGAGGCCCTCGAAGCCGCGGTTCTGCTGGCGGCTCGCCAGGATCGCGGGCAGCGTCTCCTTCACCGGATAGTCCGCGCCGGTCAGTCCGAGCCCCGCCGGGACGTGGCGCTCCAGCACCCGGCCGTCACGCGACACCCGCACCAGCGACGGGCTGTACTCGTCGACCAGCCAGAAGTCGCCGTCACGGGTGCGCACCAGGTCCTCGACGTCCAGCCCGCTCGGGTTGTACGGCAGAGCCGTGCGGCCGTCCCAGGTGTACGGCGTCTCGTCGTGTCCCGCCTGGTTCGACAGGCCGGTCACGGGCCTGCCCGAGGCCCCGTTGATCGGGATGTACTGCTTGATCGTGGCCGTGCCGCGCCCGAGGGCGACCCGGACGATCGCCGGCGCGAAGTCGGGCACCGGGAAGGTGCGGCGCTTCTCTCCGTCCACGGTCGGCTGACCGTTCGGCCCGCGGTCCGTGACGAGCCAGAACTCACCGGCCCGGCCGGCCGGGAACAGGCCGCTGCCGGCCCCGCCGAACCGCACGCCGCGGTCGTCGGCGATGGACGGCTGCAGCCGCTTCAGCGCGGGAGCGGGCAGCGTGACGTCGGCGACGACGACCGGGCCCCTGGCCGGGGTGGCGGCGACCGTACCGGTGGAGGTGAGGGTGAGCGCGGCGGCGACGGCCAGACCGGCGAAGACGTGACGTGGCACTGGAGACCTTTCAGAGAGCGACGACAGCGCCCGAAGGTAGTGAACGACCACGTCTCCACCGTGAAGATCAGGTGAAGCCCGGATGGCTACACATCGGTGACCCGGATGCCGGCGTGGGCCTTGTACCTGCGGTTGACCGAGATGAGGTTGGCGGTCAGCGCCTCGATCTGGTGGGCGTTCCGCAGCCGTCCCGCGTAAATTCCGCGCGCGCCGGGGATGCGGGCGGCGAGCGCCCGCACGACGTCGGTGGCCTCCCGGTCGTCGCCGAGCACGAGGATGTCGAGGTCGATCTCCGCCACCGAGGGGTCGAGCAGCAGCACCGCCGACACGTGGTGGAACGCCGCGACCACGCGGCTGCCGGTCAGCACGGCCGCCGCCTGCTGGGCCGCGCTCCCCTCCTCCACGGGCAGCGCGTACGCCCCCTGCTTGTCGAAGCCGAGCGGGTTCACGCAGTCGACCACGATCTTGCCGGTGAGCGGCTCGCGCAGCGACTCCAGCAGCTCCCTGTGCCCCTCCCAGGGCACGGCGACGATCACGACGTCGGCCTCGGCCGCCACGTCGGCGTTCGCGGCCCCCCGCACGCCGATCTCCCGTGCGGCCTCCTCCGCGCGCCCGGCGCTCCGCGAGCCGATCAGCACGGTGTGACCGGCGAGCGAGAACCGGCGGGCCAGCCCCTTGCCCTGGTCTCCGGTGCCGCCCAGGATGCCGATGGTCAGCCCGGACACGTCGGGAACGTCTGTGGTGTGCTCAGCCATGCCTCAGATCATGCCAGCAGGCCGGGGGCGGGGAACCGCCCGGGCGGGGCGCGTCCGGGGACGCGAACGGCTCAGCAGTTGCCGACTGCGGGCAGCCCGGCGACCCGGGTCGCCAGCCAGGCCACCGCCAGCGGCGCTCCTTCCACCACGCCGAGCACGTGGCTGCCGGCCGGCACGCCGGTCCACAGGACGTTCGCCCCACGCGCGCAGTAGTCCCGCCGCAGCGTCCGGCCCAGCTCGTACGGGATGATCTCGTCGCCCGTCGCGTGGTACAGGAACAGCGGCGCCTTCGGCGCGGACGCGCCGAGGCGGTTCTCGGCGAGGCGGGCCCGCCAGTCGGGCAGGTTCAGCACGTCGGTCGTGGTCAGCTCCGACAGGCGCCGGCCGCCGAGCTTCGCCCGCAGGTCGCTCACGCAGTCGTCCCGCGCGTCGCCGAACAGCGCGGCGCCCTCGGGGGTGAGGTGGCTCTCCAGGCGCAGCTCCGGATAGGCGGCGTCCAGCCCGAGGCCCGCCGCGGCGGCCAGCCCGAAGTTCCCCGTGCCGTCCAGGTGATCGGCCACCGCCCGCAGGTCGGCCGGGACCCCACCCGCGGCAACCCCCCTGAGCCGCAGCTCGGGCGCGTACGACGGCTGGAGCTGCGCCGCCCACGCCGCCGACGAGCCGCCCTGGGAGTAGCCCATGACCACGACCGGCGCGGCGTCGGAGAGGTTCGCGTCCGGCACCCGGACCGCGGCCCTGATCGAGTCGAGCACGGCGTGCCCCTGGGAGAGGCCCGCCATGAACGTGTGGTCGCCCGGCGTGCCGAGGCCCTCGTAGTCGGTGACCGCGACGGCCCAGCCCTTGAGCAGCATCAGGCTCATGATCGCGAGCTCGGCCTCGGTGCCGTTCGCCATGGCGGCCGAGGGGGCGCACTGGTCGCCCAGGCCGTGGGTCCCGACGGCGTAGCCGACGACGGGCCGCCTGCCCAGGAGGTAGGGGGCGGCCGGCACGAGGAGGGTGCCGGAGACGACGTTCGGCTGACCCGTCGCGGAGGTGGAGCGGTAGCGGAGGTGCCACGCCTTCACCGGCACCTCCAGCAGCCTGCCCGGCGCGAGGTAGACGGTGGTGGCACGGGCCTCGACGACCTCCCCGGCCGAGGTCGCCCGCGCGGTGCCGCCCAGCGCGGGCAGCAGGAGGAAGACCCCGATCATGGACACGAGGGCGCGAACGCGCAGGTTCATCGAGCCGCCTTCCGGCCGTTGGGTGCACATGACGATCTCAGCGCCGTGGGCTGATCGTCATCCTCCGGTAACGGTGTGTCAAGAACCGGATCGGCGGGACTTCACTCGTGTCTGTCAGGCACCATGACGTTCATGGACGCCGCATCGGTGAATCTGCTGCGGGAGGTGCTCGCCTCCTCCGGCTGGCTGGAACGCACGCGCGAGCTCGGCCTCGCCCTCCGGGCCACCAGGTCGCCCGGCGGGCTCCTGGTCGTCGGCACCCCCGAGGACGAGCCCTGGCACGTCACCGCCCATCTCGCCGACGAGGCCCGGCTGTCGGGCCTCGCCCAGCTCTCCCCCACGCTCGTCCGCTGGGCGCCGCCGCCCGGCGCTCCCCCTCATCTGCGCGTCGGGATGGACCGGCTGCGGAGCGCGGGGCGGGGCGAGACGCTCTTTGTGGTGGCCGAGCAGCGGGCCCCCGTGCCGCTGCTGGAGCGCGTGGACGACGCCCGCCGCACCGGCGCCACGATCCTCGCCGTCGACGGCGGCGATCCGGAGCTGGAGTCGCTCGCCCACGACGCGATCGCCGTACCGCCCGAGGGGGGCGTGCTCAGCTTCGACGCGGCCCAGCACCTCGTGAGCAGCGCGGCCGGTGAGGTACGCCGCCGGGCCGGCCTGCGGGAACGCCTGGCCCTGCTGGCCGACCGCATCACCGGCCCGCGCGTGAGCGACTGACGCGAACGGCGGGATCATTGGGCATGAGCACTTCTCCGGACGGAGGGCAGTCCTGATGTCCGCCTTCATCACGATCATCGGCACCGTGGGGGCCGTCGTCCTGCTGGCGGCGTACGCCATGGTGTCGTCGGGCCGGATGTCCGGGGACGGGCTGCCCTACCAGCTCCTCAACCTGGGCGGGGCGGCCGCGCTGATGGTCAACAGCGCCTACCACTCGGCCTGGCCTTCGGCGATCCTCAACCTGGTGTGGAGCGGCATCGGCGTGTGGGCGCTCGGCCGGCTCGTGGCCCGCCGGGCGGCGCGGCGCCGGGCGGCCGGGTCCGCGAGCGCCGCGCCCCCTGCCTCTGCACCCCCTGCCGCCAGGGTCCAGGCAGGCGGTGGCCAGGCGGGCGGGGTCCAGGCCGCCGACACCCCGGCCGGCTGAACCCCCGTACGTCAGGGGATCGGGGTCAGTCGTCCCACTCCTTGTCCTGTTCCTTCCACTTCTTGTTGCGCTCGGCCGCCGTCTGCAGGGCGTGGGAGGCGGCGTCCTGGGAGTCGTAGGGCCCGAGCCGGTCCTTGTTGGGGCAGCCCTTCTCCGGCTCGACGGTCATGTGCTTCAGGCAGAACCACCATTGATCGCTCACGGCACTAATCGTGCCCAGCGGAAGCGCAACTAGACTTGGCGGCATGTCCACGCTGCTGCGCCCCGGGCGTATCTCGCCCACCCGCAAGGTCCCCGCCCACATCCCCCGCCCCGAGTACGTGGGCAGGGCCGAGCCCAGGAAGGGCGGCAGCGACGTCCAGACCCCCGAGACCATCGAGAAGATGCGGATCGCGGGCCGGATCGCCGCGCAGGCTCTGGAGGAGGTCGGCAGGCACGTCGCCCCCGGCGTGACGACCGACGAGCTCGACCGCATCGGCCACGAGTTCCTCTGCGACCACGACGCGTATCCCTCGACGCTCGGCTACCGCGGCTATCCGAAGTCGCTCTGCACGTCGATCAACGAGGTGATCTGCCACGGGATCCCCGACGACACCGTCCTGCGCGACGGCGACATCGTGAACGTGGACATCACCGCCTTCATCGGCGGGGTGCACGGCGACACCGACGCCACCTTCCTCGTCGGGGACGTCGACGAGGAGTCGCGCCTGCTGGTCGAGCGGACCCGTGAGGCGACGATGCGGGCGATCAAAGCGGTCGCGCCGGGCCGGCAGCTCAACATCGTCGGCCGGGTCATCGAGGCGTACGCCAAGCGCTTCGGCTACGGGGTCGTCCGCGACTTCACCGGTCACGGCATCGCGACGTCGTTCCACTCGGGGCTGATCGTCCCCCACTACGAGGACACGTCGCTGTCGGTGACGCTGGTGCCCGGCATGACGTTCACGATCGAGCCGATGCTCACGCTGGGCACGATCGACTACGAGATCTGGCCCGACCGCTGGACCGCCGTCACCAAGGACCGCAAGCGCACCGCCCAGTTCGAGCACACGATCGTGGTGACGGAGACCGGCCACGAGATCCTGACCCTGCCCTGAGGCCGCGCCCCGCGCCGGCCCACGTGAGCCCGCGTGGTCAGCTTCAGCGGGACCGGTCGCGCCGGTTCAGCTTGGACAGATAGTCGTTGTAGGCGTCCAGCTCGGCGTCTCCAGTACCGCCGCCCGGCTTCGCCGCGGCGGCGTCGGCCCGGCGGTCGGCCCGGCGGGCGACGCGCTCGTCGGCGCGCCACCACTGGAAGCCCAGCGCGAGCAGCACGATCAGGGTGGGGATCTCGCCGAAGCCCCACGCGATGCCGCCTCCGGTCTGCTGGTCGGCCAGGGACGAGGCGCCCCAGGTGCGCCCGAGCTGGTCGTAGTACGCGCCGGCCAGCACCGTGCCCATGCTCATCAGGGCGATGCCGAAGAACGCGTGGAACGGCATGGTCACCATGAGCAGCAGCAGCCGCCCGGCGTGCGGCAGCTTGTGCGGCGCCGGGTCCACACCGATGATCACCCAGAAGAACAGGGAGCCGCTCAGCAGGAAGTGGGTCGTCATCGCGATGTGCCCGAGGTGCTCCTCCATCGCGGCGGCGAACAGCGGGGTGAAGTAGAGCGCGAACGTCGACACCACGAAGATCGCCGTCGCGATCGCGGGGTGGCTGACGAACTTCATCACCCTGCTGTGCAGGATCACCGTGATCCACTCGCGGGGCCCGCGGTCACCGCGCCGTACGGCGGGCTTGAGCGCGCGCAGCGCCAGCGTCACCGGCGCGCCGAGCACGAAGAAGATCGGGACCAGCATCGACAGGATCATGTGCTCGGTCATGTGCACGCTGAACAGCACGGGCGCGTAGCGCGCGATGCCGCTCTGGGTGCTGAGCACCAGGATGACGACGCCGAGGTACCAGCTCACGGTGCGGCCCACCGGCCACTTGTCACCCCGCCGGGCCAGCCGCATGACCCCCGCGCCGTACAGACCGGCCAGGACCGCGGCGAGCACGGCGAAGAACAGGTCGAACCACCACAGCGTGAGCAGGTTCGCGAGCGACAGCGGAGGCGGGATCAGGTAGCCGAGAAGCTCGAACGCGCGGTCGATCGGCGTCCTGACGGGCGGCGGGGCGGTCCGGGAGAGCGCCACGCCGACCCCCATCGTCGCTCCCATGAGCACGATCTCGCCGAGGGCCAGGCGCAGGAACGCGTGCGGCTCTCCCGCCGACAGCCTCGGCAGCGTGCCGCCCCGGTGGCGCCATCCCAGGAACCCGAGCGCGGCGAAGGCGGCGACCTTGACGAGCAGGAGCAGGCCGTAGGTGGAGGTGAACAGGTCACCGATCGTGGCCAGGCGCGAGGCGCCGGCGGCGACGCCGGAGACGCCGACCCCGATGAAGCACCACAGCGCCATCCGCGAGAAGCGCGTGGCGGCGACGTCGATCTGCGCCTGCCCGCGCAGCGCGTGGAAGCAGAGCGCAGCGAGGCCCCCGACCCACAGCGCGAGGAAGAGCAGGTGCATGCCGACGGAGGTGGTGGCCAGGCCGTGGTTGGGCGCGGAGGAGGAGTGCCCGGTGAGCGCGGGCGGCAGGAGCGTGACCAGCGCGAAGACCAGCAACCCGGCGGCGGCGCCCGCGGTGATCGCGCCCCGCGCGAACAACGCGATGGCGACGGCGAACAGCACGACCAGGGTCAGCGCGATGCCCTGCGGCACCTGACTGGCGTAGCTGGTGAGCTCGTTGCCGGCGAGGATCTCCCCCACCGGCGCGCCGAGGGTCTCCGACAGGCTGAAGACCAGCGCCACCGCCGCGGCGACCGCCCAGGCCAGCGCGGACCACGAGGCGCCCTTCACGTAGCTCTGGGCCTGCCTGCCGAGCAACCCCTTGTCGCTGGGCAGGAAGGCCGCGGCCACGGCCAGCAGTCCCACGGTCACGACGCCGGAGACGTCCATCGCGAGCTTCGACAGCGGAAGCATCCAGCGCGTCAGCGTGCCCTCGTCGGGCAGGCCGGGGATGATCCGCGGGGTCGCGGCGCCGCCGACCACCATCGCGACCACGAGCGCGCCCGCCGCCGCGCACAGCGCCGCGACGGTCAGGCGCGCGACCCTGCTCACGGCTTCTTCCGCAGGCTCAGGAACATGCCGATGCCGATCCCGGCGATGCCGAAGACCACGGCCCAGAACCAGCCGGGCACGCCGCCCCCCTGGTCGTCGGCCGTGTGGGAGGCCTGTGCCAGGTCGGACGTGGCGTCCGATGCGGCGGCGGACGACGCGCCGGGCACGGCGGCGGCCGCGGAGGCAGTGTCCTGAGGCTCGGCCACGGAGGTCGCGCTGCCCAGCGCCTGGTCGCCCACCACGGTGAAGGGGATCTCCCCCTCCAGCGGGTGACCGTCCGGAGAGACCACCCGCCAGGCGATCGTGTACCGGCCCGGCGGCACCTGGTCGGCCACCGCCTCGGTGACCTTGGGGCCGTTGACGGCCGGAGCGCCCTTCTCGTAGCGCTTGCCGTCCTCACCGCGGACGACCACGACCGGGAAGCGCACGGACTCCGCGAACTCCAGGGTGACCTTGGTCAAGGTCGTGACCTTGGCGTTCTTCTGCGGGTCGCTGCTCTTGAGCGAGGTGTGCGCCTGGGCCGGCAGGACCGGGGCCGCGCACAGCAGGAGCGCCACCAGGAACGCGGCGAGGCCGGCGAAGGCGGCGAGGATGGGTCTCTTCATGACAGTCCCAGGCTACCGACGCGTGTGTCCGGTCCATACCCCCGCACCGGAAGACGGGAACGACCTGTGCTATCCCCTGCTCACAGGCCCGGGCGCACAGACGGAGCCGGGCCGGAGCGCCATACGCTCCGGCCCGGTACGTCAGGTCTACACGGGGCCTATATATGAGGCCCCGTAGACGAGCGATGCGACGGGACGTCCGTCACAGCCCGGCGCAGGCGAGGGCCCGCTGGTAGGCGGCCACGCTCTGCTGTTCGTCACCGATCCGCCGACGCATCTCGCCGATGGTCATCCAGTCCTCGGCCGTCTTCCGTGTGGGCAGCGCGGTCTCCAGCCAGTCGCTCACAGTGTCCAGTTCGCTCGCCGCCTCGTCATCCTGGTGCAGCAGGAAACGCGCCTGGCTGAGGAGGAGGGCGGCTCGTGTCTCCAGCCACCCCGAGGTGCCGCGCACCAGGTCGACGGCGGCCTCGGCGTACTCGACGGCCCTCTCGGGATAGTGAAGAACGATCTCCGCCCAGGCAAGAGCCAGCGCGCACAGGGCTCTGTCGAAGGTGCTGGTGGCCGCCCCCTCCATCTCCAGCTGCGCCCGCAGCAGGAGATCGCGCGCCTTCTCCGACTCCTCGGGGTGCAGCCTGAGAACCATGTTCGCGTACGCCTGCCGGAGGCGCGCCAGGTTGCGCGGCTCGCCGGTCTCGGACTGGATCGCGAGCGCTCGCTCGATCAGGGAGAGAGCCTCCTCGCCGCGTCCCGTCTGCTCCGCGACGAGAGCGGCGTTCCAGGAGGACGCGACGGCGGCCCGCGGGGAGCCCAGGGTCTCGGCGGCCGCCAGCAGTTCAGCGGCGAAATGCCTGGCCCGCAGCATGTCGCCCCGGCGCAGATAGACGCTCAGCAGCGTGGCGCCGAGCTCGACCAACGCGTCGTTCCACCCTGACCGGGACATCGTCTCCAGCGCGTGCTCGCCGACTTGGACGGCGGCCGAGTAGTCGCCCCGCTCCCGATGGCACCGGCACAGCGCCAGGGCCACGGCGACCTTGCGTTCCTGACTGATCACCTCGGTCTCGGACTTGCCGAGCTCCTCCAGAACGGAGATCGCCTCGGCGACCTCTCCGCACGCCTCGGAGGCCAGCGCGTAGCCGTAGCGGGCCTCCACCCGAAGGGAGGGGAGACCCAGGAGGTTGCCGTCGGCGAGCAGTTCGGCGTACCGGCGGCGGGCCTCGGCGACCTCGCCGTTCTCCAGAGCCATGCGGGCGAAGCTGAGGCCGACCTCGAGGTCCTCCATCTGCTCGGCGGTGACGCCGTTGACGAGATAGGTCAGCGAGCAGTCGAGCTTCTGCGCGAGCAGTTCCAGAACGGCGGGGGTGGGGGTGCGCTTACCGCTTTCGATCAGTGATACGTAACTATCGGAGAGTTCAGGATGTGCCAACTGCGCTTGCGAGAGCCCCCGCTGCCGGCGAATCGCCTTGATGCGCTGTCCGACCAGATCTTGCGCGGCCATTGGCAACTCCTGGAATATTGTAGGCCCGGCAGTCAGAGCTGATGGGAGATCCACCGTGCGCCGCCTTGCCCTACTCGTTCTTACCGTCATCATTTCGGCCCTACTGGCCGTTGGAGCCGATGCTACGCTAGCCAGTGCCGCTACGTCTCCTGTGCCATCGAAATACACCGCAGCGTGCGAGTGCTGCTGACCACGGCAACCGTTCGGCCTCTGCGCCCGGGACGCCGGCGACGAAGATCACGCGTCGTCCGGCATCACGCGCTCTCTCCGGCGTCCCGGCACCCTCCGCGGAAAATATAGGCCGTCTTCATGCCGACACTTTCGGGGATATACCGAACGCCATATGCGGTCGTATAAGTCAACCCCGGAGGGCCCCTTACCGATTCCGGAGAAGTGAATCACTTTCACGGGGCGTTGCCGTCACCATTCCCTGCGGGGCCGGCACCGATTTCGGCGCCATATTCTCCAGCCCGGCTTCGATGTATTCAGCGGACTGCGAATGGGAAGCATCTCCCGTCCCTCAATCGCAAGAGCGGCCGCCGCGCAGGCCTTCCCACCCCGCCGCCGCCCCCTCCGGGGCCGGGCCATCGGGCCACAGCTTCCCGCGAAGCGCCCTACTCTGGTCTTAGTTCCCGTAGTGACACAAAGGCCATCAAACCGTCGCCCAGCAGGCTTCCGAGCCCAGAGCGCCATACGCTCCCGCCGACCGGCGCTCCATCACCACGGGAAGCACCCCACCTCGCGTCCGGACACGGACTGACCCATGCCGTCCTCACATCTAGACAGAATCTAGATATGTGATGGCATATTTAGAGTTCCACCAAACTGGGGGGCAAGGGTCCGCCAGTACGGCGGACACGGGGATGACTTCGTAATGCACCTAGTACTGGAGGAACGCCGGGGGACTCGATGAGGGCGGTCACCGCTTGTCGCGCGCCCGGCGCCTTCAAACGATCCTGACAGGCTTCCACAGATCGCGTCTGTGTCGTTACCCTATGGAGTCCGGCGACGTATGGATAACGCGAAAGAGCACGGAACGCCGCAACACTCACCTTATCGTCTGCAGCTTCTGGGGCCTGTGGCGGCGTGGCGTGAGGGCCGGACCGTCGACCTCGGGCCGCCGCTGCAGCGTGCGGCCTTGTGCGTCCTCGCCGTCCGCGCGGGGCGGATCATCACGAAGGACACACTGATCGGCGGACTCTGGGGGGATCGTCCGCCGAACACCGCCGAGCAGAGCATCTACACCTACATCGCCGGTCTGCGACGGGTGCTGGAGGCGGAGCCGGGCCGGCGCGGCCCCTACAGCACCCTGATCTCCCGGTCGCGGGGCTATGTGCTGGAGCGCGGGACGGTTGAGGCGGACGTCGGCGACTTCGAACGCCACCTGGCCGAGGCTCGGCGGCTCCAGGCCACAGGGGATCCGCGCGGGGTCCTGCGCGCGTTGGAGGCCGCCACCGAGTGCTGGTCGGGGCCCGCCCTCTGCGGCGTCCCCGGCCCCTTCGCCGAGGCCGAGCGGGTCCGGCTGGAGGAACTGCGCCTGACGGCGATGGAGGACCGGGCCGGCGCGCTGCTCGACCTGGACCTGCACCAGGAGGCCGTGACCACCCTCACCGAACTGGTCGCGGAGGCTCCCCTGCGGGAGCGGACGCGTGACCTGCTCATGCTGGCGCTCTACCGGTCGGGCAGGCAGGCCGACGCGCTCGACACCTATCTCGACGTCAAGCGGCTGCTCGCCGAGCGGCTCGGTGTGGACCCCGGCGAGGCCCTGCGGGAGCGGTACGAACTGATCCTGCGGGCCGACCCCTCCCTTGACCCGGCTCAGAGCGAAACGACCCCTGGGGGCACGCAGCCTCGTCCGCCGCGTCAGCTTCCGCGCGCGGCCACCGGCTTCGTGGGCCGGGTCGAGGAGCTGGTCCGCCTGCGATCGCTGCTCACCCCGTGGGACGGCGGCGTCCCGCAGGCCGTGGTCGCGATCACCGGTGCTCCCGGAACGGGCAAGTCCGCCTTGGCCGTCCAGGCCGCACACACCGCGGCCCACGCGTTCCCCGACGGCCAGCTCTACGTGAATCTCCTGGGAGCGACGCCCGGGGTGGAACGCCTGGAGCCGATCGGTGTGCTCGGCAGGCTGCTACGTGCGCTCGGGCTGGAGGGCAAGGCCGTGCCGTCCGAGGAGGACGAGGCCGCGGCGGTGCTGCGCGACCGGCTGGACGGCCGCAGGACCCTCATCCTGCTCGACGACGCGGCCGGGCCGGAGCAGGTCCGTTCCCTGCTGGACCTGCCGTCGGGCAACACCGTGCTCATCACGAGCCGGGAGTCCTTCTCCATGGCCGACGACTGCGTCCGGCTCGTCCTCCGTAGGATGCGGCGGTCCGAGGGGGTCACCGTCCTGTCGAAGCTCGTCGGCGCGGAGCGGATCTCGGCGGATCCGGCCGCCGTATCCCATCTGGTCGAGTTGTGCGGCGGGCTGCCGCTCGCCCTGCGTCTGGCCGCCGCGCGGCTCGGCGAGCGGCCGGACTGGAGCGTACGCGACCTCGGGGGGAGGCTGGAGGACCGGCGGCGCACGCTGCACGAGCTGGAGGCGGGCCAGATCGCCGTTCGCTCCAGTCTAGAACTGAGCTATGAGGCGCTCGCCCGTGGCGGCGCGCTCGATCGGCTGGCCGCGCGGACGCTGTGTCATCTCGGCGTCCTGCCCGTGGCGAGCGTGACCGCCGATGTGGTGGCCGCCCTCGTCGGCGAACCCGCCGACGCCGCCGAACGGGCCCTCGACCGCCTGGTTCGGGCGCATCTGCTGGAGACCGGCGAAGTCGGCCGATACCAGCCGCATGACCTCGTGCGGCTCTTCACGATCGAACTCGCGAACACGCATCTCACGCCGCAGTCCCGTAAGGACGCGCTCATGCGGGCGCTCGGCTTCTATGGCGCGACCACACGTCACGCCAGCACCCTGCTCGATCCGCACCGCGTGCATTCTCCCTGGCCCGACGTGCCGCAGCGTCCATTGGCGCTGGGCACTCCCGCCGAGGCCAGAGCCTGGCTGAACAAGGAACTGCCACATGTCATCTCCGCCGCCTCACAGGCGATGGCGAGCGAGGACGACGAGATCGCGCGTCTGGGGGCCTACGTTGGGTTCGCCCTCATCTGGGAGCTGACGAGAGGTACTCACCTTCGCGAGCACCTCAGCCTGAGCCGGCAGGCGCTGAAAGTGGGTGAACGAATCGGTGACCAGGAGATCCTGCCTCTCGCCCACATGCAGCTGATGTGGGCCCTGATCGCAGTGAACCGACCGGCCGAGGCGCTACCCCACCAGGAGGCCGAGCTAGGACTGAGACGTGCGCAGGGAGACCGGTTCGGCGAAATGCGCGCGTTGGGCAACCTGGGCCTCGTTCATCTCCATTTGGAGCGGTACGCCGAGGCACGTGAGTGCACCGAGGCACAGCGTGTGATCGCGAGGGAGATCGGCTCCCAGGTCGGGGAGCGTCATTCGCTGCTCACAGGGGGAAGTGCCTGCCTGGGCCTGGGCGAGATGTCCGCAGCCATCGCCCTTCTCGGCGAGGCCGTCACTCTTGCGGAGGCGGCGGGAGATCACTACCACGAATGCGACGGCCTCTTGACGCTGGCCAGGATCTACCTGGAACGCGGTGAACCACTCACCGCGCAGCGTCACCTCGATCGCGCCCTGTCGCACGCCCGAGAACTGAGCCACGTGAAGAATGAGTGCGAAGCCTTCATCATGTTGGCGAGGGCTCACCGATTGCTGCGCGCGCCTGAGCCTGCCCTGGCTTGCGCGCTGGAGGCCCTGGCCATCGGGCAGCGGTCCGGGGACGAGCATCTGTGCCGTCAGGCGGAGGACGAGCTGCGCGAGATCGGGGAGGCGTTCCCCGTGTGGAGGTCTCGCCGCCGCGCGTCGCGGAGGATGCGCTGAGCCACTGAGGGCGGCGGGGGGGCTAACCGGCGCGCAGGGCGAGGAAGAGGTCGACGCGGTCGGCCATGGACGACAGGTCCCTGCCGGTCAGCTCCTCGACCCGCCTGATCCTGTAGCGCACCGTGTTGACGTGGACGTGCAGGCGCTCGGCGCAGGCGTTCCACGAACCGGTGCAGTCGAGGAACGCGCCGAGCGTACGCACCAGATCGGCGCCGTGCCGCCGGTCGTAGTCGAACAGCGGCCCGAGCAGCCGCTCGGCGAAGGACGACCGCACCTCGCCCGGTGCGGTCGCCAGCAGCAGCGCGTGCGTGTAGATCTCGTCGCCGGTGACGACTCCCCCGCCGCGCGCCTCGGCCAGCCGCCGGGCGTGGCCCGCCTCCTCCACCCCGCCCCGGATCGCCTGCGGCCCGGTCAGCGCCCCGCTCACTCCCATCGACACCGTGAGCGCCGGCAGCCCGTCCGCGATCACCGCGGCCCGGTCGCGCAGCCGCTCCGCGAGGGCGTCGCGGTCGTCCCCGTACGCGTCGCCGCGCAGCGGGACCAGCGTCACCGACGCGTCGGCGCCGGCCACCGCCACCACCCGCCGGTCCAGCAGTTCCTCCACGATCCGGCCGCCCAGCAGGGCGGGGTCGGGGCCGTCGGTCGCCCCACGCCGGCTCGCCGCCGCGGCGACCACCGCGTACGGCTCCGCCGGGTCGACGCCGCAGGTCCGCAGCCGCGCCGACAGCTCCGTCGGCTCCCCTCCGGCGCAGGCCAGGGCGATCAGCTGTTCGGCCAGCCGCCGCTCCACCCGCCGGCCCGCCTCCGCACGGGTGCGCTCCAGGGCGACGCACGCCGCCAGCTCGAAGCCGATCTCCGCGTCGACCTCCCCCCGGCACACGAGGGCCCAGCCGGCGGCCCGGTGCGCGCGGTCCACGGCGAACAGCGTGAACGCACCGCCACGGTCCACCACCACGGGCAGGCGTACGGCGGCGAGGTAGTCGCGGGCCAGCCGTACGGCCTGGTCTTCGGGCAGGGCGCCCGCGACGACCGAGCCGCAGGCGGACACCACGGCGGCCGTGACGCCGAGCTCGGTCTCCACGAGGGCGAACAGCTCCCCCAGCCCTGCTCCCTCGGCCACGGCCGCGACGATCCTGCGGTGCCGCCCGAGAGCGCCGCGCAGGTCACCCGCCTGCACGGCGGCGACGCGCCGGCCCACGAAGTCGGTGACGGCGCCGAACGACACCTCGACGGGCACCTCCAGCAGCGGCAGGCCGTGTTCCCTGCAGGCCGCCACCAGGTCGTCGGGCACCATCCCGAGCCGAGCGTCGCCCGCGCCGATCGCGGCCACCCCCGCCTCGGCCAGGGCGGCCACGAACCGCGCGGAGTCGCCGGGAGACCGCCGCCACATGAGGCCGGTCAGCACCAGCTCGCCGCCCGACAGGTAGCGCCGGGGGTCGGGCAGATCGGTGATGAGCACCCCGCTGATCTCACGGTCCGGCGTCTCGTCTCCGGTCAGCAGGACGAGCCGCAGCTCCGGAGCGGAGAGCAGATCACGCAGCAGCACGACCGACAGCCTATTTGGAGGTATGTACAAGCATCGACCCCGCCCGCCATGCCGTTTCCCATGACCACGCCGATAGGCCCGGCCCGGCCGGGTTGCTGTACTACGAGGGTGACGCGGCCATTGACGACGGACACAGAGCGGCCCTCCGGGATGCCTTCGGGGATCGGCGAGAGCGTGCCGCGCCCGGACGGCAACCTGAAGGTGAGCGGTGAGTTCGCCTACTCCTCGGACCTGTGGCTGGAAGGCATGCTCTGGGGCGCCACCCTGCGCAGCCCGCACCCGTCGGCGTGGATCCGTTCGATGGACGTCGGCCCCGCCCTCGCGATGCCCGGCGTGTTCGCCGTGCTGACCCACGAGGACGTTCCCGGCGAGAGGTTCTACGGGCTGGAGCACCGGGACCAGCCGGTGCTGGCGATCGACCAGGTCCGCTACCAGGGCGAGCCCGTGGCGATCGTGGCCGCCGACCATCCGGAGACCGCGCGCCGGGCCGCCGCCGCGATCGTCGTGGACTACGAGGTGCGGCCGGCCGTCACCGACCCCCGCCGGGCCGCCTTCGACCTGTCCTGCCCGGCCGTCCACCCCGGGGGCAACCTCGTACGGCACCAGCCGGTCAGGGTGGGGAGCACCTTCGCGGCCGAGGTGGTCGTCACCGGCGAGTACGAGGTCGGCATGCAGGACCAGGCGTTCCTCGGGCCGGAGTCGGGCCTGGCCGTGCCCGCCGAGGACGGCGGGGTGGACCTGTTCGTCGCCACGCAGTGGCTGCACGTCGACCAGGGACAGGTGGCGCCGTGTCTCGGCCTGCCGCCGGAGAAGGTGCGCCTGACGCTCGCCGGGGTCGGCGGCGCGTTCGGCGCGAGAGAGGACCTGTCGATGCAGGTTCACGCCTCGATGCTGGCGCTGCGGACCGGCCGCCCCGTCAAGATGGTGTACGGCCGCGAGGAGTCGTTCTTCGGCCACGTCCACCGGCATCCCGCCCGGATGCGGTACGAGCACGGCGCGACGGCCGACGGGCGGCTCGTCTACGTGCGGGCCGAGATCCTGCTCGACGGCGGGGCCTACTGCTCGTCCACGCTCGCCGTGGTCGGCAACGCCGCCTCCCTCGGCGTCGGGCCGTACGAGGTGGACAACGTCTGGATCGACGCGTACGGCGTCTACACCAACAACCCGCCCTGCGGCGCGATGCGCGGGTTCGGGGCGGTGCAGGCCTGTTACGCGTACGAGTCGCAGATGGACCGCCTCGCGGCGGCCTGCGGGCTGTCACCGGTGGAGATCCGGGTCCGCAACGCGGTGTCGCAGGGGTCGCGACTGGCCACCGGGCAGCTGATCGACAGCCCCGCGCCGCTCGCGGAGATGCTCACCGAACTGGCCGCGATGCCGCTACCCACGGACCCGGCAGGCGCCGGGATGGACGGCGCCGGGCCCGACCTGCGCCTGCTGCCCGGCGGCGTCGCCCAGGCGACGCGCGGCGAGGGCGTGCGGCGGGGCGTGGGCTACGGCGTCGGCATCAAGAACATCTGCTTCTCCGAGGGCTTCGACGACTACTCGACGGCGCGGGTGCGGATCGAGGCCGCCGGCGACGAGCCCCACGTGCTCGTGCGCACCGCCGCCGCCGAGGTGGGCCAGGGCCTCGTCACCGTGCAGGCCCAGATCGCCCGTACGGAACTGGGCGTCGAACGGGTCACCGTCGCCCCGGCGGACACCGGGGTCGGCTCGGCCGGGTCGTCCTCGGCCTCCCGGCAGTCGTACGTCACGGGCGGGGCCGTCCGGGCCGCCTGCGTGGCGGTGCGGGAACGTCTCGGCGCGCTGCGCGCCGCGCATCCGGAGCTGTCGCTCGTGGAGGTGCTGGAGCGGTGCGGGCCGGTGGAGGAGACCCGGGAGTTCCGTCACCGGCCGACCTTCCCGATGGACCCGGTCACCGGCCAGGGGAACTCCCACACCCAGCTCGCGCTGTGCGTGCACCGCGCGGTGGTCGACGTGGACGTGGACCTCGGCCTGGTCAGGGTGGTCGAGCTCGCCGCCGTGCAGGACGTGGGGAAGATCCTCAACCCGCTCGCCCTCGAAGGGCAGATCCACGGCGGCTCGGCGCAGGGCCTGGGGCTCGCCCTGATGGAGGAGATCCAGGTCAGGGAGGGCCGGGTGCTCAACCCCTCGTTCACCGACTACCTGATCCCCACCATCCTCGACATGCCGCCGATGCGGCTGTCGATCCTGGAGAACCCCGACCCGCACGCGCCGTACGGGCTGCGCGGGGCGGGCGAGCCGCCCACGCTGTCGTCGACCCCGGCCGTGGCCGCCGCCGTCAGGGCCGCGACCGGGCTGGATCTCCCCCGCGTGCCGATCCGGCCCGAGGACATCGCCCTCGTGCCGGCTTCCCGGCCCTGAACCGAAGGACCGGGCTTCCACGCTGTGGGTGTTCCGGTGAGCCGCCGAAGAGCCGCGGCCGCCAGCCCGTCCGTGCGGGCGGGCGGGCGGGCGGGATCGTCCGGTGCGGGCTCAGCCGGCTCCCGAGCGGGCCGGCCGACGGGGTCAGTCGGCGATGTAGCCGATGGACGTCACCTCGTAGCCGCGGGCCTTCGAACCGCCGACCCGCATGAACATGGCGCCGCCCTCGTAGGAGTAGGCGCAGCTGTAGCCCTTCGCATCGCGGTTGCAGCCCTGGAACATGTAGGCCACGCCCCTGGGGTCGTACCTGTGGAAGAAGAGCTTGGTGACGGCCTTGTTCGTGGCGGCCTCCAGACCCCGGTAGCGGTCGCCCGCGCGCCACGCCTGGAACAGGCGGGTGGCGGCGGCGGACGGCGTGACGAGGTGGCGGGACTCGTACACCTTCACGACCTTGGAGCCCGAGACGACCATCAGGATGCCGTCGAGCCCGCCCGGGACGTTCACACTGGTGTGGACGAACCGGCAGTCACGCCCTCCGGTGCAGCCCGCGAACCGGTTCGGGGCCCGGAAGGGGTAGGCGAAGATCGTGGAGACCGCGCCGGCGGTGGCGACCCGGGAGGCCGCGTGGCGGTCCCGGCGCAGCCAGGCGTCGAACAGTTTCCTGGCGACCGTCGCGGGCGCGGGCTTCACGCGCGCGGACGCCGCCTGTGCGGCGGTTGGAGCCGAGGCCTGCGCGGCGGAGTACGCGGACTGCGCAGAGGATGCGGAGTGCGCGGACTGCGCAGAAGATGCGGAGTGCGCGAGGGCAGGAGCGGCGGGGAGAAGCAACGCGGCGGCCGCGGCCGAACCGGCCACGCCTCGCAACCATGGTGCTGACACGCCCCGCACATTATCGGCCCCTGCTTGCACCCCGATTGCCCACCGCTTGCACGTCCACCGGTCGGCCCCGCCGGCCGCACATCGGCGCCGCGCCCATGCGCGGACGCGGGCCGACGGCGGGCACGGGCCGTCGGTCGACGCGGGCCGTCGGCGGGCACGGGCCGACGGTAGACGCGGGCCGACGGCGGGCACGGGCCATCGGTAGACGCGGGCCGACGGTGGGCACGGGCCGACGGTGGGCACGGGCCGACGGTGGGCACGGGCCGTCGGCGGACGCGGCGTCTGCCGTCATGCCGCACGCCGCCGCACCGCTCCGCCGCCCAGCGACGGTGAAGGGTCAGACCATGTCGTCGGGGTCGCAGGCGACGCCGTCGTGGTCGACGTCGACGTACCAGGCGTACTCGGGGTGGCGGCCCTTCGTGTACGGCCCAGCGCCGTGGGCCTTCGCCTCCTTGCACGAGGCGTACCGGCCGCCGTTCCCTCCGGCCGCGCCGCCGGAGGTGAGCGTGGCCTGTGTGGCGCCGGGCTGGGCGGCGCCGGGCTGGGCGGCGCCGGTCCCGGAGCCGGAGCCGGAGCCGGAGCTGATCGTGCCCTGCCCGCCGTTCTGCTGAGAGACGCCGGGCGGGGTCGAGCCGGGCTGGGGGGCGTTCTGGTTCGTGCCGGACTGGTCGAGGCCCGGCTGCGTGCCACCAGGCTGAGTCCCGCCCTGCTGGGTGCCGTCCGGCTGCGTGCCACCAGGCTGGGTCCCGCCCTGCTGGGTGCCGTCCGGCTGGGTTCCACCCGGTTGAGTGCCGCCCTGCTGCGTCCCGTCCGGCTGACCGGCGCCGGGAGAGGGATTCGGCTGCTGGCCCGCGGGGGCCGATCCTCCGGTCAGCAGGCCGATGATCGCGTCCGCCTGCGCCTTGTCGAAGCCCGCGATGCCGAGGCTGTCCTGCGTGATCTCCTGGGCGACGCGGGGCGCCGCGACGACCTTCTCCCCCACCACGACCGCGAGCTGCTGCTTGACGGTGTCCCGGGTGAGCTGGGCGATCTCCTCGCGGCTCGGCGGCGACAGCACGAGCCGGACCGTATAGGTGCCGTCGTTGTCGGGCACCTCCTCGATCTTCTGCACGGTCTTGACCGTGACCCCCGGGTCGAGCAGGTAGCAGGTGGTCCCCTTGTCGTCCGGAATCGCGTCGGTCCCCTCGCAGGGCGCGGGCCGCACCCCGGTGACCGGGGCGAAGTGCACGGGAGTGCCCAGCGTGTGGACGGGCGTCTGCTTGAGCGGCGGCGCGTCCGGATTGCGGGTCATCAGCACGGCGACCGCCCCGAGGACTCCGGACATCACGACCACCGTCACGAGCGCCACCACGAGGGCGATCGTCGTCCCCCTCGCCGCGCGGGGCTCCGAGGGCCCCTCCGGCGCCGCCGGGTCGGCGGGCGCGTCGAGGGGCACGTCACCCGGAACCTCCTCGACCACCTCGACCACGACGTCGGACGGCACGGGAGGAAGGTCGGCGAGCACCTCGACCGGAACACCGGGAGGAACGTCGGCCGGAACGCCGACTGGAACGTCGACGGGAACGCCGGGAGGAACGTCCGCGAACGCGCCGGAAGACAGGTCGCCCGGCCCGCCGGCGCCGGGAAGCCCGGGCGCGCCGAGTCCCGCGGGTGCGTCCGCGACGCCGGGGTCGCCGCCGGGCAGGCCCGCGACCCCGTACGGGTCGTCGGCCGCGCCGGGACCGTACACGCCACTGCCCGCACCGGGTACGGCGCCGATCACCTCGGTCTGCCCGAAGCCGTCCGGCGGGATCTCCCGCGGGCCGTACGGGTCGCTTACCGCACCCGCTCCGTCTCCGGGCACGCCGTATGTGGCGGCATGGCTACCACCGGGCGGCCCGTACGGGGCGCCTGCCGCACTCGCTCCGTCTCCGGGCACGCCGTATGTCGCGGCGTGGCTGCCGCCGGGCCGGTCGTACGTCTCGGCGGGCACACCGCCGGCGTCGTCCGGGCCGGCCGGACCCCACAACGGTGCCGTCTCAGTCCCCGGGGTCGGTCCGCCGGGCCGCGGACCGGGTTCCTCGTCTCCCGGCACGGGCACGTTCTGCATCCCCACCTCGATCCCTGACATCGCTCGCAGAGCCTACCGACCTATGCCAACGGTAGGTAACCGGGTGACCCTACGCGGTTCAGCACCGTCCAACCTTGACCATTTGTCATGAATGCCCGACAAAATGGTGCTCGTTGTCCGCTGCCAGGGCAAACACGGGGAGCGGACAGTGGACTACATGAAGGTGGGAGTGCCCCGAGAGATCAAGACCCATGAGTACCGCGTCGCGCTCACCCCCGCCGGGGTCAACGAGTTCGTCCGCAAGGGCCACCAGGTCGTCGTGGAGCAGGACGCCGGAAGGGGGTCGGCGATCCCCGACGAGGACTTCGCCTCCGCGGGGGCGGTGGTCCTCGACTCCGCCGACGAGGTGTGGGCGGAGGGCGACCTGATCCTGAAGGTCAAGGAACCCGAACCGGAGGAGTACCCCCGGATGCGCGAGGGCCAGGTGCTGTTCACCTATCTCCACCTGGCCGCCTCGGAGCCGTGCACCCGGGCCATGCTGGAGTCCGGCGTCACGGGCATCGCCTACGAGACCGTGCAACTGCCCGACCGCACACTGCCGCTGCTCGCGCCCATGTCGGAGGTCGCCGGACGGCTGGCCCCCCAGGTGGGCGCCTACCACCTCATGCGGCAGGGCGGCGGGCGGGGGGTGCTGATGAGCGGCGTCCCCGGCACCTATCCGGCCAAGGTCGTGGTGATCGGCGCGGGCGTGTCCGGCATGAACGCCGCCGCCGTCGCGGTCGGCATGCGGGCCCAGGTGCTGCTGCTCGACCGCGACGTGGACCGGTTGCGCCAGGCCGACCTGGTCTTCCGGGGGAACTGCCAGACCATCGCGTCCAACGCGTACGAGGTCGAGCGGGCGGTGGTGGACGCCGACCTGGTGGTCGGCGCGGTGCTCGTGCCGGGCGCCAAGGCGCCGACCCTGGTGAGCAACGATCTCGTGGCCCGGATGAAGCCGGGGTCGGTGCTCGTCGACATCTCGGTCGACCAGGGCGGCTGTTTCGAGGACTCCCGGCCGACCACGCACGCCGACCCGGTCTACCGGGTGCACGGGTCGGTGTTCTACTGCGTGGCCAACATGCCCGGGGCGGTGCCGCACACCTCGACGTACGCGCTGACCAACGTGACGCTTCCGTACGCGCTGTCGATCGCCGACCTGGGCTGGCGCGGGGCGCTGACCGCCGACCCCGCGCTCGCCCTCGGCCTGAGCACCCATCAGGGCCACCTCACGAGCCGCCCGGTGGCCGAGGCCCACGGGCTCGAGGCCGTGCCCGTGGACCGCGTGCTGGTTCCCTGAGCCCTTCCGGTCAGGAGGCCGGGGACGCGCTCGGCATCGGCTCCTGGCTGGTCTCCGCCTGCGGCGGCGGGAGCGGCTGGTCGGAGGTGGTGCCGATGCCGCCCGTGCAGGACGCGCCGTACTCGGGGGTGTAGGTCGGGTTCTGCTTGTACTTCTTCACGAACTCCGGCAGGCGGGGGTCCTCCGCGCCGTCGAGGGTGATCTGGTGGTCCCAGGACGAGGCGACGACCTTGGCCGGCAGGTTCGGGTACGGGCTCAGCAGCATGTAGTCGGCCGAGGCGATGGTCTTCAGCTTGTCGACCTCCGCCTTCGGCAGGTCGGGGCGGTAGGTGATCCACACCGCGCCGTGCTCCAGCGAATGGACGCCGTGCTCGTTGTGGATGGGCTTGTCGTAGATGCCGCAGTTCTGCCAGTAGTAGTTGTGCTGGCCGCCGACGGGTGGGTTCTCCTTGTAGTCCACCTTCGTCCAGGAGTGGTCGGAGCCCTTGTAATTGAAGGACTTGACCGCGCCGAGCGACTTGCCCGAACGGTCCTTCACCACCCAGACGGCGACAAGAGCGACCAGGACCACGATGACGAGGCCACCTATGCCCCACATGAGAAGCGCGGCGCGCCGCTCCTTGCGCTTCTGGTCGGCGCGCATGCGGGCGAGGTGCTCACGCCTCGCCTGCGCTTTCTCCTTGGTCATCGCTCCTCCAAGCACTGATCACTGACGCCCCCGCTGGGTATGGAGAATAGTGGTTATACCTACCACTTCGGGTAGATCTTGTTTGGCGGCGGTACCCTGTGGGCGATGAGCACTGACCTCGACGCCGCGGTGGAGACCGCCTCCCCGCCCCGGCGCTCCTTCCCCCTGCTCGGGCTGATCGCCGTACTGCTCGCGGCGGCGGTGCTCGTGCTGTTCTTCACCAGGTCGGGAACGCCCTCGGACTCCTCCCCCGAGGCGGGGTTCGCGCGGGACATGGGGGTCCATCACGCCCAGGCGGTCGAGATGTCCTTCGTCCTCCGCGACAAGACCTCCGACCAGGCGCTGCGCGGCCTGGCGTACGACATCATCACGACGCAGAGCACGCAGCGTGGAATTTTCATGGGCTGGCTGCAGCAGTGGGGGCTGGACCAGAGCGCGAGCCGCCCCCCGATGGCCTGGATGTCCGGGCACGGTCACGGCGGCGGGGCCGCCACCGCGACGGCGCCCGGTGGGACCATGCCCGGCATGGCCACCCCCGCCGAGATGGACAAGCTGAAGGCGGCCGCCGGCAGGGACGCCGAGATCCTCTTCCTCCAGCTCATGATCCGGCATCACCAGGGCGGGGTGGAGATGGCCGAGGGCCTGCTCCGGCTGTCGTCCCGGGACGAGGTGCGGGCCTTCGCCCAGCACATCGTGGACAGCCAGAACGCCGAGATCCGCACGATGAAGGAGTTCCTGGCCGCCCGCGGCGCCCAGCCCCTGCCCGCGCCGTGACCCTCTCCGGCCGGCCCACCGTCGGCTGTGGGTGACGGCGGGCCGGGCCGTCAGCCCCTCTCGGCGTGGATCGCGGTGAAGGCCAGCAGGGGGCCGGCGGTCCTCACAGGGTCCTCGAGCATGGGCGAGTGCCCGAGGCCGGGCAGCAACTCGACCTTCGCGCCTGGAACCGTCCGGTAGTCGGCGGCGGACGAGGATCGCCATCTGCGGTCGTCCTCGCCGAAGATCACCAAAAGCGGCTTGCCGAGGGCCGTCAGCCGCTCCGGAAGCGCCTGTTCCTCCAGGTAGGCGCGGGTGCCCGCCATCGTCGCGGTGAGCGTGTGGTGGGTCATCATGCGCACCTCGTCCAGAAGCTCCTGTGGGATCCGATAGCCCGCGCGGCTGAAACCGGTGCTGGCGAACCGGCAGATCCGCTCGTCGGCAGGCGGCCACTGCGACGGTGTGATCGGAGCGGACTCGGCTGCGATGAAGGCGGCCATGCCGGGTCCGGTGTTGACGAGCGCGAGCGCGATCACCAGGTCGGGTCGTCGCTCGGCGAGAGCGGTGGCGACCGCGCCGCCGCTGGAATGACCGACCACGATCGCGCGCTCGACGCCGAGCCGGTCCAGTGCCACGCCGGCCCGGCGTCCCTGGTCCGGGGTCGCGTAGCTCGGGCCGGCCGGTTTGGCCGACCGCCCGTGCCCGAGCAGGTCGATCCGGATGACGCGATGCGATCCGGTCAGCAGCGGAACCAGGGAGTCCCACGAGCGGGCCGAGGAGGCGGACCCGTGGATCAGCAGGAGTGCCGGGGCGTCGCGGGGGCCGTCCTGGCACACGTGGATGTCGCCGTCGTCCAGGGACAGCGTCGAACTTTCGGTGGTCTCGGCTTCCGCATGCCGATCACCCTCGGAAACAGTCATGCGCCCACTGTCGCCGCCGGTGCGCGCGGGCGTCTTGAACGAATGTTCCCCTCGGTCGTTCCCTCCGGTCGTTCCCTCCGGTCGTTCCCTCCGGTCGTTCCCTTCGGTCGTTCCGCGTGGCGCTCGCATAGCCTGGCGGCCGTGTCGACTTTCGTGCACGGGGAGGCGGTGTGGGACGTCGCCTCCCCGCGGGGGCCCGGCCGGGTGGCCGGTGTCACCATGGCCGGGTTCCGCGTCGGCGACCTGGACGCGCTCCGGATGGTCCCGCACCCGGCCGTGACGCTGCTGCTGGAGTTCGGCGCCGGTTCGCCCGTCGTGGACTACGCCGCCGGGCGGCGGCAGCGCGGAAGCCTCGTCGCGGGGCCCGGGCTCGGGTCCGGAGGCGCGGCCTGGGCACGGGGCGAGAACGTCGAGTGCGTGCAGGTACGCCTGTCCCCGGTCACCGCGCGCGCGATTCTGGGCGTCTCCCCCGCCGACCTCGACGGCGCCGTGGTGGCCCTCGACGACCTGTGGGGCCGGGAGGCGTCGCGGATCCGTGAGCGGCTGGCCGGCGTCTCCTCCTGGGAGGATCGCTTCGCGTTGACCGGCGCGCTGCTCGCCCGCCGGCATGAGGCGGGGCCGCCGGTGGACCCTGAGGTGGCCTGGGCCTGGCGCCGGATCGCCGGAGGTCGCGGCCTGGTCCGGGTCGACCGGCTGGCCGCCGAGCTCGGATGGAGCCGTAAACGCCTGTGGTCCCGATTCCACTCGCAGATCGGCCTGCCGCCCAAGCGCGCCGCGAAGCTGGTCCGCTTCGATCACGCCGCCCACCGCCTGGTCGCGGGCGGCAGCGCGGCCCGGGTCGCGGTGGAGGCCGGCTACGCCGACCAGTCCCATCTGCATCGAGACGTCATGGAGTTCGTCGGGGTGACCCCGGCGAACGTGGCAGGCGAGCCGTTTCTGGCGGTCGACGACATCGCATGGCCCAGCCGGGAGACTCCCGCCAGACCGGATCTCCCGTCGGCCGGCAGTGCGGGGCCCTGATCCCGGGGGGACGCACTCCCCTAGGCGCGCAGTTCCTCGGTGAGCGCGGCGGCGAAGGCGTCCACGTCGGCCTCGGTGGTGTCGAAGGCGCACATCCACCGCACCTCGATCATCCCGCCGCCGATCTGCTCGTCCCAGTTGTAGAACCGGAACCGCTTGCGCAGCCGGTCGGCCACGTCCGCGGGCAGGATCGCGAAGACCCCGTTGGCCTCGATCGGACGCGGCACGGTCACGCCGGGCAGGTCCCGTACGGCCGCGGCGAGCCGCCGGGCCATCGCGTTGGCCCGCCGCGCGTTGCGCAGCCACAGGTCGCCCGCGAGCAGCGCCTCGAACTGCACCGACACGAAGCGCATCTTGGAGGCGAGCTGCATGCTCGTCTTCCGCAGGTACGGCAGGCCCCGGGCCGCCGAGGGGTTGAGCACGACGACGGCCTCGCCCAGCATCAGCCCGATCTTGGTGCCGCCGAACGACAGCACGTCGACGCCGGCGTCCGTGGTCAGGGCGCGCAGCGGCACGTCCAGGGCGGCCGCGGCGTTGGTGAGCCGCGAGCCGTCGAGGTGGACGACCAGGCCGAGCTCGTGGGCGTGGTCGCACAGGGCCCTGATCTCGGCCGGGGTGTAGACGGTGCCCACCTCGGTCGCGTTGGAGATCGTCACGGCCCGGGGCTGTGACCGGTGCACGTCGCCGAAGCCCCACGCCTGCCGGTCGAGAAGATCGGGGGTCAGCTTGCCGTCCGGGGTGGGCACGGTCAGCAGCTTGAACCCGCCGACGACCTCCGGGGCGCCGCCCTCGTCGCTGTTGACATGGGCGGTCTCCGGGCAGATCACCGCCTCCCAGTGCGCGCACATCGACCGCAGCGACACCACGTTGGCCGCCGTGCCGTTGAAGACCGGGAACGCCTCGGCCTGCTCGCCGAAGTGGCGGCGGAAGACCCCCTGCAGCGCCTCGGTGTAGACGTCGTCGCCGTAGGAGACCTGGTGCCCCTCGTTGGCGAGGGCGATCGCCTCCAGGATCTCCGGGTGCACTCCCGCGTAGTTGTCGCTCGCGAAGGTGCGCCTCGCCGGGTCGTGCCGCCGCACGGCATCGGTTGTCACGAAATCTCTCCCCACAACAGTTCAGCGAAGGCGGAACAGCGGCAGCCC
Organism: Microbispora amethystogenes; assembly: GCF_016863015.1. Classification (GTDB taxonomy): domain Bacteria; phylum Actinomycetota; class Actinomycetes; order Streptosporangiales; family Streptosporangiaceae; genus Microbispora; species Microbispora amethystogenes. The sequence continues at coordinate 13,476 of NZ_BOOB01000002.1, read as the reverse complement.
GGATCAGGCGGCCGGATCGGGCGTGAGGTCGACGCGCCGGCCGTTGACCTCCGCCGCATCCTCGTCCCACAGGCCCGCGACCGCCGCCGCCAGGTCCTTCACGTCGGTGAAGGTACGGTACGGCTTCTCCGGGTTCGCCGCCCTCATCTCGTCGTGTACCAGCGCGGTGACGACGAGGATCACGGCCGCGGCGGAGGTGCCGGTGAACGCGTCGGCGAGCGACAGCGTCCACGCCTCGGCGGCGGCCTTGGCGGCGGCGTAGGCCGCGCCGCCCTTCGTGGGCTTCCCCGCCGCCCGCGCCGACACGATCACGAAGCGGCCGTCCCCGCTCGCCCGCAGCAGCGGCTCGAACTCCAGCGAGACGTTCTGCAGGGTCCTGATCAGGAGGTCGTGCAGCAGGTCCCAGTCGTCGAGCGAGGTCTCGGCGAAGCTCTTCGACCCGCGCCAGCCGCCGACCAGGTGGACGACGCCGTCCACCCGGCCGTGCTCGGCCCGCACCCGCTCGGCCAGGCCGCGTACGGCCTCCCGGTCGAGCAGGTCGACGGCCAGGGCTCCGTCGGCCCCGGTCTTGTCCACGGAGACGACGGTGTCGCCCCGGGCGGTGAGCCGCCCGACGACGGCGCGTCCGGCCGGGCCGCCCGCCCCGGTGACCACGATCACCCTGCTCATCGCACGTGCCTCCCGATCTCGTCCACGCTGTCCACGTTGTCCGCGCTCACGCCCGGATGCCCCGGGTCGACTCCACCACGTCGGTGAGCTTACGGCGCAGCGCCTCGTAGAACATGCTCAGGGGGAACTCGTCGGGCAGCACGGCGTCGACCGCGGCCTTCTGCTCGGCGGGCAGCGCCTCGGCGCCCCGCTGCCACACCGAGGCCGGGTCGGGCTCGACGTACGCGGCCACGAGCCGGTGCGCGGCCAGCCAGTGGGCGCGCTTGGACCGGTCGATGCCGTCCCGGTAGAGCTTCTCCACCTCGGCGCGCAGGTCGGCGACGCCGTCCGCGACCCTCGACCAGTCGATCGAGAGCCGGTTGTCCGTCCACCGGACGACCCCCTGCCGGTGCAGGTAGGCGAACAGCAGCTGGCCGCCGAGCCCGTCGTAGTTGCGCACCCGCTCCCCGGTGATCGGGAACCGGAACAGCCGGTCGAACAGGATGGCGTACTGCACGTACCGCGCGTGCGGCACGCCCGCGGCCTCCAGCTTCACGGCCTCGCCGTACGCCGTGAGGTCGCAGCGCAGCTCCTCCAGGCTGTAGAGCCAGTACGGCATGCGCTGCTTGATCATGAACGGGTCGAACGGCAGGTCGCCGTGGCTGTGCGTGCGGTCGTGGACGAGGTCCCAGAGCACGAACGTGTCCTGGGCGAGGTCCTGGGAGGCCAGCAGCCGGGCGGCGTCCGGCGGCAGCTCCAGCTTGAGCGTGGCGGCGGCCGCCTCGCTGACCCGGCGGAACCGGGCCGCCTCGCGGTCGCAGAAGATGCCGCCCCAGGTGAAGCGCGGCGGCGTCTGCCGCACGGCGACGGTCTCGGGGAACAGCACGGCCGAGTTGGTGTCGTAGCCGGAGGTGAAGCCCTCGAACGCGATCGGCACGAACATCGGGTTGTCGTAGCCGTTCCGCTCCAGCGCGGCCAGCCACTCCGGCCAGACGACCCGGATCCAGACCGCCTCGACGTTCCGGTTGGGGTTGCCGTTCTGGGTGTACATCGGGAAGACGACCAGGTGCTCCAGGCCGTCGGTCCGCTGGGTGTCGGGGTGGAAGGCGTTCAGCGAGTCGAGGAAGTCGGGCACGCCCAGCCCCGCCGCCACCCACGCCCGGAAGTCCTTCATGACGGCGTCGAGATACTCGCCGTCGTGCGGGAAGTGCGGCGCGAGCCGCGCGACGCCGTCGACGATCTCGCTGATGCACGCCACGGCCTCGTCGTGGTCGCCGGTGACCGAGCCGTCCTTGGCCTGCAGCGGGCGCAGCCGCTCGACGGCGGCCGCGAGCGCGGCGAACCCGGCCGCGACCTCCTCGTGCCGCGCGCCGCGCGCCGCCGCGCCGGACGCCTCCGGCACCCGGGCGGCCCAGGTCACGAGGTTGCCCCACAGCTTCTCGTGGTCGTAGTCGCGGATCGAGTCGTCGCCGAACAGGTCGGAGTCGGCCAGCACGACCACCCGGCCCCTGCCGTGCCGTACGGCGACGGCGAGCGGGGCTCCCGCGGGGTCGGCGGACGCGGAGGCGGCGAACAGCACGCTCCCCCCGGCGGGGACGCCGAGCGTCCCGGCGCGGTAGAAGCAGGCCCGGCGTACCTCGGCGAGCAGGTCCTGGGCCACGCCGCCGGGCTCGCTCACGGCCTGCGCGGAGGGCACGCCGAGGACCCAGGTGGCCACGGTGTTGTGGCAGTTGCCGGGGTCCTGCACGGTCGCGTGCTCTACCGTGACCCCGAAGCGGGCGAGCAGGGCGGCGAGGTTGCTGCCGTACTTGTCCTGCTCGTGCTCGGCCAGCACGATCAGCCCGCCGCCGCCCGCGACGTACGCCTCGACGGCGTCGATCTCCCCGTCGGTGAAGACCGGGCTGCCGGCGCCGGTCGTGCGTTCCCATCGGGCGTCGGAGGGATGCGCCAGCACGAAGACGTCGCACCCGTCCAGTACGGCCGGGGTGACGGGGCCCTCGGTGTGCGCGCGGACCGTGTGGCCGAGCCGCCGCAGCGTCCCGGCGGCCTCCGCGTAGCTGTTGTCGTCGGGGTGGGCGGGATTGATGGCCTCGGCGACCTCCCGCCGGATGGTCCAGGCCTCGCTGTGCGCCTCGTCGAACAGGACCGACGGGAATGCCTTCATGTAAAATCTCCCGTTGTGTGAGCCGTCTTCCGGAAAATATACACATACCTACCCTGGTGGCGATAAGTAGCCCCAGCGGATGAGGAGGCATCATCCGGACGGCGGACGAGTCCCCCGCGTTCCGTCACCTACCGTCCCGGCTGTAGGAAGACGGACCCGAAGGGGAATGATCGATGTTCAAACTGTCCGACTCGGTGGCCTTCCGGCGAAGCGTCACCGGAGTCCTGCTGTTCGTCGCGCCGCTGCTGCAGTTCGTCGCGCTCCTGGTCGACCCCGGCACGTGGGGCGACGACCGCGAGATGGTCAGCTACGGCGACAACCCGGCCCTGGCCCAGCTGGAGTCGGCGCTCTACCACTGGAGCTGGCTGCTCGTCCCGATCGCGGCCTTCGGCCTGCTGCACCTCGTGCGCAGGAAGTCCGTCGTCCTCGGGCACGTCGCCGGCGGCATGACGGTCATCGGGTACATGAGCGTCTCGGCGCTGCTCCTCATGGACCCCGTGGAGTGGTGGTTCGGGCAGCACTACCCGGTCGAGCAGGGCCAGAAGATGTTCGACCAGGTGTTCGAGCTTCCCGGCGTCATCTTCGGCTTCACGCTGCCGTGGATCTACTTCGGCATGGTCGGGCTGCCGCTGCTCCTGCTGGCCGTCTCGCGCACCGGGTTCGTCCACTGGTGGGTACCGGCCGTGGTCGCCGTGGGCTACCTCGGCGCGGTGGCGGTGCCCTACGGCCCGCTGACGATCCCGTTCTGGGTCGCCCCCGTCATCGCGATGGGCTACCTCGGCCTCAAGGTGCTCAAGATGACCAACGCCCAGTGGCGGTCGTACTACCCGAGCGCCGACCCCGGCGTCACCACGCCCGACTCGTACGCGAACACGACCGCCTGAGCGCGGTCGCGCAGGTTCAGCTTCATGAGCACGCGGGCGACATGGGTCTTGACCGTGGCCTCGCCGACGAAGAGCTCCTTGGCGATCTCGGCGTTGGTGAGGCCGCGGGCGAGCATCCGCAGCACCTCCAGCTCACGCGGGGTGAGCTCGGCGAGCTGCGGGGGCCGCACCGGCTCGTGCCGGCCCGCGAACGAGGCGATCACCCGCGTCGTGACGGCGGGGTCGAGCAGGCCGTCTCCCCCGGCGACGACCCGGATCGCCTCCACGAGCTGCTCGGGCGGCGACACCTTCAGCAGGAAGCCGCTGGTGCCCGCCCGCAGCGCGGCGTACAGGTTCTCGTCGGTGTCGAAGGTGGTCAGCATGATGACCTTGGGCGGATGGGGCGCGTCGAGCACCCGCCTGGCCGCGGCGAGCCCGTCCATGCGCGGCATGGAGATGTCCATCAGCACGATGTCCGGCCGCACCCGGCTCGCCAGGGCGACGGCCTCGGCGCCGTCGGCGGCCTCGCCCACGATCTCCATGCCGGGCTCGCTCTCGACCACCATGCGCAGCCCCGCCCGGATCATGGCCTGGTCGTCCGCGAGGACGATGCGGATCGTCAACTCGCCGCCTCGCTCATCGGCGCCGCCTGCGCGATCGGCAGCGTCGCGTGGACGCGGAAGCCGCCCTCGGGCCGCGGCCCCGCCTCCAGGCGTCCGCCGAACAGCTCGGCCCGCTCCCGCATGCCGATGAGCCCGTTGCCCGTGGACAGCGCCGTCGCGGCCCGCCCGCCGTTGTCGGCGATCTCCAGCTCCAGCCGGTCGGGACGGTAGGCGACGACGATGCGGGCGTCGGCCTCCCCGGCGTACTTGACCGCGTTGGTGAGCGCCTCCTGGACGATGCGGTACGCCGACAGGTCGAGACCGGGCGCGAGCCGTACGGGGTCGCCCTCGGTCTCCAGCGTGACGCGCAGGCCGGAGGACGCGACGGTCGCGATGAGGTTGGGCACCATGTCGAGCCCCGGCTGGGGCAGCGCCTCGTCCTGCGGCATCCGCAGCGCGCCGAGCATGATCCGCAGCTCCTCCACCGCGTCGCGGCCCGCCTGCTCGATGCCGGAGAGGATCGTCGCCTCGGGGCCGGGGCCGTCCTCCCGCGCCACGGCCATCCTGCGCCGCAGCGCCCCGGCCTGCATGACCATCATGCTCACGCTGTGGGCCACCACGTCGTGCAGCTCCCGCGCGATGCGGTTGCGTTCGGCGGCGACGGCCTCGGCGGCCCGGCGCTCCCGATCCATCTCCAGCCGCGCCGCCCGCTCGGCCATCCGGTGCGCGCGCAGGAGATAGCCGCGCAGGGCCAGGCCCGTGGCGTACGCCGAGCCGAACATCACGGTGAGGAAGATGACCTCGTCGAACGGCAGGAACCGATGGTCGACGGCCCCCGAGTCGAAGATCAGGATGCCCGCCAGCCCCCAGGGGCCGCCGTGCCGCACCGGCAGATGCGCGCCGATCGTGTGGAAGACGATGAGCAGCGCGGCGAGCTGCCAGACCGGGCACTGCTCGTAGCCCTGCCGGTGCCACATGTACTGCGCGAGGATCATCAGGATGAAGACCGTCACCGGCGACCGGCGGCGGTACCAGACCAGCACGCCGGTGACCACCGCCTGCCCGACCCACCACAGCTCGGGGGTCTCGGCCGCGCCGTAGCTCTCGGCGACCGTGAACGCCTCAAGGGTGCCCAGTGCCATGATGGCCAGACCGATCAACAGGTCGACACGGGGGACCGAGCGGAGGGGGGAAACGCGCATGACGCGCAGCGTAACTCTTATCCGGCATAACGCGCATCAGTCGAATCTGCCCCGCAATCGCCCTGCAAGCGGTTGTCAAGTGACTGCCTGATCATTGGCCTGTATCAAGTGGATGTCGGTCACGGTGCTCACCTTGTCGAGCACCGTCCGCACTGAGACGCTTTAAACCGATCCGAGAAGGCCGAGGAGACGCAGAATGCCCCGCCTGCACTCCCTTGTCGCGGGGCTGGGCGCGTTCGCCGTGCTCGCGGCGCCCATGCTCCACCCACACCCGAGCGGTTCCACCGACCGCGTCACCCCGGGTGCCGTACGCGTCGAGTCGTCCTCCACCGTGTCCATCACGCTGCTGGACGACCGCGGCGTCATCAAGCAGATCGCCCGGAAGTACGACGTGGACCTCGACGGAGGCAGCGGCTTCACCGTCACCCCCGACGGGGTGATCGTCACCGCCACCCAGGTCGTGCAGTCCGCCCAGGACCCCCGGGTGTACGCCGCCAACCGGGTGTTCGCCGAATACTTCAAGGTGAAGGTGCCGGCGGACTTCAAGCGGCACACGCTCGACGACGCCGACCTCGACCGGCGGCTCCAGGGGTGCTACCCCCCGCAGAAGAGCGACTCGACCTGCATCGCGACGGTCACCACCAATGTCACCGTCTACCCCTACCTCGACCCGCCGACCGGAGGACTGCCCGCGCAGATCCTGACGACCGGGACCTCCCCGGCGGCCCCGGCCGTGCTCAAGGTCACCAAGGGCGGCGAGAAGCAGTCGCTGCCCACGGCGCCGCTGGGCACCGCGATCGCCGGCACCATCGCGTCGCTCGACGTGATGACGCTGACCGGCAGGCCGTCGGCCAAGCTGCCGCCCAAGCTCGACACCGCGCACCTCGACCCGCCGGGCAGCCGGACCTTCAAGGACGACGAGCGCGAGAAGCTCGCCGGGCTCCTCGCCGAGGGCGCGCCCGGCGCGGCCCTCATCGACGACGGCAGGAGCGAGGTCGTGGGGCTGCTCGCCGGAGGCGGCGACGTCCCGCTGACCATCACGCCCGCCGACGAGATCCGCACCGCGCTCGTCGGCGTCGGGATCACTCCCCGCCGCGGCCCGGTCGACGTGGTCTTCGAGAACGCGCTCGCCTCCTACCACAACAAGCTCTACTCGAACGCGGCGCCGGTGCTGGAGCAGGTGCTCAAGCTCCGGCCCGACCACGCCGTCGCGGCCGACCACCTGCGGGTCGCGAAGGCCAAGGCGGGCACGGCGGAGGACTCGGGCGCCAAGCCGTCGGTTCAGCCCGTGCAGGCCGAGCAGCGCAAGTCCTCGGTGTCGCCGCTGGTCTGGGCCGCGGGCGGCGTCGTGGTCCTGGTCCTGCTCGTCGCGGGCGTCGTGCTGCTGCGCCGCAGGAACGCCGCGGGCCGCGCCGCTCCCGAGGCCCAGGACCTCGCCCACGCCAACGGCGCCCACCTTGACGCCCATCACGACGCCTATCCCGTCAGCCATCCCGGCGCGCACCAGCACGGCGACAGGCCGGCGGGCGGGACCGGGGACGCCGGGCCCTCGTGGCCGCCGTACGCGGTCACCCGGGTCTTCGGAGCCGAGGCCGCCCGGTCGCCCGAGGTCATGCAGCCGCCGCCCACGAGCGGACCGGCCGCCCATACGCCGGTGGACCCGTCCCCGGCCGGCGGGCACTCCCACCCCCCGGACCCGTCGCATCCGCAGGGGCGGTCGTACCCGCCGGACCTCTCGCCGCCACGGGGGCAGGCACAGCTGAAGTTCTGCACGCAGTGCGGCATGCGACTGGGCCAGGGACACCGTTTCTGCGGCTTCTGCGGGAACCCGGTCGATCAGTGATCCGAAGAACGTTCAGGGGGGAATCCGAATGACGGAGGGGCCGGTGATGCCTCCGCTCATCGGGCGGCGACTCGGCGACTACACGATCGAGGCGATCGTCGGTCGCGGGGGGATGGCCACGGTCTACCGGGCGCGCGACCAGCGGCTCGGTCGGGCCGTGGCGCTGAAGGTTCTCGCGCCGCAGCTCGCCCAGGACGACCGCTTCCGCGACCGGTTCGTACGGGAGTCGCGGCTGGTGGCGAGCATCGACCACCCCAACATCATCCCCGTGTACGAGGCCGGCGAGCGCGACGAGCTGCTGTTCATCGCGATGCGGTACGTCGAGGGCAGCGACATGCGCAAGCTGGTGCAGTCGGAGGGGCCGCTGCCGGTCGGGCGGGCCAATCCGCTGTTCGCGCAGATCGCCTCCGCGCTGGACGCCGCGCACGCCAACGGCCTGGTGCACCGGGACGTGAAGCCGGCCAACATCCTGGTCACCCGGTCCGAGCACGTCTACCTCACCGACTTCGGGCTGACCAAGAGCTCGTCGGCGGAGGCCGGGCTGACCAGCCACGGCCACTTCATGGGCACCCCGCGCTACGTCGCCCCCGAGCAGATCCGCGGCCTGCCGGTCGACGGGCGCAGCGACCTGTACGCCTTCGCCTGCGTCGTCTACGAGGCGCTCGCCGGGCAGCCGCCGTTCCAGCGGGACACCGAGCTCGCCCTGCTCTACGCCCACGTCTCGCACGACCCGCCGCCGCTCACGCCGTACCGGCCGGACCTGCCGCACGCGGTGAACGCCGTGCTGACGCGGGCGCTCGCCAAGGCGCCCGAGGACCGGTACGAGACCTGCCTGGCCTTCGTGTCGGCCCTGCGCGACGCGATCAGCGGCGGGGCGGGCGGCCCGGCCGAAGCGGGCTCCTCCCACCCACCGGTCTCCTATCCCGGCGGCTCCCATCCCGCCCAATCTCGTCCAGCGCAGTCCCATCCAGCGCAGTCCCATCCAGCACAGTCCCATCCAGCACAGTCCCATCAGGCGGGGTCCTATCCCCCGGCGTCGTCCTCCGTCCCGCCGTCGTCGGTGCCACCCTCCTCGGTGCCGCCGGTCTCCCGGCCCTCGGCCGGGCAGCCGGGCTCGTATCCCGGCGCCCAGCACGGCTCGTATCCCGGCTCGTATCCGGGCACGCACCCCGGCGCCCAGCACGGCTCGTACCCCGACACGCACCCCGGCTCGTACTCCGGCGGCCCCGCCGGATCGCACCCCGGTTCTCACCCCGGCTCGCATCAGGGGTCGTATCCTCCGGGCTCGCACTCCGCGGGCTCCCATCAGGGCTCGCATCACGGGTCGTATCCGCCGGGGTCGTCCCACACCCAGGCCACGGTCGCGGCGGGGGCGGCGCCGGCCCGGCGCAGGCTCCCGCTCGGACCGCTGATCGGCGGCCTGGCGGTCCTGACGGCCATCGCCGTCGCCGCCACGCTGCTGCTCACCCGGGGCGGGGACACCGCCGCGACGTGGAACACCTACCCGGGCAGCACCGCCGCGCCGTTCACCATGGCCTACCCCTCGACCTGGGGCGAGGCCAGGACCAACGCCGACCAGTGGATGATCGCCTCCCCCGCCGTCGACGAGTTCGACGCGTTGTTCGCGGTGCCGGGCAACACCGACTGGTCGAAGGTGGACCCGATCATCACCGGTCAGCCGGATCGCGCCAGAGGGGTGTTCGCCCAGGTCAGCAATACCCTGAGCCTCTCCGACTCACCGATGGAGCTCCAGGACAGCCTGCAGACGGCCTTCCCCGGCACGGTCGCCTACACCGGCGTCCCGTCCCCCACGACGGTCGGGGCCAAGCCGGCGTTCCTCGTCGAGGGCGTGCTCAGCGACCCCCAGCAGGGCGGCCGGCTCGACTTCTACGCCTACCTCGTGCGGCAGGGCGACTCCGGCCAGGCGGTCCTGATCACGTTCTTCTGCCCATCCGGCAAGTGCGACCGCGGCCTGATCGACCACATGGTGAACACCGTGACCTTCAAATGACGGCGACCATCACGTGACGGCGGCCTTCACGCCGTAGCACGGTCCCCCCAGTCACGCGCGCCGTCGAGGACGGCCCGGTGGACCGCCCGGGCGATCCGCGCGCCCCAGACGGAGCGTGGGCCGCCGAACGGCTCCGCCGGGTCCTCCCGCCGTACGGCCACGCAGACGGCGTCCGACGCGGTGCCGGTGCAGGGGAAGCCCGCCTCCAGCAGCGCCTGGGTCTTGGCCTCGGTCACCGTCATGACGGCGTTGACCAGCGCCGCGTCGGAGAACGCCACGGGCACCGCCACCAGGATGTTGACCGTCCCCGGGCGCGGCACGCACGCCCCCGCGCCGCCCGCGCCGAGGGCCTCCCGCGCGGCCTCCGGCCCGCGCTCCGGAGCGTCCCCGCCTGCCGCCGCCTCCCGTGCGGGGCCCCGATCGGGCTCCGGGACCGTGGGCAGGCCGGGGTCGGGCACGCCCTCGGGTGACGCCGCCCAGGTGGGCACGCCCAGGCCGACCGTGGCGACGGCCTCCGCTCCCCCGTCGGCGGCCACGCGGAACCGCTCGACCAGCGCCGCCGTCATCATGCCCACTCCGGGGCCCTCCGGGCCGAGCGAGGCCATGTGCTCCACCGGGTCCATCCGCGCGTAGCCGCTCGCGACCTGCGCGTTCAGCACCCACTCCCGGGGGCCGATCCCGCCGCCCAGCATCGCCGAGGAGATCATCCGCCAGCCCGGCCCGAACCGCCACACCAGCGTGCCGAGGCGCGCGCCGTCCTCGGCACGGTGCGTCAGCAAGGGCCGCGGCAGGCCGGTCACCCCTCCTCCACCGCGGAGATCGGTGCAGGCAGCGGCGGGCGTACCAGGTGGACGACCGGCCGCCCGTCGGCGCCGGGCTCCACCCGGACGCGGGCGCCGAAGTGCTCGGTCAGCAGCGGCTCGGCCAGCACCCGCCCGGGCGGGCCCGCCGCGACCGCGCGGCCCTCCGCGAGCAGCACCAGCGCGTCGGCGTACTGCCCCGCGAGGCTGAGGTCGTGCAGCGTCGTCACGACGGTCAGGCGGTCTGCCAGGCGCAGCCGGTCGACGAGTTCGAGCACCTGCTGCTGGTGTCCCAGGTCGAGGGCGGTGGTCGGCTCGTCCAGCAGCAGCACCGGCGCCTGCTGCACCAGCGCGCGGGCGAGCACCACCCGCTGCCGCTCGCCGCCCGACAGGTGCCCGAGCGGCCGGGCCGCGAAGCCGTCCAGGTCGAGCCGGTCCAGCACCGACCGCGTCACCTCGCGGTCCCGGGCGCTCTCGCTGCCGAGATAGGAGATGTACGGCGTGCGGCCGAGCAACGCGTAGTCGTACACGGTCATGTCGGGCGGCAGTGCCGGGGTCTGCGGGGCGTAGGCGACCAGCCGGGCCCGCCGGCGCGGGCGCAGGCCCTCCACGGCCGCGCCGTTCACCAGCACCTCGCCCTGGCGCGGGATCAGCCCGGCGACGGCCCGCAGGAGCGTCGACTTGCCCGCGCCGTTGGGGCCGATGACCGCCAGCCACTGACCCGGCGCGGCCGACAGGGTGACGTCCGCGAGCACCTGCCGCCCGCCCAGCGTGACGCCCAGGCCGCGGGTCTCCACCGCCGGGGCGCCGGGGCGGGCGGTGTCGCCGCTCACGTCTCCACCCGCCGGGTCATCCGCAGGACGGCGACGAAGAAGGGCGCCCCGACGAACGCGGTGACCACCCCGATGGGCAGTTCGGCCGGGGCGAGCACCGTACGCGCGACGGTGTCGGCCAGCACGAGGAACGCCGCCCCGCCGAGGAACGACAGCGGCAGCACGACGCGGTAGGACCACCCGGCGAGCCGCCGCACGACATGCGGCACCACGATCCCGACGAAGGCGATCAGCCCGCTGACGGCCACCGCGGACGCGGTGGCGAGCGAGGCGGCCAGCAGCACGGCGAACCGCACGCGCGTCGCGTGCAGGCCAAGGCTGACCGCCTCCTCGTCGCCGACCGACAGCACGTCGAGCAGCCGCCCGTGCAGCAGCATGACCACCGTCGACACCACGGCGTACGGCGCGATCATGCGGAGCTGCTCCCACCCGCCGCCGACGTCGCCGAGGATCCAGGAGTAGATGCGCTGCAGCTCGTCGACCTTGAGCTGCTGCACGAAGGTCTGGATGGCGGTGAGGAACGAGGTGACCGCGACCCCGGCGAGCACGAGCGTCGCGGTGCCCCCGGCCCGGCCCGCCGTGCGGCCCAGCGCGTACGCGAGGGCGACCCCGCCGACGGCCCCCGCGAAGGCGGCGACCGGCACGGCCGCCACCCCCGCGTCGCCGCCCAGGAACACCACGACGAGCGTCACCGTGAGACCGGCCCCGGCCGCCGCGCCGAGCAGGTACGGGTCGGCCAGCGGGTTGCGGAAGACGCCCTGGTAGCCCGCCCCCGCCAGGGCGAGCAGGCCGCCCACGACGGCGGCCAGCAGCACCCGGGGCACCCTGAGCTGGAAGACGATCCCCTCCTCGTTCGGCTGGAGGCCGGAGTGCAGGGACACCAGCGGCAGCCGGTCGAGCAGGGCCAGCGCGATGGCGCGGGGCGAGATGACCGCCGCGCCGACCGCCAGCCCGGCGATCAGGCTCACCAGCAGCACGACGGACACGACGAGGAGCGCCCGGCGCGGACGGCCCGGCGCCGTCACCCCGCCACCCGGCCCCGCCGCCGGACCGCTCTCATCGGAGCACCTCTTTCACCACACCTCTTTCACCACGGCAGCGGTCTCACCGCCACCGGGGGCGTGCGCGTCGCCACCGGCTCAGCCCGCCGCCTTCTGGACGGCGTCGCTGACGACCTGGGCGAGGTCGGCGACGCGCGGCCCCCAGCGGGAGGCGACGTCGTCGTCGAGCTCCACCACGCGGCCCTGCTTCACGGCGGCCAGGCCGGACCAGCCCGGCCGCTTGGCCAGCGCGGCGGCGTTCTGACCACAGCACTTGGTGTCGCCGAGGAAGATCAGGTCGGGGTCGGCCTTGGCCACGAACTCCGCCGACAGCTTGGGGTAGCCGCCCGCCGCGTCGGGCGCCTCGTCGGCGATGTTCTTCAGCCCGAACAGGGCGTAGACCTGCCCGATGAACGTGCTCGACGTGGCGGCGTACGGCGTGGTGTCCAGCTCGTGGTAGTAGGTCAGGCTCTTGCCCTTGGGCGCCGCCGCGGCGAGCGCGTCGATCTTCTGCTTGACACCGTCGGCCACCTCCTCGGCCTTGTCCACGTTGCCGGTGGCCGCGCCGAGGTCCCTGATCTGGTCGTAGGTGTCCTCCAGCTTGGTCGCGGCGGGCTCCAGCAGCACCGGCACGCCCACCTTCCCCAGGCCGGCGACCACGCCCTTCAGGTCGTTGGCGAGCACGACGAGGTCGGGCTTGGCGGCGGCGATCGCCTCGAGATTGGGCTTGAAGCCCGACAGCGACGTCTTCGGCGCCTCGGGCGGGTAGGTCGACTGGTCGTCCACCGCGCTCACCTGGCCGCCCGCGCCGATCGCGAACAGGATCTCGGTGGCCGTCGGGGACAGCGACACGATGTGCTCGGGCCGCTTGTCGATGGTCACCGCGCCGTTGCCCGCCTGGATGGTGACGGGGAAGGCGGCGGTGTTCGAACCGGCGGTGTTCGAAGCGGCGGCGTTCGAGGGGGCAGACGGTGGCGGGGACGCGGACGTGGCGGCGCCGTCGCTCTGGCCGCAGCCGGCCAGTCCGAGCACACCCAGCACCACACCCGCGACGACCGTACGCAGGGGCCTCACGAGGGTCCTCCAAGGGGGGGAAGCCGGGAAATCGAGAGACCCGCGGGATATGACGGATCACCCTTTTCCACGAGGGTTGATGGCGTCGGCGCACAACGCAGGCGACCTGGCTTGTCCCCGGGGAGGGGAACCACAGTTGCGGGACAGCGCCGGGTTCACACCGGACTTCGCTGCGCTGCGCGCGTCGGACGCAACGGTACCAACTCCCCCGCCGCGCCCTCATCCTCCCCCTGTCGCCGAGGCCCGGCCGCCGCCTGTGGGCCGGGATGGTAGGGCAGGCCCCACCCCGGAGGCGGGGGCTCACCCAAGATCGGGAGTAGTGGCTCCGTCGCTGCGCCGGACGGCGCCCGGGCGGGAGCCTGGAGCGGCCGGGAAACCCCGGCGGAAGCTCCCGCA
>NZ_BOOB01000001.1 GCF_016863015.1 Microbispora amethystogenes | reverse complement strand
CTCCCCCGGGCCCTCCCCGGGCTCTTCTCCCCCGGCCGGCGCCGGATCGGGTGGTCGCGACCACCCACCGCTCCGGCCGGGCTCTAGCTCGACGACCGACGACCGAAGGCGGCCCCCTGTGTCCCTGACCATGTTTCCGCCCGCCCCCGTGCGGGCCCCCGCCGCTCCCGGGCCCAGGGACCGCTTCATCGACGTCCTGCGCGTCTTCGGGATGGTCCTCGTGGTCGCCCAGCACTGGGCGATGCCGGTCCTGTCGTACGCCGGAGGACGGCTGACCACGGGCAACGCCCTGGCGGCGGCGCCGTTCATCACCTGGATCTCCCAGGTGATGCCGCTGGTCTTCTTCGCCGGGGGCGCGGCCAACGCGATCAGCTTCCGGTCCGCGGCACGCCGCGCGGGCCCGGCGGACGCGGGCGAGACCGGCCGGGCCGCCCGGGGTGGGACGGCGCGGCGGTCGAGCGCGGAGAGACGGACGGCCCGGGAGTGGACGGCGCGGCGGGTGCGCCGCCTGGCCTGGCCGGTGGCGCCGCTCGCGGCCGTCTGGCTGCCGCTCCCCCACCTCCTGACGGCGCTCGGCGTGCCCCCGCAGCCGGTCGAGATGGCCGCGCGGACCGTCGGCCAGTTGCTGTGGTTCCTCGCCGTCTACCTGCTCGCGGTGGTGGCCACGCCCCGCCTGCTGCGCGTACGGGCCGGGGTCGCGCTGCCGGTGCTGGCGGGCGGCGCGGTGCTGACCGACCTGGTCCGCTTCTCGGGGCTGGAGGCCGCCGGCTATCTCAACGTCGCGTTCGTCTGGCTGACCGTCCACCAGGTCGGGTTCCGCTACGCCGACGGCGGCCTGGAGTGGCTGCGGGGACGCCGCGCGGCGGCACTCGCGGGCGCGGGGTTCGCGATGGTGGCGGCCCTCGTGGCGGCCGGGCCGTACCCCGCCAGCATGATCGGGATGCCCGGCGCGGTCTCGAACATGGCCCCGCCGAGCGCGTGCCTGCTCGCGCTCTTCGCCGGTCAGCTGGGTCTGGCGATGCTGCTGCGCCCCGCCCTGAACGCGCTGGCCCGCCGGCCCCGCGCCGAGGCGGTGCTCACCGCGCTCGCGCCGCGCATGATGACCGTCTACCTGTGGCACATGACCGCGCTCGTCTCCGTCGCCGGGGTCGCGACCATCGGGTTCGGGCTGGCCACCCCGCTCCCCGGCTCGGCGGCCTGGTGGAGCGGTGTCCCGCTGTGGATGGCCGCCCTCGCGCCGGTCCTGCTCGGGCTCACCGCCCTGTTCGGCCGGTGGGAGGAGCCGGCGGGAGCCGCCGCCGGCCGGCACGTCGCGGTCGCCGTGCCGCTCGTCGGCGGCGCGCTGCTCACCCTCACGGTGACCGGCTTCGCACCGGGGCCGGCGCCGGTGATCGCGTCCGTCGCCCTGCTCGGGGGCCTGTTCCTGGTCAGCCGGCCCGCGGCCGCCGCTCCGCCGCGTGGATGACCTCCTGCCGGCGCGTGCCATGGCGAGGCGCGGCGTCGCCCGGGCCGGCCCCCATCAGGTGGACCGGCCCGGCGCGACGCCGTCGTGGCGGTTCAGGGAGTCAGCGTGCCGACCTGGCGCGGAGCCCGAGCAGGACGTCGATCACCAGGAACGCGGCCAGGGAGATGCCCATCAGGGGCAGGTAGTAGCCGATCACGGCGGTGAGCAGGGCCAGCGGCACCAGGACTCCCCAGTGCAGGCCCCGCCAGCCGCCCCGGGGGTAGGGCCGGCCGAAGCCGCGGGTCGGGCGGCGCCGCCACCACATCCGGTAGCCCAGCACGATCAGCGTGACGACCCCGGCGGCGATCGCGGCCAGGACGATCTGGTTGGCCAGGCCGAAGAGCAGACCCATGTGGGCGTCGATGCCCCATTCGGTGAGCTTGGCGGCCAGCGGATAGTCGGCGAACCTCAGCTCGCCCACGACCCGCCCGGTCGCCGGGTCGAAAGCGATCTGGTCCAGGCGCGTGGGAGCGGTCTTGCGGATCTCCTTGACCACGTACGCCGACCCGGGCTCGCTCGGCAGGACGACCTCCAGCGGGCCGGACAGCCGCCAGGAGGCCGCCGCCCGCGTGATCTGGTCGATGCCCACGTCCGCGGTGGCGCCGGCCTGTCCGCCGCCCGCGGCCTGCCCGGCGTGTCCCGAGTGCCCGGCGTGCGCACCGAGATCGGTGTTGATCGCCGGAGTCTCCCAGCCGAATGTCGTGCGCAGCGCGGCGATGTTGTCCCCGGCGTACTTCGACCAGGTCAGACCGGTGACGGACAGGAACAGCACGCCCAGCAGCGCCCACAGGCCCACCGAGCCGTGCCAGGACAGCGTGCGGCGCGACCCGCTCGCGGCGCGGTCCGGGGTGAACAGGCCGCGCAGGCGGCGGCCGTCCCGGCGGCGCCGGGTCAGCCACAGCGCGAGCCCGCCGAGGGCGACCACCCACAGCCAGCTCGCGGCCAGCTCGCTGTAGATCCGGCCGGGCTCGCCGAGGTGCAGGCGGCGGTGCAGGTCGGAGATCCAGGCGCGCACGGGCAGCGCCCCGGAGCCGCCGTAGCTCTCCAGGGTGCCGCGCACCTGACCCGTCCCGGGATCGACGAAAACCGCCATCCGGGTGCTCTCCGGCAGGTCCGGCACGTCGAACAGCACGCGCGTGGTCAGGCCGGGCTCGGCCGCGGGCCGCACCGCGGCGACCTTCCCCTCGGGCAGCGCCCGGCCGGCCGCGGCGACCTGCTCGCTCAGGGGGACGGCGGTCCGGCTCACCGGCGCGGTCAGCTCGTGCCGGTAGACGACGTCCTCGATCTGGAAGGAGGCGGCGTACAGCAGGCCCGTGGCAGCCGCGACGAGCAGGAAGGGGGCGATCAGGATTCCGGCGTAGAAGTGCAGGCGGACCACGAGGGGGCGCAGCGCCGCCCAGTTCGCGCGTCTGCGGCGGGGAGGCCGCGGGGGGTCGGCGACGGGATGGACGTCGGTGGTCGAGGTCATGGGAGGTTTCTCCGTTCGGCCGTGAGCGCGCGCCCGCGGGCACGCCTCACCAGGGCATGGGGGGAGTTGTCCGGCGACCGCCGCCCCTCACAAGGGGGCCCAAATGACGCGCCTCACGGCAGAGGAGGCCGGAGCGGAGCCCCGGCCGGCGGCTCCGGCCCTGCGCGCGTCCCGGAGGAATGGCGCAGGGGGGCCGGTGCGGCGAGGCGGTCACCCGGGACACCCGCGGCGGGGCGTGCGTGCCGGACACGAGCCGCGACCGCGCGGTGCGCGGTTCAGGGCGGCTGGGAACGGGCGTGCGGCATGTCGGCGGCCGCCGCCCCCGGAGGGGCGAGCCCGGATCAGAGAACGGAGAGGACCGAAGGCGGACCACGCCGGGCGACCACCACGGCGAAGTCGGCTCGGCGCGGGAGCGGAAGGGAGAACCGCCCGAGGACGCCCGAGGGGAGCGGCGCGGCGCCGGTCGGCGGGCCCGCGAGGACGACGGCCAGGGTCCACAGCCGCCGCACGGGTGTGACGGCCAGGTGCACGATCAGGGCCAGCGCCGACTCGCCGCGTTCCAGGGCCCAGGCGGACAGGACCGCCGTCGCGGCGTGGATCAGCAGCATGCCCAGCCCGGTGCCGTGCTCCCCCGTCCACATGGTCGCCGGCTCGTGCGCGGCGCCGAGGGTGAACAGGTGGTGCAGGCCGTACTGCGCGGCGAAGCACGCGCCCAGCAGGACGTCCATGCCACGCCGCCGGGCCGCGAGCAGGAAAGCGCCCAGCCAGGTCAGCGCCAGCGCGGCGACGAGGGCGCCGGCACGCACGGGAGCCCCTCCGGCCAGCATGTGCAGCGCGGCCGAGACCAGCACGCACGCGGCCGCGAACACCGCGGCGCGGAACGCGCGCAGGGACGGCCGGCCGGTGGACACGGCGCAATCCTGGCAGAGCCCGGGCGTCGTCACCATCCTTGACTTGTTTGGATGCGCTCGACTATGTCTGTCCGTTTTCGGCCACGGCGGCGCGGACGACGTCCACCGCATATGACACCCGAGGGCACGCCCGGTGGCACTCCTGAAACGTTCACGCCTGGACCGGCACCGGCGAGAAGGTCGTATGCACGTGCATCGGCCGCCGGACGGCGGCCCAGGACCCCCGGGGCCGGGCTTCCGGCGGGGGCGGTGCGGTTGGAGCGCGGCGCGTCGGCAAGGGTGAGGTCCTATGAACGTCATCCTGCTGAGACACGGCGAGACCGAGTGGAGCAAGGCCGGGAGGCACACGGGCCGCACCGACGTCCCGCTCACCCCGCACGGCGAGGAGCAGGCGCGCGCCCTGTCCCGCCTGGTGGCGGGCCGGTCGTTCGCCCAGGTCCTCGTCAGCCCCGCCCGCCGGGCCCGGCGTACGGCCGAACTGGCCGGCGCCGGTTCGTACGAGGTCGACCCGGATCTGTGGGAGTGGGACTACGGCGGCTACGAGGGCGTGACCACCGCGGACATCCGCGACTCGCACCCCGGCTGGTACGTCTGGCGGGACGGCGTCGTCCCGGGCGACGAGGCCCACCCGGGCGAGACCGTCGAGCGCGTCGGGGAGCGGGCGGACAAGGTCCTGGCCCGGATCCGCTCCACGGACGGCGACGTGCTGGTCGTCGCGCACGCGCACATCCTGCGCGTGCTCACGGCCCGCTGGCTCGGCCTGCCGCCCGCCCACGGCAGATATCTCCGCCTCGACACCGGGACGTACTCGGTGCTGGGCCACGAGCACGGGGACGAACCCGTTTTGCTCCGCTGGAACGCCCCCGTGTGAGCCGGACGCCAAAACCGAGCCCTGAGCCGAGCCCTGAGTCGGGCCCTGAGTCGGGCCTGAGTCAGCTCTGGGCGACCGGCTGAGGCTGCGGCCCTCGGCCGGTCAGCCACTCCAGGACCTTGCGGTGGCCGTGGCGGGCGTCCTCGAAGTGCCCCCACCGCCAGTATCTGGGCTGTTCCCGCACCCCGGTGACCCAGGTCCGGTAGGCGACCGCCCTGGGCCGCCCGTCCTGCGGGTCGGCCGGGGAGGCGACGCCGTAGGTGCGGATAACCACGCGGCCGCCGGGTGCGAAGAGCACGTCGTCGGCCACCGGGTAAAGAGTCATCTGCTCCAGCACGAGGTCCCCCCTTGCGATTCTCCTGGGGTCCAATGTGCCGGATCCTTGTTACGGCGTCCGCCTTGTGGTGTTACGCCCGCGAGAAGCGAGTGAACAGAGGGTTACACCAGGAGGCCGTCGAACTCGCCGTCCTTGACCCCGAGCACCAGGGCCCGGATCTCGTCCCGCGTGTAGATGAGGGCCGGCCCCTCGGGATACCGCGAGTTCCGCACGGCCACACTGCCGTCGGGAAGCTCGGCCAGTTCCACGCAGTTGCCGGTCGAGTTGCTGTGGGCGCTCTTCCGCCAGGTGACCCCGGAGAGGTCGGTTGCGGGCATCCCGTTATATGTCTGCATTCATGTCTCTCTGAGAAGATCGCCGAGGATCTCGGCGGTGCCGCCAGGCGTGGTGCTCTCCACGCACAGCTGCTCCATGGCCGTGAGGTAGGGATCGATGTCCTCACGTTTGTCCAGGTAGAGCGCACCCCAGAGCTGCTCGACGTAGACCACGTCCGAAAGATCGGAGTCCGGGAAGCGGAGGATGGTGAACGCGCCTCCCTCGGCCGCGTGCATCCCGTAGCGAAGGGGCATCACCTGCAGGGTGATGTTGGGCAGCGTGGACACCTCCAGCAGGTGCTGGAGCTGTTCCCGCATCGTCGCACTCCCTCCGATGGGCCGCCTGAGCGCGGCCTCGTCGATGACGGCCCACAGCCGGGGGCCGTCCTTGCGCGTGAGCCTCTCCTGCCGCTGGAGCCGCAGGTTGACGCGTTGATCGAGCGTGGCCTCCGTCGCGTCCGGATGACCGAGCTGGATCACCGAGCGGGCGTACTTCGCCGTCTGCAGCAGGCCGGGCACGAACTGCACCTCGTAGGTGCGGATCACGCTGGAGGCCTCCTCCAGGCCGACGTAGGTGACGAACCAGTTCGGCAGCACCTCGCCGTACTTGTGCCACCACCCGGGTGTGTTCGCCTCGCGGACCATCTCCAGCAGGCCACGCCGTTCGTCGTCGTCATGGACGCCGTACAGCGTGAGCAGGTCTTCGACGTCACGTGTCTTGAACCCGACCCGGCCGAGCTCCATCCGGCTGATCTTCGACTCCGAGGCACGGATGTGGAAGCCGGCGACCTCACGGGTCAGACCGCGTTCCTCGCGCAGGCGTCGAAGGCTCGCGCCGAGCATGATTCGCCGAACGGTGGAACCGGATCCGGGCGGATCTATGGACACGTGCTATTCCTCCGCTTTGTGGACTGGTTCACAGTCTGTCAAAGATCGCCCCCTTCGTCCCAGTGGTGTCGGGGGTAACGGTAGCGCCTGCACAACGCGCTTGCACGTGCATTCGCTCTTGCACATGCACGGGAGTGTCCTACATCATGATCTCGTGCAGTCCACGAACCTGACTCGTGGCCAGATTCACTGGTCGGCGCTCGACTGGTGGCCACCCATCGGCTGGTGGCCGGAGCCCGCTCGCGGCCTCCTCCAGCCCGGCACGGCGAGCGCCAGTGCCACGTTCGTCCTCCCGCCCCGCGCGGAGTCGGTGCACTCGGCGCGCAGCTTCGCCGCCGGGACGCTCTCGGGCTGGCGGATGACCGACCTGCTCGACGGGATGGAACTGGTCGTCTCCGAACTGGCCACCAACGCGCTGCGGCACGGCATGTCGCTCACCGGCGACCGCCCGAGGGAGGTCATCCGGTTGTCGCTGATCCGCCGGGGAGCGCACGTGGCGTGCGCGATCACCGACCCCGGGTCGAGCGCGCCGGTGCTGCGGGACCCCTCCCCCTTCGAGCCGGGGGGGCTGGGGCTGCACATCGTGGAGTCGCTGAGCGCGTGCTGGGGCTGGTGCCCCCTCGTCCCACAGGGCAAGGCGGTATGGGCCGTGCTCGCGGCCTGAGCCCCGGCCCCGAGCCGGGAAGACGGACGGACGGCGACGCGCCCTCCGAAAACCTAACTCCGTCGTTAGATCTTGCTGTCGCCGATCGCGGTCCGCCGGCCGAAGAGCGCTCCCGTGCAGCCCGGAATGCATGGGAGCGCCCTCCGGCCGACGGCCCGGATTCCCCGGAACTCTCCCGAAGCGTGGGCGTGGCGGGCGATGATGTGCAGACATCGGGCCGGAGCGGCCCAACAGCACGCCCGTTTCCAACCGATCGGCGGAGACATATCGTGATCTCGGAATTCGTGACCGCGACCTGTCCACCGGTGCGCGGACCCCGCCGAGGCTGTGATCTGCACTACGGTGTCTGCCTGGGACTCCCGAGAGATCAATTATGGACGATCACATAGTCGGCTGGCTGACCAGTCTTGACGAAGACAGGCTCGCCCGCGTCCTGGCCAACCGCCCGGACGCGATCGCACCGCCGTGGCCCCGGCGCATGGACGCCCTGGCGCACCGGCTGACCGACACCTTCGCCGTCATGGAGGTCATGCGCGGCCTCCCCCTGCCTACGCTCGAACTCCTGCAGGCGTGCCTGGTCGTCGGAGGGCACCCGACGGAGGACGAACTGGCCCGCTTCCTCGGGGTGAGCACCTCCGAGGTCATCCCCTGGCTCGATCACCTCTACGACCACGCCGTCGCGTGGCCGGGCCCGGACGGCCGGATCACCCTGGCCAAGGCCGTGGCCCGCTGGTGGACCGCGCCCTGCGGCCTGGGCGAGCCGCTCTCGGCGTACCTCGACTCCTGGAAGCTCAGCACCGAGGCGCTGCGCCGGGTGTGCCGGATGCTCGACCTGTCCGGGCACGGCGGCAGGCGTCAGGTGGTCGCGCGGATCACGGCGCTGCTCGGCGACTCCGAGCGCCTGGGAACGCTGCTGGACGACGCCCCGGACGGCACGCTCGGCATGCTCGACGACTTCGCCTGGGACGGGCCCGTGCGCAGCGTCGACGGCAACCGGTTCATCACCCCCGGCACGCCGGAGAAGTGGGCGCTCGACCGCGGGCTGCTCTTCCGCACCCAGTGGAACCTGGCCGAGATGCCCCGCGAGGTGGCGCTGGCCCTGCGGGGGCCCGACTACCGCGGGCCGTTCACGCCGTACCCGCCCGATCTGGCCACGTCCGGCGCCGACGCCGGCGCGGTCGAGCACGCGATGTGCCTGGCCGCGCCGCGGGTGCTCGACCGGGCGACGGCGTTGCTGGAGAACATCGACAAGACGACGCTGCCGCTGCTCAAGCACGGCGGGGTCGGCGTGCGGGAGATCAAGCGGCTGGCCAGGGAGATCGGCTGCGCGGAGGACGAGACCCGGCTGCTGCTGGAGGTCTGCGCCGTCGCCCGGCTGGTCGCCGTCGACGACGAGGCCGGCGGGCTGACCGCGACGGCCGGGTTCGACGCGTGGCGGCTGGAGGAGGCCCCCGCGCGGCTGTGCGCCCTGCTCGCGGCCTGGTGGCGCATGGAGCGCTCGTCGCTGCGCCGGGTGGACGGCCGTCAGCCCGCCGCGCTCGGCGACGACCCGGCCGGCGAGACGATCGCGAGGATCCGGTGGGCCCTGTTCGCCGCGCTCGCCGAGATCCCCGAGGACAGGGCCTTCGCGACGCTCCGTGAGCTCGTGCAGCGGGTGCACTGGCGGGCCCCGCTGCTCGACCGGGAACTGCTCGCCGACTGCGCCGCGGCCGTCCTCGACGAGGCCCGCCTGCTCGGCCTGGCCGCCTGCGACATGCTCACCGGCCTCGGCCGGGCGCTGGCCCCGCTGGCCGCCGTGGCCGGGAACGAGAGCCACGAGTGCGTGCCGGAGGTCGAGCACGATCCCGGGCTGGCCGCGGCCGCCACCCACGCCATGGCGAGCGCCCAGCGCACGGCGCTGTTCGGCGCCGACCTCACCGCCGTGGTGACCGGCCCGCCGTCGGTCGAGCTCGCGGCGCTGCTCGACCGCGCGGCCGACCGGGAGTCGCAGGGCACGGCGTCGGTGTGGCGGTTCGGCCCCGCGAGCGTACGGCGGGCCCTCGACGCCGGCGACACGGCGGAGACGCTCATCGCCGGCCTGGCGGAGGCCGGGACGCTTCCGCAGCCCCTGACGTACCTGATCCGGGACGTGGCGCGGCGCCACGGCGAGGTCACCGTGTCGTCGGTCGGCTGCATCATCCAGGGCTCCGACCCCGCACTGCTCGCGGAGATCGCCGCGCACCGGAAGCTGGGCAGACTGGGCCTGCGGCTGCTGGCGCCGACCGTGCTCGCGGGCGCGGCGCCCGCAGGGGCGACGCTGGCCGCCCTGCGCGAGGCGGGGTACGCCCCCGTGCCGGTGGACGACACCGGCGAGATCACGGTCAGGCGGGAGCCGCAGGGCGGGCGGCTCATCCTCCTGCCCGGCGGGCGGGTCGCCGAGCTCGATCCCCCCGCGCACCTCCTGGAACCCCCGCCCGACCCGCGCGAGCACGCCCGGCGGCTGATCGTCAGCGGCGGGCCGGCTGCCGGGGAGGCGCGGGCCCGCCAGACGTGGGCGGTCATCGGCCGGATGGCGACGCGGCTGCCCGCCGCCCAGCAGTCGCTGCTGGGCTTCGTGGTCGACCGCGACATCCGGGCGCTCATCACGCTCGCCGACGGGGTCACCGCCACGGTCAGCCACGGCGAGCTGCGCAGCGGTGTGCTCGACGCCTGGTGCGAGGAGGCCGGCGACTACCTGGAGTTTCCCCTCAACGAGATCGCCTCCGTCGTCAACGCCTGACGACCCCGGCCCGCCCGCGTTCCCCTCGGCGGCGCCCAGCGTCCACCTCCCCGGCGTCCACCTCCCCGGCGCTGACCTGCCCGGCGCCCGTCCTCCCGGCGTCCACTTGCTCAGCGCACGCCGCAGCGGCGCAGGGCGAGCAGCGCCAGGGCGCGGGTGACGTCGCGGACCTCCCGCAGGTCCACCTGCTCGCGCGGGGCGTGCGCGAAGCGGACGTCGCCGGGGCCGTAGTGCAGGGTCGGCACGCCCGCCGCCGCGTAGAGGCGCAGGTCGCTCCCGTACGGCGCGGCCGTCCTGGACGGCGCGGCGCCGGTCGCGTCCGCGACGGCCGCGGCCGTCTCCCCCGCCAGCGGGTGCCCGTCGGGCAGCCGTCCGCTGGCGAACTGCCCGCCGGGCCAGGTGACACGCACGGGGTTGTCCCGCAGCCAGGGGTCGTCGAGACCGGCGAGCGCCGCCTCCAGGGCCGCCCGCGCCTCGGCGGGGTCCTCGCCGAGGCGGACGCCCAGCCGTCCCTCGGCCACGAGCAGGTCGGGCACCGTGCTCGCCCAGTCTCCGGCCCGCACGGTGCCGATCTCGATCGGGTACGGCACCGGGTTGCCGCCGAACAACGCGTCGCGGTCCCGGTTGCGCTCCCGCTCCAGCTCCCGCACGGCCCGCAGGACCGGCCAGAACGCCTCGACGGCGTTGACGCCCTCGTAGCGGGTGGCGCCGTGCGCGGCCCGGCCGGCGACCTCCAGGCGGAAGGTCAGCGCCCCGGCGGTGGCGGTGATCAGCGCGCCGCCCGTCGGCTCGGTGATCACGGCCGCCTCGCCGGTGTGCCCCCTGGCCAGGGTGGCGAAGGCGCCGAGCCCGCCGTCCTCCTCGCTGACGACGCAGTGGACGGCCAGCGGGCGCGCGAGCCGTACGCCGGCCCGGTGCAGCGCGCGGACGACGGCGAGGTTGGCGGCGAGACCGGCCTTCATGTCGCAGGCGCCCCGGCCGTGCAGGGTGGTCGCGGTGAGACGGGCGCCGAACGGGTCCTGCCCCTCCCACTTGCCCGGGTCGCCGATCGGCACGACGTCGGCGTGCCCCTGCAGGATCAGCGCGGGCACGCCCTCGCCCTCGGTGACGCCGACGACGCCGTACCCCTCGGCGCGCTCCGCCTCCGTCCCCGGGAACCCCTCGCGGGCGCGGAGGTCGTCGAGGTCGAGCTTCCACATGTCGACGTCGAGGTCCCACTCGGTGAGCATGCGGGCACATCTGTCCTGCAGGTCCGACTCCGCGTCGCTGCCCGTGACGCTCGGCACCCGGACCAGACCGGCCAGCAGGCGCACGGTCTCCGCCTCGTCGATCGCGTCCAGGACCCTCGCTTCGACATTCATGCCGAGACTGTACGGCGTGCCCGCGTCGGCGTGGAGTCCTGAGAACGCGGGCGCCCGGCCCGTAGGGTGGATCATCACTCCGAGCGGTGTGGCGAAGGGGCCGAGGATGACGAAGCGGACCGCCGGCGGCGGGGCGGGCTGCCGGAACCTCCTGCGCGGCCTGCTCGCCTGGCTCGTGGTCGCGCCGTTCGCGCTGTGGGCCCTGCTGCGGCTGGTGCCGGGCGACGTCCACTTCCGCTGGGTGCAACTGGTCGCGTTCACGCCGTACGCCGCCCTCGCCTCGGTCGCCGCGCCGGTCGTCGCGCTGCTCACGCGGCGCCGGGCCGCGCTCGTGGCGGGCGTGGCGGTCACCGGGGTGCTCGTCGCCTGCGTGTTGCCCCGTGCCCTCTCCGATCGGGACGGTGCTCTCCCCGGCCCAGGTCGTGCGGAGGCCGGCATGGCAGCGGCGACGGGCACGCGGAACGCGCAGGACGCGCGAGGGCCGGTCCTCCGGGTGCTGTCGGCCAACCTGCTGAAGGGCTCGGTGCCGCCCGCCGCGCTGGTCGATCTCGTACGGACGCTGCGCCCGGACGTGCTCACCCTGCAGGAACTGACCCCGGAGGCCCTGGAGGGCCTGCGGGGCGCGGGGCTGACCCGGCTCCTGCCGTACGGGGACGAGCGGGCGCAGGTGGGCTCCGGTGGGTCCGGCCTCTTCACCCGGTTCCCGCTGCGCCCGGAGACGATCACCGGTCCCGGCGACTCCCGGCAGGCGCAGGGCGGCGTCGAGGTGCCCGGCGCGGAGCCCGTCGGCGTCGTGTCCGTGCACCCGTGCGCGCCGCGCTACGTGGCACGGCTCGCGTGCTGGGCCGACGGGCTCGCCGGGCTGCCCCTCCCCGCCGGGCAGGTGCGGATCCTCTCGGGGGACTTCAACGCGACACTCGACCACGACCGCGTCCGGCGCCTGCTCGACGCGGGCTACCGGGACGCGGCCGACGCGACCGGCGACGGCCTGGCCGGGACCTGGCCGTACCGGCGGTGGGACTTCCGGGGACTGCCGGTGCCGCCCGTCACGATCGACCACGTCCTGGTGGACCCCCGCGTCGCCGTGCGGGCGTTCGGCATCCACCGGCTGCCAGTGACCGACCACCGCGCGATCTTCGCCGAGCTGGTCCTGCCCCCCGGCTAGGACGTGAGCGACACCCGGGTGAAGCGGGTCTCGAAGCCCTCGCCGCTCGGGGCGGCGCACATGACCCCCGCGAGGGCGGGCGTCTTCGGCGGGAAGTAGGCGAGGCGCAGCATGTGCTCCGGCTCCGCGCCGTTCACGCCGTACCGGACGGTGACGGCGTCTCCGGCGCGCTCGAAGTCGAACGTGGCGGAGACGAGGCCGGCCGGCGCGGGCGTGACGGACCAGTCGGAGAAGCCGCGTGTGACGACCACGCTGAGCTGGTGGCCGCCGTCGACGAACTCGACCCCCGCCTTGATCCAGTTCTCCTCGTCGATCCGCAGCACCGCCCCGGCCTGGTCGTACTGCTCCGCGTAGTCGGCGTCGAACGTCACCGTCAGCCGCAGGTCCCCGGCCACCTCCCGCCCGAACATGTGCGCCGTGTCGAACGAGTATCCGTAGTGCGTCTTCTGCCACAGGTCGGTCCGGGCACCGGCGACGGCCCGCAGCCCCTCCCCGTCCCCCGACCATTCGGCGGGCTCGTTCACCCAGGTGAAGTCGTTGATCGCCATGTCGCCCCCTTGCAATCGCTTTGTCGGATCCTGCCTATGAGAGCGCTCTCAGGGCCTCCGGGTCAAGGACGATCTACCGAGCACTGACTCCGCTTTGTCCTATTTACTGTCTCTTTCCATATACTCGTGCCTCACATCACGTTTGACCCCTTTGTACGCCCCACCCCTCGCGCGACTCGTTTCCCATCCCTCACCCAGGGATCGCGCGCCCGATCGGCACCCGCGCCCCGCCCCGGGGCCGCTCCGCGCTGCCCGGACGCGCGTACGAGGGCCCGGCCACCCCGGCCGCAAGCCCTGCACGACGCGCGGTGCTCCCCCCAGAGGACCGCGCCGCGAGCGACCCGAAAGGAACCCCATGCACAACCGAGCCCGTCAGGCGGTCACCGCGGCCCTGGCCGGAACCACGCTCCTCCTCGGCACGGTCACCACCGCGGAGGCGGCGGTGACGCCCCAGGCTCCGCCCGCGGCATCCCTCTCGCCCGCCGACGGCCCGGCCCTGGACCCGGTCGCCATCGGCGCGGCGCTCAACGCGGCCCTCCGCGCGGCCGCCGCGGACGCGAAGCGGATCGCCGCCCTCCCCTCCGGCAAGGCGACCGCCACGTCCTTCTGGGACGCCGCCACCGCCTCCGGCAAGCCCATGCGGTACGCGACGCTCGCCAGCCCGTACTGGCCCCTGGGCACGAAGGTGAAGATCACTTACAAGGGGAAGAGCGCGGTCGGGGTGGTCGAGGACTTCGGCCCGGCCGAGTGGGCCGTCGCCCAGCACGACATCCCCGCGATCGTCGACCTCTCCGAGAAGATGATGGCCGACCTGACGGGCGTCGCCTCCAACACCGTCCATGTGCGCTTCCAGGTGCTGAAGTGGGGCAAGGGCCGCGTCTACCGCCACTCGGGGACCGGCTACGACCTCGCCATGGGCCGCTCGTGAGCGCCTGACCTCCGTTCGCCTCCGATGACGGCGCCCGGGCGGCCTCCGCGTACACTGCGAGGGTGCCTGACCCGAAGTTCGAGATCCAGATGCTCCACGACCGCGTGATGGTCAGGGTCGAGCGGGAGTCCGAGGAACGGCGCAGCACCTCGGGCATCGTCATCCCGGCAACGGTCAAGATGGCCAACCGGCTGGTGTGGGGCGAGGTGTGCGGCGCGGGAGTCAGCGCGCGCACGGTGAAGACCGGCGACAAGGTCCTGTTCAACCCCGAGGACCAGTACGAGGTCGAGGTGCAGGGCCAGCTCTACCTGGTGCTGCGCGAGCGGGACCTGCACGCCGTGGCGACGCAGCAGACCGACCACGGCACCGGCCTCTACCTCTGACCCGCTGTGCTCTGCACCTGACCCGCCGTACGCACGCGGTCGGTCTCCTCGGTGGCCGGCAGGAGCCCGTGGTGGTGCAGAAGGCCGCGGGCGTGAGCGATGGCACTGGGCGTGTCGGGGAAGACCAGACCGTCGCGGTAAAGGTGATCGGCGATGCCGAGGGCGGCCAGGACCTGGCCGTGCCCGGGTTTGACGCCGGAGATCAGGACGGTGATGCCCCGGCGCTCCATCCGGGCGATGGCGTCGCCGAGGATCTGGGCGCCGGTGGCGTCCAGGGCGGTGATCCGTGACATCCGCAGGATGACCACGCGGACGTCCGCGACCTCGGACAGTTCGAGCAGGAAGCGGTGGGCGGCGGCGAAGAACAGCGGCCCGTCGAACCGGTAGGCGACGATGTGCTCGCTCAGCAGCCGCTGTTCCTCGGCGCTGTGGTCGCCGGCGTCGAGCGGGACCTGGTCGAGCCGGGAGGTCCGGGCGACCGCGCGGAGCGCGAGCACGACGGCCAGGGCGAGACCGACGGCCACCGCGGTGATGAGGTCGAACACGACGGTCACACTGAAGGTCAGGACGAGCACGACGGCGTCGCCGCGGGTCGCGCGGGCCAGCGCGCGCAGGGAGCCGACCTCGACCATGCGGACGGTGGTGGCCAGGAGCACCCCCGCGAGCGCCGCGAGCGGGATCCGGCCGACCAGGGAGCCGGCGGCGAGCACGATGCCGGCGAGGACGGCGGCGTGGGTGAGCGCGGCCAGCCGGGACCGGGCCCCCGCGCGCACGTTCACCGCCGTACGGGCGATCGCGGCGGTCGCCGGCACGCCGCCGAGAAGGGGCGCGGCGAGGTTGGCGATGCCCTGCCCGAACAGCTCCCGGTCGGGGTCGTGTCTCTCGCCGACGCTCATGCCGTCGGCGACGGTGGCGCACAGCAGGCTCTCCAGCGCCGCCAGCGCCGCCACGGCGAGCGCGGACGGCAGGAGCGGTCCCACCATGCCGGGATCGAGGAAACCGAGCGACGGGGCGGGCAGCCCGGCCGGTAGTGCCCCGATCCGGGCGACATCGAGCGAGAACACCTGAGCACCCAGCGTCGCGACCGCGACGCCGAGGAGGGAGAACGGGACACCCGGCCGCAGCCGGGCACCGGCCAGCATCGACGCGGCCACCGCCAGCGCCATGAGCGGCGCAGCCCACGTCGGATGAGCGGCGAAGCGCGCCACGGCTCCGGCCGCGACCTGCCACACCTTCTCGCCGTCTCCGGCTGTCACGCCGAGCGCGGCGGGGACCTGCTGCAGCGCGATGACCACGGCGATCCCGGCGGTGAAGCCTTCGACGACCGAGGTCGGCAGGAACTGGGCGAAGCGTCCCGCCCGCAGCGCGGCCAGGGCCAGGAGAACCAGCCCGGCCATCAGGCCGACCATCAGCACTCCGCCGGAGCCGTAGGCGTGCACGATGGGGACGAGGACGACGGTCATGGCTCCGGTCGGGCCGGACACCTGCAGGTTGCTGCCGCCGAACACGGCCGCGAGCGCTCCGGCGACGATGGCGGTCACCAGGCCGGCCTGGGCGCCGAGCCCGGAGGAGACCCCGAACGCCAGCGCCAGCGGCAGGGCCACGACCGCGACGATCAGCCCGGCCACCAGGTCCCGGCCCGGCGAGCGGCGCGCGGCGGTCCAGTCCGACCGCCCGGGCAGCAGATCCGCGAACCGGCGCGGCACTTCCCGGAGATTCACGCCGTCTGTTCCAGCTCGGCGAGGAGCTCATGCTGGTCGGCCAGCAACTCCGTGAGGATCCGGCGGGCCGCCCGCATCATCTCCGACACGTCGGCCCCGGCCAGCTCGTAGACCACGGTCGTCCCGTCGCGTCGTGCGGTGACCAGCCCCGCCCGGCGCAGCACCGCCAGCTGCTGCGACAGATTCGGCGCCTCCACCTCGATCGCGGCCAGCAGCTCCCGGACCTGCTTGGGTCCCTCACACAACAGTTCCAGCACCCGGATGCGCAGCGGATGGCCGAGCGTCTTGAACAGCTCGGCCTTGGCCTGGTAGAGCGGGACCGGCATCACTCGGCCCCTCTTTCGACGGCGGGCGCGGCCGCCGCTTCAGGTGTGACGACGATTCCGTGGGCGGCGCCCAGCCGCTCCAGCTCCTCCGCCTCCGAGGCATGCGTCTGCACGCCGAAGTGATCGCCGTCCCGTTGTGCCGCCGCCAATGCCCGGCGCGTCGCGGCCAGCCGCTGCCGGAGACTCTCCTCGAAGGAACTCATACGCTCGGCTCGCCTTCATGATCCAGGTCCGCTTCGCCCACGGGATCGCCGGGCTCCGTGCGCACGGCAGGGGCCGCGTCGACGCCCAGCTCCCGCCGCAGGGACTCCAGATCACCACCACCGCTGTACTTCAACGCGCGAGCGACCTTCACCTGCTTGGCCTTGGCCCGGCCACGCCCCACAGAAATCGCCTCCTCATCGGCGGACATCGTTGCCATTATATGTAGTTATGAAAGTCTGCAACTACAGCCCGGCCAGGTGCGTCCCGGCACTGTCTCGGCGGGGGGCCGCCGGAGCGCCGGCCACGTGGAAACCACTCGACCGGCGCTCTAGTGTGATGCGCGACATCGACCCTTCTCGCGCGATGGGCGGCCCATGACCCTTCAGGACGATCTCGTCGAGCTTCGCCGCGCCCTGCACCGGGAGCCCGAGATCGGGCTCGACCTGCCCCGGACCCAGGAGAGGGTGCTCGCGGCGCTCGACGGCCTTCCGCTGGAGATCACGACCGGTGAGCGGCTCACGTCGGTGACCGCCGTGCTGCGGGGTGCCCGGCCGGGGCCGGCCGTGTTGCTGCGCGCCGACATGGACGCGCTGCCGGTGCACGAGAAGACGGACGTGCCGTACCGCTCGCGCGTCGATGGCCGCATGCACGCCTGCGGCCACGACCTGCACACGGCGATGCTCGTGGGGGCGGCCCGCCTGCTCTCCTCACGGCGCTCCGACCTCGAAGGCGACGTGGTGCTCATGTTCCAGCCCGGTGAGGAGGGCGAGGAGGGCGCCAAGCTCATGATCGAGGAGGGGGTGCTCGACGCGGCGGGCGACAGGCCGGTCGCGGCGTACGGCATGCACGTCTTCTCGACCACGATCCCCCGCGGCCTGTTCCTGACCAAGGGCGGGCCCGTGCTCGCCGCGGCCGACACGCTGACCGTGACCGTGCGCGGCAGGGGCGGGCACGGCTCCGCCCCGCACCGCGCCCTCGACCCGATCCCCGCGGCCTGTGAGATCGTGACCGCCCTGCAGACCCACGTGACCCGGACGTACGACGTGTTCGACCCGGTCGTGGTGACGGTGGGGAGCTTCCACGCCGGCACCACCGACAACGTGATCCCGGACGAGGCGCGGTTCGAGGTCACGGTGCGGACGTTCTCGGCCGCCACCCGGGACCGGGTCAGGGAGGGCCTCGTACGGCTGGCCCGCGGCATCGGCGAGGCACACGGGCTCACCGTCGACTGCGCCTTCGGCATCGGCTATCCGGTCACGGTCAACGACGACGCCGAGGCCGAGTTCGCCGCGCGGACGGTGCGGGAGGCGCTCGGCGAGGACCGGTACTTCCCGCTTCCCACCCCCGCGACCGGCTCGGAGGACTTCTCGTACGTGCTGGAGCAGGTGCCCGGGGCCTTCCTCGTAGTCGGCGCCTGCCCGCCCGGACGCGACCTCGCCACCGCCCCGTCGAACCACTCGGCGGAGGCGGAGTTCGACGACGCCATCCTGGGCGACGGCGCCGCGCTGCTGGCCGAACTGGCGATCCGGCGGCTGGCCCGGACGGCCGCCTGAGCCCGCGCCCCCCGCGGGCTTCTCGGCTGGTCGGCGCGGCTCGGGTCGGGACGGAGGTCAGCCCAGCAGTTCGCGGGCCTTCTGGATCAGGTCGATGCCCAGGGTCAGCCGCACCGACACCCAGACGATGGCGGCCGCGCAGGCGAGGGTCAGCGCGCCCGCCACGATGCGGACGAACCAGTTCTGCCGCTTGAGCCAGTCCGTCGCCCGCCTGACCCAGTGCTTGGCGAACTCCAGCACCCGGCTCGCCCAGGCGAACTCGGTGGCCAGCACGGCGAGGCCGGTGAAGACCACCAGCCAGCCCGGTCCCGGGAACGGCACCATGATCAGCCCGCCGACGACGAGGGCGGTCCCGATCACCCCGATGACGATCCGCAGCGTCAGCCGGCCCGCCGGAGTGGCGCGCACCCGGTCCAGCAGCCCCTGCCGCTCTCCCTCTTCCCCACCCGTCCGACTGTTCTCAGCCGTTGACACACGGCTCACCCCCATCCGCTGCCCACGATAGCCAGCCGGGCCCGCGGCCACGGTCACCGGCGTCATCCCTCTTCAAGGCAGGCGGCGGTCTGCTCGGCGATCTCCAGTTCCTCGTTCGTCGGCACCACCAGCACCGTCACCTCGGCACCCTCGGGAGAGACCACCCTGGCCTCCGCCGACTCGGCGGCGTTGCGGACGGGATCGACCTCGATGCCGAGCCGGGTGAGCCCGGTCGTCGCCAGCGCGCGGACCCGCGCGCTGTTCTCCCCCACGCCGCCGGTGAACACGACCGCGTCGACGTGGCCGAGCGCCGCGTAGTAGGCGCCGACGTAGGCGCGCACGCGGTAGCCGTACACGTCCAGCGCGAGCCGGGCGTCCTCGTCGCCGGCGTCGGCCAGCCGCCAGACCTCCCGCATGTCGTTGGCGCCGCACATGCCGAGCAGGCCGCTCTCCTTGTTCAGCGCCGTGTCGACGTCGGCGAGCCCCATCCCGGCGACCCGGCCGAGGTAGGCGGGCAGCGCCGGGTCCACGTCCCCGGAGCGGGTGCCCATCACCAGGCCGGCGAGGGGGGTGATGCCCATCGACGTGTCCACGCTCCGCCCGCCCCGCACGGCCGTCGCACTCGCGCCGTTGCCGAGGTGCAGCACGATCGAGTTCACCTCGCCGTACGGCCGGCCGAGCAGCGCCGCCGCCCGGCGCGAGACGTACGCCGTGGAGGTGCCGTGGAAACCGTAGCGGCGCACGCCGAGCTTGCGGGTCCATTCGCGGGGGACGGCGTAGGTGTGGGCGTGCGGCGGGATCGTCCCGTGGAAGGCCGTGTCGAACACGGCGACGTGGGGCAGCCCGGGGAAGGCCCGCCGGGCGACCCGGATGCCCTCCAGGTTGGCCGGGTTGTGCAGCGGTGCCAGCGGCGCGATCTCCTCGATGGCCCGCTCGACCGCGTCGTCGATCAGGACGGGCGTGACGAACCGGCTGCCGCCGTGGACGACCCGGTGCCCGAGCGCGGTGACCCCGTCGAGCGACGGCCCGTGCTCGGCGAACGCCGCGAGCACGGCCTTGAGGCCCTCCTCGTGGTCGGCCACCCTGCGCTCGACCCGTACGCCGTCGTGGACGAGCGCGCTCTCGTCCTCGCCGATGCGCTCGACGAGCCCGCCGGCCAGA
Source organism: Microbispora amethystogenes (assembly GCF_016863015.1). Lineage (GTDB taxonomy): Bacteria > Actinomycetota > Actinomycetes > Streptosporangiales > Streptosporangiaceae > Microbispora > Microbispora amethystogenes. The sequence continues at coordinate 137,599 of NZ_BOOB01000001.1, read as the reverse complement.
CCGGTGCGGGTCGCCATGTCGATCAGGCGGTACTTGATGGACGACGACCCCGTGTTGAGGACCAGGACCTGCCCGCTCACCCTGTCTCCTCCCGCGCCTGGGCCTGGATGGCCGTGATCGCGACGGTGTTGACGATGTCGCCGACCGTCGCCCCGCGCGACAGGTCGTTGACCGGCTTGCGCAGGCCCTGCAGCACCGGGCCGATCGCGACCGCGCCGGCGCTGCGCTGCACGGCCTTGTAGAGGTTGTTGCCCGTGTTGAGGTCGGGCACCACGAACACCGTCGCCCGCCCGGCCACCGTGCTGCCCGGCATCTTCGTGCGCGCCACGCTGGGCTCAGCCGCCGCGTCGTACTGGATCGGCCCCTCCACCGGCAGGTCCGGACGCAGCGCGCGGACCCGCTCCGTCGCCTCCCGCACCTTGTCGACCTCGGGCCCGGCGCCGGACTCGCCGGTCGAGTACGACAGCATGGCCACGCGCGGCTCGACCCCGAACCGGGCGGCGGTGGCGGCCGAGGAGATCGCGATGTCGGCGAGCTGGGCGGCCGTCGGGTCGGGCACGACGGCGCAGTCGCCGTACACGAGCACCCGGTCGGCCAGGCACATGAAGAAGACGCTGGAGACGACGCCGACACCCGGCGACGTCTTGATGATCTCGAACGACGGCCGGATCGTGTGCGCCGTGGTGTGGGCGGCGCCGGAGACCATGCCGTCGGCCAGGCCGAGGTGGACCATCATCGTGCCGAAGTAGGACACGTCGGTCACGATGTCGCGGGCCTGCCCGAGGGTGACGCCCTTGTGCGCGCGCAGCCGGGCGTACTCCTCGGCGAACAGCTCGCGCAGCTCGGGGTCGAACGGGCTCACCACCCGGGCGCCGTCGACGGCCAGGCCCATCGTGTTCGCCGCCAGCCGGATCTCCCGCTCGTCGCCCAGCAGGGTCAGCTCGGCGACGCCCCGGCGCAGCAGGCTGTCGGCCGCCCGCAGGATGCGCGGCTCGGCGCCCTCCGGCAACACGATGTGCCTGCGGTCGGCGCGGGCCCGGTCGAGCAGGTCGTACTCGAACATCAGCGGGGTGATCGCGGCGGCCCTGGTGACCCGCAGGCTGCGCAGCAACGCCGCGGCGTCCACGTGCTCGGCGAACACCCCGAGCGCCGTGTCGATCTTGCCGGGGGCGTCGGGGCTGAACCGGCCCTCGGCCTTCGACAGCTTCGTCGCGGTCTCGAACGTGCCGCCCGACGTCGTGATGATCGGCAGCCGGATGTCCATGCCCTTGAGCAGGCGGACGACCGCGTCGGGCAGTTCGAGCCCGCCGTTCAGGATGATCGCCGACAGGGCGGGGAACGTGCGCGCCTTGTGCGCGGCCAGCAGGCCCGGCACCAGCGCGGCGGCCCGGTCGGCCGGGACGACGACCGCGAGACCCTCGGTGAGGCGCTCCAGGATGTTCGGCAGCGACATCGCGCCGATCATCAGGCCGCCCGTCTCCCGGCCCAGCTGGGCGGCGTCCCCCATGTACAGCTCGCCGTCGCAGGCGGCCATCAGGTCGCTGACCGTCGGCGCGGACAGCCGCCGCACCTCCGGCAGCACGTACGCGGGGACGCGGGCGGCCACCTCGTCCACCAGGGCGGGCGCCACCCTCGTGACGACCGTGGCCAGCTCGGTGGCGTGCCGCTCGGCGAGCTCCTTGCGCGACATCTCGACCGCCGTGGCGATCTCGTCGGGCGTGCGGTCGAGGCCGGTGACTACGTTCATCACCGGCGTGCCGAGGTTCGCGGCGAGCTGGGCGTTGAACGTGAACTCGGTGGGCGCGCCCACGTCCGTGTAGTCCGTGCCGATCACCACGACCGCGTCGCACCGCCCGGCCAGCGCCCGGTAGCGGGCCAGGATCTCCCCGGCCGCGCGGTCCTCGTCGGCGTGCACGTCCTCGTAGGTGACGCCCGTGCACATGTCATAGGGCAGGCCGATCGCGAAGCGGCTCCGCGCGGTGTTGACCAGGCTGTCCTCGCGGCCCGCCCGGACGACCGGCCGGAACACGCCCACCGTGCCCACCTGGCGGGTGAGGAGCTCGATCATGCCGAGGGCGATCGTGCCCTTGTTGCTCCTCGCGTCGCCGGCCGCGACGTAAACCCCGATCGCCATCGCGCAGTCACCCCTGTGTCCGGCCACCCTGCCTCTGGGCGGCCCGACGGCCCGCCCAGGCAAATCTACGCGACCACCCCCACGGGCGTGTTAGCCGTACGTCACATCGGTACGCGCTCTCCCCACGGCCCCGAGAAGCCCCACCTCTTTCAGGGCCGGTCGTAGATCGAATGATCGCCGGCGCGACGCCAGACCAGGAGGGGTCCGCCGTCGTCGGTGGTGCCGAACTCGAAGGTCGCTCTGCCGTCTGGAGAGGCGAAGTTCCACGTCATCGAGTAGACATGTGTGTCTGTGAGCTTGTGAACACGTAGCCGAGTAGGCCAGGAGACACGACCTGTGTGCGCCCCCTGCTCAATGGCCGGCAGGAAATGCTTGAAGACCACTTCTCTGAAGAGCGCGTACTGCTCGGGAGAAAGCCGGGCCACATCCCGGAGGAAGGCGGCCGTACGCTCGAACTTCACGGGAGGTCTTCTGCCCGGACCGCGTCTATCTCGGCGAAAAGATCATCCATGGTGGCGAAGGAGCGGGTGCGACCCTCACGGATGTCCTCGTCGGCTTCGGCCTCCGCCGACTGCCATCCGGAGGTCCAGTACCAGGCTTCGTCCGACGGCACGATGGCGGCGACACGGCGACCCTGGTCCGTGAGGTAGGCGATCGCGTGTCGCTGTGCGGCAGCGTTGATCACGTCGGGCAGATGGCCGTCGGCCTCGTTCAGCGGCACCTCGAACGCGTTCTCGCTCATGTCGCGAGTGTAGGTCGTGGTCTGTGCGGGGGTCACGCGCCCTACGGTAACAGACCGCACACGAAGCGTGGCGTACGTCCTCCGATTCCGAAGAGGAATGGGCACACACATGAGGCTGGGCAAGGGAGCCAAGGGACGGGCCGTACCAGCGCGTCAGGCGTACGTCACATCGGCACGCCTTCTCCCATTGGTCGCGTCGCATCGCCAGGGCCGTGGCGCGCGGCCACCTCCGGCCGCCTGGGGCGGCGCTCCACCCACCGCTCCCCGACCAACCGCGCCTGGCTGTCCCACCCCGTCCCGCCCCACTCCCCTGGCAGTCCCATCATCACTCCAATAGATCACCCCGCCACCTCAAGCCCACCCCTTTTCCGGCAATGCGTGTCGTGCGGCAGCGCTCGCTGAGCGAGGAGGGCCCGGTGCCGAGGCCGCGACGGAGGCCCATGGCCGGAGCCACCATGGAAAAGAGAACGGCCGTACGGGCGTGGAGTCGCCCGTACGGCCGTCTTGGGGTTATCTCAGGAGGCGGTGCAGGCCAGCGCCGCAGGGACGGAGTTGGTGGTGTTCCAGTTGGCCTGGAAGCCGAACGTGGTGGACGCCCCGGAGCTGAGCGAGCCGTTGTAGCTCACGTTGGTGACCGTGACGTTCGCCCCGGACTGGCTCACCGTGCCGTTCCAGGACTGGGTGATCGTCTGGCCGTTCGCGAAGGCCCACTTGACGGTCCAGCCGCTGATCGCTACGGTGCCGGCGTTCTTCACCGTGACCTCGCCCTGGAAGCCGCCCGGCCACTGGTTGGCCACCTTGTACGTCGCCGAGCACGACTTGCCGCCCGACGGAGTCGCCGAGGGCGACGCGCTGGGCGAGCGGGACGGGGACGCACTCGGAGACGCGCTCGGAGACGCACTGGGAGACGCGCTGGGCGAGGCCGACGGAGACGCGGACGGTGACGCCGAGGGGGACGCCGAGGGGGACGCCGACGGAGAGGCCGAGGGCGACGCCGACGGGGACTGGGTTCCGCCGGTGCGGTCGCCGTAGATGACGCCCCGGCCGTTGGTGCCGAGGTAGACCCGGCCGTAGATCCGGGGATCGCCGGTCAGGGCCTCGCCCATGTTGCCGTACTGGTGCTGGTCGTCGTTGATGCGCACCCAGCTCGCGCCGGTGTCGTCGGACCGGAACAGGCCGTCGACGCCGTCGACGGCCCCGGCCAGGTAGAGCGCCTGGTACGACTTGCCGGGCGCCGCCTTGCCGAAGCCGACGTTGATCGAGTCGCTGACGTTCGACAGCTTGGTGAACGAGGCGCCCGAGTTGGTGGAGTGCCACAGGCCGCCGTCCCCGGCCAGCCAGATGTCGCCCTCCTTGCCGGGCAGCGCCTTGAAGTGGACGTCGGTGGTCGGCAGGCCGGTCGCGGCGGTGGCGCTGAAGCTCGCGCCGCCGTTGGTGCTCACGTAGAACTTGCCGCCCGAGTATGCGTAGAACTTCTGCGCGTTGACCCGGTCGGACTCGACGATCGCGTTGGCCGGGACGCCGGTGGAGGCGCTCCAGCTGTTGCCGAAGCCGACGGAGTAGACGACCTGGATGCCGGGGTCGGCCGGCGACCACACGAAGCGGCTGCCGTCGGCCGCCGCGGCGACCGTGCCGCCGTTGTTGACGCCGCCCGGCTCGGTGCCCTGGAACCAGTTGGCCCCGCCGTCGGTGGAGAAGGCGACGTGGCTGTCGTTCGGCCGGTCGGAGTCGGTGAAGTTTCCGGCCCGCACCATCACGCTCGGGTTCGTCTCGGCGTAGTCGAGCGAGGTGGTGGAGGTGAAGACGGGCTGGGTGTACATCATGGACGGCACGGCGTCGAGGTTGGTGTGCCGGAAGCCGCCGATGTCGCCCAGCGCGCTGATCAGCGGGGCGCCGGTCGGCGGGCTGATCAGGTCGAGTACGGCCGTCTCCTCCAGGCCCTTCACCATCGGCTTGATCGTGAACTGGCCGCCGGAGTCCCACTTCGTGAGATCGGTGGTGCCGTAGATCGTCGCGCCGGTGCCGTACATCATCCGGTCGGAGTTGAACGGGTCGATCTCGACCGACTCGTTCATCCAGCCGAGCTTGGGCGTGACCTCCGGAGGCTGCGGGTTGGTCCCGAAGGTCAGCCACGGCGCGGACGAGATGTCCATCTTGTAGCGGAAGCTACGGTCGGGGTACGACGTCCAGTCCCAGATGCGGGTCCAGGTCGCGCCGCTGTCGGTGCTCCGCCAGAAGATGGCGTCGGGCCACCAGGAGACCTGCGTGGCCACCATGATCGTCTTCGGGTTCTGCCGGTCGATGGTCAGGCCGCTGTAGCCGAAGTAGTCGTCGCCGCTGCTGGACGGGATCGGGCTGATCTGGGTCCAGGCGCCGGTGGCGGTGGCGTAGCGCCACACGTCGCCCTTGCCGCCGTCGTACGGGCCGCCGGTGTCGCTGGTGGCGATGTAGAGGTAGCCGTTGGCGGTGTCGAGTACGCCCTTGTGGGCGATGTAGCCCGTCGGCTGCCCGGCGACGCGCTCCCAGGAGGTGCCGCCGTTGGTGGTCCGGTAGATCGTGTTGCTCTTGTCCGCCACGCCGACGTAGATGGTCTGGGTGGCGTTGCCCGAGGTGCCGGTCCGCTTGTCGAAGGTCACCCAGACGACGCCCTGGTTGTCACCGTTGTACGCGTCTCCGGGGCTGGCGACGTAGTTGCCGACGTTGGGGAAGTTGGTCACCTTGGCCCAGGTCGCACCGGAGTCGGTGCTCCGCCACAGGCCGTTGCCGCTGGGCGCGCCGAAGTAGAGGACGCTGTTCTTGTTCGGGTCCACCGCGAGGCGCTCGCCCATGCCGCGGCCGGGCATGTTGCCGCCCAGCTTGAACGGCAGCGGGCTGACCTGCCACGAGGCGCCCTTGTTCGACGAGCGGATGATCGCGCCGTTGTTGGGGTCCCAGCTGTTGGTGTACATGCCGACGGCGGCGTACACCTTGTTGGCGTCCACCGGGTCGGGGGTGATGCTGACGACCCCGTTGTAGCCCCAGTTCGACTGGCCGACCCAGTCGAGCAGCGGGGTCCAGGTCTGGCTGGACTGCTCCCACCGGTACGCGCCGCCGATGTCGGTGCGGGCGTAGATGAGGTCCTTCTGGACCGGGCTGAACACGATGCCGGGAACGAAGCCGCCCCCGGCGATCTGCACGTTCTTGAACGTGTACGGATCGGCGGCGACGGCCGACACCGGCGCCATCCTGATCACGGCCGTGGTCAGCGCCACCGCGGCGACCACGAGCAGGGTTGCGAGTCTTCGCATGGACGGTTTCCCCTTCGGGCATGGACAACCGGCCATGCACGATCAGGCGGGGACCCTGACCGTCCTTCTCCTCCGTGCATGGAAATCTGAACGAGAGATTCACACATGAGCCGAAGTGCCGTCAATAGTTTGACGTCCAGACAAAATCTAAACCGGTTTCACCAGGGGGGCGCGTCCCGTTCGCCCGCGCTTATGGAACATAATTCCGGACATGACTACAGCTCTCGTGCTGGGCGGCGGAGGCGTCGCCGGGATCGCCTGGGAGGCGGGGATCGTGACCGGCCTGCGCCGTCTCGGTGTGGACCTGGGGACGGCGGACCGCATCGTCGGCACCTCGGCCGGGTCGGTCGTCGGCACGCTGGTAGCCACCGGCGCCGACCTGGAGGAGACGATCACCCGTCGGGCCGAGGTGGACACCGGACCGCCGCCCGCCGTCGACATGGACGGGATCATGCAGGTGTTCGCGGTCATGTCCGACCCCGCGTTGGACCGCCGTGAGGCCCGGCGCAGGGTCGGGCAGATGGCTCTGGCGGCCCGGGTGGACCACCAGGCGGAACGGCTCGCGGCGGTCGGCGAGGGACTGCCCGTCAAGGAGTGGCCGGACCGCGAGTTGCTCGTCACCGCCGTGGACGCCGCGACGGGCGAGTTCGTCGTGTGGAATCGCTCGGCCGGCGCGCCGCTGGTGCTCGCCGTCGCGTCGAGCTGCGCGGTGCCGATGGTCTTCCCGCCGGTGGAGATCGGCGGCAGGCGCTACGTCGACGGCGGGGTCCGCTCCGCGACCAACGCCGACCTGGCCGGCGGAGCGCGGACGATCGTCGTGCTGGAGCCCCTCGGCCACCTGACCCCCAGGGAGGTGCTCGACGCCGAGTTGCTGGAGGCCGGGGCGGACGCCGCGTACACGGTGCATCCCGACGGGGCGTCGCGGGAGGTGTTCGGCGCCGACGTGCTCGACCCGAGGCTGTGGGGGCCCGCCTTCCGGGCGGGGCTCGACCAGGCCGCCGCCGTCGCCGCCCCGCTGGCCGACGTCTGGGCCTGACCCGGCTGACGGCGGCGGCGGAGCCCTTCCGCGCGCCGCCCCCGCTTCGGTTCACCCCGTCTCGCTGACCGCCTTGCTGACCGCGTTGGGGCCGTCGTACTCCCGGTCCGGGATGCGCTCCAGCGCGTTCAGGACGGTGTCGTCGGCGCCCTGGTCGCGGGCCGTACGGATCAGGTCCGACTTGCCGGCCGGGTAGTCCACGCCCTTCAGGTGCTTCTGCAGCTGGATCGGGTTCGGGGCGTCGGCCATGACCTGTCTCCCTTCGTCCGTGTTCTCCTCACCTGCTCGCCTACCCGCTCGTTCACTCGGCCACGCGGGACGCCGCGACGGACGCCCGAAACCGGCTTTACCGCGCGCTCACCTGCGGTTTTGTCACGATTGGGTATACGCGAGCCCACTTTGTGAAACGGGGAGGCGTGAGGGTAGCTGGCGTTGCGTGCCTGATGCCCAATTGCTGGCCGCACAGGATCTGCGGCTCGACGTCAATCTCCTGGACTACGTGATCCTCGCCCTGTACTTCCTCGTGGTACTGGGCATCGGCTTCGCCGCCAGGCGGGCCGTACGGACGAGCCTGGACTTCTTCCTCTCGGGCCGCGCGCTTCCCGCCTGGATCACCGGCCTCGCCTTCATGTCCGCCAACCTCGGCGCCACCGAGATCCTCGGCATGGCCGCCAACGGCGCGCAGTACGGCCTGATGACCGTGCACTACTACTGGATCGGCGCGGTTCCCGCGATGGTGTTCCTCGGCGTCGTGATGATGCCGTTCTACTACCGGTCGAAGGTGCACAGCGTCCCCGAGTTCATGCGCCGCCGCTTCAACGGCGCGACCCAGCTCCTGAACGCCTCGACGTTCGCCCTCGCGCAGATCCTCATCGCCGGGATCAACCTGTACGCGCTGGGGCTCGTCATGGACGCCCTGCTCGGCTGGCCGCTGTGGGTCTCGATCATCGTGGCGGCGGCGATCGTGCTCGCGTACATCACGCTCGGCGGCCTGTCCTCGGCGATCTACAACGAGGTCATGCAGTTCTTCGTGATCGTCGCGGCGCTGGTGCCGATCGTGGTGATCGGCCTGACCCGGGTCGGCGGCTTCTCCGGCCTCGGCGAGAAGGTCAAGCAGGGCGTGCTCGGCGAGGGCGGCCTGCACACCTGGGCGCAGACCGGCGGCACCGACAACCCGATGAGCGCCAACTGGATCGGCCTGGTCCTCGGCCTCGGGTTCGTGCTCTCCTTCGGCTACTGGACCACCAACTTCGCCGAGGTCCAGCGCGCGCTGTCGGCCCGCAACACCAACGCGGCCCGGCTCACCCCCATCGTCGCGGCGTACCCGAAGCTCGTGATCCCGATCGTGACCGTGATCCCGGGCCTGGTCGCGGTGGTGCTGTTCGGCAACCTCGGCAAGGACGGCGGGCCGACGTACAACGAGGCGATCCCGCTGCTGATGAACGAGTTCCTGCCGAACGGCGTGCTCGGCATCGCGGTGACCGGCCTGCTCGCGTCGTTCATGGCCGGAGTCGCCGCCAACATCAGCGGCTTCAACACGGTCTTCACGTACGACATCTGGAAGTCGCACGTCAACGGCGACCACTCCGACGAGTGGTACGTACGGCTCGGCCGGATCGCCACCACCGGCGGCATCGTCGCGGGAATCGGCGCGGCGTTCATCGCGGCGGGCTTCAGCAACATCATGAACTATTTGCAGTCGCTGTTCTCGTTCTTCAACGCCCCGCTGTTCGCGACGTTCATCATCGGCCTGTTCTGGCGGCGGATGACCGCGTGGGCGGGTTTCTGGGGCCTGCTGAGCGGCACCGTCTGCGCCTTCGCGTCGTACATCCTCTACAAGACGGGCGTGCTCGACTTCGGCACCGAACTGAACGCGAGCTTCTGGGGCGCGGGCATCGCCTTCGTGGTCGACGCGATCGTCTCGGTCGTGGTCACGCTCGTCACCACCCCCAAGCCGCAGAGCGAGCTTCGCGGGCTCGTCTACGGCCTGAGCGACGCGTCCCTCTCGGACGACGCGCTGGCGGGAGACGCCGCCTGGTACCGCTCCCCCGTGATCCTCGGCGCCGGCGCGGTCGTCCTCGCCGCGGCGTTCTACCTGCCCTTCCTGTAGGAGGTTCTGATGGCCGCCCCGCAACGGCTCTTCGACATCCGCCGCGTGATCGGTGGTCTGTTCCTGCTGTACGGACTGATCCTCACCGTCACCGGACTGTTCGACGGCGCCCAGGAGATCCAGAAGGCGGAGGGCATCCGCATCAACCTGTGGACGGGCATCGCCATGCTCGTGGTCGGCGGCGCCTTCCTGCTGTGGGAGCGCCTGCGCCCGGCCGACGCCCCCGCATCCTCCGACGCCTCCTCCGGCGACGAGGAGTGAGCGGGATTCCCTTCGGCGCACAGGGCCGCGGTCGTCTCGACCGCGGCCCTCGTCGTCTCCGGCGACGCGGTCAGCGCGGACGGACCACCACTCCGGCGGCGCCCTCGGGAACGGCGGCGCCGGCGGCTTCGGGACCGGCGCCCCGGGGCGCCGCCGCGGCGGAGTCCTTCGTGACGACGACGGGAGGCACGAGCACGGCCGGGATCGAGGCCGTGGTGCCGTTGGACACGGTGGCCGTGCCGTACACGGTCCTGCCGCCCGCGACCTCGACGGCGAGCGCCGCCGCGGCGGCGGCCTCGGCGGCGACGTCGGCGCGCACGGTCACGGTGGCGGTCGGCGTGCCCGCGCTCACCCGCCGCAGGACACCCGTCCGCCCGCCCTGCCCGACCAGCGGGACCCCGGCCGCGCCCGCTCGCGCGAGGGCGGCCGCGACCGCCTCCGCGGACTCGCCCGGGCAGCAGACGCCGGCCACCTTCGCGGGCCCGCCGAGCGCCGCGAGGGCAGCCGCCACCTCGCGTGCCGCGTCACCGGGCCGGGCCAGGTCCCGTTCCCAGCCGACCGTCACGCGGCCGTCCAGCACCGCGTGCAGGCTGCGCTTCACGGCCGCCGCGTACGGATCGCCCGGCGGACCGTTGAGGAGCAGCACGGGCCCGGGGCCCTTCCCGGGGCCCTTGTCGGGACGCCGTATCGCGCCGAGCAGGGCCAGGGCCTGCGACCGGCCGGCCCGCGCCGGGTCGGTCGAGACGTACGCGTCCACCGGCCCGTCGGCCAGCCGGTCGTACGCGACGACCTTCGCCCCGGCCAGCTTCGCCCGCGCCACCCAGGGCGCGGCGGACCCGGGATCGACCGCGCCGAGGACCAGCACCCGGACACCGTCCGCCAGCATCCGCCCGACCTGCCGCCCCTGCCGGGCCCGGTCACCGGCGGCGTTCGCGTACTCGACCCGGCAGCGCGGGCAGCGGGCCGTTAAGGCGCCGGTGAACAGGGCGCGCTCGGGGCCCTCGGCGGGAAGCAGCAGGCCGACGGTGAAGCCCTCGTGGACGGCCCCGACGGCGCCGAGGCCCGCTCCCCGCTCCTCCCCTCGCTGTCCGCACGCCGCGACCGACGCCAGGAGAAGCACGCAGACGCCCGCCAGCCGTCTCCCCACGGGACACCCCCGATCCGTTGCGGAGCCACGTTTCGCAGAGCCGTCGTGTGTGGAGCCTGACCACATCCCTCACCCCATACCCGGACAATTGCCCCACAACTCCCGCGACGCCCATCGGCACCAGCACCAGACGATCACCAGAGGCGGGGATTACGCCGAGGGCCGAAGGGCGCGGCTCCCCTCCGCGCGCGCATCCCCTCCTGCTCTAAGTTGTGAGAGACTCCACCATTGCGGGGCGGTAGCTCAGCCGGTCAGAGCATCGGACTCATAATCCGTGGGTCGTGGGTTCAAGTCCCACCCGCCCTACCACGTACGACCAGCGATCAGCGGTCCGACCTGCGCGTTCGTCCGTCAGCCAGTTGGCGGGAAAGCGGCCGCCGGAGAATGAGCGGCCTCAGTTCTTACGAGGCGTTCTCAGCTGGGGCGTCTTCGTCGCCGCACAGCGCTTGCCGCTTGAAAGCCGAGAGCGCGTCATCGATGGGGTGCGGCTGCGGCCTTCCCGAAGAATCGATCGTGTTCCACCTCACGAGGTTCATCGCGACGGAGATCTGGCGCTTGCCGTCGGCGCGGATCCACGACTGCGTCTCGGCGCCCCAGACCGTCCCGTCGTTGCCCCAGAAGGTGCCGCAACCCGGGATCTCGAGCTCGTGCAGGCCGAGGCCGTAGGAGATCATCTGCCCGGACTGGCTGATGACAGGGCCGGTCCGCTGCATCTGGGCCAGCGACGACGGCTTGACGATCTTGCCGTCGAGCAGCTTGCCGTAGAAGCGGTTGAGATCCTCCATGTTCGATATCAGCGAGGCCCCTATCCCTGTCCAGGACATGTCGTAGACGCTGTAGTCGCGCGGCGGGTCGATCAGGCCGAAGAACGCCTCGTACATCCGTGGGTGCGGTCCCCTGACCCGCGGCCCGGCCGGAAACATGGTGTGCCGCAACCCGGCGCGTCTGATGACGTTCTGGGTGATGTACTTCTCGGCGGTGGTACCGGTCACCTTCTCCAGGAGCTCGCCGAGGATCAGGTAATTGGTGTTGGCGTACACCCCCGGCGCGCCTCCGGGCTCGCCGACGGCGGGCGCCCTGAGTCCCATCTCGATCAGCTCAGCCGGGGTGAACCGCCTGAACCGGTTGTCGTCCAGGCTCTTGGGCGACATGTCCGGTAGAGACGGAAACTTCTGGAGGGACGGGAACGCATAGCCGAGGTACTCGGCTATGCCGCTGGTGTGGTTGAGCAGCATCCGAACAGTGACCTTCTCGCCGCGTTCGCCTGGCACCAGGCGCGGCAGATAGCGGCCGATCGGCGCGTCGAGCTCGACTCGCCCCTTCTCGACCTGCTGCAGGACCGCGGCGGCGACGAAGGTCTTGGCGAGGCTGCCGACGCGATGCAGCATGCCAGGCGTTACGGGACGGCCGGTCTCCAGATCGGCCACCCCTGAGGCACCGCGCCAGACCTGGCCCTCAGAGCGCACCTCGGCGAACACACCGGGCATCCCCGCGCGGTGCACGTCGTCCATGGCGGACTTCAGCCTCGCGGGATCGACGCCCGTCACCGAGCGGGTGGCGCCGGCCGGCACGACCGCCGTCTCGCTGGTCGCGGGCACCGCCCTCACCGTGCCCGCGCCGATACCCAGCATGGCCGCGCTTGCCCATGCCATCAGTCCGATCTTCACACCATTCGTCCTCTCGTGATCCATGGGTGGGACGGGGACTGTCCCCCGGGCTCTCCGACGCCCCGCCTTACTCGGCCGAGGCCCGTTCATCGTGCCGCTCGGGCTGGTCAGAGGTCGTCCTGCCCAGGAAGACATCTCAGGCTGGCACCGGGGAAGTAGTCCGCGCCCGGCTACATCGTGTGGAGTAGCGATCCGTCACGCTCGTTCCTCGACCCCCGGGCTCCGCCCGCGCCTCCATCGCCAGGCAGAACCTCGAACGCCGGCACCGGCCGCCCTCAGGGCGGCCGGTGCCGGCGGGTGTTCGGCAGCAGGAGCGCCTGTCGGCCGCAGTTGGACGACTGCGATGGTCAAGGACGCATGGTTGCTCAGCCGTTACTCGCAGGTACGCGGAAGACGTCCCCGGCCGGTAGGGTCGTTGGCGTGGATCTTGACGACACCGCCGCCCGGCTCGGGGTATCCGTCGAGGACGTCGAGCGCGTGCACCGGCTCGCCGGCGACCGGCCGTCGGCTCCGCTGCCCGCCAAGGCCGACGCGCCCGCGATCCTCGACCGGCTCGCGGTGCGGCCGGACGACGCCGCCGAGATCATGGCGGGCTGGCCCGACCCCGGATCTCCACTGTGGACTCCGGAGCTGCGCTGGCTGCTCGACCGCTCGATCGCGCTGGTCCGCGCCGATCTCGGGGGGCACGGCTGGCTCTCGCCGGGTCCGGAGCTGCCGCGCGAGCGGGGCCCCGCCTGGCGGCATCTCTACGTGTACGCGTACCTGGCCCTGGTCGACGTCGTCAGGGGGTACCACCGCGACCACGGCATCGCCGATGCCGTGTCGTGGACGACCCTCGCGGACCTGGGTCGCAACCTCGCGGTCGACCGGCGGATGCACCGCGAGGGCTGGCCGGTCATGCAGAGCTGGCTGACGCTGCACGCCCGCGGGGGCCTGTACGAGCTGGGCCGGCTGCAGTACCAGCGCGGCGACACCGACATCGGCGTACACATCTTCGAGTCGGGGCCGCTGGCCCCGGAGGCGGTCGCGGCGTCACTCGACGAGGCCCGCGCGTTCTTCCCGCGCCACTTTCCCGACGAGCGCTACACGTCGTTCTCCTGCGGCTCGTGGCTGCTCGACCCGCAGTTGCTGGAGTACCTGCCCAAGGACTCCAACATCGTCCGGTTCCAGCGAAGGTTCGAGCTTGATCCCTACGAGGAGCCGGAAGGGCTGGACGCCGACGTCGAGGTGCTGCGGTTCGTGTTCCGCACCCTGACCACGCCGCTCGACCAGCTGCCGCGCCGCACCGTGCTCCAGCGCGCGATCGTCGACCACCTGAAGGCCGGCCGCCACTGGCACTGGCGCCGCGGCCGCTTCCCGATCTAAGCCACACCTCCAGGTTTCGTCTCGCGAATATCCCACCGCATTCTGTTGGGCGTCTCCAGCGTCAGCAGGCTCCAACGTGACGAGGGCCCTTCTCACGCAGCCCGGCCGCCTCAGCAGGGCACAGGCCGCCGAAGTACACGCAGGCGACCACCGGGGGCGGCATCGGCCCACGCCCCGGATGAGGCAGTGGCAGTATGTGACCATGCGGCCACCCGGAGCGAAGTACTTCAACACCACTGGCCCGTGCAGCCCCCAGCACCACTACATGCTGCCTCCCGCGCACCGGATCCCCCAGGCGCGCGAGCTCATCGATATGGACCGCTACTTCGTGCTGCACGCGCCCCGGCAGACCGGTAAGACGACCACGCTGAACGCCCTGGCGTCCGAGCTGAACGCCGAGGGCGACGTCGCCGCCCTGATGTTCTCCTGCGAGCGCGCCAAGGCAGCCGGAGACGACTACGCCGCCGCGGAAGAGATGTTGCTGGCGTCCCTCCGCCAGGCCGCCGAATGGGCGGCATTGCCGGCGGAGCTGCTACCGCCGGACACCTGGCCGGAAGCTCCGGCGGGCACGCGAGTCGGTTCGGCCCTGACCGAGTGGTGCCGCCGCTGCCCGCGCCGGGTGGTGCTGTTCCTCGACGAGATCGACGCCCTGCAGGGCAACAGCATGGTCAGCATCCTCAGCCAGCTCCGCCATGGTCACAACGCGCGGCATGAGGGCCATTCGTTTCCCGCGTCCGTGGTGCTGTGCGGGTTGCGCGACGTACGTGACTACAAGGTCGCCTCAGGGGGCGAGGCCGGTCGGTCCAACCCGGCCAGCCCGTTCAACATCGTCGCCGAGTCGCTGCGCCTGGGCGACTTCACCGCCGACGAAATCGCCGAACTCTACGACCAGCACACGCAGGCGACCGGCCAGGAGTTCACCAAGGACGCGGTGGACCGGGTCTTCGAGCTGACCCAAGGGCAACCCTGGTTGGTCAACGCCCTCGCCTTTGAGACCATCCTCCAGATGGGAAAGACCGGCGCCATCACCGCCGGGCAGGTGGAAGACGCCAAGGAGCGGCTGATCCGGAAGCGGGGCATGCACCTGGACTCCCTCGTGGCCCGGCTGCACGAGCCTCGGATCAAGCGAGTGATGGAGCCTGTGGTAGCCGGATCGCTCCCTCACATCGATCCGACCTTCTCCGACGATCTGTCCTACGTCCGAGATCTGGGCCTGATCAAGCAGAAACCCCCACTGGAAGTGGCGAACCCGATCTATCGGGAGGTCATCCTGCGGGTGCTGGGCGACCCGTCGGAACAGTACGTGATGGCCGATCCGCACAGTTTTGTGCTGCCGGACGGCAGATTCGACCTGCCGCGCCTGCTGGAGGCGTTCGTCGTGTTCTGGCGCGAGCACGGCGAGGTGCTCGTCCGGCAGGAGGGCTACCACGAGGCCGCCTGCCAGATCATCCTCATGGCGTTCCTGCACCGGCTGGTGAACGGCGGAGGTTATCTCGATCGTGAATACGCTGCGGGGACCAAGCGCCTGGACGTGCTGGTCCGCTGGCCCTACACCGGCCCCGATGGCGAAAGGCTGATGCAACGGGAGGCCATGGAGCTGAAGGTCTGGCGCGCGGGCGAAACCGACCCGCTGCCCGACGGCCTCGCCCAGCTCGACCGCTATCTGGACCGGCTCACCCTCCCCACCGGCGGCCTGGTGATCTTCGACCGCCGCCCCGAGGCCCCGCCCTGGAAGGAACGCGGCAGCTTCGAGCAGACGACCACCCCCTCCGGCCGCCAGGTCACCGTCCTGCGCGTGTGACGGAGGTGACCAGTTCCGCGAGGCCGCGCCCTACTCCGACCGCGAGGACGGGACGCGCGGGAAGGGCGCCTTCTCCCTGGCGATGCTCGGCGCGTACGTGGCTCCGCGCGGCCACGTCCTGCAACTGTGGTGCGACGACGTGCCCACCCGGGTCAGGGCCGTCCTCACCCGGGCGCTGGCCTACGCCACGGCCACCCGCCGTACGGTGCCGGAGGTGACCGCGTTCCTCGACCGCGTCTGCCGCCAGCTGGAACCGGACCCCTCCGTCACCCTCGACGACCTGCGCAGGCACGCCCGCAGGGCCGGGTACGGCGCCCTCGACCTCAAGGAGTGAGAACGGCCGCCGTTCCGCCTCTCCGGTGTGCCCGGCACGTCAGTGGTAGATGCGTTCCTGGAGTTCGTAGAGCTCCGCGTAGAGTCCTCGCCTCGTGACCAGCGCCCGGTGGTCGCCGCTCTCCGCCACCCGGCCCTGGTCCAGGACGACGATCATGTCGGCCATCCGTACGGTGGAGAAGCGGTGGGAGACGAACAAGGTGATCCCGCCGGACCGCCGGCCGGTCTCGGCCGACAGGGTGGCGTAGCGTTCGAAGACGGCGTGCTCGGCGGCGGCGTCGAGCGCCGCCGCGGGCTCGTCCAGGACCAGGAGGAGCGGGTCCTCACGCATGTGGCTGCGGGCGAGGCCCAGGGTCTGCCACTGGCCCGTGGAGAGTTCGGTGCCCTGGCCGTAGCCGTGGCCGAGCAGCCCGGAGAGGCCGCCGGGCACCGACGCCACGATCCGGCCGGCCCGCGACAGCTCGACGGCCTTCAGGACCGCCTGCTCGTCCTCCATCCGGGCGACGTCGCCGACCCCCACGTTCTCCCGCAGCAGCAGTTCGAACCGGGCGAAGTCCTGGAACAGGGAGGCCACTCTCGCCTGCCATTCTCCGGCCGGCAGGTCGCGCAGGTCGGTCCCGTCCACCAGGATCCGCCCGGATGTCGGCCGGTAGAGGCCGCACAGCAGCTTGACGAGCGTGCTCTTGCCCGCGCCGTTCTCGCCCACCAGCGCCACCGACCCTCCGGCGGGGATCGTCAGCGTGACGTCCTCCAGGACCACCCTGCCGGTGCCCGGATAGACGAAGCTCAGGTTCTCCAGCCGGATCCCTTCGCGCAGCGCGGCCGGGACGGCTCGGGGCACCGGCGCCGTTCGGGCCGGTGTGACGCGGCCGTCCTCTCGTGGTCCGCCCTCCCGTGACCCGTGGTCGCGGAGCGAGGTCAGCCGGTCCAGCGTCCGGCCCACGCCCTGCAGGCCGGTGAGGAGGGTCGCGGCGCCGGCCACCTGCACGCTCACCTGGACCGCCAGGGTGATGACCAGGATCACGTCGCCGACGCCCGCCCTGCCCTGCTCCGCCTGCCAGAGCACCAGTGTGATCGCGCCGCCGTAGGCGAGGGCGAACACGAGCTGGCCCGCCGCGCGCAGGGCGGCGGCCCGCAGGTGCGCCCTCCGCAGCACCGCGCTGGTCCTCGACCAGTTGGCGTCCTGCTCCCGGAGGAGCGCGGCCTCGGCGTGGAAGAGGCGGATCTCCTTGATCGAGGCCGGCGCGGTCGCCAGCGCGAGCAGGTGGCGGGTGCGGCGGGTGTTCTCCGCGCTCGCCTCCTTCGCCGACTCCAGGAGGTTCTGGGCCCACCTGCCCACCAGCACCGAGGGCAGCGCGGCCAGCGGCAGGAGGGCCAGCCACGGATCGAGCGTGACGAGGACGACGGTGGTGAGCCCTGTCTGGAGGGCGAGCCCGCCCAGCTGGAGCACCGACTCCACCGCGGTGCGGGTGTTGCCGAGTTCCTCCCGGACGAGGTTCACGTTGTCGGCGAAATCGGGGTCGTCGAGGCGCTCCATCCCGGGAGAGCCGTTGACGTGACGCACCAGTTCCTCGTTGAGCGTGGTCTCGGCGAGCTCGCCGACCTCGAAGTACGACAGGTGCGCGAAGTGCCCGAGCATCAGTTCCAGGACGAGCAGGACGGCGACGCCCGCGATGACCCACGTCGCCACCTCCAGCCGTCGCGCGAGGGCGGCGTCGGTGAACTCCCGGAGCCCGAGGGCGATGACGGGCGTGGCGAGGTAGCCGACGGTCATCAGCCCGATGGCCCGCAGCAGGCGGGTCCGGTCTGCCGCCGCGGCGAGGCGCAGCACGAACACGGCGCTGAGCACGATCCGTCTCATCTCGGAGACCCCGTCCCGGTCTCGTCGGCGCCGAAACGCCGTGCCTGCAGGTGGAACAGGTCGGCGTAGCGTCCCCCCGACCTGATCAGCCCTTCGTGGTCGCCCTGCTCGACGACCCTGCCGTGCTCGACGACCACGATCCGGTCGGCCCGGCGTACGGAGGAGAACCGGTGCGAGATGATCACCGTGGTCAGTCCGCCGGTGATGTCCAGGAACCGGTCGTAGAACTCCGCTTCGGCGCGTACGTCCAGCTGGGCCGTGGGCTCGTCCAGCACCAGCACCGAGGCGCCCTGCGCGACGGCGAGGAAGGCCCTGGCCAGGGCGATCCGCTGCCACTGCCCGCCCGACAGGTCGCGTCCGCTCCGGTACCGCGGGGAGAGCGGGGTGTCCAGCCCCGCGGGCAGCGACTCCACCACCTCCAGCGCGCCGGCCCGGCGGGCGGCCGCGAGAAGTGCGGCCCGGTCGGCCAGAGCGGCCGGCGCGCCGAGGCCGATGTTGGCGGCGGCGGACAGTTCGTACCGCACGTAGTCCTGGAAGATCACGGCGATCCGGCGTTGCCACTCCCGGGGATCGAACCGCCGCAGGTCCTGCCCGTCGACGACGATCCTGCCCTCCTCCGGGTCGTACAGGCGGGTCAGCAGTTTGACCATCGTGGTCTTGCCCGCGCCGTTGAGCCCGACGATCGCGGTCGAACCGCCCGCCGCTATCTCCAGGTCGAGACCGTCGAGAACCCACCGTCCCTCCCCGTAGCGGAACCGGACCTTCTCGAAGCGGATGCCGCGGGCGGGAAGCCCCTCAGCCGTGAGACGGCCCCGGGGGGTGTCCTCGCGGTTCTCCTCGGCGAGTTCCTCGAACTCGGCCAGGGCCTCGTAGGCGTTCAGCCCGTACTGCGTCTGGACGTCGCTCTCCGGGAAGAAGGCCCCGAAGCGGATCGCGACGATCGCCGCCTGGAGGACGACGGAGAGTTCCAGCAGGCCGAACCCGCCGCCGGCGGCGGTGCGGCCGAGCCAGACCAGGAGGACGGAGCCGCCCGCGAGGCCGACCAGCGTGTAGCGCACGAACGGCCAGAACAGGATGCGCCGCCGGCCGGTCCACAGCGCCGCCAGATACTCCTTCGCGTCCGCGCGGTGGCGGCGTTCGTGCCAGTCGATCAGGCCCAGGGTCCGGAACTCCTTGGCCGCCGTGACCGTGGTCCCGATGTCGCGCAGGTAGGTCACGCGGCGGCGCGGGCCGGACAGTTCGTGCCAGAGCCCGCCGAGCCGTCCGAGCGATCCGCGCTGACCCCGGCGGATCACCAGCGCGGTGGCCGCCGCGACGGCGCCCGCGATCGGTGAGAGCGCGATCCCGATGAGGACCACCGCGCCCGCCAGCTGCGTGTACCTGGCGATCAGGGTGAGCGCGCCCGCCACCGCCTCCCCCGGCGTGGGCGGCCGGCGGCCGAGGCCGTCACGCGCGTCGCCGAGCCTGCTCACGACGTTCTCCCGCTCCAGCACCGACATCGGGGCCCGCGTCAGGGCCGAGGTCATCAGGCGGCCGGCGCACCGGCCGTCCACCCGGCGCGCGATCACCTCCCCCACCGCGGCCTGGTACGGCACGAGCACCTGCTGGAGGACGTAGGCGCCGACCGTCAGCGCCAGCGCGGTGCCGATCGCGCCGAGGTCGCCGGTCCGTTCCCCGGCAAACCTTGAGACCTCGCTCAGCAGCACGCTCGTCCCCACGATGAAGGAGACGGGGAGCAGGCCCGCGAGCAGGTTGAGCAGAACCGCGACGCTCAGCGGGGCCGCCCCGGCGTAGGGAAGCAGCCGGGCGAACGCGTGCCGGCGCCTCGTGGCGGCGGACCTGCCGGCTGACCCGGTGGCGGACGCGGCGCGTGTTTCCGTGGTCATGCGTTCCTTCCGCTCCCGGAGCCGATCTCGACTATGATCGGAAGCAAAGCTGTGACGAAGCCAAGTAGGCCGGGACCGCGCGAGTCACGAGAGAGCCGCCGTCGCTGGAAACGCGGCCTCGCCCCCCGGTCGAAGACCCTTCTGAGCTGCGGGGAGGAACGGCGGCGCCGTCGTGGTGGCCGCCCAATGCCCCGCCGGTGGGCCCTCGTGACCGGGCCGCAACGAGGTCCCGCCGGTGGCGGGGCGAAGGTGTGGTGGCACCGCGAGCGACAGGTCCCTGCTCGCCCACACCGGACAGGGATACCTACGGTTCTCGTCTGTGGAGTTGTCATGCGAATTCTGTCCTCCCAGGTCTCCGAGCATGTCGGGGAAGAGGTGACCGTCGCCGGCTGGCTGCACCGCGTCCGCGCGCTGAAGTCGGTGACCTTCGCCATCGTGCGTGACCGGGATGGTCTGGTGCAGGTCGTCGCCGCCGAGCCGGAACTGGTGAAGCGCCTCGCGGTGCTCACCGAGGAGACCGTCGTCGAGGTGACCGGGACCGTCACCGCCAACCAGCAGGCGCCGGGCGGAGTGGAGATCACCTCGCCGGCGGTCCGTGAGCTGTCCGAGCCGGCCGTCGCGTCGCCGTTCGACCTCTACCGGCCGGTGGTCTCGGCCGCGCTGCCGACCGTGCTCGACAACGCGGCGGTGGCCCTGCGCCACCCCAGGCTGCGCGCGCCGTTCGAGATCTCCGCGGCCTCGGTGGCGGGGTACCGCCGCGCGCTCGACCGGCTGGGCTTCACCGAGGTGCACACGCCCAAAGTGGTCTCGTCGGCCACCGAGTCCGGGGCGAACGTCTTCGCGCTGGACTGGTTCGGCCGCAAGGCCTACCTGGCGCAGTCGCCGCAGTTCTACAAGCAGACCATGGTCGGGGTCTTCGAGCGCGTCTACGAGGTCGGCCCCGTCTTCCGGGCCGAACCGCACGACACGGCGCGCCACCTGGCCCAGTACACCAGCCTCGACGCCGAGCTGGGCTTCGTGGCCGACCACCGCGACGTCATGGCCGTGGTCCGCCAGGCGGTGGCCGAGATGGTCGCCACGATCGCGGAGCGCGCCCCGGGCGCGGTCGAGTTGCTCGGAGTGAAGCTGCCGGACGTGCCGGAGGAGATCCCGTCGATCCACTTCGCCGACGCGCAGGAACTGCTGGCGCGGGAGACCGACGAGGACCCGCGCGGTGAGCCGGACCTGGCCCCCGCGCACGAGCGGTGGCTGTGCGACTGGGCCCTGCGCGAGCACGGCTCGCAGTTCCTCTTCGTCACCGGCTACCCGATGCGCAAGCGGCCGTTCTACACGCACCCCGACCCGGAGCGGCCGGAGTTCTCCAACAGCTTCGACCTGCTCTTCCGCGGCCTGGAACTGGTCACCGGCGGGCAGCGGCTGCACCGCCACTCCGACTACCTGGCCGCGCTGGAGGCACGCGGGGAGAGCCCGGAGCCGTACGCCGGCTATCTGGCCGCGTTCGCCCACGGCATGCCGCCGCACGGCGGGTTCGCGCTCGGGCTGGAGCGGTTCGTGGCCCGGCTGACCGAGGCGGACAACATCCGCTGGACCACGCTCTTCCCGCGTGACCTGCACCGCCTGGCGCCCTGACCCTCGGGCCGCGTTCCGGTTCACGCGCACAGGTGCCGCTGCAGGCTGTACAGGGCAGGACCGAGCAGGACCAGCGAGAGCGCGACCAGCCAGCCGAGGTGCCCGGCGGCGGCCGGGAGATCACCGGTGATCACCAGGGCTCTCGACAGCTCCACCCCGTGGTGGAGCGGGGAGGCCTCGGCCACTGCGCGTAGCACCGGAGGGAGCCTTCTCGTGGGGAAGAAGACCCCGCTCAGCAGGGTGAGCGGGGTCAGCACCAACGTGTAGAAGTAGGAATAGGCGTTGATCGCGCGGACGGCACCGGTGAAGATCAGTCCGGCGCAGGCGAACACCAGGCCGAGCGGAAGCAGGGCGGGCACGGCGAGCGGGGCGGTGCTCGCGGGCGCGTAGCCCAGGGCCGCGACGATCGCCAGGTAGACGCCGGTGTAGACCAGGCATCGGGTCAGCGCCCACATCAGCTCACCCAGCGCGATGTCGGGCGGCTCCACGGGACTGGTCACGGCCGCGTCGTAACTGCGAGCGTGCCGGAGCCGTACGAAGACGTTGTACGTGACCTCGAAGACGGCGCCGTTCATCGCGGTGACGGCGAGCAGTCCCGGGGCGACGAAGCTCGCGTACGACGAGCCGAGGGCGGCTCCGTCCACGTAGAACCCCAGGCCGATCCCGAGAGCCGCCAGCGAGAAGACCGGTTCGAAGAAGTTGGGGACGATGGTGGTCCGGTACGACTTCCTGAACAGGGTGAGGTCACGCCACCAGATCCGCCGGGCGAGGGCGAAGGAGGGCACGGGGAGGGCACGGCGCGTGCGCGCGCGGTGCCGCGCGCCTTGCCGGTCGCCCGCACCTCGGCGGCCTGTCCTCGGGCCCGGCGGCGCGGCGGGAGTCACCGGCGCCCGGTCCGTCGGCGTGGCCGCCTCCCGCCGGTCCAGGGCGTGCAGCGCGTCCTGGAGCGACGTCGGCCGGGCGAGGCGGTCGCCGGCGCCGGCCGCCGCGAGGCCCCTGGTCAGGTCGGCGACGGAGTCCCCGAACACCAGCAGGCGGTTGCCCACCCGCAGCCGCTCGCGCTCCCCCGCGAGCCGGGGCACCGTCGCTTCGCGAGCCGCGGCCCCGGGGGCCGGCAGGTCGAGTTCGACCGCGTACCTCGGCAGCGTCGCGGCGATCAGCCGCCGCGGGTGGGACGAGTGCCGCACCCGTCCGGCGCGGAGCACGGTCACCCTGTCGCAGAGGCGTTCGACCTCTTCCAGGTAGTGCGTGGTGATGACCAGCGTCTTTCCGGTGGCGCACAGCGTGTCGAGCAGGTCCCAGAGCATCACCCGGCTCTCCGGGTCCAGTCCCGTGCTCGGTTCGTCCAGCAGGATCAGGTCAGGGTCGTTCACCAGCGCCCGGGCGATCAGGAGCCGCCGCTGCATGCCGCCGGAGAGTGTCTGCGGCATGGCGCGAGCGTGCGCGGTGAGACCCACCGTCTCCAGCAGTTCGTCGGCGCGCGCTGCGGCCCCCCGCCTGGAGAGCCCGTGGTAGCGGCCGAAGGTGGTGAGGTTCTCCCGCACCAGGATCTCGTTGTCGTGGGTCATCCCCTGGGGCACCACGCCGATCCGCGCCTTGGCGGCCCTGGGGTGGCGTGTCACGTCGTGCCCGAGCACCCGGAGCGATCCGTGGTCGGGTGCGAGCGTGGCGCTGAGCATGCGCATCAGCGTGGTCTTGCCGGCGCCGTTGGGTCCCACCAGCCCGTGGCGTTCGCCCGCCGGGATCGCGAGCGAGACGCCGTCCACGGCGAGATGGGAGCCATGCCGGCGGGACAGGTCATGGCCCTCCACAGCCATGGTCAGCGGCGCCCGGACGGAAGGACCGGCGAACGCGGGATCGGCCACTTCAGGATCGACCGAATTATGGCTATTCAAAGGGAGAAGTACCTTTTGGTAAGAGGGATGTCCGTAGGCCCGCCCGTGCACGCGGTACTCGCGGCCGCTCCACCGAAGGAAGTTAACGTGACATTCTTGGCGGTTTCATCAGGGAAAACCCTGAATGTTTCGCATTAACTGTTACGTGACGATCATCGCGGTAGTTGAATCTCCTCACTGCCGCGGCGACCGCTGCCGGTAAGGAAACTTCCCGCAAGAGGATCCATTGGACGTCCCCGGCAGGGTCGACGAGGCCCGCGCGATCGAGACGTGGCTCGACGCCGACGTTTCCGGCCCCTGCATGGGAGTGCTGGGCGGAGACGTGGGCGTCGGCAAGTCCACCCTCTGGTCCGCCGCCCTGGCCGCCGCGAACGAGCGGTCGTTCCAGGTCCTCTCCTGCCGGTCCGACCTGAGCGAGACCGGCCTGTCCTATGTCGGCCTCGGCGACCTCTTCGCCGGCCTGGAGGGCTCCGCGGCCGTACGCGGCCTGCGTGAGCCGTTGCGCGGCGTGCTGGCCGGCACCCTGTGGTGGGAGCAGGCCCCCGGGGTGCCGCCCCACCAGCGCGCGGTGGCGCTGGCCGTGCTGGACCTGATCAGGAACCTGTCCGCCGAAGGACCCGTGCTGATCGCCCTCGACGACCTCCAGTGGCTGGACTCCGCGACCGAGGTCGTGCTCACGTTCGTGCTCCGGCGCCTGACCGTCGAGCCCGTGAAGCTGCTCGTCACGCTCGGCGCGGGGACGGAGGGCGACGCCTGGCCCACGCTGGTCCGGGTGCTGCCCCCCGAACGGGTCACCTGCTGGGAGGTCGGGCCCCTGGCTCCCCTCGCCCTGGCCGCCGTGGTGGAGAGCCGTTACGGCACGGCCTTTCCCCGGCCCCTGCTGCGCTGGCTGCACCGGGCGTGCGGCGGCAATCCCCTGTTCGGCCTGGAGACGGCCCGGGCCTGGAGCGAGCGGTCCTATCCGTCCGGCGACCTCCCGTTGCCGGAGAGCCTGCGGCACCTGCTCCGCGGGCGCGTCCGCGCGCTGCCTCCGGCGGCGGCGGAGGCGGTGCTGCTGGTCGCCTGTGCCGAGACGCCCACGATCGCTCTCGTCCGGACCGTGACCGGCTCGCTGACGGGGCTGGCGGAGGCGATCAACCGGCGACTCGTCGTGCTCGAACACGAGTCCCTCGGCTTCCGCGACCCGCTGTTCCGGAACGTGGTGTTCGAGGTCGCGGGGCCGCTGCGACGCCGGGAGATGCATCAGCGGCTCGCCCGGGTGGTGACCGACGTGGAGGAACGCGCGCGGCACCTGGCCGCGACGGCCGGCCGTACCGACCCGGTCGTGGCCGACACGCTCGCCGCCGCCGCCGCACTGACGGCCGCCCGCGGCGACCCGCTCACCGCGGGCGACATGACGGCGCACGCCGCCCGGCTCACCTCTCCCGGGGAGCGCGAGCTCGGCCTGCGCCGCTGGCGCGACGCCGCCGGTCACCTGATCTCCGGAGGAGACGGATCGCGGGCCCTGGTCGTCCTGGAGGACGCGCTGCGCCGCTGCCCGCCCGGGCCGGTCCGGGCGGAGATGCTCCTCCTCCTGGGACAGGCGGCTTTTGGTTCGGGCGACGTCCCGGGCTCGATCACGCGTCTGGAGCGCGGCCGCGCCGAGGCCGCCGGGCGGCCCGACCTGCTGATCCCGATCACGGCCGGCCTGACGTACTACTGCGTGCACAGAGGCGATCTCGCCGCCGCCCAGGGACACGCCAGGGAACTGCTGCGCCTCACCGAGGCGGCCGGGAACGAGGACGCGCGCGGCGAGGCCGTCGCCGTGCTGTCCGCGATCGAGCTCATGCGCGGCGCCCCGCCCCCGGCGGCCATGCCCGCGCCTCGTTGTCACAACCCCGTGGATCGCCGGCCTCTCGTGGGCCCGCACCTGTACGGCTTCCTGTGCCGTTGCCTGGGGGACCTGCCCGAGGCGCGGGCCGTGTTCGCCGCCCTGCGCACCGCGGCCGTCGAGACCGGCACCGTGGCCTGCGCCGACTGGGGGATGGCCTGGGCCGCCGAGGTGGAGTGCCTCGCCGGTGATCTGCGCGCGGCGGCGCGCTACGCGGACCTGGCCGCACGCGCGGTGGAGGCGACCGGCGTCCCCACGTCCGCCGCCCTGTTCGCCGAGGCACTCCTGCTCGCCATGCACGGCGAGCTGGGCAGGGCCCGGCTGCTGGCCGCTGAAGGGCTGCGGATCGCCAAGGCCTCGGGCAACAGGCTGGCCGCGCTCTCGGTGCGCGCGCTGCTCGGCTTCGTCGACCTGTCCGACGGCGATCCGATGTCGGCCGTCCGGCACCTGGACGCCGTCGAGCAGACGTCCCGCTCTCTCGGCGTCGTCCCCGACGTGGTCTGCCCGACGGCGGGCGCCGACCACGTCGAGGCGCTGGTGCAGGTCGGACAGTACGAGCAGGCGGCCGAGCGCGTCGAGAGGATCCAGCGGCACCTGCGCGTCGTCGACCGGCCGCTGGGCCGGGGCCTCGCCGCCCGGGCGCACGGCGTGCTGCTGACCGCCACCGGATCGCCGAAACGGGGAGCCGCCGAGCTGGAGGCCGCTGTGGCCGAGTTCTCCGCCGCCGGCATGCCCTTCGAGCTCGGCCGCACCCTGCTCGCGCTCAGCAGGTCACAGAGCCGCCTGCGCCGCCGGGAGGCCGCGCGGCGCACCATGGAACGGGCGTCCAGGGTCTTCACCAAGATCGGCGCCGAGTGGTGGGCAGGGCGGGGTGAGCCGCGGCCGCGGCTCTCCGCACCCGACCGCCTGACCGTGTCGGAGGCGCAGGTCGTCGCGCTGGCGGCCGAGGGCCGGACCAACCAGGAGATCGCCAAGGAGCTGGCGATCGGCGTGAAGACGGTGGAGAGCCATCTGTCCAGCGTCTACCGGAAACTCGGGGTGCGCAGCCGCACCGAGCTCGCGCTGCGCGTGAGCACCGGCAGGCGGACGCCCGGGTGACGATCCGCGTCCGGCCCACGGCGTTTCAGGGTTTCCCCCAATGACGCCGCAAAGGGGGAACTGTTTAATCAACTCCGGTGAAACCGGCCGCCGGGCCGGCTGCGTGTGCAATCGGAGGAGGTGTGCCATCGGAGATGGCATGGCCCGCGCCTCTCGAAATACCGATCGACTCAGCCCCGGTTTTCCACCCCGATATACGGAGGGCCCGGGCGGGAATGACCACCCCGGCACGCGCACCCCTCCGCTACGGAAGGGATTTCCGCCATGTCCGAATCAACTGAGCCGCTGACAGAGATCCCCGTCGTCGAGCTTACGGACGCGGAGAGGGAGGCCCTGCGCGCCGGCATCGGCTCCGTCGACGCCAATCCGTACGACGAGTTCGAGACCTTCCTGGCGCAGGTCCGCGGGAGACGGGACGTGGTCCCCGCACGGGTGCGCGCCGCGGTGGAGGCCCTCCGGATCCGCCGCGCGCCCGGCGCGCTGCTCCTCCGCAACCTGCCGATCGTCCACGATCTGCCGCCCACGCCCGGACGGTCCTTCGCCTCGCTGCCCGACCTCGCCGCTGTGGGCACCGAGGCGCTGCTCGCCGGCGTGGTGGACCTTCTCGGCGAGCCGTTCAGCTACCTGGAGTGGGACTCCGGGCATCTGGTCCACAACAAGTACCCGATCCGGGCCCACCGCGATCTGCAGTTCGGATCCAACGCGGTGGAGTTCCTCCTGCACACCGAGACGCCCTTCCGCGACGTGTCCCCCGACTATCTCGCCCTGCTCTGTCTGCGGGGCGACCCGACCGGTCAGGCCAAGACGCGGGTCGCCGACATCACCCGGGTGGTCGACGCCCTGGACGACGCCGACCTGGCGGTGCTCGCCCAGGCACGGTACGCGTTCGAGACCGACAACCCGGTGGTCGTCATCGACGGGCGCGGGCTCACCGAGCCGCAGCCGATCATCAGCTACCGGGACGGCACGCGGGTGGTCGAGTACGTCGGCGACCTGGTCGCGATCGACGAGGAGTCGCAGCGGACGCTGGACGAGCTGACCCGGCGGGTCCTGGCCGTCGCCGCCGACGTCCCGCTGGTCACGGGAGACCTGCTCGTCCTGGACAACTCGCGGGTCGTCCAC
Organism: Microbispora amethystogenes; assembly: GCF_016863015.1. Lineage (GTDB taxonomy): Bacteria > Actinomycetota > Actinomycetes > Streptosporangiales > Streptosporangiaceae > Microbispora > Microbispora amethystogenes. Next base: position 110,355 of record NZ_BOOB01000001.1, on the reverse strand, counting down.
GGGCGCAACGCCATCGTCCCGAGCTACGACGGGACCGATCGCTGGCTGCAACGCATGCTCGTCACCACCCGCCTGCTGGACGGCGACCGGGAGACCGGCCGCCTGGTCTCCGATCGGCGTTACGCGAACTACCCCGACGACTACCAGAAGGCGCTCAGCCGGCCCGCCGCCCAGCCGTAGCGGGCCGGGCTCCCCGACGCGAGGACGCAAAGCATGTGGAACGGCTACCCGGTCGTCGACGCGGACGGCCATGTCATCGAACCCGGGACACTGTGGGAGGAGTACGTCGACCCCGCGTTCCGGGAGACCTGCCTGCGGGTGGAGCGTGATCCGTCCGACGGCGACCGCCTCCTGATCGACGGGAGTCCCTCCCGGCTCATCCGCCGGCTCGGCGGCGTCCCCTACGACCCGGCCCAGCCCATCGTGGAATGGAACACCCTGGAACGCGCGGAGTACGCCCCCTTCATGGAGTCGTGCCCACCGGCGTCCTACGACGGTGAGGCACGGGTGCGGTGGCTGGACGCCGAGGGCGTCGAGGCCACGCTGCTCTTCCCGTCCCTCGGGCTGATCTGGCCCAGAGAGGTGGACTGCGCCTCTCCCTACGCGGTCGCCCACCTGCGCGCCTACAACCGCTGGATGACGGACTTCGCCTCGGCGGCCCCCGGCAGGCTCGTCCCGGTGGGCCAGCTGGCGCTGTCCCCCGAGGCGCCGTTTCCGCAGGAGGTGGCCGCGCTCGCCGGGGCGGGTTTCCGGCACGTGATGCTTCCCCACGGGGTGACGGTCCTCGACGCCCGGCTCGACCCGTTCTGGGCGGCCGCGCAGGACCACGGCCTGGTGATCCACCTGCACAAGGTCGCCGTGCCGCACCTGCTGCCGCTGCCCCTCCCGACCAGCGTGCGCGCGCCCGGCGCCGGCGCGTTCTTCAACCACGTCAACGAGATCCTGCCCGGTCAGCTCTTCCTGGCGGGGCTGCTCGACGCGCGGGTCCCCGACCGCTTCCCGGACCTGCGGTTCGCCTTCCACGAGTGCAACATCGGCTGGCTGCCCGCCTGGCTGGAGCGCGCGCAGGAGTCGTTCGAGACGCTGCGGGAGACCGGGCGCGACACCCCCGATCACCCGCCCCGGCACTACCTGTACGACCGCGACGCCTTCTTCTTCTCGACCGGCCTCGGCGAGCGTCTCGACCGGCTCCCCGGAGAACTCCGCTCCCGGGTGCTCCTCGCCACCGACTTCCCCCACCCCGGCACGCCCTTCCGGCCGCGGGAGGAGTGGGAGCCGGTTCTGGCGTCCCTGCCCGAGGACCTGCGCCGCGCCCTGCTCGGCGAGAACGCCCTCCGCATCCTGGACAAATGACTCCCACGGCCCGGTAGTTCCCCTTCCCGAAGGACTCTCATGAGACGTGCGGCCGCTCGTGACTCCCACATCCCGCTGACGTTGAAGAATCTCGATCTCGTGCGGATCGAGGAGGTGTTCCGGCTCGGCGCCCTCCGGGACGGAGTGCGTTTCGCCACCACGGACATCCGGCTGCCGATCCTCGGCCAGGTGCTGCCGCGGATCGAGATCGTGATCAGCGGCCCCGGCTTCCGCAAGAAGATCACCGTACGGGTGAACCAGGCCTCCCCCTTCTGCTTCGACGGCACCCGGCTCAGCGCGCTGATCAACGACGAGGAGCGCGAGGTGGCCTGCGAGCAGTTCGTCGACGACGACCGGGCGCCCACCGGCATGTACAACTTCGGGCTGCTCCGCGAGAACGGCACCCGCAGCTTCGTCTTCGACTACCACACCTACTGCGCGTACTCCTGCGACTTCTGCTTCAAGGAGAGCGAGTGGGAGGTGCTCGCCATCCAGCAGACGAAGACCGGGAGCTACAAGGCCAACTTCGACGAGTGCCTCCGCTACGTCGACGACCACGCGGAGGACTTCCGCACCAAGTACGACATCGTCTGGCTGTGCACCGGCAGCATCACGAACGAGGCGCTGGAGCTGGAGCGCCACTGCCGGATGGCCACGGCGCTGCGCGACGCCGGCTACACGGAGGGGATCTACGTCTCGCAGGTCATCCCGCCGAGCCTCATCGGGAACCGGGCCCGCCGGATCGACTACCTCACCACCCTGCGCGACGCGGGCGTCTCCCGCTTCAACAGCGGGATCGAGGTGGTGAACGCGGACTACCGGCGGCGCCTCATCCACGGATACAAGGCCGACATCACCTTCGCGGACTACGTGGACATCTTCACCGACGCCGTGGAGGTGTTCGGCGCCGGAAACGTCGGCAGCTGCCTGCTCGCGGGGATCGAGCCGCCCGAGGAGACCCTGCGTGGACTGGAGACGATCGCCGAACTCGGGGTCGTGCCCTCTCCCACGGTCTTCACCGCGTTCGTGGTCAAGCAGCAGCGGATTCCCTTCGTCTACGACCTCGACGAGCTCATCCGCGTGCACGTGAGGTTCAACGAGATCATCGAGCACCACCGGCTCCCCGTCTTCTCGGGGGTATTCAGCCTTGCCTGAGCCCGGCCCGCACCGCCGGGCGCTGCTGACCCTGCCCGCGGACACCGCCGTAGGCGGCGATGAGCGATCGTACGGCCTCGGGCCCGAGCTGGCGCGGGCCGCGACGCGGTTCGGCCGGACCCTGGGCGAGGCCGGCCTCCTGCACGTCACCGGGGTCCGGGTGCCGCCGGTCCTTCCGCCGACGCCCGACCGCCCCTACGCCGAGCTGGGGCACCCCATCGGGACCGAGTCGCCGCTGCTCGCGCTCGCGTCCCTGGTCGGCGAGGTGATCTCCTTCGCGGACTGGCACGCGGGCGCGCGGGTGCAGAACCTGTACCCGCTCCGCGGGGAGGCGTCCCGGCAGAACGCCAGCAACGCCGTGTACCTGGAGATGCACACCGAGACGGCGTTCCGTCCGAACACCCCGGACGCCCTCGTCCTGCTCTGCCTGCGTGCGGACGAGAGGGTCGGCACGCTGGTCTGCGACCTGCTCGACGTGTGGGCGGGGCTCGACCCCGGCACCCGCCGGGCGCTGGCCGAGCCGGCCTTCGCCTTCCGCCTGCCCGGCGGCACGCTCACCGAACCCAAACCGGTGGCGTCGCAGTGGCGAGGCCGGCTCCGCTTCAACTACGCCGAGGCGCTGTGCGCGGCCGGTGAGGAGTACGAGCGGCCGCTGCGGGCGCTGCGCGCGGGGATCGAGGAGCGGACCGTCACGGTCACCCTTCGGACCGGGGACCTGTTGCTCATCGACAACACCCACCTCGTTCACGGCCGCACCGCCTACCGACCGCGCTACGACGGCACGGACCGCTGGCTGCAGCGCTGCCTGATCCGTGCCGCCGCGTGAACGCACAACAGGAGAAAGATTGAGCAACCTCTGCGACATCGGTGTGGACCCCCGCTGCTGGTATCCGGCCTGCCGCAGCGACGAACTGGGTCCGGAACAGGCCAGGGAGGTCCGTTTCCTCGGCCGTTCCTTCGTCGTCTTCCGTGACGTTCACGGTGCGGTCCACTGTCTCGACAACGCCTGCGCGCACCGCCGCGTCGCGCTCCACGAGGGCGAGGTGCGTGACTGCCGCATCGTCTGCCCCTACCACGGATGGGAGTACGGCCCGGACGGCGCGCTCGCCCGGATCCCCTACTGGGAGGAGGAGGCGCCGCTTCCCCGCCTGCGGGTGCGGAGCTTTCCCGTCGTCGAGCGCAGCGGCCTCGTCTGGTTCGTCCCCGAGCCCGCCGACCCGCTGCCTCCGCAGCCGCCGGACACCTCGCAGTGGGACGGCGGCGAGTGGTTCTCGTTCCGGCAGGACCGGGTCTTTCCGAACCACTACGGCGTCGGCCTGGTCAACGGGATGGACTACACCCACTTCCACCTGCACCGGAAGTATCAGCCCTGGTCACGGCTGCGCCTGCGCGACCTCGAGAGCGACGAGCGCCGCGTCTTCGGGGCGTACGAGGTGACCAGCGGGCAGAGCCGGGCGGAGCGTACGCTCCGGATGCTGCTCGGCTCCGACCGTGACGCCTCCACGGTGACCTACCCGCTGGAGGTGTACTACGACTATCCCCACCACCACGCGCGTCTCGGGGACGGGATGGTGGTGTGGGCCTTCTTCCGGCCGGAGAGCCGGGACCGGGTCGCCGTCTACATCACGCTGTACATCAAGGCCCGGCGGGGCACCAGGCGCCTGCGCCAGTTCGCCGAGCCGTTCTTCCGCCGTCTGGTGCTCGCCCGGATCCAGGAACAGGACGCCTGGATCGGGGTGCGCGAGCAGATCGCCTGGGAGACCCGGCCGGACGAACCGCGCTGCGAGCTCAACCCGGTCGCCGCGGCGGCCGAACGGCTGCTGCGGTCGAGGTGGCAGTCCTACGTGGAGGAGGCCGGCCCTCCCGGCGACCGATGGCCGGGCGTCCGCCTCGCGCACGGGGCCGCTCGGTGAGCGCACACGACGACGGAGCCTCGACGGCCGGGAGCGATGTGGCGATCCACGGCCAGGCGCTGTCCAAGAGCTACGGTTCCGGCCGGCGGGCCGTGCGGGCCGTGCACGACGTCAGCCTGAAGGTCCGCACCTCGGAGTTCCTCGCGATCATCGGCCCGTCGGGCTGCGGGAAGACGACGCTGCTCCGGATGATCGCCGGGCTGGAGACGCCCACCGACGGCACGATCACCTGCTGCGGCGGTCCACCGGACCGGCTGGCGCGGGAACACCGCATCGGCATGGCCTTCCAGGACCCGGCGCTCCTCCCCTGGGCCTCGCTGCGGCGCAACGTGGAGTTCGCCTACCGCGTCGCGGGACGGCGGCCGGACCGGGAGCGCGTCGACGAGATCCTGGAGCTCGTCGGCCTGGCGAGCCTCGCCCACCTGCGCCCCCACGAGGCGTCCGGCGGGATGCGCCAGCGGGTCGCGCTGGCGCGGGCGCTGGTCATGGAGCCGTCGCTGCTGCTCCTGGACGAGCCCTTCGGGGCACTCGACGCCATCACCCGGCGCCGGTTGAACCGTGAGCTGGAACGCGTCTGGACCGTCGTCCGCCCGACCACCGTTCTGATCACCCACGCGGTCGAGGAGGCGGTGCTGCTGGCCGACCGCGTCGTGGTCATGTCGGGTCGCCCGTCCACCATCGTCAGGGAGATCACGGTGCCGATGGCACGCCCCCGGCCCGAGGTCCCGGACGAGACGTTCCGGCACGCCGTACAGGAGTGTGTCGAGGCGCTCGATGCCTAGTCCAGCTCTCCGCGGCCGCGCTCACCGGACGGCCACGGCCCTCCTGGGCGGGGTGCTGCTGGTGTCCGCCGCCCTGCTGGTGTGGGACCGGTTCGGCGCCGCCGGCCCGGCGTCGATCTGGCCCGTGCTGACCGGCCGCCGGGAGCTGCTGACCGAGGCGGCCGGCGTCACCCTGCTGGAGGCCGCGTACGGCCTGGTCGCCGGCACCGCACTCGCGGTCGTGGCGGCCTGGTCGGCCGGCGCCGCGGCCGGAGCGCGCGGGCCGCTCCAGCTCCTCATGCTGATCTGCTACGCCCTTCCGCTGGTCGCGCTCGGGCCGCTGCTGACCTCGTCCGTGCAACGCGAGGCCATACCGGTGATCGCCGCCGCGATCAGCGTGGCCCTGCCGGTCTTCTCCGCGGCCGAGGCCGGGCTGAAGGCCGTCCCCCGGGGGCTGCGCGACCTGCTCGCCGTGCACGGCGCGGGGCGGTGGCGCCGCCTGCGCCTGGTCGAGGCGGCGGGCGCTCTCCCGTACGTGGTCGAAGGGATCAAGTTCGCCGTGCCCGGAGCCCTTCTCGGAGCGCTCATCGGCGAGTGGTTCGGCGCCGAGCGCGGGCTCGGCGTCCTGCTGGTCTCGGGGCTGCGGGACGGGCAGGACGACCTGGTGGCGACGGTCAGCGTGCTCGTCGTCGGGATGTCCTCGATCGTCTACGCGGTGTTCGCCCGGCTGGCCCGGACGGTCCACCGCCGCCGCGGAACCACCGGGAGCGCCGCATGAGCCGCGCAGGTGCGCACCGGCTGCTCGGATACGGCGTCGTCCTGGTCGTCCTCCCCGTTGCCTGGGTCCTGGTGCGCGCGAGCGGCGCCGTGCCGGCGCTGCTGGTGCCCGATCCGGCGAGGGTGGCGGAGAGCCTGGCCGCCAAGGTCGCGGACCCGGGCGCGCTGGCGCTCACCGTGTCGCGTGCCGTCGCCGGCACCGCGCTGGGACTGGCGTCCGGCACGGCGCTCGCGATCGTCTCGCACCTCCTCCCGATGGTGGAGCCGCTCACCCGCGCCGCCGGAATGATCATGCGGTGCGTGCCGGTGCTCGCCCTGAGCCCGCTGATCGCCACGTTCTTCGGCTACGGCGGGCCGGCCGCGGTGGCCACCGCGGCGATCCTCAGCTTCTTTCCCTCCTTCGCCCTGGTCGGCGCCGCGCTGTGGCGGATCCCGCCCGCCCTCGCCGACGTCGTCCGGGTCACCGGGGGCGGCCGGGGCAGGCTCCTGTGGCACGTCTCGCTTCCCGTCGCCCTGCCGGAACTGGTGCAGGCGGCCAAGCTCACCTCCTGTGTCGGGGTGCTCGCCACGCTCACCGCGGAGTTCCTCACCGCCAACGACGGGCTCGGCGCTCTGCTGGCGCGCTCCCAGGGGCTCCTGGACACGCCCACGGTGTGGGCGATCCTGCTGACCTCGCTGGCCAGTTCCCTGCTCGCGTACGAGGTCATGGACCTCGCCGAGCGGAGGACCCGCGCCCGCCTCTCCCTGCACAAGCACTGAAACAGCACCAAGAAAAGGACGGACTCATAGTGGACCAGTTCTCCCGGCGCGGGTTCCTGCGCACCACCGTGGCCCTCGGCGGAATGAGCGCCGCGGGGCTGCTCACGGCGTGTTCTCCGTCGCCGGGCGGCGGGTCCGCGGACGGCGGGAAGGTGGTGCGTACCCAGTTATCCTGGCTGAAGACCGTGACGTTCGCCGGCTTCTACATCGCCGAGGAACAGGGGTACTTCAAGGAGGAAGGACTGTCGGCGCCGCTTCTCGCCGGCGGGCCGAACATCCCCGACGCCGTCAGCGTCGTCACCGCGGGAGGCGCGGACGTCGCACTGGTCGACTTCGGCGCCCTCGTCAAGGCCCGGGAGAGCGAGGCCGACCTGGTCGCGATCGGCGCCGTCTTCCAGGAGAGCCCGGGCGGCTTCGTCAGCCTCGCGTCCAACCCGGTGCGCACCGCCAAGGATCTCGTGGGCCGGCGCATCGGCCTGTCCCCCGGCGCGGAGGTGATGGTGGAGGCGATCCTGAAGGTCAACAAACTGCCCGTCCGGTACGAACGGGTTCCGGTCGGCGCCGGCACCACGGCGCTCACCAAGGGGGACTGCGACGTCATGGCCTGCTACGTCACCGCCCAGCCGATCGCGCTGGAGCAGCAGGGCGTACGCGTGGTCAGCGTGACCCAGGGACAGCTGGGCATGCCCGACTACGCGCTCGTCATGGCGGTCAGGCGCGCCGACCTCGCCGCCGACCGGGCGCGTTTCGTCGGCTACCTGCGCGCGGTGATCCGCGGATACCGGCAGAACCTGAAGGACCCGGCGCTCGGGACCAGGCTGGCCGTGGAGAAGTACGGCAAGGACCTCGGGCTCGACCCGGCGGCGGCCCGGCGGGAGAACGAGGTGCAGGGCGCGCTCATCCGCGGCTCCGCCGGTGATCGCGGCCTGGGCTCGATCGACCCCGACCGGCTGGCGGGTCCCGTCTACGCCGGTCTGCGGGCCCGGGGCATGAGCTCGCTGCCTCCCGTCTCCTCGGTGCTGGACACCAGCCTGGCGAAGGAGGCCCTCGTTGGCTGAGCGGCCGGCCGGGCACGGCGCACCGGAGGTGTCGGTCGTCATCCCCACCTACAACCGGGCGCGGGAGCTGGACCGCACGCTGCGCTCCCTGGCCGACCAGGACATGCCCCGCGACCGGTACGAGGTGATCGTCGCCGACGACGGGTCGAGTGACGACACCCGGCTCGTGGCCGAGGGCCATGCCGGGACCCTCCGGATCGGATACGTCTACCAGCGGGACCTCGGCTTCCGGGCCGGGCAGGCACGCAACCTCGGCGCGGCGCGGGCCGAGGGGCGGATCCTCGTGTTCCTCGACAGCGGGATGCTCGCCTCCCGCCACCTGCTGAGCGGGCACCTGGCCGCGCACGAGGGCGGCGGCCGGGCCGTGATCGGTTACATCTTCGGCTACGACCACGACCCGGCGAACCGGGTCTCCACCGGCGATCTCGACGAGCCCCCCGACGAGCTGATCGACCGGTTCACCCGGAGCGGGCGGCACCGGGACATGCGGGAGCCGTGCTACCGGAGCCTCGGAGAGGACATCGACCGGTACGCCGCTCCGTGGATCTTCTACTGGACCGGCAACGTGTCCGTCGGCGCCGCGGACTTCCACCTGGCCGGGGGCTTCGACGACGACTTCGTGGGCTGGAGCGGTGAGGACGTCGAGCTGGGCCGGCGCCTGTACGAGAAGGGGCTGAGGTTCACCCTGGCCCGCCGGGCGGCCTGCGTCGAGATCCCGCACACCCGCGACCTCGCCGCGCTGCGCCCCAGCTACGAGAAGCACGCCGCGCTCCTGCTGCGGAAGCACCCCGATCCGGTCGTCGAGGTCTCCACGGTCTGCTGGGCGCACGAGCTCCATCCGCGGCTCGCCGAGTTGCGGGCCGCGTACCGGAACCGGATCGGCCTGGCCCGGCTCCGGCCGTCCGGCCCGCCGGTCGATCCCGGCCCCGCCACGGCCCTGTTCGGGGCCGACTGCCTGTACGCCGTGAACGGCGGCGACCTCTGTGTCGAGCCGGATCCCGGACTCGCGCAGGAGGCGCGCCGGAACTTCCCCGGCATCGAGGTGCTGCCGCTGCACGGTTTCCGCACGCTGCTGGAGCCCGCCACCTTCGATCTCTGCCTGCTCGCCCCCTCCCTGCGCGCCTATCCCCGGTGGGCGGTGGACCTCCTGGAGAGCGAGGCGGCCCGGATCGGCCGGCGCGTCCGGTGGCTGCCCTCGGCGGAGACCACCCAAAGTGAGGAGCGATGACGGATCGGCTCGACGGTTCCTCCGGGTTCCCGCGCATCAGCGTCGCCGTCATGTACCACCCGGCCAGAGGGGACAGGATTCCCCGGATCGCCGAGGCGTGCGCTCCGCTGCGGCTCGTGCCGGTCCCCGACCCCGACCCCGGCTCGTTTCCCAGCCCGCTGCGTACGGCGAAGCGCGCGTGGACGGCCTGGAGCCCGGACGCGACCCACCATCTCGTCCTCCAGGACGACGTGCTCCTCGTGGACGGGTTCTCCGCCCATCTGCGGGCCGCGGTCGCGGCCCGCCCGGACGACGCGCTCGCCCTCTACGCCCACTGGAACTCGCCCTACAACTCCTACGCGATCCGCCAGGCGGCGGCCGGCGGCGCCTCGTGGGCGCGGCTGGTCCCCGGCGAGTGGGTCCCCACGCAGGGGCTCGTCCTGCCGGTCGGCCTGGCCAAGGAGCTCGGCGACTACCTGGCGGGAGTTCCCGACCACATCCGCGACGACGACACGGTGATCGATCTCTTCCTCCGTGAGCGTGACCACCTCGTCCTGGCGGCCGTGCCCCACCTGCTCGACCACGACGAGGTCGCGAGCGTCGCCGGCAACACCGATCACGGCGTGCGGCGCGCCACGGTCCTGCTGCCCAGCGCGGACCTCCTCCCGGACCGCTGGCGGGAGCCGCCGCGCTTCGACAAGGGCGCGGTGATGCGCGCGGAGGGCGCCTCCACCTGGGACTTCTCCGTGACCTACGCCTTCGGCACCTGCTTCCTCGGCTTTCTGCGGCCGACGAGCGAGGAGTTCGTCCGGCATCCCTTCGGGCGATGGAGCGACTGGTGCGGCGTGCTCGGTCTCGACCAGGCGGACGTCCTGGGAGGTCTGGAGGAATACCTCGCGTCCTCCGGCGGCCGCGACCGGGCGCGGGCCCTGGCGGAGGCCGGAACGGCGCCGGGCACCGCGGCGGAACTGTGGGCGGCGGCGTTCCTGCTGGGAGCCGATGTCGCGAGCGGCGCCGGAACCGGCCCTGAGAACGGGCGCGGAACGGGGCCTGCAACCGGCGCGCGTGCGGATCTCGCCGGTCCGCTGCGGCGGGCGGCGGTGACGAGCTGGATCGACTCGGGGTTGCCCGCCGCCGACAGGGCGTTGCTGACCGGTGACGCTCGGGCGGCCCTGGCCGATCTGGGCGTCGCGGGCCTGACGCGCGGCCTGACCGCGGACCGGAGGCGAACGGCCGCCTCCGGCGATCTATCGGCCGGTGAGATCCTCCGCCGGCTCGCCACCCGGGAGGCCGAGGGATTCCTCCGCACGGCGCGTTTCCCTCCCCCGCTCACCGTCGAGGTCGTCACCTGCCCCGGCTGCGGGGCGGGGCCCGAGGAGGCCGCGGCGTACCTCAGGACGGTGGAGTTCTGCGCGCTGCGGGTGGTGCGGCCGGGCGCGGGACCCCGCGACGGCACGCCGTGGCTGCGGATGACCGGATGCGAGCGGTTCCCCGTGCACGGGCTCACCCTCGTCGCCGACGTGCGGGAGCGGCTGCCGCGGCTCTCGGGGGAGTTCGTGACCCGGTCGGCCTTCCTGCTGGATCAGGGGCTCGCGCCGGACGCGCCTGATCCGCTGCCCGCTCTGACGGCGGTGGACGCGGCGGAACGATGGGCCGACGAGTTCTTCGCCGGCCGCCTCTCCCCCTCCACGGCTCCGGCTGTCATGGTCCTTCCCGTGTCCACCGGTGTCCACCGGTGGGCGGCCCGGCCCGCCGCGGGCCTGCTGGAGCCCGCCGCCTGGGTCGAGGAGGTGAGCCGGTACGGGCGGGCCCTGGGCGGGCACCCGCTCGCTCCGCACTCCCGGGCGTCCGGGGCCGCGGAGCGCTACCGCGCGGTCCGCGACGACCTGGCCGGGCGGAGACTGACCGAGATCACTCTGAACTACCCGCCCGGCCCCCGGGTGAACGGCCGGTTCGATCCCGCCCGGCTCGTACGCCCCTGGTGACCCGGCGGGTGCGGCCCCTCTCCTGGGAGAGGGGCCGCGGTGCCGGTCAGACGAGGGTGCCGGTCAGACCACGGTGCAGGGAACGCCGTTGAGGGTGAAGGAGGTCGGCTTGGACGTGTTGCCGGTGTGGCTCGCCTGGAAGCCGATGTCGACGGTGGCCCCGGGGGCGAGCGTGCCGTTGTAGTCGACGTTGCGGGCGCTCACCTGGCCGCTGGAGGGCGAGTAGGTGGCGTTCCAGCCCGAGGTGATGGTCTGTCCGGAGGGCAGGGTGAACGCCAGCGTCCAGCCGTTGATCGTCGACGACCCGGTGTTGGTGATGCTGATGCTGGCGGTGAAGCCGTTGCTCCAGGTGTTCATCGTGTAGGCGACCCGTGCCGCGCCGGTGCCGCCGGTGGGCGACTGACTGGGCGACTGGGAGGGCGACTGGCTCGGCGACTGGGAGGGCGTCACGGTGGGGGTGACCGTGGGCGTCGCGGAGGGCGAGGAGCCGCTGAGGCTGGTCACGTAGGTCGTCATGCTGCGCGCGGGAAGCGTGACGGTGAGGGAGCCGTTCGACATGGTGGTCGCCGACTGGGGCGCGACGTTCCTGCTCCCGTCGGTCACCCACGACGAGACACCGGCCGAGCCGGCGCCCGCCACGCTGAACTGCTGGCTCACCGGGGAGGTGTTCTTGTTGATGGCGACGATGACGACGGTGTCGCCGCTCCGGTACGCCGAGACGTAGACGTTCGTCGCCGGGTTCGCCGTCGCGTCGATCCGCACGTACCCGGGGCGGACGAACCTGGCGAACTGCGCCATGATGGCGCCGCGCTTGCTGAGCTGGCCGTCCTCGCGCATGGGGCCGTAGCTGCGCCGGATGTACCACCAGACGTACGCCTGGAACTCGGCCTCCACCATGGCGCGGTGCATGTGCTCGCCCACGTCGAGCGCCTGGGGCCAGGTGTCCGCCGAGTCGGTGCTGTTGGGGTAGTACACCTCGGTCATCCAGAGTTCCTTGCCCGCGCCCTTCTGCTTGAAGAGGGGGTAGGGGAAGTTCGAGTAGGACGTGCCGTAGAGGTGGGCCCCGATGATGTCCGTGTTGGCGAGCGCCGTGGCGTCGTTGAGGATCGGGTCCGACATGCTCTTCACGTACTGGAAGGACTCGGGCGCCATGACCCTGGTGTTGATCGAGCCGGCGTTCTCCCGCAGGAACTTCACCATCTCGGTGGTGGTCCACCACGTCCAGTCGTGCGCGTAGTCGGGCTCGTTCTGCACGGAGATGGCGTACAGGTTCACGCCGTTGTTCTTCATGTACGTGCTGAAGGAGTTCAGATGCGTCGCGTACGCGGCGTACTGGTCGTACCGGAGGCGTTTGGCGTTGGTCTGGCCGCTGCGGTTGAACGTCTCGATCATGCTGGCGGGGGGATTCCACGGCGACGCGAAGACGGTCACCCCGAGCTCGACCGCGCGCTTCGCCGTCGCCAGGTCACGGCCGAAGTCGGCCGAGCTCTCGCCGACGGGGATCCGCAGGATCGAGAACCCCAGCTTGCCCTCGCCGGTCTGGAACGCCGTGTCCCGCTGGGCGGCCGTCAGGTCGCCGGCCCAGGCCGCGTGGGTCATACCGCCGAAGCCCTTGATCGTCTGCCGCTGCGCCGACGGATTGACGGTCGCGGTGGCCGCCGAGGCCTCGGTGGCTCCCAGGACCGCCGACGTGGCCGTGATGACCGGCACGGCTCCTATCGTCGTCAGGACGGACCGCCGGCTGAGCGCCCTTCGCTCACCGCTCACCGGCCCATTCTGGTCGTGCGTCATGTCTCCTCCTCATGGTCTCCGGTGCCGGTCCGCGCCCGCACGCTCCGGTTCGGATCGGCTCCCGGATGTTGGCGTTAACATTCCCTCGCAGGGACCGGCACGGGAGATGCCGGGGATGCGGACCGCTCAAGGTGGTGCGCGGAGGGGGTAACACTCCAGCGGAGTGTGGTTCCGCCCCCGGCGGGGGTCAAGCACGGGGTGTGTCCCGTACGCCCGTGAAGTGTGCGAACGTCTCGCCGGACCGTGAAACTTACAGGTAGGGAATGCGCTCTCTGCACCGGTTCAGCCGAGGTCCGAACCGGGGCGGCCCGGATTCGTGCGAATTCCCCGCTTCTCGTCAACCCGGATCGGGCCTCAGGGCGTGTCGGGGTGGCATCCGCCGACGAGAGGAGACCGGGTGGACGCGGATTTCGAGGAGTTCGTACGGCGCCGGGGCGACCATCATCTGCGAACGGCGGTGCTGCTGACGGGAGACTGGCACGCCGCCGAGGATCTGGTGCAGACCGGCCTCGGCAAGCTGTACAAGGTCTGGCATCGGCTGGACACCGGCAGCGAGCCCGACGCCTACCTGCGGCGCATCCTGGTCAACACCCACCGTTCCTGGTGGCGGGCCCGATGGCGGCGGGAGATCCCGCGCGCCGAGCACCCCGGTCTGCCGAGCGCGGAAGACCTGGGTGAGACGCGGGCGGTGGCCGAGGACGTCAGGAACGCGCTGGCCAGGATACCCGCGCGGCAGCGCACCGCTCTGGTGCTGCGGTTCTTCGCCGACCTGCCCGAGGCGGAGGTCGCCGACCTCATGGGCTGCTCGGTGGGGACCGTCAAGTCGCACACCCACCGGGGGCTGCAGGCGATGCGGCGGCTGATATCGCCCGGTCTGGTGGTCAACCACGCCGAGGCGGAAGGGAGTGGTCTCCGGTGAGACACCGACACGAGGAGCCGGAAATGAACGAGAGAGACCTACGCACGTTGCTTGTCAGAGCCACCGAGGATCGGCCCGCGGGCATCGACCTCATGCCGGCGATCGCCCCCCGGCCGAGGCGGATCCTGGTGCCGTCACTCGTCGCGCTGGGGGCCGCCGCACTGGTGACCGTGATCGTCACGGCGCTGCCCGCGGGTCAGGTCTCGGCGCAGGCCCAGGTTGCCGCGGCTCTCCGCACCACCAGTGGTGAGAGCTTCCGCGTCCACGTCGAGTCGGACGGCAGGAGATGGGACGGCGCCTTCGATCCCGTCCGGCGGACCGGGGTCATCGCGGAGGCCGGAGATCCGTCCGAGACCCGCTTCGTCGGCGACCTGATGTACCAGAAGCCGGCCGGCGCCGCGAAGTGGGAGGCGCTGCCGCGCGTCGACGAGAGACTGCGGAACGCGCCGCCGACGGCCGCCCTGGTCAAGCTCGCCCCGCAGGACCCGCAGGCGGCCCTCGAGCGGCTGCGTGCGGCCACCGACGTACGCGAGGACGGCGCGGCGTCCGGCCCCGGGTGGAGCGGGCGGCGGTTCGTCTTCACGCTGACGGACGAATCCGGCTCAGGCGAGGCGAAGTTCCGGTCTTCGGCGCTTTCCGGCCGGGTGGACGTGGACGACGAGGGCAGGGTGCGCCGGCTGGAGTTCGACTTCCCGGAGGGCGGCCACCGGCTCGTCATGGACATCGCCGGCTTCGGCACCCCGGTGAGCGTCACCGCCCCACCCGCCGGCGAGGTGGTGCCCGGGCCGGTGGACGCCTCCGGCGGGGCCAAGAGTGAGCCCGCCCCTGATCTCAAGGGTCGGGACGCGAAGCCGGCCGCAGCGAAGTCCTGATCAGGCGGTTCCCGGGCCGGGGCGGCGCCGCCCCGGCCCGGGCCCGCGAGGCGGCGTGACCGCGACGGCCTCCGCCACTCGTCAGGGAAGGGTGACGAACCACCTCAGAAACTCCCTGGCGGAGGAGGTGTCGAGACGGTAGTCGATGTTCGTCGACCTGCAGGCGTCGTCCACTCCGCTGATCGTCGTGGCCACGAGCAGATCGGAGTCGGCGGCGCCGAGGAAGTTCGGGCCGCCGGAGTCGCCGAAGCAGGTCCCGCCGTCCCCGCGCTCCGAGTCCGGCGTCAGCTTGAGCAGGTCGGCGCCGAGGCGCTCGAACGAGATGGACGTCCGGTTACGCGTGTCGTTGTAGGTGAACCGCCATCCGTGCTTCTTCCTGGTGGGGGTCAGCGCGCCGTAGCCGACCGGGGTGAACCGGGTCGACCGCAACGTGCCGTCGTCCCGCATCCGGTCGAGCAGGCCCGGGGCGGGCAGTCTGGCCGGCTTGATCCCGGGGACCGCGGCGGGGAAGACGACGACCGCCATGTCATGGAGATGGTGCCCGCGCGTGTACCTCGGGTCGCGGACGAAGCGGCCGGTGAAGACCTTGACCCCGGGCTCGTAGCGGTCGGCGAAGGAGACCCGCGCCGTCCGCTGCCCCGAACCGCCGCAGTGGGCGGCGGTGAGGAAGACGGTCGGGGAGATCAGCGTGCCGGAGCAGTACGCCCACGTGCCGTCGCTCTCCGGCGCGTCGCCGATGAGGGCTCCCACCTGCGGGTGATCGTTGCGATCCACCGAGCCATTGGTGATGGCCGACGCGGGGGAGGCGACTCCGGCGATCATGCCAACAAGAATCATGACAAATGGGACGAAACGCATAGGCAAATGTACCCCGGTTATGCGCTTTGCCCGGGAACCTGGAGAAAGATCTACCGGCCGTGTGTCCGGACGGGCGCGTAGGCGAAGGCGGGGAAAAGTCCGCTCGGCCGTCCCCATCGGCGGGCCGCCCGGACCTGCCTCGTCGACGCGGCGGCGGTGTCCGCGCCGGCGACCCGCACGAGGCGGGTGGTCGCGTACGCCCAGGCAGGCGGCGAAGACGGCGGTCACGGCAACCTCCGGAATCGGCGCGGCTTCGGACGGCGATCCGCGGTAACGGCCGGGACGGGAACGGAGCACGCGCCGGCTCCGGCAGGTGTGATCACCACCAACCCCGCGCAATTCCCCGTGACGGTTTCGCCCGTCGCGCAAAGCGGTCGTGAGCCCTGAGGAACGGCAGGGCCACACACCAGGGGAAGGTGCGTTTTCTGATGCGGAAAGGCGTTGTTTGCGGCTTGATGGGTGACTGTGCCGTTTGTTACCCCTAGCGTGAGAACCAGGGTCTGGATCCAGGGTTCGATGGATCGAATCGCGCTCCGTGCGGCCGGGGTTCCCGGTGACATCACGGAGTCGACGGAGTGATACCTATGCTCAGAGAAGCACTGGCCGCCGCCACGCTCGCCGTGTCGGCTCTCGCCGCCCCGGTGGCGCTGCAGGCGCAGTCCGCCAACGCCGCCGGCATCACCGCCAAGTCCGTGCGGGCTCCGGCGCAGCCCTGCCCCGGAGGCAGGTGCCGTGGACGGGAGCGCCACCGATACGGCCAGTACGGCCGTACCGGGCAGGTCCGGGAGCGGGAACGTATGCGGGAGGAGACGCGCGGACGCGAGCGGATGCGGCAGGAGATTCGTGGCCGCGAGCGGATTCCGGTCCGGGAAGAGCGCGGACGCGAGCGCTTCCGGGAGGAGACACGCGGACGCGAACGGATCCCGATCCGGGAAGAGCGCGGACGCGAGCGCATGCGCCAGGAGATCCGCGGCGGCGAACGCATGCGGGAGGAACGCGGACGCGAACGCTTCCGGGAGGAGACACGCGGCCGCGGCGCGGAGCGCGAGCGCACCCGCGAGCGCGAGCGGGGCCGGGAGGAGTTCGGACGGTGACGACGGCTCGCGGTAACAGCCACAAGAGCAGGGAGAGACAGAAAGCGACATCCGCAAGGACCGGATAGCCCACGCCCATCGAACCCGCCGGACCCACGGCCCCTCGAGGCAGCCGCCTCGCGGGGCTCTCCCGTTCTCCGGGCCGGGCGGCGCTCAGCTCCCGACCGGCTTCAGGAAGCCCTCCAGAGCCACCGCGCCCTTCCCGTAGCGGTCGTCGAGTTCCCGTCCCAGCTCCGGCGTGGCGACGTATACCCCCACGCTGACGTGGTTGCCGATGGTGTCCACGGACAGGGTCAGGAACCGCCTGCTCTCCATCTCTCCCTCCAGCTCACGCTGGATCGCGCGGAGGTCCGACTCGGTCCGCTCGGCGCCGCTCACGCACAGCGCGCCGCCCCAGACCTCGCGGATCCAGCGCTCGCGCCCCGCGAGATCCCCCGTGAACATGAGGTTCAGCACATACCGCGTGGGGTCGTTGCCGATCTTCTCGATGGTCCGGACGTCATGGGAGTCGACTCCGTCCATGTAGTGCTGGTCGAGCCACCCGCCGGCGAACTCGTCGGCGGACGCCGCGCGGTCCATCGCCGCCCGCATGGCCTCCTCGGTCGCCTTCGCCCGGTCCACCGGCCGCCAGCCGCCCGCGGGTTCCGGACACGGACTGGTCATATCGGTCCCCGATACGCCGTCTCCCGACGTACGGGCTTCGCGGGGTGGTTCGGTGAGTGTGAGCCGGGAGCCGTCCCAGGTGCCGACGACCCGGTAGTCCCCCCAGGTGACGCCACCGGACGACTCGGCTCTGACCGCCTTCCAGTCCCAGCCCACGATGTCCGCTCCGCCGCACTGGGGAGGATAGGACTCCTGGACCGAGGCGCACAGCTGCGGCCCGTGCTTCCCGTTCTGCAGCACGGTCCCCGTCGCCGTGTAGCGGGTGTCGGCGGCGGGAGCCGCGACGTCCGGCGGCGACCCGCAGCCGGAGGCGGCGAGCGGGACGACGAGGAGGACGGCCAGGAGGCCACGCGCGGCGCTTGGCAGGAAGCGGCTCATGCCGGATAGACGAAACGATGCCTCCGCCGGTTCACCGCCGGTTCGCCGGGCGCTCCCCCAGCCGGCCCGCGGCGTAACGGCTGGCAGGACGGGTCACGGAGACAGGCACCGGGGGACGATCTCACCCGCCCTCGGCCCATCAAACGGCACATGACCGTAATTCACCCCTTGACACCACAAAACGGACCGAAAAAACTCGGAGACCGTGCCCCACCCCCCACAGCGGCGCGTGGACCACCACGACGCCGCGAAGGAGCCCGCATGAGGCGTCTGTTCGCCGTTGTCGCGTTGCTCGCCGGCTTCCTGCTGGTGCCCGCGTCTTCGGACGCCGCCCTCGGCAACGTGGCGCCCTGGGCCACCGCGACCGCCTCCTACACCTCCCCCTGGGAGAGCGTCGCCGCGATCAACGACGGCATCGACCCGCCGCGCTCGAACGACCTCCGGAACCGCCGCTGGGGCACCTGGCCGCAGGCGGGCGAACAGTGGGCCCTGCTGACCTGGCCCTCCGCCCAGACGATCTCCTCGGCGCAGGTCTACTTCTTCGACGACGGAGGCGGCGTCCGGGAGCCGGTCTCCTGGAGGCTGCAGAGCTGGGACGGCGCCGCCTACGCCGACATCCCCGCCGCCTACCCCGTCGCCGTGGACGGCTACGTCACCGCCTCGTTCCCGGCCGTCACCACCACCCGGCTGCGGATCGTGCTGGAGAGCGGACGGGCCGCGGTCGGGCTCCTGGAGGTCAAGGCGTTCGCCGACACCGCCGCCGCGCCGAGCGGCTGGAACCCGCCCGCCGCCCTGGTCACCCCGCTCGACGAGGTCTGGCGGCACACCGAGTCCGGCGACCGCGACCCGTACGGCTTCCGCAACTTCGGCTGGGACCAGATCATGGCCAACGGCGGATCGATCAACTACTGCGTCCGCTGGGACTCCCCCGCCCCCGTGTCGGCGGAGTTGCGCGACCGCGTCCACGCCGCGCTGGCCAGGTCGTTCGGCAAGTGGATGAACGTGATGGCCGGTCACGACGGCTGGCCGTACGCCGAGGTGCCGGTCAAGGTGGTCGGCTGGGCGGTCCGCGACCGCGCCACCCTGCAGTGGGACGACGACTCGGTCGACGTGTACGTCGGCGACATGCGGGAGAACGCGCCGCAGTGCGCGGAGCCGTGCGGCCGCTTCTTCAACCAGTCGGGCGCCTATCCCGGCTGTCCCGGCGGCGCCTCCCACCACTACGACATGTCCCTGTGGCTCACGGCGGGCATGGACGGCGGTGCGGGAGGCGACTGGGGCCAGCGCATCGGCAGCGAGTATCTCGTGGACAACCTCGGCAGCGACGACATCCACATCCTGCTCCACGAGATCGGGCACGGTTTCGGCCTCGACGACTTCTACGACTGGACGCCCACCGGCCAGTGCTGCTTCCTCATGAAGGCGGGCACCGCCACCTCCATCACCGAGTTCGACGCGTGGATGCTCCGTGACCTCTGGCGCCACCTGAAGAGCCGCTACGGCTACTGACTCCCGCTTCCGGTACGACCCTGTCACCTCTCGCGACTACCGAACGTCATAGGTGTGTGACGGAAAGTATCGGGAAAGGAGTGCGCGATGCACGCGCAGCGACAGGAGGTGAGCCTGTGACGTCCCTGCTTCACCTGGACTCCAGCGCCAGCGACCACGGCGACTCGGTCACCAGGCAGTTGACGGCGCTCTACGCCGACACCTGGCGGTGTCTGCACGGGAGCGCGGGTTACCGGTACCGCGACCTCGCCGCCGAACCGGTCCCGCTGGTGTCCCCGGCCTTCGTCTCCCTCGGCATCCGGGTGGAGAGACGGGGCACGGTCGCGCTGCCGGAGGTGGCGGAGCTGACCGAGGGCCCGGCCGAGGAGCGCGAGTGGGCGCTGACCCTGCCGCTGATCGCGGAGATGCGCGCCGCGGAGACGGTGCTGGTCGGCGTCCCGATGTACAACTACTCGGTGCCCGCGTCCCTCAAGGCCTGGATCGACCGGGTGACCTTCCCGGGGGCGTTCCTCGACCCCCGCACGGGAGACCACCTTCTCCGCAGGACGAACGTGGTGGTGGTCACCGCCCGCGGCGGGAGCTACGCCCCGGGCACGCCACGGGAGGACTTCGACTTCCAGACGCCCTACCTGAGGGCCTACTTCACCGATCTGGGGGTGGCCCCGGAGAACCTGTGCTTCGTCAGCGCGGAGATGACCCGGGCCTCCGACGTGCCCGCCCTGGCCCGCTTCAAGCCCCTGGCGGCCGATTCGCTGGCCGCGGCGCGGAGCGCCGTGTCCGGCCTCGCGGGCCGGGCGGCCCGCAGCGGGGCGGCGGCCCGTACGCGGTGAGGCGCCGGCCGCGCGGCGGCCTGTCGTGAGAGGCGGTGTCCGCCCACCCGCGGACACCGCCCGCAGGGCCGCGCGTGTCACCTTTCCGCGGTGCGGTTCGTCTTAGGGACGAGGAGTGTGACCACGACCCGGCTGGAGGCCGTTTTCACCATTGTCGTCCGGCGTCCCTGCCGCGTCCGTCGCCGGCCGAGCCGGGCCGGAGGAGGAAGATCCGGCATCCTGTAAACACATTGTCAGGATGTCTCACTTTTCCGCGCCCGGCGAACGGACAATTACGCCCCCGGGCCGGGTATTTCAATTTGTCATGCCGCCGTCGCGCGGTTCGCCGGCATGAGCCCGGCAATTCTTCTGTCGCGTTTTCCGGCGGTGATTCAGGATGGACCGCCCGGCGATAAGTGCGGCTACCGGCCGGGCGGTCCATCCGCTCAGGTGAGCGGCTGTCGCCGCTCCACCGCCACCCGGTAACGGTGCGTGATGGTCGCGAGTTCGGCGGTCTTGTCGTGGCCGGGGCGACCGGCGATGCCGCGCTCCGCGCCGTCCATGTTCCGGTTGGCGAGGATGATGGCGGTCGTGGCGGGGCGCCTGGCGGCTTCGTACCGCAGCAGGGCGGTGGCCACGTCGTCGCCCTCCGCGAGCTCGGCGGCGAGCGTGGCGGCGTCGATGACGGCCTGCGAGGCGCCGTTGGCGCCGATCGGATACATCAGGTGGGCGGCGTCGCCGAGCAGCGTCACCCGGCCCTCTCCCCAGTGCGGGAGGGGGTCGCGGTCGACCATCGGGTAGCGCAGGATGCGGGGGCTGCGGGCGAGCATCTCGGGCAGGTGGAGCCCGTCGAAGTCCCAGTCGGCGAGGTGGGGCAGCACCTCCTCGATCCGGACCGGACGGCTCCAGCCCGCGTCGCCGGACAGGCTCTTCGACGGGGCCGCGACCAGGCAGACCCAGTTCACCAGCGCCTTGCCGCGCTCCGCGTGGCGCCGGGAGACCGGATAGGCGATCAGCCGGGTGGCCTGCTCGTCGTTGGCCAGGATCATCGTCCGCCCGTCGAGGAAGTCGTCCATCTCGGACAGGCCACGCCACATGTCGACCCCCGCGGGGGACAGCGGGACGCGGTCGGGATGAAGCTGGGCCCTCACCGCGGAGCGCAGCCCGTCGGCGCCGACCAGCGCGGCGGCCTCGATCTCGACCGCTCCCCCGCTCTCGTCGTGCGCGAGGACGCGGACGCCCGAGGGGGTCTGGTGGAAGCAGATGACGCGGAGCCCGGTACGCACCGCTCCGGGGCCGAGCCGGTCCCGTACGGCCGCGAGCAGCAGCATCTGCAGCTCGCCGCGGTGGATGGAGTACTGGGGGTGCTCGTGGCCGGCGTCGACGCCCCGGGGCTCGGTCCACAGGGTGGCGCCCTTGTGGTCGAGGTAGCGGTGCTCCCGGGTGCGGATGCCGGTGGCCGCCAGCGTCTCGCCGAGCCCGAGCTCGGTCAGGATGCCGATCGCGGCCGGCTGGATGTTGATTCCCACTCCGAGCGGCGCGAGTTCGGGCGCGGCCTCGAGCACGACCGCGTCGATCCCCTTGGCGTGCAGGGCGAGCGCGGCGGCCAGCCCTCCTATCCCCGCGCCAGCGATCACGATGTCGGCGGTGTTGGCGGTCGTCATGGCGTCGCGCTCCCTTGGCCGGGGGTGGCTACTCTTCGTCACCTTCGGGTGGGCGGTGCGGTCTGGGCCGGGCCCCGGACACGGCCCGCTCTGGGGGATGCGCGGGCGACGTCCGTCCGCCGATGCCGAGAGGCGGACGGAGTGTGTCGCATCGGGGCCCGGACCCGCTTGTGGGTTGCCGCGGACTGGCTGGTCAGGTCAGGCGTGATGGACGGAGATGACCTTGTAGGGCTGCGGAGCAGCCTTGGCGATCTCCGCCGTCCGCTTCGCGATGGCCTGCGCCTCGGGGTCGCCCATGGTCGCCTTGATGTCGTCGACACTGCGCCACTGGGCGAGGTTCACGACGCGGCTGCCGTCCGCGCTGGCGAGAATGTTCACCGAGATGAAGCCGGGCCGGTGCTGCATGACCTTCTCGGTGCCCTCGTTCAGAATGGCGATTAGTTCCTGCTGCTTCGAGGGGTCGACATCGAAGACGTTGATGAAGGTGGCGACTTGGTCGTCGACGCGAATCACGGTCTCAGTCATGACTTCATCGTATCCGACTAAGAACCATTAGAGTCAAGCGTCTTTGTTAAACAATCGCGGGCCTCGAACACGAGAACGCCTCACCGAATATGTCGTCCGCGGAGCAGGAAATGCCGCTTATCTCAAGCGGACGCGGAAGGTCCGGACGGCCCTCCCGGCCGTCCGGACGCTCAGATGTGGGCGCGGGGCACGCCCCCGCGCGGGCTCAGGCCGGCGTCAGCGAGGGACTGGCCTGCAGGTCGAATCCCTCGTATCCCGCCTCCGCCACCTCGCTCAGCTTGGCCCGGTACGACCCCAGGCCCGCGAAGTAGAACATGACCGTGTTCTTCTTGCCGGGGATGTTGGCGCCGAAGATCCACGAGGCGACCTTGGGGAAGAGCGTGTACGCCGCGAGTTCCCGGCAGGTCTCGGTCCAGGCGTCCTCGGCGCTCGCGGTGGCCTCGACCACGGTCGTGCCGTTCTCCTCCGCCGTGCGGATCAGGCCGGCGATCCACTCGACCTGGGTCTCGATGCCCGGCGGGAGGTTGCTGAAGGCGCTGTTCGGCCCGAGGACCATGAACAGGTTGGGGAAGCCGTTGGTGGCGACACCGAGGTAGCCGGTGGGGCCGTCCTCCCAGTGCTCCCGGATCGTCACGCCGCCCCGGCCGCGGATGTCCATCCGCTTGTAGCTGCCGTCCACGGCGTCGAAGCCCGTCGCGAAGACCAGGACGTCGAGTTCGTGCTCCACGCCGTCCTCGGTGCGCACCCCCCTGGGGGTGATCTCCCTGATCGGGTTCTCCTTGACGCTGACCAGCGTGACGTTGGGGCGGTTGAAGTTCTCGTAGTAGTCGGGGTTGCAGATGGGGCGCTTGGCGTAGAGGTCGGTCGGCGTCAGCTTGCGCGCCGTCTCCGGGTCCTTCACGATCTCCCGGATCTTCGACCGGATGAACTCCGCGGCGGCCTCGTTGGCCGCCGGATCGGTCGCGATGTCGGAGAACGTGCCGAACATGAAGCGGAAGCCGTTCCCCTTGTCCCAGTACTCCTGGAACACGCGCCGGCGCTCCTCCTCGGAGACGCTCATCGCGGGGACGTCGCTCTCCTCGAACCCGCAGGCGACGCGGGAGCCGCGCACCTGGTCCCAGATGCGGTCGTAGTCCGCCCGCACCTCCGCGACGTACTCCTCGGTGACCGGGCCGTGGCCGGACGGGACGCAGTACTGCGCCGAACGCTGGAACACCGTCAGATGCTCGGCCACCTTGGCGGCGGCGCAGACGAACTGGGTGCCGGTGGAGCCCGTGCCGACGACGCCGACGCGCTTGCCGTCGATGGTCAGGTCGTCGGGCCAGGCGCCGGTGTGGACGATCCTGCCCTGGAAGCGCTCGCGGCCCTCGATGTCGGGGATGTTCGCCGTCGACAGCGGGCCGAGCGCGGTGACGACGTACCGCGTGGTGAAGGTCTCGCCGGTGTCGGTGCCGATCGTCCAGACACCGCGGGACTCGTCGAACACCGCGCTCTCGACGCCGGTGTTGAGCTGGATGTGCTCGCCCAGCCCGTGCTTGGCGACGACCGCCTCCAGGTAGGCGAGGAGCTCACGCTGCGGGGTGTACTTGGTGGTCCAGTTCCACTCCTGGAGCATCTCCTTGTCGAAGGAGTAGCGGTAGACGAAGCCCTCGACGTCCGACATGGCGCCGGGGTAGCGGTTCCAGTACCACGTGCCGCCCACGCCCCCGGCGCGGTCGAAGGCCCGCGCCCGCAGGCCGAGCTCGTTGCGGAGCTTGTGCAGCGTGTAGATGCCGGCGAAGCCGGCGCCGACGACGATCGCGTCGAAGTCGGTCGTGCTCGGATCGGTCGTACTCGCACCGGTCGCCAGAGGGCCGGTCGTTATCGAGTCGGTCAAGGTCGCACTCCTTCGTGTTTCCTGTCCCTGTGGGGAGGGGGTCACGGCTGCAGCCGTGAGATGTGCCAACCGGAGGGATCCCGGTCGTAACGCAGCCGCCGGTGCAGCCGGTCGGCGTCCGCCGACCAGAACTCCACGGCGGCGGGCTCCAGGCGGTATCCGGCGAACCGCGCCGGGCGGGGCAGGGGGGTCGCGTACGACGCGAGGCGCTCGGCCTCCGCCCTCAGCCCGGCGACGTCCTCCAGCGGTTCGCTCTGCCGCGAGACCGCCGACATCGCGTGCAGCGGCACCGGCCGCGCGTTCCACAGCCGTTCCGCCTCGGGCTCGGGCAGCATGACCACGGGACCGGAGAAGATCAGCTGCTGCGCGGTCTCGCGCCAGTAGAGCAGGCCCGACCCCCAGCCGGTCTCGGCGATCTCCCGGCCCTTCCGGCTGGTGCTGTGGCTGGTGAAGACCAGGCCCCGGTCGGAGACGTCGATGACGGCGACCATGCGGGAGGAGGCGCGGCCGCCGCGGTCGGCGGTCGCGAGGGAGAGGGCGAGCGGCTCGCGCACCCCCTCCTCGACCGCCGAGGCGATCCACTGCCGCGCCAGGTCCATCGGCTCGGCCGGGGGCATGTCGTACTCGGGGAACGCCGGGTCGATGGCGCCGGTCAGACTCTCGAACCTGCTGCTCACTGTCGCCTCCGGGCGGTGTGGGGGTACGGGCGGCCCTGGCCGCGTGCGATGACGGGGTGCGGACCGGCCGGCCGGGCCGGCCGGTCCGCCGGTGGGTGCTCGCCGTTCAGGCGTAGATCACGCCGCGGGCGACGGTCACGGCCGAACCGCCGACCCGTACGGACGTGACGGCTTCCGGGGCGCCGTCGGCGCGGGCCCGCATCAGCGAGGGACGGCCCATCTCGACGCCCTGGTGGATGTCGATCCACCGCCCGAACCCGATCCGCCCGTGCCGGGCGAGGTGGACGGCCAGCGGGCCGGCCGCCGACCCCGTGGCGGCGTCCTCGGCCACGCCGTAGGCGGGCGAGAACATCCGGCTCCGCCAGGTCGGGCCGGAACCGGCGAAGCAGTTGGTCGCCATGTCGGGGAAGGCGGCCAGCGCGCGCTGGTCGGGGTCGACCCGGGACAGCGCGGCGATGCTCTCCAGCCCGACGAAGACGTGCCGGGGACCGTTGTGGTAGATCACGACGGGCAGCGTGGAGGAGGTCAGGCCGAGCGCGGCGAGGAGTTCTCCGGCACGGTCGAACTCCGTCCAGGTCGGGACGGGCTGCCCCATCTCCGCGGCGACGACCCTCCCGTCCACCCGCTCCAGGTCGAAGGCGATGACTCCCATCGCCGTCTCCAGCCGGAGCCGGTCCTCCCTGCGTCCCTCGCCCAGCGCGATGGCGGTGCCGAGGAGCGGATGCCCGGCGAAGGGCAGCTCGTTCACCGGCGTGAAGATGCGGATGCGGGCGTCGCCCCCCTGCCGGGGCGGGAGGACGAAGGTCACCTCCGAGAGGTTCATCTCCCTGGCGATGCGCTGCATGCGCTCGCCGGAGAGGTCCTCGGCCTCGAAGAAGACCGCGACCGGGTTGCCCTGCAGCGGCGTGTCGGTGAACGCGTCGACGACCACGTACGGACGCGCGCCTTCCAGCACGGAGTGGCCGGTCATCGTCATGACAGCAGGCCTTCCATCAGAGAGCCCAGGATGCGGGGGCCGTTCTCGGTGAGCACCGACTCGGCGTGGAACTGGATCGAGGCGAAACGGGGGCCGCGCAGCGCGTGCACCTCGCCGGTCACCGGATCACGGCAGATCTCCACCGTGCCGAGGCCGTCGATCTCGGCGTGGTCCGCCTCGGCGCGCGCGGCGAACGTGTTGTAGAACCCGACGCGCTCCCGCGCGCCGAAGAGGCTGATCTCCTTCTGCAGCCCCTGGTTGGGCACGTCGCGGCGCTGCAACGGGAACCCGAGCCGGGTGGAGAGGACCTGGTGGCTCAGGCAGACGGCGAGGAACGGGCGCCGCCCGGACAGGAGCGCGTCCGCGGCGGCCCCCAGGTAAGCGATCTTGGGGTGGGCGGCGTCGCGGGGGTCGCCGGGGCCGGGCCCCAGCACCACGAGGTCGTACCCGTCCAGCGACGGCGTCTCGTCGTGGCGGCGCACGGTGACCGCCATGCCCAGGCTGCGCATCTGGTGGTCCAGCATCGAGGTGAAGGTGTCCTCGGCGTCGATCACCAGTGCCCGCACCCCGGCCAGCCGCGGCAGGGCGGCCGTGCCGCCGCCGCGCCTGCCCAGCCAGAAGCCGGCGATGTTCGCGTTGCGCCGCTCCAGCGCCTCGCGGACCTCCGGGCGGGTCCTGAGCCGGCCGCTGTCGCCGGTGTCGAGCGCCGCGAGCAGCCCGGCGGTCTTCGCCCGGGTCTCCGCCACCTCCGACATCGGGTCCGAATGGCGTACGAGCGTGGCGCCGACGCCGATGCGCGCCCGGCCGGTGTGGTCGATGTCGGCGGTCCGGATGAGGATGGAGGAGTCGAGGGTCTGCCGGCCCGCCTCGTCGCGCCCGATCAGGGCGACGACTCCGCTGTAGTAGCCCCGGCCGTGCGGCTCGTGCCGGTCGATCACCCGGCAGGCGTTCTCCACCGGGCTGCCGGTCACGGTCGGGGCGAACATGGTCTCGCGGAGGATGTCGCGCACGTCCCAGCCGGTGTCGCCCTCGATGAAGTACTCGGTGTGCGCGAGCCGCGCCATCTCCTTGAGCCGCGGGCCCGTCACGCGGACGCCCGGCTCGCAGATCCGCGTCATCATCTTGAGTTCCTCGTCGAGGACCATGTAGAGCTCGTCGGACTCCTTGCGGTCGGCGAGGAAGTCCATCACCCCGTCCAGGGAGGGGCCGGACGCCGGATACCGGTACGTGCCGCTGATCGGGTTCATGGTCGCGACGCCGTCCCGCAGCGTCACGTGCCGTTCCGGGGTGGCGCCCACGAACGTCCGCTCGCCGGTGTGGACCACGAAGGTCCAGTACGCGCCCGACTCGACCTCCAGCAGGCGCCGGAAGAACGCGAGGGCGGAGCGGGGCGTGTAGTTCCCGATGTCGGCGACGAAGGACCGCTTGATGACGAAGTTCGCGCCCTCCCCCTCGCCGATCGCCTCCTTGACGACCCTGCGGACGATCTCGGCGTAGTCGTCGTCGTCCACGTCGAAGTGCCCGCCGGAGACCGCGAAGGGCAGGTCGGGGATCTGTTCCAAGGCCTCGCCTACCGGCAGGACGCCCTGCCGGGTCACCGTCATCGCGATGAGCGGGGCGCCGTCGTCGGCGCAGGCGAAGCCCCGCTCGCGGACCTGCCGGTAGGGAACGACGACGAGCGCGTGGTGGCGGTTTGCCGCCTCCGGCTCCTCCTGTCCGGGCAGCGGGATGTCCCCGAGTTCGCTCAGGTGGGCGACCTCGCCGACGAGGACGTCCAGCAGGCCCGGCCCGTTCGCCTCGGGCCGGTGCAGCAGCGCGAAGGCCGGCGCCCGGAGGTCCAGCACGGCGTCGAGCAGGCCGCCTCCCCCGGTGCCGGTGTCACTCCGCGGGCCGCTCACGAGAAGACCTCCTTGGCCGTCAGGACGACCGCGCACCTCTCGGCCGCGTACTCGACGGCCATGCGGTGGTAGTCGGCGGTGAAGTCGGCGACGGCGTCGGCGACCAGGAAGGTCTGCAGGTCGTTGGTGAAGGCGTCGACCGCCGTCATCAACACCCCGACGTGGGCGTACACCCCGCAGACCACGAGCTGGTCGCGGCCGGCCCGCCGCATGCGCTCCAGCAGGTCGGACCGGAAGAACGCGCTGTAGCGCAGCTTGGTGAACATCCAGTCGCCGGGGGCGGGGGCGAGCTCGTCGACGACGAGCCGGTCCTCGGGGGCGCGGCGCATGCCGGGCCCCCAGAAGTCCTTGAGCAGTCCGCGCTGCTCCTCGCTCATGTCGCCGGGCTGCGCGGTGTAGCCGACGGGAACGCCGAGCGCCGCGCTCCGGTCCCGCAGCAGCGCGACGTTCCGTACGAGTTCGTGCCTGGTCGAGTCGGCGAACGGCCGGACGAAGTAGCGCTGCATGTCGTGGATCAGGAGCACGGCACGAGCGGGGTCGGGCGTCCATCCGGCGGCGTTGGGAGGCAGGTCGCCCGCCGCCGGAAAGGGGTAGGCCGGGATTGCGGGTATGCCGGACATGGAAGTCCTTTCTGGTAGCTCTCGCGTCAACCGCCCCAGGCGGAGATGACCGAGACCGCCTGCCAGAGGGTCAGCCGGGGGTCACAGAAGCTGGTGTAGCGGTCGCCCACCTGGGCGAAGCCGCTCTCGTCGGCGACGCATTCGGTCACGTCGTCGGGTGTGGTCTCCAGATGGAGGCCGCCGGGGACGCCGTCCGCGCTCTCGACCGCGGTGACGAAGTCGCGGACCTCCTGCTGCAGGGCCGGCACCAGACGGGTCTTGTGACCCGACGGGGTGACCCGGGTGTTGCCGTGCATGGGGTCGCAGAGCCAGATGACGGGGTGTCCGGCGGATCTCACGGTCTCGACGAGCGGCGGCAGGGCGTAGGCGACCTGGTCGGCACCCATCCGGGAGATGAGGGTGAGCCTGCCGGGCTCGCGTTCGGGGTCGAGCCGCTCGCACAGGCCGAGCAGTTCGTCCTTGCTCATCTTCGGGCCCACCTTGCAGGCGACCGGGTTGGCGACCTCCGCCAGCAGGGCGACGTGCGCGCCGTCCACCTGCCGCGTCCGCTCGCCGATCCAGGGCCAGTGCGTGGAGCCGAGGATCAGCCTCCCTGACGCGTCCCTGCGGAGCATGGGAACCTCGTAGTCGAGCAGGAGCGCCTCGTGGCTGGTCCACACGGGCGGGTCTATCGGGGACCGGGCGGACGGTCCGCGCCAGCCGAGGTGCTCCATGATGTCGCTGGCCGCCATGTATCCGGTGAGGATCCGCAGCGGGTCGGGCTGCCTGCTCTCGGCGGTCGGCTCGGGGCCGTTGACCATGTGCCCCCGGTACGCCGGGAGGGTGAGGTCGCCGATCTTCTCGGTGGAGCTCGAGCGCGGCTTGCAGAACTGGCCGCCGATGCGGCCAGCCCTCAGCACGGGTTTGTGCGTGATCATCTTGAGCGCGCCGGCCAGCACGTCGAGGGCCGCGGACTTGCGGCTCACGTGCTCGGGCGTGCACTCCTCGGGGTTCTCCGCACAGTCGCCGGACTGCACGACCAGGGAGTTTCCTGCGGCGACCTCCGCCAGGAGGGCACGCAGGGCGCGTACGTCCGCCGGCCTGACGAGCGAGGGGCGGGAGGCGAGCACTTCCTTGACGCGCTGGACCTGCGAGACATCGCTCCACTCCGGCTGCTGCAGCGCGGCGCTCAGCCGGATGGCGGGCATCACGTCATCCACGGTTCTCCATGGGGGGTTGAGACTGGGGGGGCGAGGCGCTCTCGGCGCCGTCGTCGTCGCCCGGCCGGGGACGGCTGGGGGGTTGCCTTGCGGCCGCTGACGATCAAGCGGCGGATGTGACCTAGGTGGGGATTCCCTCACGCCTGATCTCGGGCACGGGGATGTTCAGCGCGCGCAGCTGCTCGAACGGGTTCATGAACTCGCGCTGCAGCTTGATCTTCCCGTTCTCCAGCTGGAAGGAGTGCAGGAAGTGGTTCCGGTAGTGGCCTTCGGGGTAGCCGGGGAAGCGGATGGCGCCCTCGCCGTCGCACTCCACCCAGAAGAAGTTCGGGTCGTCCGTCTCGAAGATCTGGATGTTGAACCAGACCCAGTCGGGGAAGCACTTCAGCGACCAGACGGCGTGCTCGCCGAGGCGGTCACGCCCGCGGATCGCGATCGGCTCCCCGGTGTCGTTGGTCCAGAGGCCGCCGACGCCGTCCTCGGTGAACAGCAGGTGCCGCCGCAGCCGATCCTCGCCTCTGGTGTTCATGTACTGCTCGACCGTCGCCCGGTTGATTTTCCGGAGTTCGGTCTCCGCGTCGCTTCCCGGAAAGTGAGTCGTCTCTGACACGATGAACCCTCCAACGAATGACGATTAATGGTGATATTTCACCCTGTGCCTTATCCGCAGAAGCACCTCCGTCGATTTCCGGTCACCCCGGAAAACCGCCCCGCACCAGGTTCGCCAGGCGTTCCCATTCCTCGGATCTCCTGAGCACGACGGCGCGGACGAGCGGCATGCAATGGGGCGGGACCGCCTCGGCGATCTCCTTCCACTGGGCCGGGCCCACCTCCGTCGCCAGGAGCATCCGCAGCAGCAGCCGCCCGGACTCGGTCGCCCGCAGAGACGGGTCCCGCGCGAGCTTGCGCAGCACGGACGCCGTTTCGACCGCCTCCCCCGCCGGGCATCCCGGCGGCCTCGGCTCGCCCCTGCGCCGGCTCTCCACGTGGGGGCGACGGGAGGACTGCGCCGCTCGCCGGACGACCCCGGTGCGCGGCGACGGCGTCCCGTCCTGGGCCTGCGCCGCCCCGCCGCCGGTCTCCTCCCGCGCGCGCAACCGGTCCGGGATCGGATCCTGCCCGCGGTCGAGTCGCTCGCGTACGTCCCGGACGGTCCCCAGCGAGAGCCCGGTCTTCCTGGACAGCTCGCGGAGGGAGATCTCCGAGTTGGCCGCCAGCAGGGCGGCCGCGCTGCGACGCCCCTCGACGCTGCTGATCGGCCGGGATTTCCCGTCCCTGCCGACGCGGCTGAACTGGACCTGCCCGCCGAGCCGCCGGCGCAGGCCGCCGACGGTCTTGGCGCTCAGTCCCGCGTTCTCGGCCACCATCCGGTCGGACCAGTGCGGATGGGAGGCGATGATCCGCCCGGCCGCCTCCTTCCGTTCGTCGAGCGTCAGCGGCAGTCCGTGGCCGACGTTCAGCCGGACCGACAGGACGAACGCGTCGGCCTCGCTTCCGTCGAAGAACCGGACGGCGATCTCGTTCCTGCCCTTCAGCACGGCGGCGCGCAACCGGTGCATGCCGTCGATGACCCGCATCGTCGGCCGGTGCACGAGGAGGGGATCGAGCGCGCGATCCATCTCCGCGAGCATCCGGACGTGCGCCGGGTCCTCACGTTGCTTCCGCGGCGACAGCGAGGACGCGAGATCGCGGACGGACACGATCTCCCACGGCAGGTGGCGCAGATCCGCCAGGTCGGGGAGGCGAGTGCCAAGTTCGCGATCGGTGTCGGCTGCGGTGTGAAGTGTCACTGCGGGGCCTTCCTATGAAGGAACAGGGGCAGGGGCGAATTCTTCACAGGAGCTCAACTGCGCTCAGCTTATGGTTCGGATGATTGCCATACCAGAGCAGAACGGGCACATTCATGACAAGTCATCCATAATTTGGATATCGGTCTGCCCGCCCACGGCGACGGGACCATGGAAATTCGTCGAGGTATCACAATCACGACATATAACGAAATGCACAGCACGGCATGACCAGCGTCACGGAACCGTACCTGCCTTAAGGGACGACCGTTTCGATAGGCGCCCGGAGAACCGGGCACGGGGCCCCGGGCAACCCGGCCGGCCCCTGGTGCACAGCTTTAAGCGACTCACCGGCCACCGATTTCGGACATCGTTCTCGATTTTCGGCATGGCGCGAAAGTATGAGCGGTCGATGCGAGGATAGGATGCACCTCGGGCGGCAACCGGCCGGTGCGCTTCACAGCCGGAGAGGTCACCCTGGGTGCCCCTCCCCGTCACGTTGGTTCAGGCGAACCGGCAACAATAATCAGTACGGGCACCGACGTCTCCTTGTCAAACGTGCGTTCTCCATCTCCCCACCTATACGACGAACCGCGACGGTGAAAGGTGACCGATGAACGACCAGGCCCAATTGGCCGAGCACTTCGACCGATCCCGCGGGCATCTGCGCGGAGTCGCGTTCCGCATGCTGGGCAGCGCGGACGAGGCCGACGACGCGGTGCAGGAGACCTGGCTGCGCGCCTGCCGTGCCGACTCCGCCTCCGTCGACAACCTGACCGCCTGGCTCACGACGATCACCGGGCGGGTCTGTCTCGACATGCTGCGCTCGCGCAGCCGCCGGCGTGAGGACTTCGCCGACCTGACCGAGCTCGACATGCTGGCCCCCCACGAGGAGACCGCCGACCCGGCGGACGAGGCGGTGCTCGCCGACTCCGTCGGTCTCGCGCTGCTCGTGGTCCTCGACACGCTCGGCCCGGCCGAGCGCGCCGCCTTCGTGCTGCACGACCTGTTCGCCGTGCCGTTCGACGAGATCGCCGTGATCGTGGAACGCACGCCGGCGGCCGCGAAGAAGCTGGCCAGCCGCGCCCGCCGCCGGGTGCACGACACGGCCGACGTCCCCTCCTCCGACCTGGTCAGGCAGCGTGTGGTGGTGGACGCCTTCCTGGCCGCCTCCCGGGCCGGCGACATCGACGCCCTGCTCGCGGTGCTGGCCCCCGACGTCGTACGCCGGGCCGACGCCGTCGCCCTGCGCGGGCAGGTCAGGGCGCAGGCGGAGATGCGGGGCGCACGCGCGGTCGCCGAGGAGACGCGCACCAACATCCGCAGGGCGCGCTTCGCCTGGCCCGCTCTCGTCAACGGCGCCGTGGGGGCGGTGGTCGCTCCGCACGGACGCCTCCAGCTCGTCATCGAGTTCGCCTTCTCCGGTGACCGCATCGCGTCCATCGACGTCATCGGTGACCCCGCGCGCCTCAAGGAGGTCCGGCTCGGGCTCGCCGACTGCGCGGCGGCGGTGGCCGAACCGTCCGTACGGCGCCAGTTCTCGGTGCAGAGCGCGTGACGCCCGACGACCGCCGGGAGGCATCGTGATCGTGAATCCACGGCTCGCCGTGCTCTACGTCAGCGACCAGAGCAGGACCCTGGAGTTCCTCACCGGGACGCTGGGCTTCGAGCTCGCGGCGGACGTCCCCCAGGGCGAGGGGCGCCGCTGGGTGGAGGTGCGCCCGCCGGGCGCGCAGACCTGTGTGGCCCTCGCCGCCGTCGAGCCCGAGATCCTGGAGGCGCTGGAGGCCCGCGCCGGACGGATGACCCACGGCTGGTTCGACTGCGACGACGTCGACGCCACCTGCCGGGACCTGCGGGGGCGGGGCGTGGAGATCGTCGTGGCGCCGCAGGCCACCCCGTGGCGGGAGGGGGGCCGGTGGGCGCAGATCCGCGGCCACGACGGCAACCTGTACGGGCTGACGCAGCGAGGCCACTGACCGCGGGCGGTACCAGGTGCGGCGTGGTACCAGGTGGTGATACCAGGTGCGGAATGGTACGGGCGCGGGTGGTAACTGCGGGTTTTCCTCAGTTGCACACCCCGCCCCCTCCGCTGTGCGGATCAGCCACCGTCGTTCCGCCGGACAGGGCGCACCTCGCAGCGCACCCGCGCTCTGGCCCTGGCGTCGATCACGTCCACCGCCTCCTCCGTGAGCCCGGTGACGGCGGCGATGTCGGTGTGCGCGAGCCCGAAGCCGTGGTGCAGCAGGAACACCGTCCGCTCGTCCTGGTCCAGCATGCCGAGGACGGCCGCCAGGGCCGCCGAGACCGACTCGGCCAGTTGCAGATCGGGCTCGCCCCGCAGCGGCTCCGGCAGCCAGGGGCCGATGTGCTCCTCGCCGTTGGCCTGCGCGACGCGCAGGCGCGTCAGCGCCAGCACGGTGACCAGTCCGATGAGCGCGTTCGGGAATCCCGCCGGCCGGTCGCCCTGACGGGCCAGCCAGCGGGTCCGGGTCTCCTCGACCACGCGCGCGGCCTCCCCGCCGTCGCCGAGCACGCTGCGCGCCACCGCGTGGAGCAGAGCGGCGTGTTCCTCGAACGCCTGGAACGCGTGGTCCGCTCCGGCCGGCCCATCCGGATGACGCTCCATGCGCTCTCCTCGTAGTCGTGGTCCGATCTCCGGACGCCGCCCACCGGGCCGCCAGCCGTACGTCGCCGCCCGTCGCCCGCCCTGCCGGACACCAGTACGCGCGGCGCCGCAAGCCCCGGCGACGCCCGATTCGACGATTTTCCTCATCGCCCGCAATTTACACCGGCGGAACCGCCACGCCCAGAATTCCTCCCCTCTCCTTTGCTCGGCTTCTCTTCGCCGGCGCCCCTTTGCCGACGGCCCCGGCGGTGCCCGCGGGCACGCCGGACCGCCTCTTTCTCATTAAGACGAACGCGACTCGCGGAATGTGACACGCGAACGCGCGGCGAATTGCCGCCGCAATGCGGATGTCACGTTCCGGCCCCCGGGATACGTCATTCTTTTGGCGGCACGAATCGGCGGAACCCCTCCGCTCGCCACCGTGCCGCCTCCCTGCCGCACAGCGAGGTGAACAACTGATGGTCTTCGTCCCGGACGCGTCCCACGCCGATCCGAGCGCATGGCGGATCGCCATGGACGCCAGCGAGGGAACGCTGTCGATGACGACGTCGAAGGGGCCTCGGCTCCTGCACGAACTGCCCTGTTTCCACGGTTCCTTCTATCTGAGCCCTCCCGGGCTGCTGGCGGGCTTCACGCTGCAGCTGCCGTTGCCGGTCTATCCGTCGTGGCTGCAGGAGGACGAGGCCCCCGTGCTCTTCTGGGAGTCGGTGGACCTCGAGACCGGCCACGCCCCCAACGAGGTCATGGGGAACGCCCGGCTTCGGCTCGGCAGGCGGGAGACCTCCGCGACCGTGTCCGCCCTGTGCACGGAGGTCCCGGTCGCCGGCACCGGCCGCTCCTACCTCAAGATCGTGCTGGAGACCGTGTTCCCCTCGGTGAGCCTGCGCTGGCCGGCCGAGGCGTGGCAGCGGCTGCGGCCGGTGACGCTCAAGCTGTTCACCGAGATCCGCCCGGCCGACCCGCCGGAGTCGCGGTGGCCGGTGCCGGAGCAGCGGGATCGCTGAACAGGACCATCGAACAGGGCCACTGAGCAGCCGGATGTGGTCCGGGCCGAATCGGCCCGGACCACATCGGCGCTCACGACAGGTCAGCGCGTCAGCGCACGGTCCTCCGGAAGAGCGTCCGGGGACGCGCCCGCCGGGAGCGCGGCCTGACCGTTCTCGCCGTGCGGGCCGCCGTTCGCGATCGGGATCTTCTCCCCTCCGTACGCCCTGGACATCCGCAGGCGCAGCCTGCCGATCGGCCCGCGCATGCCCTTGGGAGGCACGGCCTCGTCGTACGGCAGCACCGGCACCGGCTCCCGGCCGCGCAGGTGCGCCTCGATGTCCTCCGCCGGCCGCGAGTGGACCTCGACGTACCTGCCGTCCGGCAGCCGTTTGATCACCCCCGACTCCACGCCGTGCGTGAGCACCGCGACGTCGGAGCGCTGCAGCCCCAGGCAGATGCGGTAGGTGATCGCGTACGCCAGCACGGGCGCGACGAACACGAGGATCCGTCCGGCCCAGGTCGTCGTGTAGAGGCTGACGCGGAAGTTCGCGGAGATGATGTCGTTGCCGCCGAACAGCCACAGCACGCCGTAGAACGCGATGGCCGCCATGCCGATCGAGGTGCGGTGCGGGTTGTCGCGCGGCCGGTCCGCGAGGTGGTGCTCGCGGTGGTCACCGGTGATCCATCGTTCCAGGAACGGGTAGAGCGCCATCCCGACGACGATGATCCCCAGCGGCACCAGCGCGGGGATGACCACGCTGAGCGGGATCGTGCCGGCCTGGGAGGTGCCGAAGATGTTGAGCTCCCAGGCGGGCATGATGCGCAGCGCCCCTTCGAGGAAGGCCAGGTAGAAGTCGGGCTGCGAGCCGGCCGAGATGTCGGCGGGGCTGTACGGCCCGTACAACCAGACGGGGTTGATCTGCGCGAACGTGCCGAGACCGGCGATCACGGCGAACGTGAACAGGAAGAACGCCCCCGACTTCGCCATGAAGGCCGGGTAGAAGGGCGCGCCGACCACGTTGCGGTTGGTGCGTCCCTTGCCGGGGAACTGCGTGTGCTTCTGCACCCACATCAGGATCAGGTGCGCGGTGACCAGCGCCAGGATCAGGCCGGGCAGGAGCAGGATGTGGATCGAGTAGAAGCGGGAGATGACGTCCTCGCCCGGATACTCGCTCCCGAACAGGAAGAAGTTGAGGTAGGTGCCGACCACCGGCAGGCCGATGACCACCCCCTGGGTGACCCGGAGGCCGGCGCCGGACAGCAGGTCGTCGGGCAGGGAGTAGCCGGTCAGGCCCTCGAACAGCGCGACGGAGAGGATCACCACTCCGATGATCCAGTTGAGCTCGCGCGGCTTGCGGTAGGCGCCGGTGAAGAAGACCCGCAGGGCGTGCGCCATCATGCCGCCGATGAAGATCAGGGCGGCCCAGTGATGGATCTGCCGGATGAGCAGGCCGCCCCGGACCTCGAAGCTGATCTTCAGGGAGGACGCGTACGCCTCGGACATCGTCACCCCCTTGAGCGGGGCGTACGTGCCGTCGTAGACGATCTCCCCCATGCTCGGCTTGAACCAGAACGTCAGGAAGGTGCCCGTAAGCAGCAGGATGACGAACGAGTACAGCGCGATCTCGCCGAGAAGGAACGACCAGTGGTCGGGGAAGATCTTGCGCAGGTTGCGTCTCGCGAAGCCGCCCGCGCCCAGGCGGTCGTCCAGGAAGGTGGCCGGCCCGGCGATGCGTTCGGGCACGGTTCTCAGTTCACTCAAAGGTGGCCTCCGTTCTCCCTGGCCCGCGCCTCCGCGTCGCCGCGCTCCCAGTAGCTGGGACCGACCGGGGCGGCGAAGTCGCCGCGTGCGACGAGGTAGCCCTCCTCGTCGACGCCGACCGGCAACTGCGGCAGCGGCCGGGCGGCGGGGCCGAACACGACCCTGGCCCCGTCGGCGGCGTCGAAGGTGGACTGGTGACACGGGCACAGGATGTGGTGGGTGGTCTGCTCGTACAGCGCCGCGGGGCAGCCCACGTGCGTGCAGATCTTGGAGTAGGCGACGATCCCGTCGTGGGTCCAGTTCCGGTTAGTGCCGGCTTTCAGCTCCTCCGGACGGAACTTGACGAGGATCACCGTCGCCTTGGCGAGGACGTTCAGGTCGTGCTCGTAGCCCTGGGGGACGACCGACAGGATGCCTCCGGGCGAGTTGAAGTCGGCCGCGCGGATCGGCTGGCCGGTGCCCTCGACGACGAGGCGCAGCGGCTTGCCGTCCCTGGTCCGCTCCCCCCAGACCGTGTGCCGCAGCTTCCGGTGGAGCTGTGCGGCGGGCACGCCGGTGGTGTCGAGGTCGCGCAGCAGCACCAGCGGCGCCAGGCCCAGCGGCGCCGCCGCGAGCAGCAGCGTGCGGCGCAGCAGCCGGTGCCTGCCGATGCCGCTCTCCCCGGCGCCGCGCACGAACGTGGCCGCGACCTCGGCCCGCACGTCCTCGGGTGAGGCCATGGGGTGGCGCCGCTGGACCAGTTCGTACTTCGGCATGATCTGGCGCACCCAGATCACGATCCCCGAGGCCAGCGCCAGCAGCGCCAGCGTCAGCGTCCCGCCGAGGGCGACGTGCGAGGCGCCCGTCGCGCTCAGCCCGCCGGTCTGGAGCCGGACGTAGGTCACGAGGAAGGCCACGAGCGCGGCGAACGCGAGCAGGAAGCACAGCGCCGCGATCCGCTCCGCCCTGCGGGCCGTCCGTTCGTCCTGCGGAACGACGCCCGCGACGCCGGGGACGGCGGGAAAGTCCGGGTCCTCGAAGACCGGCCCCTTGAAGTCCGGGCCCTCGTCCGCCGCGCCCGGACGCCCGGACATGGGCGTGCCGGACAAGGGTGTGCCGGATAAAGGAGCCTCGGTCGAGGGGGTGCCGATGACACGGGCGGGCGTCCGCCGCTCCGGGCGCCCCTCAGGCCGCCCGTCCGGGCGTCCGGTCTCGTGCTCGTTGTCCGTCATGACGAAAGTCGCTTCTCTCGCGGCCCGTCAGCCCGCGGCGCGGACGGGCCTGGGTCTTCCGGGTCGCCGGCCCTCGACGCCCCCGAGCTTGTCCTGGTTGGCGATGATCCAGATGCGCGTGACGCGGTCGGCGGCGAGGTCGACGTCGACCACGATCACCGCGATCGGCTCGTCCCCCGCGGTGATGAGCGCCGCGGGCCCGCCGTTGACGTCCACGACGGATCCGCTCCCGATGTCGTCCCCGATGTCGTCACGGGCGTCGCCGGTGGCGGCGACCGCGGCGCCGTCCGGGCGCAGGACCCTGCGCAGGCCGCGGACGAGCAGGCGACCGACCTTCTCCGCGCCCTCGACCCGGTTCCTGGCCACGCCGCGGCGGCCGTTCCCGTCGATGCACAAGGTGACCTCGGGGGCGAGCAGGTCGAGCAGCGCCCGCAGGTCGCCGCCCAGGCAGGCGGCCAGGAAGCGCTCCGTCACCCGCCTGCGGACGTCGCGGTCCTGCCGGAACCGGGGCCGCCGCTCCCGCACGTGCGAGCGGGCGCGACGGGCGAGCTGCCGGACCGCGGCCTCGGACCGGCCGACCATCACCGCGATGTCGGCGAAGGAGAACTCGAACGCCTCGCGGAGCACGAACACGACCCGCTCCAGCGGGGAGAGAGTCTCCATCACCACGAGCATGGCCACGGAGACCGAGTCGGCGATCTCCGCGCCGTCCTCGATCGCGGGCGCGGTCGGCAGCGGCTCGGGCAGCCACTGCCCGACGTACGCCTCCCTGCGGGCCTTCGCCCACCGCAGCCGGTCGAGGGCGAGCCTCGTCGTGACCTGGACGAGGAAGGACCGGGGGTCGGCGATCCTGGCGTGGTCGACGCGGTCCCACCGCAGCCACGCCTCCTGGACGACGTCCTCGGCGTCGCTCACGCTGCCCAGCACCCGGTACGCCACCCCGAAGAGCAGCTCACGGCTGCTCTCGAAACTGGCGACCGGTGCGGGCTGCCCCTCGGTCACCGCGGGCATCTGGCCTCCTTGTCTCCGCCTCCCCTATAGAGACGCGCCGGAGGCACGAGACGTGACACGGGCGGCACGGGGCGCGAGACCGCCGGAGAGGCCGCCACGCAGGGGGACTTCCCGCGTATTGCCCTTTTCGTGATCTGCGCCACTCTTGACCTTCCAACACAGCCAGGTATAAACACATACGAAACAACATCGAAACGGCGGTGAACCAACACGATGTACGCCGAGGAGCGGCAGCAGGACATCCTGCGGGCGGCCCGGGACGCCGGCCGGGTCGACGTGGTGACGCTGGCCGAGCGGTTCGGCGTCACCACGGAGACGATCCGCCGCGACCTGACCGCCCTGGAGCGCGCGGGCGTCCTGCGGCGCGTGCACGGCGGCGCCATCCCGGTCGAGCGCCTGGGGTTCGAGCCCGCCCTGGCCGCCAGGGACGAGGTGATGACGGCCGAGAAGGAACGCATCGCCAAAGCCGCCCTGGCCGAGCTTCCGCAGGACGGCGCCGTGGTCCTCGACGCGGGCTCCACGACGAGCCGGCTCGTGCAGGCGCTGCCGCCGGACCGCGAGCTCACCGTCGTCGTGAACTCGCCCCCACTGGCCACGATGCTGGCGAGCCGCCCCAACCTGACCGTGCTCATGCTGGGCGGCCGGGTGCGCGGCCGGACGCTGGCGACCGTGGAGGACTGGGCCATCCAGCAGTTGGCGCAGCTCAACGTGGACGTCGCCTTCATGGCGACCAACGGCTGCTCGGTGGCCAAGGGCCTGACGACCCCCGACCCGGCCGAGGCGGCGATCAAACGAGCGATGATCGCCTGCGCCGACCGCGCCGTCCTGCTGGCCGACCACACGAAGTTCTCCGCCACCTACCTGGCGCGCTTCGCGACGCTCCGCGAGATCGACGTCGTCATCACCGACGCCGGGATCGACCCCGACCTCGCCGCCGCGCTGGCCGCCGCCGGGCCGGAGGTGGTGCGCGCGTGATCCTCACGCTGACCCTGAACCCCAGCCTCGACCGCACGATCGAGGTCGGCGCGCTCACCCGCGGCGCGGTCATCCGCGCCGCCGCCACCCACCTCGACCCCGGCGGCAAGGGCGTCAACGTCTCCCGCGCCCTGCTGGCCAACGACGTGCGGTCGTGCGCGGTCATCCCGTACGGCGGCAGCGAGGGGCGCCGACTCCTCGACCTGCTCTCCGAGGAGGGCATCGACATGGTCCCCGTGCCGGTCGAAGGCCCCACCAGGTCGAACGTCGCCATCGCCGAGCCGGACGGCACCGTCACCAAGGTGAACGAGCCGGGCACCGCGCTGACCCCCGCCGAGCTGGACACGCTGGCGGGCGCGGTGCTCGACGCCGCCCGGTCGGCCGACTGGGTGGTCGCCTCGGGCAGCCTCCCGCCGGGCGTCCCGGTCGACGTGTACGCCGGGCTGGGCCGCCGCTTCGCCGACGCCGGTATCAACCTCGCGGTCGACACCAGCGGTCCCGCCCTCGTGTCCGCCGTGAACGCCGGCCCGGCCCTGGTCAAGCCCAACCGCGACGAGCTCGCCGAGGCCACCGGCACGTCGATCGCCCATGTCGGCGACGTGCTCGACGCCGTCGGCAAGCTGCGCGCGATGGGCGCGCGATCCGTCCTGACCAGCCTCGGCGCCGACGGCGCGCTGCTGGTCGAGGACGACGACCGGGTCTGGTACGGCGAATGCGCGGTCGAGGAGCCGCGCAGCAGCGTGGGCGCGGGCGACGCGCTGCTGGCGGGCTTCCTCGCCGCCGGGGCCCGCGGCGGGACGGCCCTCGCCGAGGGCCTCGCCTGGGCCGGGGCGGCCGTGGGCCTGCCCGGCAGCCGGATGCCCGGCCCGGCCGACATCGATCGCACCCACGTCCGGATCGGCCCACCCGACCCGGCCCGGCCGCTCTCCCCCTACTGACCGCGCCCACCGAACCCCGCGCCTACTGAATCGGCCCGCTGAATCGACCCTGCCGACCCGCCCGCTCCGCTCGCTCTCCCCCTGCTGATCCACTCTCTTCGCCCGCCTGCCCGGGGACGGCGGCGACCCGAGAACCCCCAGCCGGCCCGCCAGGCCGGTCGCCCGGAAGGAGCCTTTCCATGGCCACGCCTTATACCCCCACCGTCCACGGCACCGGTGTGCGGGCCACGATCCAGCGTTTCGGCGGCCATCTCGCCGGGATGATCATGCCGAACATCGGCGCCTTCATCGCCTGGGGCCTCATCACCGCCCTGTTCATCCCGACCGGGTGGATACCGAACAAGACCCTCGCCGAGCTGGTCGGCCCGATCATCGGCACCCTCCTCCCCGTGCTCATCGGCTACACCGGCGGGCGGATGGTCCACGCCCAGCGCGGCGCGGTCGTCGGCGCCGTCGCGACGATGGGCGTCGTCGTCGGGGCGGACGTCCCGATGTTCCTCGGCGCGATGGTCATCGGCCCCCTGGCCGCGCTGGTCCTCAAGTACGCCGACCGGTTCACCGCCGAGCGGACCCGGGCCGGCTTCGAGATGCTGGTCGACAACTTCACCGCCGGCATCGTCGGCGCGGTCATGGCGATCGCCGGCGTGCTCGCCATCGGCCCGGTCGTGGAGAAGGTCACCGAGGTCGCGGGTGACGGCGTGTCGTGGCTCGTCTCCCACTCGCTCCTGCCGATCGCGTCGGTCATCATCGAGCCGGCCAAGGTGCTGTTCCTCAACAACGCGATCAACCACGGCGTGCTCGGGCCGCTGGGCGTCGCGGAGTCGGTCAAGCACGGCAAGTCGATCCTGTTCATGCTGGAGTCCAACCCCGGCCCGGGCCTTGGCCTGCTGATCGCCTACCTGCTGTTCGGCCCGAGGTCCCTGCGTCCGAGCACCCCGGCCGCCATGATCATCCACTTCTTCGGCGGCATCCACGAGATCTACTTCCCGTACGTGCTGATGAAGCCGCGCCTGATCCTCGCGGTGATCGCCGGTGGCGCCTCGGGTGTGCTCACCTTCCTGGTCACCGGGGCGGGCCTGGTCGCGACACCGTCGCCGGGCAGCATCTTCGCCTACATGGCGGTGACCCCGAAGGGCGGCTGGTTCGGGGTGATCGCCGGGATCGTGATCGCGACGGCCGTCTCCTTCGCCGTGGCCGCCGCCCTGCTGGGCTTCGGCCGCGCCAACGGCGACCAGGCGGACGACATCGACGGCACGAGCACCGAGAAGCACGACCCAAGCAGCAGCGAGACGGCGGCCGAGAGCGTGCCCGCCACCAAGGAGGCGTAGAACGTGTCCAGCATCCAGGGCAAGGACGTCCGCAAGCTCGTCGTGGCGTGCGACGCGGGCATGGGCAGCAGCGTCATGCTGGCGAGCACCCTGCGCAGGCAGCTCAAGGGCACCGAGGTCACCGTGGAGCACACCCCGGTCAACTCGATCCCCGGGGACGCCGACGTGATCGTCTGCCACGCCGGGCTGGCCGACCGGGCCAGGGCGAGCGCCCCCGGGGTCGCGCTCGTGCCGTTCCAGGTCTTCATCGGCGACCCGGCCGTGACGCGGGTCGTCGACGCCATCAAGAGCGGGGGCACGATCGATGGCTGACCGGGCCACGGCCCCGCTCCCCCTCGACCCCCGCGCCGTACGGACGGCCGCGGCCGCCACGGACCTCGAGGACGCCATCCGGCAGTGCGGAGCGGTGCTCCAGGAGGTCGGCGCGGTGGACGGGACCTACGCCGAGGCCATGCTCGAACGCGAGCGGTCGATCTCGACGTACGTCGGCGAGGGCGTCGCCATCCCCCACGGCACGCTGGAGTCGAAGGAGGCGGTCCGCCACGACGCCCTCTGCGTGCTGCGCTTCCCGGAGGGCGTCGACTGGCACGGCGAGCGCGTGACGGTGTGCGTCGGCATCGCCGCACACGGGGGCGGCCACATGCGGCTGCTGTCGTCACTCGCCCGGATCCTGCTCGACCCGGACCGCGCCGCGGCCCTGCGCGCGGCCACCGAGGTCGACGAGGTCATCGGCCTGCTGCGGCCCGACGAAGAGGAGGACCCGGAGTGAAAGTCGCCCGATTCCACGCGCCCGGAGACATCCGGCTGGAGGAGGTGCCCGAGCCCGTCGCCCGCCCCGGCGAGATCAAGATCCGCGTGCGCGCCTGCTCGACGTGCGGCACGGACGTGAAGATCCACCGGTTCGGGCACCACCACATCAGGCCGCCCCGGGTGAT
The DNA here is from genome assembly GCF_016863015.1 of Microbispora amethystogenes. Classification (GTDB taxonomy): domain Bacteria; phylum Actinomycetota; class Actinomycetes; order Streptosporangiales; family Streptosporangiaceae; genus Microbispora; species Microbispora amethystogenes. The sequence goes on along the minus strand of NZ_BOOB01000001.1, from coordinate 67,496 downwards.
GGGCCACGAGATCGCCGGAGAGATCGCGGAGCTCGGCGAGGGCGTCACCGGCTGGAGCCCGGGCGACCGGGTGCAGGTGATCGCCGCCATCCCCTGCGGCGAGTGCGAGGAGTGCCGCCGGGGCCACCTCACGGTCTGCCCCAACCAGGAGTCGATGGGCTACCACTACGACGGCGGCTTCGCGCAGTTCATGGTCGTGCCGGCCAAGGTGCTCGCCGTGGACGGGCTCAACCGCGTCCCCGACGGGGTGGGGTTCGCCGAGGCGTCCCTCGCCGAGCCGCTCGCCTGCGTGCTCAACGGGCAGGAACTGGCCCGCGTCGGCGAGGGCGACGACGTGGTAGTCGTCGGCTCGGGTCCGATCGGCTGCCTGCACGTGCGGCTCGCCCGCGCCCGCGGCGCGGCCCGGGTGTTCCTCGCCGACCTGAACGCCGAGCGCCTCGCCATGGCCGCCGGCCTCGTACGGCCGGACGCGGCGATCTGCTCGGGAGAGACCGACGTCGTGGACGAGGTGCTCAAGCTGACCGGAGGCCGGGGCGCCGACGTGGTGATCACCGCGGCGGCCTCCGGGGCGGCCCAGCAGCAGGCGCTGCAGATGGCCGCGCGGCAGGGCCGGATCAGCTTCTTCGGCGGGCTGCCGAAGGACGATCCGATCATCGCCTGCGACTCCAACCTCGTGCACTACCGGGAGCTGACCATCGTCGGCGCGAACGGGTCGAGCCCGGCGCACAACGCCCGCGCCCTGCGGCTCATCGCCGAGGGCGCGGTGCCGGTCGCCGACCTGATCACCCGTCGCCTCGGCCTCGACGAGGTCATGGACGCCATCGACGTCGTCGCCCGCGGCGCCGCCATCAAGGTCACGATCGAACCCTGAGGCGAGCCCTGGAAGACCGCGACGCAGGAGAGGACGGTGACGACACGCGGGGCCCGCACGGGGCGCATGACGTCGACCCACGCCGTGCGGCGTGACACCTGGTGGTTTCTCCTCCCCTCCGGCCCGCACGCCCGCCCCGCCGGGAGGTCCTCGCAGGCGCCGGTGACCGACGTGCTCCCCTTCGGGGAGACTGGGGACGCGGAGGGAGGAGCGGCGGATGGCGGCATCGAGAGGGCGGACAGCGGACCCCGGCAGGCACGCGGGCGAGCGGGAGGAGGCCCGGTACGTCCGGCGGCGACCGGCTCCCCCGCTGCGCCCGCTGGTCGCGTGGTACAGCGGCTACCGCGACGCGGGCGTCCCGCCCGGGACGCATCGCGGCCTGCCCTCGCCGTACCTGACCATGATCGTCACACTGGACGACCCGCTCGTCGTCGCAGCGCATCCCGATCCCCGCACCCCGGCGGGGACGTACGACACGCTGGTGGGCGGGTTGCACACCGCTCCGGCGATCGTCACGCACGACGGGCGGCAGTCGGGGGTCCAGCTCGCGCTCACGCCGCTCGGCGCGCGGGCCCTGCTCGGGGTGCCGGCCGGGGAGCTGTCCGGGCTCGACCTGGACGGCGCCGACGTCCTCGGCGCCCTGGCGGGCGAACTGCGCGAGCGCCTGCTGGGGGCGCCCGGCTGGGACGACCGCTTCGCGGCCCTCGACGCGGTCCTGTCCCGGCACACCCGCCCCACCCGGGAGCGGCCGCCGGAGGTGACCCTGGCGTGGCGGCGGATGCTGGCCGCCGGCGGCCGGGTCACCGTGTCCGATCTCGCCCGCGAGGCGGGCTGGAGCGCCCGGCACCTCAACAGCCGGTTCCGGGAGGAGATCGGCCTGTCCCCCAAGGAGGCGGCGCGGGTCGTCCGGTTCGACCGGGTCCGCCGCCTGCTGCAGAACGCGGCGGCGTCCGGACGGCGGCTCGCGCTGGCCGACGCGGCGGCCGAGTGCGGGTTCTACGACCAGGCGCACCTCGCCCGCGAGTTCCGGAGCCTCGCCGGATGCTCCCCGAGCCGGTGGCTGGCCGAAGAGGGGGCGCCGTTCCGATACGTCCAAGCCCCGGACGAGGACGGACGGCCAGACTCGGCGGCATGAACGACACCACACCAGCACCTCAGGTATGGCCCACGCTGCGGGCCAGGGACGCCCGCGCGCTGATCGCCTTCCTCGTCGAGGCCTTCGGCTTCGAGGAGACCGCCGTGTACGGCGAGGGCGACCACGTCGGCCACGCCCAGCTCTCCTGGCCGCCCGGCGGGGGGATCATGCTGGGCAGCGTCCGCGAGACACCGGACGACAAGTGGACCCTCACCCCCGGCACGTTCGGCGCGTACGTCGTGACCGACGACGTCGACGGGCTGTACGCGCGGGCGACCGCCGCGGGGGCGCGCGTCGTCCGGGAGCCGTCCGACACCGACTACGGGTCCCGCGAGTTCACGGTCCGCGACCCGGAGGACAACCTCTGGTCGTTCGGCACCTACCGCGGCGAGCCGCGCGTGAAGGGCTGACCACCCTCCGCCGCCCCGCCGGGCAGCGCCCGGCGGGGCCGGACCGATCTCCATCCCCGTGAATACCCCGCCGAAAACCGGATAGGGAGGCATTGACAAGGACTAACAGTTCAAACGTGATCTGAGAGGAGCCGTCCCATGACGGACGTGTCGAGCAAGGGACCGGAGCCCGGAGACGAGCGCCCGGTGCTGACCAACCGTCAAGGGCACCCGGTCTACGACAACCAGAACCAGCGGACGGTCGGCGCACGCGGCCCGGCCACCCTCGAGAACTACCAGTTCCTGGAGAAGATCAGCCACTTCGACCGGGAGCGCATCCCGGAGCGGGTGGTGCACGCGCGCGGCGCCACGTCGTACGGCTTCTTCGAGGCGTACGGCATGTGGGGCGACGAGCCGATCGCCCGGTTCACGAGGGCGAAGCTGTTCCAGGAGGCCGGCAAGCGCACCGACGTGGCCGTGCGGTTCTCGACGGTGATCGGGGGGCGGGACTCGTCGGAGGCCGCCCGCGACCCGCGCGGGTTCGCGGTAAAGTTCTACACCGAGGACGGCAACTGGGACCTCGTCGGCAACAACCTCGCGGTGTTCTTCATCCGCGACGCCATCAAGTTCCCCGACGTGATCCACGCACTCAAGCCCGACCCGGTGACGTTCCGGCAGGAGCCGAACCGCATCTTCGACTTCATGTCGCAGACGCCCGAGGCCATGCACATGCTGGTCAACCTGTTCAGCCCGCGGGGCATCCCGTCGGACTACCGGCACATGCAGGGATTCGGGGTCAACACGTACAAGTGGGTGAACGCCGACGGCGAGACCCACCTCGTGAAGTATCACTGGATGCCCAAGCAGGGGGTCCGGAGCATGACGGCCGAGGACGCCGCCCGCGTCCAGGCCCACGAGCTGGGACACGCGACCAAGGACCTCCGCGAGGCGATCGACTGCGGCGACCACCCGGAGTGGGAGCTGCTCGTCCAGATGATGAGCGACGAGGAGCACCCCGAGCTGGACTTCGACCCGCTGGACGACACCAAGGTCTGGCCGGAGGAGCTCTTCCCGGCCAAGCCCGTCGGCCGCATGGTCCTCGACCGCAACGTGAGCAACAACTTCGCGGAGAACGAGCAGATCTCCTTCGGCACCGGCGTCCTGGTCGACGGGCTGGACTTCTCCGACGACAAGATGCTCGTGGGCCGCACGTTCTCCTACAGCGACACCCAGCGCTACCGCGTCGGGCCGAACTACCTGCAGCTGCCGGTCAACCAGGCCAAGAACGCCAACGTGCGGACGAACCAGCGCGACGGCCTCATGACCTATCAGCAGGACCAGGCGGGCGAGAACCCGCACGTCAACTACGAGCCCTCGATCACCGGCGGGCTGCGCGAGGCGCGGTTCCCGACGCACGACGAGCAGGGCCCGGAGATCGCCGGCAGGCTCACCCGCAAGCGCATCCCGCGGACCAACGACTACAAGCAGGCGGGCGAGCGCTACCTGCTCATGGAGCAGTGGGAGCGCGACGACCTGGTGGAGAACCTCGTCGGGCAGCTGTCGCAGTGCGTGCGCCCCATCCAGGAGCGCATGGTCTGGCACTTCCTGCTGGTCGAGGACGACCTCGGGCTGCGCGTCGGCGAGGGCCTCGGCATCACGCCGGACGACGTCCAGCACCTGGAGCCGCTGGCGAGCCAGGACCTGACCGACGAGGACAGGCAGCGCCTGTCCGCCCTCGGCAAGAACGGCCCGCGCGACGTCTCCGGTCTGAAGATGACGCACTGCGTCCCGGACGAGCGGGCCGAGGTGCCCGCGATGTGACACCCGTGAGGTGGGGGCCCGGCTCGGCATCCCGAGCCGGGCCCCGGCATGTCGGCGACCTCGAAGGTCGCTACCCTACGGGGAGGCCGAGAATGTCGAGGAGTGTGCGATCGTGGGCGTTGCTGGTGCTTTTTTCCAGGCGTACGGCGAGCAACCCGCCGGAATCTGGCACGCGCCCGGCAGGGTGAACCTGATCGGCGAGCACACCGACTACAACGACGGCTTCGTGCTGCCGTTCGCGGTGCCGTGGGGCGTCACCGCGGCCGTGCGTCCCCGCGAGGACCTCACGGTCCGGATCGCCTCCCTCCAGATGCCCGGCGAGGAGCAGGCGCTGGACGACCTCGACCGGGCCGCGGGCTGGGCGCGCTACCCCGCCGGGGTGGTCCAGGTGATGCGCGGCGCCGGCCTGCCGGTCCGCGGCGCGGACATCATGATCGACGGCGACGTGCCCACGGGCGCCGGGCTGTCGTCCAGCGCCGCGCTGGAGGTGTCGGTCGGGCTCGCCCTGAGCGATCTGTACGGCCTGGGCCTGGAGCCGATGGAGCTGGCCAAGCTGTGCCAGAAGGCCGAGAACGACTTCGTCGGCATGCCCTGCGGGATCATGGACCAGGCGGCCTCCGCGCTCGGCCGGGAAGGGCACGCGCTGTTCCTCGACTGCCGCTCGCTGGCGAGCCGCGCCGTTCCGTTCGACCTGTCGGCGTACGGCCTGCAGATCCTCATCATCGACACCGGCGTCCACCACGAACTGGCCGACGGGCAGTACGCGAAGCGGCGCCAGGACTGCGAGAACGCGGCCAAGCACCTCGGCGTCGCGTCGCTGCGGGACGTGACCGACCTCGCCGGGGCGCTGTCCCGGCTGAGCGGCGACGAACGGGCCCGCACCCAGCACGTCGTCACCGAGAACCACCGGGTGGAGGCCGTCATCGGGCTGCTGCGCGCGGGAGCCGTACAGGAGATCGGCGCGCTGCTGAACGCCTCACACCTGTCGCTGCGGGACCAGTACCAGGTCTCCTGCCCCGAGCTGGACGTGGCGGTCGAGAGCGCGGTCCGGGGCGGCGCACGGGGGGCGCGGATGACCGGCGGCGGCTTCGGCGGCTCGGCCATCGCGCTCGTCGCCGACGACCGGGTGGACCGGGTGCGCACGACGGTCGAACGCGCCTACGCCGAACGCGGCTGGGCCCCGCCCACGTTCCTGCCCGCCACCCCCTCCCCCGGCGCCCACCGCGTCCACTGAGCGCACCGGCCGCCTCAGACCTCCAGGGCCGCCAGCCCGTCACGCACCCGTACGGTCGCCGGGTGGTCGTTCCCGTAGCGGAAGCACAGGTCGTCGTACAGCTCGGCGAACGTGTGGCGGGCGGCGGCGAGGTCCCCGGTCTTCTTCTGCAGTTCGCCTATCTGCCTGCGCAACTCCAGCGTCCGCTGGTCGCCGGCCGGACGAACACGCCGTTGGTCCGCGAGAAGGTCGTGCAGAAGGCGGAGCGCCAGGTCGCCGTCGTCGTTCCGCTCGTGGCAGGCGGCCTCCTGCAGGCGGCACTGGAACGTCCGCTCGTCGTCGGGTCCGTGACGGCGGGCCAGGTCGAGGGCGAGCCCGTTGAAGGCGGCGGCGGCCCGCCGGTGATCGCCGCCTTCGAAGAGGGCGTTCGCCAGCTGGGTGCGCAGATCCAGCACCTCGGGGTCGTCGGCGCCGTACGCCCGGCTCGCCGGTTCCGTCACCGACGCCAGCATCGTGGCCGCCTCCTCGTACCGCGAATGGCGAAGCAGGGACATCGCCTCGCGGCGGACCCGCTCCAGCTCCTCCCGGCTCGGCCCGCCGTCGTCCGCGGGGACGCTCGGGACCACCTCCGGTGCGGCGGCCACACCGGGAGACAGGAGAACCCGGCTGACGGCGTGGGCGTACATGCGCGTGGCGCTCGGCCCGGCGGTCGTGATCCCGGGCAGGTGGCCCACCCCCGTCACGTAGGCCATCAGCCGATCGTGCACCAGGGCGGCGCTCTCCGGCCGGTCCTCGGCGCGTTTCGCCACCAGTGACGCGATGATCTCGTCGAGCTCGCGCGGCACGTCCGGGCGGCAAGACCGCACGGCGGGAGGCGCGACGTTGACGTGCTGCTCCTGCACCTCGAACTCGGTAAGTCCCGCGAACAGCGGCTTACCGGTGAGGAGCTCGTACAGGACGCACCCGAGCGCGTAGAGGTCGCTCCGCGGTGTCACCGTGCCCGCGCGGATCTGCTCCGGCGGGCTGTACGACACGGTGCCGAGCACCTGGCCGGTCTGCGTGAGCTTCGACGCGCCGGGGTCGTGCAGCATGGCGAGGCCGAAGTCGAGAACCTTCACCGTGCCGTCGCGCCGGACCATCAGGTTGGCCGGCTTCAGATCCCGATGCAGGATCCCCTGTTCGTGGGCCGCGCCGAGCACCGCGGCGATCTGGGCGCCGACCGCGGCGGCCCACCCGACGGGCAGCGGCCCGTGCTCCGCGACGACGTCGTCGAGCGTGACGCCCTCGACGAACTCCATCACGAGGAACAGCCTGCGCCCGGCCGCCGGGTCCTCGAACGCCCCGAGGTCGTGGACGGCGGGTGCGCCCGGGTGGTTCAGCCGCGCCATGACCTGGGCCTCGCGGCCGAACCGGCGCTCCATCTCGGGGTCGGGCCGGTCGTCGGGGAAGCGAATCAGCTTGATCGCCACACGGCGGTCCAGGACCTTGTCCTGGCCGCCCCACACCGTGCCCATGGCGCCCCTGCCGAGATGCACGGGGTCCAGCTCGTACCGGCCGAGGATCACCGTACGGTCAGGCACGACGCCTCCGAGTGCGACGGAAAGATCGACGCCAGGAATCTACTCCGCCTGCCGGCCGCTCGTGTCGTCACCGACCTTCCGGAGGCAGCCACAGGTCGGGGCCGAGCCGGTGCAGGCGCTCGCGGCAGCCCTCGTAGCCGGGCAGCACCCGCTCGACCAGCCGCCAGAACTCCGCGCCGTGGTCGTGCCGCACCAGGTGGGCCAGCTCGTGGACGAGCACGTAGTCGATGAGCGTCGGCGGCAGTTGCATCGTCGCCCAGTGGATGTTGACCTTGCCGTCCGGTGAGCACGACCCCCACCGGTAGCCCAGCGGCAGCACCCGCAGCCCGATCACCTCGACGCCCGTCCGCTCGGCCCAGGGCCGGACGCGCCGCCTGAGCCACGGCTCGCCGGCCCGCTGATACCAGCGGACCAGCTCCCGGGCTCCCCCGCCCCGGCCCAGCTCCAGCCGCCCGCGGATCAGCCGCACCTCGCGGCCCGGCTCGACGATCCGCAGCCGGTACGACCGCCCGAGGTACGGGAATCCCTCGCCGTCGACATACTGCCGGGCCGGGCGGGCCTCGCCCAGTTCGCGCCGCTCGGCAAGCTTGCCGTACAACCAGGACCGTTTGGCCTCGACCACCTTGACCAGCTCGGCCCTGGACACCTGCGGGGAGACGACCGCGGTGACCGAGGCGTCCCGCTCGACGGTGAGCCGTACGGTCCTGCGTCGCGGGCTCACCGACACGGCGATGTCGAGGTCGCCGACCCGCAGGACGCCGGGGAAGTCACTCACGGGCATCAGCATGCCAGGTCAGGGCTTGGCGATCCGCCGCTGGTTGTGCCTGATCACGTCGAGCAGCTGGGACGAGATCTTCTTGAGGTCGTCCTCATCGCAGCCCTCGGCCTCGAACAACAGCCCCGAGATGCGCCGCCGCAACTTCTCCTGGTCGGTGCGCTTGGCCTGCTTCCAGAAGTCGGTGCGGTGGACGGTCTCGACCGCCAGCGCGTACACCTTCCTGGTCACGTCCACCAGGGCGGTGTCCTGCGCGTCGTCGGCGGAGGTGGCGGTCTCGCCGAGCAGCACGCCGTAGAGGGCGGTCTCCACGTCGCCGAGCCCGTGCGGGTTCTCCGGCCGCTCCTCGACGATCTCGGTGAGCAGCCCCTGCAACGCGCGCACCTGCGCCTCGATGTCGTCGGCGAGCTCCTCCAGGATCTTCTTCAGCCGCTCGCTGAGCAGTTGGTAGCGGTGCGGGTCCTCGCCGGCGTGCACGGAGATGTGGTGGCGGATGGCGTGCTCCATCTCGGACGCCTTCGCGCGCGGGCCGGGCAGCTTGTCGACCTTCTCCGCGAAGTCGGGCGCGGTGAGCGCGACCGGAGGCAGCGTCTGCTCGATGCCGAGCGACACCACGTGGTCGTCGATCAGCTCGCGGATCTTCTCGCCGTACGCCGAGGGGTTGAACTCGCCGCCATCCACCCGGTAGCGGCGTACGGCGGTCACCTTGACCACCGTGAAGTGCTTGGCATCGGGCAGGAAGGGCTTGGCCGCGGGGTCGGGCAGCACCGCGTTGACGGTCTTGAGGAACCGTGCCAGCTCGACGGCGAACTTGTCGCGCAGCTCGTCGTCGGCGAGAAGCTGGACGCAGCTCTCGACGTCGTCGGCGTCCACGCCCCGCTCGGAGAACAGCATGCGCAGCCGGGTCCGCCGCGGCTCCAGCTTGTGGATCTCGTCCTGCGGGTCACGCATGGCGTTCTCGACGTCGGCCGCGTCGTCGCTGTCGTAGTCCTCCCGGGCGTAGAGGCGCAACGCCTGCAGCAGGTTCTCCGCGACGCCGTGATAGTCGACGACGTAACCGAAGTCCTTGCCGTCGGACGTCCGGTTCACGCGGGCGACCGCCTGCAGGAGCTCGGCCTCCTTCAGCCCCCGGTCCAGATACAGGACCTGCTCGATCGGCGCGTCGAACCCCGTCAGCAGCATCGCCTGCACGATGACGAACCCGATCTCCGACTCATCGTAGGGCTGGGTGAAGCCGGCGATGCGGGCTTTCCGCTTCACCGGGTCCGTCCACTCGGCCAGCTGCTGCTCGCGCTCGGAGTTGCCCTCGGAGATGACGGGCACGAAGTCGATCCGCTTGAGCAGGTCGAGCTGGCGCGAGGCTCTGACCAGGTAGGCCTCGCGCCTGCGCAACCCGTCTACCTCGTCCGGCGGCGTCGCCAGCACCTTCGGCGGCAGCCGTTCGATCTCCCCCACCAGCTCGTCCCGCGCGGCGAGCAACGCCTCCCGGTAGCGCACGGTCGCCTCCCGGTCCTCGGCGACGACCTGCGCCTTGAAGCGCTCGGGCAGGATCTTCTCGACGTAGTGCCGCAGGATGTTCTTGGCCTTGGCCGCGATCATCTGCTCGGCGGCCGAGACCTTCCCCTTGGTGGCGTAGCGCCGCTGGAGCTGCTCGCGCTCCTCGTCGGTCAGGCCTTCGAAGTCCTCTTCGAAGATGTCGTCGAGCTCCCGGCCGTCGCGGACGGCGCCGCGAACCGTCCGCACCTCGTAGACGATCGGCACGATCACGCCGTCGTCCTCGGCGTCCTTGAGCCGATATTTGTCGATGAACGGGCCGAACAGATCCACGCTGGTCTTGCGCTGGCTGTTCCTGGTCATGATGGGGGTCCCGGTGAACCCGATGCGGGCGGCGTTGGGCAGCGCCTCCCGCAGGTTCGCGCCCAGCGTGGCGCTGTGCGAGCGGTGCGCCTCGTCGATCAGGACGACGATCGACTCATCGGTGTTCAGTTCGCCGAGCGGGGTGCCCGCGGCCATGCCGGTGCCGCCGCTGCCGGTGTCCTGGTTCTTCTGGATCATCACGAAGACCACGCCGGGACCGTGCTTGCGCAGGGCCGCCTGCGCCTTGGCACCGCTCGTCGCCACGTCCAGGTGCTCACCGGCGAGCTCCATGATCTCGCTGAGCTGCCCCTGGAGCTGGGTGCGGTCGGTGACCACCACCACCTTGGCGTCCGCGAGGGCCGGAGTCGCGCGCAGTCTGCGTACCAGGAAGGTCATGGTGAGGCTCTTGCCGGAGCCCTGGGTGTGCCAGATGATCCCGCCGCGCTGGTCCTGCCGGCCGTGCCGCAGCCGCGTCTTGCCGGTCAGCAGCCGCTCGACGGTCTTGGCGACCGCGCGGTACTGCTGGTAGCGCGGCGCCGCCTTGATCTTCGCGCCCCGCTCCGTGGTCATGAAGGTCACGAAGTTGTGCACGATGTCGAGCAGCCTGGCCTTGTCGAGCACCGCTCCGGCCAGGATCTCCTGACGGCTCAGCGTGTCCTCCGGCTTGCCCAGACCCGCCGCGAGCTGCCTGGCCGTGAGCGGGTACGGATCACGCCACGGCACGTAGTGCTGCTCCGTCGCGGTGAACGTGCCGAGCTTCGCCTCCTCGCCACTGGTGACGACGGTGAGCTGCACGGTGTGGAACAGCTTCTGGTTTCCGGTGCGGATGTCGGTGCGGCGCTGCTCGGCGTAGTCGCGGATCTGGTTCACCGCGCCGGTCAGGTCGATGACCTTGGGCTGCTTGCACTCGACGACGACCAGCGGGATGCCGTTCACGAACAGCACCAGGTCGGGCACGACCGAGTTGCCCTGCGATCCGGGGATGTCGACCCGGAACTGGTTGACGACCGTGAAGTCGTTCTTCTCGGGGTGCTCCCAGTCGATGTAGTGCACGCGGCGGCCCTTGCCGCCCTCCCAGCCGGGCACGCCCTCCACGATGTGGCCGTTGATCAGCAGCTCGGTCGCCTTCTCGTTGGCTTCCAGCAGGCTGCTCGCCGGGAGGCGGGTGAGCTGGTTGACCGCGCTGGAGATCCGCGCCTCGTCGAGCCAGGGCTGCCCCTCGGCGTCGAGGTTGATCTCCGCGATGGCGGTCCGGAGCACGTCTTCGAGGATCACCTCGCTGAAGGAGGCACGGCCCGACCGGTACGGCAGGGTGGGAACGACCGCCTCCGGCGGAGCGCCTTCGAGGTGCCGCCACCCCATCCCCTTGAGCTGCTCGATCAGCGGTCGCTCGACTAACGCGTACTCCAGATCAGCCACACGAACCCCTCGCCGCCCGCTCGTTGCGCGAATCTTCGACGCCGAAGCTAACCGATCTACCCAACCACGACAATATTTGACGTGAGCCGAATTCACAGCGTTAGACAAGTGAGACCTGGAGGTGTAAGCCGTTCCCTCCAGCCGCCGAGGAGGACCCACGTCAAGCGACTACCGAGCCGAGGTGATCTACCCTTCCACACCGAAAGCGCTTGACGGCCGCGACTCCGTGGCATGTAGTGATACCGGTCGGTGACAAGAGGTCCAGGGGACTTCTTCCCGGGCCACCGGGATAGCCGACCCACTCACCCCCCGCCCCGGGCCGCCGAGACGCCACCCGTTCCCACGCGCTCCTTGGCATCACATGATCAGACCTGCTGAACCGACTTTGCCGGAGCCCTGGGACATAACCAGATCGTGGGAGAGGGGTAACAACACCCGCAGACCATGCTCGGATCCGGCACCTCGGCGCCCTCCAAACGCCCGAACCGATCTACAGAGAGCCATTTTCATCCTGATCATGCTGGTCAGGGTGGGCGTAGGGGGCGGGCGGGCCGGAGGAGTTGGGGGTGAGGTGAGGCTTCCGGTAAGACAGCAGTCGACCAAGATCCGATGCCCAATCGGAAGCCTCGATGCTGTCTTACAGTGACGATGTAGATGAACGCCTCCCGGCGAGGTCTGACCCACTGTCTTACTGACCTCGGGTCCTCAACGGGATCTGTCGGCCTCACTCGGGAGGCGTTCACCTGCACTCACCGACGCGACGGGGTGACCTCATAGGAGCCTGGCCAGAGGCCCCATCACTGTCTTGTCCGCCCGCCCGGCTGGTGCGTGCCGCCCTTTGTCAACGGCCATTTGGTTCGGTTCTGATCCAATTGTTGTGAGGCGTCACAGAGCGTTGCATGTGTTCAGTCCGCGTGAAGGATCTGGAGGCGGAGGAGGTCGAACGATGCGCGACCATAGCCGTCCCTTTTGATCCGTTTGATCCGATTTACGTTGCCTTCCACGCGGCCGGAGTTCCACTGCGTGCTCAATCCCGCCGTCACCGCGTCGAAGTCTTGGCGAATCCCGTTGACCAGGCTTTTCAAGGACGGGAAGCCGGTAGCTTCGGCCTGTTTGAGCCAGTCGGGCAGCCGGTGTCCGTCCAGGTCGACCATCATCTTCGCGAAGGACTCCACGCAGGCGGCGACACCCTCCAGTTCGGGACAGCGGGCCAGCAGTTGCTTCAACCGAAGCGTGGCGTTCTCGTCCAGGTGGTCGGGGTGGCTGGTGATCAAGTGGGTGGCGCGGCGGACGCTGAGCTGCTTGGCGACCTTGGGGGCGGGTCTCCCGCCGGCGCGGACACCCTGCAGGTGACGACGCACCGTGCGCTGGCTTCCGGCGTAGCCGCGTTCGCGGATCTCCTCGAAAAGGCGGGCGGCATCACTGCAGCCTTGGTTCCACCGTTCATGCAGGTAGGGCAGGAACGGGTCGACGCGCGAGCCGCGTCGGCCTCCCCGGGAGGGCGCCAGGTCCTCGGGGGTGGCGGCGTGGGCGTAGCGGCGCACAGTCTTGCGGTCCAGGCCGAGCGCTTCGGCGATCGCGCAGATCCCGACGCCCTTGGCCAGCAGCTCGTGCACGGCCGCATGCCTCTCCCGCCGCTTGCTGACCCGCACGCCTTCCCACTCGGTGAAAACGGTCGTGGAGACGGCCACCTTCGGCGCGGTAGACGTCGCCTGCGCCGGTTCGCCCTCGGCGGCAGGCTCGGGCAGGCAGGCGCGGTGTAGTACGACGCACTTGTCCACGGCGTCACACAAGTTCTTCCAGACATGAAAGCGATCCGCCACCTGGACGGCGCCTGGCGCGGCGGTCCGCACGGCCTCCGCATACGCTCCACCACGGTCGCGGCACACGATCTCGACCCCGGGATGCTCTCGCAGCCACGCGGACAGAGTGTCGGCAGTCCGGTCGGCCAGCACGTCCACCCGCTCGCCGGTCTCCATGTCCAGCAAGATCGTCGCATAGACATGCCCCTTCCTGATCGCGAAGTCGTCCACGCCAAGCACGCGCGGCGCCCTTATCCGCGGCTGTTCAGGCCGGCGGCGCAGCAGCCGCAGCAGTGTGTTGGAACTGACCGGGATCGCCAGGTAACTGCTGAGCCGCGCGGCCGGGCGACCGGCCAGTACCTGCATGAACCGCTCGAAGACACGCCGGAGCCGCGGGGTCCGGCGCGCGAACCGCTCGGTCAGCCCGTCGATCTGCTCGGTGAACGTTCGCCGCGAGCACGCGTCCACCCGGCAGCGGAAACGCTGCACCTCCAGGTCGATCACCGTCCGCCGTCCGGTCAGCGTCACGTCGTCCAGCCTGCGGCGATACCGCCCATGCCGGAGCCTGGACACGGCCCCGCAAGCCGGACACCTGGCCTCGGCCGTGGTCGTCCGGGCAGAGATGGTCACGGCCAGCCCGTCCGCCGTGACCTGCTCGACAGCCACGGACTCAAAGTGGCCGGAGAGGGGAGAGAACGCCTCACAGTCACACGCGCCAAGATCTTTCCGGATCAAGCGACGCTGTGTGACTGCCTCACAACAATTGGATCAGAACCGCTTTCCATGGCCGCCGTCACCCTTCCCCCAGAGGATGAGAACAGGACGGCGATGGCTTCCATTACACCTCAGGTCACCGGTCCCGGCGAGATCGTCGGCGGCGTCGACACCCACCGAGACACCCATACCGCCGCTGCGCTCGACAGCGCCGGACGGGTCCTGGCCACCGAGCAGTTCCCCGCTACCGCCACCGGATATGTCGCCCTACTGACCTGGTTGGGTACCTTCGGCACCCTGATGCTGGTCGGTATCGAAGGCACCGGCGCCTACGGTGCCGGCCTAGCCCGCTACCTGCACCGCCAGGGCGTGGCGATGGTGGAGGTCGACCGGCCCGACCGCAAGACCCGCCGCCGGCAGGGCAAATCCGACCCCGTCGACGCCGTGGCCGCCGCCCGGGCCGCACTCGCCCAGCACCGCACCGGCATCCCCAAGCAGCGCGACGGCCACGTGGAGGCCCTGCGCAACCTGCGCGTGGCCCGTCGCTCGGCCGTCGACCAGCGCGCTGATACCCAACGGCAAATCAAAGCCCTGATCGTCACCGCCCCCGAGCCGCTGCGCGATCAGCTGCGCGGCCTGACCGTCCGGCAACTGATCGTCACCTGCGCCGCCTGGCGCTGCGAGCGGGTCCACACCGGTGACCCCGCCACCGCGGGCAGGATCGCGCTGCGCGTTCTGGCCTTCCGCCATCAGCGGCTCACCGCCGAGATCACCGAACTCGACGAGCTGATCGCCCCGCTCATCGAGCAGATCAATCCCGCCCTGCTGAAATTGACCGGTGTCGGCCCTGACGTGGCCGGGCAGTTGCTGGTCACCGCCGGCGAGAATGCCGGGCGGCTGCGCTCAGAAGCTGCCTTCGCCATGCTCTGCGGGGTGACTCCGCTGCCGGCCTCCTCCGGCCGCACCGACCGCCACCGCCTCAATCGAGGTGGCGACCGCCAGGCCAACTGCGCTCTGCACCGCATCGTGCTGTGCCGGATGCGCTGGGACGGGCGCACCCGCGACTACGTCGCCCGTCGCACGAAGGATGGCCTATCAAAGCCAGAGATCATGCGGTGCCTCAAGCGGTATATCGCTCGGGAGGTCTATCGCGTTCTGATACCGCCCGCTACCACCTCAAGCGATCTTCAAACGGCGGCTTGACATCCATAGGAGCATCCCTGCCACGATTCCCCTGTCGAACCGAACCCTTGTCCGCCTGGCCGAGCTCATCCGTGCCCGCCGCGCCGAACGCCGCAGCCGGTGGCGGCGCCTGCAGCCCGGGCAGCAGGCGTTGCTGGTGCTGGCTCACCTGCGGAACGGGGACACCTACGCTCGCCCGGCGGCCGGCTTCGCGATCGGAACCACCACCGCCTGGAGGTACGTGCGTGAGTCGGTCGACCTGCTGGCCGCCCTGGCCGACGATGTGCAGGCCGCCGCACTCCGGGCCGCCCGGCTGGCCTACGCCATTCTCGACGGCACGCTCATCCCGACCGACCGCGTCGCCGACCAGAAGCCGTACTACTCGGGCAAGCACAAGCGCCACGGGATGAATGTCCAGGTCCTCGCCGATCCCGCCAGCCGCCTGGTGTGGGCCTCGCCTGCTCTGCCCGGGGCCGTGCACGACCTGACCGCAGCCCGCATCGTTGGCCTGATCGATGCGCTGACCGCCAACGGCGTCATGACCTTCGCCGACAAGGGCTACCAAGGCACGGGCGGCACGGTTCGCACCCCGTTCAAGCGTCACCGGCACCGCCCCCGGCTGTCGCGCGGGCAGAAGGCGGTCAACCGCGCCCACGCCCGCATCCGAGCCCTCGGCGAACGCGCCATCGCGACCCTGAAAGCGTGGAAGCTGCTGTCGAAGCTCCGCTGCTGCCCTCACCGCGCCACCACGATCGTGCAGGCCATCCTCGTCCTGCAAGCCATCGAAGGCGACCGCTACTCAGGATGAAAAAGGCTCAGATGTAGTGACTGGCTGCATCCCCACCCGCTCGCGGCGTAATCGCTGCTCGGTGGTCAGGCCACAGCCATCTGGAGACAGTATCCCACGGTAGAGCCGCGACGGCATTTCCCAGCTCGCACCGAACCGAGGCCAGCCGTCAAACCAACCCTCATATCATGGCAGTAATTGTGTGATGTATTTCATAGTCGATGATTACGCTTGACGATCGTTGTGCCATGTGTATCGAAATGTCCGATCGTACTGGGTGGCCGTGCGGTGGCGATCGGGTTTGACTTAAAAAATGGTAACGCTACGTCACTCGCTGCATGCGTGGAGCCATGCCGGCCTGCATCTCCGAAATGTCTCCCACTATCACATCTTGCCACAAATAAAGCGTTGATGATAGAAGATCGTTTGGCATTCACACGACCACCACTGAGGTACATGTGAGAAAGCAAGGCAACTTCCATTGGGCGGTTAACAGCCAATGGCAAGCGATACCAAAAACAAGGCTCCTCGCCCTGGTCGCGGCCATGTCGCTCCTGGCCGACGGCGTTGTGCCCGCTGCGGCGGAAGACGGACAGGCAACTCAGAGCGCAACTCCAGAGACCGCGTCTCCTCCCTTGACTACTTTCCCGAAGCCCGCTGATCCCAATGCGCCGCTGAGGGAAGCTCTCGCGGAAGCGAAGAAGCAGGGCAAACCCGTTCAGGTGACGGCGGTTGACAGCGAGACGAGTTGGACGTGGGCGTACCCGGACGGCCGTCTGACGACCCAGTCGTGGGCGGGCCCGCGAAGGGTCAAGCAGCCGGACGGAACGTTCCGCTGGATCGACACCACCCTCGAAGAACGCGACGGAGCTCTTCAGCCGAAGGTGGCGCGGGCTGACGTACGGGTAAGCGCGGGTGGCGACACCCACCTCGCTGCTCTGGAACGTGCCGACAAGAAGCAGTCGTTCGCTATCGAGTGGCCGGACACACTTCCCCAGCCCCGGATCGAGGGCAACAAGGCGATTTACGACATCTCCCGGCCGGGAATGAAGGCCGATCTGGTGGTGACCGCCTTAGCCTCTGGATTCCGGCATGATGTGGTCCTACGCGAGCGTCCGACGGTGCCCGTGAAGTTCCGGCTCCCGATCCGTACGACCGGACTGTCCCTGACCGGGACGAAGTCGGGCGGGCTCCAGCTCACCGACGGCAAGGGGAAGACGGTGGCCGCCGCGGCCAAGCCGTTCATGACCGAAGGCCCGAGCGCCGATGCCAGGACAGCCCCGAACATGCGTGGCGATGTGGACGCGCAGGTGATCGGCAAAGCCGGCGCTCAGACGCTGGTAATCACTCCGGATGCGAAGTTCCTCGCGGACAAGGACACCACTTATCCCCTGACGGTGGACCCAACCGTGTCTCTGACCGCGACCAGCGACGCGTGGGTGCAGTCAAGAACAGGGGTCGCGGATTCCACCGGCGCGGAGCTGAACGTCGGAACGGGCACGTATTGGCAGTCCGAGCGGAAATGCTCCGGCAGCGTCTGCACGTACACCAATAAAATCTATCCGAACTTCCTGCGGAGTTACGTGAAGTTCGAGGACAGCAGCGCCTACCTCGGCAAATACATCGACTCCGCCAACATCCAACTGGTCGGCTACTACACCGGCGCCTGCTCGAACGCGGTGCTCACCGCATCCGCGATCACCTCCGCGTGGAACACGAGCGGACTGTCGTGGGGCTCTCTCCCGCCGGTCACCTCGGCGGGCACGGTCACGACGCAGCCCTCCTGCGATTCGGGGATCATCACCAACACCATCGACGTCACTCAGATGGCGAAGGCATGGGCAGGCGGCACCCCCAATTACGGCGTGGAGCTGAAGTCGAACGAGGATCCCCGCAGCACCTG
Organism: Microbispora amethystogenes; assembly: GCF_016863015.1. Taxonomy (GTDB): domain Bacteria; phylum Actinomycetota; class Actinomycetes; order Streptosporangiales; family Streptosporangiaceae; genus Microbispora; species Microbispora amethystogenes. The sequence goes on along the minus strand of NZ_BOOB01000001.1, from coordinate 50,048 downwards.
GCCGGATGACCCCAATCCAGTCACCGCCAAGTACTGGTCGTTCGACTCTGTCGAGTCCGGGCAGAGCCCTCCTCGGCTGAGCGTGACCTATCTCCTGCCGCCGGAGATTCCGACGGTGACGGGAGAGTCGATCGACTCGATTGTCGGGAACGATGCCATCTCCCGTACCAGCGACATCAAAATCAACTACTCCTCGACCTCCATCGACGGGAAGAAGCTCGACTACCTGGTGTCGATCTCCGACCCGACGACGCCGATCCCGGTTCCGACCACCGCTGCGTCACCGAGCCCCAGCCCGTCTCCCTCTCCGTCCCCGTCCCCGTCCCCGACGAGCACGGCCGTGCCCGGCCTGGTCGCGGCGTACGGGATGAACGAGGGCACCGGAACGGCGGTGGCTGACCAGTCCGGCACGGGCAACGTGGGCACGGCGAGCGGTACGGCCTGGGCTGGCGGCAAGTTCGGCCAGGCACTGTCGTTCAACGGCACCTCCAGCAGGGTGACCGTGAACAACTCCGCCTCGCTGCAGCTCACCAACAAGATGACCATCGAGGCGTGGGTCAAGCCTTCCAGCGTCAGCGGATACCGCACGGTCATCATGAAGGAGGCGTCGGACGATGCGGCCTACGCCCTTTACTCCAGCATCAACGGTGGCTTCTTCCCTGGAATGGGGATGTCCGGACCCACGAGCTACCTGCAGATCGGCGGAAGCATCGCCAGCGTCACCGGTCCGACCACCCTGTCGACGAATACCTGGAGCCATATCGCCAGCACCTACGACGGAACGGTCATCAAGACCTACGTCAACGGCGCGGTGGTCGCCCAGAGCAATGTCAGCGGCAACCTCGCATCAAGCACCGCGCCTCTGCGTATCGGAGGCAACAGCATCTTCGGTGAATACTTCAGCGGGTTGATCGACGAGGTCAGGATCTACAACGTCGCCCTCACCCAGGGACAGATCCAGTCCGACATGACCACGGCAGTCGGTACGACACCGGCGGTGGACAACCCACCTTCGGCCCCCGGAACCCTGGCTGCCGTCTCCGGACCCGACACCGTGGACCTGGCATGGGGAGCGGCGACCGATGACCACGGCGCCGTCACCTACCAGGTGCACCGCTCGACGACGGCCGGCTTCACCCCGACGGCGGCCACCCGCATCGCCAAAGTAAGCGGACTCACCTACAGCGACAGCGGTATGGTCCAGGGCCGCTACTACTACAGGGTCATTGCGGTGGACAGCGCCGGCCAGACCGGCCCGGCGTCCAACGAGGTCGCGGCCTTGACCTCCGCACAGCTCTTCCCACCGATCTCCAGCACACTGTCGGGGCAGGTGATCAGAAGCGAGTTCAAACTCGGCAGCCCGGACAGCTTCAAGTTCAAGATCAAGGTCTGCCTGACCGGGGTCACGCCGCGGATCTGCAATGAGACGCCCTTCTACCGGATCACCTCCGACGCCCCTCATCTCCCGGCCGACCTGGCCACTGGCACGGAGGAACCGCTCAACCCGACCTTGTCCGGCATCGTCTCCCGCCCGTCGGGCGGCCCGGTGAAGGGCCGTTTCTATCTGTACCAGGCGGACGGCACACCGCTCGGCCCCGTCCCTCTGGCGGAGGGCGAGGTCTCCGGCGGTGAGCGGCTGACCGCGCGGGTACCGGACGGCTTGATCGCCGAGGACGGCTCCTACTACTGGCAGATGGACGCCTGCCTGGCGGAGATCTGCACACCGAAGACCGCGCCCGTACCCTTCGGCGCACCGGTCCCCGAACCGGAGTCACCGCCGACCCAGCAGGTCACCCTGTCCGGTAACGCGCTGACCATCCGCTCGGCCTCGGCCTCGGCAACCGCCTGCGGGGGCGCGCCCTGCCCGCTCACTCCGTCCGCCACCCAGGTGGGCGGTGCGGGAGCGGCCCGCAAGGTGTCGCTGATCAAGGCCGACATGAGCTCACTTCCGCCGGGAGCCTTGATCACCTCCGCGGTGCTGGACCTCGGCGGCGCGACCTGCGACGGACCATGCCCCAACAGCCAGGTGATTGCGGCCCACTTCAAGAAGAACGAACTGGAGGAGAACCCGACCGGGTCCGCGCTCGTGGCGGATCTGGTCCAGCAGTCGCAGCAGCAAGTGCAGGTCGGCACCCCGGAGATCGACGTCACCGCGAACGCGAATGGCTGGCGGCACGAGGCGCCGGACGAGACCTTCATCGACCCCGGTGTGGCAGTGCTCTCCGACGAGAATGTCCCTCCGGTCGAGCTCGGCGGGAGCGGGGCGAGCCGCCCCACCTCACTACGGGTGACCTACCGCCCGGCAGGGCCACCCGGGATCATCCCCAGGATCGACGTCCGGCAGGGCGACGGCGGAGCACTGCTCCGGTGGGCGCGCCCGGACGACCTCGGCGCGGACACCGACATTCAGAACTTCGACCTGGAGGTGTTGGACGCAGGGAACACGGTCGTCCGATCCTTGACTGTCAGCGAAGCCACGGTCATCGTCGGCGGGCTCACCAACGGCGCCACCTACCGATTCCAGGTCCGCACCCGCACGCCGTTCGGCGTCGGCCCGTGGAAGGTGTCGGCCAACACCGTCCCGCAGGCCGTTCCCGGCGGCCCGGCCGCCTACCAGGACGCGGTCGGCGAGTACGCCGAGGCTCGGCAGAGCCTGCTCGACAAGCGGACAGAGAACACTGGGGAAGCTGTCGAGGATGCCACTCAAGCGGCCAAGATCGAGCCCATGTTGTACGCGCGACAGCAGGACCTGAGCGCCACGGGAGTTGAGGACCGTGCCACCGACGGCGTGGGACTCGCCGACACCCTGGTGTCAAAGCTGGATAACAACACCGTCGTGGTGCGCTCGGCCGTGACCGGGACCACCGTGTACGACGGCCAGGGTGATCCGGTCGAGAACGAGTGGACCACCGCGGAGGACTTCGTCTTCGCCGCAGACGCGAACGGCAACGGCCAGCTCAAGTTGAGCGGCGAGAAGAGCGCGTCCGCTGTAGACGCTATGGTGGCGGGCAACTCGTCACAGATCAATGCCTGGGCCGGTGGCGTGGCGCCGGATCCGGTTACCGAAATGCCGCCAGTGGACGATAGTACCGCGGATCCCCCAGCCCTCGCCCGGACTCTGGCTGCGAGGGTGCTGACCCGGCGGGAGCAAGCCTCCCTCTGGGCCGTGCTAAGTGTCGGCCCGGCCACCAACAGGGGCTGGGAGTATGCCAACGACTGCGCCAACTTCGTGTCCAAGGCACTGGCCCGGGGCGGCAAGTTCCGCCAAATCCACATCGCTAAGTGGTTTGGCTGGCTCGACCGGCGAAGCGAAGCCTCCTGGTGGGAACGCGGCTGGACAGATGACTCCTTCACCTTCTCAGCGGCGCACAAGAATTACGAGCACTTCTTGTGGCAACGCTTCGGGCGGGACGAGGAAACTCGGGCCACCGTCTCGGCCACATACACGCCAACGGACTCGCGGCTTTCCAACGTCAAGATCGGTGACACGATCTACTTCCTGAACAGAAAGACCGGCGAGTACACCCATATGGGAATAGTCACTGACGTGAAAGGACCCCCTCCGATCAACATCAAGCAGGTGTACTTCGCGCAGCACGGCGGAGATCAGGGCACGGGTTCTGGTCCCTTCATGAATCTCGGGGAGCGGTTCAAGGTCAAAGAGTTCAGCGGATTGGTGTTCGGCCGTGTCGCATGGTAGTGGCATTCGCCGGGCGCTGCTGGTGCTCGTCCTGATTCCAGTGCTGGCCGGCTGCTGGTGCGGGCAGGTGGTCAGGCGGGAGGTGCCGGTTCCGCCCGCCTCGGCCAGGCCGGAGGAGGTGGTGCGCGCCTACATCGATGCCCTGCTCGGCAAAGACGCGGAGACCGTTCGCGCCGTCATGGTGCCGGAAACGGATTTCGACAACGAGTTCAACAATCCAATCGGTGCGTTCCGGAACTGGATTTCGGCGAGTGACATCACGATCGACGAGTCGTACTCTGACCCCTGCCCGGCGGGCGAGAAGTGCCGGAGGATGAATGTCACCATGGGGCTGTGCGAGGTCAATAGCGGGTCGTACCCCGACGGTGACTTCGCTCAGAGCTTCGGAGTGCGGTATGTGAAGGACCGGTGGCTCGTGACCGGGTTCGGGAGCGGCTGACCGAGACCGACGGCCGTGATCCCCTCGGGGGTCACGGCCATTCGGGATGTGTCATGCGCCGCCTTTCGCCACCGATCACGGCGGCGATGGCATGTTTAAGACCAGTTCCCGGTCGAGAAGGCGGGCCGGGTCGAGATCATCGCCAAGGCGACAGGCAACGGTCAGCGAAATGGTCGCTCGTACCAGGCTGCGGTCAGTCGAGCCAGACGTATTGTCGGTCCCGGCCGATAGGTTCGGGATGCCGCGCCGGTCTGTCTACCGGCGCCACCTGACCTGAAGGGATCGTCATCATGGCGAAGATCATCTCTACGCTGTTCATCTCGGCCGACGGGGTGGCCGAGATCGACCCCGCCTGGCACTTCCCGTACTTCGACGAGAACATGGGCCGTTCCGTCGGTGAGGACTACGACACCGCCGACGTGCTGCTCATCGGGCGCGAGACCTATGACAGCTTCGCCGGCGCCTGGCCCGGCCGCGAGGCCGCGGGCGGGGACGACGCATCGTTCGCCAAGCAACTCGGGGACATGCGCAAGGTGGTCGTCTCGCGCCAGCCGCTGGAGTTCTCCTGGCGCAACTCCGAGCTGGTCAAGGGCGATCTCCTCGACGCCGCCGCCGCACTCAAGGCCGACGCCGGCATCAGAGGCATCCTCATCCCGGGGTCCATCTCCGTCGTGCAGCAACTGCTCGCCGCGGGCCTGGTCGACGAGGTGCGCCTGCTGGTGCATCCGGTGGCGGCGCGTAAGGGCCGCAGGCTGTTCGACGACGGCGACGCGCCGTACCACCTGAAGGTGACGGCGACGGAGGTGTTTCCGACGGGCGTGATCCGTGTGATCTACTCGCCGACCGCGGCACCTGCCAAGGTCGGCTACGACGAGATCAAGGACCAGGTACCTGAAGGAAAATAGCGGCCTGCGCGGGGAGGATCGGGGGATCGTCCACCGGCCGCTGCTCACCGGATGACGTTGTCCGGCCGGTCGAGCCAGACGTGTTGGCCTTCCGGGGTGACGGTCAGCCCGAACACTCCCCGCCGGGTAGGCGTTGGTCCCACAGCATCATGTAACTCGCCCCGCGCCGGGGAGAACCGTCCGATCGCGACGCCGTTCCGTCCTACGGTGAGCACCGCCTTGTGGCCGGGTTCTAGCCCAGGCCTCCAGGGGAAGACGACGATGCGCCCGGCGAGCTCGCTGCACAGAGCGTCGATCCGGTGCCGGACGCTCATTTGCCGTGCCGCCCGGCGCGGTTTCCGCGGACCTCCGGGAATCACCAGGGGACGACGCCCTCGTCGTTGAAGAAGCCGCCGCGTGGCCCGTCGTCGGGCAGGGTGGCGAGCCGGATCGCGATCGCGGCACCCTGCTCGGGCGTCCGCGGCGCGTTGAAGCCGGTGAAGTCGGTCGCCACATAGCCGGGGCAGCAGGCGTTCACAATGACCTTCGTGTCGGCGAGCTGGCGGGCGTACTGGGTCGTGATGCCGTTGAGCATCGTCTTCGACGGCGCGTACGCGGCCAGGATCGGGCCGGTCTGCAGCGTCAGCGAGCCCATCGTGCTCGACATGTTGACGATGCGCGGCGCGTCCGCGCGGCGGAGCAGCGGGAGCATCGCGTTCGTCACCCGCACGACCCCGAAGACGTTCGTGTCGAGGACGGTGCGGACGACATCGAGGTCGAGCGTCGTCGGATCCTGCGCGCCACCGTCCATCCGGCCGGAGATGCCCGCGTTGTTGACGAGCACGTCGAGCCGGCCCGCCGTCCGCTCGATCGTCTCCGCCGCCGCGGTGACGCTGTCGTCGGAGGTGACGTCGAGGGCGACCCCGAACGCGTCGACGCCCTCGGCACGCAGCCGCTCGACGGCCTCCTTGCGCCTGACGTCGTCGCGCGCCCCCACCGCCACCGTGAAGCCGATCGCCCCGAGACCCTGGGCGATGGCGAAGCCGATTCCCTTGTTCGCGCCGGTCACCAGCGCGGTCTTCCTGTCGTTCACCCGATCCATGCTCGCGAGCCCGCACGCGTGTCGTCCAACACCGTCTGAGTGGGCTGTGATACTCGGCAGGTATCAGCCGGTAGGCTCCGCCCGTGGACAACCTCGAGACCCGCGAACTCCGGTATTTCGTCGCCGTCGCCGAGGAACTGCACTTCGGGCGTGCCGCCGACCGGCTCGGGATCGCACAGCCGCCGCTCTCGCGCGCGATCGGCCAGCTGGAACGGCGGCTCGGCGTCCGGCTTCTCGATCGGAACCGTCGTGGAGTGGCGCTCACCGACGCCGGCCGGGTGCTGCTCCGCGAGGCCGGCACGGCCCTCGACACGGTGGCGGCCGCCGCGCGCCGGACACGGCGGGCCGGTGATCCGAAGCGGCCGCTGGTGCTCGCGTCGAAGGCCGGGGCGTCCCACGAGTTGCTGCAACGGCTCCTCGACGCGTACGCGAGAGAGCCCGGCGCGGCACCGGTCGAGGTCCTCCTGTGCGAGGTCGGCGAGCAGGCGGGCCTGCTCCGCGACGGACGCGCCGACGTGGCACTCATGCACCGGCCGTACGACGACCTCGCCGGGTTCGACACCGAGGACCTCCACGTCGAGGGCCAGGTCGCGATCCTTCCCGCGGCGCATCCGCTCGCGTCCCGCGATCGGCTCACTCTGGCGGACGTCCACGACGTGCCGGACCTGCCGATCGCCCGGTGGCCACGGCTGGACGGGTCCTACCCGGACGGGCCCGGCCCGGAGGTGCACACCCAGTCGCAACTCGCCCAGCTCGTGGCGCTCGGCAGGACGCTGCTCGTCATCCCGGCCTCCAGCCGTGCCTGGCAGTGGCCCGAACACGTCGCGGTGCCCGTCGTCGACGCGCCGGACGTCACCACGGTGATCGGATGGCCGCCGAACAGTCGCTCACCGGCGGTCGCGTCACTCGTCCGCTGCGCGGCCCGGCTCCGCGACACCGCGCCGGCCGGACAGTCCGCCTGAGTCCGGCTCCGGGGTGTTCACGTGGTCTTCTCCGCTTCGCGGCGCACGTACGCCTCGATCCGGTCGAGCGCCCCGGCCCAGACCTCCTGCACGAAGAAGTCCCGCATCTCGGGCGCCGGGAACCCGCTCTGCACCACCGTCAGGAGCGTTCCGCCGTCGCGCTCCTCGAACGTGACCTCGATCGTGGTCGTCATGGTCATGCCGTCCGGGCTGGTCCCGGTGGATTCGGTGACCAGGCGGTGCGGGCGGTCGATGACCAGGAAGGTCTGCGTCTCCCGGAACAGGGTGTCGGGATCCGGCCCCCACACCGCGGTCTGCCGGCCGCCGACGCGCAGGTCGACCTCGATCTCGACGATGCCGGGCTTCTCGTCGAGGATGCTGAACCAGATCTTCTGCTTCTCGGCATCCGTGTAGGCGTCGAAGACCTCCGCCGGGCTCGCCGGGATCACGCGGGCCACGCGCAGCTGAGCGGTATCGATGTCGTGGGTCACTGCTCGGTCTCCTTGTTGAGGGTGAAGTAGGCGTCGAGGCCGTCGAGCCGGCGCTCCCAGAGCCGCTGGTAGAACCGAATCCAGGACATCGCGTCCTCCAGGCGCTCGGTTCCCAGGCGGCACTGCCGTGCGCGTCCGACCTTCTCCGTGACGACCAGCCCGGCGTTCTCCAGGACGTGTACGTGCTTCTTCATACCGGTGAGCGACATGCCGAACGGTTCGGCCAGCTCGCCGATCGAGGCGGGGCCCTGCCCGAGCCGTACGAGGATCTGCCGTCGTGTCGCGTCCGCGATGGCCGCGAACGTACGATCGAGGACTTCATGCTGAACCATATGGTTCACCATAGTTCACTGAACCACTTGGTGCAATAACCTTCCGCCCGCTCCGACGTACGGCGGCCCCGAGGCGCGCGCCTCGGACCTCGGGGCCGACGCTTGGCCCGCCTGCCGCCAACGGGGGAAGCGCGGCAGGCGGGCCGATCAGACGGGCGGCCTCCCCCTTGAAGCCCCCTCAGGCTGGGGAGGCCGCCCAGCCCCGCCGGTCGTGGCCACCCGCACCCGGCAGGGCGGCTCAGCGGGCGGACCCGAGCAGCAGCGCCTGCCACATCTCGTGGACGCGGCAGGTGACCAACCGCTCGGTCTCGCGCACCTTCGGCGTGCCCTTCGTGCGATCGGTCCGGCGGATGAACATCAGTCCCCCGGCCGCGCACAGCTCATAGGACACGTCCCGACAGTCGTCGCACGTGTGCCGGATGACCCGCACACTCGCGGTACGGCGGGCCTCCGGCAGCCACCGCAGCCGTACGCAGTCAGGCTGCTCCGGCGGCAGATGCAGACCCGGACACGACAACAGAAGCTCATCCGGGTCCGATCGCCGACCGCTCACGGACAGGCCGGCTGTGCCGTGCCGTCCCTCGCCGACGGGCTCTCCGGCTGCTCGGCGATGGCCTCCTGCTCCGCGATGGCCCGGCACAGCTCAGGCAGGTCATCGCCGTCGACCGTACGGCATGCCCCCGCGTCCTCGGCGGCGCCGGGAAACGGCCGCTCCCGGCTGGCCCACAGCCGTCCGACGTCGCTGTGCATGATCCTCCACCCGGCGTACCCCGATCCGGAGGAAACCGCTCCATGGTTGCTCATTGGTTCAGGACCAACCCTCCTGATCCAGGACCCGTCCGGTGCGCAACCACCGCGACGGTTCCGCCTGTTCACGCTACGAGTTCATTTCAGCGCCGTGCGTAGCGATCTCGACAGGGGACGATGGCGGACGGGAGCGGACTCCCTCTGCGTCCGCCTGTATCCCGGCGCGGCAGCCAACTGCGCGGTGCGCTCATGAGCGGGTTCGGTTTCTCACGGAGCGGACCCATGAAAGTGCTGTACGTAGTCACGCTGGTGAACGACGATGGAGGACGCAAGGCGACTCCCCCGACGTCCCCCGGATTGCCGACGAGGTACGCGTGACAGACATCCCGCCCTGGGCCGTACGGCTCCGCGAGGAACGGCGTGAACGATGCTGGTCGTCCAAGGACATGGTGCGGAGACTGGTCGAAGCAGCGGACGAGCACGTAAAAGCTCACCTACCGGCCCGTGAGTCGCTGTTGAGGATGCTGCGGATGTGGGAAAGCGGGAGGCGCCGACCTCGTGACCCCTATCCCCTGCTGCTCGCACGCGCTCTCGGCATCGATGAGAAAGAGCTGTTCGGTGACGACGTCCACAGTGGCGCGGCCGATGGCGACGACGAGTTGGAGGCTCTGGAGCTGGCTCGCCGGGCCGCCGCCAGCGATATCGGGGGCGCGACGCTCGAACAGCTGGAGTCGGCTGTCGATGATCTCGCCATCACCTATTGCGGGACGCCGCCACGCGAGCTACTGATGCGCGTACGTCGGCACCTCGCTTACGTCTCCCAGCTCATGGACGGCAAGAAGACCCTCGCTGAGCATCGACGGCTTCTCATGGCCGGCGGCTGGCTGTCACTCTTGGCCGCGACCTGTCTCATCGACCTACGTCGGTTCCCGGCGGCGGCGGCGCGACTGCGCACCGCCGCCCAGTTCGCCAAGGACACCGAGCACCGGGAGATCGCGGCATGGTGCCTGGAGACAGAGGCATGGCAGGCTCTCACGACTGGTGACTACCGGCGAGCGCTGGACCTTTCCCAGGCGGCTCAACGGGTGGCGCCACGGAGCGGCTCGGCCTACATTCAGGCGACTGCCCAAGAGGGCCGGGCGTGGGCACGATTGGGTGCCGCCAAGGAAACCCACGCGGCCCTGAGCCGGGTCGCGCAACTGGTTGAACCGCTCCCGGTACCCGACCGACCGGAACACCACTACCGATACGACCCCGCCAAGTCAGACGCCTTCACCGCGACGACCTTGTCATGGCTCGGAGACCCGGCGGCCGAGCCATACGCCCGTGGCGTGCTCGCGCGACTACAGTCCACAAGCGACGGCCCACCGCGACCCCGCAGAGCCGCATCGGCACGGCTCGACCTCGCGCTCGCGCTCCTCGCCGCCGACCAACCCGAAGAGGCCGGGCACGCGACTCTCACCGCGATCACGAGCGGGCTCCTGGTGCCCTCGAACTATTGGCGCGCGGCCGAGGTGATCAGCGCCGTGGAAGCACGACACATGCCTGATGCCGCCGAATTGCGCGAGGCATATCAAGCACTCTGCACCCCCTGAACAGCGGATTTCATAGCCCCTCTACTACAGCCTCCGCCTCCGCCACCCGCACTCGCCCGGTCAGCAAGTCCTCCATGAGCCCCTGCTTGAGAAGCTGCAACTGATCTCGCCTTGCAATCTCTGTTGCAATCCTCGTCCTATGAGACTCCAGAACTGCAAGCAACGCCCGCTGCACCTCCAAAGACGAGAGCGGCAACGGCATGGCTTTTAAGCCTCGTCGAAGATCCGTTATTCATACGATTCAAGACCCCGCTATTCGCACCCCGCCCCCTATCGCCATCGCGGGACACCCTGTGCAATCCGCCCAATCCCAGCAGTGAATATGCGAAGTAGGCGCAAAATTCAAGCTGAGCTGCTGCGGGGACCACTCCCGCAGAGCTCGAATTCTCGAAAAGGGACATATAATGGCACAGTCTAACATTGTTACACACTATCAGCAGTTCTTTCAGTCGCATGAGTGGCTCACGAGCGCCCTATCATGGACGGTCGTTGCTACTCCAGATCATTCGGTTCCATCCATACAGGTGGTCGCATCCAACCTGACTGGAGGAGGAAGACCGGAGATAGCCGATGAGATGCAAATCCGGGAAACTGATCTATATCCAATGGATGCACTCTTTGTTGGCAAATCAGATATGTCAGTCGCTCTATTGGAGAGGAACGGTCTTTACGCGCGCACCCCAGAAGTTCTGATCTGGTTGAGCGAGGGGGCTCGCGTCTGGAACATCAGTTGGCACGTCAACGGTGGCGAGCACCTGATATATGCAGCGAATGGAGAAATATTAGCGCAAGTTCCTCGACTGGACCCCCAGCTGATATTCGGACCAGCTCCACATGTCATAAGCTATGAGATTGAGCCACTGAACGAAGCCGTTCGTATCGATACTCCAGCAACAACACCCGCCGAGGCGTTGCTGCGCAGAGCTACGGCCATGGCTATCATCGAACAGTCCACAGGGGCTCGACTGGACAGCGAGTGGGTCAGCCACCCCCACCCCGCGATTTTGATTGATCCTCCTATCGCTTATCCACTGGAACCGCTTGGATTCGGTCATCTCGACCCGAATCTCGACAGCCGGCTGCGCAGCGCCCCAGAGGCCGTACGGCATGAAGTGCTCCTTCTGGTGGCCAGGGAACTCAGTGATCGCTATAGTTTGACCAGCGAGCATATCGCTGCATCCATCGAAGCGGTGGGGCACGGCGTATCGCTGGAGTGGCAGCAACGAGAAGAGCTCCTGGATTTCCAGATGGAGCTCGATGAGGGATGGCGGCCACTGCTCGAGAAAGAAGGCACCTCTAGCTTCGATAGAATACGTACGGCTGCCTGTGTAGCTGTAAGGCAGGCGTTGCTCGAAGCCAGTCGGAATGCCGATAACTTCTCTGCCCTTACGTATGCTCAACGGGCCCTGGGGGCGGAATGGCCGCTGTTCAGGGCTTCGATAGCAGAACGCGTTGAGTCGTCATCCTAGTACGACAGCAGGTTCGCTCAGAGATCACGGCGGTGATTTTCCAGCGATGCTGACCTGATCAGAAGCTCAGCGATGTCTCGAGTCAACTGGTAGTGCCGAGGAATGTGAACAACATGGACTTCCTCGCCCAGTGCGCCGTGCGGGACGCGCAGATGACCGGCCTCGGAGAGGTCGTGCAACTGGTCGACGTCGCGAGCGGCTCGGTCGCGACGATCACCCCTCGCGACGGCGGCTGGGAGGTACGCGAGCGTGGTCCCGTGAAACTCTGGGAGCGGATCGAGGCTGTCATCAGCGCCTACGACGCGTCAGACGACGCCGGTCCCGGCTTCTTCCGGCTGCGCGTGACCCCCAGCGGGCAACACCTGCGGCATCCTCAGATGCCCACTCTGGCACTACCCGCACCACTATAAAATTGTGTACCTGATTCACGGTCGATATGCTGTGGTCAATGTATGGCGCCGTGGAATTCGGCTCTCTCTTCTCCCCTCGCAGAGGTCCTGATGCATATCGACGCACACCTCGGTTTCTCCGTCGTCCCGCTGGAAACCGAGGACGAGATCGACGTCCTGGTGGAGCTCACCGCTCCGCCGCCGGACGACAGGGGCGATCGCCCGCCCGCCACGCTGGAAGTCGTCCTCGACCGCAGCGGCTCCATGTCCGGACCACCGCTGGCCGGCGCCCAGAGGGCCCTGCTCGGGCTGGTCGACCGGCTCGACCCCGCCGACAACTTCGGCCTGGTCAGCTTCGACGACACCGCCCGGGTGGAGATCCCCGCCGGGCCGCTCGCCGACAAGGCCGCGGCCAGAAGAGCGATCGCCGCCCTCAATCCGGGCGGGTCGACCGACCTGTCCAGCGGGCTACTCCGGGGCGTCCAGGAGGCCCGGCGGGTGGTCGGCGAGTCGGGCGCCACCCTGCTCCTGATCTCCGACGGCCACGCCAACCTCGGGATCGTCGATGACACCGCGCTGGCCGGCATCGCCTCCGACGCCCTGCGCCACCGCGTCTCCACGACCGCGCTCGGCTACGGGCTCGGCTACGACGAACGGCTGATGGCCGCCGTCGCGGACGGCGGCGCGGGCAGCGCGCTGCACGCCGAGGACCCCGACACGGCCGGCCGGCTCATCGCCACCGAGGTCGAGCACCTGCTGGCCAAGGTCGTGCAGGCCGCCTCACTCACCATCGTCCCGCGTCCTCCGGTGACCTCTGTCTCCCTGTACGGCGGACTGCCCGCGTCCGCGTTGCCGGACGGATCGGTCCTCGTGGAGCTCGGCGACTTCTACGGCGGCGAGTGCCGGAAGCTGCTGCTGAGCCTCGCCGTACCGGGAATCGCCACGCTCGGCCTCGCAACGATCGCCGACATCCGGCTGACCTGCTTCGCCACGCAGACCCTGACCACGTACACCGCGGACGTGCCCGTCACAGTGAACGTGGTCCCCGGAGACGAGGCTGCGGGGCGGGTTCCCGACCCGGTGGTGCGCGCTGAACGGCTCTTCCAGGACGTGCAGGACGCGAAGCGGCGGGCGTCCGACGCCCTGATCGAGGGCGACGTCGAGCGGGCGATCGAACTGCTCGACTCGACCGCGAGCACCGTCAAGGACGCACTGTCCTGGGTGCCGGACCCGGACGAGCTGGCCCAGGAGGCCCAGGAGCTCGACATCTACAAGAGCCGCGTCAGGCGCGACGCCAACCGGACGTCGAAGACGATGCGTTCGAGCTCGCACCTTCGCAACCGCAAGCGCGGCCGCCCCGGCGAGTGACCGTCCGCCCGTCTGCGGACGCGACTGCGGCGTGGCGACCGGCTGTCAGCAGTGTCGGGCCAGGAGGTTGCAGGCGATCTGGTCGGCGGCCCAGGTCTCCCATTGCCCGGTGTTCCAGCCGCACTCCCGGGTCAGTACGAGGAACAGCTCGGGCGACAGGAGCCCGACGGTGATGTCGGTGGCCGTCTCCGCGGTCAGACCCGGCCGCAGGGCGTGCGACTCGGCCAGGATGCCGACGAAGGTCCCGTGAGCGGTGCGCCGCTGCTCGCTGTTGCTCGCCCACTGCGCCTCCATCTCCGCGTCTCCCCTGGCGGCGTTGACCACGGCGAGGACGGGGGCGACCCGTTCGAGGATGGCGGCGCTCGCGCCGACCCAGCCCCGGACGACCTCCATCGGGTCGCCGGCTTCCCTCAGCCGGGTGAACCAGTCCCGGTCGAGCAGGGCGACCGGTTCGTCGTCTCCGGCGGAGGCGACGTCGATGACGTGCTTGAGGAGCCCGCTCTTGCTGCCGTAGTGGAAGTAGACGCTCTGCACGGACACCCCCGCGGCGTCGGCGACCTCCTGGAAGGTCGTCCCGGCGTATCCCCTGGCGACGAACAGCGCATGGGCCGCCTCGACGATCCGCCTCCTGGTCTCCGCCGATCTGCGGTTCCTGCTCTTGACCTCCGGCACGGATTTAAAGTAACACTTTAAAGTGTGACTACAAATTCTCGGGCCGCCGGGGGTGGCCGATGGTCGCGTTAGGCGGCTTCCACCACGTCAAGCTGCCCGTGTCCGACGTACGCAAGAGCATCGAGTGGTACGGGCGGGTGCTCCGCCTCGACGTGGCCATCGAGTTCGCCGAAGCCGGGGTGCTACGCGGTGTGGCGCTGCGCGACCCGGCCGGGAGCCTCATGCTCGCGCTGCGGGAGGAGCCCGAGCGGGCCGCCCAGCTGGCGGGGTTCGACCCGGTGGCGCTGGCGGTGCCGACCCTCGACGCGCTGCGGGAGTGGGCCGCCCACCTGGACGCGGAAGGCCAGGCCCACTCCGGCATCGCCGAAGGCAGCATCGGCTGGCTGATCGCGGGCCTCACCGACCCCGACGGCATCGAGATCCGCCTCTACACCATCGAGAAGACGCCCTCTTCGTCAGGAGCACCGGCGTGACCGCTCTCCACCTGCCCCCCGGCGCGGGCACCACCCACCTCTTCCTCGGATCGACGATGACGGTCAAGGCCGGCGAGCCGCAGACCGGCACCACCGCCCTCAGCCTCATCGAGCAGGTGTGCCCGCCCGGATTCGCGACCCCTCGCCACGTGCACCACAAGGACGACGAGGCGTTCTACGTACTCTCGGGCAGCATCGAGGTGCACTGCGGCGACGAGGTGTGGCACGACGGGCCCGGGGGCTTCGTCCTGCTGCCGCGCGCGCTGCCACACGCGTTCGTCAACCGCGGAGACGAGCCGCTGCGCCTGCTCCAGCTCACCTGGCCGGGCGGATTCGAGCACTTCGCCGCCGACGTGGCCGCGGCCTTCCCCTCCGGCCCTCCCAACCCGGCGGTGCTGACCGAGATCGCGGCCGGCCACGGCTACGAGATCGTCGGCCCCCCGCCCCATTAGAGCGCCACATGCGAAAACCCCGGGCGGTGGTGTTGACCACCGGCCCGGGGTTGAGTTGCTCCCGCGATAGGACTCGAACCTATAACCTGCCGGTTAACAGCCGGCTGCTCTGCCGATTGAGCTACACGGGATCGAAACTCTGCTCCGCTCGTTCCGGCCTTCCGGCTTTCCTTGCGGCGCGGAACTAGATTAGCGCACTCTGGGGGGTGCGTGTCACATCGAATACGTCCACGGCTCCCCCGCTCCTGATCGCCGTACGGCAAAGAGTGCGGGGCCGAACCTCAGGCGGGCCGCGGGCGGGCCGCAGGGTCCGCCGAGCGGGGCCGGGAGCTCTGCTGTTGGATAGAGACAGGCCCTCGGGGTAGAGGGGCGTGGAACACGAGCGCGGAGGTGGAAGATGCGATACAAGGCGATGTTCGCCACCGGGCTGGCCGTCGGCTACGTCCTCGGCACGCGGGCCGGGCGCGAACGCTACGAGCAGATCAAGCGTTTCACGCAGCGGTTCGCGGACAGCCCCACGGTGCAGGAGGCGGCGGGACTGGTCGGCGCGCAGGCCTCGAAGGTCGCGGGCAAGGCCAAGGATCTGGCGGGTGACAAGGTGCCGTTCCTGAAGAGGACGGACACCTGGGAGTCCGACAGGACCGACAGGGTGGGCGCGGCCACCGGCTGGCCGGGGCCCGGCACCGACCAACTCCACTGAGGATTCCTCCGGGCGATCCCCAACCGGTCTCCGGGCCACCGGCCCGGCGGTATCGGACGCGAGCGGTGGCCTCCCGGCAACCCTGCCGGGAGGCCACCGCTTTCTCGTCCCGCACAGTCCTCGCACAGCAGCCTCAGACGGCAGCCTCGGCCTAGGGCCACCAGACAAGGCAGACAAAGGCCACGAACGACGGCCTCAGACGCCGAGGCTGCGCCGCATCTCTTCGAGCGCCTGCTCGGCGTGGGCGCGCAGGCCCGGATCGGTCGCGTCGAGCCCCGGGTCGAAGATGAACTCCCAGCGCGGGGTGTCGTAGCCGGGGACGCGGCGGGCGACCAGGCGCACTCCCCCACGCCCGTCGATGGTCACGTAGCGGCTCGCGACGACCGTCGAGGTGACCCGCTCGCGGATCGCCTCCGGCAGCCGCCCGGGCTCGGGCAGGACGACCCGGTGGACGGCTCCGTCGGTCATCGTGACCGTGACGCCCTCCTCGTCCCACACGGCCTTGTCCATCAGGTGCCAGGGCAGGCGCGGCCCGCCGGGCAGGTGCAGCGCCCGGGTGGTGGCGACCACGTGCCCGCCCTCCGCCGTACGCGCGTGGCTGATCGGGCGCTCGCCGCCTTCGAGCGCGAGTCCCGTACGGACCTCACGGGGCAGTCGGGAGCCGAACAGGCGGGACAGGGAGGGCCTGGATGCAGTCAAGGGAACACCGCCAGCGGACGACGACCGTTACCACCCGCAGGCTATCCGGCGGCCGGACCCGTCCCGGTCGCAGGGCCGGGAGCAATCCATACAAGGGTCAAGACGCGGACGAGCGCCGTCCCGCTGGGACCGAAGGGCGCTCGTCCGCGTGACGACGGCGTCAGTCGAGGTAGTCCTTGAGCATCTGCGCCCGGGTGGGGTGACGCAGCTTGGCCAGCGTCTTCGACTCGATCTGGCGGATGCGCTCACGGGTCACGCCGAACTCGCGGCCGACCTCCTCCAGCGTGCGGGGGTGGCCGTCGGCGAGGCCGAACCGGAGCTGGATGATCCGCTGCTCGCGCTCCGACAGCGTGGCCAGGATGTCGTCGAGCTGGTCCTGCAGCATGATGAAGGCGGCGGCCTCCATCGGCACCACGGCGTCGGCGTCCTCGATGAAGTCGCCGAGGTCGGAGTCCTCCTCGCCGATGGGCGCCTGGAGCGAGACCGGCTCCTGCGCGATGCGCTGGATCTCCACCACCCGGTCGATGGGCAGGTCCATCTCGGCGGCGATCTCCTCGGGGGCCGGCTCCCGGCCGAGGTCCTGGTGAAGCTGACGCTGCACGCGGACCAGTTTGTTGATCGTCTCCACCATGTGGACGGGAATGCGGATCGTTCTCGCCTGGTCCGCGATCGCCCGGGTGATCGCCTGGCGAATCCACCATGTCGCGTACGTGGAGAACTTGTAGCCCTTCGTGTAATCGAATTTCTCCACGGCGCGGATCAATCCGAGATTGCCTTCCTGGATGAGATCCAGGAACAGCATTCCGCGGCCCACGTAACGCTTGGCGATCGAGACCACGAGCCTGAGGTTGGCCTCGATGAGCCGCTGCTTGGCCCGCACGCCCTCCCAGACGAGGTCTTCGAGCTCCGGCCGGGCGAACCTCGCGGCGAGGCTCTCGCAGAGCTTGTCCTCGGCGAACAGCCCGGCCTCGATGGCCTTGGCCAGTTCCACCTCCTCCTCGGCGGTGAGCAGGGGGACCCTGCCGATCTCCCGCAGGTAGATCCTGACCAGGTCACTCGTCGGAGCCCGTTTGCCGACGTCCTCCTCGTCCGGCTTGCTGGGCTCCTCGTCCCCTTGCGGTTCGAGGACCTCAACCCCGTTCTCGGCGAGCATCCGCACGACGCGCTCCAGCGCGTCGGCCGGCAACTCGGATCGGTCGAGCGCGGCGGCCACGTCGTCAACCGTGACGCTCCCGCGTTCCCTTCCCTTCGCGACGAGGTCCGCCACCTGATCTACCGATGGCGGCCTGCTTGGCAGCACCGATGCACCCACGCAACACAGTGTGCAGGAAAGGCGCCACTAAACGGCAGGCCTATTTTTGTCACCCAAGGTAAGGCCAAAGTCAATACCGAATCGAGATCAAAGTATATGTTTGGCGACTGTGCGGTCTGGAAAGGGAGGCTTATTCAGGCCCCACTCGCGCGTTCCCGCAACACGCGTCGCTGCTGTTCCAGCGCCACCAGTTCGCCGAAGAGCCGGTTGTACTCCTGCTGCTCGTCGACCGGGTTGAGCCGCTGCAACCGCGACTTCAGCCGTGCGACCGCCCGGCCGACCGCGGTCTCCTGGATCTTGGCCAGGACGGCCGCGCCGTACCGCTCCTCGACGCTCACGTCCGCGCGCACGGCCTCGACCGCGAACCGGGTGACGAGCGACCTCAGGTCGACACCGGGCACCGCGCCCGCGGCCCCGGGTTCCGTCTGCTCCAGCAGCCGGTCCACCCACTCGCGCCCGCCCGGGCCACCGGCGGCGGTCCCGCCGGCCGCCGCGACGACGCCGAACAACGCGACGTGCTCGGGCAGCGTGAACGTCTCGGGCCCCAGCGCGTCGAACTCGGGCCCGAGCAGGGCGGGCCGCTGCACGGCGAGCTTGAGCGCCTCGGCCTCCAGCCGTACGGCGGGGTCCGCCGGATCGGGGCCCGCCGGGTCCGGTCTCGTGGCCGGTCCGCGGCCCGCCTGCTGCCCGGCCGCGACACGCCCGCCCGGACCGCTCTGGCCGCCCTGGGCACGTCCCCCCGGGCCGCGCCCGCTCTCCTGCGCCCGGCCGGCCGTCTGCTGCACGCGCCGGATGACGAAGCCCTCGTCCATGAAGCCGAGCCAGCGGTCGAGGTCGACCGTGTACGCCTTGCGCAGCCCCGGGTCCTTGATGGAGGCCACGATGGGCGCGGCGGCGTCGAGCGCGGCCAGGCGGCCCTCGTTGGTGTCGAGGTCGTAGCGGGACAGGACGCTGCGCACCGCGAAGGCGAACAGCGGCTCACGGCCCGCGATCAGGTCGCGCACGGCGGCGTCGCCGTGCTTGACGCGCAAATCGCAGGGGTCGAGGCCGTCGGGCTGCACCGCGACGAAGGTCTGCGTGACGAACTTCTGCTCATCCTGGAAGGCGCGCAGGGCGGCCTTCTGCCCGGCGGAGTCGCCGTCGAAGGTGAAGACGACCTCGCCGCGGAACTCGGCCTGGTCGAGCAGCAGGCGGCGCAGGACCTTGATGTGCTCCTCGCCGAAGGAGGTGCCGCAGGTGGCCACCGCTGTCGGCACGCCGGCCAGGTGGCAGGCCATGACGTCGGTGTACCCCTCCACGATCACGGCCTGGGACCGCCGCGCGATCTCCCGCTTGGCCAGGTCGACGCCGTACAGCACCGAGCTCTTGTGGTAGATCGGGCTCTCGGGGGTGTTCAGGTATTTGGGGCCGTCGTCGGAGTCGAGAAGCTTGCGCGCCCCGAAGCCGATGACGTCGCCGGTGATGTCGCGGATCGGCCAGACGAGGCGGCCGCGGAACCGGTCGACCGGCCCGCGCCTGCCCTCGCGGGCGAGCCCGCCCTTGATCAGCTCCTGGGACGTGAACCCGCGGCCCATCAGGTGCCGCGACAGCGCCTCCCACTCGTTCGGCGCGTAGCCGACCCCGAAGTGCTCGGCGTCGGCCCGTTCGAAGCCGCGCTCGGACAGGAAGCGCCGCCCGGGGCC
Source organism: Microbispora amethystogenes (assembly GCF_016863015.1). Lineage (GTDB taxonomy): Bacteria > Actinomycetota > Actinomycetes > Streptosporangiales > Streptosporangiaceae > Microbispora > Microbispora amethystogenes. The sequence goes on along the minus strand of NZ_BOOB01000001.1, from coordinate 30,580 downwards.
CGCCTCCGGGCCGGACAGCCGCTCGGCGTAGAACTCGGCGGCGGCGCGGTGCGCCTCGATCAGCCGCACCCGCTCGCCCTGCTCGCGGCCCGGCACGTAGCCGCCCTGCTCGTAGCGCAGCTGGATGCCGGCGCGCTGCGCGAGCCGCTCGACCGCCTCGGAGAACGTGAGATTGTCGATCTTGCGGATGAACGTGATGACGTCGCCGCCCTCGGCGCAGCCGAAGCAGTAGTAGTAGCCCCGGGCCGGGGTCACGTTGAAGGAGGGCGACTTCTCGTCGTGGAACGGGCACAGCCCCTTCAGGTTGCCCCCGCCCGCGTTGCGGAGCTGGATGTGCTCGCCGACGACGTCGGCGATCGGTGAGCGCTCCCGTACGAGCGCGATGTCCTCGTCACTGATCCGCCCGCTTCGCCCTGCCACGCTGGCGAGTCTAATGCCGCCCTCCGACAGGCCGGGTCGCCCCTCATCCGGGCGTGCGGACATGTCACGACTTTCCGGAACCGGTCGTGATATCCGGCTTGGTCCGTTAGAAAGGAAAGGTTCGGTAACGTCGACCAGGTGGAGATCATGCGATCGGGGAGACTGGCCGCCCTCACCGGCACCGCGTTCCTCGCGGCGTCCTGCGGCGCGCCCGGGGGTGTCGCCGGGGTGAGCACGCTGCCGCCGGCGACGCCGCCGGTGAACGGGATCACGGCCGCGACCGCTCCCGCCGACCCCGGACAGGCCGTCCCCCCGCCGGGCGACGAGCCCGTGTGGATGCCGCCCCCGAAGGTGTCCCCCTACACCTACGCCTTCCCGGTCAAGGGATGCAAGGTGTCGTACTCCCGCAAGCTGCTCGTGCTCCCCAAGACCATCGTCTGGGCGGAGAAGGGGTGCGCGTTCGTCTCGCCGGTCGACGGGGTGATCGAGGCGGTCAACGTCAAGAACCAGTGGACCCCCTCGACCGACCGCGGCACCGACCGGGAGGGCCGCTACGTCACCGTCAAGGGCGAGGACGGCGTGCTCTACCTCGGCGGTCACCTCGACTCGGTCGTGGAGGACCTCGCGCCGGGCGCCAAGGTCAAGGCCGGGCAGCTCCTCGGCCGGGTGGGCAACTCCGGCAACGCCCGCGACACCGCGAGCAACCTCTACTTCGCCATCTCCTGGCCGACCGCGCCGCAGAACTGGTGGATCCGCCGGGGCATCGTGCCGCCGTGGCCCTTCCTCGACGCCTGGGACGACGGCAACCGCACGGTCTCCCCGCGCAAGGCCATGCTGACGCTGCGCAAGAGGCTGGGCGCGACGCCGCCCTGCACCCAGCTGTGCGCCGCGAAGCAGCAGCAGTCCTCGCCGCCCCCGGAGGAGTCCCGGCCGCCCAAGAAGAAGGACAGCGACGAGGACACCAGGGTGGTCGTCCCCCTCTGAGGCACTCGTCCCCCCGACGGGGATTAGCCGACGAGGGGGCGGGAGGCCGACAGGCGGCGGTGCCAGCCCATCGCCGACGCGTCGGTGAGCGAGGCGATCTGGTCGACCACCGCGCGCAGCCGCCCCGCGTCGTCGGCCGCCTGCTCGAACTGCGGGCGCAGGGCCGGCTCCAGCGTCGCGGGGGCGCCCCGCATGACGAGGTCGCCCAGCTCGGCGATCAGCTCGCGCTGCCGGGCCTGCACGGCGTGGTGCGCCTCCCGCGACATCACGTAGCGGGCCGTCACGCCCTTGAGCAGCGCGCACTCCAGCCGGGTGGTCCGCGGCACCTTCAGGTTCGCGTCGTAGCGCCGGCACGCCCCTCTCCCGCCGGGTTCGGGGCGGCAGCCGTACGCCTCGCGGGTGGCGTCCTGGGCCGAGCGGCACAGGCGGCCGATGAGCGTGCTGGTGAGCCGTTTGAGCGCGGCGAGGTCGGCGAGTCCGGCGTCGAAGTCGGCCGGCCACAGCGGCTCGGCGAGCAGCCGCGCGAAGGTCTCGGCCAGCTCGTCCACGCCCGCGTCGGGGGCGTACCACTCCCGGGTCAGGCGGCACACCTCCAGCCGCTCCTCCGGGTCGCGCAGCTCCGCCGTCGTGACGTGGCCGCAGGCCAGCGCGTCCTCCAGGTCGTGCACCGAGTAGGCCACGTCGTCGGCCCAGTCCATGACCTGCGCCTCGAAGCGGACCGCGTAGTCGGGCGCCCCCTCGCGCACCCACCGGAAGACCGCGAGGTCGTCGGGGTAGACGCAGTACGGCCCGCCCTCGCCGGCGAGCGGGACGCCGGGAACGCGGCAGGCCGACCCCGCCCAGGGATACTTGCAGACCGAGTCGAGCGCGGCCCGGGTGAGGTTGAGCCCGGCGCTGCGGCCGTCCTCGGTGATGACCTTGGCCTCCAGCCGCGTCAGCAGGCGCAGGTTCTGGGCGTTGCCCTGGAACCCCCCGCACGGCGCGGCCAGCTCGTCGAGCGCGGCCTCCCCGTTGTGACCGAAGGGAGGATGCCCGAGGTCGTGGGCGAGGCAGGCGGTCTCCACCAGGTCGGGGTCGCAGCCGAGGACCCTGCCCATCTCCCGGCCGATCTGCGCGCACTCCAGCGAATGGGTCAGGCGCGTACGGGGACTGTGCAGGCCGCTGTAGTCGGCGGGGCCCACCACCTGCGTCTTGGCGGCGAGCCTGCGCAGCGAGGCGCTGTGGAGCACGCGTGCCCGGTCGCGCTCGAACGGGCTCCGCTCGGGGTTCCCCGGCGGCTCAGGCACCCATCGTGCCTGGTCGTGCTCGTCGTAGCGGGCCATGCGTCCTCCTTCCCTGTCGCCCTCGCCCGACCGCCGCGTCCGGTCGTGTCCCGGCCGCGTCCGGCCCCCACTCGGCGGGAGATGGAGCGTACCCCCGAAGGTCGGGTTTCACGACAGATCCGGTAGTACGAAGGAAGATTGCCGCCCTTGCCCTGGTTCGCGGCGCCGGGTGATACTCGGCTTCGCTGCCGAGGAGGAGCCCAGGTGGTGGACAACGAGCTCGCGGAGGTCCTCCGATCGGGACCTTTCGAGCGGGCCCTGCGCACGGCGATCCGCGCCCGGGGGTTGAGTCTCGACCGCCTGCACTCACGGCTGCGCGAGCGCGGCGTCGCCATCAGCCTGTCCAGCCTCAGCTACTGGCAGCGCGGGCGGTCCAGGCCGGAGCGCGCCGCCTCCCTGGCGGCGGTGCGGGAGCTGGAGATCATCCTGTCCCTGCCCGAGTACGCGCTGATCGGCCTGCTCGGGCCGCCCCGTCCCCGGGGCCGCCGGCCGGAGACGGTCGCCGTGCTCAGCCACCACGAACAGGTCGTCGTCGGCGCCGACCGGCGCCGGCACCGGGCCAGCGCCCGGGTCGTGCTGCGGGCGGCGGCGCCGGGCGTGGACCGGTACCTGGTCGCCCATCCCCCCGGCGCCCGGCTGCTGCGGGCCGAGTCCTGCCGCCCCGGCCGCAGCGCCGACGCCGGGCCCGGCACGCTGACGGAGCTGATCTTCCCGCATCCCCTGACCACCGGCGAGACCCGCGTCGTCGAGTACGTCACCGCGTTCCCCGCGACGGCCGACCGCTACGAGCTGCACCTGCGGGACCCGGTCGAGCAGTTCCTGACGCAGGTGCGGTTCGCGGGCGGGCGGCTGCCGGTGCGGTGCTTCCACACCTGGTCCCCGGACGCGTCGGCGCCGCCCGGGGACGCCGGTGAGCTGCGCGTCGACGCGTTCGGGACCGCCCACGTCGTGGACACCGCCGCCCGGCCGGGCGTCCGCGGCCTCCGCTGGGAGTGGTACTAACTCTTCGTGATCTTCACGTCGTCGACAGCGGCCTCCACCAGGCTGGCCGACGACAGGTCGGCCGCCTCGATCTGGATCCGTACGGTCTGGCCGGCGAAGGCGGTGAGCGACGCGGTGGCGACGCTCCACGAGCCGTTCCGGTTCGCGGCCGCGCCGAGCTGCTCGACGACCGTGCTCGTCGTGCCGCCGATCACCCGCACCCGGAAGTAGTCGGCCGACGAGGCGTTCGACCCGTGGGCGAGATACCAGGAGAGCGACAGCGTGAGCGTCCCCGACGACGGCAGCGTGATCGCGGGCGACCTGATCGTCGTCACTCCACCGTCGACGTCGTAGTCGCCGGCGCTCGCGCCCGCCGCCGCGCCGGTGACCAGGTCGTAGCTCCCGCTGACCGGCGTGCCGAGCTGCTTGGCCCCGCTCGACGACGTCGCGGCGGGACGGCCCCGCTCCCAGGCGCCGGAGGTCGCGGTGTCGGTGCCCGCCGCGTTCACCGTCCAGCCGGTCGCGGTCTCGAAGTCGTCGGAGTAGACGGTCGTGGACGGGGTGCCGGTGCCGCAGTACGCGGACTCCTTGCCGATGACCCGGTAGACGCAGTCGGCGTTCTGCGTCAGCAGCAGCGCCGCGGCCCGGTTGCGCGAGGTCTCCCGGTCGATGACCTCGTCGGGCGGATAGAAGCCGGGGTTGCTCCCGGTCGGATACATCTCGAAGGTGTACGTGAAGATCTTGTAGGTGCCCCACATCCAGTCGTCGATGGAGCCGTCGGTGATGTAGAGGTCGCTGGCCTGCTCGGGGGTGTAGCCGTTGGTGGCCGCCATGCCGCGGCCGAGCGCGGCGTGCGTGTCCCGGTCGTCCTGCGTCATGCCGGGGCCGGTGTCGGCCGTCGTGTACCCGTACGGCCACAGGACGAGCTCGCTGTAGGTGTGCCAGTCGATGGCCGCCCTGATCTGCTGGACGCCGCCGACGACCCGGCCGCGCACGAAGTCGGCGGCGGCCTTGACCTCCGGCGCCGACTCGGCCGCCGCGCCGCGGTAGGTCTCGCTGGACGCGGTGCCGGAGGAGCCGCCGCAGCAGCCCCACCGGTAGGCCCAGTTGCGGTTGAGGTCGGTGCCGACGCTGGAGGTGCCGGAGTTGGGCTGGCGGTTCTTGCGCCACGACCGGTAGGAGCCGGTGGCGATGTCGTACTCCCCGCCGTCGGGGTTGAGGTCGGGCAGGATCCAGATCTCCCGCGTGTTCACCAGGTCGGTGATCTGGGCGTCGGTGCCGTACCCGTCGGTGAACATGCGCAGCAGATAGATGGCCATCTCGACGGTGAGGTGCTCGCGCGCGTGCTGGTGGGCGGTGAACAGCACCTCCGGCTCGTTCTCGTCGGTGGCCACGTTGTCGCTGATCTTGACGCCGATCAGGTCGCGGCCCTCGTACGACCGGCCGTAGCTGAACCTGCCGGCGATCGTGGGATGGGCGGCGACGACCTGGTCCACCAGAGTGCTGAGCTCGGCGTAGTTGTGGTAGCCGGAGTCGCCCGTGGGGAAGTCGAAGGTCTGCGGCCCGCTCTCGTCGGCGGGCGGGGAAAGCTCGGTGACCCGGAACCCGAGCGCCCGGATGGCCGCGACCTCCCGGGGCGTCGCGGTGACGACCAGGCTCCGGCCGTGGACCTCGTCGATCGCGGCTCCCGTGCGGGCGACCGCGCTGCGCTGGGCGACGTCGGCGGGGCCGTCCACCTGATACTGCCTCGACGGCGCCGGATCGACGGCCCGCACCGCCGGGGCGACCCTCGCCGATCCGGCCGGACCGGCCGCCGAGGCGTCCGGCGGAGCGGCGGCGCCGAGCACGGCGGGGACCACGCCGAGCAGCACGGCCGCGATCCCCAGCGCCGGCGGGTACAGACGTCTTCTCACTCCACGCCCTCCCTTGCGGTAGGTACGTAGAGTGATCAGTCAGGCAGCCGGGATCAACGTTCACCGGGCCGTGTCACGCGGCCCGGTGAACCACCCGCATCATGAACTGGATGTTCCACAACCAGTCTGGATGTTCTGTGGAATTTCAAGTCACCGGCTGTCGGAGCCCGGGCGGGCCAGCGCGGCGCGGCCCGCCTCCAGCCGGGCCACCGGGACACGGAACGGCGAGCAGGAGACGTAGTCGAGCCCGATCTCGTGACAGAAGTGCACCGAGTCGGGGTCCCCGCCGTGCTCGCCGCAGATGCCGAGCTTCAGGCCGGGCCGGGCCCGCCTGCCCTCCTCGGCCGCGATCCGCATCAGCCGGCCGACGCCGTCCCGGTCGATCGACTCGAACGGCGAGACGCCGAAGACGCCGAGGTCGAGGTATCTGCCGAAGAAGGCGCTCTCCACGTCGTCGCGGGAGAACCCCCAGGTCATCTGGGTGAGGTCGTTGGTGCCGAACGAGAAGAACTCGGCGGCCCCGGCGATCTGCCCGGCCGTCAGCGCCGCCCGGGGCACCTCGATCATCGTGCCGATCGCCGCCTCCACACCCGCCTCGGCGAGGATTCGTGCCGCCTCCTCCCGTACGATCTCCAGCTCCTGCACGGCGCCGACCAGCGGGATCATGATCTCGGCCCGCGCGCCCTCGACCTGCCGGGCCGCGGCCGCGATGGCCCGCACCTGCATGGCGAACAGGCCGGGGATCGCCAGGCCGAGCCGGACGCCGCGCAGGCCCAGCATCGGGTTCTGCTCGTGCAGGCGCCGGACCGCCTCCAGCAGCCTGCGGTCGCGCTCACCGGCCCGCTCGCCCGCCACGGCGACCCGTACGGCGAGGTCGGTGAGGTCGGGCAGGAACTCGTGCAGCGGCGGGTCGATCAGCCGGATCGTCACCGGAAGGCCGCGCATGGCCTCGAAGATGCCGGCGAAGTCGGCCGTCTGGAGCGGTTCGAGCGCGTCCAGCGCGACCTGCCGCTCCTTGCCGCCGCCCGGCGCGAGGATCAGGTCCTCCACGAGCCGCCGCCGCTCCCCCAGGAACATGTGCTCCGTACGGCAGAGCCCGACGCCGAGCGCGCCGAAGCGGCGGGCGCGGGCGGCGTCCTCGGGGGTGTCGGCGTTGGCCCGCACCTCCAGGCGGCGTACGGCGTCGGCGTGGGTCATGACGCGGTCGACGGCCCGGACCAGTTCGTCCTCGACCGGCCCGCCCTCGAAGTAGCGCGCCACCGGCGAGGCGGTCACCGGCACCTCGCCCAGGTAGACGGCGCCGGTGCTCCCGTCGATCGAGATCAGGTCGCCCTCGTTCACGACGACTCCCCCGGGCGCGGTGAAACGGCGGGCGTGCGGATCGACCTCCAGCTCCTCGGCCCCGCACACGCAGGTCGTGCCCATGCCGCGGGCGACCACGGCGGCGTGCGAGGTCTTGCCGCCCCGGGAGGTGAGCACGCCGTGCGCCGCGATCATCCCGGCCAGGTCGTCGGGGTTGGTCTCGCGCCGCACGAGGATGACCGCCTCGCCCCGCCCGGCCAGCTCGACGGCCCGCTCGGAGCTGAAGACGGCCCGGCCCGCGGCGGCGCCGGGCGAGGCGTTCATGCCGGTGGTCAGCCGGTGGCTGCTTCCCGTGGCGGAGAACCGGGGGAACATCAGATGGGCGAGCTGGTCTCCGGTGACCCGGGTGACCGCCTCGTCCATGTCGATCAGGCCCTCGTCGACGAGCTGGGTGGCGATGCGGAACGCCGCCTCGGCCGTGCGCTTGCCGACCCGGGTCTGCAGCATCCACAGCCTGCCGCGCTCGATCGTGAACTCGATGTCGCACAGGTCGCGGTAGTGCCGCTCCAGCGTCGCCATGATGCCGAGAAGCTCCTGGTACGCCTCCGGGTTGATCGTCTCCAGCTCCTGCAGGGGAACGGTGTTGCGGATGCCGGCGACGACGTCCTCGCCCTGGGCGTCGCGCAGGTAGTCGCCGTAGACCCCCCGGCGCCCCGAACCCGGGTCGCGGGTGAAGGCGACCCCGGTGCCCGAGTCGGGACCCATGTTGCCGAACACCATGGCGACGACGTTGACGGCCGTGCCGAGGCCGGCGGGAATGCGCTCCTGACGGCGGTAGAGGATCGCGCGGGGCGCGTTCCACGATTCGAACACCGCGCGTACGGCGAGGTCCATCTGCTCGCGGGGGTCGGCGGGGAAGTCCCGGCCGGCCTGGGCGCGGACGATGCCCTTGAAGGTCTCGACCAGCCGTTGCAGTTCGGCGGTCCCCAGGTCGGTGTCGTCCCGGTCGCCCTTGAGGTCGTCCAGCGCGTCCTCGAACAACTCGCCGTCGACGCCCAGCACGGTCCTGCCGAACATCTGGATCAGCCGGCGGTAGGAGTCCCAGGCGAAGCGGTCGTTGCCCGACTGCTTGGCCAGCCCGAGGACCGAGTCGTCGTTCAGGCCGATGTTGAGGACCGTCTCCATCATGCCGGGCATCGAGAACTTCGCTCCCGACCTGACGCTGACGAGCAGCGGGTCGTCCGCCTGGCCGAGACGCTTGCCCATGCGCGCCTCCAGGGCGGCGAGGTGCTCGCCGGCCTCCTCCTCCAGCCCGCCGGGCATGTCGCCGTGCCGCAGGTAGTGGCGGCACGCCTCGGTGGTGATCGTGAAGCCGGGAGGCACGGGCAGGCCGATGTTGGTCATTTCCGCCAGATTGGCGCCCTTGCCACCGAGCAGATCCTTGAGGTCCTTGTTGCCCTCGGTGAAGCCGTAAACATACTTCGGCATCCGACGCTCCCTTCTGGACTTCCACAAAAACCGCACCGCGGCCTGCGACCGGACTGTACCGGGGAAAATCACCTTCAAGCGTCACCCTCTGCCTCATCCGCTGTTTACCCAGTTAGACGATGCCGCAGAGGTCTATTCCAATTGATTTTTACGAGACCTCAGAAGTGGTTCATACCAATTCGCCACCCTGGCGACTGTGACGAGCGTTCGAAACCGCGGAAATGGTTTAGACCATCCGGCCGGTAAGGCCGCGTACCGGTGAGTCGGCCGTACGGAGCCGTCCACGTGCGATATAAACGAGCCACCCTCCGACCACAGCCGAAGGGGAGGGTTTCCTGTGTCGCGAGCGGTGTCGCGAGCGGGGTCGCGAATGGTGCCGGCGCGGAGGCTGGTGACGGCGGGGCTGGTCACCGGGCTGGCCGCGCTGGCGGCGGCCAGCGGTTGCGAGGGCGCGCGGGTCACCCCGGATCAGACCGTCTCGGGCACGCCGGGCCTGGGCTGGAAGCCGTGCGCGGAGACCGCGTCGTCGTCCGGCTTCGAGTGCGCGACGCTGCGGGTGCCGCTCGACTACGCCGCGCCGGACGGCAGGAAGATCGGCCTCGCCCTGGTCCGGCTGCGCGCCACCGAGCCCGGCCGGCGGATCGGCTCACTCGTCTTCAACTTCGGCGGCCCCGGCGGCTCGGGCGTCACGACGCTCATGCAGGCGGCGCACGCGTTCTCCGCCCTGGGCGGCCGTTACGACCTCGTCAGCTTCGACCCGCGCGGGGTCGAGCGCAGCAGCGGCATCCGGTGCCTCAGCGGCCCGCAGATGGACTACTACCTCGCCCACGAGCCCAGCGACGACACCCGGATGGAGAAGAGCCTCGTCGCCGAGTTCACCCAGGGGTGCAAGCGCGAAGCGGGCTGGATCCTGCCGTACGTCGGCACGGTCAACGCGGCGCGCGACATGGAGGCGTTGCGGGCGGCGCTCGGCGACTCCCGTCTCAACTACCTCGGGTTCTCCTACGGCACCCACCTCGGCGCGGTCTACGCCACCCAGTTCCCCGGGAAGGTGGGCCGGATGGTGCTCGACTCGGCCGTCGACCCCTCGGTGACCCTGCTCGACATGGCCAAGACCCAGTCGCTGGGTTTCCAGAAGGCCTACGACGACTACGTGGCCGACTGCGCCAAGACGCGGACGAGCTGCCCGCTCGGCGCCGACCCCGCCGCCGTGAAGGCCGGCGTGCTGAAGCTGCTCGACTCCCTGAACCGCAGGCCGCAGAAGCAGGGCGGCCGCGAGGTCACCGAGAACGTCGCCAGGGCCGGCATCACGCAGGCCCTCTACAGCAAGCTCACCTGGCCGCTGCTCACCGAGGCGCTGAACGAGGGCAGGAAGGGCGACTACAGCGGCCTGCTCACGCTGGCCGACCAGTACGCCGGGCGGCGGCCCGACGGCGGCTACTCGACCCTGCAGTTCTCGCTGCCCGCGATCCTGTGCGCCGACACCACCGACCGGCCGTCGGTGGAGGAGGCCGAGAAGCTGGCCCGGAGGCTCAGGGCGCGGACGCCGGTCTTCGCGCCGACCGCGGCCAGCGCCGGGTCCTGCAGCGTGTGGCCGGTGCCGGGAGACGACGGCGCCAGACGGGTCGACGCGAGCGGCTCGGCGCCCATCCTGGTGGTCGGCGTGACCAACGACCCCGCCACGCCGTACCAGTGGGCGCCGCGGCTCGCCGGACAGCTCCGCACCGGGGTGCTGCTGACCCTGTCCGGCGAGGGCCACGGCGCGTACGGCCAGAGCCACTGCATCGACGACCGCGTCAACGCCTACCTGCTGGAGGGGCGGGTGCCCCCGAAGGACACGCGCTGCGCCTGATCCCCCGCGTAACCCTCTCGGCCGTTCACACAGGAAGGCCCCGCCCGGGAGATGTCCCGGGCGGGGCCTCCGGCGCGCCGATCAGTCGTTCAGGTGCTGACGCAGGTAGGGCTCGACCTGGTCGAGCGCGACCCGCTGCTGGGCCATCGTGTCGCGCTCGCGGATCGTCACGGCCTGGTCCTCCAGGGTGTCGAAGTCGACCGTGATCGCGAACGGCGTGCCGATCTCGTCCTGACGGCGGTAGCGGCGGCCGATCGCGCCCGCGTCGTCGAAGTCCACGTTCCACCGGCGGCGCAGCTGCGCGGCCAGGTCGCGGGCCTTCGGCGACAGGTCGGCGTTGCGCGAGAGCGGCAGCACGGCGACCTTGACCGGGGCCAGGCGGTGGTCGAGGCGCATCACGGTCCGCTCCTCCATCACGCCCTTGGCGTTGGGCGCCTCGTCGACCGTGTAGGCGTCGAGGAGGAAGGTCAGCGTCGCGCGGTCCACACCGGCAGCCGGCTCGATGACGTACGGCACATAGCGCTCGCCCGACTCCTGCTCGAAGAACGACAGGTCGGTGCCCGACGCCTTCCCGTGCGCGGTGAGGTCGAAGTCGGTGCGGTTGGCGATGCCCTCCAGCTCACCCCACTCACCGCCGGCGAAGTTGAAGCGATACTCGATGTCCACCGTCCGCTTGGAGTAGTGGGACAGCTTCTCCTTCGGGTGCTCGTAGAGCCGCAGGTTGTCCTTGTTGATGCCGAGGTCGACGTACCAGCGCAGGCGCTCGTCGATCCAGTACTGGTGCCACTCCTCGTCGGTGCCGGGCTTGACGAAGAACTCCATCTCCATCTGCTCGAACTCGCGGGTGCGGAAGATGAAGTTGCCGGGGGTGATCTCGTTGCGGAACGACTTGCCGACCTGGCCGATGCCGAACGGGATCTTCCTGCGGGCCGACTGCTGCACGTTCAGGTAGTTGATGAAGATGCCCTGGGCGGTCTCCGGACGCAGGTACGCCAGGCCCGACTCGTCCTCGACCGGGCCGAGGAACGTCTTCAGCAGTCCGCTGAACTGCCGGGGCTGGGTGAAGGCACCCTTGTTGCCGCAGTTGGGGCAGGTGACGTCGGCCAGGCCGCCCGCGGGCTCGCCACCGTGCTTGGCCTCGTACGCCTCGAGCAGATGGTCGGCGCGGTACCGCTTGTGGCACGACTGGCACTCGGTGAGCGGGTCGGTGAACGTCTCGACGTGACCGCTGGCCTGCCAGACCTCGCGGGCGAGGATGACGCAGGAGTCGAGGCCGACGACGTCGTCGCGGCCCTGCACCATGGCCTTCCACCACTCGCGCTTGACGTTGTTCTTGAGCTCGACACCCAGGGGTCCGTAGTCCCAGGACGCCCGCAGGCCTCCGTAGATCTCGCTCGACGGGAAGACGAGCCCGCGGCGCTTGGCGAGGCTGACGATCGTTTCCAAGACGTCGGTGCGACGTGCCATCAGTGGAACTCCATCCGGCTGGGTGTCGGCGTTGAGATCGGGTCGGTTCAGATCGAGGCCAGTTCGAGGTCGAACGAGGTCAGCGGTGCGCCGGCCGTGCCCGAAGCGGGCGGGCCGGGCCGATCGCCTGCCTGCGGCGGCGGTGATGTCTGGCCACCTGCCCGGATCTGTGCCCAAGCTTAGGGGAATCCGGCGCCCCCGCGCTCACGCCTTGCCCGTGGTGCCCCTGCCCATGGTGCCGCTGCCCGTGGTCCCCGCGTTCACGCCGGCGCCCGGAGGCGTGTAGACCTCCTCGAATGCCCCCGGCTCGTTGATCATGAGGGTCATCAGCGGATACATCTCCATCCGTGCCGCCGACAGGGCGCGCCGGTAGTGGCCCGCCCCCTCCCACTCGCTGACCAGCGCCCACAGGGCGGGCTCGTCCACCGCCCTGCCGAGCCGTCCGCGCAGGTAGCCCGGCTGGGCGGCCAGCAGGTCCAGGATGGCGCGGGCCTGGGTGGCGAACTCCTCGGTGCGGGCGCCCGGCACCGAGTAGCGGATCACGGCGAGCATGCCGCCCAGCATGCCACCCTCTCCGGAACGGCCGCCGCGAGGGGCGGGCGAAGGGGCACGGGGGGCGGGGCGCAGGAGGCGGGGACGGCATTAGGCTCTCAAGCGTGGGAAGCGAAACGGAACCGCCGCGCCGCCAGGTCCCCGCGCATCCCCTGGCGCGCAGCAAACCCGCCGGGGAGACGCAGGCGCGGGGAGCACGGGCGGGAGGAGCGCAGGGGCGGTCGCCGCGCCCGGTGCGTCCGCTGCCCACCGGCGAGCACTTCTTCACGCCGGGCGCCACCGGGGCGCGCCGGACGGTCGAGACGAAGAGCGCCCCGCTGCTGGTCTTCCTGTTCCAGATGCCCCGCTGGCTGGCCCCGGTGGTCCTGGTGGCGCTGCTCATCGCCGGGCTGGTCGTGCCGGACTGGCGCGGCGGCGTGGCCGTGCTCCCGGTGCTGGCGTTCATCGCCTGGCTGGCCTACCTGTCGTGGCCGTCGCTGCGGCCGCTCGGCCGGTTGCTCCGCATTGCGGTCGGGACGTTCCTGGTTCTCCTCGTCGCGACCCGCTTCGGGCTCTTCTGACGCGGGCCGTCCGGAGGTCTCCGCACCCGCCGGTTGGACGGGACCGCTCGACCCGCCGGACACGACCTAACCTGTACTTCGTAGGGCGCAAGTGCGTAGCGCGCCGCCGTACCCGGGAGTCCCTCATGACCAAGAGCCGCGACGCCGTTCACGAGATCCTCCGCCAGAGCGGCGGGTTCCGCAGCGCGCAGGACGTGTTCGCCGAGATGCGCGCGGACGGCTCGAAGATCGGCCTCACGACCGTCTACCGGGCGCTCCAGTCGCTGTCGGACGCGGGCCGCGTCGACGTGCTGCGCACCGACGAGGGCGAGTCGGTCTACCGGGCCTGCCAGAGCGACACGCACCACCACCACCTCGTGTGCCGGGTGTGCGGGCGCACGGTCGAGGTGGCCGGGCCGGACGTGGAGCGGTGGGCCGAGGTCGTCGGGGCCGAGCACGGCTTCATCGACGTCACCCACACCGTCGAGGTCTTCGGCACCTGCTCCTCGTGCGCCGCGTCACGCGGTGAGACCCCGTCGGCGACGCCCTCCGGCGCGGCGGGAAAGGCCGCCGGAAAGGGCTGACCCCGCCCCGCGCGCGCCTCGTGGGGAGTACGCTTCCTGCGCCGCGCCAAGCCCGCCGCGACAAAAGGAGATGGCGTGCCGTTCAGCCATGACATGGTGTACTCGCTGGCGACGGTGGTGGACCTCGTCAACACCGGCGCCGGCGAGCGCGACGGGCTGGCCGAGCTCGCCGACCTGGCGGAGTTCGTCGGCAGGCGGGAGGTCAGCGGGGTGCGGACGCTGACCCGGCGGGACCTCGCCGAGGTGCGCGCCCTGCGCGAGGCGTTCCACGCCGTGTTCACCGCGCCCGACCAGACGACGGCGGTCAGGGTGCTCAACACGCTGCTGGGCCGCACCCGCATCACGCCGAGCCTCACCGAGCACGACGGCCATCCGCTCCACGTCCACTACTTCGCGCCCGACGCGTCGGTCGCCGAGCACCTGGCCGCCGACTGCGGCGTCGCGCTCGCCCACGTGCTCGTGGAGAACGAACGGGAGCGTCTGCGCACCTGCGCCGCGCCCGACTGCTCACACGTCTTCGTGGACGAGTCGCGGAACCGTTCCCGGGTCTACTGCGACAGCCGCACCTGCGGCAACCGCATGCACGTGGCCGCCTACCGGGCCCGCGCCCGCCGCCGCGACGCCTCCTGACCCCCCGTACGGCCCCGGGCGAGCCGACTACCGCGGCGCGTGGGCGGCGGGGGCGACCTCGTTCGGGAGCGCGCCGCCGTACCTGCGGTCGCGCTTGGCGTAGATCTCGCACGCCTGCCACAGGTCGCGGCGGTCGAAGTCGGGCCACAGTTGGTTGAGGAACACCATCTCGGCGTACGCGGACTGCCAGAGCAGGAAGTTGGAGGTGCGCTGCTCGCCCGAGGACCGCAGGAACAGGTCGACGTCCGGGATCTCCGGCTCGTCGAGGTAGCGCGCGAAGACCTTCTCCGAGACCTTGCCGGGCTTGACCCGGCCGTCGGCGATGTCGCGGGCGAGCCGCACGGCCGCGTCCACGATCTCCGCGCGGCCGCCGTAGTTCACGCAGAACTGCAGGGTCAGCGTGCTGTTGCCGACCGTCCTGCGCTCGGCGTCCTCCAGCTCCTTGATCACGCTTCGCCAGAGCCGGCCGGGACGCCCGGCCCAGCGGACCCGCACGCCCATCGCGTCGAGCTCGTCGCGCCTGCGCCGGATGACGTCGCGGTTGAAGCCCATGAGGAAGCGCACCTCGTCGGGTGAGCGCTTCCAGTTCTCGGTCGAGAAGGCGTACGCGGACAGGTAGGGGATGCCGATCTCGATGGCGCCCTCGATGACGTCGAACAGCGACGCCTCGCCCATCTTGTGCCCTTCGGTCCTCGGCAGCCCGCGGGCCTTGGCCCAGCGGCCGTTGCCGTCCATGACGATCGCCACGTGACGCGGCAGCAGGTCGCGCGGAATGTCGGGCGGGGTGGCCCCGGACGGATGCGGAGTGGGAGGACGAACCATGCACCCGAGCGTATTGCGTCCGGACCGGTCCTCAGGTGCGGAAGACGTGCGGATCCGGTGCAGGTTCGGCATCCCCGGGACGGCCACCGGCCGCCCCCGGCCCGGCGTCGTGGGAACGACCGCTCCAGGGAAACGCCCCCGGCGCCCGGGCCTCCGGGGCGCCGGGCCACTCCCGCTCGACGTGGCGCAGCGAGCGGATGCCGTGCTCCAGATGCCACTGCAGGTAGGCCGCCACCAGGCCGCTGCACTCGGTGCGGTGCCGCGGTTCGGAGGCGTCCGCGGCGGCCCAGTCGCCCCGCAGCAGCGCGATCATCAGGGCGATCGTCTCGGCCGCCGGGACGGCCGCGCCGGGCGGGCGGCACGCGCCGCAGACCACCCCACCCGCCACGATCGCGAACGCGCGGGCCGCCTCGGCGCCGCACCGCGCGCACTCCGCCAGCGCGGGGGCGTAGCCCGCCACCGCCAGTGAGCGCAGGAAGAAGGCGTCGAGCACCAGGCGGGCCTCGTGGCCGCCCTCGGCGAGCGTGCGCAGGCCACCGACCAGCAGCAGGAACTGGCGCAGCGCCGGCTCCTTCTCCCCGACGGTCAGCCGGTCGGCCGTCTCCAGCATCGCCGTGCCCGCCGTGTATCTCGGGTAGTCGGCGACGATCGCCCCGCCGTACGGGTGCAGGGTCTCGACCTGGGTGATCACGTCGAGCGACCTGCCGCCGTGCAGCTGCAGGTCCACGTGTGAGAACGGCTCCAGCCGGGCGCCGAACCGCGACTTGGTCCTGCGTACGCCCTTGGCCACTCCCCGGACCTTGCCGGTGCGCCGGGTGAGGAGGGTGATGATGCGGTCGGCCTCGCCCAGCTTCTGGGTGCGCAGCACGACGCCCTCGTCGCGGTAGAGGCTCACTCCGTCATCGTAGGGTCCGCCCGGCGGCCGGCGCCCCCTCGGGCCCCGTACGAGGGCTTTCCTCCCACTCCAGCGCATGAATGGTGAAAATTCGGTAATGATCCGGCGACGATGCCGGATGGCAAAACCGGGCGAAGCTGTACATACAGCGGCCGTACGGTAAACCTGGGGTGCCACGTCCGAGCGGAAAGGTCACTAAGCTTTGGCCTCCGGCGGACTTCCCCGCGCCGGTCAAGCCCCGAGGGCCTGACTCCCCCGTTGCGTGAAAGGTTGCCATGACCCGCGTGGTCCTGCTGGGCGCACCGCCCGGCCCGATCGCTTTCCCGCCGCCCGGCGGCCGGCCCGCCCTGCCCGCGGCCGTCACGCTGACCTCGCTTCCCGGGGCGCCCACCGCGTACGACCGGCTGCTCGCGCAGGCCGCCGCGCTGGACCCCGAGCCGACGACGATCGCCCGGCCCGGCGACGCGGCGGCCTACCACCGGCCGTACGGCCGGGTGGTGGAGAGCCGGGACGTCGCCGGCGACCTGCGCGCGCTCGCCGACGTGGCGGAGGCCACCGAGGCCGCCGGGGACAACCTGCTGATCCTGCCGGCCGACTCGCTGGTGCACGACGAGCTGATCTACCAGATCACCAAGGCCAAGCGGGCCGCCCTCGCGCTGATCGCCCGGCCGGAGCGGGACGAGAACGCGCCGGTCGAAGAGGTGCCGATCGAGGAGGCGGTGCCCGAGATCGGCTCGGAGTTCCTCGAGGGACTGCCCGTGCGCACCCGCGCGGGCCGTGGCCGGATCATCTCGGTCGGCACCGCCTACCACGCGGTGACCCGGCCGAACGCGGCGCTGCTCGGACCGCTCCACCTGCACCAGCGGCACCTGGCGACCCTCGCCGAGGCGGCCCGCGACCTGGCGGAGATGGCCCACCTGTTCGGCCCCGAGGACGACGTGACCGAGCTTCTCGTGCTCGGCCTGGTCCGGCGCGGCGTGTCGGTCGGCCGGCGGGGCCGCCGCGACCTGTTCTTCCGCCGCGTCCGCAGCCAGGCCGAGGCCGACGAGGCGCTGGCGGAGATGGCCGGCTACGACGAGGACCGGGCCCGGCTCGACAACGCGGTGAAGGGCGCCGACGGCTTCTTCACCACGTTCTTCGTCAGCACCTACTCGCGCTTCATCGCCCGCTGGGCGGCCCGCCGGGGCCTCACCCCCAACCAGGTGACGCTGATCTCGATCGCCCTCGGCCTGCTGGCGGCCGGCGCGTTCGCCACCGGCACCCGCTGGGGGGGCGTCGCGGGCGGGGTGCTCATCTACTTCGCGTTCGTCTTCGACTGCGTCGACGGCCAGGTCGCGCGGTACGCCCGCAAGTTCGGCGTGCTCGGCGCGTGGCTGGACGCCACGTTCGACCGGTTCAAGGAGTACGCCGTCTTCGTCGGCCTGGCGGTCGGCGCGACGGTGTCCGGGCAGTTCGGCGACGGCGAGGGCGTCTGGACGCTGGCGCTGGTCGCGCTGGCCCTCCAGTCGGTCAAGCACCTGCTCGACTTCTCGTTCGGCGCGGCCAACCGGCGCAGGGCGCCGGTGCCGCTGCCCACGCTCGACCTCACGGTCGCCGACGACCGCCCGCTGCGGGAGGCGCTGGAGGAGCGCAGGGCGAGCCGGAGCACCGGCGTGCGCGGGCTGCTGCGGCTCTGGACGAAGGCCGGCAAGTTCCGCCCGGTCCACTGGGCCCGCAAGATGATCGTGTTCCCCATCGGCGAGCGCTTCGCCGCCATCGCGATCACCGCCGCGTTCTTCGACCCCCGGGTCACGTTCCTCACGCTGATCATCTGGGGCGGCGTCGCGGCCACCTACACCCTCACCGGACGTCTCCTGAGGTCACTCGCATGATCACCCAGCCGCAGGCCATCATCCCGCTCCCCGACCCGGACGAGGAGCGCCGCCGCGTCCAGACCGCGCGCCTGCTCGCCTACCGCGACGACGGCCCGCTCGCCACCGCGCTGAAGGGCACCCTGGGCCGGCTGCTGCCGCCGGTGCCCGCGACGGTGGTGGCGCTGCTCGCCATCGTGGCGGCGGCCGTCGCCGGGCTCCTCACCGACGGCCCGGTCCTGCTCCTCCCGGTGGCCGTGCTGCTCGTGCTGGTGCTGCCGACCGCCGGCCGCGACCACCTGGGCCGCTTCGACTGGCTCACTCCCCCGCTGCTGCGGGCGGCCGAGTTCCTGACGATCATCCTGCTCGGGCTGGCGGAGAGCACGCCCAAGTGGCTGCTGTTCGTGCTCATCTACGTGATCGGCTACCACACGTACGACACCGTCTACCGCACCCGGCAGGGCATCTGGCCGCCGGCGTGGCTGTACCGGGCGGGGCTCGGCTGGGAGGTCCGCCTGCTGATCCTCGGAGTGGGCGCCGCGGCCGGGTGGCTGACCCCCGTCGCCGCCGTCCTCACGGCATACCTCCTCGTGCTGTTCGCGATCGAGAGCATCACCAGCTGGGTGCGGCTGGACAAGGCGTCCGCGCTGGCCCAGGCCGACCAGGACCTGGAGCAGTCGCCCGAGGACGCCGCCGAGCAGGCCACCGGCGACGCCGACCAGGGCTGAAGCACGCGGCGCGGCGGGCGGCGGGTGGTCAGTAGGAGGAACGCGCGTCGAACAGCGCCCAGACCACCTTCCCGCCGCCCCGGGTGAGGATCCATCCCCAGGCCGCGCACAGCGCGTCGACCAGGTGCAGCCCGCGGCCGGACTCCGATAGATCGCTCCAGGGAGACAGCGCGGGCACCCGCGCACTGGCGTCGCTCACGCCACAGCCGATATGAAAACGGTGCCTCACCAGCCTCAGCCGGATCGGCGGGGCACCGGCAGGCTCGGCGGGCGCATGGCGGAGCGCGTTGGTCACCAGTTCCGACACGACGATCTGCGCGTCAGGCACCAAATCGTCGGCATCCCAGCCGCACAGGGTCCGGGCGGTGAAATCCCTGGCGACGGCGGGCGAGGTGGTGCGCCCGTGAATGTCACACGTCGCCGACGCGGGCAGGGACAGCCCGGCGACGTCGTCCTCGTCGAACATCGCGGTCAGCCACGAAGGCGCGGTCGCGGCCCCCGGGCCTGCCAGGTCTGCTGTCATCGCGGGTCCCTCAGGTCTCACCATTACATGAGTGAATTTCCCTGCCGTCGTGTATCTTGCCCTGTGCCTTGCGGCTGCAAGCGCGCGTGCACGTGCAAATGTCGGATGCCCGCGACTTTTCGTGGAAGTCCCCAGAAAACCCCGCCTCTGAACCCATCCGGTAGGATGATCAACCGAATAGTCCTCCGTCCGACCTGTTTCACCCCCTCGGACTCCCGGTTCACGAGGCAATCACCCGGAGCGTCGCCAATGGAGACCACGTGAACGCGCAGGCGGACAACGCCGCCTCGTTACCGTTAGGGCTCGCCCGGAGCGGCCCGACGGCCCTGCGGCTGGTGCTCGGCGCTCAGCTCAGGCGGCTGCGCCGGGAGAGCGGCATCACTCCGGAGACGGCCGTGCACACCATCCGCGCGTCACACGCGAAGATCAGCCGGCTGGAGCTCGGCCGGGTCGGCTTCAAGGAACGGGACGTCGCCGACCTGCTGACGTTGTACGGCCTCACCGACCCGGACGAACGGACGGTGCTGCTGGACCTGGCCCGGCAGGCCAACGTGCCCGGCTGGTGGCACAAGTACAGCGACGTGCTGCCGGGCTGGTTCGAGTTCTACGTCGGGCTGGAAGAGGCGGCGTGCATCATCCGCTGCTACGAGCTTCAGTTCGTCCCCAGCCTGCTGCAGACCCCCGAGTACGCACGGGCCACCGTGCAGGTGGCCAACGCGGCACGACCCGCCGACGAGATCGACCGGCACGTGGACCTGCGGCTGCGCCGGCAGAAACGGCTGACCGGGCCGGACTCGGCGACGCTGTGGGCCGTGGTGGACGAGGGGGTGCTGCGCCGCCCGGTCGGCGGGCCGGCGGTGATGCGGGCCCAGCTGGAGCATCTGCTCGATGTGACCAGGCGGTCGAAGGTGACGTTGCAGGTCGTGCCGTTCGACCGCGGCGGGAAGTTCACCGTGGGCGGGCCGTTCACGATCCTGCGCTTCGACGCGCCCGAACTGCCCGACGTCGTCTACACGGAGCAGCTCACCAGCGCCATCTACCTGGACAAGGCGGAGGACACCGAGGCGTACACGCAGGTGCTGAACGCGATCTGCGTGGAGGCGTACTCGGCCGAGCGGACGACCGCGTTCCTGAAGGAACTGCTGGCCGACTACCGGTGACCCGCCGTACGGCGCCCGGGACGGTCGTGGCTCACCCGCCGGAGGCCTGACCGGGCCGCCGGCCGGAGAAGAACGCCTGACACGTCTCGGCGAACGCGACCGCCCGGGCGGTGGGCCGCACGCCGCGCACCGAGGCGAGCACGACGTCGAGCGCCGGGACGTCGTCGCTGATCGGCACGCAGGCCACCCGCCCCCCGTCGTAGGTCTGGTCGCTGTCGGCCCGCTGGTTCAGTATCGAGTAGCCGTGCCCGCCGGCCACGAGCGAGCGGGCGGTCTCGTAGCTCGACGTCCGGAAGCGCACGCGCGGCTCCGTCGGATAGATCGCCCGGAAGTAGTCGCGGCTGCGCGGCAGGTCGAGCAGGATCATCGGCTCGGTGGCCAGGTCCGCGAGCGACACCGCCTCCGCCTCCGCCAGCCGATGCCCCAGGGGAAGCAGCGCGTACGGCCGGGCCTGGGTGAGCGGCCGTATGTCGAGATCGAGGGCGAGGTCGATGGCGTACACCAGGGCGACCTCGCATCTGCCGTCGAGCAGCGCCGCCTCCATCGCCGACAGCTCGCCCTCGGCGACGCTGACCCGCACCCCCGGGTAACGCCCCGCGAAATCACGCAGCAGGCGCGAGAGGTAGAACGGCGCGAGGGTGGTCAGGCAGCCCACCGCGAGCTCGCCGGTGAGCGAGCCCGCGAGGCCGCGCGCCGACTGGGCGAGGGCCGCCGCGTGGGCGAGGAACTCCCGCGCCTCGACGAGGAAGCGCTCGCCCGCGCGGGTCAGCGACAGGCCGCGGGCGTGGTGGCGGATCAGCAGCTGGACCCCGAGCTCCCGCTCGACCTGCGCGATCGCGGCCGAGATCGCCGACTGCGCGACCATGAGCTCTCTGCTGGCCGCGGTCATACTGCCGAGCTCGGCCGCGGTTACGAAGTAACGCAGCTGGACGAGGGTGAAGTTGGCGTCCGCCACGCCACCCATTGTGACCGTCTCCGGCCCCTCTGGCGCCCGCGATCCGGTATCAACTTCGAATGCCTTTTCCGGCCCCTGATCAGGCCTTTTCCCACCGGAAACGATTCGCGCCCAGGGCGAGGCCCCCGATCGCGAGGGCCAGGGACACGACCGTCCCCCACAAAACGGCCGACGAGCCGTAGGAACCGGAGAACAACGCCCGCAGCCCCTCGACCGCGTACCGGAACGGCGTGAGCCGCGAGACCACGTCGAGCCATGCGGGAGCGAGCGACATCGGCAGCAGCGCGCCCGACAGCAGCATCAGCGGGACCACCACGGTGGACATCACGGGCGCGAACAGTTCCTGCCGCATCGTGAGCGCCGCCGCGTACGACAGCGACGCCATGCCGACCGACAGCACGGTCATCAGGAGCAGGGCCGCGAGCACCCCCGCGAGCGGCGCCCGCAGCCCGAGCGCGTAGCCCGCCACGATGATCGTGGCCGCCTGCACCAGCAGCACCAGGCTGTCTCTGAGCACCCGGCCGAGCAGCAGCGTGACCGGGCTCACCGGGGCGACCCGGAGCCGTTCGAGCACGCCGAACCGCTGGTCGAAGACGATGCCGAAGCCGGCCATCCCGGCGCTGGTCAGCGCGAGCTGCACCAGCAGGCCGGGCACGAGGACGGCCCACGACCCGACGCCGCTGCGGGCGAACAGCGGGCCGAACAACACGAGGAAGAGGAACGGCTGCACGGCGCCGAAGGCGAGGCTGACCTTGCTGCCGAAGGAGGCGCGCAGATAGTGGCCGGTCAGGACGGCGAGGGCGGTCACGCGGCGGCTCCCTCGCGCAGCTCGCGGCCGGTGACCGCGAGGAAGACCTCGTCGAGCGTGCGCGCGCCGTGCTCGGCCTTCAGCCGCTCCGGGTCGCCCTCCGCGACGATCCGGCCGTGGTCGATGATCAGGACCCGGTCGCAGAGCGCGTCGGCCTCCTCCAGGTAGTGGGTGGTGAGGAAGACCGTCACGCCGTCCCGTTCGCGTAGCCGCCGGATGTGGTCCCACAGATTGGCGCGGCTCTGCGGGTCGAGCCCGGTGGTGGGCTCGTCGAGGAAGAGCAGCGTGGGCCGGTGGAGCAGGCCCATCGCGATGTCGAGCCTGCGCTTCTGGCCGCCCGACAGGGTGACCGTCGTCCGCTCCTCGGCCCCGGCGAGGTCCAGGGCGGTGAGCAGGGAGGTCACGCGGGCGCGGGCCTCGGCCCGGCTCAGGCCGTACAGGCGGGCCTGGAGCACGAGTTCGTTCCCGACCGGGGTGAACGGCCCGAACGCGCCGCCCTGGGCGACGTAGCCGATGCGCCGGCGTACGGCCACCGGGTCGGCGAACAGGTCGGCGCCCGCGACCGTGGCGGCGCCGGACGTCGGGCGCAGCAGCGTGGTCAGCATGCGCAGCGTGGTGGTCTTGCCCGCGCCGTTCGGCCCGAGGAAGCCGACGATCTCTCCCGCGGAGACGTCGACGTCGATCCCCCGGACGGCCTCGACCGTCCCGAACGTCTTGGTGAGCCCTCTGACGTGAATCATGGTCGGTAGAGTAACACCAAATTTGGAGTCACTTAAAGTTTGTGGCCGTCCTTAGAATCGACGCATGGAAGAGGGCCTGCGGGAGCGGAAGAAGCGGGAGACCCGGCAGCGGATCTCCGACATCGCGACGGGACTGTTCCTGGTGCGGGGGTTCGACAACGTCACGGTGGCCGAGGTCGCGCGGGCGGCCGACGTGTCGGTCAACACCGTGTTCAACTACTTCCGCACGAAGGAGGACCTGTTCCTCGACCGCGGCGAGGAGAGCATGGACGTGCTGGCGCGCGTGGTCCGTGAGCGCCGCCCCGGCGAGACGGCGGTCGAGGCGGTGCGGCGCGACTTCCTCGCGGCCCTGGACTCCGGCGACTGGCGCTACGGGATCAACGAGGGCGCGGACGTCTTCGTCCAGCGGATCCGGGAGAGCCCGGCGCTGCAGGCCCGGGTGGAGATGATGAGCCGGCACCGCGAGGAGCGGCTCGCCGCCGTGCTCGCCGACGAGACCGAGGCGGATCCCGACGACATGACCGCGTCCCTGGTGGCGGCCCAGATCTGCGCGGTGGTCAAGGCGCTCACCCGGCACTTCGCGGTGCGGCGGATCGCCGGCGAGGAGGGCGCGGGCATCGTCGCGGACCTCCGCGCGCACGCCGAGCGCGCCTTCGACCTGCTGGAGCGCGGGATCGGCGACTACTGCGCGCGCCCCGAGCCCCGGGCCGTCAGCCTCCCGCCAGCCGGTGAGCGGACCACACCAGCGCCTCGGTGACGCGGCTCTGCGAAAGACCCAGGGTGCGCCGCTGGAAGAGATACACCTCGGGCGCGAACGGCGCCAGCACGCCGTCCGCCATGCCGTCCGGATCCGGCGCCCCCGACTCGGTCAGCAGCATCCGGACGTGGGCGCGCCAGAAGCCGTACGCGCCGGTGCCGAACCTGGCGCTGCCGGTCTCGGCCCCCAGGACGAGGTGCAGATGACGCTCCAGCAGGTCGACCATGGCGACACAGAAAGCGGCGAGCCGCTCGGCCGGTGAGGCCCCTGGGCCGAGAGGCGGCGGCCCGCTCAGGATGTGCTCCTGCAACCGCCGCTCGTGCTCGTCCAGCAGCGCCGTGGCGATCGCCGCGATGTCCGGGTAGCGGCGGTACAGCGTCGCCCGCCCCACTCCCGCCTCCTTGGCGATCTCGTCCATGGTGACGTTCCGGGCGTCCCCGGAGGCGAAGAGCCGCTCGGCCGCCGTGAGCACGCGCACGCGGTTGCGCGCGGCGTCCGCCCGTTCCCGCACCGGAGCCGGCCGGGCCGGCTGGAGAGCGAGCACGGGAGGTTCGCGGCCGGTATCCGCCGCGTCTCGCGGGGGTACGCGGCCGTTCGTCCGGTTCGCTCCGGACGCACTCACCCCGTCGGTCATGAGGACATCGTAGACCGGGGGCCAAGCTATGTGGACATCGCGTCCGTTTTTCTTCTAGACTCATGTGGACATGATGTCCACTTATTTGGTGTGCGCTTTCACCGGAGAGGATGGCGATGCACCCCCTGCTCCTCGCCTCGGCCCTGCTGACCGGCTGCCTGCTTGCGGTGCAGGCGTCGGTGAACCTCCAGCTCAATAAGGCCGTAGGCACCCCTTACGGCGCCTCCACGCTGCAACTGAGCGTGGCCGCGGCCGTGCTGGCGCTGCTCGCGATCACCGTCGGCGCGATCGGCGCGGTCCGCCTGGCGCCCGGCGTCCCGTTCTGGCACCTGCTGGGTGGCCTGGCCAGCCCGCTCTACATCACCAGCGGGATCCTGCTCTTCCCTCGCCTGGGCGCCCTGGCGGCGGCGGGGCTGTTCGTGACCGGGCAGATGCTCGCGTCGCTGGGACTGGACCTGTTCGGCCTGCTCGGCATCGCGCCCAAGCCGCTCAACGCCGGCATCGCGCTGGGCGCGCTCGCCGTCCTGGCCGGCATCACCGTCGTCATCCGCGGCCAGAGCCCGATCCGGGCACCGGCCGATACACCGGTGCGGGCGCCCTCCGGCATCGTCACCGGCGGCATCACCGGGCGTGGCCGGAGCACCGGCGCCAGCGCCCCGGCGGCGACAGCGGAGGCGGCCCCTCGGCCGGGCGTCCGCGGCCGGAGCGGCTGGGTCCTGCTCGGCGTCGTCGCCGGCGCCGTCCTTCCCGTGCAGGGGGCGGTCAACGCCATTCTGCGCGGGGAGATCCACCAGCCGCTGGCCACCGCGATGATCAGCTTCGTGGTGGCCACGGTCACCATCGCCGTCGTCCTGGTCGCACTGCTCGCGCTCGGCCGCACGCCCCGGCCGCGGCTCGGCGGGCTGCGCACGATGCCCTGGTGGGGGTGGCTGGGCGGCGGCTGCGCCGCGGTGTACGTCACCGCGACCTTCACGCTCATCCCCGCGATCGGCGCCGCGGCCACCGTCGCGCTCACGGTGACCGGCCAGCAACTCGCCTCCGCCGTGATCGACCACCACGGCCTGCTGCGGTTGCCCCGGCGCCCGCTCACCGCGCCGCGCCTGACCGGCCTCGCCCTGCTCATCGCCGGTTCGGTGCTCGTCCAGCTCGCCTGAGCGGACGGGCCGCGGGAGAGGGACAGGCGCGGCGCCGCCTGATCCGCGGAAGGCGAGGAGGGGCGCGGGCCCTGCGGGGGCGCCCGCGCCCAGGACGCCTCAGGTGTGAGGCGGCGGCTGTATACAGGTCCACGTGAGGTTGGACGAGCTCGATCGCGCCATCATCCGGGCCCTCGTCGAGGATGCCCGGGCGACATACGCCGAAATAGGCGCTCAAGTGGGGTTGTCGGCCCCGGCCGTGAAGCGGCGGGTCGACCGGCTGGTCGCCACCGGCGCGATCACCGGTTTCAGCGCCCGGGTCGAGCCGTCGGCCCTGGGCTGGACGACCGAGGCGTACGTCGAGCTCTACTGCCGGGGCAAGACGTCCCCCACCGAGATCGGGCTCGCCGTCTCCCGGCACCCGGAGGTCGTCTCGGCCTGCACGGTCACCGGCGAGGCCGACGCCCTGCTGCACATCCGCGCGACCGACGTGCGGCACGTCGAGCGGGTCATCGAGCGCCTGGCGGCCGAGCCGTTCGTGGTGCGGACCAAGAGCTCCATCGTGCTCTCCCGGCTGATTAACGGATCGCCGCAAACGGGCTGAAGGACGCAACCGATCCCCGGGTGATCGCAACGTGGGCGGATTGGATTGCCGACCGCCGATTCCTACGCTGAAGTCCCGTTCACCGGTTTCCCGCTTGGAGTCGTCGATGACAATCGCGCCAGAGTCCGCGGCCACGGAAAGTGGCCGTACGGGCACGGTCAGGCACTTCCTGATGTGCCGGCCCGAGTTCTTCACGGTCTCGTATTCCATCAACCCCTGGATGCGGCCCGAGGAGGGCGCCGACACGGCTACGGCGCTGCGGCAGTGGGAGGGCCTTCGGCAGGCGTACGAGAGCCTGGGCCACCGCGTCAGCCTGATCGACCCGGTGGAGGGCCTGCCCGACATGGTGTTCGCCGCCAACGGCGCCCTCGTCGTGGACGGGCGGGTCTACGGCGCGAGGTTCGCCCACCCGGAGCGGGCCGCCGAGGGCCCCGCCTACCTGCGATGGTTCGTCGAAAAGGGATACGAGACACTGGAGGCGTCCTTCACCAACGAGGGTGAGGGCGACTACCTGACGCTCGACGAGATGATCCTGGCCGGGACGGGCTTCCGCACCGACGTGGCGGCGCACATGGAGGCCCAGGAGTTCCTCGGCCGCCCGGTCGTCACGCTGCGCCTGGTCGACCCGAGGTACTACCACCTCGACACCGCCCTGTTCCCGCTGGACGGCCACAACGTGGCGTACTATCCGGAGGCGTTCAGCGAGGGCAGCAGGAGGGTGCTGCGGCGGCTGTTCCCCGACGCCGTGGTCGCGACGTCCGCGGACGCGGAGGTGCTGGGCCTCAACGCGGTGAGCGACGGCCACAACGTCGTCGTCAACGCCGAGGCGACCGGGCTGGTCCTGGAGCTCAAGCGCCGCGGCTTCGAGGTCGTCCCGGTCGACCTGAGCGAGCTGCGCAAGGCCGGCGGCGGCCCCAAGTGCTGCACACTGGAAATCAGGACGGGAAAGATCAGGACGAGCGAGATCAGGACGGACGGGCAGACTCGATGAGAAGCGAGGACCACATCAGGCTCGGCGAGAGCCACAGCGCGCACAACTACCACCCGCTGCCCGTGGTGATCCGGTCGGCGGAGGGCGCGTGGGTCGTCGACGTCGAGGGCAGGCGCTATCTCGACTGCCTGGCGGGCTACTCCTCGCTGAACTTCGGCCACGGCAACCCGGTCGTCCTCGCGGCCGCCCGCGAGCAGCTCGACCGGCTGACGCTGACCAGCCGCGCGTTCTTCCACGACCGGTTCGCCGGTTTCGTCACCGGCCTGGCCGAGCTGTGCGGCAAGGACATGGTCCTGCCGATGAACACCGGCGCCGAGGCCGTCGAGACCGCGATCAAGGTGTCCCGCAAGTGGGGCTACGAGGTCAAGGGCGTCGCCCCCGACCAGGCCAACATCGTCGTGATGGAGGACAACTTCCACGGCCGCACCACGACCATCGTGGGCTTCTCCACCGACCCCGACGCCCGCGGCGGCTTCGGCCCGTTCGCGCCCGGCTTCCGGATCGTGAAGTACGGCTCGGCGGAGGCGGTCAGGGAGGCGATCGACGAGAACACGGTGGCGGTGCTGCTGGAGCCGATCCAGGGCGAGGCCGGCGTGCTGGTCCCGCCGGACGGCTATCTGGCCGCCGTCAGGGAGATCTGCGACGAGGCGAACGTGCTGTTCGTCGCCGACGAGATCCAGTCGGGCCTCGGCCGCACCGGCGAGACGTTCGCCTGCGACCACGAGGGCGTCGTGCCCGACCTGTACGTCCTCGGCAAGGCGCTCGGCGGCGGCGTGGTCCCGGTGAGCGCGGTCGTCGGGAACGAGGACGTGCTGGGCGTGATCCGGCCGGGCCAGCACGGCTCCACGTTCGGAGGCAACCCGCTGGCCTGCGCCGTCGGCGACGCGGTCGTCGGACTGCTGCGCACCGGCGAGTACCAGGCCAGGGCGCGCGACCTCGGCGCGTTCCTGCACGAGCGCCTCGCGGACCTCGGCCCGGGGGTGGCCGCCGTACGCGGGCGCGGGCTGTGGGCGGGCGTCGACATCGACCCGTCGCTCGGCACCGGACGGGAGATCAGCGAGGCGCTCATGCGCCGCGGCGTGCTCGCCAAGGACACCCACGGCTCGACGATCCGCCTCGCGCCGCCGCTCGTCGTCTCGCGGGACGAGCTGGCCTGGGCGGCCGACCAGCTCAGCGCGGTGCTGCGGGAGGCTCGGGCCTGACCGTCACCGTGTCGAGGTCGCCGGTGTCGGTGAACCACGTGACCACGGCCTCCCCGGGCGCGAAGTCGACGGCGGTCATCATGTTGGGGAACCAGGGTCCCTTGCTGATGCGCCAGCGCAGCGACGGCCGGGGCAGGCCGCCGGCCCGGGCCAGCAGCCCGCCGAGCAGGCCCGCCAGCCCGAACGACGCCACGATGTTGGCGAAGCGCAGCGAGCGGCTCAGCGGGTTGCGGATCGGCGAGCAGACGATCTGGTGGATGCGTCCCCCGCCCTTCCGCCGTACGGAGGCCATGTAGGAGTAGTGGACGTCGCCCGACAGCAGCAGGACGGTCGCAGGGGGCCGTCCCCGCTCGCCCGAGGCGACCTCGACCAGCACCCGCGCGAGGTCCTCGAACGAGCGGCGGAAGGCCCCCCAGTGCTCCAGGTCGAGGAACTGCCGGACCCGTTCGCCCCACCGCGCCGCCCGGCGGCCCCAGATGCCGTCGCAGACCGCCTCATTCCAGCCCTCCACGTGGTGGATCCCGGACGGCAGCAGGACCGGCAGCGAGGACCCGATGACGAGGTGGCCGAGGTCGCCGGTCGCGAGCTTCTCGAACCAGCCCCACTCCTCCGCGTCGATCATCCGCCGGCGTCCCGGTTCGAGCGTCCGGGCGCTGCGGCTGTCCAGCATGACGAGGCGGGTGTCGCCGAGGTCCCGGTGGTAGCTCCAGCGGACCGAGTCGGGGTCCTCGTCGGCCCGCCGGGCGAACTCGTCGAGCGTCTCCTCGCCGGCGCCCGCCCGCAGCGCGGCGAGCACGGGATCGGCCTCCCGCTCGGCCGGCGGGATGTTGCCCAGGTGCTGGTAGACGTAGTACGACCCCAAGGCGGAGACGATGCGCCGGTGCCACCACGGCACCTGCGCCATCTGCTCGCGCCAGGCCGACGAGGTGTTCCAGTCGTCCCTGACGTCGTGGTCATCGAAGATCATTAAGGTCGGGACCGTGGACAGCAGCCAGCGGACCGCCGGATCGGACCACGCCTGGCGGTACAGCTCGGCGTACTCCTCGAAGTCGACGACCTCCTGCGGGCCCTCACTCCTGCGCCCGGCGATGAAGTCCTTCATGTCCGGGGTGAGCTCGTCGGCGTACACCTGGTCGCCGAGGAGCAGGATGAGGTCGGGCCGGTCGTCCGGCGACTCCATCAGGCGCAGGCCGTACGCCCGCAGGACGTCCGGGCCGTGGGTGCGCACGTACGGCTCCTCGTGCGGCACGCTCGTCCGGCAGGAGCCGAAGATCAGCCGGTTGAGGCCGGTGACGGGGTGGATGACGCTCGGCGGCATGCCGTCGCTCCCGGGCCACACCCGGCGGTCGTCGAGGTCCACCTCGTAGGCCACCGGACCGTCGATGGCGACGTCCACCAGGGCGTAGTGGTGGCCGTGCACGGTGAAGGTGGACTCCTCCGAGGAGGCGTCTCCGGCCCGCACGCGGACCGTGCAGGGCTCGGAGGTCTCCACCCACACGGTCGCGGCGGACCCGTCCACGTGGCGCAGCAGCGGGCCCAGCACAAGTTCTGACACGAGTACCTTCCTACTGCAAAAGGGTGGTAAAGCGCGACTCGTGCTCATTCGTCCGCCGTACGATCTCCTCGCACAACTCGTGCGTGACCTGGGCGTCGTCGGCCGTGAGGACCCGTCCGCCGCGGACCGCGTCGACGAACTCTCCGGCGGCCTGCTCGATCCCCCGCTGCCGGGCCACCGGGACCCAGTCCGCCCGCCGCGCGAGGGTCTCGCCGCCGTCGAGGTCCACCACGTCGCCGAGGTTCACGACCCGCCGTTTCGCGCCGCCGCCCATCACCTCGCAGGTCTCCTCGGCCGCGCCGCTGGTGCGGCTCATCACGCCGATCGCGGTGAAGCCGTCGCCGCCGAGGGTCAGCACCACGTGTTCCAGCAGGCCGTCCCGCACGCGGGTCCTGACCGAGGTGTCGATGATCTCCCCCGGCGCGAGGAAGCGCAGCGTGTCGGCCACGTGGACGAAGTCGTCGAAGATCACCGTACGAGGGTCGCCGGCCAGGTCGCGGCGGTTCTTCTGCATCACGATCACGTCGCGCGGCAGCTCGCGGAGGGCGGCGTAGCCGGGGGCGAACCTGCGGTTGAACCCCACCATCAGCGACCTGCCCCGCTGGCGGGCCAGCCGTACGAGCCCGGCGCTCGCCTCGGCGTCGTACGCGAGCGGCTTGTCCACGTAGACGTGCACGCCCGCCTCCAGCAGGGCCGTCACGACGGGGACGTGCGCCTCGGTCGCCGCGTGCACGAACGCCGCGTCGATCCCCGCCCCGATCAGCCCGTCCAGCGCGGCGAACCTCGCGCCGATCCGGTACGCGTCGCCGAGCCGGTCGAGGACCGCCCGGTCGCGGGTGCACAGCAGCGGCTCGATCCCCGGTGTGGCCGCCAGCACCGGCAGGTAGGCCTTCCGCGCGATGTCTCCCAGGCCAACGATCCCGACTCTCATGCCGGGGAGACTATCGGCGCGCCGTCTCCGCTCTCCGCCGGATGGGGCCCCGGCCGGGGCGAGGTCGGAGGCCGGCCGGGGCCACGGGTCCGCAGGTGCGACGTCCCGGGGTGATGGTCAGTCGGTGGGGGCGGAGGTGAGGAGCTTGTTGCCGAAGATGCCCCAGCCGGTGCCCAGGCTCTTGTAGGGGGCGAAGCCGAAAGCCGTCGCCGTGCTCGTACTCCGCCAGATCAGCAGTTCGTCACCACCGTTGAAACC